>CAVYGI010000009.1:0-283583 GCA_963767975.1 uncultured Verrucomicrobiae bacterium | reverse complement strand
CAGGGTGGCGAAAGTGCGCTCGAGCTGCGCGCTCACCTCCGCGCGGCTGAGGCCGAAGTCTGCTTCCTCGGCGAGCAGCAGGCGGCAGAACGCGCCGCTGGCTAACTGCTCGGAGCAGCCGTTCGGGATAGTTTTTCAAATAGGCTTCGAGTCCGCGCGCCAGGCCGAGCGGCAGCGCGGAGACGGTGGCGTCGAGCTTGCGGAAATCAGGATGGATCGTGCGTTCGATTTTCACCTCGACGCTCTCCTTGGTGAAATTGCCGCTGCGCACGGAGGTCATGAACGGCACCGCCGGGCGCACGCTCAGCGTGGAGCGCATTTTCGATTCCTGCCCGTGCGGTCGCGGCGCGGAAGACGAGACTGGCGGAGCCGAACTTCTCGCGCGCGCGCGGACGGTGAAGGTCGCGCTCGATCTCGCGTCCTTCGCTGATCTGGAGCGGATTCGCGGGCGCCTTCACGATCTCCAGATGTTCGGACGGCTCCGCCTTGACGCGCACCTCGGCGTTCTCGCCGGAGCCTTCGACGCCATTGGCGATCGTCACGCTCACGTCGAATTGATCGCCGGGCGCGGCGACGGTCGGGACGTTGGGCGTAAGCACGAATGGCCCGCGAATGAGTGAATTCATCTCCGCCGAGCCGACGGCGTCGGGCGCGACGGCGACGGCCATGATGGTCAGCGTGCCGCTGAAATAATCCGGCACGTCGTAGACGACCTCGCGCTCCCGCGGCGTCGGCGTCGATCACGCCGGACCAGAAGACGACCGGCTTTTCCGTCACGCGCTTGAATGGATTGAGATGCCGCTCGCCGTCGCCGCCGAACGCCGAGGCGCTGCGCAGGATCGAAAACTCGGGCAGGATGAGATCGACGATCTGCTTCGTCTGCACCATCAGCGCGGCCTTGCGGAAGAAATGTGCGAGCGGGTCGGGCAGCTCATAGTCGCTGACCTGGAGGATGCCCTGATCGACCGCGAAGACGGCGATGCGCGCGGGCGATCGGTCTTGTAGCCGATGCGCAGCGGCTGGCCGGGCAGCGACTTTCGCCGCCGCGCGGAGCGTGATCGGCAGGCGGCGCTTTCTCGATGTTCGCCTTGAAACGGCACGGCGGCGTAGCTGAGCGGCGACATGAAGACTTCCTTCGAGTCGAGCGCGCGCACGAAGCAGACATTGACGTAACCCGTGCCCTCGAAATCCGCCGGCACGCGAATGCGCTGCACCGTGCTGGTGCGGTCGGCTTTGAACCAGGTGTGCGCGTAGACCTTGTCGCGCTCGATCGTGATCAGGCCGCTGCCGGTGTAGGGCGCGACGATGCTGATTTCGATCTCCTCGCCGGTGTTGTATTGCGGCCGCGAGAGCTTCACCTGCAGCTCCGCGTTCTTCTCCAGCGAACGCGAAACCGCTCCGCGTCCGACGACGCTGAACGACACCTGGCTCACGCGCGCGCCGCTCGCCTTCTCGTGCAATTCGAGCACGTAGTCGCCGGGCACGTCCGTCGGCAGCGCGTATTTGAGCCCATCCGCGGCGATGCGCACCGATTCCGTGCGGACGAGTTGTCCCGCACACGGATTCGTAGGCGTAGTTGCCGTCGTCCTGTTTGCTGAGCACGGAGACGTAGATGTGCTCGATGAGACGGCACTCCAGATTCTCGACCGCGATCTTTTTCAGCGTCGGATCGAGCGCGATCCACTCGACCGCGCGCGCGCTGCCCATCGGCACGTAGCGAGAAGTCGCCGTCCGGCTTCGCGCCGACGACGTAGGGCAGCGCGGAGACGAGCAGAGTCATTGCTGGTGGTGACGCTGCGCCCGCTGTCGCGCCTCGAAGCCTTCCACGTAAAAGTTCATGCGCGTAGGTCGCGTCCGCGAAGCGGCTCGAGCTTGAGATCGAACTCGGCCGCGCCCTGCCTCGTCGGTCTTCGCCTCGCCGAGATCCACTTCCTGCGATTTCACCTCCTTTTTCGTCGTCGCGCAGGCGGTCGAAGAAACGTGAAGCCGGGAACTCCTCGAAGCGAAATGCGGCGGGCGAGAGCACGAGGTGCGCCTTGATGCGGCGATCCGGTCGCGGGCGTGCCGTAGAGATTGCGCAGCGTGATCGCGGCGCGCACATCGTCGGGCGTGACCCAGCCGGCCTTCGCTTCCTTCGAGAGGCGCGACTCGATCTTCATCCGGTCGGGCAGGAATTCCTTCACGATCACGGAGGTCTCGCCGAGCAGCAGGTCGCGCTTTCCGTCGCGGACGAGATAGACGTTGATCGTGTAGTTGCCGGTCGGCGATTCGTAGGCGGTCTGGTAGCTCGTTTCCGCGAAGCCCATCGACGGGCAGCGCGAGCTTGCGCACCTGCACGCTCGTGCCGCGCGCGTCGATGATCTCCGTCTCGACGGGCAGTCCCTCGAGCTTGCCCGCCCAGTCGCGTTGCTTGACGATCAGCCCGATGCGAATTTCGTCGCCGGGCCGGTAGATGCCGCGCTCGGTGAAGACGAAGGCGTCCAGCTCCGCGCCCGAGCGGCTCTCGACGCCGCCGGTGTCGAAGCGCGAAAAGTCGAGTTGCCGGTCCTCGCGGGCGTAGGGCATGAAGGCCACGTCGTTGCCGTGGCGCGCGACAAAGGCGACGGGCTTCTTCTCGCGCGTCGGTTTGCCGAGCGACGGGAAATGGCACGCGTCCATCCGCGTGCGGTCTGGCCGCTGAGGCCAGCGGCACGCCATTTTTCGCGAGCACCTCGACGGTCACATCTGCCGAGCGGATCGCCGGTCTTGATCGAGGCGAGAAAGACATCGCGGCTGCCGTCGGCGTTTTCCTTCACGATCATGCCGAGGTCGGTCACGAGGATGAAGCGGCCGCATTCGGCCGATCGTCGCCGCCTTCTTCCTCCCCCGCTTCCTCGTCGTCATCGTCCATCGCCCGCATCCTCACCGCCGCCGGCATCCTGTCGTGCTGCGCTGTTCCGTCGGCCGCCTCTTGCTTCTTCTTCGGCGGCTGCCACTCGCGCGCACGGCAGGAAAAAGAGACCCTGCATCGCGCTGCCGCCGTCGTCCGCGGCGCGCAGATGCTTCGGGAAATCGAACGCGGAGTAGTTCGCCTTGAACTTGTTTTTGACGCTGATCGACTGCCGCTCCGTGGCGATGCGCGCGATGTTTTCGCGGCCAAAGTGGTAGTTCACGAACTCCGGATTCTGGAACTCGCCGCGCGTCTGGCTGACGAGATGATTGATCTGATCCGCCGGCACCCGCGCGATTTCGTATTCGATCGTCCGGACACCGCGCGACTTGATCGAGAGCTTGCGCTCGCCGTTGAGCGCGAGCACGCCGCCCTCACCTTGAATCTCGATCTCACGTGGCAACTCGGGCGCATGCAGCACGACTGGCGTAATCCGCGCCGAGAATGAATCCGCCGAGCGCGCGCACGCCTTTTTCGAGCGTCACGATAAAGCTGGCCGCTCGGTTTCGAGGCTGATTTTGAAGCTGTGCAGGGTGGAATTCTCCTGCCCGGACGGGATGAGTTTCACCGGCAATGAACGTCGCGTTTTGCAGCACGCCTCATCGATCTCGTCGGGGCTCTTCCATTTCGGCTCCCTCCACTTTCCGTCTTTCGTCCGCGGGCTTCTTCGGCAGCAGGTAGACGTCGCAGCGCTTTCTGGATATCCTCCGATTTTGCTGCGGCCGTCGCCCTCGATGAGCAGCACCTGCTCGGGCTCGCCGTCGTTATTGCGGACGATCGTTCCCTTTGCTGATCGAATGCGAAAGAAGCTGTAAACGTCAGGCACGCGCACCTTTTGCTCGACCTCCGCCGTGGTCACCGCGCCGCCTTGAACGGTCGGTAATCCCCGCTCCAGCGTGACGCGCATGAAGTCCTCCTTGTCAGGCAAATCCAGCGCGCTGGTGCGCAAATAGACGAGCCGCTGGTGCTGTCCGAGAGTCAGCGTGAACCGCGGCGCGCTATTCTTAAAGACCTGCGAATTGCCAATCAGCGCCACCTTCAAGCGCTTCTCGAGTTCCGCCGCATCGACGCGGTGGGTGAAGGAAAATGTCGCGACGACCTGCTTCACCGCCGGTTCATTCGGGTCCGTGTAAAACTCGAGCTTCGGCATCGTAGCGACAAAGGCCGGCGTCTTCGCGACGACCCGATAGCGATCGAGCAAGACGTGCTCGGGAAAGAGGCTGCGCTCGAATGTAACGTGAAATGTTTGGTCCGCGGGCCAGTCGGCTCTCGGCTCGAAGGTCAGTTGACGATCGTCTTTCCATCGCCATGTGCCCTCGATTGCCGGCTCGATCCGAATGCCGCTGGTGACCGGTGCGGGAGTTGGTTTTGCAGTGCGTCCAGCGCTCTGTGAAGAGACGCGCTGAATGCGGTCGAGGCGGGCGACAGACCCTCCGAATTTGATCACCAAAGGCGCAGGAATCAGCTCTTTCGCGAGTGGAGTTACGGCGATTGTTTCGACCGCAACGCTTGTGGTTACCGGTTTCGGACGATGCCAATACCAGTCCCACGCGCACCATCCGCCGGTGCTCACAGCAAGCAGGGCAAGGAGGATTCCGGCGCTCCGGAAGCGATGCGCGCGAATGGATTGAGTTGAGCGGTCGAACCAACTGGGCGGATTCCAGGAAAGATTGCCGAAGAGATGGGAGAGGAGATGCCGAAGTTTGCGAGACATGGATTGGATGACGGGCGGGGTAGGCCCTTTCGATCCAATACGGAGCGCTCACGCTGAATCTTTCAGCGAAGTTCAAAAAGTTGGCGAAATGTGCGTCGCCGGATGTCTTCGCGTCACCAGACGGCCCGTCCGATCAAACGCGGTCAGAGACTCTTCAGATAGGCCACGATATCGGCGATCGACTGCGCGGTCAGGCCTAATTGCGAGGGTTGATACATCAAGGATTTCCCCAGCGGTTTCACCGAGACGACGCGCGACCGGGGTACGGTCTGCACGGTGCCGCCCATGCATTTTATGATCGCAGGATCTCCCTCCGAGAGCAGCACGCCGGTGATGGTGAGGCCGTCAGTGGTCTTGATTTCGCTCCCTTCAAACCCGTGCGAGATGGTCGCCGAGGGTTCGGCGATGCCCTGCACGATTACTTCGGTCGTTTGCTGTTTGCCGAAGGTGCTGAGGTCTGGGCCGAAATCGACGCCGTTTTTGCCGATGCGATGGCACGCGTAACAAGCCGCGATGCCCACCTCGCCGCGCGCCTTGTCGCCAGGAAGCTTCGCAATCTCCGTCGAGGCCGGGAGCTTCGCCGCGTCGCTTGGCACGGGCGGCATCTCAAACGCGGTGAGCTTCACTTTTTCTGGATCATAAAGGCCGAGCGCTTTCATTCCGGCCTCGACGTCGAAAGCTTTCCAGTCGTTGCCTTTGCGGTTAAGTAGCCACCACTTGGCGAGCTCGGTCATCGGGAAATCCTTGGCGTGTGCGACTTCGATCATCGCGCCGGCAGCGGCGCGCGTCGGCACGAAAGCGAGCGCCGTCAGCATCAGCTTGCGCTGATCGTTGCTCAGTTTGGGGGAAAGAACGCGGGCCTTGAAATCACTGACGGCTGCCGCCGGATGAAGGCGCCAGGCGAGCCATGCGAATGCGTCGCTCCACGAATCGGCGCTGCCTCCCATTGCTTTCGAGAGGGCGGCGTACACTTCGGCTTCCTTGTGGGTGCTCCCGAGGCCGAGCGCCTCGAGGTAGGCGCGATCCTTTCCATCGAACTGCTGCGCCAGCTTCACAAGGATCGGCACTGACTGCGCTGCCGGAAAGTCGCGCATCGTCAACGCGATTTCGCGCCGCACCGCGGCCGACGGATCGGCGGCCAACTTCGTCGCCAGCCCGAGGACATCATGATCCGCGGCGCGCAGAGCCCGGTAAGCAACGAGCCTCAGCATCTCGTCCTTTGAGCCAAGCAGTGGCAACACTTCCGTCACACCGGCCTCACCCATTTGCGCCAGCAGCCACACGGCTCGCGCAGCCACATAGGGATTCTTCTCCCGAAGCAATGCAGCTACAGCCCGCACCGCCTTATCGCCCTGTGCCTTCAGCCGCATGAATCCACTGTTGCGGACATTATTCGCAGGGCTTTTCAGCGCAGCGATTTGCCCGGCGGTCGTGTTTAGATCGATCTTCGGAACGACCGATTTGAATCCCTTTGGCGCGATGCGGTAGATGGAGCCTGTGAAGCGATCGTCGCGCGTCCCATGCCCGCCGACCCCGGCGTCAAACCAGTCCGCGACGTAGATCGCACCGTCTGGACCAATACAAACGTCGCTGGGTCGGAACAAGGTTTTCAGCTCGCCCGTCGCATTGCCGCCGAGAAAGTCCGACCCGGCCCATTCCTTCTCCTTATTCGATGTGAGGAAGTCGAAGCGCTCCATTTTAAAACCGGCGCCATCCGGCTTTGGCAGATAACCAAAGACCACGTTTTTTCCCGCCTCGCATGCGAGGAGCATGCCGTTCCATTGCTCAGCCAGCACTCCGTTTTCGTAGAACGCGATGCCCGTCGGCGAGCCGCCACCGTAGACATCGCCGGCCGGCATCGTGCCGGGATCTTCCTGACGCCACTCCGCGGTCGGCGTATCTTGACCGGGGCGCTTGTCCGCGCCCCAAGAGCGCTGTCCATCAGCGGAAGCGAATCCCGCATTGCCGCCCTCGAGGATCGGCGTGACGCGGCAGGCGGGCGGATCGTCGTTGTCGCTTTGGTAGATGTCGCCTATCGAAGAGACCGTCTGCTCGTAGCTGTTGCGATAGTTGTGCCCGATAATTTTGACGTGCGAGCCGTCTGGATTCATCCGCGCAGTGAAGCCCCCGATCCAGACATTGCCGTCATCGCTCATTTTACCCGCGAGCTCCTGCTTCATGTACGGACTGCCCATCCGGAACGTTTTACCGGATTTGTCGGTGAACTCCGCACCGGTATTGCCTTGATTGAAATACCAAAGGCCCTCCGGGCCCGCCGTGAGGCTGTGCAAGCTGTGGTCGTGCTGTCGTCCGCCAAAGCCGGTCAGCAGCACTTCGCGCTTGTCGATTGCAGGGTCGAATTTCCCGTCACGATTCACATCGGTGAACTCAATGAGATCCGGCGGCATCGAAACGAGCACCTTGTCGTCAAGCACTGCCACGCCGAGCGGTGCGGCGAGATTTGCCTCCTGAACAAAAACTGTGCTCTTGTCGGCCCTTCCCGAGCCAGTCGTGTCTTCCAGCACGACCACGCGATCTCCCTCTTTCCGCCGACCCGCCTTGCCGCGGTAATTGACACCCTCTGTCACGTAGAGCCGGCCCTGCGCGTCAAAGTCGATATTTGTCGGATTACTGAGGAGCGGCGATGTCGCCCACAACGTCACCTCCAACCCCTCCGGCACGGCGAACATGTTGGTGGGCACCGAAGTCGGTCCCGTGTTGGCAGCGACCTCCGCCGTCGGCGGCGGCGTCTGCGTATAAATGCGGAAGCGAACGGAGGCATCGCTCGGCTTCCCGGCCCGCTCCATCCCGCCGTCATCGATCGCCACCTTCGCACTCAATCCTTTCACCCCTGCCGGCAAGTCGTAGGCGATGACAGACGGCGCGTGCGTGCCGATACCGTCAGCATGCGACTGCTGATCCACCGACAACGCCTCGCCTTGGTTGTTCTTTCCGATCGTCGCTTTACCTGAACCTGCTGTGGCCGACTTCCAAGCGAGCGAAGTCAGGTTTTTGGTCGTCCCGTCCGCCATCAGCAGCTTTGGTTCTATCCAATCGGCCCAGTCACAACTGATCGATCCCTCGTCCGACACGACGAGATATAACTCTTTGGCGTTTTCGAGTGATGCCTTGAGGTCCACTAACCGCGGCCGGGTTTGGGCGGTAATTCGTGCCGTTTCAGCGACTGGCTTTGCTGGTTCTGCGGCGTAGGATCCAATCCAACACGAGAGGTTGAGTGTGACGGCTAAAAGGGGGGCGGTGTGCTTCATGATCAGGAATAGGTTGTTCAACTTCAAAGGATCGGAGGTATAAAGTCGCTTTTCACCACCCGCTCACGGGCTAGGTCTCAGCAGCATCCCCCGGCAAAACGCAACAAGGGCGCTCAGTAACGAGCGCCCTTGTAAAAACAGCTTGGGAAGTGCGGATTAAGCTTCGACTTCAACGCCCATCTGACGAGCGGTGCCCGCAATGATCTTTGCCGCAGCCTCTTCGGTGCGGGCGTTGAGGTCCTTCATCTTAAGCTTCACGATGTCGGAGACTTGCTTCTTGGTCAGCTTGCCGACCTTCACCTTGTTTGGCTCTTTGGAACCCGCAGCGATGCCGATCGCCTTCTTGATCAAGATGGCCGCCGGTGGCGACTTCGTGATGAAGGTGAACGACTTGTCTTTGTAAACGGTGATGACGACGGGGAGGATGTCGCCCGCCTGCTTCTGCGTGGCCGCGTTAAACTCCTTGCAGAAGGCCATGATGTTCACGCCCTGCTGACCGAGTGCGGGTCCGACGGGCGGCGCAGGATTCGCCTGTCCGGCGGGAATCTGCAGTTTGATTTGAGCTACGATTTCTTTGGCCATCTGTGTGAGGAGTTTAGTTGTTGGTAAAAGTTGAAATTGGAGACCTACCCGCGCTCGACCTGCCAGTATTCGAGGTCCACGGGAGTGTTGCGACCGAAGATGCTGACTGAGACGCGCAACTTGCCGCGCTCGGGATCGATCTCCTCGACGACACCACTCTGATTTTGGAAAGGACCGTCGGCGACTTTGACCATCTCGCCGATGCCAAAGGTGATCTTGGGCTTGACCTTTTCCTCGCCGCTCGCGCACTTGCGCAAGCAGTCCATCAACCTCATGCTGTTGCATTGCGATTGGACGATCTTTGGTGCCAGCGAAGCCGATGACGCCGGTCGTCTCCGTGATGAAATACCACGTCTTGCCAACGAGTTGCTTGTTCTCGTCGATCAGCCACATATTCACGATCAGATAGCCAGGGAAAAACTTGCGCGTCGTCTCGGTCTTCTTGCCGCGCTTGATCTCAGACACGCGTTCCGTCGGAAGGACGACTGTCATAAACATAGTCGCCCATCTCCTCGGTTTTGACGCGCTTGAGAAGATTGTCGTGCACTTTCTTGCTCCTGGCCGGAGAGGCACATGAACGACATACCACTGACTGCGTTTCTCTTCTTCGGTCATGACAAAGGAAATTATTTCGGAATGGCGCCGTCGGTCACCGCGCCGATGGTCAGCGTCAGCAAAAAGTCCCAGAAAGCAACGTAGCCGCTAAGGAGGAGCATCGCAATCACCACGATCAACGTGGAATCAACGAGCTCCTTGTATTTCTTCATCCCCTTCTCCTTCGGCTCCCAAGGCCACGAGGCCTTCTGAAGCTCGACCTTCACTTCGCTGATGAAATTTCGAGTGCTGGCTAGCATTTAGGAATGAGAGAAATTTGGAGCATGACCGGAGGAGCGGGAGAGCACGCCAGGAGGGACTCGAACCCCCAACAAGCGGTTTTGGAGACCGCTGCTCTACCAATTGAGCTACTGGCGTAGCTGAATGCTTTAGGCGGAAAACGGGACAGCCCTGCAAATCGAGGGCTGCCCCGTGATCAGCATGTTGATTACTTCGAAGGAACGAGATCGAGAATCTCCGCGATACGGCCGGCACCCACGGTGCGGCCGCCCTCGCGGATTGCGAAACGCATGGTCTTCTCCATCGCGACCGGCGTGATGAGCTCGACTTCGACAGAAACGTTATCGCCAGGCATGACCATCTCGACGCCTTCGGCGAGCTTGACCGAGCCGGTCACGTCCGTGGTGCGGAAGTAGAACTGCGGGCGGTAGTTCGTGAAGAACGGCGTGTGACGGCCACCTTCGTCCTTGGACAGGACGTAGATCTCTGCCTTGAACTTCTTGTGCGGCTTGATCGAGTTGGCCTTGGCGATGACCATGCCGCGCTCGACGTCGTCTTTCTTGGTGCCGCGGAGCAGCAGTCCGACGTTGTCGCCGGCGCGCGCTTCGTCGAGAAGCTTGCGGAACATTTCGATATCGGTGACGGTCGTTTTGATCGTCGGGCGAATGCCGACGAGCTCGACTTCTTCCATCTTCTTGAGGATGCCGCGCTCGACACGACCAGTGGCGACGGTGCCGCGACCTTCAATGTTGAACACGTCTTCGACCGGCATCAGGAACGGCTGATCGATCGGGCGCTCCGGCACGGGGATGTATTCATCGACCGCATCCATGAGCTTCATGATGCACGCGGCGTCGGCATGCGACGGATCGCCGGAGGCGAGCGCCTTCACCGCACTGCCCTGGACGATTGGAATCTTGTCGCCATCAAATTTGTATTGCGAAAGAAGGTCGCGAACTTCCATTTCGACAAGCTCGAGAAGTTCCGGATCATCGACCATGTCGCACTTATTTAGGAAAACGACGAGCGTCGGCACACCGACCTGACGAGCGAGCAGAATGTGCTCACGCGTCTGAGGCATTGGGCCGTCCGCCGCACTGACCACGAGGATCGCGCCATCCATTTGCGCGGCACCAGTGATCATGTTTTTGACGTAATCGGCGTGTCCAGGGCAATCGACGTGCGCATAGTGGCGCTTGTCGGTCTGATACTCGACATGAGCCGTGTTGATCGTGATGCCGCGCTCTTTCTCTTCCGGCGCTGCGTCGATTTCGTCGTATTTGCGAGCAACGGCGAAGCCCTTCTTCGAGAGAATGGTCGTGATGGCCGCGGTGAGAGTGGTCTTGCCGTGATCGACGTGACCGATCGTGCCGATGTTCACGTGCGGCTTGTCGCGTTTGAAGGATTCCTTGGCCATAAGATCAGGTAGGTTGCTTTGTTTGGGTTTGGTTTTGGATTAAAATTGGGGCTCTCGGAGGAGCCAAACTGCCTTGCAAACCAGCGCTGCCGCACGGAGCAGAGCCTGCGACCGGGATCGAACCGGTGACCTCATCCTTACCAAGGATGTGCTCTACCGACTGAGCTACGCAGGCTTTGTCCAGCGGCTCCGCAACGGCAAACTTCGTCGCGAACGACGGGTTTTCAGCAGCGGTTTCACCGGCGCTTCACTAGGTCCAGAGGGCGAAAAAGCCTGACTCACCGCGAGTTTCCCCGCGAGCGGTCAGGCGTTTTTCGCTTCTCTTTTTTCAGAAAAGCGAGCGAGCAGACTACCCGCCCACTCGCGAGTGTCAAAAAGAATTTCAGCCTCTTGCACCCTCGAAACGCTCCGCCTTTCCCGGTGCCACATTCAGGCGAAAAAGCAGATCGACGACGTTGCGCACATACTGTTCGTCCGGCATCGATTCCGTCGCCTCCGGCGGAAAAGTCACGAGCGAGCGGAAATGCGCGGCGAGCTCCCCAAACAACGCGACCCGCGCCGTTGGCTCCAGCTCATCCCGCCGCAGCAATGCCTGCAGGACAACGCGCGCCTCTTCCGGCGAGACGCGCTGCCGGAAGCGCGCCACGAGATGCGGGTGATCGCGGAGTGAGTTGAACTTTCCCGCGAGCAATTGGTCGAGGTCTGGCTTCGATTGTTTCGGCTGATGAATCACCATCGTCCCCGCCGCGAGATCACCGAGCCGCTGCGCGCGCGGACTCAGGAGACTCACCAAACCCCCGAGAAGGTAGAACGCCGGCAACATATCGACGAAGCGCAGCAAATTGCGCATCAGCACCTGATGAAACTGCAGCCGCAAGCCGCTCGCGTCGACCACCCGCAGCCGCAGCAGCCGCTTCCCAAAAGTCTGCCCACGATACCCCCACTCCATCGCCACCCCGTAGCCGATCGAAATCACAAAATATCCGACCATCATCAGTCCGCGTGTCAGATCCTCGGCGAGCAGCCCCACGATTCCCAGCAATCGTCCAAACACGACGGAAAAAGCGAGCGCGCAGAACATGTCGATCGCCACCGCGAGGCAGCGCGTGACCGGACCGGCAAGCGCGTAGGAAAAAACGACGCCCTCCGGCGTGCGGATGCGCAGTTCCGATTTCATCGCGGCTTGCCCTCGGCTTTCCCCGCCAGCGCCAGGAACCAAATCAGGGCCGCCAATTCCACGCAGCCAAATAGGATCTTCGCCCAATAAGGAATCACCGGCTGATGATGCTGCGACAGGAACGACTCTACGATCCCCGCCCAGACCAGCAGGATGCCGACGCCCCCGATGATCGTGATCAGATCCGCGCCGACCAGCCGCATCCGGGCGCGCAGCGGCGACCGGTCGCCCCAGCCGATAAGTGCCTTGCCGAGCACCAGCCCGGCCTGCCCCGCGAGCAGGATCGCGGGAATTTCAACGACCCCGTGCGGCAGCAGCCAGCCAAGCAAAAAGATCGTCTGCCCGGCTGCAACGTAATCCGCTGCGACGAGCCCCAGGATCACCCCGTTGTAGAAAAGCTCCACGATCGTGCCGAAGCCGAACGTCATCCCGAGCGCCAGCGTGAGGATCGAAACCTTGATGTTGTTGACCATCAGTTGCCCCGCAAACGTCGCGTGCGCCCCTCCGAGACGGTCCGTCTTTGCATTTTCCTCATCCGCCACACGCTTCGCCGGGTTGCCGAGATGATTGGCAAACATCGCGGGCAGCACCGCCTCCTTCGCCTCCGGGTCGAGCAACACCGCAAATCCTCCGAACATCACGCCAACCATCGTAATCGCCACCGACAGCCAGAACGCCCGCGCGTGCCGCCGGAACGCTCGCGGAAAATCGTGCACAAACCAGCGCACCAGCGCAAACCGCCGTCCGCGCTCGCGCGTCTCGTGAATCTCCGCATATGCCCGCGCCGTCAGCGATTCCAGGTAACGGCGCAGTTCCGGTTCCGAGGCAAACGTCGCGATGCGGGCGAGGTCCGCGGAGACCTTTTGATATAAAAAGTGGAATCGTTTTGCCTGCTCCAGCGCCAGCACATGCGCGGGATCGTTTTCCATTTTCTCGAGCATCTCCTCGAGCTCCATCCACGACGGACGCTCAGCGGCGAGAAAACGCGGAAGGTCGATGATCATTCGGGAGAATTTTTACTTTTGTATTTTGGAGTTTGAATTCTCGCATTCGATCCGCCTGAGCCTCTGTCACTCAATATTGAGAAGTCGAAATTCAAAATTATTCAGACCAACTGCCGCGCTTTCACCTCCGCGTGCTGGGCCACGACCTGCGCCGCGAGCTTGCTCGGAATCGAGCTGCGCGAGCCGTACCCCGCGACGTTGCAGGACTTTCTGCAACTCGCGCAACTGATGCCACTGCAGATGCCCCCCGAGTTGCCCGTAAATTTCATCAACCCGCGAAACGTCGCCGGAACTGAATAGCGGGTTCGCTGCCGGCGGCTTGAGCATGTCCACGATCACCAAATGCTGCCGGGAAATCAGCTCCATACTTTTCGTGAACGCCTCCGCGATCAAAGGATCGTCGAGCGCCGTCAGAAAGATAAGCAACGCGCGCTTCCGCAGCCGCAGACGGATGAACGAACAGAGCTCATCGAAATCGGGAGTCACCGCCTGCGGATGCAGCGTGTAAAGGCGATCACGGCACGCGTCATAGTGCGCCTGTCCATTTTTTGCGCGGACAAAACTAAGCACTTTGTCGCTAAAAGTGATCAGCCCGAATTGGTCGCCCTGCTGCTCCGCCGCGAGCCCGAGAATGAGCGCCGCGCTGACGAACCGCTCGAGTTGCGTCGAAGCGGTGACGGTCGCCCCGCGCTCCATTTCCACCGTCCGCCCCGTGAGCCGCGAGGCATCGACAATCACGTAGACTTCCTGCGTTCGCTCGACCTGAAAAATCTTGGTCACCGGATGCCCGCGCTTCGCCGACGCCTTCCAATGAATGTCTTCGATGCTGTCGCCGTGCTGATATTCGCGCAGTTTTTCGAACTCCCTTCCCTGCCCCGCCTGTCGGTGTGCTCGAAGGCCAAGCGCGCCACGCTTCAAGAAAAGGGCAGCCACATTCTTGCGCTCGTGAAAGAGATTCGGATACACGCGCAGCTCGCAGGTCACCGGTTGCGTCGTGCGCGCTGACCAGAAGCCCAATGGCGAGGCCGCTTCGAAATACACGCGATCCAAAACGTATTGCCCGCGCCGGTTCGGGGTGCACTCCCACCCGATGTGCGACATCACTGCGCCCGCCGGCAACAGCGCGATCTGCTCCTGCTCGCGCGTCGCGATCTCCCGCGGAAAAGCGAGCCCGATCCGCAGCGCGCGCGCCGTCTTCGCCGGGTTTTCAATGCGCAGATCAATCGAGCCCGCCCGATCCTTTTGCAGCCGCACGAGCTCCGGCAGATGCACGCGCAGCTCGCGCAAAGCTCCTCTCGCGCTTGCCGCATCAACTAACACGACGATCGCAAACACTGCTAAAACCCCCGATGCCGGGCTGCGCGCTTCCGCTGAAGCTCCCGCCAGTGCCGCGAAAGGCAAACCGACGAAAGTCACCCAGACCAGCAGCCGAGTGCGCGGCGCAAGCATCAGCTTCGGCTCCGCGTTTCTTGATGGAAATGATCGCAACCGTTCATCGCGGCACCGCCACCTGCTCCAGGATTTTCCCGATCACCTCGCCGATCGTCACCCCCTCGATCTCGTACTCCGGCCGCAGCACGAGTCGATGCCCGAGCACCGGTTCGCACATCGTCCGCACGTCGTCGGGCGTCACGAAATCGCGCCCGCTGATCGCCGCGTGCGCCCGTCCCGCCAGCAGCAGCGCCTGGGTCGCGCGCGGCCCCGCGCCGACCAGCACCGTGTCGCTCGTTCGCGTCGCGCGCACCACATCGACGACGTAGGCCACGAGTTCCTCGCGCACCGTGATCTGTTCGAGCGCCCTCCGCATCTGCGCGAGATCTTCGCTGGTGATGACCGGCTGCACCACGCCAGCCGCCAGCGTGTTTTCCGGCGCATCTTCGCCGAGCATTCGTCGCGCGAGCTCCAGTTCTCCCTCACGCTCCGGCGCGCTCATCCCAACCTTCAACATGAACCGATCTTTCTGCGCTTCGGGCAGCGGATACGTTCCCTCGTATTCAATCGGATTCTGCGTCGCGAAGACGGTGAAATTCGGCGACAGCGCATGCGTCTCGCGGTCGATCGTCACGCGCCGCTCCTGCATCGCCTGCAGCAACGCCGACTGCGTTTTCGCCGGCGCGCGATTGATTTCGTCCGCGAGCAAAAACGTCGTGAAAACCGGCCCCTGAATCAGCGTGAATTCGTTGCGCTGCAGGTTGAAGACATTCGTCCCCGTGATGTCCGCCGGCATCAGGTCCGGCGTGAACTGGATGCGATTGAACTCGCAGCCAAGCACTCGCGCGAGCGTCCGGACAAGCAGCGTCTTCGCCACGCCCGGCACGCCCTCGATGAGCGCGTGGTGCCCGGTGAAAATCGCGATGAGCGCGCGGTCGATCACGGCATCCTGCCCGATGATGACTTTGCGCACCTCGGCGCGCGCGCGGTTGAGGAGGTCCTGAAGTTGGGCAGGGTCGGTTTGCATTTAGGGGCGCTTGGGTTTGGAAAGGACTTCGCTGATCGTGCGGTATGCGGCAGCCAGATCGCGCCGCCGATTCGACTGAGTGGCTTGCGCCGAAACGACGCGATCGAGGTGCGCGGATTGGAGATTCCGTCCGTCGTGATCGAAAGACTTTTTCCACTCAGTCTGCGCAAACGCGGAGCAATTCGCGCGGCGGGATGCTGCGCCGGAGCAGGTTGGTGAAGCCTTCTTCCGCCTGCTTGCCAACGACTTCCGTGCCGCTTGTTTCCGCTTCCTCGAACGGAGGCACGAGCGGAGAAACGCTCTTCCAGACGAAAAGCATCGCCAGCAGCAACAGCGCCGCCACCGCGCCCTCCAGCCCGTATTTTCGGACGAGCGAAACGATGCCGGGGTCGTCTCGCACGCCGTGCGATTCCTCATCGAAAACGACGGAGCTCGGCGTGCCGATCAACCAGGACAGAAACTTCGGGCACCGCTCGCGCCGCATCGCTTCGTTGCTCAAGAGATACGAATCAGCCAAGCAAACGATGCTCCCTTTTCCGAACGTCCGTTCGATAACCACCGGCTTTCCGTCCATATTGTAGATCGTTGTCCAATCAGCCGTTGTCGGGCGAAAAAACATCGCGCTGTGCCAAGAAATCTGCGGTTCGAGCGTGACTTTTGGATCGGCTAACCGCGCAACCGATTCGCTGCCGAGTCTTCCTTGGTGCCGATCAAAGTCAGAGTCTTTTCCGAAGTAGTCAAATTTCAGCCCCCAACCGCTGAGGGCGATACTGCGCACAACGAAGCCATCGGTCTTGGTGAGTTTTTTTCCCGTTTTGTCTTCCGTCTTCTTTCTCGCCTTCTCCTCTTTTTCGACAGGCTCGTTTTTGATTCGATTCTCGGAATGCTTTCCGCTCTCAATTTCTCTTATTCACGGATCCGAAGAAGCTGGAGCGAAGGCAAAGATCGCGCGCGTTCCATTTTTCACTGACGACTCAAGCGCCCGAAGATCATCTTGGGTCCAACGGTTCCCGAGAAAATCTCCGACCCAAATCGCAGTCATTCTCTCGTGGCTATTCAGCTTCACGATCGGGCGATAATTCCGCCGCACTTCGAACCGCGGGAGTTCGCTCGTTGCAGCGTAGAAAGCCTTCGTCCCCAGCGGATCGGCGCGCAGCGTGGAGTACGGCGGATAGACATCACCGACCTCGAAACGCAGCAGGAAGAGATGCACGACGCCGTAAATCAGCGCCGCCGCGAGCACACCAAAAAGCACGAGGCGCTTCAGCATGCGCGGATTCTCTCCAGGTTTTGTTCGAAGCTCCTGAGCGTCTCAATCGTCACGTCGTGCAGCCCGTACCACGCGGCCTCGAACGCGCCCATGTTCTCCTCGAATGCAGAAACCAAATCCGGCTGCGGACGCGCGCGGCGGCGCAGTTCGCGGTCGTAGTCGAGGTTCGATTTGTAACGCGCGATCGTGATCAAGTCGCGGCGGCCGAGATGCGCGAGCCCGGCGAGATACGAGGCGCGGAGCGCGAGACGCAACTCGCCGGCATCGATCAATTCCCGCGCGAGCCGCAGCCAACCGTCTTCCGGTAGTTGATCGGCGAGCACATCCTCCGAAGTCAGGTCGGGCCGCGGAGCGACCGGCTCGGCCGTCGCGATCACCACGCGCGCGGTCCTCCGCATCCGCACGATGAGCACCACCAACATCGCGATGACAAGCGCGCTGAGCGCGTAGAGCATCGGTCGCGCGGCGCCGGAAAGTCCGTCGCCGAGATCACCGGATGAGACAGCTTCGCGATTGCCGCCAAACCACTGGCGAACTTTGGAAAACAAGTCGCTGATCCACGTGAAGATCTTCTTCGTCCAGCGCCCGATCGACTTGAAAAGCTCCTCCACAAAGGTCGCGAGCCAGCCTTTCTCGGTTTCGGGCGCCTTGTCGCGCGGCATGCGCCACGCATATTCATTACGCTCCAAAACACGCTCAATCGAGCGGTCGAGTTGTCTGGCCTCGACCTCGGTGACCGGGGCGGGACTCGCCGCCGCACGGGTCGGCGCAAGCGGCAAAAAGAGGAGCGCGCAGGCGGCAGCGAGCGCGACTCGACCGGCGGAAACGCGCGCCCTTTTCAACGCGACGCGGAGATCGTCGCCCGACCGCAGAGCATCTCCCTGAAAGCAACGGATGACGTAAAGCGCTTTGCGGAGCGGATCGAAGATGAGGTAGGTGAGCGCCGCGATGGCAGCGAACACCGTGGTGTTCAACATGCTCATCGGAGAGCGCGAAAAAACCGTTTCGATGCCGAAAAACATCTTCAGCAATCCCGGTGCAAGAAACACCGCCACGATCGCATTCAGCGCGACGACGATCGCGAAAACGAACAGCAACAGCAGCGTGTAGTGCGCCTGCCGAGGCCAGAGCGCCGCTTGCGCACTGGCGCGGCGAATCACGTCGCGGACATCGGCGCTCGTGCCATCGCCGAGCACGCCGACGCTTTGGTAGAAGCTGTAGACCCAGACATACGGCACGAGGATTTGCGCCGCGACGAGTCGCGCGAAAAGTCCGCTCGGCTGAATGGCTGTCTGCACGAGAACCAACCGGGCCACGCGAGTCATGGACCACACCGGTGCAGGCTCCAGCGCAAGCGTCGCCCGAAGCCCGCTGGCAAAAACTGAATGCCAGCATTTCATCCATAAATAGAGCAGCCCCATCGCAAGCGACGCCTCCATCAAGTGAGCCCGGGCAAAAGCTCCGCGGCTCATGTC
This sequence comes from uncultured Verrucomicrobiae bacterium, assembly GCA_963767975.1. Classification (GTDB taxonomy): domain Bacteria; phylum Verrucomicrobiota; class Verrucomicrobiia; order Chthoniobacterales; family Chthoniobacteraceae; genus CAIURC01. The sequence goes on along the minus strand of CAVYGI010000009.1, from coordinate 265,454 downwards.
TGAGAAAAAATAGAGCAGGCCGAGCATCGCTGGGACACTGCCCACGTAGTAACTCAGGAGCACGCCCGCGGGCGCGCAGCGCAGCAGTTGCGTAGCGTCTTCGATGAGGTCGAGCGCGGACTTGCCGGTGTGGCGGGAGCGATGCGGATTCATGCGCTGAGGCTAATTCTCCGCATCGAAAACCGAGCTCTGCCACAGCGTTCCCTCATGAAACGAAGCCGGGATCGTGATGAGCACGCGGCCCACGACGTAGAAAAAAAGTACGGCCATGACCACGCCCGCAGCGACTTGCGCAGGCCGCAGCAAGAGCGCAAACGACCGCGGCTTTTTCTCCGCCACCGCCGCGAGGCGTTTCAGGCAGGTCGAACAAATGACGCGGTCGTCGTGCTCGGTGATGCATTCGCGGCAAAAAAACTGGCCGCACTCCGGACAGCGCGCGACTGCTTCGCGCACGGGATGGTGCAGGCAACGCTGAGTGGCGAGCGCGGACATCGGGAAAATCAGGGAATCGGCGGCGGCTGTGGCGCGGACCGGCGAGCAGTCAGCGCGAGCAATCCGGCGAGCCCGAGGAGCAAGCTGACGATGCCGGAAACGATCATGACCTGCAAAAATCCCGGCTCGCCGCGGAAGAAATTCGCCGTGGTGTCAGCAGCCTGTCCATCGTGCCGAATCGGATAGGAAACGGTGTAGGCAAAGCCGACCGCAAAGCCCGCGAGGTAATACGCCAGCGCGCCCCAAGTCATCCGCTGCAACATATGCGGGAGGTCGCTGTTCGACTGCCTCCGCAGCGCGAAAATCAGGACGAAAACGCCCGCGAGCGTGAGCACCAGGTTCAGCCCGGTGGCGAACTTCGTTTCCTGAAGCACGTCCCAGAAAGTCACACCCGAATCGGTGAGCAGAATGGCAAAAAGCCACGCGTGCAAACGGCCGGAAACATGACGGATGGGCTTCGGCGCACCCTCCCGATACGAGGGCTCCGGGAGCTTGGCGCCGCCGGCGGGCGAGGCGCTCCAATCGGCAGCCGCGATACGCTCCAGCGCAACGACTCCCTGTGCTTCCTCAATCTTCGGACGCAGGCGCGCCATGACTTTGCGCACGACGCTCTCGCGGTTGAGGCTCGGCAGATTTTCGATCTGCGCCGCCGTGCGGATGTGCGCCGCGCAGGTCGGCCCGCGGAGGGTGTTGATCAAGATCAGGAGAATCCAAAGAACCAACGCGAGAACTCCGGAGAGAAACCACGCGAAGCCCGGAGAGCCAGCCTGCGCCACCGTCGCGAGCCCGCCGGGGCCCGCGCTTTTAAAGGCCATGAAAAGCAGAGGGCCAGCGCTCAACAGCAGCAAGATCAGGAAGACATAATTCCAAACCGAGCGCGCCTTGGTGCGGCGAATGACGAGCGCCTCGATGTCGCGGAAATAGAATCGCCGGTAGCTTTCCGAGGCGACCGTGAAGTCGAGGCTGAGCAGGTGATCCGGGCCGAGCCAGAGGGTGTTGCGCGTCGCGCTGACTGCCGCCATCGCGGTGCGGCGACCTCGTCCGGGCAAGCGCTGATAGGGTTTCGCGGCCATCTTCAAAAAAATCGACTGAGCAGAACCGCCCATCCGGTGATCTCCGCACCGGCGATGATCAGCGCGACCACAAACCGCCACTTGGTGCGGCCGATGACGCTGGTCGGCGCCTTCCAGTACCGGATCGCGATGTAAAAAACCAACGGTGCGGTGATGAAGGTGAGGTAGAAAACGAGCAGCGGATATATGGCGAGCGCGAGCGCGAGGGAGTCGTAGAGCGTGCGGCGATTTTGGAGCTGCGGGAGGTTTCCCTTTTTCTTGCCGGACTCGAGGCACTGCGGGCAGAAGTGCTGGCCGGCGAGCTCGATTTCACAAGTGCTGCACAGGAACCGCCCGCAATGGTCGCACGGCAAAACCGCCTTTTTCGCCGGGTGATAAAAGCAGCTCGCATCGCTCTCAATCAGGATCTTCTCCGCAGCACTCCCAAGTCGCGGAGGCTCGAGCAGCGCCGTGAAAATCTCGACTCTGCAGCGCCGATTGGCAGCCCGGGCATGGGTGCAAGACGGGTTGATTATACGTCTCGGGCGCCAGGGGAAACTGGCACTTCGGACAGCGGACCCGGCGCGTCAGCATGCGCGCAGGCCTACTCGCGGATCACACGAGTTTCGCAAATCCGATCGTGCAGCGCCCGCTTCTGTTCATCGAAACCCGCCATGATGAAGCCGATGAGCAGGATCATCGCGCTCAGGATCTTCGAGAAATAACGCCCGGCCGCGAGGCCGAAGCCGACCGGTGAGCCATCCGCGCGGATCACGCGGAGCTTCAGCGCCATTTTGCCCGGAGTCGCCCCGTATTTTCCGATGAAATAGATTTCGTAGCTCAGGCCGAGCAGGATGGCCAAACCCATCGCAATGCCGGGAGCGGCCTGCGATCCGCTGGCGATAAACCCGACGATGAAACCGATGAGCGCACCGAAGATTTGCAGGAGAATGCTGTCGATGAAATACGCTCCGAAGCGCACCCAGAATCCGGCGTAGTTAAAGTTACCTGGAACCACCGCTCCCTCTTTCACCTTCTGGAAAAAGATCGGCTTGCAGGTAGGGCAGATATAGCGGCCATCGTAGCTCACCATTTCATCGACCGAAAAAGATCGTCCGCACTCGGCGCACGGTGCTTCCGCCAATGCCGCAGCTCCGCTTCCGGAGTCGCGCGGAACCTGCGCGAGCGGCTGCCAATTCGGCATCCCCTCCTGCCAGACAAGGGTGTCGCTTTTGATCTTTCCGCTCGCGATGAGCGCGTCGAATGCGTCCTCGTCGACCGGCCCCATCCGTTGCGTGTCTTCTGCGTAATACCAGCTCATCTTTTTTTGGGAAAATTGTGCGCGACGTTCCGCAAAGCTCACGCGAAAGGCAACGCTCTTTGCGCCTGATCCACTGATTTTTTCCGCGGGTGCTGGCGGCGGCTCGTAGAGTCTCCGCAACACGTTTGCTCGCAAGCGGAGACTCCCGCCCAGATCACCAGCAGCCGATTTTTGATGGTCGGCAGAGGCAGCGGGCAAATGCTTTAGCCTCCGTAAAAACCGGGAGTCCAGGCCCAGAGCGGGCTGCGGATGAGAGCCAGACTCTCGACGACAGTGAAACCGTTGCGCGCTTGGACCAGGTTGCTCGAGCGGAGCTCGGCGAGAATTTTCGCCTCCTCCGGAGAGAGCGGTCGCAGGCGGCGGTGCGAGACTTTCTGACCGAGCAGGAGCGCGTAAAATCCCTCAAGTTAGAAGATGCTCGTTTCGGATGTGAGGAGTTCGCCGGCAAAGGCGATGCTCGGTCCGTTTTGCTCGTAAAATTCCACGATTCGAGCAGCGCCGTGCAGTGGAGTCGCCTGGCGGCAGTGTCGCCAGAAAGGCGTGTCGAGACGCGTGTTGAAGCGGTAATGGATCGCGAGGAAGTCACGAATCTCCTCCCACATGTGATTCACCGTGCGATTGAAAACGTCACGCAGAGTGGGCGTCGGGTCGCATTGCGAATCGCTGAGCGCGGGAGGCATTCGAGACGACAAAGAGCGAAGTGGCCTCGAGCGGCTCGACAAAACCAGCGCTATCGCCGAGAGCCACCACATTTCCGACCCAGCTTCGCGCCATGCTTCCGCTCCGAAACCGGACGGTCCGTGTTCGGGCGGGGTGAATACGAGCAACCTGCCGGTCGACTGCTTGGATTTGCTGCACTCTGTCAACGCCGCCGGAGCGCGAGCTAAGAGCACTCCGAAAGCACCGCCTTCCGAGCGTAAGCCACCGGTCAGAGCAGCGGAGCAGCGGCCGGGTCGTAAAGTTCTGCGACGCGCTCGATGCGCAGCGCCCGGCCGGTCGCTTCGTCGATGTCGATGATCGCGCCGTGGAGCTTCACCGGGCCACCGGCGACCGGATACATGATCGGCCGACCGGTTAGGAATTTCTGGATGATCGGCGCGATTTCGCGGCCGAGGCAGCTTTCGACCGGTCCGCACATTCCGGCGTCGCACAGGAACGCGGTGCCTCCGGGAAAGATCTGCTCGTCCGCAGTTTGCGTGTGCGTGTGGGTGCCGACGACAGCGGAAACGCGCCCGTCCAGAAAGCGTCCCATCGCGATCTTCTCGCTCGTCGTCTCAGCGTGCGCATCGACGAAGATGACGCATGTCTCTTCGCGCAACCGCGTGACTTCCGCGTCGATCGCGAGGAACGGGTTCTCGAGCGGCGGCTGCATAAAGGTGCGGCCCTGCACATTGATCACGGCGACTTTTCCCTTCGGTGTTTCGAGGACGATCGAACCGGCGCCAGGCGTCCCGGGTGGGTAATTCAGCGGACGCAACAGGCGCGGCTCCGTGCCGATGAAGGGGACGATGTCGCGCTGATCCCAAATGTGATCGCCGCTCGTGACAACCGCGACTCCGGCGCGCAGCAGATCGATCGTGATGCGCGGAGTGATTCCGCGGCCGGCGGCGGAGTTTTCGCCGTTCACGATGACGAAATCGATCTCCCGCTCGGCCTTCCATTTCGGCACGCTGGCGATGACGGCCTTCCGGCCCGGTTCGCCGATGACATCGCCGAGGAAAAGAATGCGCAACATCGGCGGAAGATGAACCACCCACCGCGCCGAGCGCACGCAGAATGTCACTAACCCCTCGACTGCATCTCGGGAGTTTCAGCGGCGGCGTTTCGCGGTTAAAGAGAGACTGAAATGACCGCCCGCTTCTGCTGTTGGCTCGCCCTCCTCCTTCTCGTTTCCAGCGCTGCGGCCCAACGTCTGAGCCCCCTTGCCCCCCTGCCAGATTGGGCGGAACTCGAGCGCTTTCAGGAAACGATCACGCGCGAGGAATTCACCCATCTTCTCGAGGAAATCTACGCGCCGATGGGGGCCGCCCGCGGCTTGATCGACGTCGGTCCCGACGCTGCCGTCATACGAAAAACGCTCGAGCCCGTCGCGACGTGGACTCTCCGGTTTGCCAGAGATCGCGCGTCGCTAAAGCCAATCCCACGACCATGGCGCAGGCTGACTGAAATCGGCCCCGCGCCCGCCGATCGTCCGCTCGCAGGACTGAAGATCGCCCTCGATCCTGGACATCTCGGCGGCGAGTGGGCGCGGATGGAAGAGCGTTGGTTCAAGATCGGCGAGACGACTCCGGTGACGGAAGGCGACCTCACCCTGCAGGTGGCAAATCTCCTCGCGCCGCAACTCCGTGCGCTCGGCGCGGAAGTCAGTCTCGTGCGCAATGTCGCCGGTCCGACGAGCCACGCCCGACCGGATGATTTCCGCGAAGCCGCGCGGGCCGAACTCGCCTTGCAAGGCGTCGCGGCACCACGTGCGACATACCTCGGCCCGGACGACTCCGAGCGCGGAAGCACGATCCAATTTGAGAGCGAGATCCTCTTTTACCGCACTCACGAAATCCGGCACCGCGCGGAGATTGTGAACCGCGAGCTAAAGCCCGATTTGACCGTCTGCCTGCACTTTAATGCGGAAGCGTGGGGTGACCCGAATCAGCCGACCTTCGTGCCGCGCAATCACCTGCACGTGCTCGTGAATGGATGCTACTCGGCCGGCGAGCTGCGCAACGACGACGTCCGTTGTGACATGCTCGGGAAGTTGCTCCGGCGCAGCTTTCCCGAGGAATTGGCCGCCGGCGAAAACGTAGCCGCCGCCCTTGCGAACGCCACCGCTTTGCCGCCCTACGAGTATCCGCGGGACAACGCCATCCGCGTCGGTGACAGCGCGTTCTTGTGGGCGCGCAATCTTCTTGCGAACCGTCTCTATCACACCCCCGTCATCTTCCTCGAACCCTACGTGATGAACAGCCGCGAAGTCTGGGAGCGCGTGCAGGCGGGTGATTACGACGGCGTGAAAACGGTCGCCGGCGCGCTGCGCAAAAGTCTCGTCCGCGAATATGCCGACGCCGTCGCGCAAGGCCTTGCCGACTATGCCCGCGCCACGCGCTCACCCTTCAGCGCTCCCGCCCAATAGCACCCGACTTGGTGATTTGGGCGGCCTCGGCTCATGCTTTGATGAGCAACTTGGCAATCTTGGAATTCTCGAGCGTAAAGTAGTACCGAAGCTGAATGGGACTTCCTGGAAAATTGCCGCTGACCTGCGCCGTGACCTCGAACTGGTCGCCATCACGGGTGATGTCGGTGACGTCTGCCGTGGGCTTGGCATCCGCCGTAGCTTGGTCGATCCATTCTGCGATTTGCGCTCCGTAGTAATCGTTGGCCTCGTCGTTGACGTGGGCATCGGCGGTGAAGAGTGAAAGGAAAGACGCAAACTCCCGCGTGTTGGTGGATTGGAAGAATGCCGCGATGATTGGTGGTAGTTCTGTGTTCACGGTGTTTGGGATGGATGATGGGGTCGGGAAGATCTTTCCCCGTCTCGTGCTGAAGGCGCGAGCGTTGCCTCAAAGCCCAAGCTCAGCGGCCGTGGAGTGCGCCGCGTGGGTAGGCGGTTTCAGATCGGTTCGAAGTGCGGTTACTTGAAAAGCTGCTGTACGAACCAATACAGCGCTTGTTTCCACTCCGCGGCGTCGTGTGCGTGGTCGGTGACGTGCCACACGTGCGGCACGCCGTGGGACTTCATGTAGGTGTGGAGCTCCTGGCTGACGTGGAGCAGGCCATCGCGGCTGCCGCACGAAAGCCAGAGTAGTCGCAGCTGCTTGGCGGCCGCAGGATCAGGCAGCAACTCCTCGCTTTTTCGGGCATTGGGGCCGGACGAAAAGGCACCGAGCCAGGCGAAGCGATCGAGGTGCGCGAAGCCAATATTCATGGTCTGGCCACCGCCCATGGAGAGCCCGGCCAACGCGCGATGCTCCCGGTCGCTCTGCACGCTGTAGCGCGCTTCGATGGTCGGGATGACGTCGTCCAGCAAGTCGCGCTCAAAGACGAGGAATGCGGGGATGTGCTTGAAGATGTCCCCACGGGGGCGGTCATCCTTTTGGGCGCGGCCGTTGGGCATGACGATGATCATCGGTGGCGCCTTGCCGTCGGCGATGAGGTTATCGAGCAGGATCTTCGGGCTGGGCGTAGCGCGCCCATTCCGTCTCGTCGCCGCCGATCCCGTGCAGGAGATAGAGCACGGGATACTTCTTTTCCGCCGAGTAACCGGGGGGCGTATAGACATTCATCTTCCGCTGCGTGCCGACGGTCTTGGAGTCGTAAGCGATCATCTCCAATTTGCCGTGCGCAATCCCGTCGCGCGGCGTGACCCAGCCAGCCGGCGGCTCAGGAAAGGCCGGTTGATCGTCGGCGTGGAGCGTGATGGTGCTCCAGGATTTGCGCGGCTGCGGCGGGATATTTGTCGATGGCGCCGCGGTGGGTTCTTGCCCGACGGCTGCCATTGCCGTGGTCGCGAGGCAGCATAATGCAGCCATGCTCATGAGTCGGTGGGCTCTCCATAGGTGCGGTTCCAGCGGGCGGAGTCGCCGGACGATCTCAAGCCCGGCGACGGCGGAGGGAGATGGTGGCATGAGACCTAGGGTGAGTGCGGGATGTTGGGAGATCAAGTTCGCAGCCCGCTTCTTTCCCTCGTTCCGAAGTAGAAGATCGGAGCGAGGGGGAAGTCGAGAGAAATCACCAGCGCGTGGCGACGGTCGCCCTGTGCGCTTGCGGCTCGCGGGGCCGGAAGGCTGTCGGCGCGGAGCCAGTGGTTCAACCCCTGCGAACCTCCCCGGGCAGGGTGGCGGAGCGCATGGCCGCGCACGAAAGGCTGCTCTGACCGCATCGCCTCTTTGACGCCCGGAATGATGGCTATGCCTTCGCTTCATGAAGATGACCGATTGAACCCGCCTCACAAGGGACGCCAGGACTCTCCAGAATCGAACGGACGGCGCTCCTGCCAGAGCTATCCCGCGGTGCCAAAGAAGCGGTCGCCGGCGTCGCCAAGACCGGGGACGATGTAGGCGTTTTCGCTAAGGATGGGATCGATCGCGGCGGTGTAGATCGGCACGTCGGGATGGGCGGAGCGGAGTTGCGCGAGCCCTTCGGCGCAGCTCACGAGGCAGATGAAGCGGACGTGAAGTCGCGCCGTGATCTTTGAGCTGCTGGATCGCTCCCGTAGCGCTCCAGCCGGTCGCGAGCATCGGATCGACGACGAGCACTTCGGCGTCGCCAAGATTCGCGGGTGCCTTGAAATAATACGTCTCGGGCCGATGGGTGACTTCGTTTCGAAACATGCCGATGTGGGCGACGCTGACATCGGGCAAAAGCCGCAGCATTCCCTCGAGCATGCCGAGCCCGGCGCGGAGGATAGGCGCAACGACGAGGGGCCGCGCAAGGCCCGTCCCTACATGATCCGCGAGCGGCGTGCGGATCGGCTGCGCGCACGTTGGCAGTTCGGAAGTCGCCTCGAAAACCATGAGCATGGCCAGTTCGCTCACGCGCGCGCGGAAGTCATCGGAGCGGGTCTGCTCGTCGCGAAGCTGCGTGAGCTTCACCTGCACGAGCGGATGAGTGATGACGTGGACGCCGGAAAGCGGCGGGGTTTGCATGGCCCGATCAGTAGCGGTTTGGAGCGGATTTGTCACGAAGGGCGGGCGAGTTGTCATCGCAGACAGCATCGGTATCTTGCGCGGCCATGCGCTCATCGCTCCTTCTTTTTTTCTGTCTCAGCGCGGTGGCGCAGGCCCAGCTTGAGGTGGAGATTAACCTGATCCAGCAAGCGGCGTTTCTGCTTCAGGACGGACGCGTCATTGCCGAGACGCCGATCTCCAGCGGACGCGCTTCGCACCCGACGCCGGCGGGGAATTTCGTCGTCGTGCAAAAAGATCTCGATCACCGCTCGACGCTGTATGGGCGCGTGGTGGACGCCGAGGGAAAGGTGGTGGTGCGGGATGCAGACTTGACGACGCCTGTGCCGGAGGGCGGGAAATTTGTTCAGGCGCCGATGCGTCATTTCATGCGCTTCAATGGCGCGGTCGGGATGCACGCGGGGCGTCTGCCGGGCTATGCGGCCTCGCATGGCTGCGTGCGGTTGCCGCCGCACATGGCGAGCTACTTTTACAAGTCCGTTCCGGTCGGGACTCCGGTGCATGTCGTAGGCAGGGCGCCGTCCGGACACGTGGCAAAGCATCGCACGAGCGCGATGGCGGTGGCAGTGAAGCCGCCCGCACCGCCACCGCGGCGCAATTGGTTCTCTCGGCTCTTTCATCAGGAGCCGCCGGCCCCCGCGCGCGGCGGTTTCGTCCGCCGGCACTGACCGAAAAAATGAAAAGCGCGGCTCGGAAAAGTCCGAGCCGCGCTGGTTGAACTTTCGAACTGCCGAGTTAGTAACGGCCGCGGCCACCGCCGCCACCGCCGCCGCCGCCGCGATCCCCGCGACCGCCGCCGCCGCCGTAATCGCCGCGGCCACCGCCGCCGCCGCCACGGCCGCCGCCTCCTCCGCCGCCGCCGCCGTATCCGCCACCGCCGCCGCCACCACCGTAACCGCCGCCGCCGCCGCGATCTTCACGCGGACGCGCTTCGTTCACGGTGAGCGGACGACCTTGCAGCGGCTTGCCGTGCAAGTCTTGATCGCCTTCTGCGCTTCGGTGTCGCTCGACATGGTGACGAACGCGAAGCCGCGCGATTTACCGGTGAATTTATCCTGCACCAGCATGACTTCGCTGACCGTGCCGGACTGGCCAAACAGATCCTGAAGATCAGGTCTCCGTCGTATCGAACGAGAGATTTCCGACGTAGAGTTTATTGCCCATACTGCTTGTTCTTTCTGATTCGCTTTTGCTGCTCAGTGAGGAAAATCGGTGACGGTTCCCGGTCATCGGATTCAAGTCGTCACTGAAGTTTTTCCAACTCACTGACAGGCTCCCCAACTCCGAAACCTCGATCTAAGCTGTGTTCTGTTTTCGGAGTGAAATCCTGAGAACTTTTCGCCGCGAAAGCAAAGTCAATTCTTGGCGCGCATCCGCCGCGTGCTTCACGATCAGATTGCGTCCCCCATTTTCCATGCGCTTCCTTTACATCCTCGCCTGCCTTCCTCGCCCTCGCCGCCGCGGCTCCCGCCAAGGAATTCAAACTCTACGCCATCCTCCTCGAAGACACTCCCGCCGAACTCGCCGACGGCTCGAAGATGGCACATGGACAAGGGCGATGTCTTCCCCATCCTCATGTATAAAGAGATGCGCACGAAGGTCGTCCTCCAGCTCGCCGGCACCAGCTTCTGGGCTGATACCAGCCGCATCCGCATCTTGAAAGACAACGAAGTCGCCGCTGGCCTCGTCAACTATCGCAAGAACGTCCAAGCCTATCTCGACAGCAATTCCGACAAATGGAAAAAGCAGGCCCCGGACAAGAAATAGCTATCCTTGCACAATGTCTGCAGAACTCCGTCTCTTCGTCAAAGTCTGGTGCCCGTGGTGCGTTGACGCCCAGGAATGGCTCGACACCCATGGCTACCACTACGAACTCATCGACGTCGAAAAGAGCCGCGCCGCCATGGATGAAATGGTCGAGTTTTCCGGCCAGCGGCGCACGCCCACGCTTGTCGTCGATGACGAAAAAGTGCTCCCGGATTTTGGACCTGACGAGCTCGAGAGCTTCCTGAAAAAGCACAACATCGATCCGTGACCGGCGAGCCTCTGCTGAGGCCCCTTGCCTTCGCTCTGAAAATGTCCGCGCCATTCGCGCCATTCGCGGTTATTCCCCTCCGAACGTTTCGCTCATCGTGCTCTTCGATTTCCTCATCATCCTCGGCGTCGCCGCACTCAGTCTCGGCCTGCGCACCGTCCCGCACGCCGTCCCGCAGAAGCTCGGCGCCATCGGCGTCCTCGTCACCTCCTTCCTCATCGGCTGGCGCTTCAGCGGCCACTGGCATCGTCGGGCTCGTCTGCGCGCTCAGCTGGTTGCTCCTCCCGTGGCTCGAAATCCTCACCCGCGTCCGCAAGCTCACCCTGCCCCTCGAGAAAAACCTCCGCCACAAACACGCCGCCGAACACCGACCGCCTTTCCCGCCCTCGACGAGACTCACCGACGAGATCGAAGCCGAAGGCTTTGAGCACGTCGAGGACGCCGGTTGGGACTGGGAAGACTACCAGCAGTTCTTCCGCCTCTTCTACAAACCCGCCGACCGCGCCCAGGCCGCGATCTGCCTCATCGACCAGCACGAGCGTCGCCTTTTACTACCTCAGCGTCTCCTCGCGCGCGAAAAACGGCACAAGTCTGGACGACTTGGAACTACCCCTTCTCCTACAGCCTGAAGCTCGTGCCGCAGTGGAAAGTCAACCGCCTCCGCGGCGACCAAACCTTCCTCCAGCTTCACGAGAGCCACCGCGACTTCCTCCGCGCCAACGGCGTCATCCCCGAAGACCTCGAACCGCTCGATCCCGACCTCCATTCAGGAGGAAATCCAACAAGACCTCCGCGCCCAAATCACCCACAACCTCGCCGCCGGCGTCCTCACTCGCACCGACTCCGGGCGACATCCGTTACTCATGGCGCGGCCTGTTTTTCATCTGGCTTCAATTCTCCGCGACCTCGTTCGCCTCTCTTGACCTCAATGCCACGCCTCACCCTGCCTCATCGCACCATCGACCAGGTCATGGTCGAAGAACGCGCTGCCTCCTTCACCAAGCGCAGCATCAAGACCAGCGCCAAACTCGAGGGCCTCAAGCTCGTCGTCTCGATGATGGACCTCACCACCCTGGAAGGCAAAGACACGCCCGGCAAAGTCGCCTACCTCTGCCGCAAAGCCATCCAGCCCGCCGACCCGCGCTTCGGCGTCCCGCAGCTGCGCCGCCGTCTGCGTCTACCCGAATCTCGTCCGCACCGCCCAGCCCTCTCCTGCGGCACCGGCGTCCACATCGCCTCCGTCGCCACCGCCTTCCCCAGCGGCGCAGTCCCCGCTCGAAGTCAAACTCGACGACGTCCGCTCGCCGTCGATGAAGGCGCGGACGAAATCGACATGGTCATCGACCGCGGCGCCTTCCTCGCCGGCGAATACGCAGCGCGTCTTCGACGAAATCGCCGCCGTCAAAGAAGCCTGCGGCGACGCGCACCTCAAGGTCATCCTCGAGACCGGCGAACTCGACACCTACGACCACGTCCGCCTCGCCAGCGACCTCGCCATGCGCGCCGGCGCCGACTTCATCAAGACCAGCACCGGCAAAGTCAGCCCCGCCGCCACGCTGCCCGTCACGCTCGTGATGCTCGAAGCCATCCGCGACTACTACTACGACACCGGCCAGCGCATCGGCATGAAACCCGCCGGCGGCATCCGCACCGCCAAGGAATCGCTCGCCTACCTCGTCATGCTCGCCGAGACCCTCGGCGACGACTGGCTCACGCCCGACCTCTTCCGCTTCGGCGCCAGCACGCTCGCCAACGACGTCCTCATGCAGATCGCCAAACTCCACGAAGGCCGCTACCAAGCCCCCGAATACTTCGCTCTCCCATAATGGGTCGAGGGAGCGGTGATTGACGCCTAGGATCGCACGAAGCCATCGTTCTTCTCCGAGCCAGGCGTTCCCTCTTCCTCAGGAGCGCTCACCTTTTTTACCGCAGTCTGCTTCGGAGCGCCCGAATCCCGAAGCTTTGGTTCTCCCCGCGACCTTCAGGCTGCGGAGCGCAGCTTCCCCCGCTAGCGAGTTCCGGAGTGGAGGATGGGCCATGACTCACCGCGAAAGGTTTCCTCTAATCTCCTGCGACAAATGCCGGTTGCGAGGGTTGACGTTTTGGAACACAGAAAGATTGCCATGATTTTACGCCTCCTCCCGTTCGTTTTGGTCGCCGCCGCCCAAGGGTCCGCGCTCGCGGCGGTGATGGCGGATTTGCCGAAGGAGCAGGTGGATTTTTTCGAGAAAAAGATCCGGCCGATCCTGGCGGAGAACTGCTACAAGTGCCACAGCGTGCGAGCCGGGCAAGGCCAAGGGCGGCCTGACGCTCGACACCCGCGACGGCGCTGCTGAAGGGCGGCGAGAACGGCGCGGCGCTGGTGCCGGGGGAGCCGGAAAAGAGCCTGCTGATCAAGGCGATTAACTATCGAGGACGCCGATCTGCAGATGCCGCCGAAGGGCGAGAAGCTGACGGCGCAGCAGATCGCGGATCTGACCGCGTGGGTGAAGATGGGCGCGCCCGATCCGCGCAAGGACGACGGTGCGAGCTCCGGCAAGCTCACCGGCCTGACCGACAAGGCGCGCGCATCACTGGGCGTATCAGCCCGGTGACGAAGCCGGCGGTGCCGGCGGTGAAGAATCAGCGCATGGTGCCGCACGCCGGTCGATGCGTTCATCCTCGCAGAAGCTCGAGGCAGAAGAGCATGGTGCCCGCGCCGGATGCGGACAAGGAGGCGCTGCTCCGCCGCGCGACCTACGACCTGATCGGCCTGCCGCCGACGCCGCAGGAGGTGCAGGCCTTCGTCGGCGGACAACATCGCCGAATGCCTTCGCGAAGGTCGTCGATCGCCTGCTCGCCTCGCCCGCACTACGGCGAACGCTGGGGCCGCTACTGGCTCGATACCGCGCGCTACTCCGACACGATCGGCGGCGACGGAACAACTCAGAGGACGGCGACTACCGTTACCCCTACGCGTGGACCTATCGCGATTACGTGATCAAGGCGTTCAACGACGACAAGCCGTACGACCAGTTCATCATGCGAGCAGCTCGCGGCGGACAAGCTGCCGGATCGACACAGACGAGACGCGCCTGGCGGCGCTCGGCTTCCTCACCGTCGGCGAGCGGTTCCGCAATGCGAACGACATCATCAATGACCGCATCGACGTGGTGACGCAAGGGCTTCCTCGCGACTGACCGTGACGTGCGCGCGCTGCCACGATCACATGTTCGACCCGATCCCGACGAAGGATTACTACGCGCTGCACGGCGTCTTCGCCTCGACGATGGAGCCGAAGGACAAAGCCGCTCATCGACGAGCCAAGCGCAGCGCAACTCGCGGACTTCCAGACAGAAGCTCGCCGCGCTCGAGACAGGAGAATCGCGGGCCTCTATTACAAATTCGTCGGGCAATTGCACGACCGAAGTGCAGCGGGAAGATCGGCGGCTATCCTGCTGGTCGGCGCAATTCGGCGGCGGCAAGCGCCCAAGCGACGCGGAGGAGCAATCAAGGCGCGCATCGATTTGATGCTGGACTGAAGTTCAGCAAGATCGATCGCGCAACTCGCGCAGATTGATGCAGCGCGGGTCGTGCGCCAGAATGAGGCGGTCTTTGGGCCGTTCGACACGTTCGCGCAGCTCGGAGACGCCGACTTTTCGACCAAAGCCGCCGAGCATCGCTCGCGAAGATCGCCGCGAGCGCGGAGCCGAAGCGGCGGGTGAATCCGCTCGTCGCGGCCGCGTTCAAGGACGCGTCGATCCACACGTCTCGAAGACGTGGCGGACGATCTACGGCAAGGTCTTCGCCAGCGCTCGAGCCCAAGCGCGCAGGCCTACCTCGAAGCCTGCGCCAAGGCCACTGCCGGGCCGGTGACCGGCTTCGACGCCGACGCTCGTGCAGCTCCTCGAACACGCCGCGTGGAAATCATGCCGGCTTCGGGCCTGACCACGGCGGCGACTGCGCGAATTCGCGCAGAAGCTGCCGCAATCAAATCGGCAACCGCGCGAGCTTCAACTTCGGCGAAGATCAACGAACTCGAACTGACGCACCCCGGCGCGCCCGCCCGCGCGATGCTCGTCGCCGACGCGCCGCGAGCCGAAGGACTCGCCGGTCTTCATCCGCGGCCAGGCGGACGTGCGCGGCGACATCGTGCCGCGCCGCTTCCTCGAAGTCCTCTCCGCCGGACGGAAGCCCGAGCCTTTCAAGGAGGGCAGCGGCCGCCTCGAACTCGCGCAGGCCATCGCCAGCAAATCGAACCCGCTCACCGCGCGCGTGATCGTCAACCGCGTCTGGATGCACCACTTCGGCGAAGGCTTCGTCCGCACGCCGGACGATCTCGGCACGCAGAGCGAAGCGCCGTCGCACCCGGAACTGCTCGACTACCTCGTCGAGCTACTTCATGGAGAAGAACTGGTCCCTGAAGAAGCTGCACAAGCTGATCATGCTCTCGCGCGTCTATCAGGAGAGCACGCGGACGAATGCCGCAGTATCGAGGCGATGGACCCGAAAACCGCCTGCTCTGGCGCGCGAATATCCGCCGGCTCGACTTCGAGGCGATGCGCGATTCGCTGCTCGTCTTCAGCGGCAAGCTCGACGGCACGGTCGGCGGCAAGCCGATCAATCTGACCGACGAGCCCTACAGCTATCGCCGCAGCGTCTACGGCTACATCGACCGCGGCAATCTGCCGGAGCTGATGTCGAACTTCGACTTCAGCGACCCCGACATGCCGAACTCGAAACGCGCCACGACCATCGTCCCGCAGCAGGCGCTCTTCCTGATGAACAGCCCGATGGCCGTCGATGTCGCGCGCCGCGTCATCGCGCGCCCGGAAGTCGCCAACGCACCGAACAACCTCGCAGCGTGTCTTCGCGATCTACCGCGTCATTTTCCAGCGCACCCCGCGGCCGGATGAAATTCAAGATGGCGCTGGAATTCGTCGGCAGCGAAGTGAAAACGCAGCCGGAAATCGTGCAGGACTCCTCACCGACCGGACGGCGAAAAAAGGAGCCGCGCGGAAGAAGCAGCAGCTCGCAGCAAGCGCAAGAAAAATCCGCGCGCAGCGGCAACCCGCGCGATCCAGAACGCAGGGCGAAATGGTCGAGCGCAAGCCGCTCACGCCGTGGGAAACCTACGCGCAAGCGCTGCTGCTCTCGAACGAAGCCGCTTACGTGAACTGAAGCAGCCCGAGCGCGACGAGCCGCGCGAAAGCGGAGAGCGTGTTGGCGTCGCGCACTTCGCCCGAGGCGATCATCTCGCGCAGTTGCGCTGGGGAAAAAGCGCGGCAGTCCGTGATCGCTTCCGCCTCGTCGTGAGCGTGCCCATCCGCGCTCGGCACAACCGAACGCGCGAGCAGCAAGTGGCTGTGTTCATCGGTGAATCCGGCGCTCGGGAAAAAGTAACCGAGCGAAATCAAGTCACCGTCCCGCGAGAGTTCGTGGCCGCTTTCCTCCCGCAACTCCCGCAACCCTGTCGCGCGAACGGCCGCTTCGTCATGGCCGGCGCTCTCGTCGATTTGCCCCGCCGGAAATTCCCAGATCGTCGCCCGAATCGGCACGCGCTCCTGCCGCACGAGCAGGAACTTTCCGTCACTCGTCATCGGCGCCACGACCACCGCTCCTTTTCGATGCGCGACCGTCCAGTCAAACGGCTCATCTCTAGTCGGCGAGGTCACCTTCACCCGATGCACCTCGAGATACGGATTCGCGAAAAGTGTCTCGTCCGCCACGGTCTGCCAGCCGTCGCGTTCGCCGATAAATTCGTGAAATGACATGGGCCGAGTGGATGCCCGGCGGCGTAGGAATGGCAAGCCAGCCATCGCGCCGTTGACATCGCGGGAGCCAGTTTCGACTGTCGTGCTGCTCCTCATTTTCCACGACGCCATGTCCATCCCCACCGCCGCTGCACCCGGCTCAACCGATTCCGCAAGATGCTGAGCGTCTCGACTTGCTGGAATTCCGGGCGGCATACCGAAGGCGCCGAGATGCTCAATGAGCTGCTCGACCTCGGATTCGATCGCGTGGAACTCGGCCACGGCATCCGCCTCTCCTTGATGGAAGGCGTTCAGAAAATGTTCGACGCCGGAAAGGTGACCATTTCCTCGCTGCACAACTTCTGCCCGTTGCCGATCGAGATCACGCGCGCTTCACCCGACTGCTACAAGTTCTCCTCGCCAGACGACCGCGAACGCGAACGCGCCATCCGCTTTTCTTTGCAAACGATCGACTTCGCCGCGCGGCTGAACGCGGAGTTCGTCGTGCTGCATCTCGGGCGCACCGCGATCGACGACTACACCGACCGGCTGATCCGCATGGCGGAGGTGGGGCTGATCAACTCGCGCGGCTACGTTTCCTCGAAACTCGAATGCATTCGCAAGCGCGAGGCCGGCGCGGAACGGTATTTTCAACGCGCGAAAGACTGCCTCGCCCGCATCTCCGACCATGCCGCGGAGCGCGGGATCAAGCTTGGGGTCGAAAGCCGGCACAGCTTCGAGGAGATTCCAAACGAGGAGGAAATGCTCGACGTGCTCGAGGAGTTCAACGAGCCGCACATCGGCTATTGGCACGACTTCGGACACGTGCAAGTGAAGCACAACCTCGGGTTTCTCGATCACGTCGAATGGATGGAGCAGGTCGCGCCGAGACTCATTGGCTGTCACCTGCACGATACCGTGTGGCCCGGGCGCGACCACATGGCGCCGTTCGCGGGCGACGTGGAATACGATGCGCTCATCCCGATGCTGCCACGCGACACACTCTTCGTTTTCGAAATGAGCCCGCGCCGGACACGTGAAGAAATCCTCGAGGGGAAGGAAAAATGGATCGAGCGATTCGGCGCGTGAGTCGCGAAAGGCATTGCACCACCAAGACGGACCCAGAGCCACGGGTGGAGGTGAATTCCCCGAATCGGTTAGCAATTCGGCCTCGCTCCGCGGTTGAAAATGCATCCGCCTTTCACTGCTCGTTTTTTTTTCGAGTTTTTCTGATTGCATCCGTGCGACGTCCCCCGCACGACGACTTTTACTTTGAAAAAGACTGCTCTCACTACTCTCCAACTCGTCATTACCGTGGGAATTCTTTGGTTCGTATTTCGTGATGCGCATAAGCGCCAGAAATGCAGGCAGGCGTTGCGAAGGCTGATACGGTGCTGGCTTCTCGCGGGATTCGGGGCCTATGGCGTCGTGGAAATTCTCGCCGGCGTACGATGGCAGTTGCTGCTGTTCGTTCAAGGTGTGCGACTCAAATGGACGCGCGTCTTCGGGCTCAGCATGATCGGCATTTTCTTCAATTTCTTCGTCCCTGGCGGGACCGGTGGCGATGTCGTGAAGATCTTTTATTTGCTGAAAGAAACGCCAGGGAAAGGGCCGCAGGCACTGCCTTTCCGTGCTTGTTGATCGCATCATCGGCCTCTTCTCGCTCATGGCGCTTTCCGGCGTCTTCATCGCGCTGCGCTGGGACTGGCTGATGAGCACGCCGGAACCTCGCACTACGTCTGGACGGCCTCGCCATCCTCGCTTCAGCTTTCTCGGCATCGACTTCGTCATTCGTTGCGACCGGATTTGGGCTCATGGGCCGCCTGCCCGCGAAGATGCCGGGTCGCGAGAAACTCGCGGAGATGGCGCTGGCCTACAATTCCTACGCCCGCGCATGGCGCACGTCACTCGCCGCGTTCGCGATTGGGATCGTGGCGCACCTCTGCTACTTCCTCACGTTCTTCTGTGCCGCGAAAGCCTTCGAATCGGCGAGCCCCCACGTGCCGACTTTTTACGATCTCTGCTCGATCATGCCGATCGTGAACACAATCACCGCGATGCCCGTGAGCTTCGGTGGCGTCGGCTTGCGCGAGAAATTGATCGAGTCGTTTCTCGAATCTGACGCTCACTCCGAATGCAGTAGCCACGTCTCATCTCGCTCGGCGGTTACATCCTCACGCTTTTGTGGGGGCTGGTTGGCGGGGTGCTCTACATTTTCTACCGGCCGAGCGAGCATGTGAAAATGAGCGAAATGTCGGAGAAGGTCGCGGACTTTGAGCACACGGTCGCGGAGACGGAAATCGCGATGGAAATCGCGGAAGACCATAAACTCTGACGCCGCGGTGAAAGCCAGCCGTCCCTTCGTCACAGCCAATTTTGCGATGACTTGGGACGGCAAGGTCTCCACGCGCAACCACACGCCGTCCGACTTTTCCTCGAAGCGCGACAAACGCCGTCTGCTCGAAATCCGCGCGACAGGCGACGCGGTGCTCGTCGGGGCCGGCACGATCGCGGCGGACCAAATGTCGATCGGTCTCCCCGCCGATGATCTGCGCGCCAGTCGCCTCCGCCAGGGATTGGCAGAGTATCCGCTCCGCGTGCTGCTGACGAATTCCGGTCGGCTCGATCCCGAACTCAAGGTGTTCCAGGGCGCCTTTTCTCCGATCGTGATTTTCTCCACCGAACGCATGCCCCGCCGCCTCCGTAGCGCGCTCGCGGATCGCGCCACTCTCCATCTTGCCGACGCTCCCGCAGTCGATCTCTCGGCGATGCTCGCCACGTTACGTCGCGAATATTCCGTGAAGCGACTCGTTTGCGAGGGCGGCCCAAAAGTGTTCCGCTCCTTGCTCGAAGCCGGGCTCGTAGATGAGTTGCACGTCACGCTCTGCCCTCGAATTTTTGGCGGCAAGGAGGCGCCGACGGTGACCAGCCTCGCCGGCGCTTTTCTTCCGCGCGGCGTCCGATGCTCGCTGCGAAAAATGGAAGTGATCGGCGACGAATGTTTCCTGCGCTACGCCGTCCGCGACTGATCGCCGAAGACTCGCCAACTCGAGCCCAGCAATGTGCTCCGCCAGTCTCCCGCGAGCGCTTTGGCATTCCCCTCGAGCAACAACCGGAGCGCCGCGAGAAATCGCGCGGGCTGTTCTTCGATCGGAACTTCCAGCGACTCCGGGAATTCGGCGTCCACGATCCACGTTGAGAAATCGGAGGGCGCGCAGAGTTCCTCCGCCCACCGGAGGACGGTCTCGATCGGGGAACCGGGGAATTTTTGCGCGATGATTTTGAGAATCTCCGCACGACTCGGGACATTGAGCAGCAGCGCCAGAAAGAAGCGGTGCTCAACCTCGGAGATCGTTCCGCGCAATGCCGCGAGCGCGTCGCGGCGGATGATCTCCTCGATCGTCGGCGCGGTCAAATCGGCGAGGCGGCCATGGCGCGCGCGGAAAATTTTCCACAGGTCGTCCCACTCGCCCTCGGCCCGCAAATGACTCACTCCGTTTTGGAGGATGAAAAATCCGCGCTCGAAATCGAGGGTGGCAATCATCTCGCGAACCAGTTCGCCGTAGCTCGGATCGCCGAGTCGTTCGAGCACGTCGAGGAGTTGCTTGCGCCGCGTGGTGAGCGCGTCGTGGTGGAACGGATCGACCGCGAGATGCGGTGGCAGATACGTAAACTGCGGACCCGTACCGGGGTCGGTATGCGTGCGAATCACGACGGTCAGCGAGGGGGTTTCGAGGTGGAAAAGGGAGTGAATGTATTCGCCTCCGGAGATGATCGGGACAGTGCTGCCAGCTTCGAGCAGGCGCGTGTCGGTCACGTGCAAATCGCCGACGCGAAGATGCGCCGTGATCGATTCGGCGTTCCGGAACTCGAATCGCGAGTGAATGCTGGACCCACCGAGCACGTGAAAGGCACCGGAAAATTTGTGCTGATGAATGTCGGTCGTACCATCAAGCCAGCACAAAATCTGGATGTAGAAACGCGGGTGATCGAAAACGACGAGTTCTGGCTGACCGAAGCCGGAGGTCGTCTGGAACGGCTGTTCATCGGTGAGCAGGAACTCGCGAATCAACGCGTCGAATTCGATGTTTTCACTCGGCGGACGTTCCTCGAGCGCGGCGCACGCGATTTCCGGAAAACGCGCGAGTGAGAAATTTTGCTGCTGCCACCGAACGGCGACGGTGCGGCCGAGTTCGGTGAAAAATGAGTTCATGATGCAGTTTTCCCGCGACGGCGGGCGCGACAAGAACCATCCGCGCACCGGTGCGGTTCAACTCCAAAAGGACACCGCTTTTGCCCGGGCGATGATTTTGCCGGAAGGGCTTTCCGTGTTAAAAGTTCGAAGCGCGCGATTTTGCTCGGCGACTCGAATCGTTTCGCCTTCATACCGCCCGCCCCGCGCTAATTTGCATTCTGCCATTTCCACCCACATTCGTGCTCCGCGTGAAAAAATCTTCGCGATGGTGAGCGATCTCGCTCGCTGGCCGGTGCTGCTGCCGCATTACCGATTCATCGAAAATCTCGGGCGTGAGCGAGGACGCGAAATCGTCCGCATGGCGGCGAAGCGGACCGGCATTCCGATCGCGTGGGTTTCCGCATACGAGGCGGACCGGCAGTCGCTCGAGCTGCGCTTCGAGCATTTGCGTGCGTGGACCAAAGGGATGCGCGTGATCTGGACGCTGACGCCAACACGCGACGGCACGCGCGTGGAAATCATTCACGATTTGCAGTTCCGGTTCCGGCCCCTCGCGTGGTTGGCGGAGCCGATCATTGGAGGATTTTTCATCGAACACATCGCGGCGAAAACCCTCCGCGTCTTCAAGGAGCACCTCGAGAAATGAGACGGCGCGTGGTCATCACCGGGCTCGGTCCGATCACTTGCGCCGGGACAGGTCGGGACGTGTTTTGGCAAAACATTCGCGCGGGTCGCAGCGGCATTTCGCGAATCACGGGCTTCGACACGAGCAGCTTGAAAGCGCACTGCGGCGGTGAGATCCGGGACTTCGACCCGACACAATATTTTCCGCCACACCGATTGAAGCGACTCGATCGCTACGCGCAATTTTCCGTCGCGTCGGCCCTGCTCGCGCTCGAAGACGCGACGCTGCCGTGGTCGAAAGAGACGCCGCAGCCGCGAGTCGGCGTGAGCTTTGGCACGGCGCTCGGCGGCATCGCCAACGCCGAGAGCGAGCATTCCAGCTTCATCACGAAAGGCTCGCGCGCGGTGAATCAGACGCTGGCGCTCCAGGTCTTCGGCGGCAGCGCCCATTCGAATATCGCGATCGAATGCGGCTTCCGCGGCGTTGGCACGACGAATTCCAATTCGTGCGCCAGCGGCGTGGTCTCGGTCGGCGAAGCGATGCGTTACATTCGCGACGGGATGGCCGAGGTGATGGTCGCCGGCGGTGCGGAATCGCCGCTCAGTCCGCTGACTTTCGGAGCGTTTGATTTCATCAAAACGATGAGCCGCTGGGATGGAGACGCGCCGTTCGCGTGTCGGCCTTTTGACCTTCATCGCGACGGCTTCGTGATGGCCGAGGGCGCGGCCAGTCTGGTCGTCGAGGAGCGAGAACATGCGCTGAGACGCGGCGCGCGGATTTATGCGGAGGTGCTCGGCTACGCCTTGAACAACGAGGCGTGGCACATGACCACTCCTCTCCCCGGCGGCGAAAGTGTGATCGCGTGCATGCGCGACGCGCTCGCGGACGCGGCGGTCGAGCCTGAAAAAATCGACTACATCAACGCGCACGCCAGCGGCACGCAGATGAATGACGCCAACGAAGCCGCATGCATCCGCGCGGTCTTCGGCGATGCGCCGCCGCCGGTGAGCGGCACAAAGGCGTTCACCGGGCATCCGCTCGGTGCGACGGGCGCCATTGAGACGGTTATCTGCGCGTTGGCGCTGCACGAGGGCTACCTGCCGCCGACTTTGCACCACACCACGCCCGACCCAGCGTGCGCGGTCGACGTGGTGCCGAATTTCGGTCGCGAAAAACCGCTGCGCTTTGCGATGAACAACGCGTTCGGCTTCGGCGGAATTAACGCCGTGCTCGTGCTCGGACACGCGGATTAGTGGTCGGCGG
This sequence comes from uncultured Verrucomicrobiae bacterium, assembly GCA_963767975.1. GTDB lineage: Bacteria > Verrucomicrobiota > Verrucomicrobiia > Chthoniobacterales > Chthoniobacteraceae > CAIURC01. The sequence goes on along the minus strand of CAVYGI010000009.1, from coordinate 243,061 downwards.
GAAACGGGCTAAGACCCGCGCGCCAAATCGGTAATCTCGTGACACCAGCAGCCGCGGGCCTAGCCTCGCGGCTCCCCACTTCAACTCCCCACGTATGAATTCCCCATTCGATCCCACTCTCTCCCGCCGTTCCTTTCTCACGAAATCCTCTGCAGCTCTCGCCGGCACAGCCATCGTCGCCGGCATGCCCGCCATCAGCCGCGGCGCGGAAACCAAGACTCTTAAGATCGCTTTGGTCGGCTGCGGTGGACGCGGTACTGGCGCGGCCAATCAGGCGCTCGCGGCCGACAGCAACATTCAGCTCGTGGCGATGGCGGACGCCTTTTCCGATCGTCTCGAAACGAGTCTAGCCAATCTGCGCCAGATCAACGGCGACAAAGTGAAGGTCGACGATGCGCATAAGTTCGTCGGCCTCGACGCCATCGACAAAGTGCTCGCCACGGACGTGGACGTCGTCCTGCTCACCACGCCTCCCGGCTTTCGCCCCGAGCATTTCGAAAAATCGGTTGCCGCTGGCAAACACACCTTTTGCGAGAAACCCTGCGCCACCGACGCGCCCGGCGTGCGCCGCTTCCTCGCCGCGGCCGAGGAGTCGAAAAAGAAGGGTCTCGGTTGCCAGTCGGGTTTTTGCTGGCGCGCCAGCTATCCAGAGCGCGAGACCTATAAGCGGGTCCACGACGGCATGATCGGCGACGTGCGCGCGGTCTACGGCACCTACCTCAGCAACTCGCCGTGGGTCAAGGCCCGTAAGCCCGAGTGGACCGACCTCGAATATCAACTCCGCGACTGGCTGTATTACTGCTGGCTCTCGGGCGATCACCTCGTCGAGCAAGCCGTGCACACCGTGGATAAAATGTCGTGGGCTTTCGGCGACGTGGCACCGATCAGCGCCACCGGCCAGGGCGGACGCCAGCAGCGCGTCGAGGACGAATACGGGCACATCTACGACCATTTCACGATTGTCTATGAATACCCGGGCGGCGCTCGAGGCATCATCGCCTGCCGTCAGCAGCAAGGCTGCGCCAGCGACGTTTCCGATCACATTCTTGGCACCAAAGGAATGGTGCGGCAGACCAGCGGCCGCGTGAATGCAATCACTGGCACCGAGTCGAATTGGAAATACAACGGCCCGAAAAACGACATGTATCAAACCGAGCATGATGAGTTTTTCGCCAGCATCCGCGCCGGCAAGCCGGTGAACTACGCCGACAAACTTGCCCACTCGACCATGGTCGCCATCCTCGGCCGCATGTCGGCTTACACCGGGCAGACGATCACGTGGGAAGACGCGCTCGCTTCAAAGGAGAACCTGCACCCCGCCGAACCGCTGGACTTCAAAATGAAGCTGCCAATGCCGCCGGTGCCGATGCCTGGTCGCACCAAGTTCGTGTAAGCCGATGAACCGTCGCGCCTTCCTTTCCGCCGCCACCGCCGCCCTCGCAGCCTCGGCGCTCCCACTTCGCGCGCAGGATTCGCCGAAAAAGCGGTCCCTCAAGAAGGCGGTCAACCTCGGGATGGTCAACCTCAAGGACGCCTCCATTGCCGACCGCTTCAAAGCGGTGCGGGATGCCGGTTTCGACGGCATCGAGCTGAATCGACCGGATGCGATCCCACTCGACGAAGTGATCAAGGCTCGCGACGCCAGCGGCCTTGTCATTGCGGGCATCATTTGCTCGACACATTGGGGCAAGCCGCTCACTGACAACGACCCGGCCATCCGCGAGCAAGGCATGCGCGGACTGAAGCTCGCGCTGCAAGATGCGGAGGAACTCGGCTGCGATCGGATGCTGCTTGTTCCCGGTGTCGTGAGCAAAAAAGTCTCCTACGACGACGCCTACACGCGCTCGCGCGACGCAATCAAACAGATCATCCCCTTCGCCGAGAAGGCGAAGTGCAAGATCGCCGTCGAGAATGTCTGGAATCAATTCCTTCTCAGCCCTCTCGAAGCAGCGCGGTTCATCGACGAAATCGGCAGCCCCTGGGTCGGCTGGCATTTCGACATCGGCAATGTGATCACCTTTGGCTGGCCGGAGCAGTGGATTCGCATCCTCGGCCCGCGCATCCTGAATCTGCATCTCAAGGAGTATAGCCGAAAGAAGCGCGACGCTGAGGGGCTCGGGAAAGGCTTCGGGGTTGAGCTGGGCGAAGGCGACGTCGGCTGGCCTGACGTGATGAAAGCCCTCGATGACATCGGCTATCAAGGCTACGGCATCGCCGAAGTCCCTGGCGGTGATGCGACCCGTCTCAAGTTTCTCGCGGAGCGCATCGATCAGCTTTACGCCAGCTAAGGCTTAGAGGTCGGTACGGGCGTCGTCGAAATAACTGGCGACGGTCCAGCCGGAGATCTGCCCGGTGGCACCGAGGGCTTCATCGTAATGAAACCCGCCATTTCCGCCGCCATTGATGCTGAACGATTTCGCCACCACCGCGCCGACGGTCTCAACCGTTCCGTTGAGCAAGACGTCGTAAGTCGGTCCGTAAAACGCAAGAATGTTGATTCCATTGCCGGAAGCACTGTAGGTCCCAGCACTGCTCAGGCCGTAGATGCTCAGGCGAGTAGCCACTTTGCTGCTACCGACTCCTGAGTTCACTTCCCCGTTTCCAAAGTCCACGTTTCCGCCCACATAGATGGTTGCGTAAACGTTCTCAGGGATCACGATCTCGGCCTTGTTACCGTTTCCGATTGAAATGTTCCCACTTACATAAATCTCGACGTAACCCGTAGTGCTTGGTGTCTTGACGGTGAAAGCTCCGAGGTTACCCGCCACGATATATCGGTTTGGCGAACCCGCGATCGTGCTTGCGACAAAGCCGGTATTCCCCGGCGGATTCACCTTGTTGGACGCGCCGTTCACGATCCACGTCGGCTTCGTCGGAGCAGGAAGTTCTTCGTCAAAGTCATCGGTGATGCGAGCCTGATCCATGGCTCCACTGCCGGAGACATTTTCGTGAGCAGCAGTGCCCGGATTGTCGCCGCCGGCGGTCTGCACATTGCCATCGACCCTGGCTCCATTGCCATCGATGAGAGGACCGTAAAGGACGCCTGATGGCAAGGTGTTCAGCGTTGCGACACCGCCGTTTTTGAGGCGTTTTGTCGTCGAGGAGGGGTAGATTCCACCTGCGGTCGTTCCAGGATCCGAATTCGCAGTGTAGCGTGAGTCGAAGCTATCGACGAGCCAGTTTGAGCTGTTTGCTAGAGTCCAACCCTTGCGCGGTGGTGATCGCCCGCGGGAAACGGAACTTTGGCTTGGCAATGACTTCCACCGTGCGTCCAACGTAGGGGTCGTTCTTCCCGGCGGTGAGATTGTGCAACTTCATTCGCCGGAGTTCTACATCCCGTCGATCCGCCGTGATGTAACGCCCCGGCAGGTCAGCCCGGGCCGAGCTGCGAATGCGAAACCATGGGTTGTAAGGCGCCGTGCTCTCCCGGGTGTAAACATCGACGGTCATCGACGTGACTCTGACATTATTGCTCCCGCCGAGAGTCGGCCAATAAGCAGTCTCAAGCGTTCGGATGCCATTCACCGGGTAGGTGGCATCCACCGTCCAGTGGTTCCCCGCCCAATCGTAGCTCGACGGATCGGGCGAAGCTGAGGCCATCTGATTGAGCGCTTGCAGGGCGTAATCCGCACCCGCCTCCGCACCGTGCAGAGCCTCCTGCCAACTCGCGCTTTGATAAGCCGCCCGATAGCGCGGGATGAGCATCTGGTAGAAAGCCGCGATGATCAGGGACGAGATCGCGATGATCATCAGCGCCCCGAGCAAGATGCTGCCTTCTCGGGTAGGAGTTCGTGTTTGAAACGACATAACTTAGTCTCTCCGAAGATTCCGAAGCGAAACGTTGACGTACTGCTGCGTCCCCGCGGTGGAATTGTTTGATCTCCGATAGCGTGGGGTGAAGCTCGACTGGAGCCGATAACGCATTCCCGGGATCGATCCCTTGGAATAGCCGTCCACGATCAATGCGGTGGTGGAACTTGAATCGACGATTTGCTCGGCAATCTCCCTGGGAGGAAAGATCGGCGTGTTTGATCCCACCGGATATTCCCCCCGAAAATAACAAATCGTGGCATCGTTTGCGGAACGTGGTCCGCGAAAATAGCGAACCTGGATCTCGCCCGCGCCGACGGCGGCGGGAGCATAGCGCGGAGCCTTGGTGGAGTTGACGGTCGTCACTGCTTCAGACCATGGCACACAACCTCGGAGAACTGGGACCGGGTCCGAATTGTAACTGCTCGAAGTATTCAAGGCCGCGCGCGGATAGCGAGTGGTCTTGAAGTTCGATCCGGCGCTGTTGTCCGGAACGTTTGAGCCGTAATAATCGGGAATGTTAATGGCGAGCAGGTTGGTCTCGCTCACCGCGAAGCCAGACAGATTCGTCGCCTTGGAGTAAGTGCCTGACACAATCTGACCGACGCGCACGGCACGCCGAAGGTCTTGCGCGACATAGTCCACCAACCGGCACTCATTGTTGATCGAAGTAACGTACTGCTTGCTCGCTGCGAGACTCCTTTGCACCGAGATCGAGGCTGTGGCCAGCACGGCGGCCAGGACAGAGCCCAGACCGAGCGCCACTGCCATTTCGAGAACGGTGAACCCGCCCAACCGGGGCTTAACATTGGCCTTCATCGTTAGAATCCTCCCCGCGTGAGAATGGTGCTGAGCTGACGGCTCCGAGACAACGACCCAAGACCCTTCCAAGTCACCTGAACGGTGACCTTCACACAACTCTGCGCGGCCAATGTCGATCCGGTGCTCGTCACGGCTCCCGAGCTATTCCGGGAAACGATGATCGGCGTGCCTGCCGACGGATACGCGACAACCGTCAGAGTCTCTGACGCCCCGGGCAGATTGCTGGCGCTGTCGGTCGCGGGAGCGAAGAGCGTGGCAAGTCCGCTGGGCGTGGTGAGACTCGACCACTGTGAAGTCGCATGGAAAGTCTCCATCCGCTGCTGGAGAATCTGGCTGGCGTTGGCGGTATCTTTGCCGGTTTTGACCACCCTAATCGCCTGCCCGGCGGTCGCAAAAAAGGTGGAAAGCGAGATCGCGCAAAGCAGCATTGCGACGACCACCTCAATGATCGAAAAGCCCGTGCGGGCTTGGGTGATCGACGATCGGATAAACTTTGGTCCCTTGGAGGCGAGGCGCATCTCCTTCTAATCAGCAAAAACGGTGCCGGGAACCGGCGGAGGAAAATTTGTCCGAGATAGAATGCAGTGGCGTCTCTGTCCTTCTGAAAGCAAATTGCCGCATGCTTTTCGAACCCTCCCGGCGGCAATTTCTCCGACAAGCCACACTCGCTGGAGCAGGCGCATTTATGCTCGGAAAAGGCTGGTCCGCCTACGGCGAGGAGTCGATCACGCTGCCCTTTGCCAACGGGGAGCGCCGGCTTTTGCCTTATCCGCAGAAGCGCCCACTGATCGTTCTCACTTCGCGCCCACCGCAGTTGGAGACTCCCTTCTCCGTCTTCAATGAAGGCGTCATCACTCCCAACGACGCGTTCTTTGTCCGCTACCACAATGCCAACATCCCGACTTCGATCGATGCGGAGACCTTTCGACTCGAGGTAAAAGGTGAAGTGAAGACGGCGCTGAAGCTCTCGCTGGCAGAGCTGAAGAAGGACTTCGAAGCCGTGGAAGTGGTCGCGGTAAACCAGTGCTCTGGCAACAGTCGCGGCTTCTCGCAGCCCCGCGTCGGTGGCGGGCAACTCGGTCACGGCGCGATGGGCAATGCGCGATGGAGGGGCGTGCGGCTGAAGGATGTCCTCGGAAAAGCGGGCGTGAAGGAGGGCGCGAAGCAAGTGATCTGCAATGGACTCGACAACGCGGTGCTGCCGCAGACGCCCGATTTCATCAAGGCGCTGGAACTGGATCACGCGCTCGATGGAGAAATCCTGCTCGCGTTCGAGATGAACGGGACGGAATTGCCGATGCTGAATGGGTTTCCCTTGCGACTGGTGGTGCCCGGTTATTTCGGAACGTACTGGGTGAAGCACGTGAACGATCTAACCGTGGTCGGCGAGACGTTCGCAGGCTTCTACATGAATCCCGCCTACCGCGTCCCCGATAACGCCAGCGGCTGCATCGAGCCCGGGACAAAGCCGGGCAACACGGTACCGATTACCCGGTTTAAAATTCGGTCTTTCATCACGACGCCCGCGGACGGAGCGCCGGTCATCGCCGGGCAGCAAACTGTGGTGCGCGGCATTGCTTTCGACAGCGGTCACGGGATCACGGAGGTGCAGTTTTCCGCCGACGGCGGAAAGAGCTGGCACTCCGCGGAACTGGGCAAGGACCTTGGCAGATACTCGTTCCGGGAATGGACGGCACCTTGGAAACCAATAGCCGCCGGCGTCGCTGCCCTGAAGTCGCGGGCGTTCAATCGCATCGGTGAGACGCAGCCGCTCGAGGCGCTCTGGAACCCGTCCGGTTACCTCCGCAACGTGGTCGAAACAGTCACTGTGAACGTCGCCTGAACCATGAGAACTCACCCCAATCTTTGCCTCCTCCTCGCGACCGTGCTGTCCGCGAGCGCCGGCGAAACCGCGATCGCCTTGCCCACCGAAACGGCGACGCTCAAGCCGGCCAAAGGCATCGAGCAGGCGCAGGCAAACTGCCTGACCTGCCATTCCGTGGATTACATTTCCTCACAGCCACCCATGCCGCGGAAATTCTGGGAGGCGGCGGTGAAAAAGATGAAGGAGAAATTCGGCGCGCCACTGCCGGAGGAGTCAATGGCTGCGCTCACCGACTATCTCACCGCGACCTACGGCATACCGGACGCGGCGAAATAGCGGCGTTCACTTTTGCAGGAGGTCGTCGTCGTTCCACATCTGGCGATCGGGACCGGCGGACCGAACCTCCATTTGGGTGCCGCTGAGCTGATGAAAAAAGTAGGCGGTGCCCCAGTGATCGAGCATTTCGCCAGAACCGCTGACGCTGCTGCCGGGAGGAAGGGGCACCTTGACCTGTTTCAGATTGTCGCCGAGCAGGGCACGCGTGATCTCGGCGTTGTTCCCGACTGGATTCCCGCCGAGGGCGTTGCGGTAGCGGCGGAGCGCATCCTGCACACGCTCAAGGTCAGCCGCAGGCTCCCCGGCTGGGTCCGCAGCCGCCTCACCGGGAGCGGTCCGGGGAGCGGGGGGCATCGTTGCCGGAACGGACACCGGTGGATTGGCTGCGATGACCGGCATGGTAGTTGAAACCCTTGTTCCAGCAGCCATAGGGGCAGCAGCAGCTCCTGAGTCCGCCGCTGGAGCTGAGGCTGGCAGCGGAGTCGATGCAGGGAGGACCGGCGGCGGGGAGGGCGGATTGGGCTCCACAGGATCGGGCCGTCCGAAAAACCACATGGCCACGGCAGCGACGGCCAGGATGACGAGAAAGACGGCTTTACGGGGAGTCATGGGGCTGAACTCAAAGGAACGATTTTTGCCGCGGACAAACACCAATTTTTACGGATCGCCGCTCGATTTCTTACACCGCCCATCCGGCCCCGCAGCCGGATCACGCCATGAAATCGAGGTCGCGCTTCGCAAACCGTCCGATGTTTGGGAAGACTGTCGGGATATCGGAATCGGCTACGCCAAACCATTTCGCGAGGGTTGCGCTGTATTGATCGACGGCGATGGTCGGAATCCAGCGGCCTTCGGTTGAAGTCGGGACTGCGTCGGGGCCGGACACTTCGAGGACGGGAAACGTGCCGTAGGTCGTCTGGCCCTTCACCGCCCCTCCGACGATAAGGTGGTGACTGCCCCAGGCGTGGTCGCTGCCTTGTCCGTTCGTGCGAAAAGTCCGTCCAAAATCGCTGGCCGTAAAAGCCGTGACGCTCTGGGGCAGAGCCGAGGCGCCCGGCTGACTCGCGAGCTGCTCGATGGCGCGCTGAAAGGCGTAAATCGACTCGCTCAGTTCGCTGATGAGGTCGGCGTGGCCACCGTAGAGGGGGTCGCCGGGGTGGGCGTTGTTGCCGACTTGCGAAGTGTGCGTGTCGTAGCCGCCGACCGAGCAGAAGAAAATCTGCCGCTTCATGCCGAGGATGTTGCGCGCGGCAATCAGGCGCGCGACCATTTTCAACTGTGGCCCAAGCGACCCGGTGGTAAGAAAAGGGACATTGAAATAGTTGGCGGCTGACGTGCTGGCAGTGGCGTTGTTGAGGAGGTCGCCGGTCAGGATGGCGTTCTCGAGGACGTCCCCGTAAGCGCGCTCCTGGATGTTTGCCTGGTCCAGCGCGAGGATGTTCTTCATCGCGGCCAGGCGGTTGCCGGTCACGCCGCTGACCGTGACCGCCCCCGACGTGGAGACGTGATACTGCTGCACGACGTTGCCGACTTCGTAGGTATTTGCGCCGGCGAGGCTTGTGCAAAGGGCGATCTGCGCGCTGGGCTGCTGCGAATGGAGGATGTCGGCGACACGCCCTCCCCAACCCGACTTTGGCGGCTGATCCGGAATCGAGGTCTGCCAGTGGGTGACTTGGTCGCTGTGCGAAAAAAGCTGCGGGGGGGTGGCTACGGATTTGGCCGAGTATTGCGACGCGGGTGATCGGGTAGAGCAGCGGGCCGACGTTGAAAAGCGGCGCGAGTTTCCGCTCGTGGAAAAGGGTGGCGAGCTTTGTGGCGCTGGGATGGAAGCCGTAGTTGTGGCCGTCGTTGTTCAGCGGCGAGAGGTTATTGAGAGCGCCCTCGGGGATGGCAAGGTTTTGCCGGACGGCGACGTAATTGCCGTATTCGGAGAGGCGCGGGATGATGAGGTTGTTGCTGTCGTTGCCACCGGAAAGGAAGATGCAGACGAGGGCTTTGTAATCGGAGAGCCCGCCGGATTGCGCGAGGGCGGCATTGATCAAGCGGAAGTCGCGCAGGGTGTTGCTCACCGCGATGGTGCCGACGGCTGCGCACGCGGCCTGCCGGATGAAACTGCGCCGCGAGCGCAGCACGCTTCTCCGGTCATCTTCGACGCTGTTTTTCGGGCGCATAATTTCGGGGGGAAGCGGCTCTACTTTTGAATGCTATACTCCGGCGAGGTCGTGATCAGGTGCAGGATCGCGCGGACTCGGTCACGCTTCTGCGTCGGGGTGGGGGTCGTCGACATCGTGAAGTTTTTCGTCCCGGTCGCGGGACCGGTGATGTAGCCGGCGATGATATCCTTCATGCCCTGAGACATCTGGCCCGCCATGAGGAGGGTATTCAGCTCGTCGATCAGGAAAGGGATGTTCGCATCGGCGGTCCAGAGCGCGCCCCCGATTGGGCGATTCCCGAGGTAGGCTCCGATGTCGAATGCAATGGAACCGCCGCCGTTCGAAAAGCTGCAAAAGCCAGTCGTCGGACCGGTGGAAGTGCTGTTGGATGAGCTAAAGATGCCCCCGAAGATGAAGTTCGACTGCCGCACGACATTGGTCTCGGAAGTGAGTTGGAACTCGGGGGTGATGAGGCCATTTGAAGTGAGAAGCCCGGGGAACTGGTAGTCGGGGCTGTAAAAGTTGAACACTGTCGGCGAGCGCAGCGGGGTTTCGCCGAGTGTGGTGTCTGTGGTGCCAAGATCCCACTGACTGTAGCCTGCTGAGACGTCCCCGGAGCGGTTGAAATTCGCTCCAAGCTCCACCGCCCCGGCGGTGAATGTCCCATTTTTCGATCCCGGAGCCGTAGCAAGCGAGACGGTGAAGCGCGTCGCATCGAGCACGGTGATCGGGAAGACGCCGTTGGCAGCAGGGGCAGTTTGGCCATTCGAGCCGGTGAAGGAGATGGTGACGTTGTGGCCCGTGGCGAGTCCGTGGTTTGTCGTGCAGGTGAAAGTGAGAAGCGTGCTGCCAGCAGGAATAGTGTAGCCACCCTTCGACCATCCCATCGTGGCGGTGCCATTCCGCGCAACAGCGTCCGGCACGGTGATCTGGAAGCTGTTCGTGTCCACGATGGTGACGTTGTAAACCGCGTCGGCGGGGGCGGGGTTGCCGCTCGTGAACTTCAGGAAAACAGAATTGTTGTTAGCGAGCCCATGGGCCGTGGCGGCGGGCGTTCCGGTGGGGATGACATTGACGGTCGTGACGGTCATGACATTGCTCCCAGCGACTTGCGTGTAAGTCGCGCCGAGGATGTCTTTGGTCCGCACGGAGAACTCCGTGCCGCTCACGGGGTAACTGCTGGAAATCGTGTAGTCGCCACTCGTAGCGGAAGGGAAGCCGCCGCCGGGATTGGCGAAGTTCAAAGTGATCGCCTGATTGCTGGAGAGACGGTTGCTAGCGTAGACAGTGATGATCGGACCAGTCTGAATGTAGGTGCCGCTGGCCAATGCCGGGGGCGGGAAAGCCCGGGCGAGTTGCGTCGCACGAATCAGCGGTTCGCGTTGCTTCCCGTAGCCTTGCCCGGCTCGAGCCGTCGCGGAGCGGGCTTCGTAATCGAGCAGGATGGCCTTGATCACCGCCTGCATGTCGCCCCGCACGCCACTGCCGTTGTCGTTGAATTTCGAAACGACACGATACACGTAACCACGGCTTGGCGTGCTGGTGACGAGCCGCTGGATGAGCTGCCGACAGATGAACGGACCGGAGTTTGGATGATTGAAGAGCGAGTCGTGCGCTGCGGCGAGTTCGCTGAGTCCGAGTTGCTTGAAAGCGGCGTCCGCACCGATGGCAGGGGTGATCGTCGTGGAATTGGGATCGAGCGGCTGTCCGGCGGCTGCGGTCAGCCCGGGGATCACGACGTTGTTTAGGAGGCGCTTCTGGCCGGTGTAATGGTGATCCGGAACAAGCCGCATCGGATTGATCCAGTCGGAGGACGGCGAAAAACTCAACCCGCACGGCTTGCTCGTCGTCGGGGTGCCGTCGGGCTGGTTGTAGGTCCAGCCAGTGAAGACGTGCGCCAGACCGATGATCGCGTCCTGGTCGTAGGTCGGAATCGGCGAGCCTTTCGAATTCAGCATCAGCGACCCGTCGGGATGCATCCGGTTGAGGCCAATGGAAAAGAGCTGCATGATCTCGCGCGCGTAGTTTTCGTTCGGATGCAAACCCGTGTTCTTGTTCGGCTTGTCGTTGCCGAGCATGTCGAGATAACGGCCCATCGCAGGATGAAGCGTCACGTTTTCGAGGATCTGACGGAAATTCCCAAACGCTCCGTCGAGGAGCATATCGTAGTAGCTCGAGAGCGCGTCCGCGCGATCCTCGAGAGGCCCGGCGGTCGAGGCGACGACGATTTCGCTGAGTGCAAAAGCCACCCGCTGCCGGAGCTGATCGCTGCCGGTGATGGAGTTTTCCCACCACGCGTTCGTCACGAGCGACGTGCTGTAGGTTGGGTTGGAGGGCACGGTGACGTTCTTGTTTGCCTGCACCACAGGTAGATGATGGGTCACGGGCGTAAGCACGGGATCGAACTGATCGTCAATCCACTGCGCGTAGCCTTTCGCCTGCACCGTGGCGATATCCGCGGGACTGGAGCCAAAAGTCGCTTGTTGCAGGAACCGCGCGGCCGCATTGGCTTCGGTGTGGTCGTCGCTCCACTGAGGCGGGGCGAGGGGCGGGGTGAAAGTCTGTGAACCGGCGAGCAACTGGTAAGTGCCCTTGATTTCCCCTCCGACGTAGCCCGTTGAGTGAACGTTGAAATACACCTGCCCGGCCTTCAGATGCTGGACAAGTTGCGCGACCGAGAACCCGCTGCGCGGTTGAAGTGTCCAGTGATAGGTGCCGTCCGGCTGCCGAACCGCGTCGCCAGCCTGATCGAGGTCGCAGATCACATTGTCCAGTCCCCCGGGGTTGGGGATGTTCGTGTCGTGGACATGCATCCCGTGGTAGGACGATGAAAGATTCGAATAATCGATGCCGATAATCGCCACCGTCTCGTCCGCGCTTAAGAGGATCGACGACGAACCTGAGGCGTTGGTCAGCGCGCCGTTTTGCGGGAGGAGGGTGGTGAGGAAAAGGGTTCCATTCCCCGTTTCGCCGGTTGGCGGGACCCACGGAGAGAGCGCGTAAGCCGGGACAACTTCAGGTAAACCGGCGAAGTTATCTCCCGGCTTCGACCACCCAACCGAGACGTGATCGTTGCCCGCTCCCTCCTTGCGCCGCACCTCGACATAGTAACGACTGCCTGCCTTCAGGTAGAGCAACGTCGATTTCGCGGCGTTCGGCCAGTCGCGGAAACCGGTCGGCGCCGTCAGGGCCGCTCGCTGAAACGAGTTGATGACTTCGTCGTCGTTGGAAATCCACAACTCCGCCGCGTCGTCGCCAGTGAGCCAGAATTGATACGGCCCCGACACTGGTGGCGTGAGAAAACCGCGAATGCGGTCCCCGAAATTGTCTGCCTGCGGCGCACTCTGCGGTACCTCCAGCGAAGTAATCGACCCACTGCGCGTAGGGTTGGTCGTAAGAGGCACATTGCTCACCGCGGTGCCCGGCACCCCTTCCCACACGTCGCGCGTGATCTCTCCTCCTGTGGCGATCACTTCGATTTCCAGCACCGCCGCCCCCGAGCCAAAGGCATTCGACGCGCTCACCGGCACCTTCCAGATGCCCACCTGCGTCGGCGTCCCGGTGATCACCCCCGAGGTTGAATTTACGGTCCAACCCGGAGGCAGATTCGCCGCCATGAAGCTCGTGGGGTTGGCGCTCGCCGCGATTTGATACGTGAACGCCCCGCTATCCTTGATTAGCAGCACCTCCAACGCGCTCAAGATCTGCGGCGGCGTGTCAGGGAAAAGCCGGGCCTGTGGGATGACTTGCTTCGGCTGGTTGCCGCTCGACCACGAGAGGATCGCCAGAGCCGAGCCTGTCGTTTCAAAATGCTCGAGCACGACCGGATACCTAACCCCCGCGGAAAGCTCAATCGTGGCGGAAAAGGTGCCGCTGGGGTTGTCGTTGGCGCGGTTCGTCCCGCCGGAGGTGTCGCCGTTGCCGGGCCAACGATTGATGAGGAGTTGGCCGTTGACCCACAGCCGCGCGCAGCGGTTGGCTTGCACTTCAAAGGTGTAGATTTGCGAAAATTCCGGGAGCACTTCACCGATCCACCGGCAGGAGAAATAGTCGGTGTTCACTCCCGCCGCGGGCGAGCCGACGCCTTTCGTGGTGGAATCCGGCCAGTTGTAATTCACGGTCAAATCAACGCGTGATACAGCAGCCGTCCCAAAAGCAGGCGCGACTCCGGGTGGGATGACACCCCCGGCATGCAGCGTCGTTGGATCATTGTAAAAGCTGGCCCGCAGCCCGGTGCCTGATGCGGTGATGCTGTCGCCGATGAGGACCGCCGCAGTCGCCGGTGAACCAACGGTGTATTCCGCCAATGGGGAAACCGTGAGCACCACCGCTTCCGTGGATTCCACTGCGCCATCGAGCTTGGGCGTGATCGTCACGGTCGCGTTATTCACACCCATGCCAAGGGTCACAGAGCGGCTCACCGGTTCGTAATCCAGGTCTTCCGCTGCTCCACCGCTTATGGCAAATCTCACCGTGATCTCGTTCAGTCCACCACTCCGGATGATCGTGAAAGTCCCTGTGTCCACGGTCTGATTCGCCGAGCCCGGCTCAGTCGCTGCGGCGTCCGTGGCCACCACCGTCACCACGTTCGTTGCTGACAATCCGCGGGTGATCGCCGTCAAATCATCCACCCCATTCAAGCCTCCGCTGTGCGAATTGTTCGGGTCGAAACCGAGCACGATTTCCTCCCAGTCCGACACCCCATCGCCATCCGAATCGACGTCCTGCACGAGGACGCGGAAGTATTCGCCTGAACTCTTCGGCACCGTCGCGGTCATCTCCCCGCCCGTCCCCACCACGAGTCCGGCGACGACATTCACCCACGAAGGGTCGGCGAGCGTCATCTTGCTCTGCGTCTGATAGTGTTTCCCCGGCTGCGTCGGAAAATTGAGGTGATATCCGTAAATATCCGAGAACATCCCGGTGACCTTGATCGCCGAAGCCGCGCTCAACGGGTCCGTCCCTGCGGCAGCTTCGACCGCGTTCGATTGCCCGTCGCCGTCCGAGTCCTCCGCTATCGCGAGCACCGCCGCGCGAAACTTCATCGCCCAGAGATCTGGGATGCCGTCTGCGTTCAGGTCAAGCGCCGCCTGCGCCGGGAAGGCGGAAAGCTGTAGCAGCGCCAATAGGGCAGCCCAGACAAACGCTCGGCCCGAGCGGGGAAGAGAAGGGGTTTTCATGGCGGGGGAACCACTGAGTCGAGCTTGCGACGTGCCGCGGGGCACGCAGGCAAAGCCAAGACCCCGGATGCTGCCACAGTGCCGCCCCGCTCACAACGTGTATTTATCACGCGCGAGCGCTTTCCGCAGAGAATCACCCGTGACGGGCGCGCTTTATCTTTCCAGCCCTGCCACCCGGACAAACCACTGCGCCGGCAAATGTGCCAGCGGCTCCTTCAGTTTCTCGAGTTCCTCCGCCGGACCGTGAAACTCGAGCCGCGTCAACTCGCAGAGCTCCAGCATCTTTCCCAGCAAATCTCCGACATTCGCGAGATGCGCGAGCACTCCGTCCGCGTTTTCGTAAGCCTCGCGGCAAAACACCTCATCGCCATTCTGCGTGAACTCGTAATGCAGCACCTTCGCTTCTGTTGCTGTCTTCTCTACAAACTGCGGCAGCAATGCCTCCGCAGCCGCGAGATTGCCCTCACGCGCTTTGAAGTAAGGGTGAATGCTGACCGGGGACGATTTCATCCCGCGATCCCATCACGGAGCCCCTGTGGCTTGCACGGCAATTCGATCGCTCCCCTTCCAAGAGTCATTTTTCTTGATTCGGCATCCAATCTCTGCCACTTCGCTCCCACGCTTCTCTCCACGGTCGGACGGATCGTGGCGTCGAGGAGTTAATTTCGGTTTGGCCCTTTTCTCCCCTTATCAGCCTATGAGACTGAATCATTGGATACTTGTTCTCACCAGCCTCAGCGCACCGCTTGGCGCGCTAATTCGATGATGGCGGGGAATCCGCCCGCGGTTGCGCTTCAAGAGGCCTACGGCAGCGACTGTCAGGACAATGCGGCATTCTCGAAACTCGTGAACAGTTGGCACTCCAATCCGCCCAAAGGAGCCGGCAACGACCGCTGAGCGAGCTCACCGGCGACGCCGACGTCAGCCACATTTCTACGCATCAAGCGTCTTCGTCCCCGGACGACCGACGAAGAAGTAAATGACCGCGCCGAGGACGTGCATGAAAAAGATCACCAACAGCCAGATGATTTTCTGCACATCGGGCAGACTTCGATTCGTCAGGCAATCGATCAGCATCCACACCCAAAAGATCGAGGCTGAGGAGCACGAGGACCAGCCCGAAAATGCCAAAACCAGCCAGGAACGCAGGGAGATGGGATTCGCTCATGCGAAAGAATCGCGCGTCGCGACATCTCTGCATGCGCCGTTTACCTGCCGACCGTTCTTCCAGCCACCGGTGCTTTCGATCCAGCTTCCGGCTGGTCATCACCGTGGCGGCCAATTAATTCAACGCGCGCGCCGGATTTTGCGTTCGCCGTCCGGCTTTTTCCCATCACTCTCCCGATTCATCCGCCCGCCCGGATCAATTTTCACCCATGACTTCCAGTCCGCCCCGCACCCGGTCCCCGCTCGCGCTCATTTTCCTGACCATCTTCATCGATATGGTCGGCTTCGGGATCATGATCCCGGTGCTGCCGGTTTATGCGGAAGGGACGAAGTTCAATGCGACGCCGCTACAACTCGGGTTTCTGGTCGGCATTTACTCACTGCTCCAACTCATCTGCGGGCCGATTTTCGGCAAGATCTCTGATCGGGTGGGGCGCAAGCCGGTGCTGGTTTTCAGCATCCTCGGCACCGCGATCGGCTTTGTGATTCTGGGCGCGGCGAACACACTCTGGATGCTTTTCCTCGGCCGGATCATCGATGGCGCGAGTGGCGGAAATATTGCCACCGCACAAGCCTGCATCGCAGATGTCACACCGCCCGAGCATCGCGCGAAGTCGATGGGCTTGATCGGCGTGGCGTTTGGGTTGGGGTTTATCATCGGCCCTGCGCTCGGCGGCTGGCTCGGACATGCCTACGGGGTGGCCGTGCCGTTCTACTTTGCTGCTGGCCTGGCGCTGATGAATATGCTGCTCGTGCTGGCTTTCCTGCCCGAGACGCACGGTCCGGAACATCGCGTGCAAGCTCACGAAAAAGCGTCGCTCGGTGAAGTCTTCGAGGGCGGACAGGGGCGCATGATCGCGATGCTGATTTTCGCGTATCTCGCGTCGATCGCCGGCTTTTCGATGATGACCGCGCTCTTTGCGCTTTTTTGCGAGCACCGACTCGGCCTGAACATCGCGCATTCGAGCTACGTGCTGGCCTACGTCGGCGTGATCGGAGTGCTCGTGCAGGGCGGCTTGATCCGGCGTCTTTTGAAGCGGCCGATCGAGAAGCAGCTCGCGCTTGTCGGCGCCGGGATTCTCGCGGTGAGCATGCTCGCCTTCGCGCGGACGCAGACCGTCGCGGGCCTGCTCGTTGTCTGCGCGGGCATCGCTGTGGGAAATGGCTTCGTGACGCCCGTCCTCAATGGCCTTGCCTCCAAACACACCACCCGCCGCGCGCAGGGTCGCGTGCTCGGCCTCATGCAATCCGCCGGCAGCCTCGGACGATTCCTCGGGCCGATGCTCGCGTTTTATTTGCTCACTTTCGATGCCTCCGGCCCGGCCTCGCATTACGGTCGGCTGGCATTCTACGCGAGCGCCGGCGTTCTGGTCATTGCGATGCTTTTGATCGCCGCAGTTTCTCCGGCGAAAGACGTGGCGCCGGTGCCGTCGGCGATCCCTGAGGTTTAAAAAACCCGCGCGCTCGACACGCCGCTCGCGATTTTTCACAGTCCTGCCATGTCGATTCCGCTCGAAGATCAGTTCAACGACATCCTCGGGAAAGCCATGCGCGGGCTGAAGGTTTCAGACAACGAACTCGCCGTGCGCAGCGGCATTGCGGCCTTGGAAATCAAACGTCTGCGCGAGGGAGAGTTCAACGAAGTGGCCGTCCGTAAACTGGCTCCACTACTTGATCTCGGAGCAGAAGCGCTCGCCGCCGCAGGGAGAAAATCCTGGCGACCCGAGCCCGTGATGCTCGACGGCCTGATGCAGTTCGCCACGCCGTTCGACGACATGCTCGTGAACTCGTTTCTCGTCTGGGACCCCGCCACAACCGAAGCTGCGGCGTTCGATACCGGCGCCGACTGCAGTGGAATGCTGGCCACGATTGCCGAGCGAAAACTTAAGGTGTGCTCGATCTACCTCACCCATACCCACGGCGATCACATCTTCGATCTGGACCGCCTCGTTGAAAAAACCAACGCCGACGTTTTTGTCAGCGAACTCGAGTCGCTCACCGGAGCCGATCCGGTCCGGGAAGGAGACGAGTTCTCGTTGGGAAAGCTCACGATCAAAGCCCTGCTGACCTCTGGCCATTCCGTTGGCGGCATCACCTACGTCATCACTGGACTTGCTCGCCCCATGGCTATCGTTGGCGACTCCATTTTTGCGGGCTCGATGGGTGGCGGGATGGTCTCCTTTGAGGACGCGGTGCGGAACAATCGAGAGAAAATTCTCACGCTCGCTGACGATACAATTTTGTGCCCCGGGCACGGTCCGCTCACGACCGTGGCGGAGGAAAAGGCGCACAATCCGTTCTTTGCCACGCACCCCTGAAAGCCCGCCCTCATGACCGAAAAAATCGCCCTCGTCGGAACCGGTCGCATGGGTGCCAACATGGCGCGAAGACTGAAGGAACAAGGCTTTCATGTCACTGCGGTCTTTGATTCGAACCTCGAATTCGCCCGCGCGCTCGCCGCCGAGATCGGATGCGAAGTGCCTGCGACTTTGCCCGAAGTGACCAACGCCGCTGACGTCATCATCACCGTGGTGACCGATGACGAAGCGATGGACGAAATTTTCGCCGCTGTCGGCTCCGGCAACGACTCGCTGCTCGGCAGCGCAAGCGGCGTCCCGGTTGCGGAAGGTCGACTTTTTATTAACTGCGCCACGGTCTCGCCGAGCACGCATGAGGCGATCGAAAGCCGCGCCGAAGCGGCCGGCGCGCAGACGCTGGAAGCCTGCATGGCCTCGAGCATCACGCAGGCGCGTGAAGGCTCGCTTTACCTCATGTGCGGCGGGAAAACCGAAGCGTTCGAGCGCGCCAAGCCAATATTGGAAAAGTTGAGTTCCTCGATGCGCTACGTCGGTGCCGCAGGGCAGGCGGCGAAAGTAAAAGCGCTCGTCAATATGGTGATGAACATCAACACCGCCGCGCTCGCCGAAGGCCTCGGACTCGCGGACGCCCTCGGACTCGACCTGACCACCGTGCGTGAGATTTTCTCTCAAACCGGCGCAAATTCGCGGGTCCTGCAAACCGATGGTGAGGACATGCAGAACCGCGATCACTCGTGTTTTTTCTCCGCGGCGCACGCCTCCAAGGACAGCGGCATCGCGCTCCGTCTTGCGCGCGAAACGGGTTTGGAACTGCCGCTGGCCGAGGCGACGAAAGCGCAGTTTGACAAGATGGTTTTCGAGGGTCTCGGCGAACTCGACAAATCGGGCATTGCCGAACTGACCTTCCGCGGTCGTCACGCCACGGATTGAATGCATGCGCTTCCGTCCGCTTGCGCGAATTCCCTCCGAAGACGAGCTTTCTCCCACCGCCATGCTTGCCTTTCCCGTTTTTCTGATCACAGCAGTGTTTGCCTTCACGCCCATCGCCCGCGCGGGCAATGCGCATCTCCTGCAAAAGCGGGCCGCGGCATCTCAACAGCATCTGCTGCAACAACGGGCGGCGGCGTCTCATCAGCAGTTGCTCCAGCGTCACGCCGCCACAGCACATCATCACCTCCTCCTGCAGGCGCGGACGTCCAGTCAGCAACACCTGCTGCAACAGCGTGCGAAAGCCTCCGCCCAACAGCATCTGCTGCAGACCGCGGCAGCGTCCGCCCACCAGCATCTCCTCCTTACCGCTGCGGCGGCTGCGCAACATCACCTTCTCACCACCGCCTCCGCGACTGCCGCGCATCATCTGCTCCTGCAAGCAGCGCGCCGCGATCCCCAGCCGCCGGAAACGCGACGGCGCGAGGCGATCAGCCGGATTGAACCCGTCCGGCGTCGCGACGCGGTCGAGTAGAGCCGAGGGCCATTTCGGCTGCGTAGCGTCAGCGCGTTGTCTTGGTGACGCGACCGACCCCGAACTGATCACTGACCTGCGTCACTTTTCCGTCGCGAAAATCCGCCTCGAAAAACTTCGAGCTGCAGAAAGGCGCGCCGCTCTCGTCCTTCAGCGTCGCCACGATTTTGCGCGACTGCGCATCGATCACATCGGGCGTGTGGCACCACGCAAATTTCCCGTCGAGGCTGAACGTCACCCAGCCGTGCCCCGCGATGCTGAGTTCGACGTGACCCGTCTCCCGCGGCGGCATTACCGTCGCGTCGAAGATGTAGAGCCGCTTGCCGTCTTGGTCGCTGATCCACAGCTCGCGCTCGTCCGGCGTGAGTCCGATGCCATGGGTGCGGTGGGCGATGGTCCCGTCGCCGGCGAAGACGCGCCCAGCGATTTTGCCCGTCTGTAAATCGGCGATGTCGAAGCCGACGTGCTTGCCGAGACAGACAAACGCCAGCGTCCCCGCGCTGTTCACCGTCATCGGAAAGACGCCGGATTCGCCGATTGGGTCGAACTCCTGCACGACCGTGTCGTCGCTGGTCCGCACCACCGTCAGCGTCGTCTCCGAGCCGCAATAAACATACTTTCCATCGAGGCCCATCACCGTGTTGTGCGAGCGACTTTTCACCGGGAGATGTTTGGTGATTTCGCCGTTGCGCGCATCGACCACGAACCATTCGCTCCCGCCTTCACCGACCCACCATCCCGTCGGAACGTAGAGTTTAAGCCCATCCGGAGTCACCGCAGCGCGATCGCAGCCCGCCGGGTATTTCTTTTCCCAGACCACTTGATCGGTCTCCAAATCGAGGCAGCCGAGCGTGTGATTTGTGGTCGTGTAGAAAGCGCGATGGGTTTTTGCGTTCGCGCAGAATCCGCGGATGCCTTCGCTGAAAATCGGCAACTCGATGCGGCGCACCAAGCGATGCCCGTCATCGATGTCGAAAACCAGGACGCCATTGCCCGAGCCGCCCTTTTGCGCCCCATCGGGAGACGCCATGTAGAGGTAGTGCTTCTCACTGGACAACTCCGCCGCCGACGCAGTGACGGCAAAAACGAGCGCGAGTAGTGAGGGGAGAAGAAGTTTCATCCGAGCAGTATGCGCTCGTCGCCAAGCAGCGCGAGTCGAAGCACGAACTTGCCCGCCGAGTGTGGTATTGCGCCCGTGGCTGCGGGCAAGCCATGCTCCGAGGCGCGGGGGCCGCTCATGAAATTCGAGAAGCATTTGTTCATCAGTTACGCGCATCTGGATGATGTGAAGGCGGACGACGATCCAAAAGGCTGGGTCGGCCAGTTTCACAGCTCCCTCGCCTCGTTTCTCAGCACGACTCTCGGTCAGCAGCCGGTGATCTGGCGCGACGACAAGCTCCGCGGCAATGACGATTTCTCCGCGGAAATTGTCGACCAGTTTTTGCAAACCGCCGTGATGATCTCGGTGATTTCCGAGCGCTACCTCGAGTCGGAATGGTGTCTGCGCGAAGTCACGGAATTCTGCCGCGCGGCCGAGTCCACGGGCGGGCTGATGGTCGAGAATAAGATGCGCGTCTACCAAGTCGTGCTGCGTCCGCTGGAGCAGGCGCTCCGCGCGAAATTGCCGCGCAATCTCGGCGGCGCGCTTGGCTACCCATTTTACAAGGAACTCGGCGATGGCGGTTTTCTGCCGCTCGATCCGCGGTTCGGCGAAGAATATCGCGCGGCTTTCAAGCAGAAGATTTTCCTGCTCGCGAACGAACTCGCCGCCGTCATCAAAAAGCTCCTCGGCGCGGCGGACTCGCCGCTTCCGACGGGTCCGCCGAAGCCGACGGTTTATCTCGCGGAATGCAGTTGGGACCGGCACGACGACCGGGAAAGAATCCGCGCTGAGCTGCGCGCAAACGGCTACCCGGTCCTGCCGGAGCTCGGTGCGCGGCTGCCGGACGAAGAGGACGCCTACATCGGGGAAGTGCGGCGGTTGCTCGGGCTCTGCCAGCTTTCGCTGCACGTCGTCGGGGCGAATGCCGCCAAAGTGCCGGACGGTCCGGGGCGCCAGGATGCGGTGGAGTTACAGAACGAAATCGCGGCGCAGCAAAGCCGGGATCGCGCGCTGCCGCGGATCATCTGGCTGCCCGTCGTGACCTCGTCCCAGCCGGAACATCAGGCATTCATCGACGCGCTCCGCTCGAAACAGGAGTTGCAGCAGGGCGGCGATTTGCTCGAGGACACGCTCGAAGGATTTAAAAGCGCCATCCACGCGAGCCTGAAAAAAATCGAAGCGCCTGCTCCAAAAGCTGCGCCTCGCGAGCCCGGCGCGACCCGCATGATTTTCCTGCTCTGCGTCGCCGATGATCGCCCGGCGACGGTGCCACTGCGGAAGCTTCTGCGCGCCGCCGGATTCGAGGTGCAGGTGCCGATTTTCGAGGGAGATGCCGCGACCGTGCGGCAGGGAAATGACGAGTTGCTCGCGCGCTGCGACGTGGCGGTCATCTTCTACGGAGCGGGCAATGAAGCGTGGAAGCGGACCGTCGACAGCGACCTGCAAAAGAACAAAAGCCTCCGCGGCGAAAAGCCCTTGCTCGCCAGTCTCACCTACCTCGCGGCGCCCGCGACCGCGCACAAAACGGATCTCATCGATGTCGGTGAACCCCACCTCCTCGATGGTCTTGCGGGGCTGCCCGAGACAGCGTTGGCCGCGCTGATCGAGGCGTGGAAAGGAGCAGGAAAATGAGCGCGGCGGGGCGCAATCCCTTCCCTGGTCTGCGGCCCTTTCGCGAGGACGAAGAGCACCTCTTTTTCGGACGCGAGAGCAAGGTCGACGTGATGGTCGACAAGCTCGCGGTCACGCGCTTCCTCGCCGTCGTCGGCACCTCCGGCAGCGGCAAATCGTCGCTGGTGAACTGCGGCTTGCGACCCGCGCTGCACCGCGGATTGATGAGCGTCGCCGGCTCCTCGTGGCGTGTGGCGCAGTTCCGTCCGGGGGTCGATCCCATCGGCGGGCTCGCCGACGTCCTGGCCGCCAGAGGCGTGCTTTTTCCCGCCTACGATGGCGAGCTTCCACTCGCGGAAATCATCGAGACCTACCTGACGCAAAGCGCCACCGGCTTGGCCGACACCGTGCGGATGGCGAACCTCCCGACAGGGACCAACCTGCTCGTCGTCGTCGATCAATTCGAAGAGCTCTTTCGCTTCCGCCAACTCGGCGGCGACGGCACGGACGGCACCAGCGAGGCGGCGATCGCCTTCATTAATCTCCTGCTCACCGCCCACGCCGCGCCGGATGTCCCGATCTACGTCGTGCTCACGATGCGTTCCGATTACCTCGGCGACTGCGCGCAATTTTACGGGCTGCCAGAGGCGATCAATCAGGGGCAATACCTCGTCCCGCGGCTCACGCGCGAGGAGCGCCGCGCGAGCATCGCCGGGCCCGTCGCCGTCGGCGGCGCGGAGATCAGTCCCGTGCTGCTCACGAGGCTCGTGAATGATGTCGGCGACAACCCCGATCAACTCTCGATCCTCCAGCACGCGCTGAATCGGACGTGGGCTTGCTGGGAAAGTCACGGTGCCACCGGGCCGCTCACGCTCCGGCATTACGACGAAATCGGCAGCATGGCGCGCGCGCTCAATCAGCACGCGGATGAAGCATTCGCCGCGCTCGGCTCAGCGCGCCGGGAAAAGATTTGCGAGCTCATCTTCAAGGCGCTGACTGACCTCGGCACCGACCCGCGCGGCATCCGCCGACCGACGAAATTCGGCACGCTCTGCGCCCTCGTCGGCGGCGCAGCCGACGCGGAGGAAGTCGCCGCGGTGATCGAGATTTTTCGCGATCCAGCCCGCTCCTTTCTCATGCCCCCGGCCCCGGAACCGCTCGGCGCGGAACGCGTCATCGACATCTCGCACGAGAGCCTGATGCGGGTCTGGGAAAAGCTACGGCTCTGGGCCGCCGAGGAGGCGAAATCCGCGCACGACTACCGACGCCTCGCCGAGACCGCCATCCGCGAGGCGGCACAGCAAGCCGGACTCTGGCGCGACCCCGACCTGCAACTCGCGCTTGATTGGCGAAGAAAGCACGCGCCCACTGCGACATGGGCGGAACTTTACGGTGGCGGATTCGAGACCGCAGTCGCCTTCCTCGAAAAGAGCCGACTGGCCCGAGATACCGTTGTTGCCGGAGCGATGCTCGAACGCCAATGGCGCGGTCGCTGGCGAGTCGCGATCTTCATCTTTTGCGGGGTGATCGCGTTTGTGATTTACGAAATCCTGCAGGATTCGTCCCTGCGTCAGACACTTCTCAACCAGCAGAACTCATCAGGGGGACGTGTCTGGATCCTGTGGAATGCGATCGTCGATCTGGTCCCGCTGCTCTTCTACCTCGGTCCGCCAGTGGCGCTGTTTTTCCTGCTCGAATACGTCGGCCGACGGGCCTACCGGCGCAAAATGCTCCCGAAGCTGCTACAAGAAATCGCCGAGGCTGCCGACCGGCCCGCGGGTGCCGAAACCGCCGGCAAAACGGTCCTCGCAGGAGCTTCACAAACTCTCGACACCAGTCCCGCCAGCAAAGGGCGGCGACTCGGCGCCTACCTGCTCGACCTCGCGATTTTTGCCGTCGCGAGTGCGATCATCGTCGCCGGAATCATGGACACGCAGGAACTGAGCGAGCTCATCAACCACACGACTTATGGCGGGCTGATGCTTCTCACGCCGCTGCTCCTCAATTGGATTTACGAAGCCAAAATGTTGAGCTCCCGCCGGCAGGCGACACTCGGCATGAAATGGATGGGCATCTTCGCCGCGAACCAGGAAGGTAAGCCGCTCAGCTTCAGCGCCGCGAGCGCGTGGCATTTTGCCAAGCTGCTATTGTACGTGACGCTCGGAATCGGCTTTTTCATGCAAAGCTGGACGAAACGGCACCAGTCCCTTTCCGATCTCGTCACGAGGACCGTCATCCGCTCTAGACCTGATCAACGCAAACTGCCGTGGTGGATGTATCTCGTTTTCGTGCTGATTGGCCTCGCCTTCATACCGCTGCTGGTCGCATCCCTCTTGGCGCTGCTTTACGTCATCGCCTCGATCCTTTGATCCCCAGACAACCGCGCCTTGGTGGAGGTATGGGGATTCGAACCCCAGACCTTCTCATTGCGAACGAGACGCTCTACCAACTGAGCTATACCCCCCAAGAAGAGGCCGGAAGATTTCACCCGACTCGCGATTTGTCTATCTCTTTTGCGGCAAAACTGCGGGCAGAATCGGGTCGCGCGTGAGCGTGCCGTTGACGAGACGCATGATCTTGCGCGGGTTGCCATCGCGCAGCTCGGGCGGGAGCGATTCGGCCGGGAAATTTTGGTAGCAGACGGGGCGCACAAAGCGCTGGATCGCCGCGCTGCCGACGCTCGTAAATCGCTCGTCGGTGGTCGCGGGATACGGCCCGCCGTGGTGCATCGAAGGGCAGACTTCGACGCCGGTGGGGAAGCCATTGAAGATCAAACGTCCGGCCTTGCGCTCGAGAATCGCGATGAGATCAGTCGCCGCGGCGAGGTCCTCCGGCGTGCCGTGAACGGTCGCGGTGAGCTGGCCCTCGAGGCTCTCCGCGATGCGAATGAGGTCGGACATTTTCGGCGCATCGATCAACAGCGTTGCCGGGCCAAAGACTTCCTCGTGGAGCACTTTTTGTTTCAGAAAATTCGCGGCGTCCGTGGTGAAAACGACGGGCTCTCCTTGCGTCCGTTTGGCGTCTGGCTCCGTCTCACTCATGGCGAAACTGGTCACCCCGCGAACCGCTTCAATCTTCTCCAAGCCGTCGTGATACGCCTCGCAGATGCCCGCATGGAGCATGGTTGCGGGCGGCGTATCGGCGATGAGCGAGGCCAATTTGGTCGCCAGCTTTTCGAGGTCGGGACCGCCGAGGCCGAAGACGAGTCCGGGCTTCGTGCAGAATTGTCCGACTCCGCCGGTGACAGAATTTTTCAACCCCTCGGCGAGCTGCACGCCGTTTTCCCGAAGCGCATTTGGGAGGATGAAAATCGGGTTGAGGCTCGCCATTTCGGCAAAAACCGGGATGGGGTCCGGGCGCGCGTTCGCGGCGTCGAAAAGCGCGCGACCGGCGACGCGGGAACCGGTGAATCCCGCGGCTCGCGCGAGCGGATGGCGCACCAGCGCGGTGCCGATTTCCGCGCCGCTGCCGTGCAGCATCGAGAACACTCCCGGCGGCATTCCGCACGCCTCGATCGCGCGATTGACCGCGCTCGCCACGAGCTCCGACGTGCCGGGATGCGCCCGGTGAGCCTTGATAATCACCGGATTCCCAGCCGCCAGCGCCGAGGCGGCGTCCCCGCCGGCGACCGAGAAGGCGAGCGGGAAATTGCTGGAGCCAAAAACGATCACCGGGCCGAGCGGCAGCAGCATCCGGCGGAGGTCGGCCCGCGGCAGCGGCTTGCGCGCCGGCAGCGGCGTCTCGATGCGCGCGTCGATCCAGGAGCCTTCGGCGATGAGGTCGGCGAACATCCGGAGCTGTCCGCAGGTGCGGCCGCGCTCCCCATTCAGGCGATCCGTCGGGAGTCCGGATTCGAGATTGGCGCGGGTCAAAAGCTTGTCGCCGAGCGCCACGATTTCATCCGCGATTCGCTCGAGAAAAGTGGCGCGCTCGTCAGCGCTCGTGCGCCGATAAACGACGAAACGCTTCCTCCGCGGCTTGCAGCGCGCGGTCCACATCCGCGAGTGAACACTCGTGAAAGGCGGGCTCGAGCCGCGTGGAGTCGAGCGGAGAAACGGCGTGAAACTTTTTTTTGCCAGCTTTGAGTTGCTGACCGGCGATGAGACTTTTTCCGTGGAGAACGAGCGGAGCGGGAGGTGGCATTTTTTGAAAGTGAAGGCGGTTCGGGTTTAAGAAATTCTACTCGGTCAGTGACGGCCTGCGGGTGCCTCAACTTCCAACGTTCGAGGCTCTACTTTCAACGGCGGATTTGAGTCTGCCTAAACCCTGGACGCTGGAAGCTGAGGGTTGGACGTCCAAAGTTGCCTGGCTCACGCGACGACATTCGTGAGCGAGCCGACGCCCGCGATGTGAATGCGAATTTCGTCGCCACTCGCGAGCGTGAATTCATTCGGCGGAATGATGCCGGTGCCGGTGAGCAGAAATGCGCCGCGGGGAAAGTCATTGTCGCGGAAAAGATATTCCGCGAGCTCGGGCAGTTTGCGTTTCATCTGATCGAGCGCGGTGCGCCCGGAGAAAGCCGGCGCGCCGCCGCGCCAGATGTGAATTTGAATCTCCGTCGCCGCCGGCAGCGGCTCGCGCACGACGATGCCGGGCCCGAGTCCGCAGCAGGCGGAGTAAACTTTCGCCTGCGGGAGATAGAGCGGATTTTCGCCCTCGATATCGCGCGAGCTCATGTCGTTGCCGATCGTGTAGCCGAAGATCGCGCCGTGCGCGTTGATCGCGAGCGCGAGTTCGGGCTCAGGCACATTCCACGTCGCGTCGGAACGAATGCGAACGGTGCCGGCGTGGCCGACGACGCGATGTGGCGTGGCTTTGAAAAATAGCTCCGGCCGCTCGGCCTCGTAGACTTTGTCGTAAAAACTGCCGCTGTTTCCGCCGACGTTTGCCTCGTCGATGCGCGCGTCGCGGCTGCGCAAATAGGTCACGCCCGCCGCCCAGACTTCCTGGCTCTGAATCGGCGCGAGCCACAGCGCGGGAGCCAGCACCGGCGCGGCGTTGGCGAGTTGTTCCTCGCAGCCAGAGCGCGGGATTTTCGGCCAGGAAGAGCGCGTCGAGATGCATCTCGCGCAACTGAAAAAAGTCTTCGCCGCGGTGGGCAAACAACGCGTCGGCACTGCGGTAGACGGTGGTGGGAGTCGGCATTTTGAAAGAAAGCGGTCGGAATCTGCGGCAAAGCGCGCACCGCGGGATCGCATCAAACGCTAAACGTTGAAAACCATGAATGCTAAATTGTACGGTTGAGCGCCGCCGTCAGCTCTTCTACCGTGCCCGCCCCGTGAAGTTCCCCCGCCTTCTTTTTTCCCTCCTCGCGCTGAGCACCTCGACCTTTGCCGAAGAATGGAAACCGCTCTGGGATGGGAAAACGCTGGCCGGCTGGCACGTGATCGGGAAAGGCGCCTGGACCGTCGAGGAGGGCGCCATCGTCGGCCGCCACGCGCGGGAGGAGAAGGATTTCGGGCATCTCGTGTCGGACGCGAGCTACGGCGATTTCACGGTGCGCCTGAAATACAAGACGGTCTCCGGCAACAGCGGGCTCTATTTTCGCATCGAAGAAACGGGCTTCAGCGGCGTCTCGGGCTTTCAGGCTGAAATCGACCCGAACCGCGACGCGGGCGGCGTGTATGAAACCAACGGCCGCTCTTGGGTCGTAAAGCCGACAGAAGAGCAGGTGAAGAGCTGGTTTAAGCCGGGCGAATGGAATGAGATGACCGTCTCCGCGCACGGCCCAAAACTAGTCGTGACAGTGAACGGCAAAACGACCGTGGACATCACCGACGAAAAGGGGCGGCTGAGAGGCCGCCTCGCCTTGCAACTCCACGGCGGGCAGGAAGGGCTCGTCTATTTCAAGGACCTCGAAATCAACGGCGAGCCGCTTCCACACTAACTTCGCAGTCGATCGGAATCTATGCACCGAACCTCCCTTCTCACCGCGTGGGCCGCCGCCATGGCGCTCTCGACGTCGCATTTACTCGCGCAAGCTGCGCCCGCGCCGGGACTGCCGCCCCCCCCGCCGCCGCCCGATCTTTTCCCCAAGAAAAACTCGCCTGCCGCGACACCGGCAGCACCCGCACCGGCAGCTCCCGCACCGGTCGCTGTCCCGCGCGCGACGCCCGCACCGCCGCCGCTTCCCCCACCGCCCCAGCCCGGCCCGTGGAAAACGCTTTTCGACGGCAAGTCGATCACCGGTTTGCGCGGCTTGGAGAAGCCCGACTTTCTCAAGGCTGGCTGGAAGATTGAGGACGGCGCGCTGGCGCTGACCAAAGACATCAAGCAGTCCGGGAAAAAAACCGGAGGCGACCTGATGACGACCGAGGCTTACACTGACTTCGAGTTGGACTTCTCGTGGAAAATGGGCGTCTCCGGCGACAGCGGCGTCATGTATCTGGCCCGCGGCGGGCTCGGCCAAAAACCGGTTGGTCACGAGTTTCAGCTCATCGACGACGTGCGCAATCCCGACGGGCTCAAAGGCGGCGAAATCAAGCGCACCGGCTCGCTCTACGGCATCCTGCCGCCCGGCGAAAACAAGGAACTCCACGACGGCGCGTGGAATGACGCGCGGCTGATCGTGCAGGGCAATCACGTCGAGCATTGGATCAACGACGCCAAGGTGCTCGAGTACGACCTTAGCTCGATGGCGTTGCAAAAATCGGTGATGGCGAGCCGCGCCAAAGTCCCGCAGGGCTTCGGCACGAAATTCAAAGCGCCGCTGATTTTCCTCGATCAGGGCGAGGACATTTCGTTCCGCAACATCAAGATCCGCCTCCTTCCACCTGCTCCCCCTCAATGATCAAATCGCTCTTTCTTCACGCCTGCGCGCTCCTCGCCGTTGGCTCTGTTTTTGCCGGTGAGCCGAACACGCTGACCGACGAGGAGAAAGCCGCCGGGTGGAAGCTGCTCTTTGACGGCACGACGCCGAAGGGGTGGTTTGCGATGGGCAAAACAGACTTTCCGGCGAAGGGCTGGACGGTCGTGGACGGCACGTTGCGACATACCAAGGCGGGCGGTGGTGGAAGCGTTACGACTGCAGAGAAATTCGAGAATTACGACCTGACATGGGAGTGGAAAATCGGGCCGGTCGGGAACAGCGGGGTGAAATACAACCTCGTTGATCCGGCGAAAGACTTGGGCTTCGAGTATCAGCTCCTCGACGACGCGCACCATCCTGATGGCATCCGCGGCGGCACGCTTCACCAAACCGCGGGACTCTACGATCTCATCGAGCCGGCTCCGGAGCGGAAAGTGAACCCGGTCGGCGAGTGGAACCAAAGCCGCCTGCTCGTCGATGGGAAGCATGTCGAGCAATGGCTCAACGGCGTGAAAACCGTGACCTTCGAAATGGGCAGCGAAGAATTAAAGACCCTGATCGCCAAGAGCAAATACAAGAACGTCCCGAACTTCGGCGACAAACGGACCGCACCCATTTTGCTTCAGGATCACGGCGACGAGATCGCCTTCCGCAACGTGAAAATCCGCATTCTTCCGACACGATGAAGCGTTAGATCGAATTGGTGGGCGACTACGCGCTCACCCATTGCCGCAATGGTCCGTTCGAGCCGCCATGATAGTAAATCTTCCTGTCGCCGACGCTGATTCTCGAAAAAATCACTCTCCCAAAAATCCCATGACTCGTCCCCTCGCCTGCTCCTTCCCGCGCCTTTTCGCCGTCACTTTTCTCGCACTCCCGCTCGCCACGCGCGCGGCTGACATCGCGCCTGCCGCGCCGGGAAGCAATGCCTTAAAACCCCCAGCGCGCCTCGCCGAACCGCAGGTGCAATCGGCTTCCGACGAGCCGGAGAAGCAGCTCAAAAAGACGACGATTCCCGACGGCTTCAAAACGGACGTATGGGCGTCGGAGCCGTTGCTGGGCAACGTCGTGGCGTTTTCGATCGACGAAAAAGGGAACCTTTTTACGGCGGAAACCTACCGCTACCGCACCAGTGTCCTCGATATCCGGCACTACATGTTCATGCTCGAGGACGATCTCGCGTCTCGCACGACCGACGATCGCATCGCCTACGACGAAGAAGAACTTTCCGAACGACTGGCAGCAACTCGAGAACGAGACCGAAGTCATCCGCCTCATCGAGGACACGCGATGGCGACGGAAAGGCCGACACTTCCACGAATATGCCGCCGACATGAACACGATTCTCGACGGCATCAACTCCGGCGTGCTCGCGCACGACGGTAAGGTCTGGTGCACGAACATGCCGAACTCTCTGGCTCTTCAGCGGCCTCACCGAGGACGGCAAAGCGGAGAAGCGCGAGTCGCTCAGCTTCGGCTACGGCGTGCGCTTTTCCTTCACCGGCCACGACATGCACGGGCTCGCGACTCGGGCCGGACGGACGGCTCTACTTTTCCTTCGGCGACCGCGGCGCGCACGTGACGACGAAGGAAGGCAAGACGCTCGCCTTCCCGGATGAAGGCGCGCGTCTTCCGCTGCGAACCGGACGGCTCGCACCTGGAAGTCTGTCGCACGCGGCCTGCGCAATCCGCAGGAGCTGGCCTTCGACGATCACGGCAACCTCTTCACCGGCGACAACGACTGCGATCAGGGCGACCGCGAGCGCTGGGTCTACATCGTCGAGGGCGGCGACTCCGGCTGGCGCGTCGGCTGGCAGCATCCCCCGCTCGGCAAGGCGCACAATCCGTGGCTCACCGAGAAGCTCTGGGAGCCGCGCACGACGGACACCCCGGCCTACGTTCTGTCGCCGATCGTGAACTATCCCCGACGGCCCGAGCGGCGTCGTCCACTATCCCGGCACCGGCCTGCCTGCGGAATTCGCGGACCCTTTCTTCGTCTGCGGCTTCAAGGGATCCAGCGCGCGCAGCGCCATCTCGTCGTGGAAGGTGAAGCGAGGACGGCGCGGGCTTCGCGGTCGAGCAGGAGCCGAAGCCGTTCATCGAGCACGTGCAGGCGACCGACGTCGATTTCGGTCCCGACTCGAACATCTATTTCACCGAGTGGGGCGAAGGCTGGGAGGGCACGGGCCGCGGGCGCATTTTCCGCATGTGGCATCCAGCCGACGCTCGAGGCGCAGGCGGCGCAAATCGCTGAGGTGAAAAAGCTGCTCGGCGAGGGCTTCAAGCAGCGGCCGAGCAGCGAACTCGCAAAGCTGCTCGGCGCATCCCGATCAGCGCATCCGGCTCCATGCGCAGTGGGCGCTCGCGACGAAAGCTGACGCTGTGAAAACATTCGCCGAAGCTGGCGCGTCAACGGCACCGAACCACTCGCGCGTCTCCACGCCATCTGGGGGCTCGGGCACACGGCGCGACTGGCCGGCTACGCAAGCGCTGGCGCGGAAAAGACGATCCTTTCTCCGCTCCTCCCGCTGCTTGGCGACGCCGATCCCGAAGTGCGCGCGCAGACCGCGAAAGTGCTCGGCGACGGGAAGATGGCGGACGCTTCCGCGGCCCTCGTGAAGGCGCTCGGCGATGAAAATAGCCGCGTGAAATTCTTCGCCGCGCAGAGCCTCGGGAAGCTGGGGAACACCGCCGCCGCACCGCCGCTCATTTCGATGCTGCGGGCCAACGCGGACAAGGATGAATTCCTTCGCGTCGCTGGAGTCGCGGCCCTCGCCAATCTCGGAGACGCCAAAACGGTGGCTGCCGCCGCCACGGACAAATCGCCGGCGGTGCGCCGCGCAGCGGTGCTCGTGATGCGCCGGACATTGGACGCTGAAATCGCTCAGTTTCTGGCCGACGAAGATCCTTCCATCGTCAGCGAAGCAGCTCATGCGATCAACGACGAGGGCATCCTCCTCGCGCAGCCCGCGCTCGCCAAGATGCTGGCCGCCCCGAGCCCGGACGAACAGGTGACGCTCCGTGTCATCAATGCCAACTTCCGCATAGGCAGCGCAGAAACCGCGCAAACACTCGCGACCTATGCATCCAGCGATGCGCCGGAACTGCTGCGCGTTGAAGCGCTGCACGCGCTTGGCACTTGGGCCAAGCCTTTCCCTCGGGACCGCGTCGCGGGCAATTTCCGTCCTCTCCCCGACCGCGACGCGCAACCGGCCGCAACCGCTTTGAAGTCCGCGCTGCCCAAGCTCCTGGCCGACAAAAAAGAAGCCGTTGCACTCGAGGCACTCGATGCCGTGGCTGCGCTCGGGATGAAAACCGCGACGACGGAAATTGCGGCTTTGATGGCGCAGCCGAACGTCTCTGCGAAGGTCCGCGGCAAGGCGCTCGCCACGCTCGCCGCTCTCGGAGACCCGAAGCTCGCAGATTCGGTTAAAATCGCACTCACCGACAAGAATGCCTCCCTCCGCGTGCAAGCCACTGCGTTGCTGGCAAAGCTCGATCCAAACGAAGCGGCCAAGCAACTTTGGGCCGCTTACGCCACGGCTGCAGTTCAGGAGAAAAAGTCAATTCTCGTGGCCCTCGGCGACATCAAAAGTACAGGCCGCCGATCAGGAGATCATTACCCTGCTCGACGACCTCGCCGCCGGAAAAGTGCCCGGCGAAGTGCAACTCGAACTCCTCGAAGCGGCTGCCAAACGCCAGAGTGCTGACGTGAAAGCCAAACTCGCGGCGCATACGGCGAAACTGCCCCCAGGCGACTTGACCGCGAAGTTTGCGCCTTCCCTGCTCGGCGGGGACAAGGCCGCGGGAATGAAGCTTTTCCAGGAGCATGCGGTCGCCGCCTGCCTGCGCTGCCACAAAGTCGGCGGCGTCGGCGGCGATGCAGGACCGGACCTCGCGGGCATCGGCGCGCGCAAAGATCGGAAGTACCTTCTCGAATCGATCATCAATCCGAACGCGCAGATCGCCGATGGATTTCAGTCCGTCCTCGTCACATTGAAAAACGGCGACATGCAAGTCGGCGTGATTAAAAAGGAAGGCGGCGGCGAGTTGACGCTCCAAATGCCGGTTCCCGGCGTGCCGCCCCGTCACCGTGAAGACCGCGGACGTGAAAGCGCGCGAGAACGCGCCCTCCGGCATGCCGCCAAACGTCCAGACCTCCTCACGCCGCGTGAAATTCGCGATCTCGTGGAGTATCTGGCGAGTCTCAAGTAGCCGCGGCAGCGCCTTTGGAATGCGTCCGTAGATCGTTCCGGGATGCGTGCAGTTTTCTGAACGTTCGGCTTACTTGCGCGGCGCATTTTGCGGTGAAGGTGCGCGACTTTTTCATGCCCAGAATACCGCTGCCACTCATCCTCCTCGCGACCGCGCTGGGATCGCCGCAATGCTTCGCCGCGTCGCAGGACGGCGCTTTTGCGAGGAACGTGCGGCCGATTCTCGATGCGCATTGCTTCAAATGCCACGGCGAGCAGAAGCAGAAGGGCGGCTTGGAGTTGGCATCGTTTGCCAATGAAGGCGCGGTGCTAAAAAAGCACAAAATCTGGCGCAGCGTGCTGGAACAAGTGGAGCTGAAAGACATGCCACCCGAGGACGAGACGCCGCTGACCGACGCCGAGCGTAGCACGCTGCTCGCCGGAATTCGCGGGACGCTGGCGCTGCTGGAGACCGATCATCCTTCGCTCCTCGACCCTGGTCCGGGCGAGCTCCGCCGACTCAGCCACGCGGAATACAACAACTCGATTCGCGGTCTGCTCGGCATCGAATTCGACGCGGCAAAGGAAGCGGGGATGACCGAGGAAAATGTCGGACACGGTTACGCGAACCTCGCCAGCGCACTGATCATTCCGCCGTCGATGATGGAAAAGTATTTCGACGCAGCGGACACGATCCTCGCCCGGCTTTTCGCGGACTCGGATGTGAAATCGCCGGACAAGCGGAAGGATCAAACAGCGTTCAAAGCGCTCTTCGCCGATGTGGGCACCGACCGGGAGGCCGCGCAGGTGCTGCTTTCCCGGCTCATCCGACGCGCGTTTCGGCGCCCTGCCGATCCGGCGGAAATCGAGCGTGCGTTGAATTTGTTCGACGCTGCCGCAACGCGCGGCGACTCCTTTCCGGCTGCGGTGCGGCGCGCCATCAAGCCGCTGCTTGTCTCGCCGAATTTCCTGTTTCGCGTGGAGGAAAATCAGGCACCGGACAACTCGCGGGCGGTCTACCGGGTCACCGATGTCGAACTGGCCTCGCGGCTTTCGTTTTTCCTGTGGTCGTCGTCGCCGGATGAACTGCTGCTGGCGCTTGCGGAAAAGCAGGAGCTTTCGCAGCCCGCGATGCTCGAGACGCAGGTCAAGCGGATGCTCGCCGATCCGAAGGCGAAGGCGTTGACCGAGAACTTCTCTCCGCTGGCTGCAACTCGAACAAGCTCGCCGAAGCGCGGCCGAGCACGGAGTTCTTCCCGACCTTCAACGACGAGCATGAAGAACGGCGATGCGCGCGGAGGTCGATGGCGTTTTGCGACAACTCTGCGCACCGACGACCGCCGCGTGCTCGACCTGCTCGATGCCGACTACACCTTCGCCAACGAGCGACTCGGCGAAGCTCTACGGCCTCGCCGGCGTGAAGGGCAAGGAGCTGCAGCGCGTCGCGCTCAAGCCGGAGGATCATCGCGGCGGCGTGCTCGGCATGGGCGGCGGTCCTGGCGACGACGTCGCACACCTATCGCACCAGCCCGACGCAGCGCGGCAAGTGGGTGCTCGACGTCGTTCTCGGCACGCCGCCGCCGCCGCCGCCGGCCAACGCCGCGCATGTTCAAGGACGAGAAGAAGACAAAGGAGCCGAAGGATTTCCGCGAGAAGCTCGCGCAGCACGCGACGCGATGCCATCTGCGCGGGCTGCCACGCAGAGATGGACCCGCTCGGCTTCGGCCTCGACAACTACGACGCCGATCGGCGCGTGGCGCGCCGACCTCGGCCCGGACCTCGACACGAGCGGCGTGCTGCCGGGCGGCGAGAAGATTCGAGCGGCGCGACGGAGCTGAAGAGCAATCCTCTGGGCGCGGCGCGATCAGTTCGCCCGCAACCTGATCGAGCAAATGCTGACCTACGCGCTCGGCCGCGAGCTGGACTACTACGACGAATGCCAGATCACGTGCATCAAGATCCGCCGCTCGACAAGGACGGCCACAAGCTTCTCCGCGCTCGTGCTCGGGATCGTGCAGAGCTACCCTTTCCAGTACCGCCGCAACGCCGATCAGCCGCCAGCAGAAGCGCCGCCGCTCTATGACACATGAACACTCACCTTTCCCGCCGTCATTTCCTCCGCGGAGCCGGCGCGCTGCTGGCGCTGCCGTTCCTGGAATCGCTCGGCCGCGTCTCCGCGTTCGCCGCCACGCCCGGCGGTGCAGCCGCCGCTGCGGATGGGCATCTTCACCGTCACCGGCGGCACGGTGCTCGAGTCGTGGAAATGCGCGCAGGACGGGCCGCTCGGCGAGCTGCCGTCGATCCTGCGCTCCGCTCGAGTTCTGCAAGGACGACCTGCTGCTGCTCACCGGCCTCTCGCAGTGCGGCGACAGCGAGCAACGTCAACGGCCACGAGCATCGTGCGCCTTCACGCACCTCACCGGCGCGAACGAGGCGAAGCGCGAGCGGCGGCAAGCCGATCGCGGCCGTCTCGGTCGATCAGGCGGTCGCCGACGTCGTCGGGCAAAGAGACGCTGCTGCCGTCGCTCGAGATCGGCCTCGCGAGGCAGCGAGAACGTCTATTCGTTCCGCCGCGACGGCACGCCGGTGCCGTACGAAGCCGACCCGCGGCTGGTCTTCGAGCGCATGTTCCGCGGGCGCAAGCCGGTCGTGCCGAACTGGAGCCGGCGCGCGGCGAATCTCGCGGCGCGCGACGCAGTCCAGCGCGCAGGTCGGACAGCTACGACCGCAGCGTGATCGACCTCGTGCTCGACGACGCGAAGATCGCTCCAGCGCAGGCTCGGCCGCGGCCGATCAGCAGAAGCTCGACGAGTACCTCGACCGCGGTCCGCTCCGTCGAGAAGCGGCTCGACTCTCATCGAGGCGCGGCAGCGGCTCGACGTGCTCGACGCGCAGAACCCCGGCCCGTCGAAGCTCGTACTCGACGCGCTGCTGCACCGACGAGAAAGCCGAAATACCTGTGGAAAAACACCGAGCCCGTGCGGCGCGATCCGGAGCGCCACGGCGAATACATCGCGCTCATGGCCGACCTGATGGTGCTCGCCTTCCAGACCGACACGACGCGCGTCTGCACCTTCGCCGCGGGCAGCGACGAGGCGATGTTCCCCGGCGTCGTCACCGTCGGCTACGAGCGCCACTGCCACACGCTCGAGCACCAGGGCAACGCCGGCCGAGTCGAGGACGCCGACCCGATCTCGCGCGAGGCCTGCCGGCAGATCCACGCGTGGTACACCAGCCTCTTCGCCGAGATGGTGCGCAAGATGAAGGCGATCGACGAAGGCGGCTCGACGCTGCTCGACAACACGATGCTGCTCTACACCAGCTACATGGCCGACGGCGGCCACGGCCGCGACAGGACTACCCGGCCCTGCTCGTCGGCAACGCCGGCGGCACGCTCAAGACCGGCCGGCAGATCGAGTTTCCAGAAGAAGACGCCGGTCGCGAATCTCTACGTCGAGATGCTCGATCGCATGGGCGTGAAGGCGGACGAGTTCGGCAACAGCCGCACCTCGAAGAACGCGGCCTACAACGGCCGCCTGCCGGGACTGGCGTAGCAATCCCGAGGATGGCACCCCGCACGAGTGCTGCCTCGTCCGATGTGGTGGTGTGATTGTCATTCTCAATAATTCCGCAGGAAGCCCGACCACCGGGGAGCAACTGCGCGCAGAGGTGGATGAGGCACTCCGGCGCCATGGCCTGGAACCCGAGATCTGGCTCGCCCACAACGGCGGGGACCTCGTAGCCATGGCCAAAAAGGCCGCAGCGAGCAGCGATGAAACGGTCGTCGCAGGCGGTGGGGATGGGACGATCAACGCCGTCGCCACCGCGTTGCTCGGCACCGGAAAGCGACTCGGGGTGCTGCCGCTCGGCACGCTGAATCACTTCGCCAAAGACCTCGGCATTCCCGTGAAACTCGACGACGCAGCGCGTACGCTGGCGGAAGGCCGCGAGCACTCGGTTGATGTGGGCGAGGTCAACGGACGCATCTTTTTGAACAACGCCGGACTCGGACTCTACCCGCGCATCGTGCGCGATCGTGAACGGCAAAAGGAACGGCTCGGCCGGGGCAAATGGCCGGCAGCCTTGCTGGCGCTTTTGAGTGCCCTGCACGTTTTCCGCACGCTGCGGTTGCGGCTGCACATTGATGAAAAAGTGATCGGCGCGCGGACCCCGTTCTTGTTCGTCGGCAACAACGAATACCGGATGGATCTTTTGAAGATCGGCAGTCGCGAGAAGCTGGATGCCGGCGTCCTCAGCGCTTACCTGGCCCGGGGAACAGGACGACTCGGTCTCATCCCGCTGGCACTACGCTCACTCACCGGGCGCCTTCGACAGGCCAAGAATTTCGAACTGCTGACATTGCCGGAATTTCGCGTCGAAAGCCGCAGACGTTGGCTGCACGTCTCGACGGATGGCGAGATTCAACGCATGGAGTTGCCCCTGCACTTTCGCTCCCTCCCTCGCGCGCTGCGGGTCATCGGAATGCCGTGAAGGCTTCCCGTCCGCAAGTCACGCGGCATTGATAACTTGAATATCGCCTTCCCGGAATGCGCACCCTCGTTCATCTATCCGATCTCCATTTTGGACGCACCAAACCGGAGGTCGTGGCGGCGTGTCGCGAAGAGGTGATCGCCACAAAGCCTGATGTGCTGGTCGTTTCGGGCGACTTTACACAACGAGCGAAGTCGGCGGAGTTCGCCGAGGCGCGTGATTTTCTCGGCGGATTGCCGGGAGAAAAAGTCTGCGTTCCCGGCAATCACGACATCCCGCTTTGGAACGCACTGGCCCGACTTTTTACGCCGCTGCGAAATTATCGGCGCTTCATTTCGCGCGAGATGACACCGGTTTATCGCGACTCGGAAATCACCGTGCTCGGGATCAACACTGCTCGTTCCCTGACTTGGAAAGACGGCCGCGTGAATCGTGAGCAGATCGCAGCAGCGCGAAAGCAACTCGCACTCGGCGGGCCGGAAATGATCAGGATCGTGGTGACGCACCATCCCTTCGATCTTGGCGAGACCCGGAGCGCCCACGAGTTGGTCGGACGCGCGCGCATGGCGATGAAAGAGCTCGCGGCCTGCCGGCGCGGATGTGCTGCTCGCCGGGCATTTCCACGAGAGCTACACGGGCGGCACGGCCCACCGGTACAAGATCGACGGGTATTCGGCACTTGTGGTGCAAGCAGGCACAGCGACCTCGACCCGTCTGCGCGGACACGCCAATTCTTTCAACGTGCTCCGGATCTCGCCGCCGCACGTCACGGTCGAAATCGTGACCTGGCAAGCGGAGACTCGGCAATTTGTGGTGACCGAGACGAAACGCTACGTCCGGGTGCCCGCAGTCGGCTTCGAGCGCGTACCGTGACCCGCGTCACTCGCATTCGCAGACCACGCGAAAGCCGACGTCGTTCCCGGAATAATCAGGTGAATCGAAGTGCCGCGCGCGAGGCGCGCAAACTTTGCGCGCGGCTCTTCCAACTTCCCCCGCGGTAAATGCGTTTGGTCCCCTGCGACGGGCCACGCCGATTGACGCGCTCCTTGCCTTTGTACGGCTCGAAATAATCGAGGCACCATTCGCAGACGTTGCCCGACATATCCTCGATGCCAAACGGGCTGGCGCCGCGAGGAAAAGCATCGACGGGCGAGCTCTCGGCGTAGCCGTCGTCGATGCGCGAATCCCGCCACGGAAACGTCGTGCGACAATCCGCGAAATTCGCGAAGTGACCAGCGTCGAGATGATCGCCCCACGGGTAGATGCGCCCGTCGCTGCCGCGCGCCGCATACTCCCACTCCGCTTCGGTCGGGAGCCGATATTTCCGGCCATCACGCTGGCTGAGCCACTGGCAGAATTTCTCCGCATCGCGGCTGCTGACGAAAACGACGGGGTGCCGATCATCCGCCCAAGTCGCGCGCCTCGCTCGATGCGCAGGATCGAACCTTTCATACTGCGCGTTCGTGATCGGATGCTTCGACATGAAGAAACATCCAATGATCACCGGGGTGAGCGGTTGCTCGTGCGGAGCCGCGTCCCGCGTATCGCTACCGAGGGTGCAAGCCCCGGAGCCGACAAGAAGCATTTCTGAGCCGACGATGTTGGTGAAAATCGGGTTGCTCACCTTTTCTTGTGCCCGCGCAAGCAATGAAAGGTTGATCGCCTTCGACGGGGTCACCGGCGTAGGCACGACGGTCTTCGTGGCCACAAAGGCCGGCTTGACGGCGGATGCGGTTGGCTTGAGCGGGGCGACGACAGTGGCGACGGCACGTGGCGCCG
Source organism: uncultured Verrucomicrobiae bacterium (assembly GCA_963767975.1). Classification (GTDB taxonomy): domain Bacteria; phylum Verrucomicrobiota; class Verrucomicrobiia; order Chthoniobacterales; family Chthoniobacteraceae; genus CAIURC01. Next base: position 204,004 of record CAVYGI010000009.1, on the reverse strand, counting down.
CGATAGGACTGAGCGGCGGCGGCTGATTGCTCATCTGTTCGAGATACTCGTCAATGACGTCCTCGGCCTGGCCGCCGGTGAGGCCGAGACTCTCGCCCATGTTGCACATGGCGTCCCGTTGGTCATCCGTCATTTCATCGCCGTCGAGGCACAGCTTCGAGAGTCGGAGCATCCGGCGGAATTCGTTGAATGGATCGCTCGGCGCCGCTTCGACCGGCGGACCTCCGACCGGACGAGACCGGGGCGCAGGCAGCGCCGCAGCGACTGCGCGCACGCCGCCGAGTCGGGTGAGTTCAGCCTCCAGCGCAGCTTCAGACTCGCTCGGGGAAAGTCCGAGCTCGGCGGAGGCCTCGTAGAGCCGCTCCTCCGCGTCGGGCGTCAATTTTTTGTCGATTATCGCAAAGCTGACGATTTTCTTGAACTCGCCCACCGCCCGCAGAACGGCCTTGGCATGGAGTTCGACGTCGATGCGAACCCGCGCTTCGGGGTCGAGCAACTTGGTCCGCGCCTCGGCGAGCATGACCGGCGCCTCGTCGAGCCCAGCGCGCAACATCTGCGCGAGCGGATTGCTCGGCTGATTTTTGAGCGGCAGCTTTTTCTGCCACCAGACGAGCAACTGCCGGCAGTTGTCCTCGATCTGCTCCGCGCTCGGGTTGCTCTCGGAATCGAGGCAGAGCCGCGTCGTAAAGGTTGTCGGAGTTGTAATTTTTCCAGCCGTCCCAGCGCAGCGGATTATCAGGAAGCGGGATTGGGAAGCGACACGCGGATTTAGGATTCAGGACTTGGATTGCAGTTCCGAGCGCTTCACCGCGATCTGCCGATGCTAAATGCTAGATGTTCCTGCGAACTGCTACATGACCTGATCTGCAACAGATCCGCCGTAGCCGTCTCGATCTCGCTGTCGGAGAGGCCAGTATTGCGCGCGATCTGCACGCGGTTCTGACGTCCGTAAGCATCGACGATGACTTCGAGCACCTGGTTTTCGTTGTAGGTGTAGGTCAGTTCGACCGGCGAGCCTTTCGGCAGGAACGGCGGCAGCTCGATGTCGCAAATCCCGAGCGGAGTGCACTCGCCCGGCACGGTGCTCTCGCCTTCCACCACGCGCACGATGGCGTTCTTCATGTTCGCCTTGGCGGTGCCGAAGGAGTTCTTCGTCTCCACCGGCACCGGCGTCATTTTGCGGATCATCGGGAAGACGTATTCCTCGACCTTACCGTCGTCCCAGAGCACCACGCCGAGCGTGTGGGTGGTGATGTTCGTCACCTTGATCAGCGTGCCGTCGTCGCTCGGAAAACTGGTCGCGCACCTCCTGCGGCAGCGACGCGCTCGCCGAGCCTGTCTTCCTCGCCGAGCAGCGAAAGCACGCCCTGCACGGCCGCGCCGATCGCCACCGCTTCGTCCGGGCTCACGTCATCCGCGACCGGCACATTCGAAACTGCGCTGGATCATCTCGCGCACCGACGGCATGCGCGTCATGCCGCCGGTGAGCAGGATGCGATCGATCTTGCTCCACTGCAGTCTGCGACTTCCTGCATCACGATTTCGCAGATCGTTTTGCACTTCTCGAGCAGATGCCGGCAGCGATTCTCGAAGTCTTCGCGCGTCAGGTCGAGCTTCACGCTCTTGCCGTTGTAGCTGTGGACGATCGTCGTCCGCGTGCGGCTGGAGAGCTGGATCTTCGCGGTCAGCGCGCGGTTGTAGAGATCCTGGTAGCTCTGCAGATCGAGCAGCGGATTTTCGCCGTGGATCTTGTCGAATTCGTCCGCCACCCAATTGACGATCACGTCGTCCCAATCCTTGCCGCCGAGCCGATGGTCGCCATTGCTGGCGAGCATGCGGATGTGATGATCCTCGATCCTCATGATCGTGACGTCGAACGTGCCGCCGCCGAGATCGAAGACGAAGACGGTCTGATCCGACTCGAGCTTGTCCAGGCCGTAGGCGAGCGCGGCCGCGGTCGGCTCGTTGATAACCTGCAAGCACGTTCAAGCCCGGCGAGCTGCCCGGCGTGCAGCGTCGCGGTGCGCTCGGCGTCGTTGAAATAAGCGGGCACCGTGATCACCGCGTCGGTCACCGGCTCGCCGAGATACTTCTCCGCGTCGTTCTTCAGCTTCTTGATGATCAGCGCGGAGAGCTCCTCGGCGGAGTAGATCTTGGCGTTAAATTCCCGGTGAAACTGCGCCTTGCTCTTGCCCATCTCGCGCTTCACGAAATCGACGATCTTCTCCGGCTCCGCGACGGCGTTCTGCTTCGCCATCGTGCCGACGATGGCGTTCGTGCCCATCGAACAAAATGACCGACGGCGTGATGCGCTCGCTCTCCGCATTGGGAATGATCTGCGGCTTGCCGTAGGCATCGATGTGCGCGATGGCGCAAAAGGTCGTGCCCAGGTCGATGCCGACCGCTTTCCGAGGCGTTTTGGTGGAGTCGGGAGTCGCTCATGAAAAAGTACACGATCAAAAGTGCGAGTGGCAAAACGTGCCTGACCGCCGTTCAGACTGATGCCGCGGACGGATTCAGCGCGACCAAAAAGCCGTCCTTCCACTTCTTCATCACGACCTCCTCGGCTCGGACCACTCGCTCTTTCCAAGGAAACCGCGCTTCACTTGCCGACGACAACGGTGTCCTCCTCGGGATCGTCGGCGATTTCGATCGCCACCGCGCGCTGCGTCCGTTTGTCGAGTTTGCCGGTGCCCGGACAGCATTGGTGTCACCTCGAGGCGGGCGAGCACTTCGAGCAAGAAACTCGCAGATTGTGCTCGATGTTCATCTCCAGCGTCCGCAGCCGCTCGAGCAGACCGCAGCGGATCCGATCGCGTCGAGATGCTCTCCAACCGCTGATCTGCACCTGGCGGTGAATCTCCGCAATGTCGTCGTAAAGTGAAATCACATCGCGGATGATCGGGCGGTGCACGGAGTCGAGCAGGAAGCCATCTTTGTAGCCGTGCAGTTCCTCGTGCAGCGCGTCGAACATGCGCTGATTCAGTCCGGTCTTCTGTTCGATGATCCCGCGTAGGTCGGTGACAATCTGCGGGAGTGCACGGTGCGCTTCCGCAGTCGCCGTGTTCGCTTTGCTCGATTTTTCCGAGCAGCGCCGCATTCTCGCTGGTCGCGCGTGTCATGGCTTCGATCCCTTGCACGAAGGGTCGCAGCATCTGCGGAAAATTCGGGACTATCGGAGGTGCCGCTGGCGCATCATCACTCATCATCAACCAGCTCGGGCATTTCTTCACCCTCGTTTGAGGGTGGCAGCGTCGCCACGGCCGGGTGTTCGGCGTCAAATTTGCGCGCGGTCGTCGCGCGGACCTCAATGTCGCTGCTCGTGCTTCCTGAAATAAACCGCGCAGTTCTGCGTCGAAATCGAAATCTGGCGTCTTCTTCGGGATGGGGCATACCCCGTAGAGCCTAGCGGATTGCTTGCCACCCAACGAAAACATTTCCAGTTTGTGCGCTTTGGCTCGCTTTTACGCACCGACGGCAGCGTACAATTTGCCGATCGCCGCAAGCAATCCCGGGATATCGTACTGCTCCGCCTCGACGTCGACGCGCAAGCCATGGTCGCGCATCGTTTTGGAGGTGATCGGCCCGATCGACGCGGTCTTCAACTCCGGCAGGAAACGGCAGCTTCAGAGCGAGGAAATTTTCCACCGTCGAGGAACTCGTAAACGTGATCAGATCCGCCCCTTCCTCCCGAAAACGCGCCAGCGCTCCGCTCGCATCCTCCGTCTCCGGCACGGTGCGATACGCGATCGCTTCGTCGACAATCGCACCGAGTCTTGTCAACTCCTTCGGCAGGACATCGCGCGCCTGTTCAGCCCGCGCGAGGAGGATGCGGAGATTCTCGATCGAGCTGTCTTTTTTGAAACGCCTGCGATGACTCGCCTCGGCGACAAATTCCTCCGGCTGCAAATCAACGTTGAGATGAAATTCGCGCACCCGCGCCGCCGTTGCGGGACCGATCGCGGCGATGCGCACGCCGCCAATCTCACGCGACATCGCTGTAAATTTTGAAGAACATCTCGAAGAACGCGTCACTCCATTCGGGCTCGTGAAAACGAGCCAATCGTATTGTGCGCGTCCTGCACGAGTTGGCCAAATTCCAGCAGATCCGTCGGCGGCTCGATGCGAATCGTCGGCAACTCGATCACATCCGCGCCCAGCGCCCGCAGCCCGGCGCTCAAGGCCCCTGCTTGTTTCCGCGTCCGCGTGACCACGATGCGCTTGCCGAAAAGCGGCCGCGTCTCGAACCAGTTAAGCGAGTCGCGCAAGCGTCACCACATCGCCGAAAACCGCCACCGCCGGCGCGTTGAAACCCGGCGTCGGCCACTTTCGCTGCGATGTCGCCGAGCGTGCCGCGCAACGTCTGCTGCGACCGGTCGTGCCCCAGCGAACGAGCGCCACCGGCTGATTCCGGCAGGCGCTCCATTGGCCAGGAGCCGCGCGGTGATCAGCGCCGATCCGCTCCACGCCCATCAGCATCACTTTCGTCCCCGGCTGGCGTCGCGAGACGCTGGTAATCGAGCGAGCTTTCGGGCTTCGTCGGATCTTCGTGTCCGGTGAAAATCGTGAGCTGCGAGGTGTGCTCGCGATGCGTCACCGGGATGCCGGCATACGCCGGCGCGGCCAGCGCGGAGGTAACTCCAGGGATGATCTCAAATTTCAGCCCCGCGGCCGCGAGCGCCTCGCGCCTCCTCACCGCCGCGGCCAAACAGAAATGGATCGCCGCCTTTCAACCGCACGACCCGCTTCCCCGCCGCGTTTTCTCGACGAGCAGCGCGTCGATTTCCTCCTGCTTCAGCGTGTGCTGCCCGGCCTTTTTGCCGGCGTAAATGATCTCCGCCTCCGGCGCGCGCCCACTTGAGAATTTCCGGGATTGCAAAGGTAGTCGAAGACGATGCACTTCCGCAGCTCTCGACGACCTCCTTCACTTTCAAAGTGACCAGCCCGAGATCGCCCGGACCCGCGCCGGCGAGGTGGCAGAGACCTGCAGACTTTGAAGTGGAAGCGGCGCGTTTCATGAGAGCAGGAGAGCTTAGGAGCGGCACAGGAAGCCGCCAAGGTTGGAGTCTGGATCAGGCGCCGCTGGCCGCGTTCAATTGGTCCATCACCGCGCGGGCGACAGATTCCGGATCGCTGGCCAGGCCGATGGAATGGGCTTCCGCGGGCGGTTGACTGTCTGTGCCGAACAAAATGGCCCGCATTTCGATCGAGTCGCCGCGAAGCGTCGTGCGAACGCCGACCGGCAGCGAGCAATCGCCGGAGAGCAACCGTTGCAATTCGCGCTCGGCGCGGATGCAGGTGAAGGTCGGCTCGTGATTGATCTCGCGCAGGACGGCGTTGACTTCCGCGCGATCCACACGGCTCTGCAAGCGCGATGGCCCCCTGCCCGATCGCCGGCAAAAGATGTCCGCCGAGCGAACTGACGCGAAAACTCCAACTTTCGAAAACCAAGTCGCCGCTGCTGAGATCGAAACCGAGCCGCTCGAGCCCAGCCTGCGCGAGGACGATGCCGGCGACGCGGTCGGATTCCCCAAGTTTGCGCAGCCGCGTTTGCACGTTTCCGCGCCAATCCTCGATCGCGAGATCAGGTCGCCGCCAACAGATCTGCCGCGCGCGCCGAATGCTGCTCGTGCCGATGATCGCGCCGTTTGGCAAGCGCATCGAAATCGGCGGCTGCGCGCGTGATCAGCGTGTCCGCGGTCGGCGCGCGCTCGAGCACGGCGGTCACCTCGAGCCCTGGCGGATTGTGGCCGGGCAGATCCTTTAGGCTATGAACGGCGACATCGATCGCGCCCGCGAGCAGCGCCTCCTCGAGTTCTTTGGTGAACAGCCCCTTTCCGCCAGCTTCGCTCATTCTGAGCAGACTCAAATCGAGCTTCTGATCGCCGCGCGTGGTGAATTTTCGCACTTCGATCGGCAGCTCGGGAAACCTCCGAGCGAGCGCGTTCCGGGTCAGTTCGACCTGCGCAAGGGCGAGCGGCGAGGCGCGGGTGCCGAGAATGAACGCTGCGTGTTTTGCCAAGGTATTCAGCCTTTCGCTTGCTCCGGCGCACCGCCCGAAGCCGCGGTCGCAAAGGTGATCGCCGCGCGGGCTGCGCCGCCGTCGAGCCACTCGCCAAACTCCAAAACGTGCCGCTCGATCATCTGCTTCGCAAACGGTCAGTTCCTGCGCGGCGAATGCTCATCGAATGCTCGGCGATCGCCTGCAACGAGTCGATGTCGTAGAGATAAACGCCGTCGAGGTCATTGACCGCCGGATCGATGTCGCGAGGCACGGCGAGATCGATGCAGAAAAGCGGGCGGTCGGGTCGCGTCCGCATGATCGGCGCGAGCTTCTCCGCGGTCAGGACATGATGCGGCGCGGCCGTGGAGCCGATGAGAATATCCACGTCGTGAAACTCATTTTGCCACTCGTCGAAATGCACGGCTTTACCCGTCATCGCCTTGGCCAGCGCAACGGCGCGATCGTACGAACGATTGGCCACAAAGATCGTTCTGCACCCCGCGCGCCTGCAAGCGCGCCGGCGGTCAACTCGCTCATCTCGCCCGCGCCGAGGATCATCACATGGCACGCAGCGAGTTGCCCGAAAATCTTCTCCGCGAGCTCGACGGCGACGGAGCCGACCGACACGGAGCCGCGCGTGATGTTCGTCTTGGTGCGAACCTCCTTCGCGACATTGAAGGCGCGCTGGAAAAGCTTGTTCAGGTGCCGCGCCGTCGCACCGCTTTGCTGCGCCGCTTGATACGCCTTTTTCACCTGCCCGAGAATCTCCGTCTCGCCGAGCACCATGGAGTCCAGCCCGCTCACGACGCGAAAAAGATGCCGCAGACTTTGAGTGGTTTGGAGTTGATAAAAGGCGCCGCTATCCGGCGTCTCCACGCGAGTGGAAATGAATTCATTCACCGCGGCAAAGCCACGCGCGGATTCTTCCGCGGCGACGTAAAATTCGACGCGATTGCAGGTCGAAATGATCACCGCCTCGGCTACTCCGGGAGCGCTGGCCAACTGCAGTCGCCGCCGTAGCAAGTTCACCATCGGGGATGGCAAACTTCTCGCGCAACTCGACTGGCGCGGTGTGATGACTGAGACCGAAGCAGAGGATTTCCATCGATCAGGCTCCCGTCGTCTCCGAGATAAAAGTCAGCCCCCACAGCGTGCAGAGGACGACGCTGAAGGCTCCGACCGAGAGCCACGCCACGCGGCGCGGGCTGACCTGATGCCGGAAGATTCCGAGGAGGATCATGCCGTAAAGCAGCCACACGCCGGTGGACCACGCGATTTTGACGAGATGCGCCTGAAGATTTCCCATCGCGAACCCCGCGAGCAGGCCGCACGTCAGCAGGCCAAATCCAGTGATCACCAAACGGCGATTGGCCACCGCGAGGTCGCGAATCGGCGGGAGTCGGAAGAAGATCGAGTGAATATGATGCGTCTTGAGCTGTCGTTCCTGCGCGAGATACATGACGCCCGCGACGCAAGCGAGGGCGAAGGCGCCGTACGCCACGACCGAGATGGCCGCATGCAATTCGAGCCACGCGTTCGGCGCGAGCCGGGCTTTTGACGGAGTATCCAGGCCCGGACTGACGAGCGCTCCGACTTGAAAGAGAAAGGCCAAAGGTGACGTGAATGCACCGAGCAAGGAGAGTCGATAGGCGGGCCCGATGAGCAGGTAGAAAAGAACCATCGACCAGCTCAAAAAGATGAGCACTTCAAACAGATTGGTGAGTGGGCATCGGCCCAACTGCTGTCCGCGCAGATACAGGAAGCTGAGCTGGAAGAGAAAGCCGGTGAGGATCGCGAAGAAATTGAGCCGCGAGTGACGGTATACGCGCGCGCCGAGTTCGTGCATCGTGTAGGCGAAGCCGAACAGAAAGCAGAACGTTGATGCGACGAGCAGCAGGCGATCCATGAAAGGGGCGGGGAAGATGCCGGAGCCAAGGCTCGTTTGCAAACGGCGAAAGCTCGGGACGCGCGCCGCGTCGTCGAGTCACGAATGTGTGATATGAGCACCACTTCCAAAACCATCTCCACCCTCAACGACCTGATCGAGACGTTGAAAGACGGCCAGAACGGCTTTCAAACCGCAGCCGAGAAAACTGATTCTACGAGCCTCCGCACCATCTTCAACCGGTTATCTCTGCAACGTTCGAAGTTCGCGGGTGAGCTTCAGGCACTCGCCCATTCGCTCGGCGAATCCAGCCCCGAAGACTCCGGCTCCGTCGCGGCGACTCTGCATCGCGGGTGGATGGACGTCGTTTCAGCGCTGACCAGCCGCGACGATCATTCCATTCTCGCCGAGTGCGAGCGCGGTGAGGACTCGGCGGTGGCGCAATACAAGTCAGCCTTGGAGGACGATGACCTTCCGCAGAACGTTCGCTCCGTGGTGGCGCAGCAATATTCTGCGGTGCAAGCCGCCCACGACGAAGTGCGCGATCTGCGCGACAGCACTTCCAGCACCCGCTAATTCCTCAAGGCAGCCGAGTTGCATCGCATTCACGAACTAAAGAGGAAGTCAAACCTCACTTAACCAAACCAATATTATGATCAGTTGGGCCATTACATTCCTCGTTATCGCACTCATTGCCGCTGTGCTCGGATTCGGCGGCCTCGCTGGGACGGCGGTGGGGATTGCGAAGATACTTTTCTTCGTCTTCATCGTTCTCTTCGTCCTCTCGTTCCTCATGGGTCGTCGCGGGCCGACGGCCTAGAGGTTAGGACGTCCTCCGAGATGCTGCGACTCGGCACCCTCGGAAGCGGGTTGAAAGGAAAAAGTCCGGTCTTCGTTTCCCCCGAAAAAAAGACCGGACCCTTTCACCCACTATCCGTTCACTGCGGCAATCAAACGTGGTTTAGGAAGCCATTCCTATCGGGTTTATCCTGTATTTCCCGAGGGCAAGACACCACTGCTCGTCTTGAATCGGTTCCAAGCTTGAAGTAGTTGCAAAGGCACGCAAGCCGCGCCGAGGGCAGAGCGCTTCCATGCCCGTCCTCCCCTCCGACTTCCACCCGCCCTGCTTCCTGACCAATGGGCACGTGCAGACCATTCTGCCGGTCCTCCTCCAGCGAAGATTCGGCATCTCTTTTAAGCACGAGAGGCGGGAACTCGACGACGGAGACTTCCTCGATGTTTACCACTATTGCAGCGGACGTGATCAAGTAGCGATCTTGTCCCACGGGCTCGAAGGCTCGGTGGAGAACGACTACATCCGAGGAATGTCGTCCGGGCTCTACAGAGCAGGTTGGGATGTTTTGGCGTGGAATTATCGTGGCTGCGGTCGGGAGCCAAATCGGCTGCTCCGCTTGTATCACAGCGGCGCGACAGGCGATCTCCGCCTGGTGATTGAGGCTGCCGCGAAGCGCTACTCACGGATCGCCTTGGTCGGTTTCAGCCTCGGCGGCAATCTGACGTTGAAATACCTGGGAGAAGCGACTCCGCATCCGGCGGTGATCGCCGGCGCGGCGATTTCCGCGCCAGTTGAGCTCGCTGCGAGCGCTCGGATGCTCGATCGGAAATTTATCAACCGCATCTATTTGCGACGCTTTCTCACCACGCTGGTCGCAAAGATCGAAGCCAAGGCGCTTCGATTTCCGGACGAGATCGACGCGGTCGGCGCGAACAAGATCCGCAGCTTCCAAGAGTTCGACGACCGCTACACCGCGCCGCTGCATGGCTTCCGCGATGCCACCGATTACTGGACCCAATCCAGTGCGCGGCAGTTTCTAGGTCGCATCAATGTTCCGACGCTTCTGCTCAACGCCTGCAACGACCCGTTTCTTGCGCCTGAGTGCTTCCCCTTTTCTGAGGCAGAAGCCAGCTCCACCTTTTATCTCGAGGCACCGGCATCCGGCGGGCATGTTGGTTTCCTCGACTTGAAAAACGGTCTCGAACGCTACTCTGAACGACGCGTCGTCGAATTTCTCCGCGAGCACGCCGCATAATCGCTGGCGCTGCACACGATCCGACGCTAACGAACCGCCCGTTTTCCCACTTCACCTTCCATGCTCACGATCCGCGATCTTCGCAAAACCATCGGTGGCCGCACGCTTTTCGAAAATGCCACGCTCACCGTCAACTACGGCGAACGCGTCGCGCTTGTGGGGCCGAATGGTGCAGGGAAATCGACCCTCTTCGGCCTGATCCTCAAAACTGACGAGCCCGACTCTGGCACCATCGAACGCGACGAATGGACCATGGTCGGCTACTTGCCGCAAGAGAGCGAAACGGTCGGCGAAGAGACGGTGATGGATGTCGCCACGGGGCGCGCGGGCGAGTTGCAGGAACTGGAAACCAAGCTGCACGAACTCGAAAAAGCCGGCACCGTCGATGGCCCGGAATATCTCGAAGCGCACGCCAAACACGAAGCGCTCAGCAACCCCGAGGTGGAGGCGAAGGCGAAGAAAATCCTGCGCGGACTTGGCTACCGCGAAACCGATTTTTCGCGGAAAGCGAAGGAGCTGAGCGGCGGCTGGATCATGCGCGCGCACCTCGCACGGCTGCTGGTCATGGAGCCCGATTTGCTGCTGCTCGACGAGCCGACGAACCACCTCGATCTCCTCTCGCTGCTGTGGCTTCAAGAGTATTTGAAAACTTACTCTGGCGCGATCTTGATGATCTCGCATGACCGGCAGTTCATGGACGAGATCGTCGAAAGCGTGCACGAAATCGCGGATCAAAAGCTGGTCCCCTACACCGGCAACTACACCGCGTTTCTCGAGAAAAAAGAGGCGAACTACGAACAGCAAAACGCCGCTTACAAAAACCAGCAAAAGGAAATCGCGGCGCTGCGCGAATTCTACGATCGATTCCGGCAGGTCGCGTCAAAGGCGTCGCAGGCGATGAGCAAGCTCAAGCAAATCGAGCGGATGGAGCTGATCGAAAAACCCACGCCGCCGCGGAAGCCGTTCCGCTTCCAGATCCCGCAGCCGCCGCGCGGCGGACAACGCGCGATTTCGCTCGAAGGCATCCACATGGCCTACGGCGCAAACAAAGTCTACGCGGGCCTTGACCTGTCGATCGAGCGCGGCGAACGGACCGTGCTCGTCGGTCCCAATGGCGCGGGAAAATCGACGTTGCTGAAAATCCTCGCGGGCGTCGTGGAGTTTCAAAAAGGCGAACGCAAACTCGGGCACAACGCGAAGATCGGATACTTCAGCCAGCACCGCTCCGAGACACTTGATGCGGACAAAACCGTGCTTGAAGAAGTGATGGCGAGCGCACCCACGATTCGCGAGGAGGAGGCTCGGGGCATCCTCGGGTCATTCCTTTTTCGCAAAGAAGAAATTTACAAGAAAACGGGCGTGCTCAGCGGCGGCGAAAAGAGCCGTCTCAATCTCATCAAATTCCTCGTCGATCCGCCGAATCTTCTGCTCATGGACGAGCCAACGACCCACCTCGACATCCACACCGTCGAGTCGTTGATCCTCGCGCTGGAGCGGTATGAAGGAACGCTCGTCTTCATTTCGCACGATGTGCATTTCATCCGAAAACTTGCGACGAAAGTGCTGCACGTAAACGCTGGGCAGGTCACACCGTACGCCGGCGGCTACGATTACTTCCTCGAGAAAACCGGCACCACCGGCAACGAACGCGCCGCCCTCACCGCTGGATAGCTGAGCGCATTCCCCGTCGGAGAGTTTGCGCAGCACCAACGGCGGAACGATCTGCGCGCCGTTCGCAAGCCTTTTCTCGTTGGATTCGTTGCAAATAAGTTACGAAACCCGCGTTTGATCCTGCGGATTCACGGTCGAAAATACGGGGCGCACACCGTCGTTCCATGCAGCTCGATTTTTTCGCCAAACTTTCCACCCGCATTGCCGCGGCGTTCACCGCGCCGCCGGCCAGGCGCCGCGCTTCGCCGAAGCCCAAGCCGGCTTGCGAGGCGACCGACCTCCAGGCACGTGCGCGCTCGGTGCTGCGGGAGTTGAAGTGCGCTGCGCTCGCTGCGCGCGTTGAAGTCCGGTGGAATCCGCGAATGCGCAGCACAGCTGGGATGGCCTTCGCGTCGAAGGCGCTCGTGACGTTGAATCCTCATCTCATCGATTTTTCGCCCGCCGACATTGAGCGCACGCTGCTGCACGAGCTGGCGCATCTGCTCGCACATCATCGCGCCGGACGCCGCCGCATTTCTGCGCACGGTCCGGAATGGCAAAAGGCCTGCGCGGACCTCGGCATCCCTGGCGAGAAGCGTTGCCACGATCTTCCCCTGCCCCGTCGTGAGATCAAACGCGCTCACCATTACCGCTGTCCGAGCTGCGGAATCGAAGTCGGTCGCGTCCGTCCTCTGAAGCGAAAATCGGCGTGCCTCGCTTGCTGCAAACGGCACGCGCATGGCAGCTACGACGAGCGGTTTCGGTTTGTGAAAATGGCGTCGGTGTAACGGCAGCGGGCGCGCTTCATTTCACCAGACCGCGCGGGTGCGGGAAAGCGGCGCTCCGTGGTAACATGCCGGGCTATTTCAGGGTCATCAGATACGCAAAAAGATCGCTCACATCCTGGGGCTGCATCGTGTCGAGGAGTCCTTCCGGCATGATGGAGCGGCGGAGAAATTTCGTGGCGCGAACGTCTTTCTTTTCGATCCGGCGATCTTGCGCACCGGGCGCGCGAAGGATCACGGCGTTTTTGTCCTCACTCACGAAAAAGCCTTCGATGAGGTCGCCGGATTTTAACTCGACGCGGAACAAGTGGTAACCGTTTTCCATCGCAGCATTTGGGGTAATGATGTTGCGCAGCAATCCTTCCACGCCCATCGCACCAGCGCCGGAAAGATTTGGGGCGAGATTGCCGCCCTGCCCTTGAATCAAGTGGCAGGCTTGGCAGACAAGCGTCACCGTCTTTCCTTTCACGGGATCACCAGGTTGGGTGGCGAGCGCGCGATATTTGGCAAACTTCGCGTCAAGCGCGGTCGCTTCCGCGGCGGTAAGGATCGGCGGGAAATCACTCGTTTTGATCACGTGCGCTCCGGCCTGCAGGTTCCCCCACGGACCACTTCCGGGTGCGTAAAACACGAGGTTCTGCGGTCTCGCCTGACCCGCGTAACTGCGGTCGAAATCGTTGCGGATTTCATCTGCGGTGCGCGCCCGATTCCACATCCGGAACTCGCTTAACGCACCGCGCGTGCCCGCATCCGCCTTCGCCCAGCCGATGCGCACATTTTCAAATTTTTTCGGTGCTGCTTTCGATTGTTCCTGGTCGAGCGATCCGTCCTGAAAAATCTTGAACTGGCCCTTTTCATCGCGCGTCACGGCGAGGTGCGTCCAGATATTCGGCACCATCGGCTTCTTCGCGATGATCACGTCGCCGCTCCCATCCCAGACCCGGAAGAGGCCGCCAAAGAAATTCATCGAAAGCTGACCGGGCACTCCGAGTATCCCATCCGCGTTGCTGATTGCGCGGCCTCGGGGATCGAGGAAAATCCAAGTCTCGACCGTGAATGGGCCCTCAAGAGAGACGCCTGATTCCGCCCAAGCATTCGTGCTGCCGTCGAGTTGCAAGACCGGACGGAAGAGGTCTCCGAGGTCGGCGACGAGCTTCGTGAGCGCAGCGTCGGCGCCGAGGACGGTCTGGAGCTTATCAAGCATCGAGCCGTCGAGGTCAGTCTTTGCGATCGTGCCGGCGGTGAGCGCGGCGACGACGGCCTGCGCGCCGGGCTTGGTGGTCGTCAACTGATCAAGCGCGGTGCGGCGCTGCGCCCCGGATAGCTCGGGCCACAAGGCCAGCACATGCTTTCCGGCGGTTTCGTTTTTCGCAGAAGCGAGCGCAGAGAGCGCTTCGTCGCGCACCAGCGGGTCTTTCGCGTCGCGGAAGAGTTTCGCAAAAACATCGGCCTGCGCGCTGCCGAGTTCGCGGAGCGCGCGGAGTGCAGCGAGGCGGAAGTCAGGCGTCTCGCCTGTTGGAGCGGGACCGACAGGCGGGACGCCTGTCCGCTCCGCGAGCGCGAGCAACGCGGGCTCAGCGCTCGTAAGTTTGAAGCCCGCAGCGAGCTTCACGCCGAGGTCGAGACTGCCCGCATCCGGGCTCGCCAGCAGCTTCGTGGCAGCATCCGCGAGCAACGGCGTGAGCTTCGCGGCGTTCAGCCGGGTGCGCGTCGCGAGCAGCGCTTCAAGCACGGCAGTGCGTGTCGCGGGATTGCCGAGTGCGGCGGTGAGCGCTTCGCCGACACCAGGTTCATCGAGAAATTCCGCGAGCCGCAGGACTTCCTCCTGCCCAGGTGAACGGGTGAGCTTCGGCAGAAGTTGCGCGACTCTTGGGGCGCTCGCCTTCGGCTCCAGCGCGAGCGTCGCGAGCAAGCGCGCTTCGATCGGAAGTTTTTGCGCATCGGATGAGTCGAGATATTTCGCGACGGCATTGGGGTTCTTCTCCAGGAACATCCGCACGAGATACCGCTCAAAGTCGCGGTCGTAAGCCTCACCCACTTTGATCTTCTTTTTCTTCTGCGTGGACTCTCCCATCGGACTATCGAGTGGTTCGTGGGCAAAGGTCAGGAGACTGCCGACGAGTTCCACCGGCGTTTCTGCCGGCCGAGCGGATGCCGAATTCGGCGCGTCGCTGGCAGATGAAGCCGAGTCCTCGAGGCTGCTCCCGAGGACGGAGATTGCCGCCGCTCGCACCGTTGGGTCGGGGTCTTTCGCGAAAGGCTCCAGAAGCTCCCGGCTCGCGCGAATGGAAGGGGAAATCGCACCTGCAGCCCGGACGGCTTCGCGACGAATGTTGCGGTCTTTGGCTCGAGTCGCACCCATCAGCACGGGATCGCCGGCCTTGAGCGTAGCGAGTTCCTGAGTCGCCCAGATTGCCGCGATGCGCCGAGCCGCGGAGCCGTCTTCCTGGCCGATGATTCTGCGGAGAGGCTCCGCGAGTTCGGTCATCCCGCGATCCACGATCGCCTGCCACGCGAGGTGACTCTGCGCGAGCGATGGGCCGCCGAGCTTGGCCAGCAGTTGATCTCCGGTCGCCTTCGTGAAATCGGTCATCACGAAGGGCTTCTGCTCCTGGTGCTTTACGCGCCAGATGCGGCCGCGGGTTTTGTCGCGATCGGGATGGTTCCGCGGGACCTCGTTGTGCGAGATGATCTTATTGTACCAATCGACAATGTAGAGGCAGCCATCGGGGCCGAAATGGATCGAGACAGGACGAAACATTTCGTCGCTCGACTGGATGAAATCGCCGAGCAACTGGTATTTGAAGCGCGGGCCGTCAGGCGTGATTTTGATCCCCTGAATTTTGCGCGTAATGGGATTGGCGATATACATCACGTCGGCATACGCGGCAGGCCACGCCCCTTTTTGGTCGGAGAGCGCGAGGCCGCTGAGACCGGTGCCGCCCATTTTGAAATCGGGCGTGGTGCCGGGAAATTCGGGAGCGTAGCTTTTCCACTGGCGGTCGGAGCAGCCGGGATAATTTGCGTATTCGTGGAACGGCATGACTGGATATCCGTAGTCGTTGGCCTCTTGAATCCAGGCCTGTCCCTCGCCATCGAGCACGAGGCCCCAGATGTTGCAGGGGCCTTGGCTGGTGATCTCAAAGTCAGAACCATCGGGCCGGAATTTCGCCATTCGCGTCTGGTCGAATTGCTTCTCGTCGCCCTTTGTCGTCTTCACCTTTCCGTAATTGAAAGCGCCCTGCGCCATCCACATCCAACCGCCCGGTGCGCGCGTGAATTGATGCGGAAAAAGGTGTGAATCTTGCACGCCGAATCCGCTCAAAATGATCTCTTTTTTATCTGCTTTGCCGTCGCCGTCTGTGTCGCGGAGAAGTTCGACATTCGGTCCGTGCTGAACGTAGCACCCATCTTTGTAAGGCAGGATTCCCTCGGGAATGGCGAGGCCGGCCGCATAAACACGCGGCCGCTGTGCACCGGGCGCGAAGGGGGTATCGAAAACGATCACCTTGTCCTTGCCGGGATTTTCGTAAAGCGCCTTGGCCTGAGCAGCGTTCTCGTTGCCATCGACCGGATATTCCAGCGCGGTCATCGACCACATGCGGCCGCGCTGATCCCAATCGACGGTGATGAATTTGCCGATTCCCTCCTCCTCTTTCGCGACGAGTTCGATCTCGAATCCCGGCGGCAGCGTGAAGCTCGCCCGCTCCTCTTCCGCGCTGAGTGGAGAAGCCTTCGCGGCTTTTTCAGGCGCTTTGGCTGGCGTGAAAATCGCGCCCGCGGGAGTTGGCGGCAGTTCTTCGATCGTCACGTCTTTGACCTGCACTTTCGCATTCCCACCGCCGTGGACCTGGATGCCGATGATGCCGCTTGGGGCAATCCCGGGATCGGCTTCGGTGTAGTCAACGCCTTGTGCGCCGTTGATCCACGTCTGGATGCGCGGTCCGTCGGCGCGAATGACATATTCATTCCAATCGCCGCGCTTCAGCACGGGATCGAGCGCCTTCATGTCGGACTTCGCCATGAGCTTATCACGCCGGCCTTCATCGTAGATCGCGCCCCACCAATCCGGCTCGCCGTAGTCGCATTGGTAGCCGCTGACTTCAAAATGCCCGGGCCTGCGCGCGGTGCGAATTTGGATGCCCGAGTTGATCAGGCCGGTCTTCGGATCACCAGTGAGCTTGATTTTCAGCCGCAGGATGAAATTGCCGTAAGAGCCTTTCGTGCAGAGGAAATCATTGTGCGGGACGCGCGTCGTGCCGTCGCCGCCGGTCAGCGCGCCGTCTTCGATTTTCCACAACTCGGGCGAAGGCGTTTCCCAGCCGGCAAGGGTCGCGCCGTCGAAAAGCGGAACGACTTTTCGCGGCGCCGGTGGTGGCTCGGCGTGAGCGAAGAGCGGAAAAAAAAGAAGGGAAAGAAGCGAGAGAATCTGGCGCATGGCGGTAGGCGATATAACCGACAAGTGCCGGCTTTTAATGCACTATTTCGAGCGCGGCCGGGAAAAGCGCAGTCTTTCTGAATTGCTGTCCCCGCGCCTGCCGCTACAAACGCGTGCCGTGTCTGAACTCACTCATCTATTCGAGCAAAATCGAAGCTGGTCGGAGAAAATCAAAGCCCGCGATCCGGGTTTCTTTCTCGACCTCGCACAGCAGCAATCGCCGGAATATTTGTGGATCGGCTGTTCGGATTCGCGCGTGCCGGCGAATCAAATTACGGACCTCAAACCGGGCGAGGTTTTCGTCCACCGCAACATCGCCAATGTCGTCTCACACTCCGACTTGAACTGTCTCTCCGTCGTGCAGTTCGCGGTCGAGGTGCTGAAGGTCAAGCACATCATCGTCTGCGGGCACTACGGCTGTAGCGGTGTCGGCGCTGCCTTGCGCAAAGAGCGTGTCGGTCTCGCCGACAACTGGCTCCGGCATGTGGGCGACGTGCGGGAAAAGCATGCCGGGATGCTGAGCGAAATCAGCGACCCGCGGCAGTGCGCGGATCGGCTCTGCGAGTTGAACGCGATCGAGCAGGCGATGAATCTCTGCCAGACGACCATTGTCCGGGATGCGTGGGACCGCGGGCAGGAACTGACGGTTCATGGCTGGGTCTACGGCATTCAGGATGGTCTGCTCCGCGACCTGCAAACGAGCGTCGCCAAGCCATCGGAAATGGAGTTGGTGCATCATCGCGCCATCTCGTCCCTCGCGGAGAAACCGCACTCCGGGCAGACCTAGCGCAGGCCCGTGCTCACGCGACGCCAGCCATGACGTCGGTCGGTTTGAGCGGAACGGGAAATGGCTCGAGCGGCATTGGGTCTTCGTGATCGAGGAACGCCGTGCAGGTCGTGAAGAATCCCGCACGCGTCGTCGCGCGGCGAATTTCGTGGAGAAACCGGCCGGTCGGCTCAACGCCGAGACCGATGAAATTGAGATACTTCTTCATCTTCTGGACCTGCGAGTTCTCGCCCACATCGGCCGTGCAGACCGCTTCGTAAAGCGCATGGATGTAGGCAAGCACGTCGCGGCCGGTTGGAATGAATAGGCGCTCGCCGCGGCCCTGCTCGCGGATTTGGCGAAAGAGCCACGGGTTGCGAATCGCGCCGCGGCCGATCATCAGTCCACGCGCACCGGTGACCCCGAGCACCTCGCCGGCTTTCGCCGCGGAATGGACGTTGCCATTCGCGAGCACCGGGCACGGCACCGCGTCAACCGCCTGCGCGATGTACTCATAATGGACCTCGCTGCGATACGCCTCCGCGACGGTTCGAGCGTGGACAGTCAGCAGGTCGAGCCCATGCCTTGCAAAAATCAGCAGCAGCTCGTCGAAAATGCGCGGATCATCAAATCCGATCCGCGTCTTCACCGTGAAAGCCACCTTCACTGCGTCGCGCAACGCGCCGAGAATCGCGTCGATGCGCGGCAGATCGCGGAGCAATCCGCCGCCCGCGCATTTTTTATACACGATCGGCGCCGGGCAGCCGAGGTTGAGGTCCACGGCGGCAATGTCGTGCTGCTGCAATTCCCGCGCGGTTCGAACCAGCGACGGGATGTCGTTGCCGATCATCTGCGCGACGACGGGACGACCGGTCGGGTTGTGCGTGATCGATTCAAGGATCCACTTCTCGAGCCTCGAGTCACCGTGCACGCGAAAGTATTCGGTGTAATAAACATCCGCCCCGCCAAACTCGCGCATCAACCTCCAAAACGGAAGGTCCGTCACATCCTGCATCGGCGCGAGCGCGAGGATCGGCGCGGGCTGGGTGAGGAGTTCGGGGAAAGTCACGGGATGGCGAAGATCGCCGGGAAATTCCCGAGCGCAAAGCGGCGATTGAGCGTCCGCGACAGCGCGAGTTTTCACCGCCAGATGCCTTGGCATTTCGATGTTTGCATTTCGAGGCGAGCCGCTATCTTTCCGCCCCCTTTCTTCCAAAAATCACCATGAACGTCGTCGTCGAATCGCTTCCCCACTGCCTTGCCACCCTACGCGTCGAGGTTGAACCCGAGCGCGTCAACAAGGCGATGGATCAGCTCATCAAGGACTTCGGGCAGCAGGCCAAAATCCCTGGCTATCGGCCCGGCAAAGCCCCTCGCGCGGTGATCGAGCGGAAGTTCAAAAAGCAAATTCGCGAGGAGCTCGAAGGCAAGGTCCTTCGCGAGGCGGCACGCGAAGCGATTGCGGAGAAAAAGCTGCGCGTGCTGCAAATCTCCAATGTCGAAGACGTGCAACTCGGCGAAGACCAGAAAATGTCGTTCACGGCAACGGTCGTGACGCATCCGGAGTTTGAATTGCCCGAATACAAGTCGCTGCCCGTCGAGTTGAAATCGGCGGAGGTAACGGACGCGGACATCGACGAGTCGCTGGAAAATCTCCGCGATCAGGCAGCCGATTTCTCCGACGTCGAGCGCGCTGCGGAGATGGAGGATTTCATCGTCGTCGACTACGTCGGGACGATCGATGGCAAGCCGGTGCACGAGGTTTTCCCGAAAGCGGGCAAGCCGCTCTCCGAGAACGAAGATTTCTGGATCAAGATGACCGACGAGGCGTTCTTTCCCGGCTTCTGCGGGAATCTCGTCGGCGCGAATGTCGGCGACGCGCGTGAGTTCGATATCGCGGTGCCGTCGGACTTTCCGGTCGAAGGAATGCCCGGCGTGGTGATCCACTACAAAGTCACGCTGAAAGGCGTGAAACAAAAGAAGCTCCCTGAGCTCGACGACGCCTTCGCCGAGACGATTGTCAAAGGCAAAACGCTCGCCGAACTTCGCGAAATCGCCCGCGACGAAATCGGCAAGCAAAAGGCTACCGAAATCGAGGCAAACAAGCGCACGCAAATCATGAAACAGCTCCTCAAAAGCGTGGAGTGCGAGCTACCGGCCAACCTCGTGCGCAACGAAACCCAGCGTATTTTGAATGACATCGTCCGCGAAAACCAGGCGCGCGGTGTGACCGAGGAAGTGCTCAAGGGCAGTGAGCGCGAACTCGTCGGCATGGCCTCAAACAACGCGCGCGAGAAGCTGAAGGGCACGTTCATCCTCATGCGCATCGCCGAAAAAGAAGGAATCAGTGTGAAACGCGAGGAGATCTTCGGCCGCGTCGCCGGGCTCGCGCAGCACTACAAGATGACCTTCGAGAAAATGCTGAAGGAACTCGAGAAGCGGAATGGCATCGACCAGATCAGCGAAGAAATTCTTACCGCCAAAACACTCGATTTCCTCGTCTCGCACGCCACCGTTACTGAGGCGCCGGCTCCCGCGGCGGCCTGATTTGAACGCTCATCTCGAGGATCTCGCGGAGGTGGAAAAGATTTTGCTTCATCCGTTTTCATCCGCGGCATCCGCGGTTAAAGTCCCGTCTCCATTCTCACTCCAATGATCATCCAGCCAGACCGCCGCATCCAAACGCCGCAGAACAACTACTACGTCCCCGTCGTCGTCGAGCAGACCGGACGCGGCGAGCGCAGCTACGACATCTATTCGCGGCTGCTAAAGGACCGCATCATTTTCCTCGGCACCGCGATCGATGACGGCGTCGCGAACTCCGTCATCGCGCAGCTTCTTTTCCTGCAGATGGACGACGGGAAAAAAGACATCAGCATTTACATCAACTCGCCCGGCGGCTCCGTCACCGCCGGTCTCGCGATCTACGACACGATGCAATTCCTGACGTGCGACGTGAATACCTACTGCATCGGCATGGCCGCCTCCATGGGCGCGGTGCTTGCTCGCCGCCGGCACGCGCGGGAAACGCTACGCTCTCCCGAACTCCGACATCATGATCCACCAAGTCAGCGGCGGCGCGCAAGGCACAGCCAGCGACGTCGAGCGCACGGTGGAATACATGTACAAGCTCAAGAAGCGGCTCATCAAACTCCTCGCGAGCCACACCGGCAAAGACGAGGAAACTGTGGCGCGCGATTCCGACCGCGATTACTACATGACCGCCGAGGAGGCCAAAGACTACGGCCTCGTCGATGAAGTCGTGAAGAGCCGCCGCGAGCTCAAAGTCGGCCGCCGACATCGTCCAGCAGGTCGAAAACGAAACCAAGGCCGACAAAAACCCGTAATTCCCCCGAGATGGCGCGCGCTTCCAACCTCACCATGTGCAGCTTCTGCGGCAAGAGCCATGCGGAAGTGCGCAAGCTCATCGCCGGGCCCGGCGTCTACATTTGCGACAGTTGCATCACGGTCTGCAAAGGCATCCTGGACAAGGAACTCAACGATGACGCCAAGCAAGCAATCCACTACCCTGCGCGTCCCGAAGCCGACCGAGATCCGGCGGCAACTCGACCAGTTCGTCATCGGCCAGGACAAAGCCAAAAAAGTCCTCAGCGTCGCCGTCCACAATCACTACAAGCGCATCCTGCACAACCAGTCGCTCGGCTCCGGCGCCTCCGTCGCGATGGACCCGCTCGCAGATGTCGAGATCGAGAAAAGCAACGTCCTCCTCATCGGCCCCACCGGCTCCGGCAAGACCCTCCTCGCCCGCACCCTCGCCCGCATCCTCGATGTCCCCTTTTGCATCGCCGATGCCACCACGCTGACCGAAGCCGGCTACGTCGGCGAGGACGTGGAGAACATCATCCTGCGTCTGCTCCAGAGCGCCGACTACGACGTCAAGCGCGCCGAGATCGGCATCGTCTACATCGACGAAATCGACAAAATCGGGCGCAAGACCGACAACGTCTCCATCACCCGCGACGTCTCCGGCGAAGGCGTCCAGCAGGCCCTCCTCAAAATCCTCGAAGGCACCGTCTGCAACGTTCCCCCGCAGGGCGGCCGCAAGCACCCGCACCAGGAATACATCCAGGTCAGCACCGAAAAGATCCTCTTCATCTGCGGCGGCGCCTTCGTCGGCCTCGACAAGATGATCCAGAAGCGGCATCGGCAAAAAAGTCCTCGGCTTCGGCGTCACCGCCCACGAGGCCGATGACAGCCGAGATTCCCGCCAGCGAAGCCATCCGCTTCACCGAGCCGGAGGATCTGCTCGCCTTCGGCATGATCCCCGAATTCGTCGGCCGTCTCCCCGTCGTCACCGCGCTCGACAGCTCACCGAGGACGAGCTCGTCATGATCCTCACCGACACGAAGAACGCCATGGTGAAGCAATTCGCCAAGCTGCTCGCCATGGAAGGCGTCAACCTCACCGTCACCAAAGACGCCCTCCGCGCCCTCGCCGCCCAAGCCGTCACCAAAGGCACCGGCGCCCGCGCCCTGCGCAGCATGTTCGAGCGCATCATGCTCGACCTCATGTACGAAGTGCCCAGCCGCGACGACGTCGCCGACGTCACCATCAACCGCGCCGTCGTCGAAGGCAAAAAGGCCGCCGATCATCCGCCGCAAGCAGGACAAAGACGCGGCGTAAGCCTCGTCGCGCAGCACGCCGAATTGCGGGCGAAATCCGAGGGATTTTCGCTAAACATGGCTGGTTAAATCCTCGGCAGTTAGCTGATTTTCCTCAGCGTCATATTGCGGTCCGCTGCATGTCGGTCAGGACGAGAACAAGCTCCGCGTCGGACCCAAAATAATTACGAACGAATTAAATATCTCCGCTCAGCGGCTGCCCCAGTGGAAGAGGGATCTGGACTTGGCTTTGGCGGGGGGCGGGGTGGCGGGGGCGGAGATTTTGCGGACCGTGGTGGTGGTCGTGGTCTTTTTGACTTTCGCCGGCTTTGGAGAAGGTGCCGGGGACGGTGGGGTGCGCGAGGTCGAGCTTGGGCTCGGGGAGGCTGTCGAGGTATTTTTCCAGCTCGCGGGGGGTGAAGGATTTGTCCACGAGTTCAGTGCGGTCCATTTCGTCGGAGGTGGCGGCGGCGAGGCCCTCTTCGTTGTTGAGGATGTAGGGCGTGAGAAAGATGAGCAGCTCGGTCTTTGGTGTTGCTGGTGATGGTGCGGCGGAAGGGGGCGCCGAGGTAGGGGATGTCGCCGAGCAGCGGGATTTTTTGAATGTTCGAGGTCTTCTGCGTCTGCATGAGGCCGCCGATGACGACGGTCTGCGCGTGCGGCGTGACGACGACGGTCTCCGCGGAGCGCTTGGAGATGACGGGGGCGAAGGTGTTGTTGCCGATGGGCACGGTCTGGTCGGTGAGCGTGGAAATCTCGGGCGCGACGATCATTTCCACCGTGCCCTCGGAGGTGATGAACGGCGTGACGCGGAGGATGATGCCGACGTTGTCGTATTGGATCGTGTTGTTCGTCTGCCCAGTGGAGGTGAGGCGTGCTGTTGGTGATGAAGGGCACCTCCGAGCCGACGACGATGACGGCTTCCTGATTGTTGCGCGCCATGATCGAGGGGCGCGAGAGGACCTCGACTTTTCCTTTGCTGGAGAGGGCGCGGAGCGTGGCGGACCAGTCGTCGCTGGCGAGGCGGACGAAGCTGCCTGGTCAGGCGGCGACGGCCGAAGAGGTGCTGCGAGCCGATCGAGGGTCTGGCCGGCGGCGGCAGCGGTGCCGATGCGGGCGTGGTTAAGGTGCTGGTGGTCGTGGTGGTCGCCGCCGGCGATGGTGCCGTTGGTCGGTGTTCGTGGTCGACGCGTATTCCCGGTGGTCGCAGCGATCGGGTTTTTGAGGTTGAAGGTGTAGCTGCCCTCGACGCCGACGTCGGAGCCCTTGTTGTAGGTCACTTCGAGGAAGACGACTTTGATGAGCACCTGCGGCTTCGGCTGGTCGAGGTTCTTGATGACTCCGGTCATTTCGCGATGCGTGTCTTCGTCGGTGACGATGACGAGCGAGCGCGTCTCGGGATCGATCGTGATGATGGCGTCGCCGATTTCGGTATTGCTGCGATACTGGCGCGAGCCGCCGGCTGGTGGTGCGGTTGCTGGAGCGTGCTGGAGTCGCCGCCGGCGCGGGCGGTGGTGCCGGTGGTGCCGCGGGCGTTGCCGCCGGGGCGGGCGGTGGTCTGGGCGTGAAGCGGGGCAGCGCGAGCAGTGGCGGCGCAGAAGCAGTCCCGAGGAGCGGAAAGGGCAATTTCATGAAGGAGAGTCCTGAGGTGAAGGCGTCGGGAAGCTAACGGGCGCGCCCGGTGCCGGAGCCGGAAAGACTGGTCGAGGCGTCGGACGTGTTCATCGTGGCGCCGTTGGCGCTGCGCTGGTTGAGACGGCTCTGGCCGGAGTGTGCGGAGTTGGTGTTCGTCTGCTGGCCGAGCATTCCGCGCAGCACGTCGGCCACGCCCTCGGCATCGGCGTGCTGGAGCGAGTGAACATAGACGTGCTGCTTTTTGGCGTCGGTGGCATCGAGCCGACCGACGATCTCGGCGATCTGGGTCATGGTGTCGCGGCGCGGCGCTGACGATGAGCGAATTGGTGCGCGCGTCGCCCACGGCGACCACCTTCGACTGCTGCAAGCGCGCGCTCGCTTTGGCCGCTGCCGCGGCTGCTGCTGCTGGCCGAACGGATGAGCGGCTGAATCCGCTGCCCTGCCGGCCCTGCCCGCGCTGGTTGTTGCGCGATTGCCGGCTCGGTCGTGACGGAGCGGTGTCGCCGTAGAGCGTGTTGATCGATGTCCGCGGTCTCCACGGCGTCGGCGTGGAGCAGCCGGAAGATGCGCGTCTCGGTGACGTCGGTGATGCTCGTGTCGATCTTGTCGACGACTTCCGTGATGGTCGGGATCACCTCCTCGGGCGCGCTGACGATGAGCGAATTGCTCTGATCGTCCGCGACCGCGATGACGCGCGAATTCGCCTGCCGCGCCTCGCTCTGCGCCGCCGCCTGCGGTCTGCCCGCCGCCCGTCCGCCGGGCCGCCGAAGCCCGGGAAGATCCGCCGCCGCCGCCGCCGCCGCCCGCGCGCCGCGTCGCCGCCGGTGCCGCCGCGCCGGTGGTCGGTGGCAAAGAGCTGCGTGATGACCGTCGCCAGCTCCTTGGCATTCGCGTACTTCAGCGGATAGACGTGGAGCGTCGAAATGCTCGGCGACCGAGGTGTCGATGGCGCGGATGATCTGCGCGATGCGGCGGATGTTCGTCTGCGTGTCGGTGAGCAGGATCGAATTGCTGCTTTCGTTCGCGCTGATCGTCGCAGTTGTCGGCGAGCAGCGGGCGCAGGTTCTCGACGAGCTTGGCGGCTTCGCCAAAGCGCAGCGGCAGGATTTGCGTGACCATCTCGTCCTTGCGCGGAATCTGCTCGGGATCGCTGCCCGTGTGCACCGGCAGGTCGCGCTTCTGCGCGCCCTCGCGCTTCACGATTTTCAAAATGCGGCCGTTGCGAATCGCGACGTAGCCTTTCTCGATGAGCACGGTGTTGAGCAGATCGACCGCGTCCTCCGCGGTGATCGGCTGGCGGCTGACGACGTTCACCGTGCCGGTGACCGGCGCCTCCTGCACGATGACGAAGCCCGCCGCTTCGCTCAGGTAGTTCAGCACGTCGGTGAGCGAGGCGCCCTGGAAGTTCAGCATGATCGTGCCTTTCGCGGCGGCGCGCGTCGGAGCCGGCCGGCCGCCGTCGTGCAGTGTCGTCGGGCGCCGGCCGGCGACTCCGTCGCGGCGCCTCGGATTCGGTCGGGGTACTTCCTTTGCGCAGCGCGGGGTCGACGTGTGCGCTGTGGCCGCGACGACCGTTCGGCACCGGCGGGCGGCGGCACAACCGAGCGTGCGGCGGGCACGGCATTGCTCGTGCGCCGTAGTCCTGGGCGGGAGCGGGCCGAGGTCGACGTGCGGCCACGCGAGCGAGGGCGAGCGGCGAGAGCAAGTGGCAGCAGAGGATGACGGAGGTTGTGGGGCGAGGTGGTTTTCATTTGTTCATCTCTTTTTCGCGACGCTCCATCATGCGGCGGAGGATTTCGCTTTTGTCGTTGGAGGCTGCGGGCGGATGCTGCGGGAGTGGCGCCGGCGGCAGGCGCGGGAGCCGCCGCGCACGGCTCTGCCGGAGGAGCATCGGCGGCGTCGCCGGCAGCGTGCTTTCGGCAGGCGCGGAGTCGGAGGGCTGCCCGTCGATCTGAAACTGCTGCCCGACGGCGAGCGTGGAAGCTTTGCCGCCGCGCTCCAGCTCCACCTGCGGCGGCGCGGATCGCCGTGATCTTTGCCGTCCGCGATCGTGTCGCCGACGCCGAACGACCTTGCTGTAGTCCGCGCGCGTGCCGGTGAAAAAAGCGAGCGCCTTCCCCTCGGTCACCATCGTCCCGGTGAGCGAGAGCGAGCTCGAGCGATTCTCGCGCACCGGCGCGACGCGTGCGCGGCGTCGTCTCGATGCGCGCCGGGCGGCGGTTCGGATCGAACATGTTCCGCGTCCGCATCATCGCGGAATGCCTCGAAGCCGGCGACTTTCTCCACTGCGTGCGCACACATCATTTCCCGCAAGCAGAAAAAGCGCTGTGACGACGGCACAACAAGCAGGAGCCTTCATCGCGCGCTCCTCCCGGCTTCCGAAATCCGCACGAAGCTGAAACGCAGCGAGAGGGCGAGTTGCGTGCCCTTGCGCGTCGCGCGCGGTGAGTTCGCACTCCTCGATTCGTGCCGGCAGCGGATCGGTTTCGATTTCGTAAACCAGCCGCGCCGAGCGACGCCTGATCGCCGGCCGCCGTCGCGCGGCACTCGAAGGTGTCGTAGCCTTCATCGTGATGATCCGCCACTGCGGCGTGAGGCTCGTGAAGCTCACGCGGCTCTCGCGTTCCAACGCGCGAGCGCCTTGTAGACGTCGTTCTCCGCGGCTGAGCGATCCTCCGTCGAGATTCGCGCGCTGCATCTCGTCCCACCGCGCCCGAAGCGATTTCTCGCGCGTCAGAAGCTGCCGGCCGTTCTTCACTTTCTGCTCGCAGCGCGGTCGAGCCGGTGCGCTCTGCGCTTTCCATCCGGCGATCGCCGGCGAGAGCACCATGCGGTCGAGCAGGAAAAGCCCGACGACTGACGCCGACGCCGATTTTCAGCAGAGTTTCGCGGCGTTTAGCGGACATCATTGGCCCCCCATTTGTAGATGATGGAAAACTGCACCGGATTCTCGCCGCGCTCCTGCTGCACCTGCACGGCGGAGATTTCGGGATGCTTGCGCGAGGCTGTCGAGGAAGCCGAGCAGCGCCGTCTGGTTGCGCGCAAAGCCGGTGCAGATGACCTTCGTGCCGTCATTGATCTGCACGCTTTTCGCCCACACATCGCCCTGCTCGGGAAACGACGCATCGAGCGTTTCGACGACCTGCACGCTTTGCGGCGCCGGGTCGAACCACGGGCGGAATTGCCGGATGCCGCTGCTGCAGTTGATCGAGCTCGGTCGACCCGTGCCCTGCATCCCGCGCCACTCCGAGTTCAGGCTGCTCTCGATGTGCGAGCGCACGAGAAACGTGACGATCGGCAGCAGAAGACAGCGCGAGCACCGCGATGGCCGACCCAGCGGCGCCGGCGATCGTCGAACTGCCGCGCCATCGCCTGCCAGCGATTCACCTGCGGCGTGAGAAATTCGAACGCGACGGGCTCGCTGCCGGAGATAGCGCGTGGCTGCGGCGGCGGCGGCAGCGGGTGAGTCGCGGAATCTGTCGCCCGCCGCGCGTTCCAGCCGGCTGTCGATGCCCATGCGGCGTCAGGTGCGGGCGCATTTCCTGACAGAGATTCTCCGCGGAGTGCGGCGTGCCGCCGAACGTCGCCTCGCGCACCTGCTGCCGCAGCGCCTCCGGCAGGCGGCCGAGCGTGATGCGGACTTCGCGGGAAAAGCCGTCGCATCGAATGCCGTCGTCTCCGCGTTCGCCGAGCGCCGGCAGCGTGCGCACCGCCGCGATGCCGCCGCCCGGCGGCGATGACCACATCGACGTGGTTGCCATTGGCCAGGAAATGCAGCGCTGCGGGCGATTTCCGTCCGGCAGGCAAGCATCGAGCCCGAGCGAAATCGAGACCGCCCGGCACTCCGCCGTGGCGAGCATCCGCTCGATGGCTTCGATCCGTTTCGCCGGCACCGCCGCGAGCGTGGCGCGCTCATTTCCATCCGGCAGAACGAAGGCGCAATGCGCGAGCCGCAGATCGGCGACCGGCACAGGAAATTCGCGCTCCGCGCGCAATTCCAGATATCCGCGCAAGTCCTCCGCGCTGACGCCGGGCACATCCGTCGACGTCGTCAGCGCCCAGCCCGCCGGCAGGCACACCACGCAGCGCCGCTCGCGGATGCCCGCTGGATGCTAGCTCCGCAGCCAGTCGCTGCCCTGCGCGCTCCGGATCCGCGAGCACGGCATCCGCGCCGAGCGGCAGGACAAACGAGCGCGCGA
Source organism: uncultured Verrucomicrobiae bacterium (assembly GCA_963767975.1). Lineage (GTDB taxonomy): Bacteria > Verrucomicrobiota > Verrucomicrobiia > Chthoniobacterales > Chthoniobacteraceae > CAIURC01. The sequence continues at coordinate 175,969 of CAVYGI010000009.1, read as the reverse complement.
CGCGGACTCGCGCCTTCTCGCGAGCCGCACGTATTCAACCACCGTCCGGCCGGATTCCAGGGTCACCGCGAGCACGGTCCGGGGCTGCAAACGCTTCTGCAATTCAGCGAGGTCGAGCTTCATCGCGACCTCTTTCTGTTGCGCCAGATCCTGCCGCACTTCGCTGCCGAGCGCCCAGCCGAGCGGCGCGAGATTGCGCCGGTAGATGATCCGCGGCGTGCCGGTGCTCGTATCGATGACGACCTTCGATGCGCCGATAGCCGCGCCCGTGGCGACCGACCGCCGCGATGTCCGCGCTGACCTGCCAGCTCTGGCCGGTGATGAAGCGGGCCGATCTGCGCAATCACCGGGCTCGTCGTGCCCAGCGTCTCGGCGACCCACGCGATGTTCGTGTCCGATCGTGCGCTCGGCTCGTGCCGCGCACTCACGAGCTGCTCGGCCTTGCTCGGTGTCCGATTCCCGGCACGCAGGCCAGCACCGCTTCGCTGGCCGTGTTCACATTGATCAGGCCCGACCAAGTCATTGCCCGTGGTCGGCGGCACGGAGTCCGCCATCACTGATCGACGACAGTGGCAAACTCCTCCGCCGTCATTCCGCTCCTGGCGTAAAGACTCGAGCGCGACTGCGAGTCGCGCCCGCTGGTCCGAATGGCCACGCGATATCGCCGCCGCGCGGGTCGCGTCGAACTTCTCGGTGAGCAATTGATCCAGCGCCGCGTTCGGTCCGGGCGGCGTGAGATTGATGCGCGCCGTTCCGTCGCTCTGCGTCGTTCGATTCGCGGCTGAAGACGGTGACGTAAGCCAGCATGCCGGCATCGAGCTTGCCGTCGGCGTTGTCCGCCGGCAGAGTCTTTTCGCCGTCGTCTTCATTCGGATCGAGCACGCCGTTGAGGTTCGCGTCCTCGCCGTAGAGAATCTCGCGCGTCGCGCCGTTGACCAGCGCCAGCTCTTCGATCGACTCGAAGGCCGCATTCTTGGCGGCGTAGGCTGGCGACTTCTGCGCGTAGATCTGCGACTCCGCGCCGCCCGCCGTCACGTCGTCATCCGCGTCGCGCCAGTCGACGATCGCCGCGGCGAATTCCTCCGTCATTCCGCCACGGCAGTCAGGCTTGCAAGCATCGCGGGCGGTTGCAGTGTTGAGATTCAGTTTCGACGCCTCATCGACGAGACCATACTCGCCCGTCGTGCCGGTGGTCGTGTCTGCGGGTGCGCCGAAAAACCAGAACTGCCGCCTCGCCGACCGGCACCGCTTCGCCTTGATAACTCGCCGCTTCCGGCAGCAGGCCCGGCGTCGTCGGATTCGCGAGCAGCGACTCCGCGTAACGCACCGCGCCTTCGATCGCCTGGTCCGCCTGCCGCCCGGCGAGATCGTTGTCCGCGCCGCGAGTACGCCATCAGCATCGAGTGCCCGAACAGCAGCGCGACGCTCACCAGCCCGACGCTCGCCCACAGCACCACGATCAGCACGGATGCGCGCTTCTTCGCTCGAAGATCGCTGATCATGGAGTTCCTCCCGTCCCCGAAGTTCCTGACGTCGTGCGAAGCCGCCGGCGTGGTGAGATCCGTCGGCCACGGCACGAGCACTTCGATCGGCGGCGGCGCGAAGTCTTCGCCGCCTTGCCGCGCCGGGTGCATGCGCACGCGCACCGCCTCCGGCAGTCGTCTCGGTCGTCGGTACCTCCCACGAATCCTGCCAATCCGTGCCATCGAAAAACGAGACCTCCATCGACTCGATGCCCGCCAGCAAAGGCTCTTCGGTCGCCGTCTCGGTCGTCGTCGCGAGCAGATTGCGCGTCGTCGCGCGGACGAGCAGGCCTGCCTTCTGATCCGTCGTCTCCGGATCGGTGACGATGTAATATTCGACCTGCTGCACGTCCGGGTTCGGCACCTCGTGCGGCGTCCGTCGCGGTCGTCGTGGTGAATTTCAGATAGCCGGGAAAGCTTCCGCCGGGGCTCTGCGGCGAACCCTCCAGCGTCGCGGCCAGCGTGCCGCCGGAGACGATGGCGTTGCGCAGATCGTTGCGAAGCACCTCGCCGCCCGCGCGCGCACGCGGGCCTCGCGCGTGCGGCCATCGCGTCGTCGCGCAGATGCACGGCGTTGGCGAAAAAGCCGTAGATCGCCGCGAGGAGCACCGCGGCACGCGGCCATCGCGAGCATGAGCTCGATGAGCGTGAAAGCGCGGCGCGTTCATGGCGTATCGCGTCAGCGATTCATTGACCAGCGTCGTGAGCCGCACGTCGTGCTCGCGGCCTTGCACCGTGAAAAAACACGTCGAGCGTCAGCTCGGTCATCGCGCCGGTTTCCCAATCGGCTTTGCTCAGCTCCCAGCGGTAGCCCGGCCAATCCGTCGCCGAAGTCGCCGCGGCTCTCCGCCGAACGTCCAGGCGTCGGCGAGCGTCAACTCGTTGAGCCGGTTTTCGCCGAGCTGCATCGCGATCGTCGAGCGCTCCGCCACGATCCCGACGCCGCTCGAGACGAGCAGCGCCGAGACGACCACCGGGATCAGATATCCCGAGGAACGCCATCGCCGCGAGCATCTCGACGAAGGTGAAGGCAGCGCGACGGTTCATCGCTCTCTCCTTCACGATTTCGTAGCCCCAGCCGTCCCTCGGTCCGCGCGATCGTGACCGCGGTTTCGAAGCGATCGACGAGCCGCACGGTTTCGATGCTCGCCGGTCGTCGGCGCGCCGTCCGGCGCAGAATTCCACCGCCTCCACGACATCTCCTGCCGCATTGCCGCGTTTTCCATTTCGAAATGAATGTCCGCATTCACCGCGAACTCCCGCTCGCGCGTCTTCGATGCCTTCGAAACCCGGCTCTCGGCTCGACGCCGAAATCGCTGCGTCGCTGGATCGATCCACACGGTCATCGGCACGCCCTGCGACACCGCTTCATCGCGCGCGTACTCCGTCGCGGCGAGAAAGCGCGCCGCCTCGCCGTTCGAGATTCCGCGCGCGCATCGAGCGCGACAGCGACGGCGCGGAAAGCGCCGCCACGATCGCGAGCAGCGCCATCACGACGATGAGCTCGACGAGCGTGAAGCCGCCGGGCGCGACCCGCGTTGGATCACTTCTTGGCATCCCAATTCGTCGATGTCGTCATCGGTGCCGGCCTGGCCATCCGGCCCCATCGACTGCAGGTCGTAGCCCTTCGGATTGTTCTTGCCGGGATAGGTGTAGACGTAGGCATTGCCCCACGGATCGAGCGGGATGCCTTTGTTCAGATACGGGCCTTTCCAGTTCTGCGCGTTGTTCGGCTGCTCGACGAGCGCGTTCAGCCCCGCGCTGCCCTGCGGATAGGAGCCGGTGTCGACTTCGAAGGCAGTCGAGCGCGAGTTCGAAGCTGGAGATCTGCGACTTGCGCGGCGGTCTCCTTGGCCTGCTGGCTGCGGCCGGTGAATTTCGGAATCACGATCGCCGCGAGCACCGCGAGAATGACGAGCACGAGCAGCATTTCGACGAGGGTGAAAGCGCGCGGCGGCGACGCGATTGGGGCGTCGGGAGTTGGCATTGCAGTGGTTTCATTTGATGTAGTCCTGGATGGTGAAAATCGGGATGACCATGCCGACGAAAATCGTGCCGATGAAGCCGGCGATGGCGAAAAGCATGAGCGGCTCGGCGAGCGCGACGGCCGTCTTGAGCTGGCGGTCGAGCGTGATCTCGGTCACGCCGGCGAGCCGCACCAGCTCCTGGTCGAGCCGTCCGCTTTCCTCGGCGACGGCGATCATTTCGAGCGTCGAGCCGCCGAAGAGCGCGCGGCAATCCGCGAGGCTCGCGCCGAGCGGCTCGCCCTTTTTCACGCGCTCGGTGGAGTCGGTGACGAGATCGATCGAGCGTCTGGTTGCCGAGCGAACGGCGCGCGACGGAGAGCGCGCTGATCAGCGAAACGCCGGCGCCGAGCAGCGTGCCGAGCATGCGGCAGAAGCGCGCCATCGCGATCTTGCGCGGCGAGCGGACCGATGACCGGCGCGCGCAGCAGCCACGACTCCCAGAGGCGCCGGCTGCTCTCGTTCGCGAACCAGGTCCGCCCGAACCAAATCGCCGCGACCGACGCCGGCCAGCAGGTAGAAGCCGTAGCTGCGCATCGACATCGCTGATCGCCGACGATGACCTGCGTGAGCAGCGGGCAGCGCGGCGTCGAAGCCGGCGAAGAGCGTCTGAAAACGCGGGATGAAAAAGACCAGCAGGAAGATGAGCACCGCGATCGCGAGGAAGAGCAGCACCGCGGGATACATCAGCGCGGAGATCGACCTTGCGCGCGCAGTCTCCTTTTCCCGCGCCTGGAAGTCCGCGATCTGCGCGAGCACCACATCGAGAAAGCCGCCCGCTTCGCCCGCCTCGACCATCGCGACATAGACGCGCGGGAAGACCTCGGGCGAGCGGTTCATCGCCTCGGCGAGCGGCACGCCGTCGATCACGAGATCGTGCAGCTCCCGCCACTTCGCGGACGGCGGCGGGGTTGCGACGATTCCTTGTAGAGAATGGTGAGCGCGCGGCTGAGCGGGACGTTCGCCGCGAGCAGGCTGGAGAGCGAGCGGGTGAAATCCTCGAGCGCGGCGAACGGACACCTGCTTCGACTTCGAAGCGAACACGTCCGCCGCGTGCGGTCGGGCAGCTTTCAGCGCGCGCGCGCGCCGTTGGCGCGGTGCCGCGGCGGTCTCCGTGAGGCGCACCGGCGTGAGGCCGCGCTCCTCGAGCATGCGCGCGGCATCCTGCCGCCCGCCGGCCTCGATGCTGCCCCTCGGTCGCGGAGCCGTTGGCCTGCATGGCTTTGTAGGCGAAGACGGGCATGGCGTTACGCGCTCGACGGCAAAGCCGTCGGTGCCTTCGTCTTTGGAAACGCGCAGCACTTCCGCGGGCGTGGTCACGCCGTCGCGGACGAGCCGCCAGCCGTCTTCGATCAGCGTCTTCATGCCCTTCGCGTTTCGCGCGCGTCCTTGATCTCGACGCTCGATCCGCCGCGCAGCAGGATCGCGCGGATCGGCGCTGCTCATCGTCATCAACTCGAAGATCGCGCGGCGGCCGGTGAAGCCGGTCATGCGGCAATTCTTGCAGCCGACGGCGCGGAAAATCGTCGCGCCGCGCAACGCCTCGACGCGCTCGCGCAGCGCCGTCGGTGCGCGCAGTCGTGTCGTCCGCTTTGCACTCCTCGCAGAGCACGCGCACGAGCCGCTGGGCGATCACCGCCTCGAGCGACGACGCGACGAGATACGGCTCGACGCCCATGTCCACGAGCCGCGTGAGCGCGCCGGGCGCGTCGTTCGTGTGCAGCGTGGAGAAAACCATGTGGCCGGTGAGCGATGCCTGCACGGCGATCTGCGCCGTTTCCTGGTCGCGAATTTCGCCGATGAGCACGACGTCCGGATCGTGACGCAGAATCGCGCGCAGCCCGCGCGCGAAGGTCAGCCCGGCCTTTTCGGTCACCTGAATCTGGTTGATCCCCTTGAGCTGATATTCGACCGGGTCCTCGATCGTGATGATCTTGCGGACCGCGTCGTTGATCTGGTGCAGCGCGGTGTAGAGCGTCGTCGTCTTGCCGCTGCCGGTCGGGCCGGTGACGAGCACGATGCCGTGCGGCATCTCGAGCACGCGGTCGAAGAGCTCGCGCTCGCGCGCGGCCATGCCGAGCCCGCTCGAGCCCGAGCACGCCCGGCATCCTGCCGCAGCAGACGCATCACGACCGCCTCGCCGTGCAGCATCGGGATGATCGAGACGCGGATGTCGACCTCGCTCGCCTTCACGCGAATCTTGATGCGGCCGTCCTGCGGCACGCGCTTCTCGGCGATGTTGAGATTGCTGAGAGATCTTGATGCGCGAAACGATCGCCGGCTGGAAGCGCTTGATCTGCGCGGGCACCGGCACTTCCTGCAGCAGGCCGTCGATGCGGTAGCGGATGCGCAGCTCGTGCTCGAACGGCTCGACGTGAATGTCCGACGCGCGCAGCGAAATCGCGTCGCCGAGCACCTGGTTGACGAAGCGGATGATCGACGCGTCCTCCGCCGCCTTGTCGAGATCGCCGTCGTCCTCGCGATCATCGGCGACGACCTGGAAGCCTTCCTCCTGCTCGAGCAGGTTCAGCGTGTCGGCGCCGACGCCGAGATGCTTTTTGATCTCGCGCTGCAGCGCCTCGCTCGGCGCGAGGATCGGCTGCGAGCTTGAGGTTCGTGATCGCGCGCAGGCTGTCGAGCCCGGCGTGGCGAAGAGCCGGCTCAGCGCGACCTCGATCACGCCGTCCTTTTCGCGCAGCGGGAGCAGTTCCTCCTTCAGCAGAATGCGCGCGGGGAAACGCGCGAGCAGCGCGCGGTCCGGCTCGATGTTATCGAGCGGCGTGAAGCCGAGGCCGTATTCGCTCGGCGAGCCAGCGCAGCACTTCCTCCTCCGTGTCCGCGCGGACGCCGCGCGCTGCCGCGCCAGCGCCTCGGCGTCCATGGCGGAGAGCTGTTGGCGCTCCACCATGGACGCCAGGAGGTCCTGGCGTGGCTCGGACGCTGGGGCGAGAGGGCTCGCCGGTCACGCGCGGGCGGGTCTATTCGAGGATGCCCATCGAGACGAGCACGGCTTCCTGGCGCACGGTCACGACTTTCTTCAATTCTCGCGGGCGACGGCGAGATCGGCGGCGCCTTTTTTCCGCACGTCGCGCACGGCGGCGAGCTTCGCTTTCATCTCGTCGGGCGAGGTGCTCTCGTTCTCGAGCGCCGTGCGCAGCGCCGCACCCTCCGCTGCACCGGGGCGGGTGTCCGCGGGAGGAGTCGTGCCGGTGTTGTTGTTGTTGGTTCCGCCACGGCCGCCGAATCCACCACGTCCGGCACCCGCTTCGCGCTGCGCGGTCTGCACTTTCTCGATGAGCGGCTGGAGCACGGTCCACTCTTCGTCGGTGACTTTGAGGGACGTCTTCATCCGCTCGCTCATGCGTTTCATGAAGTCCTCCAGATTGCCGCCCTGACCGCCTTGGCCGCGCTGACGTCGGCCGCCTGGGTCGTTCGTGCCGGGTTTCGGAGTATCCTGCGCGATGGCAAGAATGCTGGTGGCCGCCAACGCGAGCGCGGTCAGAAGAAAAGTCGGTTTCGATTTCATTCGGGTATTCGGATGTGATGTCTGCAGTTTTGGTAATGCCACCCCGAACGGACGATTCTGAGACACGGACATTCAGGACGGCGGGATTTCGTTAGAACAAACACCCCGATTGTTAAGCCGGCGTTTGGCGGAGGATGGAGAATTGTTAAGATTTCATTAAGCTGGCGACCGATTCCGACTCCCTGAAAGCAGAGCGATCCGATCTTCAAAATCCATATTGCGGGTCGGAGCCTGCGCGCTTAGTAGGGTCGAATCGCTGAGAGCCATTACGACGATGGTCCCAGGCCAGTCCCCCAAAACCGCAATCTTTCCGCCATTTATGAATCCCTTCCCTGGGTTGATCCGTTCCCTGAATCACCGCACGCTCCGCCCGGTAATCCTCCTCGCGAGCATCGCGACTCTCGTGAGCGCGGAAGCCGTGAAGGCGACCGATGCGGTGTTCTCCAGCGGGGCGTTCACCGGCGATGCGACCTCTGGCGTCAGCACTTCGAAGACCTACGTCGCCCTCGCCAACGTCATTGGCGGCGACGTGGCAGTGAACGGCGAAACTTTTATCGGAAGTGGCAACGGCCTCTCTGGCGCGGGATGGAGCCTCGCCGGGGCGCCGAGCCCATTCGCCACCGAGGGAAATCACACGACGACCTTTGGCGGCAGCATGATTGACGATCTTTTCGACGGCTTTCAATACGATGGGAATCCTGGACTCCTGACGATGAACGGGCTGACGGCGGGCAAAACTTACACGGTCACTCTCTACAATCAGGCGTGGGCCTTGCCCGACAGCCGTTTTCAGAACGTCAGCTCTTCGGAAGGCGCAAGTATTGTTTACAACCAAGACGCGCTCGAAGCCTCACTGCTACGCTACACGTTCGTGGCCGCTGGCGTTTCCACGGTCCTGAATATCGCACCTCTGAACGCAGGCTCCTCGATGCATGTGTATGGTCTCAGCAACGAGGAGGTTTTCACGAACAAGTGGACCGGTGGCGCGGCCTGGACCACCGCGACGTGGAGCGGCGGCACTCCGAACGGCGTCGGGACGAACGCCACATTCACCGCGCAGAATGCCGCAACGGGAATCAACCTCGACGCGCCGCAAACCGTCGGCCATGTGAGCTTCGATGGAGCGAATCCGTGGACACTTTCCACCAACAACAACAGCATGCTCACCTTTCAGGCGGATGCTGCCGGCGTCTCGGTGATTTCCACGGCTTCGGGCTCGCACACGATCTCCGCGCCAGTGCAATTCAACAGTCCGCTGGCAAAGTTCGGCGCGGGCACGATCCGGCTCACGGGACAGGTTGCAGGCTCGGGGAAAGGGGCAACGATTGGGAGCGGCGTGCTGGCAATCGAATCACCAACGGCGGACCTCACGAGCATCGGCAATGTCGTAAACAGCGGAGGATTTTCGATCATCAACGGCGGGGCGCAAAAATTTGGCGGTATCATCAGTGGGACTGGAGACCTGACCAAAGCGGGCGCGGGGGTGCTGACGCTCAGCGGCATCAACACCTATTCCGGCAGCACCACCGTGAGCCAGGGAACGCTCTCACTTGCCGGGCGGCGTGTCGCGGTTCTCAACGCGGGATTCGAGAACACCGGTTCGCTGGGTGCCGGCGGATGGACTTACAATCCGACGGGTGCCGACTGGACCTTCGATGCTGGTTCGGGAATTTCATCGAATAACCAACCGTGGGTGAACACGGCATTGGAAGGCACGCACGCCGGGTTTCTTCAAAACACCTTCATCAGTCAGGTGATGAGCTTTGGCGCCGCGGCCAATTATGACTTCTCTTTTTTGGCCGCGAACCGTCCCGGCCACAACCCGAACGGCTTGCTCCTCCAAATCGATGGGGTGACCGTCTCAAGCCTTCCCGCGACCGGCTTCCAGACTGGCGCGAATTTTCAGCCGTATCGCTTCGCAAGCGTGCCCGTCAGCGCGGGAAGCCACACCGTCGCATTCGTTGCGAACAACGAAATCGGCGGCGATACGGCGACCGCGATCGATGCGATCTTTATCGCCTCCACAGACTACGGCACGCTGCCCTCCGGCACCGCGCTGAATCTCTCCGCGTCGGGCGCTGCGGTCGATGTAAACGGGCACGACCAGACGATTGGCTCACTCGCGGGTGTGGCGGGCACGAGCGTGCAGAATATCGGTTCGCTCACTGTGGGGGGAAACAACGCAACCACTGGCTTCGCAGGCGTCATCAGCGGAGCGGGCGGCTTGACGAAAGTGGGTGCTGGCACTCTGCAAATCAGCGGACCGAATACCTACGGCGGCAGCACGACGATTTCGGGCGGCACGGTTCGGCTCATTGGCGCGGGTGCGCTGCCGGCCACCAGCCCAGTGAGTCTCACGACAGCCGGGGCAACTCTTGCTGTAGAAAACACTGCGGCAATCAGCTCGCTCACGGGTGTGAGCAACTCGGCTCTCAGTCTCGCCGGCGGCTCGCTGACGGTAGGCTCCAGTGACACCAGCACTACTTTTGGCGGCACGGTCAGCGGCTCCGGCTCCTTCACGAAGACCGGCGCGGGACTGCTGACACTGACCGGTCCGTTAGCTTATTCCGGAAGTATCTCAATCTCGGGCGGCACATTGAAGATGCAGCAGACGAACTCCGGCACTCCCGGCGCGATGAGCGTTGCGAGCGGTGCGACATGGGACCTCGGGTTGTCGAGTCAGGCCGTGACGGGTCTTACCGGCGCGGGCACCATTACTCGCAGCGGCACTATTTCCACGGGTGTGGACGGATCGGCTCTGATTTCTCCCAGCAACAATTACATCCGACTGATCGACTTCGGAAACAACGGGCCTGCCACCGTGAACGGAGTCACGTTCACCGATGAAGGCCCTTCCGGAACGGGCTACCAGCTTACGGGCGCGGGAAGTCTATTTCCTGACAACGGGGCTTCGACGGGCTACGACCAACTCGTCAGCGATTTCTATTACGACGGAAAGCCAGGCGTCCTCACGTTCACCAACCTAACGCCCGGCCAGACTTACAAGAGCGTGGTTTACACGAAGGTCGGGATCTGGGGACCGAGGCCGCAGGACGCCACCTTCGACGAAGATCCTGCGGGCCCCGTTGCCTCGCAGTTGCTCAACACCGATCCGCAAAACGTCGGCTATTACGCGTATGAGTTTGTGGCGCACTCGCCTTCGATGAACATCAGCATGCAGGCCTTGAGTCCCGGAAGTTTCCACTGGTTTGGCGCGAGTTTGCAGGGACTTTCGACCACCACCCCGACGCTCACGATCGGCGACTCTGGCAATTACTCCTACACCGGGGTCATCAATGGCCCGACAGCGCTCATCAAGCAGGGCAGCGGAAGTCAAAGCCTCTCCGGAGTGAGCAATTACTCAGGCGGGACAACGATCTCGAACGGCACGATTTTCGGGCATCACTCCGCCGCCCTCGGCACCGGCCCGGTCTCCATCGCGAGTGGAGGAAACTATCTCGCGTGGTGGAACGCCGGATCGCCAGCCATTGCAAATAGCTTCACGCTGAACGGCCCCGGGGGGAGCCCTGACGGAAGCAAGAGTGCCATTTATGCAGATGGTGGAGGAGCGGGCCACGGGGAATATACCATCACCGGAAGCGTAACCCTCGCCGCCAGCAGCAACATCAGCGGAAATAACCTCAACAACATCCGCATCATGGGCCCGGTCACGGGCCCCGGCGGGCTCACGAAGGGCTCGGGGCGCGGGGACGAAAACAGCACGCTCATTCTTGCCAACCCGGCCAACGACTACGCTGGTGAGACAATCATCGCAAACGGGACCATCAAACTTGGTGCCGCGGAAGTGATTCCAAACGGACCAGGGAAAGGTGGTGTCACCGTGAATGCCGGGACCACGTTCGATCTCGGCGGCTTCGGCGAAACGATCAATCATCTCTCCGGAGCGGGCACGGTCACCACGACCGGCTCCGCGACCGTCGGCGCGCCGGTGTTTTTCACGGATGACTCGGGGACTGGGATTTCCACTGGGAAAAGTTACACGCACGCGCTCGACTTCTCGGGAGGGCCTGGGCTTTCCGTAAACTCGGTGCCATTCACCGCCGCCGGTCTCTCCGGTGCGAACTGGTCGTTGACCGGTGCTGCGCTGTCGACTGGAAGTCCGAACACCGGCGCGACCGGCAACATCAGCACACTCCTCTCGAACTTCTTCTTCAATGGCAGCACCGCCAGCCTTACCCTCACGGGGCTCACGCCCGGCACGACTTACGAGACTCACCTTTACGAGCGCCAGTGGGGTGCAGATTTCAACCGCTCCCAATTCTTTACCGTCCAGTCCGGGACGCAAACTGGGGCGGCGATTTACAATGAGGATGGAAGCGCTACGCCGAACTATCTTCCTTTCCGCTACACCGCCGACGCGAGCGGCACTGCTACCATCAGCACCTACCAGATTGGGGACGGGACCTACCATTGGTATGGCATGACGAACGAAGCGGTCGCCGCATCCGCGATGCCTGTTCTCACAGTGGGTGACGCAACGGACTCGGCCTTCACCGGCAGCATCACGGGCTCGCTCACGCTGGCGAAGCAGGGCGCAGGCACGTTGAGTCTCGGCGGCTCCAACACCTTCTCCGGCGTGACCACCGTGAACGGCGGCAAACTCATCGTAAGTGGCGCACTCTCCGGCACTGTGAGCGTACAGGTCAACTCGGGGACGCTTGGTGGCAGCGGCTCCATTAACCCCGCCGCAAATGTCTCCGTGTCTGCCGGTGGCGTGATCGCTCCCGGCGTGGGCATCGGTACTCTTTCCACGGGACCCCTCGCCTTCGCCGACGGTTCGGCATTTACGCTCGAAATCGGCGCGACGGCCTCGGACAAGCTCCTCATCGCCGGCGCGGGCATGCTCAGCGGGACCGTCATGCTCAACCTCTCACTACTCGCGGACCCGCTGGACTCGACGCTGTTCACCGTGCTCGACGGGACGAGCCTCCTTACCGGCTACGCAAGCGGCGCGCGGTTCAGCTACGCCGGCCAGAGCCTTCCGGATGGAGCGGTCTTCACCGTGAACGACGGGTCGTTTACGCAAGACTTCAAGATTAACTATCTCGCCGACGGCGGGAACGACGTCACACTGTTGGCCGTTCCGGAGCCCGGCAGTGCGGCATCCCTGCTTCTCGGTCTGGCGAGCGTCTGCGCCCGGAGGTGGCGGAAAAAGTAGAGCTTCCATGGCACCCGGGCTTCGCACCCTAGCAGGGAGCCTTCTCCTTGCCCTCGCATTCTGCTGTGCCCCGCGGCTTCACGCCGCGCCGGCGAATGACGCAGTGGTGACTTTCAACGAAATCCACTACCACCCGAAGGACGCGGCGGAGGCAGAAGAGTTCGTCGAACTCGTGAACGTGATGGGCGTGGATGTGGACATCTCGGGCTGGCGCATCTCCGGCGGCGTGGACTTTTCATTCCCGGATGGGACTGTGATCGGCCCCGGCGCAACGCTGCTGGTGGCGAAAGATCCCGGGCTTTTTCCCAATGCGCTCGGGCCCTTTGCGGGATCGCTCGCGAACTCCGGTGAGACGTTGCGCCTGCGGGACAACAACGACCGTGCCATGGACGAGTTGACTTACGGCGACGGCGGTCCATGGCCGGTCGCGCCGGATGGCAGCGGCGTGTCACTGGCAAAGCGCGATCCATTTACCAATTCCGCCGAGCCCGCAAGCTGGGCCCCCAGCACGCAGGCGGGCGGCACCCCAGGCGCTTCGAATTTCCCTCTGCCTCCCGGACCGGTGACCACGCGATTCATCAATCGCTTCGACTCATGGAAATACCACACGAGTGGCTCTGTGCCCGCCGGATGGAATACGGCGGCTCTCGACGACTCTGCGTGGACCAGCGGGCCGGCGGGACTGCATTTCGGCAATCCCACAATCTATGCCGAACCGACCACGCCCGTGCCAGGCGGGCAGTGGTTCGTGAAGCCGTGGACTGGCGACGCGGACAGCGAGATCTCAGCCGCGAAAAGCTACACGCACAAGGTCGGCTTCAACCGCGCTGGCGGCTACACCGCGATCAACGGTGTCACCTTTGATTCGCCCGGTTCCGGCGTTATGTCTGCCACCAACTGGCTGCTCACCGGTGCGCCGGATGTCTTCACGAACAACGGTAGCGGAGCCGGCTTGAACAACCTCCCGGCAGGAAGTGGCAGCCGCCAGTTATGCGAAGAGTTTTTCTATGGTGCGCGCAACGCCGGCAGCACGTCGCGGCTGCAGTTGGCCGGACTTACGCCGGGCCAGACATACATCGCCACCTTCTACACCACTGGCTTCGGCCCGCCGGGGTCGCGTCAGGTGCGGATCACGCCCAGCGACACCGGGACTGGATATCTTGTGGACGAAAATCTCACGGACAGCGGCAACGGGACTCTGGTCAAATATCGATACCTGGCCCCGGGCGACGGGACGATGGTCTTCGACTTCCAGGACACCTCCGGGGCGACCTGGCACCACTACGCGTTCAGCAACGAAGTCGCGCCCGCGATGGTGATTCAATCCGCAGTCACAGGGACATCCGTGGCTGCGTTTTCCTCCGAGCTCAGTGATCTTGGTTTTACGCGGTTCGCCGCCCGCACGGTGGATGGCTCGGGGATGGTCAATGACCAACACGGCACTACCCCCGACGGGACGATGTGGCTGTCGCATGGCACCTTCGCATCTGGGAACGATCCGCTCCCGGCCGAGATCACGTTCGACCTTGGCGCGGTCGTGGATCTAGCGGGAGTTCAAGTGTGGAACTATAACGAGGTGAACAATACCGCGCGCGGCGCGAAACAGGTCGTCGTGCAAACCGCGCCGGCCGCAGGCGGCGACTTCACAACGGTCGCGACATTGAACTTCCGCGCTGCGCTCGGGGTCGCATCCGAGCCCGGTGAGCGCTTTGATCTGCCCGCAAGCGGCGTCCGGCAGGTGAAGTTCATCATCAATTCCACCCATGGTGGCGACCAGAACTTCGCCGGTCTTAGCGAAGTGAAGTTCTTCAAGCAGGGCCTCCCGCCGCCTGGCGCTCCGCAGCTTTTGAAGGAAGGGATCACCACGATCTTCAATAGCGGCGTCGGCCCGACAGGCGTGCCGGCTGTCGTGGGGTCCAATGATCTGCACTGGATGGACGTGGTGACAGGTCAGCCTGCGATCGTCATGATCGGGAATGCCGCATGGTTTGGCCTCGACGGCTCCTCGCTGTGGATTGGCTCCACCTCGAGCGGCAACGACAGCGTGCCAGCGGGGCAGAGCAGATACCGCACGACTTTCGACCTCACGAATTACGAGGCATCTCAAGCCGCTGTGAGTTTCCAAGTAGGAGCCGACAATTCACTCGACGACGTGGTTTTGAATGGAGTCGCAAAGGGCCTTTCCGCGGGCGGCTTTAGCACGTTGCTTGGGCCGTTTACAATCAACGGACCGTTCAACGCGGGAGCAAATACCGTCGACTTTCTTTGGTCGAATGCGAGCGCTGGTCCCGGCGGGCTTCGCGTGAAGTGGGACGCCACGGCTCCACCGAAGCTGGCAAAGACGGCGCTATCCGCAAATCCGGTGACAACTTATTTGCGGCGCACCTTCACCCACACGGGCAACCCAGCGTCTAGCTACTTGCTCCTGCTGAATTTCATCGCGGACGACGGCGCGATTTTTTACCTGAACGGCACGGAGGTCCACCGGACAAACATGCCATCGGGTGCCGTGAGCAACACGACCCTCGCCTCTTCGGATATCGTTTATCCGAAATTCAACGGTGCCATTGAAGTGCCTGCAGGCGCTCTCCTGCCGGGGCAGCCAAACGTCCTTGCGGTCGAACTACACCAGTCCAGCGCTGCGAATGCTGACGCGTTTTTCCTGGCGACGCTCGACATTCAGGAAACAGCGCCAGCCACCGTGGCGCCAACGCTGCGCATCAATGAAATCGGGGGCGCGCAGACAGGCCCATTCTTTGTGGAAATCCAAAATACCGGCGCTGCTGCGATGTCGCTGAACGGCTGGCAGGTGCGCTCGTCCTCGGGGCGAACCTTTACGTTTGGTGCCACGAATCTTGCAGCCGGGGCGCTCCTGTCGGTGGATGAGGCGGCTCTCGGCTTCCACTCAATGGGCGGAGAGAAGCTCTTCCTTGCCGCGCCAGACAACGGGATCAGCGACGCCGTTCTCGTGACAGGCGCCGGAAAAGCCCGAAGCAGCACGGGCGCCTGGCTCGTCCCCAACGCGGCAACACCCGGGACGGCCAACACGTTCACGCTCAACACCAGCGTCGTGATCAACGAGATCATGTATAATCACGCGCCAGCCTATCTCGCGACCGGCACGACGCCTTCGCCGGAGGAATGGGTGGAGCTTTACAACCGCACTGCATCGCCTGTGCTGCTCACGGGTTGGAGATTGCGGGGACTCAATTTCGAGTTTCCGGCCGGCACGCAGATTGCCGCGCACAGCTATCTCGTCGTGTCGAACAATCCGGCGGCGCTGCTCGCGAAATTTCCTGGCATCACCGTCGTCGGGCCGTCAACGGGATCGCTTTCCAACAGCGACGACGCGATCCGACTCGAAGACGCGTCCGGAAATCCCGGTGAACGAAGTCCACTACTTCGATGGGGACGCTGGGACGAGCGCGCCGACGGCGGCGGCAGCGAGCTCTGGAACTGCGCAATCCCGACACTGGACAACTCCGTGCCCGAGGCGTGGGCGGCGAGCGACGAAGCCGCAAAGCGGCGTGGACGACTTCCCTACAGCGGCACTGGCGCGCCTTCCCCGGCAGCAATGATCCGACGGCTTACAACGAATTCATCCTCGGCCTGCTGAACGGCGGCGAGTGTCTCGCTCGATGATGTGAGCGTGATCGAGGTCAGCGTCGGCAACCGGCGAGTGCATCCAAAATGGTGGCTTTTCGCCGAGCACCGCGAGCTTGGCGCAACTCGGCACGCACGGCAGCCACGGGCGCACGGTCGTGGTGGACGATCCCGCTCGCCCGGGAACAAGGTGCTCAAAGTCGTCGCCACCGGCGCGACCGAGCACATGCACAACCACTGCGAGACGACGCTGAAAAACAGCGGCAGCTACGTCGCGATCAACTCCGGCGAGCACTTACACCATCATCTTTTCGCGCGCGCTGGGTCAGCGGACGCCGCGCCTGCAATCGCGGCTCTACTTCAATCGGCTCGCGCGGCAGTCGATCCTCCCGATCCCGCAAACAACGGCACGCCCGGCGCGCAGAACAGCCGCTTCGCCGCGCTCGCCGGCCCGACTTTCTCCGGCCTCTCGCACTCGCCCACGCTCCCGCTGGCTCAGCAACCGGCCATCCGTCCGCATCGCGGCGAGCGATCCGCAGGGCGTCGCGAATACGGTGATCAAGTGGAGGCCGACGGCGCGACGCACGTTGAACTCCGTCGCGATGACGCTGAACTGACGGATCCTACGAAGGGCAGATTCCCGGGCAGTCCAGCGGCGCGCTCGTCCAGTTTTACGTCGAGGCCAATGATGGAACGACGGCATCGACCTTCCCCGCTGCCGGAGCAAGCTCCCGCGCCTTCATCCGCTGGCAGCGACGGCACCGCGCCGACCACGCCCGGTCACGGCATCCGCATTCTGATGTCGACGGCGGACGCGAATTTCATGCACGACGCCGACGAACGTGATGAGCAACGACAGCTTCCCTTGCACGATCGTTTATCGAGAAAGCGAGGTCTTCTACGACGCGACCGTGCGGCTCAAATCTTCCGAACGCGGACGCCTCGGGGACACGCGCGTCGGCTTCGCGCTTGAGTTCGATCCGATGCACCCATTCCGCGGCACGCATACGACCGTGAATCTCGACCGCAGCGGCTACGGACGCGGCACGACCGGCAGCGGTTACGGGCACAGCGAGATCGTCACGTGGCACATCTTCAATCGCGCGGGGGGCATCCCTTCGATGTATAACGACATCGTCTATATCATCGCGCCGCGGCCAGCGCACACTGGCTCGGCGATCCTCACGATGGCGGAATTCAACGACGTCTGGTCCGACAGCCAGTTTGCCGATGGCGCGGCGTAGCCGACATTCAAATACGAGCTGATCTACTTCCCGACCACTACGGACACTGGCGGCCCGGAGGGGCTGAAGCTGCCGCAACCCGACGAAGTGGAAGGCGTGGAATTCGGCGACGATCACCTCGCCGACAAGGAGGCGTACCGCTGGAATTTCCTGATCGGCAACGCCCGCAGCGCCGACGACTTCTCGCGAATCATCAATCTCAACGAGACCTACCGGCTCACCGGCGCAGCGTTCAACAGCGCCATCGTCAATGCCATCGACGTGGACCAATGGCTGCGTGCCTCCGCGGCGCTTTCCCTCGCGGGCATCGGCGACAACTACATCACGAGTTCCGGCGCATGGCACAATCTGAAGCTCTACCACCGCTCCGACGGGCGGATCCTGTATCTCCCGTGGGATCTCGATTTCCAGACCCGGCCTTACGACGACCCGCTCATCATCAATCCCGACATCGCGGCACTCACGGCGATCAGCCCAGCCTACCTGCGCTTATTTTACCAGCATCTCCAGGACATCATCCGCACGAGTTTCAACACCACGTATCTCACGCCGTGGGTAAACCACTACTCGACGCTACAACGCAGCGGTGGGAACTGGAACGACATCCTCACCTACGTCGACCAGCGCGCAGCCTACGTGCAGACTCAGATCAATTCAGCCTATCCGCCCGTTGCCTTCAAAATCACCTCACCAAACTCGAGCACCTCTGCATCCAGCACCACACTCACCGGCAACGGCGGGCTGGATGTCCGCACCATCGTTGTGCAAATGGGGGAGCAGAATCTGCCCGTGACCTGGATCAACGCCAACACCTGGCAGGTCACTGTTCCGATCGCTCCAGGCTCAAATGTCATCACGCTTCAGGCGTTCGATTATCACGGAAATCTCGTTGGCTCCGACATGGTCACAATCACTGGCACCGGGAGTGTAATCCCCGCTGCAGCCGGGAATCTCGTTGTCTCCGAGATTCACTACAACCCCTCCGCGCCCACCGGCAGCGAACTCAACGCTTCTTCGGACAATAATGAGTTTGAGTTTGTCGAGCTCCGCAACATCAGCGCCACGGAGACCATCAGTCTCGCCGGCTGCCGGTTCACGGGGGGGTTGGACTACACGTTCCCCAATATCACGCTCGCGCCTGGTGCCTACGCTGTCGTCCCGCGCAACACTTCTGTCTTCGCCGCGCGCTATCCCGGTGTTCCGACGCTGCCGCATTACTTTCAATCGGGGGGAAACTTCCTGGGCAATGGCGGCGACGATTTCACTCTCGTCGGGGCGAATGCCGCGCAAATCCTGCGTATTTCCTACGGCGATAGCGATGACGTGAGGTGGCCGGCGAGCGCGGACGGCGGCGGTCCGTCGCTCGTGCTCATCGCGCCACTCGCGAATCCCGACCCGGGTGATCCGCTCCACTGGCGCGCGAGCTCCGCCATTCACGGCAACCCCGGGACCACGGATGCCCTCTCCGTTCCGGCCGTCCCGCTCGGAGACGAGAACCGGAATGGCCTCAGCAACCTCGTCGATTACGCTGTCGGTGCCGGAGTGATGCCTTCCGTGGGGAGCGAGACGATCGGTGGCCTGCGTTACCTGAATTTCACTTTAGAGCGCAACCCGCTCGCTGATGCGAACTGGACGCTGGAGCATGCCACCTCGCTCACCGAGATGTGGAATCCGGCCGGTGCCAACCTGACCATTACCGCCCGCACTGTAATCCCCGGTGGCCGCGAGCGGATCATCCTCCGCGCGACGACGCCGCTGAACGGCTCCTCCGAATTTCTGCGCGCGAAGCTCACGGTGCCGTGAGGCGGTGCCCGGGCCGCGCACCTGGGATCGGAAATTGTTGAGAGTTCGTTCAGTTTGCGGCCATCTGCTTCGCCGCCGATGACGAAGTGCAGCGCAAGCGTGCTTCACGGCATCCGCTGGTGTCTTCCGACTCCCAATGTTCCAGCCGATATCCAACGCAAGTTCCGGCCCGACACGAGTCCTCGTGATCGATGACGACCGCGAACTTTGCGCGCTGATCAAAGCCTACCTCGATCCCCTCGGCTACGAAGTGTTGGCTGAGCACAGCGGTCCGGCGGGCTCCGACCGCGCGCTCGCGGAGAAATTTCACGCCCTCATCCTCGATGTGAACATGCCCGGCATGGATGGCTTCGAAGTCCTCAAGAAAGTGCGCGCGAAATCCGACGTCCCCATTCTCATGCTCACTTCTCGCGGCGAGGAGACTGATCGCATCGTCGGCTTGGAGATGGGTGCCGATGATTATCTGCCGAAGACCTTTTCCAGCCGCGAACTGCTCGCGCGGCTGCGTGCCGTGACGCGCCGAACCGCGCGCCTGCCGGCACCGGCGGACGACCGCGCAGAAACCGAAATCGTGGTCGGCGCACTGCGGATCAATCCCGGCTCGCGCGTCGCCCTGCTTGGCGCAGTGCCGCTGACGCTGACTGCACTCGAGTTCGATCTGCTCGCCTCTTTGGCTCGTGCGCGCGGTCGCGTAAAGTCGCGCGAGAATCTCATCGAAACCCTCGCCGATCGTCATTACGACGGACTCGACCGGTCGATCGACGTTCACATTTGGTCGCTCCGCAAAAAGCTCGGCGACGACCCGAAGAATCCGCGTTTCA
Source organism: uncultured Verrucomicrobiae bacterium (assembly GCA_963767975.1). Taxonomy (GTDB): domain Bacteria; phylum Verrucomicrobiota; class Verrucomicrobiia; order Chthoniobacterales; family Chthoniobacteraceae; genus CAIURC01. Next base: position 156,246 of record CAVYGI010000009.1, on the reverse strand, counting down.
TCCGCACCGTGCGCGCCGTCGGCTACATGCTCATCAATCCCGGACGATGTCTGAGCGTCCACCACCCTCGCGCGTTCGGCTGCCGCTCTACGGAAAGATTCTCGTCTGGTTTTTTCTCAATCTCGTCATCGTTGGAGCGACCTTCGCGCTTCTTTTCAACGCGCAGTTTAACTCTCAATCTCGACTGGTTTTTCTTCACCGGAGCGCGCGAACGGATGGAGGCCGTCCGCGACCTGATCGTCGGCGAACTCGACACCACGCTGCCGGACGAATGGCCCGCGGTCTTGAAGCGCTACAGCGAGGCGCACCGAGTCCGTTTCGCGCTGTTCGACGAACACGCGAATCCGCTCGTCGGCGAGACCAGCGACGTGCCGGCGGAAGTGAGCGACCGCCTCATGCAGAGATTTCCGCCCGGCATCCGTCCTCCGACCGCTAATCCGTCGCCACCAGTCGAAGATTCCGACACCGCGCACGCTGGTCCGCGCCCGCCGCTGCGCGCGCTCATGCGGACGACCGGACCAACCCAATACTGGCTGATGGCAAGCGGGCGCGTGAACAACTTCCTTTTCGGAGACCCGTTGCGCGTCGTGCTCGTCGCGCGCTCAAATTCGCTCAGCGCCGGCGGGCTCATCTTTAATCCCAATCCGTGGCTCGCCCTCGTCGCCGGAGTGTTCGTGTTCTCGCTCCTTTTCTGGTTGCCGCTCGTCCGCGGCATCACCCGCACGATCGACCGCATGATGCACGCGACGCGGCAAATTGCCGACGGGCGCTTCGAGGTCCGCGTGAACTTGCGGCGGCGTGATGAACTCGGCGGCCTCGCCGAATCGATTGATCAAATGGCCGCACGGCTCGACGGCCTCGTGACGGGACAGAAGCGCTTCCTTGGCGACGTCGCTCACGAACTCTGCTCGCCGCTAGTCCGCCTGCAAATGGCCCTCGGCGTCCTTGAACAGCACGCGACCCCGACGCAAATCCCCTTCGTGAAATCCGCGTCGGAAAAGGCCGCGCAAATCGCTGCGCTCATTGGCGAATTGCTTTCCTTTTCCAAAGCCGAACTCGGCGCCTCCGCCGGCCCTCTGGAGCCAGTCAGCCTCGCTGCCGCCGCCGCGGAAGCGGTGCGCCGCGAGACCACTGAAACGGCCGACCTCCGCCTGATCCTGCCCGAGGATTTCGTCGTCTCCGCCAACCCAGAACTGCTCACCCGCGCGCTCGCCAATCTGCTTCGCAACGCCATTCAGCACGCCGGCGGCAGCGGGCCGATCTCGCTTCAGGCAGAGAACCGTGGCGGCCAGATCCTCATTACTGTCACCGATTCCGGTCCCGGTGTCCCAGACTCGGACTTGCCGCGCATTTTCGATGCGTTCTATCGCGTTGACCCCTCACGCACCCGCGCCACTGGTGGCAGCGGTCTCGGCCTCGCCATCGTGAAATCGTGCATCGAATCCTGCGGCGGATCGGTCACCGCGCACTCGCGCCACCCGCACGGGTTGCAGGTACAAATCGAACTCAAGCGTTGGAACCAGTGACTTCTGCTGTGCAGATCACCGGGGCACTCCCAATTCACTTCACCTCGACGAGTGCACCACTCCCAGCAGCGCGATGAGGGCGGATAAGTGGGATTGAAAACTCGGCTTCCCGGGATCCGAGGAGACTCGCCAGTCGGGCGGATAAAGCTCCTGAGAGTCGGTCGAGCTACGGAGTATGGAAGCCGCGCTACTTCGAATGACATGATCGATCTTCGCAGCTGTCTCGAGATGGATCTGTCGCTTCATCAAGGTGTCCCTGAGTTGCGCAAGGTATCGAACGAAGATGCCTTTAAAGAGTGAAGCATCTCCCCGGATTCCCAATTTCTCAACGATCGTTCCATCGGGGGTAGTCAAGCCAGCACGACCTAATACGCTCTCTGCGACCTTGGCTGCCTCTTCCAAGTGACTTGGAACCCCGCTCGCTCGGTAAAGGGCGCAAAGACCTCCGAGGTAAGCACCTTGGTTATAGCTCCAGTAGTCGCCTTGGTGATGAGGCGCATCGACCACACCGATTCCATCGTAAAGCTTCACCGACTTCATCCAAGCGAGAGTCTTCTCGGCCCAGTGCCGGTATTCAGGAGCTTTGGTCCTTTCATACAGCCGGGCCGATAGGATCAAGAACAAGCTGTTCGTGATGGCGTTGGCACGCTGCTTGTCCTCATCTTCGCACCAGAGGACCCCACCTCCTTTGTCCGGGCGCCAACTATTGGCCATGTGCGCGTGAATCGTCTTAGCGGTCTCCAGATATTTCTCCTCACGTGTCCGGTCATACATCTTGAGCCAGGTGATTCCCCACCATCCAGAGTCATCCAGGTATTCATTTTGGAAGTCGGTGTAATAGCCTTGCGGTTTCTCGCCTGGCTTCTTCTCCGCGGCTTCCTGTTGTAGCTTTACCTCGTCCGACTCGCGCCACAGTTGACGCCGGCGCAGTTCCGCCACGGTTCGAGTATGTTTCGCCCGTGCGTCCTTTTGCACGGTGTAGAGTGAAGCTAGATCAGCGTCGAACTCACTGGAGCCATTGCGATCCATGAAATCGATCAACAGTTCCGCGGCGTTGGCGGATGGCCACCAAGGCGGGTTTTGGCGTCTTTCGAAATATGCGCGAGGATCCATTCCGTTTCCGTCGAACCAAATCGAAACAACCGGCGACCAGAAGCGCTGGTTCAGCTTGTCGATTCCACTTCGCAGTTGGTGAATCATGCTCACTTTTTCCAACGCGGGCGCCTGCGGCATGACTTCGCCATCCGCTGCCCAGATCAAGTCGGAGCCGAATAGTGACAGACAGATGGTTGCGGCGATTAAATTCATCGTTCTTTGTTATTTTAAATTCTCAATCCTGGCGGGCTTGCCTATTCCTGCCACCCATGCACCTGAAAACGCTCGCATTCATGTTTACTTTAACGGTCTTCGCAGCCGCGAATCTATTCGCTGCGGAGGAGTTTGAACCGATTGAGAAGGCGATGAAATTCGTCCATAAAGCTCCGAAGGGTGAGAAGAAAGTATCTGACCGAATCATCGATGGCACGAGCACCGATGAGGAAGTAGCCAAGACGCTCGAGCTTTACAAAGCCATGCTCGATACCAAACCTCCGAAAGGTGAACCAGCCGCCTACAAAGAAAAGGTGCAAAAACTGATCGTTGCGACCGAACACGTCTTTGAGAAAAAGGAAGGTGCGCGCCTGGAATATAAGGAAGTGGTCAACTGCAAAGCGTGCCACGCCGATCACAAACCGGAGCAGCAAGCGCCGATCAGGGCTTCACCGGCTCCGTAGGCGGAGCTTCCACCAGCTTTAGCTGATCTGCCGAAGCAATGGCGATCTGCGGCTTGTCGTTGTAAGACTCCACCTTGCCGGTGATCGTCACGACCTTGCCTTCATACTTCTTGGTGTCTCCAACCTTCTCCACATCGCTCACCCGGACGATGCCGCTGAACGTTTGCTTCGGGTAAGTTCCGCCGAAGTTGAGGTAAACATTTCCCTGCTTCGAAGCTCCGACCGCCACCACTTTCCCTTTCACCACTGCCATTTCTCCGATGTGTTGGGCGGCTTCCGTGTCAGAGCACTCGATGAACGCTTTCGGTGGTTCCACCTTTGGCGCAGTCGGCGCAGGTTCCGAAAAGGCGGTGGCTATCAGGATGGAAGCGAAGCCGACATTCAGCAATGAGCGGAGTGCATTCATGGGCACACTTTCGGGCAGAGACCGAGGAAATTGCAAACCCTCCGCACCTTCGACCCTCTCGAAGCCGCAAAACCCGACAACGCCGGCGTGGCACGGCTGCTGCTCTATCGAATTCCGACAAGCTAGGAACCACGCCTTCATTTAACGTTTAGCCTCAGCTTGTAATAGCGCGACCAGCGATGGTCGCGCTTTCTTTTGCCCTAGTCCCTCACTTGATCGTCGGGATCTCCTTTCTACGGCGGTGCACCCGGGTCGTCGGCTAAAATCGCGTCGGTCACGAGAGACGATGGAGCGGATTGCACGTCGTCGACCTGAAATCCTACGGCATGAATCTGTTGGATGATCTCGGATTTTGTCACTACGGTAGGCTCATAACGGAGGTCCAATTTGCCGTGTCCGACGACGCATTCGACGATGCCCGGCTTCCCTGTCAGCGCCTTTGCCAAGTGATCTTCAGCACCGGGCGAGATCGGTCCGCCAACGCCGATGGCGGTATCCACGTATACCTTTGATTCCTCCGGATGCTCGCTCATCTACCGGGGAATCGCATCGCGTGCCGGCGTTGAGCGGAAGATTCCGGCATCCATCAGGTAAACCTTCACTCGGGAGCGACGGATCGGAGCGTGACGACTTCGAGCGATCCGACCTCGATCGTGGCTTCTCCTTCCCGGAAAATAACGAATTCCGGATCGGTTGGTTCCGATGCGCTGTGGCAGACGCGAAAGCGTGTCTCCTTCTCCCGTCTCAACTCCTCAATTCGCACCGTCACAGAAAAACTCTGCGCCGGCGTGTGCCCACCCTGGCTGACATTCCACGCATCATCCGACCAGCCTTGCACCCCACGAAAATCATCCGCGGTATAGTTGGCCACGCCGACAGCCCATGTGCCGTCCGGGTTACGCGCGGCAGCGGCGGTTAATCGCGGCTTTTTGCCGTAGGTCCAGGTCATGTCCCCTCCTTCACTGCTCGTACTGTCGCGAAAGACCGCACCCATATCGAAAGCGTGGGAGAGTTGCCGGTAGGTCGCGAACTTCTGAAAACGCTTTGCTCGGAACGGATCGGCCTCGTATGCGATGATCCGAGTAGCATTGTCGCGTGGGTCGTTCACTTCAAAGCCGAGGAAGTGCATCCAATGAGTAACCCGGTGGTTCATGTCATTAAGGTAACGTGCGGCAAGACTGGCCGCGCGGCGATGGTCACCAAGTTCTTCCGCTCCGTTGTCGCTGGCTTCATTCATCCAGTAATCCTTGAGATTTGTGCCATCGGCTGCGGCAACAAAAGCAGCGGCCTGGTCCGTCACTGCCATGTTGTAGGAGTGCGACGATACCCCAGCTAACGCTCCCCAAGCTACGGGATCCTTCTTAAGCAGTTCGATTTGGCGGTAGTAACCATCGTCGCAGTTCGCCTGTTCTGGCGCGATGATCTTCACCGCTGGTAAGTCGCGTCGGTCAAGTTCTGCACGGAGGAGCTTGACGCATTCCACCATTTGGACGGGAGTGAAGCGATCGCTTACATTGGGTTCGTTCTGTATACCTGTCGCCTCGATCGAGATGCCGGTCTCCTTCTTGAGTTGGCTGATGAAATCCGCCAGCACCGTAGTGTAGCCAGCAAGTTCTGTTTGCTTGATCCCGCGGCCCCCATCGGACTGGGCTTCTTTCATGTAGCCGGCCAACCCTTCCGGAGCGAGCAACAGCGTCTTTACCCCGCGGCTGCGAGCGTCGGCGATAATCCTTGAATCAACGTAGCAGCGCCTGAAGACGGAAAGATCTCTCGCTCCGGGAGTTGGCGCATACTCGTGGATGTTCATCCAGAGGCGAAGCGAGTTGAATTTGAGGTCATGCCAGAGCCAGTCTGAAAGTTTGGCCCGCTCGTCCGGGGCAAGCTTCTGATACTTCCCCTCCCAGTTGCCGAGGCTGGTGCCAAAACCTTGAAACGTCTGCCTCGCCCCATCAGCTACGGTGATGGTAATCGGGCTCTCGGCTGATACCGAGATTCCAGGGAAGATCGCCGCAACGAGAAGGCAGGCTAATTTCATCGAAAGGTTTTGCGGGCCCGACGGAGACCAAGCAACGGGCAAAAGGTGACTACCAGGACGGCGAAGCTAGTCGGTTCCGGAATGACGACGAATTGAAGTTGTGCGCCGGACACGGTGCCTGAAGAGAAGGCCGCCACTTCCGAGACATAGCTCCGAATGACCAAGGCATTGCTCAACGGCGAGTAGCTGTTGCCTCCGAAAATCAAGCTCCCGGAGGCGTCTTTGAGATAATAGCTGTAGCTCGCGCTACCGACCGCGAGCTGTAACTTAACGTCTGGCGTGGCTTGTCCGTCGAACGCATAGAAACCACCGCGATAAGTGTCGTTCGCATGGTCAAAGTAGATGGCGACATTATTCCCGAGAGTGAGGTTACCGGAGAAAGGTGTAGTTCCCGTCGTGAGGTGAAGCAGGTCGTTACCGCTAGCCGCTGCGCTGCCGTAAGTCGGGCTGCCGCTCTGGGTCATTTCGAAACCATAACTCAAGCCCGTTCCGCCCGCGGCCGATGGCGCTGTCAGGATGCCTGCACCCCTCCCGGGCGAGAGAAGACCGGCATCGATGTTGTTCGTTAGCGCCACGATCGGACCGACAGTGCCGCTGCCGCCGAGAGTCGCCCCCGTGGCCACTTTCACCGGCTGCGTGCCGGAGATGGAGCCACTGACTAGCAGCGCACCCGCACGCACTTCGGTTGGTGTGTCATAGCTATTTACGTTGGCCAGACGCATGGTGCCAGTGCCGGTCTTGATCAACGTCGTTTCCGTAACATTGGCGGCGTTGATCAGTGTGCCGGTCACGTCCAAATCCATGCCATTGGCCGCGCCTGGCGAGACATTGAAAATGGTACCTCCGACCTGTGAACTGGTGACGCCCAGCGCGCTGATCACGGAAGTGGCAGGCACCCCACCGGCAGCCACACCTCCGTCCAGATTGAGATTGCCAAAGCCCGAAGAATCCACAGTCGGTTCGGTCACGCTCCCACCGCGCAAGGTCAGGAGACTGCGGATGTGTGACGAAGTATTTGCGAGTGCCGCCAAGGTGCCGCCGGTGTTGACCGTAATGGGCACGAAGTTTCCGGCAGCGGTTCCGTTGCCTGTGACGTTATTGCTCACGGCAATTTCCCACGTTGCACCGTTGTTAATGGTCACACTGCTGGCTCCGTAGAAGCCGGCGAAGGAATTGTTGGTGCCAGCAGTTTGTACAGTGCCCGCATTGATCGAGACCGCACCGGTCACGGTGTTGTTATTGGTCGTGAAAATGAGCCGGCCCGCGCCGACTTTCGTCAGGTTGAAAGGCCCGGTGACAGGGCTCGCAAGCGTGAGCGAACCGGCGATGTTCGAGACGCCAATCGCGCTGTGACTTTGCAACATCACCCCATTCGTCACCGTCATCGCACCGCTCGCCGTCGCTGCGGAATTGACCAGTGCTCCCGCGCCGCCGATCCCGTCGCCATTGATTTGCACCGTGGTGATCGTCTCCCCGCCCGTTTGTTGAAAATCGAAGGCTCCACCGGACCTGACGGTGATCAACACGCCGCCCAAAACCGTGTCGGTGCCCGAGCCTGCGGTAAGGAAGGTGCCGCTGCTGTTCACCGAGATGTTGCCGCTGCCCCAGCGCCCGGTGCTGTCGGGTATGGCTACGGTGCCGCCATTGATCGCAAGCCCGCCGCTGCCGGTCGATCCTCCGCCGGTGATCGAAAGCGTACCTGCGCCAAGTTTGGTGAGCAGAGCATTACCGGTCAGCGCGCTGCCTGTGGAAATGCTCCAAATCGCGCCTGGTGCCACATTGATCGTCGCCGGCGACGCAATGGTGACCGCGCCACTCCAAGCTCCGCTGTTGCTGGCTATGAGCGCGCCATTTCCGGTCGGACCGGAGCCGTTGAGCGTGAGCGCTTCGCCCGCGACGGTACCGCCGACGCCGAGTTCGAGCGCGCCGCCACTGCCGACCGTGGTTCCGGCGGCGTTGCTACCGAGTGCGTTGAGGTTCGCGATTCTCGCCGTGCCGCCGACGATCGCGGTCGGGCCGGTGAAGGCATTCGCTGAATTCAACACCGTGAGACCGGTCCCCGCGAGCGTCAGGGCGGAAGCCGCGCCGTTGTCCACGATCGGAACGTTGATGTTGAGCTGCCCGAAGCTGTGGATCAGCAGTTCTTTCGTGGCGCCGCCCGCGCCTCGGAGTTGGGCATTCGTGCCGCCCGCGATGGTCGCCGCGCCGCCGGCACCCGCCGTTACGGCAGTTACGAGGATGCCACCGGAGCTTACGGTGCTCGGAGTCGCCGCGCTGCCGCCGGAGAGAGTCAGCGTTTTGCTCGCGACATTAAAACGCAGCGTGTGCGCAGTGAAAGGCGCTGGCGCATCGTCCACGGTGACGTTCGCGTTATCCGTCGCACCAAAGGTGTCGTTGGCGGTCGTAGCAAGCGTGCCGAGGGCGCCTCCCACGTTCGTCGCCCAATGTGATCCGCCACTCGTGGCGTAGGCGATGCCGTCAGCAGTCGTCACGATGTTTCCCGTGGCGGTGCCGGAATTGGCGGTTGCCGCGGTGATCGTACCGACAGTTGGCAGAGTGAAATTCACCGCGCTCTGAGCACTGCGCGTCACTGCGCCGAGCGTCGCATTCACCGTCGCACCGCTGGTCTCCGTGACCGAAAAAGCCGAGCCGCTGCTCGCGGCTAACATGACACCGTTGAAGCGCTGCGAATTCGTCGCCCCGCTCGCGGCGAGCAAGCTGAGGGTGCCGCCGCCGAGCGTCAGGGTGGAGCTGTTTGCTGCACCATTGATAATGTTCGAAGCTGGCGCGTTGGCGCCGGAGAAATCGAGCCGTAGGGTGCCGCCCGTCACCGCGGTGCTCCCGGTGAAAAGCTGCGTCGCGGAGAGGGTCTGCATGCCGGTCGGAGCGAGCGCGGCCGTCAGGCCGCTATTGCCCGCGGTCGCGGCATTGATCCCTCCGGAATAGACGCCGCCGAAGCTGTAGCTTCCCGCGCCAGTGAGGGTAAGAGTCTTGCTCGCGGCGCCGGAATTGATGACCGCGCCGGCTCCGCCCGCGACATCGCTGAGTCCGCCGATCGATTGGCTGTTTCCGTTCAGGTCGAAAATCGTGCCGGCACCGAGCCCGAGATTGCCGGCCAAAGTGGTCGCCGCGCTCAGCTTCAGCGCCGTGCCGGCACCGGTCAGACTGGTTGCTCCGAGGTAGTTATTTCCAGCAGGAAGCGTGAGCCCGTTTCCGCCCGAGATCGCCACCGCACCCGCGCCGAGACCAAGCACCAGCGGGCTCGCGGAGATAATGCTGCCACCGGTCGTGTCGATCGCCACGCCTCCGGCATCGAGCGTCAGACCCATGCTCGCCGCGATGGAAAATGCGGCCGTCGATTTGAACGTGCCGCCATTGAAATGCACCGAGCCAACGACCGACGCTGACGACTCCGTGAGCCCGCCGATGCCGACGCTGAGGGTGCCGCCGTTGACGTTCAACGAGCCATAAACGAGGGAGCCCGCACCCGCCCCGCCGAAGGTGACCTTTGTGGTGCTGACCGAGCCGCCCGTGTCAATGTTCAGCGTCCCTGATGTGACCGAATTTGAGGTGGCTTTTCCGATAAAAATGCCGTCGCTCGTGAACACATTCAGCGTGCCCGTACCGCTCACCGTCATGCTGCCGACCGCACCCGTCCGGTCTCCGATGTTGAAGCCGTTTGCGGTGTAGGAACTGACCGAGCCGCCGCTGAGCGCGTAGGTGCCGACGCCCGCGGCGCCGACTGATGCGTAATTGATGGGCGTTCCCGACACGCCAAGATTCAGCGCGCCGCCGGTTTGCGTGACCGTGCCAACGGCATTGCCCCCGGGGTTTGCAGCCCCATTGTCCGCGATCGTGAAATAACTCCCCAAGCCCGTGCTCGCGAGCGTGCCGCCGGCGATCGTCAGCGAGCCGTTGGTGTCGCCGGTGATCTGCGCGATGGCGATTGGTCCCGCGATCGTCACCGACGCACCCGCTTCCACTCGCACCGCTGCGGGCAGTGCCGTCGTGCCGTGAACGAAAAGCGTCGTGCTGCCCGTGCTGGTGCCACCGCTGAAAGTCACGGTGCCGGCATTGACGAGCGTCGAACCGGTGTAGTTATTGCTGCCTGAAAGCGTCAGAATGCCGTTGCCGGTTTTGGTGAAGCCCGCGCCATTTCCACCGAAGCTCGCGATTTGCGACGTGATCGTGAGGTCAGAGACCGCCGCCGCATTCGCTCCGCGCGTGACCGAGATGATCGGCGCGCCGGTCGCTTGAATACTGATCTTGCCGGCATTGATCAGCGCCGCCGTGCCGCTCGCGTCGGAGGTCGCTGCGATCAGCGTCGCGGCGTTGATCGAATAGGCGCCGTTGCCATCGCCCGCGCTCGTGCCGCCAAGGATGCCGCCGGTCATCGTAACCGTGTTTTGCAGCGTGCTGCGCGTCGCCGCACCGTTGTTCAGCACCCGTCCGCCGTTGATGATCAGCGCTTGCTTGCCGGCGGTGTAGCCGAGCGTGTCTTGATTCGTGAGTTCAAGCGTACCGCCAGCGTTCACCGTGATCGTCGCGGTGCCGGAAAGTGTGCCGCTTGGCGAGTTGCCGTTCGTGAGCGAGAGCGTGCCGGCGTTGACGACGGTCGCTCCCGTGAAGGTGCTGACCTGGCTCATCGTCACCGTTCCCGCGCCCTCTTTCACCACTCCACCTGCGCCGCTCACCACACCGCCGAGCACCAGATTTCCGCCAGAGACACTTGAGGTGAAAGACTGCGTCGCCGCCATGCTGAACGGATTGTTGATCGTCTCGATACTTGCACTGTGGTCCACGATCGCGCCCGTCAGCACGAACGGGTTCCCGGCGTTCGCGGTCGTCGTGCCGTTGCCGATCGTATACGCGGGTGCGAGCGCCTCGAATGTAAGGCCCGCGAGGTTGAAGGAACCGTTGGTGAGGTCGTTGTTGAGATTCAATCCGCCGGCGCCCGCAGCTCCGAAAACGAGCGAGTCATTGCTGGCTGGCGGCAGATTCAGGCCGGACCAGTTGGCCGCGTTGTTCCAAAGATTCGTCGTCCCGACCCATGTCTCCGTGGCGGCTGTGCCCAAGCGCACGAAATGCACGGCGAGCAATGCGAAGATGGAACGGGTGAGAACGGTGGAGGCAACGTGGCGAAAAGAAACCTTCATGATATTCAAGGGGGAGCAGGACGAACCGGGGATCACCGGCCGGAGACATGCGCTCGGGCTGATCCTGAAGTCCGGAAACCGAAGGGCTAGCAACGAACGGGCGGACGTTGTCGCAGCGAAAGGGCGCGCGCAATCCTGAAAAGGAGGGAATGGGTCTCTGACTTCCGAAGATGTCGGAACGGCCGGCCCGCCCGATTTTCCTCGCGGTGCTTTCGGGAAACGGACTACTCCATCTCCGCGAGCCATTCGCGGTGGATTTTCGGGGAGATTTCGCTCGGCTTGATCTCGCTGCGGCCGCCCCAGAAAACGTTCGTGTAGCTGACCGGGATTCCGCGTGCGGCGAGGTGCTCGTCGATCGCGGTTTTGTGCGCGAAAATGCGTTCCTTCTCTGTGCCGTGGCCGACGGCCATGATATTCACGTTTTTGAATTCCGGCCCGCCCTCGCGCCAATACGCGTGCGTGAGAAATTCATGCCGGCCAACCTCCCCGCCTGCCTCTACCTCACGTCCCGGCGGGACGGCCCAGTGAAAGAGCGCGTTGAATCGCGTGACGCGCTGCCCCCCCGCGCTCGGCTTTACGTGCTCGAGAAACGTCGAGAAGCGACCGATGACTTGCCGGGAATTCAACGCCTCCGCCGTCGCGCAAAAGGTCTCGAGGTCCACGCCCGCCTCCGCGGCGCGAGAGGCCCACGGATTCGGCCCAATTTCCTCCGGCGAAAATTCCCGTTTCAGCGCAAGCAGGACATCCCACTCCATCGGCTTCAGCTCGACCGCGCCGACGCGAATCATGCGCGCCGGCTCCGGGATGCGGTCGCCCGGCTCGATGGTTTTGCGCCGCACATGTCCCACGCCGAGTGCGAAGATTCCCTTCGCCGGCATGAGCTTGAATCGTTCGCAACCGGTGTGGCGCAGCAACACTTCGCAGTGCGCGGCGAGCGATTCGCCAACCGGCACTTTCAGCGTGGTCCAGAGCCGATACTCGGAGCCAGCGGTCTGCTGATCCGTCGAGCGGACGACAACGTGCCCGCTGAACGGATCCTTTTGAAACATGAAGTCGAACGCGCCGTTGAGCTTTTCCTCGGGCACGGTCCACGCCACAAGCGCGCCTTCTGCCAGATTGCTGGCGACCAAAGTCTGTCGCACGCGGCGGATGGTGCCGGCCTCCAGCATCGCGCGGATGCGCGCCGTCACCACCTCGAGCGCGACTCCGGATTTCTCCGCGATTTCGATGAAAGGCTCGCGGACGAATCCCGCGATCTTGTCCTCCGAGACGGCGAGAATCTGGGCGTTGACGGGGTCGGAATGTTCAATCGGGAGCATGGCGGGAGCGGGAGACTAGACAACCCGAGGATCAAGGCAAGCGACGCTCCGCTCAGTCCTCACGCTCGTTTTGCAGCACGGCGATGTGCGACATCACGCGCTCGCTGAGCGATTGGTAAAGCTCGCGCCCTTCTCCCACGAGGTCGGCCTTCGTGAAATAAATCGGGGCGCCGACGACGAGGGTGATCGGGGTGAACGGACGTGGTTTGCCGCCGCGCGGAAAAGCTTCGTGTGCCCCGAAAATGCGCATCGGCACCACGGGCGCGAGCGTCTTCGCAATGACCAGGCCGATACCCGGCTGCGCGGGCTGGAGCTGTCCGTCGAGCGTGCGCGAACCCTCCGGAAACACGACGGAACAATGCCCGGCGCGAATGATCTTGATCAGCACTTTGAGCGCGCTCATGTCGGCGCGCTCCTGATCGATCGGAATAACATTCATGGCCGGCAGGAGCGGGCCGAGCAGCGGCGCCTTGAGCAGGGTTTTGCGCGCGAGGTAGTAGATTTCGCGCCGGCACGCGATCCCCGCGAGCGGCGGGTCGAGGTAACTCTCGTGGTTCATCGCGAGGATGGCCGGCCCGTCCTCGATGATTCGCTCGCGATGAATGACGCGGTAGTCGAAAAAGGTGCGCCCGATGAAGCGCGCGAGATTGTAGCCGGTTTGGTAAACTGCGCCCATGCCGCTCGCTGACTAAGATTTCTGCAAACGAAGGGTGCCTGTTTCGATGAAATCGAGACCCGACATTTTCAGTCGCCCGATCACTTCGCCGACCACGCCGTCGATGGTTAGATGCGAGCTGTCGATGACGTGAGCGTCCTCGGCGATGGTCAGCGGAGAAGTGCGGCGCGAGCTGTCCTGCTTGTCGCGCGCCTTGATCGAGTCGGCAATCCCCTGCCGCGCGCGGCGCAGCGCACGGACCTCGGGCGAGGCGTCGATGTAAAATTTGTAGTCAGTCTCAGGGAAAACTGCGGTGCCAATGTCGCGTCCTTCCATCACCAAATCGGAATCGACAGCATACGCGCGTTGCAGCGCGACGAGGCGTTCGCGCACCTCGGGGATCGTCGCGATGTTGGAAACGTTGGCGTTCACCGCCTCGTCGAGCAAATGCGCGGACGGGTCGGCGCCGTCGATGGAAATGGTTGATTCGCGCTCGCTCGTGCCACAGCGGATGTCGGTCTTTTCCAGCAACGCCAGCACCGCCCCAGAATCGCTCGTGAGCACGCCGCGATCGACGGCGTGCCAGGTGATTGCCCGGTACATCGCGCCGGTGTTCACGTAGAGAAAGCCCAACCGTCGCGCAAGCGAACGCGCCACACTGCTCTTGCCCGAGGCCGCGGGCCCGTCGATCGCGATGACCAAATGCGTGTCGCTCATCCCTGCGGAACCATGGAAATCACCGGAGTGTGCGGCTGTCGGGGATCCTTCATGATGTGACCCAACTGCTCGAAAAACCCGGGATACGACGTGCCAACGCACGCTGTGTTGGTGATCACCGTCTCGCCTTCAGCGAAAAGTCCCGCGACTGCAAAGGCCATGGCGATCCGATGATCCCCAAAGCTCTCGAGCCGCGCGCCGTGCAGCGGACCGCCGCCGACGATTTCCATGCCATCCTCGGTCTCTGTCACCTGCACGCCCATCGCACGCAGATTGGTTGCGATCGCCGCGATGCGGTCGGTCTCCTTCACGCGCAACTCCTTCGCGTCGGAGATAATTGTCTTTCCGTGCGCCAGCGCGGCGGCGACGGCCAGCACCGGGAGTTCGTCGATAACGTTGGCAATTTCCTTGCCACAAATGGTCGTCGCTTTGAGTCGCGTGCCCGTGAGCTTGATCGAGCCCATCGGCTCGGCCTCTTCATTTTCCACGACCACACGAATGTGCGCGCCCATCCGCAGCAGCACCGCGAGCACGCCGGTGCGTGTCTCGTTCAGGCCGACATTCTTCACGAGCACCTCCGCTTTCGGGTGCGCGGCCGCGGCGACAAGCCAAAACGCCGCGCTCGAAATATCGCCGGGCACCTCAAAGTCACGCGACTCCGGCGTCTGCCCGCCGTGCAGATTGACGGTAAGGTCGATTTTCTGCGGGCGAACGAGGAAATATTCGAGCATCCGCTCGGTGTGGTCACGGCTCTGTGTTGGCTCGGTCACGCTCGTTTTCCCGCTCGCAAACATGCCTGCGAGCAGCACCGCGCTCTTTACCTGCGCGCTCGCGACGGGCGAGAAATATTGGATCGGCCGGAGGTGTCCGCCTTCGATTACCAGCGGTGGACGTCCGTCTCTTCCTTCGGCGGTGATTTTCGCGCCCATTTCGGTCAGCGGCTCGATCACGCGGCGCATCGGGCGTTTGGAAAGTGATTCGTCGCCGATGAGTCGTGAGCGAAAGGGCTGCCCCGCGAGGAGGCCCGAAACGAGCCGCATCGTCGTGCCGGAATTTCCGCAATCGATGTCCCGCGTCGGCGCGGTAAAAACCCCTCGCTTGCCATGCACGAGGAGCGTCGTGGCATCCACATTTTCGATCTCGACGCCAAGCGCGCGCATCGCCGCCACAGTGCAGAGGCAGTCCTCGCTCGGAAGGAATCCGCGAATGGTGCACGGCCCGTTCGTCATCGATGCGAGCATCACGGCGCGGTGCGAAATACTTTTGTCCCCTGGAACGGTAATCTCGGTTTGCAACGCCGGCGCGCGGCGGATTTTCCAGTCGCTCATGAGTCGGTTTTCCGCAGGCGATCGCGCTGCATTTTGGCTTGGGTCAGAAGGTCGTGCATCGCGCGGTCCGGGGTGGCAGGGTCGATGAGTGTTATGATTTCGCGGAGCTTTTCAATCATTGCCTCGGCGGAATTTCGCACCGCAGCGTGATTCGTCCGCAGGATCTCGGTCCACATTCCCGGCGGGCCACTTGCGACGCGCGTGGTGTCCCGAAAACCCGGTCCACACAGCGCAAAAGCCGCTTCGTTTTTTGCGCCGACCATACTCACCAGCGACGCGGCCAGCAGGTGGGGAAAGTGACTCACCAACGCGACCATTTCGTCGTGTTGGCCCGGTGAAATCTCGCGCACCGAAGCGCCGAGTAGTTTCCAAAAGTCGCTGATCTCCAGCACCGCTGCGCGGTCCGAATTGGCATCCGGTGTGACCAGACACACCGCTCCGGCAAAGAGATCCGCGCGAGCCGCACCGATGCCGGCTTGTTCAGAGCCGGCCATGGGATGGCTCCCGACGAACCGTCCGCGCCCGGCAAAAATCGGCCCGAGTTCCGCCACGACCGACGCCTTCACACTGCCGACATCGGTGATTAACGTCGTCGGCGAAAGCATCGGCAAAATTTCCCGGGCCAGTGCCGGCATCGAACCGATCGGCGTGCACAAGACCACGAGGTCCGCGCCCGTTACGACCGCTGCGAGATCAGTTGACGCAAAGTCCGCGACTCCTTTTTGCCACGCCTCCGCCGCTGCCGCCTCCCGCCGCGCCCAAATCGAAACGGACACCCCGCTCAATCGCCGCAGGGCAAGCGCGATCGAACCGCCGAGCAACCCGGGTCCGAGAATGGCGACTTTGTTCATCGAAAAAAGACCCCGGCTCGCAGCGCTGGGCCGCGAGCCGGGGTCGGGTGATGCGCGAGACTCGAGCCGGTTACGGCACGAGGAAAATCTTGCCGGTGTAAGGGTCCTTCACTTCCGTCCCTGGCGGGAATCCACGGACGTCCACGTAGCCTTGCTTCGAATAGGGGCTAGTCACAAAGCCATCCTTGCCCGGGACCTTGACGCCGTACTCGGGATTCCCCGTGCGCGGCACGTCGGTCGGGGGGATCACCGGAGAGTGGTCAACCGGCGGGGCGGGATCCACGACCTCGTCAGAGGTCCGAGGGGCGCGATCCACGCGGTCATCCTCGACGACTGTTTGTTGTGGCGGAGGGTAAGCGCTCGGACGCGGCCGCGGCTTTTGCGGCACGTCATTGCACGCCACGAGGAGGGCAGCCACTGACCCGAGCACTGCTGGAACAAAAAGTCGCTTCATAATTTGGCGTTGGAGTTACCGATTTCGTTCTGGAGTGACAATGCTTATTTCCCGGGGAATTAGCGCCCAAGTCCCGCCAGCGCCGCCTCCGGGTATCGCGTTCCTGCCGCCGCGCCGCGGGGTGCTGCTTCGTCAATCTGACGCAGGTCTGCGGGCGTGAGCTCGAATTCGAGCGCAGCCAAATTTTCCTCGAGATACCTCCGCTTTTTCGTCCCAAACAGCGGGACGATCCCCTCGCCTTGCGCCAGCACCCACGCGAGCGCGAGCTGCGACGGCGTGCAACTTTTGCGAGCCGCGATTTCTCGAATCCGCGCCACGAGGTCGAGGTTGCGCTGGAAGTTCTCACCCAGCAGCCGTGGCGATTTGCGACGGTAGTCATCCGGCGCGAGATCTTCATAGCGCTTGATCTCCCCTGTCAGAAATCCGCGCCCGAGCGGAGCGTAGCCCACAAAAGTGACGCTGAGTTTGCGGCAAACGGCGAGCAACTCGTCCTCCGGGTCCCGCGACCACAGCGAATATTCGGTCTGCAACGCGGCAATGGGATGCACCGCATGCGCCCGGCGTAACGTCTCGGCACCAGCCTCGGACAGTCCGAGATGCCGCACCTTTCCCTCGCGCACCAGCTCCGCCATCGCGCCCACCGTTTCCTCGATCGGCGTCGCGGGATCGACCCGGTGTTGATAGTAAAGATCGAGCGTCTCGACGCCGAGGCGCCGCAGGCTTCCTTCGCAAGAGCGGCGCACGTATTCTGGGCGTCCGTTTGTGCCGCGGACGCTCGGATCGTTTGGGTCGCGCACGATGCCGAATTTCGAAGCAAGGATCACCTCATCACGCCGCCCTTGAATGGCCCGACCGACAAGTTCCTCGTTGGTGAACGGTCCATACATGTCCGCGGTGTCGAGCATCGCCACGCCTAGATCGAGCGCGCGATGAATCGTCGCGATCGACTCGGCATCGTCGTGTACGCCGTAAAATTCAGACATCCCCATGCAACCGAGGGCGAGGGGAAAAATCTCAGGGCCGTTGCCCCCGAGTCGGCGAAGTTTGGTCATCATACGGTTGGAAACGAAGCAAGCTGGCCCTACGCGCTCACGTCCAATCGCACAGCGATTCCAAGTGCGCCGCCGAGCCGTCGCGCAGCCACGCATCGAGCTGCGCCTGATCCTTGAGCTGCTGCCCGCGCAGGCGCGGAACCGCCACAAACTGCGTGTCGATCTCCGCCAGCGCGCTCATGTCGCCCCACAGCTTCTCGAATTGCGTGACCGGAAAAATGTCCTCCTGCCCATGGCCCCACCGCTTCTTCACGTCCTTCAGCGTGACGTAGGTCGGCATCTTCGCCGCGAGATTGCGGATCGCCTGCGCCACTTTTTCCTCGTCTGAGAGGTCCGCCCGCGTGAGCCCAAACGCCGCGAGCAACCGGTCGAGGTCGATCCAGGTCGTGAGCGTATTGTAGTAACTCAGCGCGAACTCCGCCTCCTCCCGCGGCATCGCGAGCCCCTCCACGAGTCGCACTTTTCCATTCACCCGCGCCAGCCCGCCGCCACGGTCCTCAAGCCGCCGCGTGATCACTTCGAAAGTGAGGCACGCACCCGACTCGATGTGCCGCCCGAGCAAGGCGGGGTCAACATTCGCGCCAAGCGTGTCAATGTTGTGCAGCAGCAAGTGACGCGTCTGCGGGCGCTCTACGAGCAACCGCGCGAGTGTGCCATTCCTGAGCAAATTCGGCACTTCATACCAGTGCCCGACGGGATGCAGACATTGCAGCGGCAGATTGTCCGTGTAATCGCTCGCCTCGCCGCTCGCCCGCGCCCAGCCGATCAGCGCTGCGCGCAAACTCTGCCGCACTTTCTGCTGTTGTTCGTCGAGCATCTGCTGCGGCATCTCCTCCCACGCGAACCGCAAATCCCGCTCCGTTGGCACCATCCGCAGCCCCACGTTTTTGCCCGGCGAAAGAAACAGCAGCCCGCGGTATCCGTAATTTTTCTCCTGCTCCAGAAACGCCGCCGTCGGCCCGTGCGTCAGGTAGCTCGTGGTGAAAATGTGCGGCAGCTCCGCGCCCGCCAGCCGTCCGATTTTGCGGCTCTTCGCGAGATGCGTTTCGAGAAAAGTGCGATGCCGTCCGTGCAGTTTGCAGAAAGGGTGTAGCGCCTTCACCACCCCCGCGCCCTGCGTCCATCGCGACCCCGCCCCCGCGGCAAGAGAAACAACAGCGACTTCGCCTGCACTCAGCGCGGCGAGCCCAATGTCGCGCGCGGTTTTCGAGTCGAAATTCGTCGCATCGAAAACGTCGCCCGGCTGCACGTCCTCGATCACCGAATTCGCCGGCAGCCGATTCTGCGCGAGCCCGATGCGCCCCTCGCGGAGCTGCCCGCGAATCTGCTCGTGCTGCTTCGCATCGAACCCGTGCTCCGCCAGCAGCGACGCGAGATTTTCGCCGCCCGACGCCTCCGCTTTCCCCCGCGGCAGCATCGCGTCGAAAAGCGTCTGCACCATTCCGCGCAGCTCTGGCTTCGTCCGGCACGCCGCGCCGAATTTATCCAGCTCCGCGCGCCGCATCGGCGAGAGCGTGCGCCGGTCCTGTCGCAGCAATTCGGGCACGGTCAGCGCGTAATATCCCGCCGGCATCAGCGCATTCGCGCCCGCGCGCAGGTCGGCAAACGTGCCGCGCTCATTGATCGAAAAATCATAAACCACCGGCTCCATCGCGAACGGCAGCGCGTGCTCCAGTTCGCGCTTCGTCGCGCTCATGATTTCCTGCAGCCGTTTCTGCGCGGCTGCCTTCTTTTCCGGCGCGAAGATGAAACCCATCCCGCCGCCGGACATCCCTCCGAGCATCCAAAAGCCCCAGAAGTCCGCGCCGAATTCCGCTCGCACCTGCTCGATCAGCCGCTCCGTGTAAAACGTCGAAGCCCACGGAATGATCGTCTGGATCGGCCCCTGAAAATTTCTCGTCGTCACCTCGCCGACGCGCGCGATGTCGCCGTCGCGCAGCGCATCGAGAATGTCGCCGAGGATGCCGAGCGCCTCCGCCCGCCCGCGCCATTCCGCCGCGCTCCGCAGCAGATATTTCTCCGTCACCATCTCCAGAATCGGCCCGACATTTTGCGCCATCCCGCCGTGCACGAGCACGAGACTTTCC
Source organism: uncultured Verrucomicrobiae bacterium (assembly GCA_963767975.1). Taxonomy (GTDB): domain Bacteria; phylum Verrucomicrobiota; class Verrucomicrobiia; order Chthoniobacterales; family Chthoniobacteraceae; genus CAIURC01. The sequence continues at coordinate 136,888 of CAVYGI010000009.1, read as the reverse complement.
TGCAATTTCTTCCGCGTCTCCGCCGACGCATCCGACTCGTCGAGGATGCGATGTTTCGGCATCAGCCGTCCGCGGCTCACGCCCCACTCGGCATCGCCCGCCTGCGCCGCGACACCCTCGATCAGCTTCATCCCCGGCCACACGCCACCCGAGTCCTGCCAGCCGCCGCCGCGAGCCGCCGATCCATTCGCCGAAAAGCGCGCGCGCCAGCACCAGCCGCCGCTCGCTTTCCTTCAGCTCGCCGGTCAGCGATTCCGCCTGGCTCGTCGCCCGCATGCAGACGCTCACGAGCGCCGCGAGCAGGTTGGTCGAGACTGCAAGTCGCGAGCCTTTTGGGATGTCGTTCACCGAACTCACGAGCTCAAGCCCGCGTCCCGGCCCGACCATCGTCGCGAGCAAATCCGCGAGACTTTGCCCCGAGCCCTCGATCCCCGGCGGCACGAGTCCCGACGCGATCACCGCCGCCTTGAGCAGGCCGAGGTAGTCTTTCGCGAAGTCGAAAACCTCCGCGAGATTCGCGATCTCCGCGCGCGCGCCGAGGTCCACGCTCACGAGCCGCAGCACCGGCTCTTCGATCACGCGCAGCCACGCAGAAACGGGCGGCTGCGTTGCCGAGTCACGCCCGTGCACGCCGAGGTCGACCGAGACGTTCAGCACTTTCGCGCCTTCCGGATAGTCCATCCCGAGGAAAAAAATGTCGCTCCACGCGCTGTGCGTCAGGTCCATCCGCACGGGCGTTCGCTCGCGCAAAATCGGGAACGAATCGTCCTCCGCATTCCGCCGCAGCAGCTCGTCGCGAATCTTCAGCGGCTGGTCTTTCGGATGCCCCATTCGGAACATCCATTGATTCCCCCGCACCCCGCGAACACTGCGCCGGACTTGATCCGCAAGTGTTTGAAATGCGAGCCGGTGATACGCCGCGGCGAGCGCACTGCTCAGCGCGTCGCTCGGCCCGTTCGCATTTTGCGCGGTTAAAAAAACGTCGATCGCTTCCTCAAATCGCCGCTGCAGCAGGTGCTCGTAGCCGTGAAACGGAATCTGTCCGCTCGCCTGCAATTCCGCGCGTGCGGGCAGGTGAAAACGATGGATCGCGTAGAGAAAAAAGAGCGCGCGAACCCGCTCGTAGAGATTTTCGCTCTGCCGTCGAAACCCGTCGAGCGCCGCAGCCTCCGCGCGCAATTCTCCGAACGAAAGCGCCGCGCAAATTTCATCGAGCGACCGGTCGCGCAGCGCCGCCTCCTCCGCCGTGATGATGCCGAGGAGCTGGCTCACTTCAGTTTGGTCGCGAGCAATTCCACGAGCCCGGCGAGCACCTCATCGCGGTCGTTGCCGGAAAGCGCGAGCGCGAGCTGCGAGGTGAGCAGCCCATATTTCACCCCGAAATCGAATCGGCGCCCCTCCAGCTCGCACGCGAGGTAACGCTCCTGCGCCGCGAGCTTGGCCAGCGCCGCGCGGAAGTTGATCGCGGGCGCATTTTTACTCCCGGAAAAAAGCTCGCGCAGCACGCGATGCACGGTCGGCGTAAGAACATGCATCCCGAAAAAACAGAGGTAAAAACCCGCGCGCAAACCGGGCACGTCGAGCTTTTGCTCGGCCTCGGTCGGCGTCGGTTTTTCGAGCACCGCCTCGACTTGGTAGAGCCGCTGCGCTGCGTTCACGAGCTTGCCACCGACCGCGCCGTAGTAGCGGAGCTGGCTCTCGTGCGTCGATTGCACTGCGGAGACGGAGCAGTTTTCGAGTCGCGCGATTTCGACGAGCTGTTGCGCGCAACCGACCGCCGTGGCGCTCAAATACAGGTGATCGCTGACGAGCAGGAGAAACGCGTCGTCGCCGCAAAACGCCTCAGCGCAATGGATGGCGTGCGCGTAGCCGTGCGGCTGAGCCTGCTCGATGAAAGTGAGCCGCTCTGCGTGGCGTCCCGCCGCCTCGCGATACGAGCCGTCGTCGCCCGGCGTGATGACCACGCCGATCGTCTCGATGCCCGCGCGCAAAATCTCCTCCACGATGATCGCGAACGCCGTCTTCGTGACACCATCGCGATCGACGAGCGTCTGCAAAGGCAGCGAGCGCTGGCTGGTCCCGGCGGCGGTGATGAGCGCTTTTTTGATTTCCATGCGAGCCGGCGAAGGTTGCGGAGCAAACCGGTGGCGTCAATCCGCCGGGGATGAAACTACCGAGGCGCGGAGGTCGGAAGGCGGGAAGCGAAGACCACGTTTGCGACTGGCAAAACCGCCGAGGCTCGATCTCCGCGAACCTGCTGGCTCAGGGCGTGGCGACCTTTTTGAAAGGAGCGACGTAGATGTCGGGAAACAGTTTGGCGTCGTCTCCGGTGGTCAGGAACGCGGCGATGTTTTCCGGAGTGTCGTGCAACTCAACCGACTGCACCGCTCCGGTCACCGCGACATGTTCGATCTTGCCTTTGAGCTTCCCGGCTTCGACGGCTTCGGCGACTGCTTTCATCGAGATGAGCCGCAGGACGAGTTCGCCTTTCGCGTTCAATTCGTAGCGCGCAAAGGTGTAGGACTCGCTCTCCGGCTTCTCCTTGCCGAAGCGTTTGCCGACGATGTTCATGTAGGTCCGCTCCCCGATTTTCGTGGTGAACATGGTGTAACCGGTGACATCGAGGCCGGTCTCTTTTTCGTGAATGACCTGCGAGATGTCGGTCCAATGTGCGTCGTGCTGCCGGAAGTGGATGTAGGCGGTGTCGCCGTCTTTTTTCAGCGCCCAGACGCCATCGAGCCGGGGGTCGATCTCGGATTGATCGGGAATGGAAATGGGATACTCGGATTCGAGCACGCAGGAACTGAGCAGCCCGCAAAGGCTCGATGAACAGCAGGCTGCGGAAGAATCTCGGAAGTTTCATGCGGGGAATTTCGCTAAAGTAATTCGGGATAATGCGCGCGCGCGACGGCCTCACATTTTTCGAGAATGGCGGCGGCGCAATCGACGTGCTTGATGTCGTCGAGCAGCTGCAGACAAACAGCGAGGTCGAGCGATTGGACGGCGCGCTTCACGCGCGGAACGAGCGCGGCGCCGGTGCTCAATTCATCGACGCCGAGGCCGAGGAGCAGCGGCGTGAGCGCGACGTCGCCGGCCATTTCGCCGCAGACGCCGACCCACAGATTGTGCGCATGGCCGGCATCGACGATCATGCGGATGAGCCGGATGATCGCGGGGTGCGTCGGCTCGTAGAGATGCGCGATGCGTTCGTTCAGCCGATCGACGGCGATCGAGTACTGGATGAGGTCGTTCGTGCCGATGCTGAAGAAATCGCACCTCGCGCGCGAGGATGTCGGCGGAGAGCGCGGCGCTCGGAATCTCGATCATCGCGCCGACTTCCATCTTCTCATCGAAGGGCATGCCCTCCGCGCGCAGTTCGGCGCGGCATTCCTCGAGCATGGCGTTGGCGCGGCGCACTTCATCCACGCCCGAGATCATCGGATACATCATCCGCACATTGCCGACGGCGCTGGCGCGGAGGATCGCGCGGAGCTGCGTCTTGAAGACATCGAGCCGCTCGAGGCAGAAGCGGATGGCGCGCCAGCCGAGGAAGGGATTGATCTCCTCCGGCAGGTTCAGCGCGGTCATGGATTTGTCGCCGCCGAGATCGAGCGTGCGGATGATGACGCGAGTGCGGCAGCACGCTCTCCGCGACCTGGCGGTAGGCCTGGTACTGGTCCTCCTCGGTCGGGAGCTCGGTGCGATTGAGGTAGAAGAACTCGGTGCGATAAAGCCCGACGCCTTCCGCGCCGCTCTGCGGACGTGAGTCCATGTCCTCGGGCAATTCGATATTCGCCGAGAGGATGACGTGGCGGCCGTCGAGTGGTCCTGCGACTCGGTCTCGCGCAGCTTGGTGAGCTTCTCCTCGACCTCGCGCTTCTTGATCTCCAGCTCGCCGTATTCCCAGAGCGTCTGGTCGGTCGGGATTGAGGATGACGAGGCCGTTGTAGCCATCGAGCAGGACGTGATCGCCGGTGGTGAGCTGCGTCGTGAGGTCGTGCAGGCCGACGACCGCGGGGATATTCAGCGACCGCGCCATGATGGCGGTGTGCGAAGTCTTGCTGCCGATGTCGGTCGCGAAACCGAGCACGAGCTTGCGATTGAGCTGCGCGGTGTCGGACGGCGTCAGATTGTGCGCGACGAGGATGTGCGGGTGTGGATGGCGCCGAAAGGTCGCGGCCGACCTTGCCCATCAGATTGCGGATCACGCGCCGGGTGACGTCGTGAATATCGAGCGCGCGCTCGCGGAGATACGGATCGTCGATTTCGCTCAGCGTCTTCGCGTAGCGACTGGCGACCTGCGGCGAAAACGTGCTCGATGTTCGATCTTGTCGCGCTGCAGGGTGCGCAGCACTTCGTCGATCAGCGTGCGATCCTCGACCACGAGCAGATGCGCGTCGAAGATGCTGGCGTCGTTCGCGCCGATCGAGCTCGGCGATGCGTCTCCTGCAGCTCCAGGATCTGGTGCGCGCGTGGCGAGCAGCGCGGTCTCGAACTGCGCGATCTCGTCGGCGATTTCCGACTCGGCGATCTGCGCGGCTCGGCGGGTCTTCATCCTCCGGCCGATAGACGAAGACCGTCCCCCGCGCGATGCCCGGCGAGACGCCGACGCCGTGGAAACGCCGCTCGTGTGCGGGCAGGCTCGCGCTCATGCGGCTCATGGCGCTCGCTTTCAGTGCGGCGTGAGCCAGAAGTTCATGCCCGCGCGTCGCTCAGTCCTCATCGAATTTCCTCGCACGATCAGCGCCTCGATCTCCTCCAGCGCCCGATCCGCATCCGCGCCCTCGCAGGTGATCTCGCAGCTTCGAGCCGAAGCCGGCGGCCAGCATCATCAGGCCCATGATGCTCTTGCCATTGACCTGCTCGCCGTCCTTTTCGACCCAGACCTCGCACCTGAAACGGCTGCAGGTCTTCACAAACATCGCCGAGGGGCGTGCGTGCAGGCCGAGCCGGTTCTGGATAGTGAGTTCCTTGCCGAATTTTTGCCCGTCGGTTCATCGTCGCGTTTTCGGCTGAATAAGTCCCATCACGATTCTTTATTCTTCTGCATGACGTTGAGCAAGCGTTGGTTGAATTCGATCGCGCTGTTCTGGCCCATGCTCTTCAGCTTCTGGTCCAGCGCAGCCACTTCGACCAGCCGCGCAATGTCGCGGCCGGTGCGGACGGGGATCGTGATGTGGGGAACCAGGATTTCGAGGATGTCGTAATACTCCTGGTCGAGCCCGATGCGATCGACCTCCTCCAGTTCCTGCCAATCTCTGAGAGTCACGATCAAGTCAAGCCTCTTCTCCAGCCGCACGCTGCCGATGCCGAAGATGTGACATGACATTGATGACCCCGAGGCCGCGCACTTCCATGTGGTGCCGGGTGAGGTCGGGCGAGGTGCCGACCAGTTCCCGCCCCTCCAGCGCCCGGAAGCGCGTGATGTCGTCGCTCACCAGCGAATGCCCGCGCTCGAGCAAGCCGAGGACGCACTCGCTCTTGCCGATGCCGCTCGAGCCGCGGATGAGCACGCCGACGCCGATGATATCGACCATGCGAGCCGTATTCGCTCTTCATCGGAGCGAAGTCGACCTCGAGCGCCAGCGTGGCGGCGTTGATGAACTTCATCGTCACCATCGGCGTGCGAAAAACCGCGACTGCCGCCTCCGCCGCCGCTTCCGAGAGCGAGCGCGGCGGCTTCGCGCTCGCGCGCGACGACGAGGCACGGGATGGCGCGCGAGCAGAGGCCTGGCAGCGCGGCGCGGCATCTCCTTGGCCGGCATAGGCTTCGCAGATACGAAAGCTCGGCGCTGCCCGAGCACCTGGATCCGCTTCTCGGCGAAATAGCTGTAAAAACCCGGAAGCGCGAGGCCCGGGCGGTTGATCGTCGGCTCGCGGATGCGCCGGTCGAAGCCGATCGGCGATCCGAGAAGCTTCATTTCGAGCGACTCGGAATGCCGCGTGTAGAACTCGCCGACAGTGATGGTGGGGTGTTTGGCCTCGGGCGGAGTCATCGACCCGCCCATTGTAGGAAGGTGCGGGACGATTGGAAAGGGCCGCCGTGAAAGAGTTGTGCGCGTGCCTTGTGGCGTTGGCACGCTTGGTCTTTACCGCGTCAGCGCCTTTGCTTTCTCGATCAGTCCGACGAACTCCGCGCGGTAGCCGCCGGCGTCTTCGCCTTTGCCTTCCAGCGCGAGTTCCATCGTCATGTCCCAATTGGCGCTGCCCTTGTGCGGCGAGTCGCGCAGCAGCATGCCGAAGCTGGCCACCGCGGCTGCCCAGCGAAAGTCGCGTGAGCTTTTTTCGTACGTCAGCGCCGGAGTCGGTCAGCGGGAACTCGCGCAGCGTGCTCACGTCGCCATCCGGGGCCTTCCAGCGGAGCTTCGAGCGTGAGTAGCTCGGGGCTGCGCGGGAGTCGGTTTGGCGGCCGCGATCGTCTCCGGGGCGGGCGCGGGTTGCTGATATTTCAAGCGCATCGACGTGCCGTCGTGATCAACGCCTTTCCGGCGCGGGACGATCTCGTACAGCGCCGTGACGGTGTGCCCCGCGCCGATCTCGCCGGCGTCCTTCGTGTCGTCGTTGAAATCCTCCTTCGCCAGCAGCCGGTTCTCGTAGCCGATCAGCCGATAGGCGCCGACCTGCGCCGGGTTGAACTCGACCTGGATCTTCACGTCCTTCGCGATGGTGACGCAGCGTGCCGGCCATCTGCTCGACGAGCACCTTGCGGCCTTCGCGCGAGCGTGTCGATGTAGGCGTAGTTGCCGTTCCCCTTGTCGGCGAGTTTCTCCATCGTGGAGTCCTTGAGGTTGCCGATGCCGAAGCCGAGCACGGTGAGGAAGACGCCGCTCTTCGCCTTCTCTTCGATCAGTCGAGACGAGGTCGCCCTGGTTCGTCACGCCGACGTTGAAATCGCCGTCGGTCGCGAGGATCACGCGGTTGGTGCCGCCTTTGATGAAGCGCTGCTGCGCGAGGTCGTAGGCGAGCTTGGATGCCCGCTCGCGCCGTTGGTCGAGCCGCCGGCTTCGAGGCGATCGAGCGCGTCGCGGATCGCCGTTCTTGTCGGTGGTCGGCTCGAGCACGCATGCCGCTCGCGCCGGCGTAGACGACGATCGCCACGCGGTCCTTCGGCGCCGAGCTGGTCGACGAGCATGCGCAAGGACTCGCTTGCACCAGCGGCAGCTTGTTCGCGGGCTGCATCGAGCCGGAGACATCGATGAGGAAGACGAGGTTGCTCGGCGGCCGCTGCTCGGCGGTCGAGTCTCGCGGCCCTTCAGGCCGATGCGGAGCAGCCGATGCTCCGGCGCCCACGGGCAGGCGGCCACTTCCATCGTCGCGGAGAAGGGCTCGTCGCCCTGCGGCTGCGGGTAGTCGTAGGTGAAGTAGTTGACCAGCTCCTCGATCCGCACCGCGCCTTTCGGCGGGCGCGTGCTGCTCGTTGAGGAAGCGGCGGACGTTCGCGTAGCTCGCGGTGTCGACGTCGATCGAGAAGGTCGAGAGCGGGTTGTCGCGGACGGCGAGGAAGGCGTTGTCGGTGATCGCGTCGTACGCCTCGGTGTTGGTCGTCGGCTCGGGAAATCTCGTCTCCTCCTCCCGAGTCTGTCCGCTGTAGCGGATGCCGCGGCTCATCGTGTCGAAGTCATAGTCGGTCGGCTGAGCCGCGCGGGGGGCGGCGGCAGAAAGCTGCCGGCTGCTGCCACCTCTCGCGGCGAGGCGGGCCGCGCCACCCGCACGCCCGACCATCGTCGGGGGAACGTTCGGCGCCGTGCTGGCCACGAGCTCATTCCGTTTGACGTCTCCGAGCGCTTTCATGCCTGGCGCCGGCGCGGGATTGAGCGAAAACTCCGGCGCGGTCGTCGGCGTGTTGGAGGCGAGGGCGGAGGCGTCGGGCGCGCTCGCTGGCGGCTGGGCAGGGACAAAGGTCGGCGAACGTTCGGCCATCTCCAGTTGCGGGTTCTCCGCGAGATGTTGGCCGGTGATCGCGTCGCCGATGCGGACGACCATTTGCTCCGCCCCGTTGAGTCGAAGCGACCGCGGGTCGGAGATTCCGCTGCCCGCGAGGACGGCGACGTAGCCTTCGTAGCGCATCAAGCCCCACACTCCAGCGACCCCGGCGAGCACCACGATGCTCGCGGCGAGCGCGGTGAGGAACGGCGGGGCGTTTCCAGAATTGTAGAGCGACCGCTTCGGTTGCCCGCGGGCAGGCGGAGCGCCCGCCCTACAGTTGCCAGCACCGCGGCGCGCTGACTTTCGCGCAGCGGCTCCGCGGGCTCGGCGGCGAGGTGCTGGCGGAGGGTGGCGGCGAAGGCGCGGGTCTCTTCGAGTCTCGTGGAGCGCGGCGGGGTCGTCGCGGAGGAGTTGCTCGATCTCGGCGCGGTCGGCGGGGTCGAGTTCGTCGAGCGCGAACGCGGTGAGCTTGGGGTCGTCGGAGTTCATACGGTTTGGCGGAGCGGGAGCTCGAAGGCGGGGCGCGGCTGCTGGTCGAGCAGGGCGCGCAATTTCTTCAGCCCGGTGTGGAGGAGGAAGCCGACATTGGTCACGCTGAGGCGCGTGAGGTCGGCGATCTCTTGATAAGAAAGGTCGTTCTGAAATTTCAGCCGGATGACCTCGCGCTGATTGTCGGAGAGGGCGTCGAGGAGGCGTAAAAGCGAGCCGGCGAGTTCGCGGCCTTCGAGCGCGGCGGCGGGGCCGGGCTCGGCGCTGGAGCGGGTGTCGTGGTCGAGCGGGTTCATGGGGACGATGCGGCTTTGTTTGCGCTGGCAGTCGATGGCGCGGTGGCGCGTGACGGTGAAAAGCCACGCTTCGAGGTGCTTCGGGTCGGGCTCGCCGGGGCCGTCGGTGCGCGGGCCGCCGGTCTCGACGTATTTAATAAAGGTCTCCTGCGCGACATCGCGCGCGCTCTCGAGATCGCCGACGATGCTCTGCGCGTAACGCACGAGCGGGCGTTCGTAGCGGTCGAGCAGGGAGCGAAGGTGAGCGGCTTCGGGGGGCATCGGATTTCAGAGGGGATACGGACGAAGGGCGGGAGATGTTAGAGGTTCCTCCGGGAAAGCGGAGTCGGAAGTGGCGTGGTGCCCCAGGACGGAGGACGGGAAGTTTTCTGCGCGGGTCTTCCCCCGCCGGGAGATGCCGTTTCCCCGGGAGGGAAGGCCCGTTTCCCCGGAGGGAACGCCCGTTTCCCCGGAGGGAAAGGCTCTTCCTCTCAGGGGAAAGGCTCTTCCTCTCAGGGGAAAGGCTGCTTCCTCTCAGGGGAAAGGGACTGTTTCCCGCGGGGGAAAGGGTCTTTCCCTCAGGGGAAAGGGCTCTTTCCCCCGAATTAAAATGCCCTTCCCCCGAGGAGAAACGGCTTCGTCTGGCGACAAACGCTCACCTACGGCGAGCAAAGCGGCTTTCCCGTTTGGATGTGGTCACTTTTCACCACTTCCGGGCCAACGCCGTCAACGGCGCGCGGAAGCTCAATCCGGGAAGTCTTTCGATGACGACGCCCGCAGCCTGCGGCGGTCGATGAAGAAGACGACCCAGATGCAGCATTCGTACATCACGACGATGGGGATCGCGAGCGTGATGAAGGTCATCGGGTCAGGCGTGGGAGCGATGACGGCCGAAAGGATGAGGATGGCGGTGTAGGCGTAGGGGCGCGTTCTATTTAGTAAGGCGAAATTGATGAAGCCCAGCAGCGCGAGGACGATGATGATGACCGGGATTTCGCACATGAGGCCGAAGCCGATGCAGAGCCAGGCGGCAAAGGAGAAGTAGTTATTCCACGTCCAGAGCACGGCGAGTTGCATCTTTTCCGCATCGCGCCAAAAGAAACCGACGGTGGCGGGGAGGATGTATTCGTAGGCGACATAGACGCCGCCGAGGAAGAGGCCGAAGGCGGTGAAGATGCCGGGCCCGAGAAATTTCCGCTCCTGCCGGGTGAGGGCGGGGAGCACGAATTCCGCGAGGAAATAGACGAGGAACGGGAACGCCATCGCGATGCCGGCGAAGAAGGCGAGCTCGAGCGAGATGATGAAGGAGTCGGCGATGCCATTGATGATGAGCTTGCCGGGCAAAGTGGGGTCCACTTTCTCCAACGGAAGCTGGAGCATGCGCACGAGGTCGGTGCGGAAATAGAAGGCGATGATCATCGCGGTGACCTGCACGAGGGCCATCTTGATGATCGTCCAGCGAAGGTCCTCCATGTGGTCGAGGAACGGCTTGATGACTTCGCCGTCGGACTTTTCGCGGAATTTTACGAACTTCGTGATCCAGGACATGGGGCGGGGAGACTAGAGGGGAAGCGGCGAGTTGGAAGTTGAGAGTTGCGGGAATGTGCCGGCGGGAAAAGGGGAGCGCGCTCCCTTTCGCCCGCGCCGTGCCATTCCTCAACTCTCAACCCTCGACGCTCAGTTTCCTTTCAAAACTCCGGCGAGCGAGCGCAGGAGCTTGTCGGCGGAGTAGGGTTTATCGAGGAGCGTCTTCACGCCGAGGCCTTCGAGGATGGTCGAGTTCTCCTTCGTGAAATGGCCGCTGGAGACGATGACGCGCACTCTGGGATTCAGCTTGCGCAACGAGCGGACGAGCGTGACGCCGTCCATTTGTCCCATCGAGATGTCGGTGATGACGGCGGCGATGTCGTCGCGGCGCTGATGATAAAGCGCGAGGGCATCGGTGCCGTCCTCGGCGGTGTAGGCGTTGTAACCGTGGGCCTCGAGCGTGCCGACGAGCGCCTCGCGGATGGCGGCTTCGTCATCGACGACGAGGATGAGTTCGCCATTCCCGCGCGCCACGGCTTCGGGTGCGGCCTTGGAGGCGGCCGCGGCGTCGCGCGAGGCCGGGATGAAAACTTTGAAGGTGGTGCCGACGCCGATTTCGCTCTGCAAGGTGAGGAAGCCGCCGTGACTTTTCACGATGCCGATGACCGTCGCGAGACCGAGCCCGGTCCCCTTCCCCACTTCCTTCGTCGTGAAAAACGGATCGAAGATTTTCTCCATCGTCTCGGCGGACATGCCGGAGCCGTTGTCCGCGACGCGAAAGGCGACGTTGGCGCCGAGTTGCGCTCCGGGATTCATGCTCGCGAAGTGAGAATCCACTTCGACGTTTTCACCGCCGATCGTGATCATCCCGCCGGCCGGCATCGCGTCCCGGGCGTTGACGCAGAGATTGAGCAGGACTTGGTGAAGCTGCGTCGCGTCGCCCATCACGGTCCAGAGTTCGGGCGGAAATTGCGTCTGGATGTCGATGTTGCGCGGGAAGGTCTGCGCCATGATTTTCGACAGCTCGCTGATCAAATGTTTCGGCTGCAAGAGCACGCGCTCGCCCTCCACGCCGCGGGCGAAAGTGAGCACTTGTTTCACGATCCCGGCGCCACGCTCGGCGCTGCCCTCGATGATGCTGAGCATGCGCTCCGCGGACGGATCGATGTTCCTTCGCAGGATCCCGACCGACATGAGAATCGGCGACAGGATGTTGTTCAAATCATGCGCGATCCCGCTCGCCAGCGTGCCGATCGATTCCAGCCGCTGCGCGCGCAGGAACTGCGATTCGAGCTTCTTGGTCTCGGTGATGTCGGTGTTGAAAACGAGGACGGACTTGGGTTTGCCATCCCCATCGGAAACGAGCGTCCATCGGCTGTTGACGACCACCGCGACACCATCCTTGCGCGCCTGCTGGAGTTCGCCGGACCACATTCCTTTGCCGAGGAGCTCGTTGAACGCCGTCGCGAAAGTGGCCGCGTCGCCGACGAAAATATCCGTCGTCTTCGCCCCGACAGCCTCTTCCTTCGACCAGCCGTAAAGCCGCTCTGCGCCTTGATTCCAAAACAAAATGCGGTGGTCCAAATCGCGCACGATGATCGCATCCGCCGCGAGATCGAGCAGACTTGCCTGCTCACGATTTTTGTCCTCGGTGAGCTTTTGCTCCGAGCGATCGACGTTGATCACGAAGACGCCGAGATGATTCCCAAAAGGCATGAGGTGCCACGTGCTCTCGATGTCGATCAGACGTCCGCTCCGCGTCTGGTGCACACACGGGATCGTGGCGTTTCGACCGGACGAGACGTCACGCTCCGTCAACTCGCGATACTCGCGAAACGACGGCAAGTCCTCGGGGGGCAGCACGTCCTCGACCGTCATCGAAAGAAACTCTTCTCGCGAATACTCGTACTTTTCCACGGCCGCATCGTTGACCGCCAAGAATGCCAGCGTCTCGTGGTCGTAAACCCACATCGGGACGGGGTTCGGGTCGAAAATAAGCCGGAACCCGGCATCGCTTTCGGCGCTGATGGCGCGCTCAATTTCGCTTTCGAGAATCATGCAGGGGTGTGGAGAAATGGTCGTGCGGGAGCGTGTTTTGGTCGGCGAGAAATGCGGGAGCAGGAACCACTCCACGATGGGTGCGCGAAATCCCTTGGCCCGCCGAGGCGGACTTCTCTATGGTCGGGCTCGCATGCACCCCGATATTCAAAAGGCCGTCGATTCCGGCAAAATCAATCTCTCCGCCGCCGCCGCTCTCGAAAAGCTCCAGCCCGGTTCGTACGTTACGCACAAAAGCTGGGGCTTCGGGCAGATCGATTCGATCAATTTCCTGGTGAGTCAGATGACGATTCATTTCAAGGGCAAAAAGGATCACACAATGCAGCTGCAGTATGCCGCTGAGTCGCTCCAACCGATTCCGTCGGAGCATATTCTAGCGCAGAGAGCGAGCAACCTCGCGGACGTAAAATCGCGTGCGAAAGCGGACCCGGTTGCGCTGATCCACCAGATTCTCACCAGCTACAGCGGCAAGGCGACGCAGGATCAAATCATGGTTTCGCTCGTGCCCGAGGTGATGAGCGAAGCGGAATTCAAACGGTGGCTCGATGGCGCAAAAAAGGCGCTGAAAAAAGACGGGCACTACGCAATCCCCGGGAAAAAGAGCGAGCCTTTCGAGCTGCGCGAAGATCAGATCTCGCACGCTGACGAATACATTGCCGCGTTCAACAGCGTCCGCCAGGTAAAGGATCAAGTCGCCGCGCTCGAGGTGATCGTCAAAAACATCACCGAGTTCACCAACCCGGCGGAACAACTGGCACCGGTCATCCGCGCCGCGAACGAGACAGCACGCAAAAGCCAGCGGCTGCACACTTCACAAGCTCTCAGCCTGCTCCTCTCGCGCGATGAAATCGCCGAGCGCGCTGGTGGACTCGACCGCGGTGCTGGCGCGCCGATGGTCGCTGATTTTCTCACCTCTGGAGAGCGGCAGCTCCCGGCTCTTCTCGGCGAAATCCCCGCCGCAAAGCTCAAGCGCGTGCTCGGCGAATTGCCCGCGGCGTTTGGCGATCAATGGACAGGCAAAGCCATTGACCTCGCCCTTCGCGGCAACAGCCGCATCGTCGGCGAAGTCGGGCGCCTGCTCGTCGATCAGGGCAAAGCCGATGAACTCCGCGCCGCCCTTTCGCGCGCGATCAGTGAGCATTCGATCACTAGCGAAGCATTGCATTGGCTGGCGAAAGAACGCAGCGGTCCCTTCCGTGAACTCGCCGGCATCCGTCTGCTCAGCGCGATCGTTTCGGCTCTCGAGCGCGATCAATTCAGCGAAAAACGCGACCGCAAGCTGCACGACCTTTTGCTCGGCGACAAAGAGCTGCTGACCGATCTGATCTCCGACGCCAGCCCTGAGGAACTGCGCGAAACAATGCGCCGAATCATCATGTCCACCGTCTTCGAGGAGCTGAACAAACGCTCGCTGCTCGGCCGGATCATCCGCCAATACCCGGAACTGCAGTCGATGATCTCCGGCGAGAGCACCGAGAAGCAGGAATCGCTCATCGTCTCATGGGCGAGCCTCGAGAAACGGAAGGCGGAATACGAGGATCTCATCACCAAACAGATCCCCGACAACACCAAGGAAATCGGCGTCGCGCGCAGCCACGGGGACTTGCGCGAGAACTTCGAATTCAAAGCGGCCAAAGAAATGCAAAGCGTGCTCATGCGCCGGAAATCCGAAGCCGAACGCGATCTCGGTCGCGCCCGGGGTACCGACTTCGCCAATCCCGACACGAAGAGCGTGAGTATCGGCACGGTCGTCACAGTGAAAGATACCGCGACCGAGCAGACTGATGTCTTCACCATTCTCGGAGCGTGGGACGGTGTGCCGGAAGAAGGGATCATCAGCTACCAGACTGCCATCGCCCAAGCACTCGTCGGTCACAAAGTCGGCGAGAAAGTCCGGGTGCCGACGGAAACCGGCGACCGCGAAGTCGAGATCATGTCGATCGAGGCTTACCGCGGTGCGGCCACCGCCGTCCCGGCCTGAGTTCCCTAGACCCATTACCGTGGATCTCGGGTTTGGGCGGCTTGATTTCGTCCTACCCACCCGGATTGCGTAGGGTGCGGCTAAATCCGCTGATCGATCGCCCCCCGCATCGAAAAGGGTTGCCACCCCCACGGCAGCTCTCTATTCCACTGCGCGAGTTTTCCGGCGTTTCGCACTTTCGTGAAGGCCGCTCATCCATTTAACACGGCTCCCTTTTTTCCATGTCTCTCACTACTATTATCGACATCCACGCCCGGCAGATCCTCGACTCCCGCGGCAATCCCACGGTGGAAGCGGACGTCCGCCTCGCCGGTGGCGCCCTCGGCACCGCGGCGGTGCCAAGCGGCGCGAGCACGGGAGAACATGAAGCATGGGAATTGCGCGACGGAGTAAAGGATCGGTGGCTCGGGAAGGGCGTGACCAAGGCGGTCGCGAACGTCAACAAATCCATCGCCAAGGAACTCGAAGGCATGGACGCCACGGATCAAGTCAGCATCGATAAGACGATGCTCGAGCTCGACGGCACGCCGAACAAAGCAAAGCTCGGCGCGAACGCCTTGCTGGCCGTCTCGCTCGCCGTCGCCAAGGCCTCGGCCAACCAGATCGGCCAGTCTCTTTTCAAATACCTCGGCGGGCCGAATGCCAAAGTCCTCCCGGTGCCGATGATGAACATCCTCAATGGTGGCGCGCACTCGGATGCGCCGATCGATTTCCAGGAATTCATGATCATGCCAAAAGGGGCTGATTCCTTCTCCCACGCTCTGCGCTGTGGCACGGAGATTTTCCACGCGCTCAAAGGCGTGCTGAAAGATCGCGGGCTATCCACAGCCATCGGTGACGAAGGCGGCTTTGCACCGAAGCTTGCCGACGCCAACGACGCCCTCGAGACCATTGCCGCCGCGGTAAAGAAAGCTGGCTACAAACTCGGCAAGGACGTCTTCATCGCGCTCGATGCTGCGGCGAGTGAATTCTACGACAAGGAGAAGAACCAATACGTCTTCAAAAAGTCTGACGGCTCAAAGCGCAAAGCGTCGGAATTAGTGGCTTACTACCAGGAACTGCAAAAGAAATTCCCGATCGTTTCGATCGAGGATGGCTGCGCTGAAAATGACTGGGATGGCTGGAAGCTGCTGACGGACGCGATGGGTGAGAAGACGCAGATCGTCGGCGATGATTTGTTTGTCACCAACGTCGACTTTCTCCGCAAAGGAATCGAACGCGGAGTCGCCAACTCCATCCTCGTCAAAGTGAATCAAATCGGCACGCTGACCGAGACCTTGGACGCCATCGAACTGGCCAAGGAGAACCGCTACACGGCCGTGATCAGCCACCGTTCTGGCGAGACTGAAGATACCACGATCGCCGACATCGCGGTGGCGACGAATGCCGGTCAAATCAAGACGGGAAGCCTTTGCCGTACCGATCGCGTGGCGAAATACAATCAGCTTCTACGCATCGAAGAAGAACTTGGTGACAACGCCATCTACGGCGGTAAGATGCGCTAAGTGAGCGAGGGAGGTTACACGTCGAAATCCGGCAAGGGAATCTGGCATTCCCTCAATCGCTGCGTCGTGACGTTGATCCTCCTCGCTGCTGCGGTTCCGATCGCCTACTCCTTTCTGCCGGAAGTCAACATCCGCAAGGCACAAGACAGCCGACTCGAAGAATTGCGGACCGAAGTCGAGAAAGCTCGGATGCTGCTCGCCCGGCACCAGCGCGAAGAAAGCCTGCTCAAGCACGACCCGGAATACCTCGAGATTCTCGCCCGAGACTTATTCGATGTCATGAAACCGGGTGAGACCATCTATCGCATGGAACCGGCCACACCTGCGCCGGCACAGATGCGTTTGAACCGCTAATCCTTTCCCGACCTACCATGTCTGCTGACCTCCAATCGATCGATACCAAGAGCCTGAAGTCCCGCGTGGGCGAGTTGCGGAGGTATCTTTGACTTCGCCAAACTGCAAGCTCGGCTGAGCGAACTCGAAGGCCAGATGGCCGAGCCCGATTTCTGGGCCAACAAAGACAAGGCGCAACAACGAGTGGAGGAAGTCTCCACGCTGCGTGGGAAGATCACACCGCTGCTGGAACTGGAACGCGAGTGGAAGACCTCGACGTGCTCATCGAGCTAGCCACGGAAGAAGCGGACGCTCAAGCCGCGGAGGAAGTCGTCAAAGAGCACGCCGGCATCGTCACTAGTCTCGAGGAGTTCGAGTTAAAGATGCTGCTTTCCGGTCCGAATGATCGGTTCAACGCCTTCCTCACCATCAACTCCGGCGCGGGTGGAACCGAATCGTGTGATTGGGCCGACATGCTCTTGCGCATGTATCAGCGCTGGATCGAAAGACATGGCTTCAAGAGCCAGATCGTGGACATCCAGTTGGGAGACGAAGCGGGAATCAAGTCCTGCACTTTGCAAGTCATCGGTGAGTTCGCTTACGGCTACCTCGCCACAGAGCGGGGCGTGCATCGGCTCGTCCGCATCTCGCCTTTTGATTCCAACAAGCGCCGTCACACCTCTTTCGCCGGCGTCGACGTGGTGCCAGAGCTGCCCGAGAGTGCCCCGATCGAAATCAATGAAGCCGACATCGAAGTGGATACCTATCGCAGCGGTGGCAAAGGCGGTCAAAACGTCAACAAGGTGGAAACAGCCGTGCGGATCCGCCATCTTCCGTCCGGCTTGGTCGCGGCTTGTCAGGCAGAGCGGAGCCAGCAGAAAAACAAGGTGACCGCAATGCGGATGCTGCAAGCAAAGCTCCAGCAAATCGAGACCGACAAAGCTGCCGCAGACATTTCAGCGGCCTACGGAGAAAAGGCCGACGTAGCCTTCGGTAGTCAGATTCGGAGCTATGTGTTTCAGCCCTACCAAAAGATCATCGATCTCCGAACCGGCGTGGAAACGAGTAACATCGATGCCACGATGGATGGTGATATCGATGCCTTCATCCACGGCAAACTGCGCGGATCTGAAGCGCGAAAAAGGTGCCGTCGACGAGCCAGCCTAGCAGCCGGAGGCAGGGTGCACCTCCTCTCGGATGCTTCGTGGTTCGGGTCGCTGATATTTCCTGCTACTTTGGAATAATCAATGTCTGGCCGGCTTTAATCTTCGCCGTGCCTTGCAGGGAGTAGAAATTCGCGTCCTGGATATCCTTCCATCGTGTTTTGTTCCTGTAGTATTTCGCGGCCAAGGTCGCGAGCGTTTCACCGGACTTTACGACGTGCGTCCGGGCTCCTGGCGGGATGGGCTTCTGCACCTGCTCGCCCTTGGCTACGCCGGGTGGAGGCGTGGCGTTTTTCTGGACGCGCATGAGCTCGATCGTCTTCCGGAGCGAAGCGTTCTCGTTCTTGATTTTTACCGCGTCCTCCTGCGAGACAAAGCCACCTCTGGTTAGTGATGCGAGAATCTTGAACTCATCCTCCTTTTTGTAAGTCCGTGCCTCCTTGGCATGACTTCCGGTGGGTGCAAAGTCCAGGTAACGCTCGAAATGGTGCAACGCATCGCGGGGGCTCTTGAGCTTGTCGTCGTAGATGACTCCCAACTTGAAATGGACGTCCGCTGTCTTAGGCGTGCCATCGAGAGCTGACTCGTACAGCTTGATTGCCCCACGAAAGTCACCTGCCGACGCTTTCTTTTCCGCCGCAGCAATGGGCGCTTTGCTGCGGTCGCGATCAAACAATTGGTCGCAGCCTGTCGTGCCAACACAGGCCAGCGCGACAAGGAAAATCCGAGCGCAGCCAATCACAGCTAGGTAAGCTTTCGGAGCTTCGCCGCTTCCAGCGCCTCAGCGACTGTCTTGACGATCTTTACGCGCGCAAACCACTTGAAGTTCGCCGGCACGATGTGCCAGGGCGCCCAAGCGGTGGAGGTCTTTTGGAACATATCCTCAGCCGCTTCGTTGTGTTCGTCCCAGCGCCGCCGGTTTCGCCAGTCTTCTTCGTTGATCTTCCAATGCTTGTAAGGATCAGCCTCGCGACGTTTGAAGCGTAGCAACTGCTCGTCTTTGGTGATGTGAAGGTAGAACTTCACAATCACTGCGCCGTCGTCGCAGAGCAAACGCTCGAACTCGTTGATCTCTTGATAGGCGCGCTTCCACTCGCGTTCGGTCGCAAAACTCTCGACTCGTTCCACCAGCACGCGGCCATACCACGAGCGGTCAAAGATCACGGTCTGCCCGTAAGGCGCGAGCTTGTTCCAGAAACGCCAGAGATAGTGGTGATGGTATTCCTCCGTGGTCGGTTTAATCACCGAATGCACGCGGAGGATGCGCGGATCGAGACGCTCGACGACTCGCTTGATGGCTCCACCCTTGCCCGCAGCGTCCGGCCCTTCGAAGACAATGATCAGCGAGTTCTTGGTTTCGCTGAGCTCCCGCTGGAGTTTCAAAAGATCCAATTGGGAGTTCTTGAGCTTCGGTTTGTAATCCTCCTCGCTGATTTCCTTGTGCTCGAGGTCGTCAAGCCGCCGGCCTTTCTTGAATCCGATGGGTTCGATGAGTTCGGCAGGCATGATCGCCGATTTATAGCGGCGGCGATTTTTTGCGCAAGCGGCACCGCCCGGCGCGAGTGCGGGATTTTCTTTTGACGCCCCCCTCCCCCTCCGCTTTACTCCCCGCTCACTCGGAGAGGTGGCTGAGTGGCCGAAAGCACCGCTTTGCTAAAGCGGCATACTGGCAACGGTATCGGGGGTTCGAATCCCCCCCTCTCCGCTCTTCAGCTCACCGCGCGGGCGGTGGCAGAGCTGCCTTTTCCTGGAGGGCGAAATCCAGGGCTTTTTCGAAGTCCAGGCTGCGGACGAGGCGCGCCATTTCGGGGTCATTGGCGGCGGCAACGACGTGTTCATTGCGGAGGAGCGCGAGGTAGTTGCGCTCGAGCGCGGCACGGGAAATCGACGGGTCTTTTTTTAAGGCCAGCATTTTGGGGTGCTGCGCTAGTGGCTTCACGCCAGGGTAGGAGAAGAAGCGAGAGATGCTGCGGTCGCTGGCGACCGTGCGGCCGAGTTTGTTGAGCGTGCGGTAGAGCTGGTCGGGGACGGGGTCGAGATGGTCTGTGACAGCGCCGGTGAGACCGCGGTCCATTGAGGCTTTGATCCCGGCGACGCCGCGCACCAAGGGGTTTGCCGGAGGCTGGCGGCGGGTGGGTGCGTGTTTGGCGGCGTCTAATCCGGTCTGGGCGACGGTGCCAAAGAGCCGCAGGACGAGGAGCAACAGCCAGACTTGAAACAAACCGGCAGCCGCACCCACGAGTGCTCCGAGCCCGCCGTAGCCCCAGCGGATAACGCCGACGCCTTGCTGTGCGGTGTTTTTAAAAACGACCGCAGCCAGCACCGAGATGGTAACGTAGACCACGGCCCCGAGCAGCACTCCGCCAAGGACGACCAGCAGTTGATCCGGCAAGCCGAGCGGACGCAGAAAAAGGACCGTGAATGGACCACCGAAATAGCCGGCGAGCCAAGCGAGAATGATCGCGACGACGCCGATGATTTGGCGGACGACGCCTTTGCGCCAGCCGCGCCAGGCGTGCCAAGCGACGATCAGCGCGGCGGCGGCGAAGAACAGCAGTTGGCCGGTTTCGGTGCCTTTGCTCACGCGGCTTTAAACGATCCAATTCTCGAGCTCGCTCTCGGCGGTGAGGAGCGGGAACTGGATCGGGACGGACTCCGGGTAGCACTCGCGCTCGAGGCCATTTTCGAGGAGGCGGATTTGGAAAGCCACGGTTGCGCCGGGCGCGAGACCGAGGTCGGCGAGGGGGATGGAAAGTTCGATCACCTCGGCGCAGGCGAGCGCGGGTCGGGTGGTCGATGATCCATCGGGCGACGTGAGCGTGCAGGTTTGTGCGCCGTCGCGGGTGAGGACGTTACTTTTCAAGACGAACCCGGCCGGTTCCTGAAACGTGATTTCGAGCGAAAAGGCCGACCATTCCTGCACTTCGAGCATGAGAAAAAGGCGGCGCTCGTCGCTCCCAAAGGAGATGCGGCTGAGGCAGCGCGCGACGCGGTGGAGCGAGGCCTGCTCGCTGCCGGGGACGTAGCTGCCGGCTCCGATCCAGTCGAAGTAGGGCGAGCGCTGGCCGTCGATTTTCGGCGTGATGAAGCGCTCCGGGCGATGCCGCAGCGGAGCGGAGCGCGCGCTGGTGATCGGGTGATCGAGCGCCGCCGGGATGCGGCTGCCCGCAGAGCGTGTAGACGTTCTTCAGATGCTGCCGGAAGAGCTCGTCGAAGAGCGCGTCGTTGCTCGGTCGAGAAGTCCGGGCCGTACCACCAGAACCAATCGCTTCCCTCGGCGGCGTAGATTTCGCGCAGCGCGGCGCAGCGTGCTGCGCGGGCGTGAGCGCGCCCGCGTCGATCCGCTGCTGGAGAAAAGCGCGGGTCTCGCCGAGCAGATCCCACGCGCGGTTTTCCTCGGGCTCGCCGATCCAGATGTCGAAGTTGCTGCCGATCCACGAGCCGGTGTGCAGCGTGGTGAGCTGCTTGCTGCGGCGGATGATGGCGGAAGTAATCCTCGATCGTGCAGCTGTGCAGCCGCGCGCTGTCCGCCGCGATGCCGCCGTAGAGCGCGCGCAGAAAGCTCTCGCCGCCATCGGCAAAGGTCTCCCACGCGTTCTCGCCGTCGAGGATCAGCGGGATGACGCCGGTGTCCTTGCGGCACGAGCCCGGCGATGTGGCGCAGGTGGATGAGCAGATGCGCCGCCGCGGCCTGCGCGGATCGTTTTTCGCGGCCATGAAGCCGATGAAATCCGAGAGCGGTTTTTCGCGAAAGAGCGCGTTCACCGCGGCGCCGTCGTGCGTCACGCGCCAGCCCTGGAAAAGCTCCAGATGATCGATCGTTCGCGCCCTGCGATACGCCGGATCGCGCTTCAGCGAATTGAAGAGATTTTCCTCGTCGCTGCAGAAATACTCGATGCCGCTGCGCTGCATCAGCGGGATGCAGTTCCGGCGCGATCGAGCCCTCGCTCGGCCAGAGTCCGCGCGGCGGCTGGCCAAAGATCGCCGCGTGCTGCTCGACCGCGAGCGTGAGCTGCGCCGCGGCATCCTCCGGCCAGGAGAACCGCTGCGGAAACTCGCCGCCCCGGCAGGCTGCGCTCGGCGAAGGACGAGTCGTAGATCAGCGGCAGGATCGGATGGAAAAACGGCGTCGTCGTCAGCTCCACCTGCCCGCGCTCCTCGGCGGCGCGATATTTCGCGAGGACCAGCCGCATGATTTCGAGGTGGATGTCGAGCACGCGCTGTTTCTCCGCCTCGGTGAAATTGCGCCCCTTGCGCTTCAGCTCCGCGAGCTCCGGGTAGAGCCGCTCGGCGGTGTAGCCGCACCACGCGAGATTGAACCACATCTGCAGATCGAGAAATTCCTGCGTCGAGAAATAGCGCAGCCCGCGCCGCACGTCGTCGCGGTAAAAGGTGAGCCCGCGCTTGTTCAGCAGTTCCCAATAGCGCGGGAAGGGCTTCACCAGATTGTCCCAGTGGATTTTGAAGAAGTTCTCCAGGAGCGCGAACTTCGTCGCTCTCGTCGAGATCCGCCGCCGGACTGCGCGACCAGTCCAGCCAGCGATCGCGGATTTTGCCTTCGATCAGCTCCTTGATCTGCAGCACGAGCACCGGCGTGAGGTTGAAGTTCACGCGGATCGCCGGGGAAATCCTCGATCACCGAGATCATGTCGAGGTAGCCCTTCACGCAGTGCAGCCGCACCCACGGCATCATCGCCGTCTGCGTCGCCGGATCGACGTAGTACGGCTGATGCATGTGCCAGAGGAAAACGACGTTTGCCATGTGGGCGTAGCTAGGCGGGAAAGCAGCGCGGGAGCAAGGCGGAAGGCGTGGGCGGATCGCGCCTTTTCTCCGCGCTTGCCAGAACAGAAAGCCCCGCTAGCCTCGCCGCGGTTCTCCCCAGCCAGCGCAGTGAAACGGCAGTCCAACCACGAGAACTATGCTCCCACTCCACGTCTTTAACGTCATCCCGAAGCTCCCAAGCCGACTCGAGCCGCTGCGCGAAATCGTCTTCAACCTCTGGTGGACGTGGCAGCCGGATGCGCGGAAGCTCTTCCGCCACCTCGATCCCGTGCTCTGGGACAAGACGAATCACAACCCGCTGCGGATGCTGCAACTCTGCCGCCAGGCGCGGCTGATCGAGGTGTCGCAGGATGACGATTTCCTCCGCGAGATGAAGCCGTCTACGCGAAGTTCGAGGCGTACCTCGCGCGGCCGGACACGTACGGGAAGCTGCGGAAGGACAGCCCGCTCGCCGAAGGAGGCGCCGATCGCCTACTTCTCGGCGGAGTTCGGCTTTCACGAATCGTTCCCGAACTACTCCGGCGGCCTCGGCATTCTCTCGGGCGACCACTGCAAATCGGCGAGCGATCTCGACCTGCCTTTCGTCGCCTTCACGCTGCTCTACCGGCACGGCTATTTCCGCCAGCAGATCAACAAGGACGGCTGGCAGGAGAGCATCCAGCTCAACCAGAACTTCTCCCATCTGCCGCTGCAGGATGCGCTGGACAAGGACGGCGCGCCGCTGTTGATCGGCGTCGAGATCCTCGGCCGCACCGTGCGCGCGAAGGTCTGGAAGCTCGCGATCGGCCGCATCACGCTTTACCTGCTCGACACCGATCTGCCGGAGAACTCGGAGGAGGATCGGCAGATCACCGCGCAGCTCTACGGCGGCGATCTCGAGATGCGGATCAAGCAGGAGATCGTGCTCGGCATCGGCGGCGTCCACGCGCTGCACGCGATGGGCATCAAGCCGGCGGTCTATCACATGAACGAAGGGCACGCGGCGTTTCTCTCGCTCGAGCTGATCCGGCGCGGCGTGGTGGAAGACAAGCTCGATTTCTACTCGGCGCTGCAGGTCGTCGCGGCGGGCAATATCTTCACCACGCACACGCCGGTGCCGGCGGGCAACGACGCCTTCCCGCTGGAGCTGATGCGGAAGTATTTCGGCGACTATCCGGCGAAGGTCGGCATCGATTTCGAGACGTTCGTCAGCTTTGGCCAGACGCGGAACGATCCCGAGCGAGCCGTTCTCGATGACCATCCTCGCGCTGCGCACGAGCCGCCACGCGAACGGCGTTTGCGCGCTGCACGGCGGGTGTAGCCAGGGTCTGTGGAAAGACGTGTGGGCCGGCGTGCCGCAGAACGAGGTGCCGATCACCAGCGTCACGAACGGCATCCACACGAAGACCTGGATGGCGCCGGAATTCGCCGCGCTTTACGACAAGTATCTGCCCGGCTGGGAGGAGCATCTCACCGACGCAGGAATTCTGGCGCGGGGTGATCGATATCCCGGACGAGGAACTCTGGAACGACGCATCAGCAGCTCAAGGTGCGGCTCGATCGAATTCGTCCGCGACGCGCGTGCGCCGCAGCGCGAGCGGCTCGGCGAATCGCCGGAGAACATCGCGGCACGTCAACCGCCTGCTGAATCCCGAGGTGCTCACCATCGGCTTCGCGCGCCGCTTCGCGACCTACAAGCGCGCGACGCTGCTTTTCAGCGATCCGGAGCGGCTGCTCAAGCTGCTCGCCAACACGGAGCGCCCGGTGCAGTTCGTCTTCGCCGGCAAGGCGCATCCGAAGGACGAGCCGGGCAAGCAGCTTCATCCAGGAGGTCTATCAAATTCACGCGGATGCCGGAGTTCGAGAACCGGATCGTCTTCGTCGAAGACTACGATCACTACGTCGGCCGGCGGCTTTACCAGGGCGTGGATCTCTGGCTGAACAATCCGCGCCGTCCGCTGGAAGCCAGCGGCACGAGCGGCATGAAGCTGCCGCCGAATGGCGGGCTGAATCTCAGCGTGCTCGATGGCTGGTGGTGCGAAGCGCTACAACGGACAAGAACGGCTGGGCGATCGGCGCGGAGATGCCGAGACACGGAGTCGATCGATCCGGAGTTCGAGAACGAGGTCGATGTCGCGAGCCTCTTCCACATCCTCGAGACGCAGATCATCCCGCTCTATTACGCCAAGCCCGACGGCCGCCTGCCGATCGCGTGGCTGCAGCTCATGCGCGAATCCATCCGCAGCGTGACGCCGGTCTTCAACACGCACCGCATGGTGAAGGAATACGCCGAGCGGCTCTACGAGCCGGCCGCGCGGGCGCACAGCACGCTCGCCGCCGGCAGCGGCAAAAAGGCGGTCGAGCTCAGCAAGTGGAAGAACACGATCCGGAAGTCGTGGGACCACATCCGCATCTCCGACGTCAAAGTCGGCGAAGGAACGACGAACGTGTATGTCGGCGATTCGCTGCCGCTCAGCGCAGTCGTGCATCTCGGCCCGATCACCCCGGAATTCGTGACCGTGCAGGCGTATCTCGGCGAGGCAGTGGACAACGAAATCACCAAGCCGAACACCGTCGATCTCAAGCAAACCAAGAAACTCGACGGGGGCGCCTACCTCTACGAGGGCACGATCCCCGCGAAGGAAAGCGGCAGCTACGGCCTGAGCGTTCGCGTGATCCCGACTCACGCCAACCTCGTGCAAGATCACGAGTTGCGACTGATCACGTGGGCGAAGTGACCGCCTGACTTCGCGCTGCATGCGGCGCTCATGAAGATCCTCGTCTCCCCGGACAAATTCAAAGGTTCGCTCTCGGCGCTCGCCGCGGCGGAGTCGATCGCGCGTGGCTTCCGCATGGTCTGGCCCGATGCGGAGATCACGCTTGCGCCGATCGCCGATGGCGGTGAAGGCTTCGCCGAAGCGCTCTGCGCAGCGCTCGGTGGCGAGTGGATCTCCGCGAAAGCAGCCGATCCGATCGGACGCGAGATTGAAGCGCGCTACGTTTGGATCGAGGCGAAGAAACTCGCGGTGATCGAAATGAGCGAGGCGTCCGGTTTATGGCGTCTGCAAGCGGACGAGCGCGCGCCGTTGCGCGCCACGACTTACGGCACCGGACAACTCATCCGCGCGGCGACGGAGCGCGGGGCGACGACCATTCTCGTCGGTCTTGGCGGCAGCGCTACGACCGATGGCGGCATCGGCATGGCGGAAGCGCTTGGCGTGGAATTCCTCACGAGCGACGGCGAACCACTCGCTGCCCTCCCTGCGAATCTCCTCTCGTTGACGCGCCTCAACCTCGAAAATCTCATCGATCTCCCCGCGATCATCGCCGCCTCTGACGTGCAGAATCCGTTGCTCGGCGAGCGAGGGACCGCGCGCGTCTTTGCCGCGCAAAAAGGCGCCGACGCAAGGACCATCGAAACGCTGGAGCTTTGCCTTGAGAACCTCGCCGATGTCGTGAAACAGGACCTCGAACTCGACTTCCGCGACACGCCCGGTGCAGGCGCGGCGGGCGGCATCGGCTTTGGATTGCTCACTTTTTGCGGAGCGAAAATCGAGTCGGGCTTCGACGTCGTGGCGGAAGCGATCGGGCTGCGCGCGCTCGTTGCTGCGAGCGATTTCGTCGCCACCGGCGAAGGGCGCATCGACACGCAAACGCTGGAGGGCAAAGGCCCGGCAGGTGTCGCCGCGCTCGCGCGTGGACTCGGCAAGCCGGTGCTCGCGCTCGGAGGTTCGGTCGCGGACGATGCCGCCGTCCGCGCGGTTTTCGACGCCGACGTCACGCTCGTCGATGAGCCGATGTCGCTCGACGACGCGATGCGCCGCGGCGCGGAATTGCTCGAGCGCGCTGCCGCCCGCGCCGCGCGTCTCATCCAACTCGGCACGACTTTATGACCAAACGCATCGCACTCCTCTTCGCCGGCCAAGGGGCGCAACAAGTCGGCATGGGCCGGGACCTCCCCGGCGCCACCGAGCTTTTCGCCCGAGCCGACGAGATTCTCGGCTTTCCGCTCAGCCGCATCGCTCTCGATGGCCCGGTCGAGGAATTAACCGAGACCAAAAACTGTCAGCCCGCGCTTTTTGTCCACGGCCTCGCCTGCCTCGCAGCGTTGCGGAATACGGTCGGCGATTTCCCGATCCACGCGGCGGCAGGCTTGTCGCTCGGTGAATTCACGGCGCACGCGGCGGCGGGCACGTTTGCTTTCGAGACCGCGCTCCAACTCGTGGCGCGGCGCGGGCGTTTCATGCAGGAGGCCTGCGAGCAGACTTCCGGTGCGATGGCGGCGTGCATCGGCGGCGAGGAGAATAACGTGCGCGCGCTCGCGGCGGAGACGGATGTCGATGTCGCCAATCTCAACAGTCCCGGGCAGATCGTCCTTTCCGGCGAATCCTCGAAGGTCGCGATGGCCGTCGGGCTCGCGAAAGAGCACGGCGTTCGCATCGCGAAAATGCTCAATGTCGCCGGCGCGTATCACTCGCGCCTGATGGATTCCGCTTACGTGAAACTCGGCGAAGAACTCGCGCGCACCACCATTCACACGCCCGCGTTTCCCGTCGTCTGCAACGTCGATGCGCGGCCGGTCAGCGAGCCGGAGGAGATCCGGCGTTCGTTGCAGGATCAGGTCACCGGGACGGTGCGCTGGACCGAGTCGATGGAATATTTACTCGACCACGAGAAGATCGACCTCTTCCTCGAACTTGGCCCCGGGGGCGTGCTCGCGGGCCTGCTCGGCCGCACGCGCAAAGGGACGCCCATCCTCTCAATCAGCGATCGCGCGAGCCTCGATGCTGCGGTCGCTCAGTGGGACGGGTAGCGTAGGCTCTGGCCCGCCGGTTTGGGCATCGCCCAAGCGATTTCCCCGGAATCGAGAGGCGCTTGTGTGCCCGAAGTGCCGCCGGGCAAGATGCCCGAGGCGGCGGGCAGGATGCCCACCCTACCCGGAAAATGGCGCGGCGTTCGCTTACTTTTGCAGATTCACCTCGATGCCGAAGAGCCTCCACTTGGGCAGTTGGTAGATGAATTTCATCGAGAAGACGACGCGGTAGGGTTGCGTCGGGTAGTGGCCGGAGACGACGAGCAGACCATCGGTGTTCAAGTAGGGGGGCTGGTCGAAGACCGGTTCGAGTTCACGCACGCCGGCGAGGGTGACTTTCTTGTCGATGAACGGCTGAAAGGTGCGCTGGAGCTGACCGATGGTGAGTTGCTGCTGCCACGCCTTTGAGGTCTGCGCAAAGAAGTCGTCGAACGCTCCCTTTTGAATCGCGGCATCAAAAGCGAGGAGCGTTTCGAGCGTCATCTCGCGAACGGCTTTTTCGGTCGGCACGGGGCGATCGACGGGCGCGGCGAAGCCGGTTCCCTTTCCCACGGTGCCAAAGACATTCGCGGCCACGCCGGTCTGAAGGTCGCGCGGCGTCTTGATGGAGAAGATGCGCCACGCACCGGACTCATCAGTGAGATTCACGATGAGCGGGACTTTGGCGCCGGATTTCGGTGATGACTTCGCCCGTGAGCTTGGCGGTGCGGTCGGTGATTTCCGCGGGCTGCCAGTCCGCGGAGACGAAGTCGTTCAGCTTCATTTCCTTCGCGGTCTGCGCGAAGTATTTGGCGTTCTGCTGCGCCTTGAAGCCGAAGGCCGTGCTCTCGTAGGCCTGCTCGACTTGACCGCCGGCGACTTGCTGGAAAAAGACGGTCGCGGCGGTGGCGGGGTCGGGCTTGCGCGCGCAGCCGGCGAGGCCGAAGGCGACGACGGTGAGCAGGAAAAGCGCGAGTGAACTTCATCGCAACGCGCCCGCCCGAAGCTCAACGGCTCAGCTCGAGCATCCGCCGGATCGGCAGTTCGGCGCGGGCGCGGATTGCCTCGGGGATGATGATCTCCGGCGCGAGATTGAGCAGCGCGCTGTGCAGCTTCTCGAGCGTGTTCATCTTCATGAAACGGCAATCCGCGCAGGCGCAGTGATCGGTGGGGCCGGGGATGAAGACCTTATCCGGCATCTCGCGGCGCAGGCGGTGCAGCATCCCGCTCTCGGTCACGATCACGAACGACTTGGACGGCGAGTTTTTGCAGTAAGTGATCATCTTCTCCGTCGAGCAGACCTCATCCGCGAGGATGCGCACGGCATACGTGCACTCCGGGTGCGCGACGATCGGCGAGTCCGGCCACTCGGCGCGCGCACGCTCGATCGAGTCGCGCGTGAACTCCACATGCACGTAACACGCGCCCTTCCACAGCTCCATTTTGCGCCCGGTCTGCTCCATGACCCACGCGCCGAGATTCTGGTCCGGGACGAAAAGGATGTTCCGATCCACGGGCGCGGCCTGCACGATTTTCACTGCATTGCCGCTGGTCACGATCACGTCGCTCAGCGCTTTCACGCCGGCGGAGCAGTTGATGTAAGCGATGACGTAGTAGTTCTTCGCGGCGTTCTCGCGGAGGAACGCCTCGAGCTTGTCCGCCGGGCACGACTCGCTCAGCGAGCAGCCGGCGTCGAGGTCGGGAATGACGACCGTCTTGTTCGGGTTCAGGATCTTCGCCGTCTCGCCCATGAAATGGACGCCGCAAAACGCGATCACCTTCGCGTCGGTCTTGGCCGCCTCGTAGCTCAGCCCGAGCGAGTCGCCGACGAAATCGGCCAGCTCCTGGATTTCCTGCACCTGGTAATTGTGCGCGAGGATGACGGCGTTGCGCTCCTTCTTGAGCTGCAGGATTTCTTCGACCAGATCGACGCCGAGGGTGGGCATGCCTCTACGTAACGAGCGCCGGGGCGCGGGTCAATGGAGGGCGCCGGTTCGCGAGGTCGTCGCCGGGTGTCGCATTTCGCCCATTTTTCGGGCTCAACAGAGTAAATCGCCGGAATTTGGCTCGGGGATTTTAAAAATCCCCGCGGGGATTTCATCAATCCCCTTGAGGATTCAGTAAATCCCCGCGGGGATTTCACAAATCCCTTTGGGGATTCAATCAATCCCCGTGGGGATTTGTCGCGTCCCCAAGGGGATTCTCCCCGTCCCCGCAGGGATTGCTTCGATCCCCGCAGGGATTTCCGCCGTCCCAACGGTGATTTCTGGAATCCCAGCGAGGATTTCCCCTCCCTCGTTCCCAAACTCCGTTTGGGAACGCACTGATCCCGGCAACTCCGTTGCCCGAACCTCCGCGCCCGCAGTCCACCGCTGCGGAACGAAGTTTCGCCCCTCAGGGCGTTCCCAAACGGAGTTTGGGAGCGAGGGAGCAAACGATGGAGCAAACGAGCTACGAGGGCTCGACTCAGTCGAGCAGGGCGTACCAGTTGTCCCGGCGGTGAGGCTCGTAGCCGGCGTCGCGGATGAGGTGTTCGATTTCCCCGGAGGCGAGGCGGAAGCTGGTGCCGGCGCTGGAGACGACGTTTTCTTCCATCATGACGCTGCCGAAGTCGTTCGCGCCGTATTGGAGGGCGATTTGGCCGATGCGCGGGCCTTGGGTGACCCAGGAGCTTTGGACGTTGGGGAAATTGTCGAGGTAGATGCGGCTGAGGGCCTGGGTGCGGAGGTATTCGGCGCTGCCGACGGGCTCGGCGCGGAGGTGCGTGTGGCCGGGGCCGCTGCCGGGGTGCCTTGCTGGAAGGTCCAGCAGATGAAGGCGGTGAAGCCGCCGGTGGCGTCCTGCTGGACGCGGAGGCGGTCGAGGTGCGCGATGCGGTCGTCGACGCGTTTCGACGTGGCCGAACATCATGGTGGCGCTGGAGCTGAGGCCGAGGTCGTGGGCGATTTCCATGACTTTGAGCCACTGGTCGCTGTTGCACTTGAGCGGGGCGATGCGGTTGCGGACTTCATCGACGAGGATTTCGCCGCCGCCGCCGGGGATGCTGCCGAGCCCGGCGTCCTTGAATTTCGCGATGACTTCGCGCAGGGGGAGGCCGAAGACCTCGGCGAAGTGGTTGAATTCCGGCGGGCTGAAGCCGTGGATGTTGATGTGGGGATATTTGGCGCGGATGTGCGCGAGCATTTCGAGATACCAGTCGAGGCCGAGCTTCGGGTGATGGCCGCCCTGGAGGAGGATTTGGACGCCGCCGATGGCGCTGAGTTCGTCGAGCTTCTGGTCGAGCTGGTCGAGGCTGAGGACGTAGTGGTCGTCGTCGCGCTCGGTGCGGTAGAAGGCGCAGAACTTGCAATAGACGTTGCAGACGTTGGTGTAGTTGATGTTCCGGTCGATGATGTAGGTGACGATTTCGTTGCCGCGGCCGGCGAAGGCGTCGCGCCGCGCGAGCTGGCGGCGGTGGTCGGCGAGGGCGCCGAGTTCGTTCAGCGGGAGCCGGTAAAGGGCGCGCGCGTCGTCGGGCGTGACGCGGTCGCCGGCGAGGACGCGGTCGGCGAGGGCGTCGTCGAGGGCAGCAGCGAGAGTGGGCATGCGCTACTTAAGCCGCGCGCAGGCGGCGGGTAAAGGGCGGGAGCGTCAGGGCGGCGGGAGCACGGTCTCGTATTCGAGCGGCACGGGGCTGCTCCCAGCGACGAAGAGACCGACCGCCGGGTAGCGCGAGAATCCGGCGAAGTTGGTGATCTCGTCTCCGTTTCGGCCATCGAAGATGCGGACTTGGCTGCCGCCGCGGGTGCCGGTGCCGACGATGATGTCGGCGATGCCGTCGAGATTGTAATCGACCGCGGCGACGCGGACGACGGCGGGGGACGGCGGGGCCTCGCCGAACGGCGCGATATTGAGCAGCAAAGTGCCGTCGGAGCCGCTGAAGACTCGCACGCGCGGAGACTGGTCGCCGCCCTGGCCGACGATGAGGTCGCCGAAGCCGTCGCTATTGATGTCTCCCACGGCGACATGGACGCCCGATTTTCCGCCGGTCTCGAAGTCATGAAGAGAGGCGCGATCTTCGCCGCGATCGGTCATGCTGCCGGCGAGGACTTTCACGCGGCTGCCGTAGGCACCCATGCTGGTGATGATGTCGGCGATGCCGTCGCCATTCACGTCGCCGACGGCCACGCGGACGCCGCCGGTGAAGGAGCGCGGGCGGGCTTTCGCGGTCGCCCCGGGGATGCTGGCGAAAGGAGTGAGATTGTCGGTGGTGGCACCGCTGAGGCCATCGACGACGAGCACGTGCGAACCACCGAAGCCCTCGCCGATGACGAGGTCGTCGAAGCCGTCGCCATTCACGTCGCCCGCCGCGATGTAAGCACCGTCGCGGGAACGCGCGCTGAAAGGGTTGAGTTCCAGGCTGCCGTTGCCAAAGGCGATGCGGTCCCCGGTGAGTCCGTCGAAGGCGCGGATGCGACCGGTGCCTTTGGCGGCGGCGGTGATGATGTCGTCGTAGCCGTCGCCATTCACGTCGCCGACGGCGACGCGGACACCGAGCTTGAATCTCGCCTCGTAGGCGAGGAAGCCGGAGTAGGCGAGTTCGGTATTTGTGGCGACATCGAAGACGCGCACGGCCGGAGGCGCGCCGCGGCCGACTTTCAGCTTGGCATCACCACGGTCGGCGGCGACAGCGTAGATGCCTTGGTAAATCGGCGTGGAAGTGGTTGCGAGATCGTCCGTTAGGTCGGGGTCGGCGCCATTGGCGAGGTCGTCGTGAAGATCGACTTGATTGTCGATGGTGAGGACTCCGCCGGGAAGGAGGCGCGTGGTTTTCACCGCGAAGGTAACGCTGCCGGGAGCCGCGCCTGCGGGAAGATCGCCGATATCGAAACGATACGTGCCGTCACCTTGGAGCGCCCAGCCAGGCGTGCTGTCGGCGGCGGAGAAACTCGAGTTCTCAGGCAGATGCTCGATCAGATACGCGCCGGTAGCGTCCTGATTTCCCTCGTTGGAGTAGCGGACGTCATACGGAATCACTCCACCACGTTTGGTCGAGACGATGGCGGTGGTTTTGGTGACGTGGAGGTCCGGCGCGGCATCGAGGGTATCGGTGTCGGTCGCGCTGTTGTTGGCAGTGAGGTCGGCGCCGTTGGTGCCGTCATCGGCGATGGAGACGGTACTGGCGATGAAGTCGCGCCCGGACGCCGCTGGAGAAACCACGTCCACCGCAAAAGTGGTCGAAATTGCCCCTCCTGCTCCGCTGAGTTCGCCGACGACTGCAAACGTGTAAACGCCGCCGCCTTGTGCGACCCATCCCGGAGAACTGGCACCGGCATTGAAGGTCGTGCCGGCGGGAACGGTCTCGGTGAGCACCACGCCGGTCGCGCCTTGATTCCCAATATTCGTCGCTTGCACGACGTAAAGGATGGTCGCGCCGGGGACCACCACAGTGGTGCCATCCGAGATGCTGGTAAGCTCGAGATCCGGAGCGGCATCGAGGATATCAGTGTCGGTCGCTGAATTGTCGGCGGTCGGGTCCGCACCATTGGTGGCGTCATCCGCGATGCTCGCCGTGCTGACCACCGTCTCCTGCCCGGCTGCAGCCGGGTCAACGACAACCAGCTTCAATCCGATCGTCGAAGGCGCGAGCCCAGCGATGAAGGTCACATCGTCGATCCTCCAGCCAGGGGCCGAAATACTGCCGTCGGTCGCCATCCGCCAGCGGAACTGGACGTTGTGCCCGAGCGTGCTGGCCGGGAGATTGGCCACCGAGTCGATAAATCCGCTGGAATTCGCCGACCATGCCATGCGACCTCCGATCGGGCTGGCTTCGGACGCGGAGATTGTTCGGTTGTATCCACCCGTAACAAAGCTGCCACCCGCGGCAACAATGTCACTGAACGCCCCGCCGTCGATCGCGATTTCGAGCACCCCGCCATCGAAGCCCGGCTCGAGGTTGTAGCTGTTTTTGAAGCTGATTTGCTGCCCCAGCGAAGAGGGGATCGCGATGATCGGGGAGTTCAAATACGTGTCGGTGACCATCCCGACATCCGGGACGAATGCGGCGTTCGGCTCGGTGCTGAAGCTGCCGGTCGAGGTAATCCACGCCTGCGAGCCGGAACCACTGCTGCTGCTCCATCCGACCGGGAGCGCGGGTGCGGCAACGCCATCGAAGCGCTCAATGATGGGAGCCGGGCCACCAGCGGTGACACTGCCGATGACGTAGGTCAAAGTGTTGCCGGTAAGGGTCCAGCCGGGATTTTCCGCCGCGATGAAAATCGTCCCGGCGGGCAAAGTCTCGGTGATCGTGACGCCGGTTGCGTCCTGATTGCCGTGATTCTGGTAGCTGATCGTGTAAGTCAACGTGTTGCCAGGCACTACCGTCGTGGTGCCGTTGGAAATGCTGACGAGTTGAAGGTCCGGTGCAGCGACGAGGGTGTCGGTGTCGGTCGCGGAATCGTTCCCGGCGGGATCGAGGCCATTGGCATCGTCGTCGGAAATGGTGGCGCTGTTGACAATCGTATGCTGTCCAGCGGCGGCGACAGCGGCGACGTGGAGGACCAGAGGCGCTGAGCCATTCGCGCCAGCGGCGAGCGCGCCGACCGTGAAAGTCAGAAGGCCCGCGTTGTTCGACCAACCGGGATTTTCCGCGGCCACGAAAGTCGTGCCGACGGGCAGGTTATCCGTGAGGATCACTCCGGTCGCGCCCTGATTGCCGATGTTCGAATAGGCGATCGTATAAGTCAGCGTCGCGCCCGGCACAGTGCTGCTGACGCCGTCGCTCTTGCTGGTGATGGCGAGGTCGGGCGCGGCATCGAGGGTATCAGTGTCGGTCGCGCTCTGCGAGGCCGCACCGTTCGCGCCGTCGTCGGCGATCGTCACGGTGTTGGCGATGCTGTCGAGCCCAGCCGCGGCTGGGCTGGAAACATGGAGGACCAGCGGCGCACTGCCGCCTGCTCCGGCCGCGAGCGAGCCGACGGTGAAGGTCAGGACGCCTGCGCTGTTCGTCCAGCCCGGGTTTTCCGAGCTGAGAAAAGTGGTGCCGCCCGGCAGTGTTTCCGTGAGCAAAACACCGGTCGCCCCCTGGTTTCCGATGTTCGCGTAATTGATCGCGTAGGTCAAAGTGGCACCGGGAGTGGCGATGGTGGTGCCATCGCTTTTGGTAATCGTGAAGGTGGCGTTGGCGACGAGACTGTCCGTGTCGGTTGCCGTGTTGTCTTCCGCATTAACCTCCGGTCCGTTTGAACCATCGTCACCGATGGTCGAGCTATTGAAAATCGTGGTCTGTCCTGCCACGGCATCCGCAACATGCACGATGAAATCAACAGTCCCGCTCGCCCCGCCGGCGACGGCACCAAGCGTGTAGCTGAATTGATTGGTCGCGCCGATTTGCGTCCAGCCGGGGTTCTCTGCGAGGAGAATGGTCATCCCGGTCGGGAGTGTTTCCGTGATGGTCACGCCCGTGGCCCCCACGTCGGCGGCGTTGCCGTAGCTCAGCCGGTAGGTGACGGTTTCACCCGGCACCAAGTCATCGTCATTGCCAACGTTTTCCTTGCTTAGGGTCAGGTCCGGTCCAGCCGGCGCGAGCAGAACGTCGTTGCCCGTCCCGCCGGCATACGTGATCCGCTTGTTCACGCCACCGACCACGACTGTCGCGCCTTCCGCCTTTCCGGCAAACGTCCCCGTGGTCGCGCTGGCGGAGGTGTTGTCGATGATTTTGAACGAGTCGGTCGGCGCCGGGACGAAGGCTCCCGCGTTGACCGTCAGCGTAGCGCTCGGATGAATCGAGAGCGCCCCTGCGACGACGATTTTCTCGAAAACAGTCGCCGAGGTGATGTCGGAGGTGAATCCACCCGTCGCCGAAAAGCTCGCCCCGCTCTGAATGCTCAGCGTCTGGTAATTTAACGGACTGATGACCGCGCTGATCGTGATCGCCCCACTGTTAGCGTCTCCAATCTGGAGCGTGCCGGCGGTAATTTGATCGAGTTCGGCGTCGGTCAGACCAAGTGTGCCATCCGCATCTGCGCCTCCGAGATTCACGGGGGTGCCATTGGTATTCTGCCGCAGGGTCACTTGGTTGCCACCGGCCAAAATTCCCGGGTTTGTGGCATTCAGAGACATCGTGTCGGCGACCAGAAGCACATCTGCAGTACCCGGCGGAAGTGGTGATGTTGGAGCCCGCCACATTGTCGAAGAAAATCCCGAAAGCGGAGTTCGCGACGCCGCCGGACCCGGAAACCCCGGTGATCTCAACATCGCCCGAACCGCTCGAAATCAGCTTGGCCCCACCAGCCTGCACGAATCCGGCATTCAACGTCGTGCCCGTTCCGCCCGTCCCATTGATGATGATTTTGCCGCTACCCGAGGAAGAGACTGTCGGGATTGCTACGCCACCGACCAGGACGACGCCCATGTTTTGGTCCGTGGTGTGCGTTCCAGGTGAAGTACCCGTGATCCTGAGATCGCCATCCACGACGCTCACGATCGCAGAACCTTCGATATCGACCCCCCGATTCTGCCGGGTTCCACTGCCGGCCTTGCCGATCAACTCGACCTGAGCAGACCCGGTCGCTGTGAGCGATGCGCCCGTGGCCCCATTGACGAAGTAGATTCCGTTATTACCCACCGTAGTCCCAGCACCGCCTGTCCCATCCAGCAGGATTTTCCCATTCACCGAGGTTACGAGCGTCCCGGCGGAATCGAGCAGAATTCCGCAATTGAAGTTGGATCCGACTCCACCTGTTCCAATCAGAGAGATCAGGCCAACGCCGGTAGAACTAATCTTTGCAGCACTTGTAAGATGGATTCCGTGATGGCCTCCTGTCCCCGCTTGGTTCCCTCCCTTGCCAGTGAGTAAAATGGCTCCACTCCCGCTGGAGGTGAGCGATGCGCCCGAAACTTTGATGCCCACCGTGTTCCCTGCCAGCGTCCCTGCGGAATTTGCGATAAGCGTCAGGCTGCCATTGACGACACCAATGCTCGAGCCGCTGACGAGCGAAATATTGGCCAGCGTGGTCATGGAGATGCCGCCCGTGCCACTCGCGGCGAGATCGGAGTTCGTCGTCGAAAGGGTGATAACTCCGCTCGTTTCCGCAGTCAGGTTTTTGTCCGCCGCAAGCGTGATCGCTCCGGCGAAAGTGAGTGCGCTGAACGGAGTCGCTGCCGTTCCGATCGTTAGGCTGGCGTTGAAATCAGGGAGTGCACTCACCGTCAGCGTGTCCGCCGAATTGCCGCGGTTGATGGTCAGCGAGCCGCTGGGATTCACGAAGTCGGTCTGCTCGAACGTCGAGCCACTGAGGCGCGAGAGGTTGTTCCCACTTGCCGTGTCATCGCCGAGGGTCACGACATTTGCGGTCGCCGGCAGGTTGAAAATGATGTCGGTCGCACTGCCGCTGTTGACGATCGGCTCCAGACCGGCGTAGCGCACGGTGCCGAAGTTGCTCATCGCAATGCTGCCGTCGTGCGCGTTGGTGTAGTTGTAGGTCACTACGCCTTGGGCGCCGCCGAGGATCACCAGTTTGTCGCCGGGTGCCACCGTGGGATCGCCGCCGTTGAAATCGATCCCGCTGGCGTTGATGAAGTCGCCGCCGCTGAGGTCGAGCGTGAGGGAATCGACGGCGCCACCCGTATTGAAGGTGATCGCACCAGTGACGGAGCTGAGCGGGATGGTCAGCGTTTTGTTGCCGTTGCTGAGCGAACCGGTGGCGGGGGCGGACTGGAACGCTTCGGCCGCATCAGTGATGACAAGATCAGTGCCGCTGCGCACCGCAGTGATGACGTTTGCCCTGGTCCCGTCAGCGTCGGTAATGCTGAGATTGCCCGACCCATCGAGTGCCGCGGTCAGACTCCCAGCCGGCGCGGCGTTGATGTTCAGCGCGAGGTGAATGTAGGCCTCGCCCGAAGAGCTCCACGACATCTGCACCGAACTCGCGCCACCCTTGATGCTCGTATTGTAATACGCAGAACGCGCCGGAATATCGACGTTGTGGAGAACCGTCTGTCCCGTCCCGGGCGTCTGGGTTCCCGTCGGGCCGGAGTTGTCGAAGACGTCGAAAATATCGAAGACAAGATTCCCCACCGCGCTCGAGACGTTTGGCGTTGGCGTCCGCTCGGCCGGACTCCCCCCCGCTGTCGGATCGGTCGTTGATACGTCATTGCCCGCGCTGTTAAAGCCCTTGACGGCACCATCGACCGGGTTGGTTTGATTGACGCCTTGGAAAACCGTCGCGCCGATGAAGGCAACCGTGCCGCCGTTGCTGGTCACAACGATATCTCCCACGATGGAGGAGGCACCGCTGCCGAGTTTCAAAGCCCAGATGGAATCCACGGCCACCGTGTCCGTGTGCTCAATGATTTGCGTCATCGCCACTCCGTTGAAGGTTGCGGTCAGGATGTCGGTGCCGAGATCATCCGAAACCGTGACTAGCAGGACGCGGTCATTCCCCGCTCCAACGGAGAAAGCAGAAAGCGTATTGTTATCGACGCTTTGTCCAGCCGCGCCGAGCACCATCACCGCCGGAGCGATGCGTGCCTCGAGGATTTCGACTTGGAAGGCGGGCTCTGGCCTCTGTGGAGTTTTGCGGGGACGTGGGTGGCGAGACAGAAGGTGGGAGGAAGAAGGGAATAGAGTTTTCATAAAACCGAAACCGAACGGTGACCTAAAAAAACTTACGGGGCGAATGAACGCCCGCGTTGCTAGCCGGACTCGACTCCCGATGCACGATCTATTTTGCCTGCCGCTAACGCCGCGGAAACGACGCGGCGATGGCGCGGCTGCACTGGGAGATCAGGCGGCTTTCGGCGGCGACGATGCCTTCGTAGCCGTTACGCAGGACCGGCTCGGTGAAATTCCCGCTGCGCCGCCGGAGGACACGTCCGGACGTGCCGTCTTCGATCGTCCACGAGGCTTCCAGGATGGCATCGCCGCCGGAGCGGGCGTGGAATTGCCGGACATCGACGCGCACTTGGTAGCGGAGCGGCGTGCCGGGCGGCCACGGGTGGATGTGCAGGTTGCCGGTTCCGAGGCGGCGGGCGAGATTGGTGCCGATGGCTCGCGTCGCGGTGTCGCGGAGGGAGCCGGCCCAGCGCTGTTCGTAGGGAATCTCGAAGCGCGTCTCGGAGCTTTGGAAGACGAGTTCGCCGCGGTCGATGTAGTCGGGCAGCGTCACCGGTCCGACGCCGAGCGCGAAACCCTCGCCTTTGGCCGGCGGCGGACCATCGGCACTGAGGCGGTAATATTGCTCAGGCGTGCTGCATGCGGCGAAAGTGAGCGCGAGAGCAAAGGCGGCGAGGCGAAGGTTAGCGGTCATTTTGAAAAGAAATCAGCCTGTGAGCAAGCGGCCGAGAGATGTCGAAGGCGCGCGGGGCCGCTTTCTCTCATCGTTTCGCTTTCGGTGGCGAGACGGTGCCTTTTGGATTGCCCCAGAGCAGGGAGCTGGGCTTGCGCTCGATCGTGCTCGCAAGCGAATCGATCGAACGCAGCGCGCTGCTGAGGTCTTGAATCGTGATGGCGAGGTCGCGGTAAACCGCGGAATTTTGATTGAAGCCGTCGAGCGTTTTGCGGAGCGAGGCGAGCGACGTTTTGAGGTCGTTGGGGAGGTTCTGCGTGTCCTTCGAGGCGAGGAGTTTGTCGAGGTTTTCGGAGGAAGATTTCAGTCCGGCCACGGCAGCTTTCGCCTCCTCGGCCGTGCCGCGGATTTCGGCAAGAGCGCCGTTGGCGGTCTTGACGGTTTCGTCGAGCGGGAGCGCCTGCAACTTATCGAGCAGCGCCGTGAGTTTATCCTGAAGCTGCCCGAGGCCCGATGAAAAGGTGGGGATGATCCGGTAGTCGCCGATCATGGTGACTTCGCCGGGCGGGGCGTCCTGGGCAATGTCGAGGTCCACAAAGAGCTGCCCGGTAATGAGGCTACCGGTGCGCAGGGTTGCGCGAAGACCATCGCGCACGCGCTTTGCGATGAGCTCAGGACCGGCGGAAAGGTCGCCTTTCGGCAGGTCGGTGATGAGCGTCGGATCGAGCTTGATGAGCACCGGCACGCGGCGCTCCGGGTCGTCCGGCAGGTAGTCGAATGAAATATCCGCAACCGTGCCGACGCGGATGCCGCGGAATTCGACCGGTGCGTCCTTGGCGAGGCCGCGCACGCTGTCTTTAAAGAGCAGGAGGTAAGTCAGCCGCGGGTTCAGAGTCACTTCCTCGGTGCTGTCTTTGTTTTCGTAGAGAGGGAAGATTGCGCCGTCGTCGGCAGGATGCGCCGGCACCCCGGTGTCGTCGGAATCAAACGCAACGCCGCCCGCGACCAGCGACTCCAGCGTGCCGGTGCGAAGGCGGACCCCGGCGGAACTCACGTCGAGATCAATGCCGCTCACGTTCCAAAACCGCGAGCGGTCCGTGACCAGCTCGCCGAACGAGCCTTGAATGAATGCCCCGAATTCCACCCGCTGATGGGCGGAGCTGAAAGTCCGGCTCTCGATCCGCCCGACCTTGATTCCCTTGTATGAAACTGCCGACCCCGGACCAAGCGAGCCTGCCGTGTCCGCCACGAGGGTGACGTGCAAGCCGGGAACGCCCTGCGGCGTAACCGGCGGATTTTCGAGCCCGACAAATTGCCGCCCCATGATCTCCGATGTGCCGGGATCGAGTTCGATGTAGCTCCCCGAGACCAGCGTCCCGAGGCCCGAGATGCCGCTTCCGCCAAACCGCGGGCGCACGACCCAAAAACGCGTGTCTTTTTTCAAAAGCTCCGACGCTTCGTGATCGATACGCACCTTGGTGATCACCCCTTTCATGTCATCGGAAAGCCGCACACTTTCCACCATGCCGACGCCGACGCTGCGGCACAGCACGCTGGTCTTCCCGGCCACCACGCCTTCCGCCGTCTCGAAGCGCACTTCGATCAGCGGTCCGAGTGAGGAATAGTGCTGCCAGACGAGCCACAGACCCAGCGCCGCGGCGAGGATCGGAATGATCCACACCGGCGAAACGCGCGCCGCCTTTTTCCTGACGACGGGAGCCTTTGGCACGGGCGCTGGCGAGGGTGGAGCTGGATCGGTCATGGTGAAGGTGCGGGCCGCGCCCGCGGACCGCCCGCTGCGTCCCACAGCAGTCGCGGGTCAAACGACATCGCCGCGAGCATTGTGAGGATGACCACTCCCGCAAA
This sequence comes from uncultured Verrucomicrobiae bacterium, assembly GCA_963767975.1. Classification (GTDB taxonomy): domain Bacteria; phylum Verrucomicrobiota; class Verrucomicrobiia; order Chthoniobacterales; family Chthoniobacteraceae; genus CAIURC01. Next base: position 96,944 of record CAVYGI010000009.1, on the reverse strand, counting down.
AGCGATTGCCGCCGGACCGGGTTCGATGGACATGAAATTGCCGAGTTGCACCACGGCGACGAGAATCGCGACGACGAAAACATCGACCATCGACCAGCGGCCCACGAGTTCCGTCAGGCGATAGACGCGCGTCATCGCCTCCGGGCGGCGGCCGGTGCGGGTGGAAAGGCAGAGCATGACGATGGCGATGAGTTTCAGGATTGGGATGACGACGCTGGCGGTGAAAATGACGATGGCGATGGGATAGGCCTGATGCTGCCAGAATAAAACCACGCCGCCGAGGATCGTCTTTTCTTCGCCGCCGCCAAAGCCCATCGTGCGCATCATCGGCAAAAGATTCGCGGGCAGATAAAGCATCACCGCCGCAAAGCTCAGCGCCCACGTGCGCTGAATGCTGTGCGGTTTGCGCAGGTGCAGCGAGGCTTGGCAACGCATGCAGGCTCCAAGCTTCACGGGCTGCACTTTGCCACACGCGTGGCAGCAGGCGAGACCGCGCGCGGCGGCGCTGCCAGGAGGAAAAGCCGCGGTCATGCGAGTGCCTCCAGCCTTTCCCAAAGATCGCGCCGATCGATCGCCGAGAGCGCCGCCGTGAGACAGACGATCAGCCCCGCGAACGCCCAGAATGCCACGCCGAGCGTCACCGTCGCGATGCTGCCGAGCTTCATCAGGCTCACCAGCACACCGATCAGGAAGACCTCGATCATATTCCACGGATCGGTCCCATAAACCCAGCGGCAGACCACCAGCGCGCCCGGCAGCACGCGCCCGCGCAGCAGCGGCAGCAGCACGTAGAGCATCCCGCTCGAGCATCACCGTCGGCGCGGCGAGGATGAAGACCGCGACCGCCGCCGCGAGCCACGGGCTGCCATGCGCCTGCAGATCCGAGACGGTCTGCGCGAGCACGATGCGCGTCCCCTGCCCGCCGGCTTTCAGCTCGATGAACGGGAAGAAATTCGCCACCAAAAACAGCGCCGCCGCGCTCACCGCCAGGGCCGCGGAGCGATGCACGGAGTTCGCGCGAAAAGTGTGCAGCTTCGCCGAGCAGTGGGGGCAGACGACGGTCTCCCCGGCGTGCAAATCCCGCGTCTCGAAAAGCGCGTCGCAATCATGGCACGCGACCATCCGTGAGGCGGGCAGCAGCGCGTCGTCAGCCGGATCGGATTGAAGTGCAGCCACGGAGAAAAGTGAAACGCAACGGCGCAGACCGGGCCGGCGGACGATCAGGCGTGCGAAGAATCGCGGTGTGAATAAAAGGAGCGCACGCGGGTGTAACCGATGCCCCGCTGGGCGCGGGCGGTCAACCGACAATTTGGACGCGGCGCGGCTGGATTGGCATTTCTCCACGGACGCTGGTAGCGTCCGCCACGACTATGGCGACTCGCGCGATCTCCTACGGCCCGGTCTCCTGGGAAAATATGAGCAATGGAATCGAGAACGTTAAAGATCGGTTGCGCCGGGCTGCGGCGGCGCTGGACAAGGCGGGCGTGCGATATGCGGTCATCGGAGGCAACGCCGTGGCAGCGTGGGTTTCGCGAGTTGATGAGTCGGTGGTCCGAAACACCCGCGATGTCGATCTGCTGCTCGACCGCAGTGAATTCGCGCGCGCCGTCGAGGCGATGGAGGCGGCAGGTTTCATCCACAAATCGGCCTCGATCCTCGGCGGCACGGGCCGGATTGAGATGTTCCTCGATGGCCCGCGAGCCAAGGCACGCGACGCGGTGCACGTGATTTTCGCTGGTGAAAAAGTGCGCGAAGACTCGCTGCTCCCATCGCCGGGTGTGGACGAAGTCGATCCAACGGCGGCAGAATTCCGGCTGGTCGATCTGCAGGCGCTCGTGTGCATGAAACTCACGTCATTTCGGAGAAAGGATCAGGTGCATCTGCTCGACATGATGGAGACCGGGCAGCTCGATGAGACATGGCTCGACCGCGTGCCCGTCGAGGTGCGCGCGCGGCTGGCGGAGTTGCTTGCCGATCCGAACGGGTGACCGGCGCGCGGGCGCGCGTTTGTGCTGTTCGCGGGCGCCTTTTGCGGAACAGGCTCGGCGCCCGTTTCATGCGCACCCGCTCGTCCCAACATCTCGTCGTTTCGCTCCACGATGTCTCGCCCAAGACACGCGCGGACTGCACCCGCATCCTGCGTGAGATGCGGACTTGGGGCGTGAAAAAGTGCTCGCTGCTCGTCATCCCGGATCATCATCGAAGCGGGCATTTCCTTCAGGACAGCGCCTTTTGCGCGTGGCTGCGCGAGCAGGCGAAAGCCGGGCACGAGATCGTCATCCACGGCTACACGCACCAACGCGCGCGGCGCGGGGGCGAAGGACTGGCGGCGCGGCTGACCACCGAGGTTTACACCGCGGACGAGGGCGAATTCTACGACCTCGACCGCGCTTCCGCGCACGCGCTCGTGGCGCAGGCGCGCGTCGAGTTCCGCCAGGTCGGCGTCGCCCCAACCGGCTTCATCGCGCCCGCTTGGCTGCTGAGTAAAGAAGCCGAAAACGCCCTGCGCGACCTCGGCATCGAATACACCACGCGGCTCGGCAGCGTGGTCGATTTGCAAAAGAGCCGCGCCTACCGCTCGCAATCGCTGGTCTGGAGCGTCCGCAGCCTGTGGCGGCGCGTCACCAGCCTCGCGTGGAATGCCCTGCTCTTCCGATTGCTCGCGCACCACGGGCTCATGCGCCTCTCGATCCATCCGGTGGACTTCCACCATCCCGCAGTCAGGCGTCAAATCCGCTCGCTCATCGCCCGCGCCATTGCCGTTCGCGAACCGCTCACGTATGCCGCGTGGATCGAATCCCAGCGCCGTTCTCTCCCGTCCGCATGAAAGCCGACCTCCACCTCCACTCCCGCCACAGCGACCGCGCGCCAGAATGGTTTTTCCGCCGTGTCGGGCTGCCGGACAGCTATTCCGATCCGCGCGGGATCTACGATGCGTTGAAAGCGCGCGGGATGGATTTCGTTACCCTCACCGACCACGACCGCATCGATGGCTGCCTCGAAATCGCCGACCTTCCCGGCACGTTTCTCAGCGAGCAAGTCACCGCGCTTTTTCCCGAAGATCGCACCGCCGTGCACCTGCTTGTCTGGGGTCTCGACGAGGCGCAGCACCGCGAAATCCAGCCGCTGCGGGACAACCTCTTCGATCTGCAAAAGTATCTCGCCGCGCAGGACCTCGCGCACGCCGTCGCGCATCCGCTTTACGAAACGCACGGCAAACTCACCCTCGCCCACCTCGAAAAGCTCGCGCTGGTCTTCCGCCATTTCGAGGGCATCAACGGCCTCCGCAACGCTCTCCTCAGCGACGTCGCGCGCTTCGCCCTTGGCCGTCTGACCCCGGCGAGAATCGAGGAATTCGCCAACCGCCACGGCCTCGCACCGACCCACGATGAGCCGTGGAAAAAAGCCTTCGTCGGCGGCTCCGACGACCACGGCGGACTCTTTCCCGCGCGCGCCTTCACCGAGACCCCGCCCGCCGCGAACGTCGCCGACTTCCTCGCGCATCTCCGCGCCGGACGCTGCGAGGCCCGGGGCACCGCCGGCAGTCCCCTCGCCCTTTCCCACGGGCTTTACAACAATCTGCGCCACTTCATCGGCACGAAAGTCGCCGGCGCGGAAAGCTCCAGCTTCATCGGCAAAGCCTTCTCGCGCTTCATGGAGGGCAAGGACCCGACCGAGTTTTCGTGGGCGGAAAAGTTCGGCTTCGTCGCGCAGGGCATCGCCTCCGGCAAGATCTTCGAGATGGCCAAGCCGGCGAACATGTCCATCTGGCGGCAGTTCGCGACCCACTTTTCGCAGCACGACGTAAAGGCGCTGCTCGCCCGCGAGACCGAAGGCGTCCCGGAGCCCGAGCGCCGCGCCTTCATCATCGCGAACTTCTTCGCCAACCAGCTCGCCTTCCGGTTCTTCACCCGCTTTGTGAAAGAAGCCTCGTCGGGCAACGTCATCGGCGCGATCCAGGAGCTGAGCGTCATGCTCCCGATCCTCGGCACCCTCGCGCCGTATGTTTACGCCTTCCGCAGCCAGACGCCCGACCGCGCATGGCTCGGCGAAATCAGCCGCGCCTGCACCGGCGAACTCGCGCCCGCGCTGCGCAACACCAAGCGCGCGTGGTTCACCGATACCCTCGAAGACGTCAACGGCGTCGCCAACACCATCCGCAAGCTCACCGCCGCCGTCTGCGCCGAAGGCCACGACCTCACCGTCGTCACCTCCCGTTCCACCATCTCGATCAGCGGCATCCCGATCAAAAACTTCGCCCCCATCGGCGAGTTCGAGCTGCCCGAGTATGAGCTGCAAAAGCTCAGCTTCCCGCCCATCCTCGAGATCCTCGATTACATCCAGCGCGAGGGCTTCACCGAGCTCATCATCAGCACGCCGGGACCCATCGGCCTCTCCGCGCTCCTCGCCGGCAAAATCCTCGGCATCCGCACCAGCGGCATTTACCACACCGACTTCCCGCAATACGTCCGCATCCTCACCGAAGACTCCGCGCTCGAGACCCTCACGTGGACCTTCATGAAGTTCTTCTACGGCCAGCTCGACCGCATCTACGTCAACTCCGAGAGCTACCGCCGCGCCTGGATCGACCGCGGCCTCCCCGCCGACAAATTCGCCATCCTCCCCCGCGGGCTCGACACCGCGCTCTTTCACCCCTCCCGGCGCGACCCGGAGTTCTGGGTCAAACGCGGCGCGCCCGCGGGCTCACCCGTCCTGCTCTACGTCGGGCGCGTCTCAAAGGAGAAAAACTTCGATGTCATCCTCGGCATGTGGAAGCGGCTTAAAAGCGGACATCCCGCCGGTCCAACCGGCGCCGACGCCTCCTCGGTAAACGGGACCCCTGTCTCCCCCACCCTCGCCATCGTCGGCGACGGCCCCTATCTCGCGGAACTGAAAACCCTCCTGCCCGACGCCATCTTCACCGGCTACCTCGCCGGGCTGGAGCTCGCCACCGCCTTTGCCTCCGCGGACCTCTTCCTCTTCCCCAGCACCACCGACACCTACGGGAATGTTGTCGTCGAAGCGCTCGCCAGCGGCCTCCCGAATGTCGTTTCCGATCAAGGCGGGCCCAAAGACCTCATTCAACCCGGCAAAACCGGCTCCATCACCCGCGCCCTCGACATCGAAGACTTCACCCGCGCCGTCCGCTGCCTCCTCACCGAACCCGCCCTCCGCGCCGAGATGAGCGCCGCCGCCCACCACTCCGCCCAAGGCCGCGACTGGCAGGAAGCCGCCCGCGCTTTCTGGGACGGAAGCGATTCCGCATCGTAACCCCAGCCGGAGCGCTGGTTGGGAAGGAATCTGGGGCCAGAAAACCAAAAGTTTTCTGCTCAAAACCAATAGTTTTCGGGTCAAAACCAACGGTTTTCGGCCCAAAACCAAAAGTTTTCAGCTCACGACCAAACGGATTGAGCTCAAAACCAAACGGATTGAGCTCACGACAAAACGCTTTCAGCCGCCGACGAAGCGCTTTCAGCCGCGGACCGATCGACAATTCCGGGCGGCGCGGGCAGGCAAGCCTTGGCGAAGCTGCCCCACTCTGAGAGCCTCCGCCGCCATATGGATACCACCCTGAGCCCTGGGCTCCTCGCGCGCTGGCACCGCTCCCCACTTTACCTGCGCATCCTCGGCGGCATGGCCCTCGGCGTCCTCGTCGGACTCCTCCTCGGAATCCGGGCGGAGGGTCTCGCCATCCCGAGCAAGCTCGTCCTCCGCGTCCTCGGCGCCCTCGCGCCCGGCGCTCATCCTCCTCGCCATCGTCCAGGCGCTCATGACCGCGTCCTTTGAAAAGGGCACCGCCGGGCGGCTTTTGCGCCTCCTCGTCCTCAATACCCTCGTCGCCATCTGCATCGGCCTCGTCGTCGCCAATGTCATCCGCCCCGGTCGTTGGGCCCCGCTCCAGGCCGCCGGGCGGCGAGCACGGCACCACCGGCGGTCCCGCCCGGACTCCTCGCGCAATTCCTCGAAAACGTCCCCCAGAGCCTCCTCGGACCCCTGACCGACAACGGCAAAGTCATGGCGTCATCTTCCTCGCCGTCGCCTTCGGCATCGCCCTCCGGCGCGTCGCGAAGAAACCGATCACGCTGCGCAACATCGCCGACGTCGTCGACCTCGGCCTCCAGACCCTCGTCACCATCCTCCACTGGGTCATCGACGTCGTCCCGCTCGCCGTCTTCGGCCTCGTCGCCAGCATCGTCGGCACCCAGGGCTTCGGCGCCTTCCACGCGCTCGGCGTCTTCGTCCTCGCCGTCCTCGCTCGCCCTGCTGCTCCAAGCCGGCTACTACCTCATCCGCATCCGCCTCGGCTCGTGGGTGCGGCCCGCTCCACCTGCTGCGCGGCGTGCGCGATGCGCTGGTGATGGCCTTCTCCACCGGCAGCTCCACCGTCACCATGCCCGTCACCTACGAGTGCCTGCGCAAGCGGCGTCGGCCTGCGGGAACAGTCGGCCAGCCTCGGCGCGCTCGTCGGCTCGAACTTCAACAACGACGGCACCGCCCTCTACGAAGCCATGGCCGCCCTCTTCATCGCGCAGATGCTCGGCGTCGACCTCCGACTCACCCTCGCGCAGCAGCTCCTCGTCGTCGTCACTCGCGTCGTCGCCTCCGTCGGCGCCGCCGGCATCCCCGAGGCCGGCCTCGTCACCATGACCCTCGTCTTCAACGCCGTCGGCCTCCCGCCCGATCTACATCGCCCTGCTCCTCCCGGTCGATTGGTTCCTCGACCGCTGCCGCACCGTCATCAACGTCATGGGCGACATCAACGTCAGTTGCCTCCTCGATGGCCACACCCGGCAAAGCACCGCCGACCGGCCCTTCCCCTCTGTGCAGCCCGCGCCGAACCTCGTTTAACGGCCTTTTTTTGCCCAAAAAGGGCTCCTTTTCCGCGACAGATGAGCAATATTCCGTCGCAAGTTCGCCCTTTTCCGCGGCAGGTTCGCCCTTTTCCGTCGCAGCGGAGCGCTAACCAGCGACGGAAAAGCGTTTTTCCGCCGCGGAAAAGTCCTCTGGAGCGACGGAAAAGTGCTCCGGAGCGGCAGGAAAGTCCTCTGGAGCGACGGATGAGCACGAACCTGCGACGGAATATTGCTCACCTGTCACAGAATATTGGCCCAAAAGGACGGCTTCCCCCGGCTCGCTCCGAAGTTCCCCTTCGGAAGGCGCTTGCCCTCAATGTTCCACTTCGAGACCCAGGCGACCCGAGATACAGAGACAAGCCCCTCCTTCCCGCCACCCCTGCGGTCGGCGGGGACCCGAATTTTACTCAGGAAGAGCGGGTCGGCTCGAAAGTGGCGTCCGGCGGCGGGGCTTCCTGTTTGGTGACGAGGAAGCGGATGAGGATGAAGACGACGAAGAGCGAGAGTCCGCCCCAGAAGACGGTCCAGTGCAGGGCGCCGACGCGGGCGGTCCAGTTGAACCAGGCCCCGGTGCCGAGATAGCCGAGGAGATTTCCCACGCCGCCGGTCATGACCGCGAAAAGCGCCTGCGCGCGCACCCGCCACGCCGGATCGATCCGGCGATCGAGGTAAAGCTGCCCGGTGATGAAAACAAGCGTGTAGGAAAGGCCGTGCAGGGTGATCCCGGCCAGCAGACCGATGCGGGAATCCAGCGCGCTGAAGGCAAACCGCAGCACGCCGAAGAACAGCCCCGCGGCGATGCGTCCACTTCAGGCGCAGCCGCCCCATCACCCCGGCGAGGGCAAACATGGTGATGACTTCGGTGACTTGCCCCAGGGTCATCCATGCGGCGGTCCGCTCCAGCCCGAGCGCGTGCAGGTGCGTGGGCGAGTAGGGGTAAAAGGCCGCGATCGGGATGGCGAAAAGGGCTGTGGTGAGGAAGACGGCGCGGTGTTCGGGGTTCTTGAGCAGGCCGAGGGCGTCCCAGCCGAGGCGCTGGCTGAAGGTGAGGCGCTCGGTATTCGGCGGCGGGGCCGGGCGCGGAAGGTAGAACGTGAGCGCGGCGACGAGCAGCCAGACGCCCGCGCCGACGAAGCACGCGACGACCGAGGTATCCGCGTGCAGGATGCTCACGCCCCAGCAGCCGACCATCCACCCAAACGAACCGAGGGCGCGGATGGGGCCGAATTCGCGCTGCGGATTGCGCAGCCGCATCAACACGATCGAGCTCGCCATGCCCCACGTCGGCGAGGAACTGAGCGCGTGAAGCTGGATCGCCGCGAGCACGACCCAAGGACTCGCCCCGCTGGCGATGGCCCACGCCGCCAGGCACATCGCGCTCGCCGTGGAAAAGGCGAGCCAGCGCAGGACAATCACCGGGGCAAAATGCCGGTCGGCCAGCGCGCCAAAGATCAGCGGCGAGATGAAAGCCGCGACCGCCGAGGCGGCAAAGGCGTAGGGCTTGATCGCCGCGAGCCCGTGGCCATCGAGCACCGAGCCGAGGGGCACGAACCACGCGCCCATCGCGGCGGCCTGGATGAATAACAACGCCGAGAGCTCGGCAAACTCGGCCGATCGGCTGTTTAGTCGCACGCGGCAGAAGAAGCCACGCGCCTTTCAAAAAGACAAGCGGTGCGCGAAACCTTCGCGCTTTCCCAGCCGAGAGACGGCAGGTGAGTTACCTGGCGCAGCGGAAGCCGATGTTCGCCAGCGCGGTGTCCGGCGAGGTCTTCATGCGCGCGCTGGGGCGGTAGCCGTTGCAGTAGGTGTCGCTGCACATGAAGGAGCCGCCGCGCTGACGCACTTTTTCGCGCCGGGTTCGTTCGGGATCGAAGCTGCGTGTCCGGCCCGCGCGGATTGGCGTGCGGGCTGCTGGAGCGTAGTAGTCGGGCAGATACCAGTCGGCGCACCATTCCCAACGTTGCCCGCCATGTCGAAAAGCCCGTAGCCATTCGCGGGAAAAGAGCCCACTGGCGCGGTGCCGGCAAAGCCGTCGTCGCTGTAGTTTCCGACCGGGAAAGTCCCCTGCCAGATGTTCGCCATCCATTTGCCGCCCGGCACCTTTTCGTCGCCCCACACGTAGGGCTCATGCATCGCGTCCGCCGCGCGCGGCGAATTCCCACTCCGCCTCGGTCGGCAGCCGCTTGCCCGCCCATCGGCTGTAGGCCATGGCGTCGTCCCAGCAGACCTGCACCACGGGGTGCTTTTCCTTCCCCTCGATGCTCGAGTTCGGCCCGCTCGGATGCCGCCAGTTCGCGCCCGGGGTGTAGCTCCACCATTGCATGTGGTCGTCGAGATTCTCGACGCGCGCACGGCGGGGTGAAGGTGATGGCGCCCGCCTTGAGGTTCTCCTCCGGGACGCCGGGGAATTCCGCGGCGGTCGGCTTGCGCTCGGCGACGGTGACGTAATTCGTCTCCTTCACGAAGCGGGCAAACTGCTCGTTGGTCACCTCGGTTTTATCCATCCAGAAACCAGCCACTTTCACATCGTGGAGCGGCTTCTCGTCTTCCTGTCCATCGTTCGCGCCCATCGTGAACTTCCCCGGCGCGATCCAGACCATGTCGCCGCTGAGCGGACTGCTCGCCGCCACGGTCGCCTCACGCAGGCGCTTGATGCGCAGGGCTTCCTTGCTCACCCAGAAGACGGTGAGCGTGATGCCGAAGACGAAGAACGCGGCGATGATCAGCGCGGCACGGGTCGCCGGCTTGAGCGGCGTGCGCGGCTCGCGGAAAGGGACGGGATTCACGGGTGGCACAGTCCGCCGATTCGCAGGCACGTTCAAGCACCTGCCCAAACGCGGCTGCGGAATGGCTCTCTACGCGAGTGACTTCACCGCATCGACGACCGACTGCGCGGTGATGCCGAGCTCTTCCATCACGATTGCCCGGCCCGCTGAGGCCGAAGCGATCGATGCCGACGACCTTGCCATCGAGCCCGACGTATTTATTCCAGAGTCGGTGACGCCGGCTTCGATCGCGACGCGGCGGCGGCAGCTGCGGGCAGCACGGACTTCGCGATAGGCCTCAGCCTGCGCTTCAAAGCGCTCAAAGCACGGCATCGACACGACGCGCGTGCCGGCGCCGAGCTCCTTGGCGGCGGCGATCGCGTGCTGCAGCTCGCTGCCGCAACTGAGGAGGATCGTCTCGAGCGGGCCGGTTTCTTTCATCGCGATGTAGCCGCCCTTGACGGACGCCTTCGCGGCGGGTGGCGACGGGGATGTCGTTCAGCATCGGCACGGCCTGCCGCGTCAGGGCGAGGAGCGTCGGTCCATTCGTCCGTTCGAGCGCGGCGGCGAAGGCGCCCGCGGTCTCCTCCGGGATCAGCCGGGCGGATGACGTCGAGCTGCGGAATGACGCGCAGACCGGCGACCGTTTCCACGGGCTGATGCGTCGGGCCATCCTCGCCGACGCCGACGGAATCGTGCGTGAAGATGTAAATCACCGGCAGATTGCGAAAGCGCGGCGAGACGAATCGAGGGGCGCGCGTAATCGGCGAAGACGAGGAAGGTCGCACCGCTCGGACGGAAGATGCCGTCGTACGCAAAGCCGTTCAGCATCGCCGCCATGGCGTGCTCGCGGATGCCGAAGCGAATGTTGCGACCGGTCGCGGTTGCTCGGCGTGAAGTCCTTGTCGGAATTGATGTAATTGAGCGTGGAGCCGTGCAAATCCGCGCTGCCGCAGATGAGCAGCGGCATGGCCTCGGCCAGCGGCTGGAGGACATCGCTGCCGGCCTTGCGAGTCGCAATTTTCGCGTCGGCGGGAAAGGCCGGGATCTTCGCCAGCAGGTCAGCGGCACATCTGCTGCTCGAGACCATCGGAGAGTTCCTTGGCGCGAACCGGATTGGCCGCCGCCACGCTCGTAAGTCGCCAGCCATTCTCGTATGCGTCGAGCAGTCTGCTTGTGTGCGATCGAAGTAGCTGCGGGTTTCTTCGGAGACAAAGAAGTGTTCGTCGCCGGCAGCCCAAGACCCTTGCGCGCTGCGTCGATGAATTTCGCGCCGCCCTCGCCGTGCGCCTTCGCGGTGCCGGCGACTTCGGGGATGCCTTTGCCGATGAGCGTCCGCGCGACGATGAACTGCGGCTTGCCGCTCTGGCGGCCTTTGCCTTTTCGATCGCGCCAGTAACGGCGGCAGGTCGTTGCCATCGATCGTCTGCACATCCCAGCCGTAGGCCTCGTAACGCTTCGCGGTGTCCTCGCTCTGCGTGGCGTCGGCCATCGCGTCGAGGGTCACGTCGTTCGAGTCGTAAATGAGGATGAGGTTATCGAGCTGGAAATGCCCGGCAAATGCTGACGCTTCCACCGCGACGCCTTCCTGCAGACAGCCATCGCCGGCGAGGCAGACGACGTGGTTATCGAAGATCTGGTATGTCGTCGGTGTTGAAGCGCGCCGCCGCCATCTTCTGCGAGACGGCCATCCCCACGGCATTCGCCACACCCTGCCCGAGAGGTCCGGTCGTGCATTCGACTCCCTCGGTTTCAAACGACTCTGGATGCCCCGGGGTATGACTTCCGAGAACGCGGAATTTCTTCACCTGATCCAGCGTCACCAGAGGGTAACCGGACAGGTGCAGCCAACTGTAGAGAAACATCGAGCCGTGCCCTGCGCTGAGGACAAACCGATCACGATTCAGCCAGCAGCGGCATCTTCAGGGTTATGGTTGAGGGCGTGACCGAAAAGGACCGCACCGATTTCAGCACAGCCGAGCGGAAGCCCGAGATGCCCCGAGGAGCAGGTGTGAACGGCGTCCATGGCGAGCCCGCGGGCTTCATCCGCAGCGCGAGAAAGAGCTTCGAGATTGAGTGTCATAAAAATGAAAGAGCCGCGAAGAGTAGGAACTCACCCTGGCAAGTCAAGAAAGGGCGACCCTCGCAAGGCCCGGCCAACGAAAAACGCCGGCGGGCTCTCGAAAGAAGCCGCGCCGGCGTTGTTAAAAGGACCAGTGGTCTTTAGAGGAAGAAAACTCGGCCCGGAAGGGTGATCGGCCTTCCCGCGGAGTCTTGCAGCACCGAAGTGACCAGCGCACCGTCGATGAGACGACCATCGCGCACGGGACCGCCGGGAGGCGGCGTCGGAGCGCCATTTTCGTCGAGATAGTCGAGCTGGCCTTTGACTCCCTTATCGGCACCGAGGACCCCGCCAAGGACCCGCAGTCCTTTGGTCAGGTGAATCGAGGCGATGCGGTCGACACTACCGGCCACGGCGGACAGGATGTTACGAGCGGTCATCGTGATCAAGTCGCCGTTCTTGGCGAAGCTCGCCGGCTGTGAGGTGTAAACGTTCGGATTGTTCACCGGATCGATCACGACGGCTTTGTTCCGTCCAGCAGCGCCGACGACGGCACCGACGTTTCCGTCTGCATCGGTGATGGTGCCAAACCCGTTCCGGAGCCTTGCATCGACAAATTGAGCGATCGTTTCCCCGTTGAGGATGTCGTTATAGCTCTTGATCGCCACGTCTTCGTTCTGCGGAGTGTTCGGATTGTCGCCTGTGACATTACCAATATTGCCGGCCACTGTGACATTCTGGATTGAGCCACCCCGCCCGACGAACGGGACAGGATCGCTGACGGAACCGTAGTTCAAAGTGCTGCCCCCGTTGCCAGCGATTAGATCGACGTGCGCGCCGGTCGAGCCGCGCTGGGAGAATCCATTGATCGAGCCGCCCGTGCCACCGATACCGACCCGGCCGCCAAACTGATTCTCCACCTGATTCACAGAGCCGTCGAAGCGGTTCGGAATGAATGCCGTGGCATCTCCTCCAGCGCCTGCGATGATCAGCCCCTTTGAAAGAGTCGAAGCGCCGAGAGAAATGTCGGCCGAAACTACGTCTCCACCCTTTCCTCCAGCGATTAATCCCTTGCCGCCGGCGCCAGCCGCGATGGCAAAGGCGCCTTCATTGGAAGAGCTGCGGACCGAGGTGACATCTCCACCCGCCCCGGCGCTGCCGCCGGCGCTCGATCCGCCGTCACCAGCGATCACCTTGTTCAAGCCGGCCGTGCCGCGTGAAGTGATGTCGATCGTCGAGACGCTCCCGCCGCGACCACCAACCCCGTTGATGCCATCGCCGCCGCTTCCGGCGACGACCTGCACGAGGGAGGGGTTCTTGGACGGTGCAGCCATTTTGGCCACGAAATTGACAATCGAGCCACCCGCTCCGCCGGTGGTGCCATTCCCGCCGTCTCCTGCCGTCAAAAGGATGGGATCATCAATAAAGGCATTTGGGCGCGGGCTGCTGTTGACGATCGATCCACCCGCTCCGCCGGGCCCGGAAACGGCATTGCCGCCGTTGCCCGTTGTGTAAGTGATCGAGCCGTTGTCCAGAATGCCGGAGATGATGGGCGAGAAATTGGTGATACTTCCTCCATTTCCTCCGCGCTTGGTGCCAATGCCACCATTGCCGGTGAGGACGAACAGGTCAGTGCTGTCCGAGTCGAAGATAATGCTGCCATTGCCGACCACGGAGCCACCTGCCCCGCCGATTACACCGACTCCGCCATTTCCGGCGATGAAATTCGTCTGACCGAGGAAGGTGCGGATCGAGTTTTGACTGAGCGTTCCACCGTCTCCACCAGTTCCAGAAACCCCTCGGCCGCCGATACCTCCGACCAGGCTCGCTGACGCACTGAGCACGGCGGTGGTGGTTCCGGTCCCGATCAGCCGCACTGAGACACCGGAGATGTTTCCACCCATGCCGCCATTGGAAAAGCCATCGCCGCCATCGCCAGCGACCAAACGAATGGTTCCGCCGATCGTCAAATTAAGCGTCCCTGTATAATCAGTCGTGCTGATGCCAGTGATCTGATCCATCGTCGTCACCAGTTTCCCGCCGGTGCCAAGCGACCCGCCGGAACCACCTTTGCCGATGAGCGAATTGCCGCCATCTCCGGCATTAATCTTCAAGCCAACCTCGCCAAGCTGCAGAATTGAGCTCCCGAGTGCGCTCCGGGCGTAGAGAACATTGCCGCGCAAATCCGGCGGCGCACTGGCCGTCATGTAACCCGGAAGGCTCAGGTCATTGGCGTCCGGGAAGAAAGTATCGATCAACACCGGATCCGTGATTCCGATCGGGCGGGGCGTTACAATTGTCCCAAAAAGCAATGCACCGGTCGCTGCAGCAGGGGGATTTCCTTCTTCCTGCTCACCCGACTGGTATTGGAAGAGAGCAAAATCACCGCGGTCGTGGAAGACGACGAGATCGTCGATCTGTCCATCGGCATCGACATCCGCACTCTTGATCGCCAGCAGCGTAGTGGTACCAATATTATAACCTGCACCTGCGATGGCACGCGGCCCATCCTGCCCAGGGTCCCCAAAGAAATTCCCTGAGTTATTATTTCCGCCGCCAGAATCTTGAGTTCCCCCTCCAATTCCGTCACCCTTGATCCCGATGAGAAAACCAGCGGGCGCGAAGGAAATCGCACCCAAGTCAGCGACGCCGTCATTATCGATATCGGCGACCGTAAAGTCGAGCAGCGTGAACGGCTGAAGATCGATGTGATTATCGCCACCATCGGGCAGCAAACGATCGATATCGACGCGTCCCATCGACCATTGACCCGCGGAAACCGGCCCACGGGGCAATCCTCCCACACTGTTCCGCTGCGAGTAATCGATGCTTTGAATCCCGAAGCCGTTGGCCACAAGCTCCGTCGTATCTTTCACGCCGACCACCACCACGTCATGCGTGGAAGGGGTGGAACCGTTCGAACCATCCGAGAGCGCCGTGGCTTCGATCACAATGCGCGGTTGGCCGTAATTGTGATTCGCGTCGACGGCAGCAATAGTGAAGAAGGGGACCCTCGGGTCTGCTGGGATCGTTCCCTGCGGGGTATCGGTGAGCTTCGTGCCGAAATCGGCATAAAACTGACCAGTCAGGTGGCTTTGACCGGTGATGTTATCGACCTCGATATCCTGAGTCATGAATACCAACACCTGACGCTCGCCGGTAAGACTGGTGATGACACCGTTTGTCTCCGATTTCAGCCCGTAATAAGTCGCGACTACCGCGAGTTCGGGATTGCCGTCACCGTCAAAATCCCCCGCGGTGATCGCACTGATCTGCACCGGCGATTCCCAGAACGGGAGGATGGCATTGGCCGTGTCTGGATCGCCAGTATCGAGCATCGGCATTACACTGAAGCGGGGAGCCTCGAACCCGAGGAAATCGTTAATTCCGTTACCGTTCAGATCTTCGTTGCCGGTCAGCGGTCCAGAGCCGGTGTGTTCGTATTTGCTGAAGAACACTAGGACGCCCGCGTGGGAACCGGTGTCCATCGAAGCAGTGGCAATATCGGGATGCCCGTCACCATTGAGATCAGCCACCGCGAGCGCCTCTGCATTACGCGCTCCAGGGAGATAAAAGCGGTCCGGCACGCGGATGCCATCCGGTCCGACGACGGTCCGGAAACCCGTTAGATCATTGGGATCACCGAACGTAACCACCAGCTGTGAGGTGTTCTTCGTGGTGAAAACAAAGTCCCCGAATCCATCATTGTCGAAATCGATGGCTTGATGAGTCCCAATCGTGGGTGTGTAAACGCCTCCGGCACTGGAGGGGAGGTGGGTGGTTCCATATCCATTGCCAGCGTGGTAGTCGATGCCGCCAGGTTGAGTAAACACCCCTGTCGCGAGGCTGGCTCCATTCCCACCGGCAGTGAATCCGTCTCCCCCATCCCCCAGATTCAAGTTCACATTCCCGCTGATGTTGAAGGTCGTGAAGGTAAGGTCGCCCGCCCCGCCGCCGGCGCCCGTGGCACCGGCGCCGCCGCTGCCACTCTGGATTACGACTTTACTGGTGCTGGATCCGATGTCCGAGAAGTTCAGGATCGATCCGCCCGCGCCACCGGATGGGCCGCGTCCCCCATTCCCGGCCATGATGTAATACCCACCGGTATCGTCACCGTTGACCGAGACGTTCACGACATTCCCGCCACGCCCGCCGATCCCGCCATTGCCGGCCTGCACACCGTCCAGGTTGAACTTGATCCCCGCGTTCGCGCCCATCACACCGATGATATCCCCTCCGGATTGGCCTTTCGGCGCAGTGAAGGTTGTGATGATACCTGAGCTATCGTCAGCCCGCGAGGCTCCAAAGGAATAGAACTGGCCGGAGGCTGCCGTGCCGGTTTTCACCGAACCAATCTGCGATACGGTCGCGAAGCCGAAGTTGGTCGCTCCAGTGTTGTCCAAAATCAGGCCGCCATCCAGCGCACCAAAACCGCGTCCCGCAAAAATATTACCGAAAATCGAAGCAGTGGTCGGCGCCCGTCGCGCATCGACATCCAAGTCGTCAACTTCCCCATCATTGTTCTGATCGGTGAGGTCGGTGATGCGCAGCGAGCGCAACTCAACCTTCTCAATCGTGTTGTTGAGCAGCACTCGCCCATCGCCTCCAACGTCCGCGGGATCGTTGGAGGGGTTTGAATCCGAGTCACTGAGCGTGAGCAACACCCGGGACTCCGGGAAGTTTGTCGTCGTCTTCTTGAGATTCGTGACGATGTCGCCGTGGATGTCCACAAAGCTGATGAGGCGCATCCCATCCCCGGCAGAGATGCCGGTGATCTCGTTAAAGTCGACGTCTTTATTGTTATTGAGATCGGTGATGAAAATCAGCGCATCGCCTTTCTCCAAATAAAGGAGATAAGTGCCGGAATTCTGAGCGCCGGTAGTCAGCACTTGGCCCGCGTGCAGCTCAATGGGCGCACCGATCGTCGCGTGAACATAGGCATCCGGAGAAGTCGGCAGGAGAGGCGTTCCAGCGATCGTTGCCGGCGCGATGCGCGATTCGAGAACTTCCAGACTGTGACGGCTGAGTTTGGGGTCGAACATAAGTGGTTAAAGTAGAATCTTCAGGAAACAGATTAGATCTTGTTGTCGAAGTCGTAGAACTTCAGCGTGCCCGGCTTCCCTTCGATGGTTAGCTTGGCCTCCGGGGTGAAATTAGTTGGAGCGGACTGCACAAAAGTTTTCGCGGCGATCAGCCCATCGATCGGCACCTCACCCAAATCGTAAAGGCCGTTCGCATTCGTGTCATTGAACTGGAATTCGTAAGCATTCACGCGGGAGATATCCGCGATGGCGCCTACCAGGTTCGCATTGGCGTAAACCACTGGGTCAAACATGTAGGATACCGAGTCAATGAAAGCTCCCGTGCTCTCGTGCAAGAGCTGGAATCCATCGTCCACCAGAGTAATCGCGGCAACTTTCTCCACAAGTTCAGGAGCCGGGCCCCGGCCTGCGACGATCGCCGCAATAGCCTTGGCGCTGATGTTGGAGACGCTCCCGGCCTTACCCTTCCCGGCATCACCCGCCACGGTGGCGTTTCCGCCGGCACCTGCAAAGATTCCGCCCATCGTCGTGTATCCATAGACCTCACCGGTCCGCACCCCGATGTCGTGCTGGCTCACACGCACATTGTCGATGGTTCCGCCGATGCCGCCGCGCACCGTCCCGTCGCCACCTTTGCCTGCGGCAACACTGCGGAAATTAGTCGTCCCAATATCGTCGACGCTCACACCGCGGACATCGCCACCTTTGCCCCCAGTTCGAGCGTTGGGCCCGCCGTCACCCGCGTCGCCAGCTTCGATCGTCAGCAACGTGCCATTCGTTCCCCCTCGAGAAATGATGAGATTCGAAATCGAGCCGCCGTTCGCACCTTTGAAGTCACTCGCTCCGCCCTTGCCCGCGTGGATGAAAGTCGTCGTCCCATTTCCATCGCTGACCGGACCGGAAACGTTGTCGATGAACCCACCGACGCCTGCGACCCGGCCCTCTGCGGAGCCATCGCCTGCGGCAATCAGGATGTTGCCATTTGGCGTCGGCGTCAGATCCGACGACGTGCTGCCGAATCCCACATAACGCAGCGAACCGCCCGCACCACCGTGGGTGCCAGACCCGGCCTGAATCGTGAGGTCCGTCGCTGCGTAGAGTCCAGACAGACTGGTCGAGGACGTTCCCAAAATGCTCCCACCCGCACCACCGCGCATCCCACCTGCACCGCCATTCCCGGCAAAAAGCTCGCCCGATCCCGAGCCGGCGAAAACACCCGCCAGAGTGACCGACCCGCCACGACCTGCTGCGCGCCCATCGCCGCTTCCACCGTCACCCGCATGCAATTGACCGTTGCCGGCAACAGTCACACTAGCAAAAGAAACGGATCCTCCGATCCCGCCTGACCCGCTTGCACCGAATCCGTCGCCGCCTATTCCAGCAAGAATCGACGCTGACACATCGACGCCAGCGATCTGTCCGCCTGCATCGACACTGAGGCTCTTGATCTGCCCAGCATTACCCCCATTGCCGCGAGCCCCTGCTCCGACCACACTCCCCCCGATCCCGGAGGTGACGTCGGCGCTCATATTGAGACCCGTGAAATTCGTGGTCAAAAGCGATCCCCCAAGACCACCCCCTCGACTGCCATCGCCACCGTTACCTGCGCGAAGCAGGAATGTCCCTGCGAGCCCAATGCCAGTATCTCCCTCAATGATGTCGGCACCACTGACCGTCCCGCCCTTGCCTCCTCGACCTCCCACGCTGGCGCCACCGTTCGCGGCGATCCCTGCGTTGATCTGCAGCGTCGCGAAGTCACCATCATCAATCCGCAAGCTCGTCACGTTTCCGCCATTCCCTGCATTCCCTGCCTGGCCGTCGCCACCAAAACCGGCACTCACGATGGCATTGCGCGCCACCACGCCTTCTGCCTGCTCAATGACAATCGCGGTAAGTGAACCACCGGCACCTCCGGTCTTCCCCGAAGAACCATGACCCGCGATGATGCTGAGATCCGTTCCCAACACGCTCAAATTCTTGATCGAGCCCCCTGCGGCTCCGGTCCCCGCTCCGGCCGAAAGCCCGCCATCACCGGCCTGCACCGCAATGGTCGCATCCGCCGTCAGGACCGCATTGCGAATTTTTGCACTGGTGATTGATCCGCCCGCGCCCGTTTTTCCGGCTGCGGCCACGATGTTGTCGCCACCGACGCCAGCAATGAGCGAAATTTCAGCACCGCCGGCGTTTCCATCCGCCGGAGTTACCACGAGAACGTCGAGTGCCGAAAGACTGCCGCCGATTCCGCCGAACTTGCCGCTCCCACCTGCGCCAGCTTCAATCGAGATGTTATCCGCGAGCGGCGACTTGCTCTGGACCACCGTATTTCCGATCAATTGTGAACCCACGAAAACCGAGGTGACGCTGCCACCTTTGCCACCGGAGCCTGCTGTCGCAAAGCTACCGCCGGCTCCTGCATGAATTTCCACCAAATCGTTCGCAGAACTATCAGCGACACCGGAGATATAAACGCGGCTGATTGATCCTCCGAGACCGCCACTGCGGTTTGTTGCGTCCGCGTCGCCGCCTTTTCCGGCCAGCAGGCTGAACCCATCGAAGTCTCCGGTCACTTGAATGAAAGTCAGTGAACCACCTTTCGCCCCTGCGCCGCCCGCGCCAGCCTCAATCCGACTCTTTTGCGCCGGATCAACGGCGCTCAAGGAACTGACCACCACGTTGGAGATCGATGCGCCAATCTGCCGAGGTGCCGCGGTGAAACTGATCGTTCCTTCCCCTCCTGCGACGCCTGGGAACAGATCGTATGTAGCACCGTCCGTAGCCGAACCTGCCAGAATCGAGTCAACTGATTCATTGATCGAAATTTTTCCGATGTTACCTCCGGCCAGGATCTTTCCCTGCACCCCAACTCCGATGCTCGCATCCCGGATGCCCTGTTTCGCTGACACCAGACTAGACAGGTCAATCGTATCGTCCGCCAGCGACCGCGTTCCCTGCTCATTGAGGTTGGTCACGATCGAACCGGAGAGACCGTTTTTCAGCACAAAAGCTGCGTCTTTTCCGAGGGACAAACTAACCAACTCCCCGCTGTCCACCTCGTTGTTGAGATTGCCGTCGATGAAAAATGCAACGACATTCCCCGTTTTAACGGTCAAATATTCCTCAGGCCCGTTCGTGCTGTTGTAAACTTTGAGGGTGTCGCCGGCGGAAAGCTTGAGATAAAACGTGTCAGCAGTCAGGGGAGCGCCCGGTCCGACGGCCGTCGAGATCTGATCTCCTTGCGCAACTCCTTGCTCGGTATCGACAAAAAACGCGGCATTATCGTAATTGATATCCGGGTTATTCGGATCATTAAGGCCATCGGGCACACCCGTGATCAAAATCCGAGCGGGGGCGATGCGAGACTCAAGAGGCTCGATGAAACTAGCGTGAGAGGAGCGCTTCATGTTGGGGAAGAGTAAGGAGGAAATCTGCGTTTGCAACTATGAAAAGAATTTTTTTATCAGAGTCAACCGTCTGGAATTCGAAATTCTGGTGATTTTATTATTTGAAGGGTTTGCCCCGTCCATCAACCGTCAGGAACGTTGGGCCAGATTCCCACTTCCTGCAAAATCCAAGGCGCAGCCTGGAAGACGGAGCTGCGCCTCTCCAAAACGAAAAGAGCCGGCGAAAACTTCGCCAGCTCATTTCAGAAACCATTTTTTTGCGAAACCGAACGACTCAGCTTTGCACCGCCGCCGGCTGATTCTTCAGCCTTTTGGTGACGTCGAGTTCGATGTTTCCGTAGCGCGCTTCGAAATTCTGAATCGTCGCCGTCAGGTGGAGGCAGAGCCGCTTGGCCGCGTCGTGTGAAAGGATCACCCGGCTGTCGAGTTTTAGCGGCTCATCCAGGATATTGCCGAAGAAGTTGGGATTCAGCCCGAAATCGACGATCACTTCGTTGGGCGTCTGCGCAATGCGGCAGACGTTCGCGTAACTGATGCGAAGGTTCGAGATGTCGATCTGGGGAGTGGTGGGTTTGGGTTCGTCGCTCATTTTTCGATTGGGAGGTCGGAGAACTAATGGAGCCCCCCAGCGCCCGCAAACTTTTTCTGCCCGCCGATGCCTGCGGGAGTTAACTTCGGCCCGTGGAGACGACCCCAGCGATGCTGCTGCGCAAAACCAAACTGACCGAGACAAGCCTGATCATCACCTGGTTTTCCGCCGCTCACGGGAAAATCAAAACGGTGGCCAAAGGCGCGCGTCAAGCGAAGAGCTGCTTCGCCGGCCAACTCGACCTCTTTTTCGACTGTGAAATTGACCTGGCCCGGAGCAAGAAAAGCGACCTCCACATCCTCCGAGAGGTCGTGGTGAAAAACCCGCACGCCGCGCTGCGGCAGGACTATCCGCGCGTTGCCACCGCCTCGTATTTTGTCGAACTGATCGAACTGACGACTGAAACGGACCATCCGGCTCCCGAACTTTACGACCTCTTGCGCCGCGCTTTTGATTTCCTCAGTCTCAATCCTGCCTCAAAACGCGCCCTCCTCCATTTTGAGTCCGAATTGGCGCGGCTTCTCGGCGTCACTCATCCGGAAGTAACCGCTGCCGTGGCCTTGGGACGCACCTATCACCGGCTTCCCGACGCCCGCCCCGGACTTTTGAAAACGCTCGGCTGACCCGCAGCCAAAGCAGATGCTTGACGCACCGGCGCCGCGCGCGAAACGCTGCCGAATGCTCCCGCTGGCCGGTCACGAATTTCCAAAATCCACCGCCGCGCTCGCCGAATCGATCCTCGCGGGACTGAAAAATCATGGCCTCACAGCGCGAAGCGTCCGCGCTGATGGCGGCGAGTTTCCCGAGATTCATTCGCTGCATATCGACCTCTCCGGCGCGACGGTCAATCGGAACACCAGCCCCACCACCAGCGGAGCGGCCACCGATCAGACGCTCGCTGTCGCGACGCTCGGAATGGTCGCCCAACCGCTTATCGTCGAATCGATTCCCGCTCAAATCGAACTGCACGCGCACGGTGCCCGATTCGCTTTTTCCCGCGCGGATTCGGGCGCGCTTGCCCTTGTCTTGACTGGCGCCGCGGAGGGCTCAGCAACCGTGTCCGCGGAGCGACTGGATCTCGAGACGCTCGCGCACCAACTCGTCGGCGAAGCCGCCGCCAAACAGGGAGTTCAGATCAAAAAAACTCGCCTCGAATTGACTCAGCGAGGTCCGCGTTCCGTCGGCTTCCGGGCAGAGGTCACCGCGAAGATGTTTGTGATGTCCGCGAAGCTCGCAGTTACTGGAAACCTCGACATCGACGACCAGTTCAACGCGCGCCTCTCCGGTCTTTCGTGTGCCGGCGACGGCATGATCGCCAGCGCCGCCAACGCGTTTCTCAAGCCCCATTTTCAGAGCTTGGAAGGCCGCACGTTTGCGTTGCTTTCCTTCAGTCTCGGCGGCGTCGAACTGCGCGATCTTTCGATCGATGCCGGCGAAACGCTGCGCCTGTCCGCGCGCTTCGGTGAACGCGCGAAGTGACGGCTGCTATTTCGTTCGCACCGCGCTCGCTGTTGCCGCAGCCTTTCCGCCGCGCGAAAGCTCGGAGAGGTCGGCGAGAATATCGATCGCCTCGTTGCGCACGGCATCGACGACCGGTTTTTTGTCCTCCGCCTCATCCTCCGCATCCGCGTCCTCCGCGGCCGTCACGGGTTTGTCGTCTGCGTCCACTTTTTTCTTGTCGGTCGTGGCAAGTTGCAGCTCCGGCTTGGACACGTTGTCGAGCGTGATCGAGAAAAGTTTCGGCTCCGGCATCGTGCGCTTCGTGCGTTCAGCAACGCGTTTTTCCTTCAGAGCTTTCTCCTCATCGATCTCCGCCCGGCGCGTCGCGATGTTGAGCGACACTCGATTGTCCGCGAGCCTTTTTTTCGATTTGTCGAGATCCTCGATGATGTAAGCAAACTCTGGATCCACGCCGATCCGCGCCGTCGATCGCTGCCGGAGTTCCGGCTTGAAAAGCGGCTTCTCCAGCTTGTCGAACGGGACCGACTCCACCGTATCGTAAGGCAGGGGACCTTTCATCGCGACCTCGCCGATTTCCGGGTGATCGAATGGCGACGGCACTTTCACATCGGGCTCCACGCCCTTGAGCTGCGTCGAACCACCTGCCACCCGGTAAAATTTCTGGATCGTCAATTTCAATGCGCCGGCTTCGTTCGTGCCCCCGCCGAGGAATGGCATGATCCGCCCGATCTCCAGCATCGTCTGGACGGTGCCTTTCCCAAATGTGCTCGAGTCCCCGACGATCACCGCGCGATTGTAGTCCTGGAGCGCTGCCGCGAAGATTTCGCTGGCCGAGGCGCTGAGCCGATTGGTCAGCACGACCATCGGTCCGTCGTAAGCCACCGACGGATCTTTGTCCTTGGAAATATGCGGGCTTCCATTGCTGTCCTTTGACTGCACCACCGGCCCTTTTTTTATGAAAAGCCCGGTAAGATTCACCGCTTCCTCGAGCGATCCGCCGCCGTTGCGGCGCAAGTCCATGACCAGCCCCGTGATGCCTTCCTGCTTCAGGCGGTTCAGCAAAAGGAGCACGTCTTTCGTCGTGCTTTTCGCATTCGACGAAGCGCTGTGTTCCATGTCCGCATAGAAGGAAGGGAGCGTGATCCAGCCCAGCCGCTGCACTGTCCCGTCGGGCTGCGGACGCTCGATGATTTCAGCCTTCGCCTCGGATTCTTTCAGTTTAATCTCGTCGCGCTTGATCTCGATGATTTTGCGAATCGAAGGGTCTGCGGCATTCACCGGCAGCACTTGCAGACGGACGTTCGTGTCCTTCTTGCCGCGGATCATTTCGACGACTTTGTCGAGCTTCATGTCCATCGCATCGACGAAGTCTTTCTCGCCCTGCGCCACCGCCACCACGCGATCTCCGACTTTCAGTCGCCCGTCCTTCGCCGCCGGTCCGCCGGGCACGAGCTCCATGATTTTTGCGTAGCCTTCCTGCGATTGCAGCACTGCGCCGATGCCGACGAGCGAGAGGCGCATGTTGATCGAAAAATTCTCCAACTCCGAGCGACTCATGTATTCGCTGTGCGGATCATAGGTTTGCGCGAGGACCGTGAGGAACGTCTTGATCACGTCCTCTTTCGTCTGCTCGTGCAGGTTGCGCAGCAGTTGATCGTAGCGGCGCGTGAGCACTTTCGCAGGTGGGTCCACCTTCTCCTTTTTCGTCCGTCTCCACCGGCGCCGATGCACCATCGGCCGCTGGCACTTTGACTTTCGCCGGCGGCTTCTGACTATTCAGCGTCTCCTGCAAAAGTTCGCCTTCCACGCGGTCTGCCCAGATCTTGTCGGCATCCGCTTGATTCTTCGGCCACGCGGCTTTCTGCCGGTTAATTTCCACCATCCGGTCGGACTTGAACTCGTAGTCCTTTTTCAACAGTTCCTTCACGCTCGCGACGCGATCTTCGACGTGCTTTTTGTAGACATCGTAAATTGCATACGCTGCCTCCGGATTACCGAGCAAAATATCGTCATCGAGCGTCGTGGCGTATTTTTTCGTGAAGCCATCGACATCGCTCTGCGTGAAAAAGAGGTGATTGTAGTCGAGTCCCTCGAGGTAGTTTTTCAGCAGTTGCTGCGAGACTTTGTCGTCGAGCTTTTTCCGGCTGTAGTGCCCCTGCTCGAGTAAACGCCCGACCGAGATTTCGATCTGCGCGGGATCCGGTTCCTCCGCGAAAACCGGAACGGTCGAGAGACACAGAGCCGCGAGCGGCCAGGAGAGAAAGCGAAGCGGCTTCATAGGAGGCATACGGAAAGGGCGGTGACGGTGACAGGATTACCAGAAAGAGCAAACGTGAGTTCGCAACTGAGCAGACCTCCGCGGCGCGTTTTTGTTCAACGCGCGCAGTGCCTTGCGATCCTCCCGCAGGCGGAGCAAAGTGCGCACCTTTGCGATGAAATTGGATACCTTCACCGGCGGAATCTTTGACACGAATTGCTTTTTTTTGGAGGAAGCTCGCGTGCTCATCGACGCGCCGCAGGACGCCGCGCAGTGGCTGGCAAAGCGCGGGCACAAGGTCGAGTTGCTCCTGCTCACGCACGGCCACATTGACCATGTCGTCGACGCCGCGCGCATCCAGCGCGAGCACGGCTGCCGCGTTGGATACCACGTCGAGAGCGAGCAAATGCTGGTCGATCCACTCTTCTTCAAGCGTCTTGGCTTCGGTTGGGAAATCGAGCCCGTCCGCGCCGATTTTTTCATCGCGGAAACGGAGGCCGTCGATTTCCAGGGCACTGAGTTTCAAGTCCTCGACGTGCCCGGCCACTGCCCGGGGAGCCTTTGCTTTCTCGCAAAGAAGGACCGCATTCTGTTCGGCGGCGACGTTCTTTTTGCCAGCGGGGTGGGTCGCTGGGATTTGCCCGGCGGCGACGGACCGCTGCTCTTCCGCGGCATCAAAGAAAAGATTTTCCCGCTTGGCGACGACATCACCGTTTGGCCCGGACACGGCCCTGCCACGAAGATCGGCATCGAGCGCAAAACGAATCCCTACGTCGGCGACGCCGCCTGATCTCTACATCCGTTCGGGCACTTCGATCCCGAGCAAATCCAAGCCGCGCTGCAGCACGCGCGCGGTGACGTCGCAAAGCGCCAGCCTCTGCGCCCGCACCGCCGGCTCCGATTTCAAAACCGGACACGCCTCAAAGAAACCGTGGAAGGTCGAAGCCAGCTCATACAAATAATTCGCGAGCAGGTTGGGACGAAAATCTTCGAGCACTTGAGGCAGGACTTCGCCGAACGAAAACAGCTTTTTCGCGAGGGACAGTTCCGCCTTTTCGGTGAGCGAAAAGCTCGCCGCCGTCGGTTCGGCTTGCTCCACCATTTTCGAGCGCGCCTTTGCGAAAGATCGAGCGGATGCGGACGTAGCTGTAGAGCAGATACGGGGCGGTGTTTCCCTGTAGGCTCAGCATTTTATCCCATGAAAAAACGTAGTCGCTCTGCCGGTTTGGTAGCAGGTCCGCGTATTTCACCGCACCAATGCCGACGACGCGCGCAATCTCCAGCCGCTCCGCTTCCGGCAGGTCGGGATTCTTCTCGTTGATAATCTTCAGCGCACGCTCCTCCGCCTCGTCCAACAGCCCCGCTAGTTTGATCGTCTCGCCGCTCCGCGTTTTGAACGGCTTGCCGTCGTCGCCGAGGATTGAGCCGAACCAAACGTGCGCCAATCGCACCGCGCCAACGAGCTCCGGGTGCCAGCGTCGAAAGATCGCGAACACTTGCCGAAAGTGAAGTTGTTGCCGCCCGTCCGTGACGTAAATGATTTCATCCGGCGACCAGGTCTCGAGCCGGTATTGCAGCGTCGCCAGATCGGTCGTCGTGTAATTCGCCGCGCCGTCACTCTTCTGCACGATCGCCGGATTCGCGCGCCAGCCGTCCTGATCCTTGATCAAAAAAGGATCCTGCTCCGGCGGCAGTTCGCCTTCCTCGGAGAAGACACACAGCGCGCCTTCGCTCTCTCGCGCGATCTTTTTCTCGAGCAACTCCGCGACCACACTCTTCAACCGCGGATTGTAAAAACTTTCGCCCAGCCAGACATCGAAGCGCACGCCGAGCCGCCCGTAGATCGCGTCGAACTGCGCCTGCGAAAGCCGGATCATTTCGCGCCAGAGCCCAAGGTTTTCCTCGTCGCCGGCTTGCAATTTCACCAGTTCGCCGCGCGCGCGCTCGAGCGTCGTCGGTTCCGTTTTGCACAGCGCGCTCACCAGTTTGTAAATGCGCTCCATTTCCCCGAGCGGATCGGCGCGAGAGAAAGTCGGGATCGAGCACCGTTTTCCAGCCGACAAGCAGCATGCCAAACTGCGTGCCCCAGTCGCCGATGTGATTGTCGCGCACGACTTCGTGACCGAGAAAGCTCGCGATGCGTGCCAGCGAATCGCCGAGAATCGTGGACCGAATATGCCCGATGTGCATCGGCTTTGCGACATTCGGCGAACTGAAGTCGACGACGAGCTTCCTGGGCTTTGCTGGGGCCGGAACCCCCAGCCGATCGTCGCCCATCAAGGCGGGAAGCCGCTTCGCAAGGAACTCAGGTTTGAAGCGAAAATTGATGAACCCTGCCCCCGCGATCTCCGGCGGCTCGCACATTTCCGCGACCTCGATTTTCTCGATAATCTGCTGCGCGAGTTGCCGCGGGTTGGCGCGCTGCTGCTTCGCGAGAATCATCGCGACGTTTGATTGGTAATCGCCGAACCGCGCATCGGTCGCGGGGGTGACCTGCGGTACGAGGTCGCCGAATGCGGCGACTGCCGCGTGGAGACGTTTCTCAAGAAGTGATTGGATCGTTTCCATTTTTAGATTCTACGGGTCAAAGCCCCTCCCGATCGCGCAAACGCGCGCGGACCGCGCCGGGACTCATCGCACCTCCGCGGACCTGACCGCCTCACTTCCCGGTACTCTCGAAGATCGACAGAATGTCCTGCGCCGAAGACGCCGTGCCGAGACGATCGCGGACTGCGCGATCGTTCAAAAATTTCGCGATCGCGGCGAGAGTGCGGAGGTGCGTCTGGAACTGATCTTTCGGCACGACAAACAGCACGATGAATTTCACGGGCGCGTTGTCGAGCGAGTCGAATTCGATGCCCGCGCTCGACCGTCCAAAGGCCGCCACCACTTGATCCACGCGATCCGACGACGCGTGCGGGATCGCGATACCGAGGCCAATTCCGGTGCTCATCGTTTCCTCGCGCTGCCGCAGCGCGGCGAGGACGACGTCGCGGTCGCCTGCTTTGATGCGGCCTCGCGCCACGAGCAAATCCACCAACTCGACGATCGCAGCCGTGCGTTCCACCGCTTGCATTTCGGGAATGATCTGATCGACCGAGAGAAGGTTGCCGAGAGTCATTCGTGGATCGCGTAGCCGGAGGTCAAAGTCGCGCGAATGTAGCAACCGAGCGCGAAGTGCAAAGGGGAAAAGTAGTTCTCAGAGCCGCTCAGTTTTCCCCTTCTCTCGCGCGCCATTTGCCGCCACTTTTCCTCGATGAAAATCGTCATGGCGGGCAGTGAAATGAATCCCCTGGCCCGCACCGGCGGGCTCGGCGACGTGCTCGATGCACTGCCCGCCGCGCTCGCCAAACGCGGCCACGAAGTCAGTGTCGTCCTGCCGTGCTACCGTGGTCTGCGCGAGGACCGCCGCTTCGGAATCAAGAGCACCGGCGTGCAGATCGCTCTCCAGGTCGGAGCGAAGAGGCTCGAGGCCGAAATCCTCGCCGGTGCAAGCGCCGAATGGCGTGCAGATTTTCCTCATCCGGCGCGACGAATATTTCGATCGGTCGGGCATCTACGGGTCGGAAGGCCGCGACTACGACGACAACGCCGAGCGCTTCATCTTCTTCTCAAAAGCCGTCTTGGAACTGGCGCGACGCGTCACTCCGCCCCCAGAAATCTTGCATGTTCACGACTGGCAGACCGCGCTCGTCCCGGTGCTCGTCAAGGAGCGCGGGCTGCCGTTCAAGACCGTGCTGACGATCCACAATCTCGCGTATCAGGGATCGTTTTGGGGACTTGATTTCGGACTCACCAATCTGCCCGGCGATTACTTCACTGAGAAAGGCGTCGAGTTTTACGGCAACTTGAATCTGCTCAAGGGCGGGATGCTTTTCGCCGATCAAATCACGACGGTCAGCGAGCGTTACGCGCGGGAAATCCAGACGCCGGAGTATGGCTACGGGCTCGACCCCGTCGCGCGAGCAGTGCTCGGGAAAACTGACCGGAATCCTAAATGGCGAGAACGACTTGGTTTGGAATCCCGCGACCGATCCACACATCGCCGAAGACATTTTCGGCGACGAAACTCGCCGGGAAGAAGCAGTGCCGCGCCGCGCTGCTCGCGGAACTGCGGCCTCGACTCCTCACCGACCGGCCCGGTCTTCGCGATGGTCTCGCGCCTCGCCGAGCAAAAGGGAATCGATCTCCTGCTGCCGATCCTCGATCGGCTACTCGCCGATGACGTACGTCTGGTGATTCTCGGTCAAGGCGACACCAGCTACGAGCGTGAGTTGATGGTCGCGGCCAAACGCCACGCGGGGCGTTTCGCTTTTCTCAAAATCCTCGATGATCGCCTCGCCCACCTCATCGAAGCCGGCGCCGACATCAGCCTCATTCCATCTCATTTCGAACCGTGCGGACTGACGGCGATGTACGCGCTGAAATACGGAACGGTCCCCCTCGCGCGGGCCACCGGGGGGCTTTACGAGATCGTGCAGGATCACGAACCCGGCAGTCAGACCGGCAATGGTTTTCTCTTTTTCGACTACACCGCCGAGGCGTTTTACGACGCGATCACGCGGACGAAGCGTGTATTCCGCAACTCCACGGAGTGGAGCGAAATCATGCAGCGCGCGATGGCTGCCGATTTCACGTGGAGCAAGGCTGCGGCCCGCTACGAGACGATCTACGAGCGCGCGCTGGGGAGGAAGTAGGCCGCGCCGAGCCGACAACCCGCGGCTTCATGTCGCGGCGTTGGAACACACCAGCGTCACGAGTATTTCGTCTGCTTCCCCGGCTCCATCTCGTAGTGGAACGTCAGCCGCTCAGCGCGTGCCTGCCTTGATCACGTCCGACACGAATTTCATGTAAATCGCGTCGTCCTCGGTGACCGCGAGCTTCTCCATCGACTCGAAATCCAGCGCGATGAAAAACGGCCACTCCGAATGCGGCTCGATGTGTCTTGCCGCATTTCACGCTGAGGACCTCCGGGATTTTCAAGAGGCTCATCCGCGTCGTCATCATCATCTCTTCGAGCTTGGCAGGCGTGACTTCCGGCTTGAGCTTGAAGAGCGTGACGTGGTGAACCATCGGACAGATTGTTTAATGTTCTCGCGACGGGTCGAGGCAACCGGATTCATGAATCGGTTTCCGCGCGCTCGGCCGGAAAAGCACTCGGGCGGCGCACCGATTTCCGGCACGCCGCCCGAGCAATTTGGGATCTGCGTTGACGTTACTTCTTCCAGTCCAGCGCGCCCTTCATGATCGCGTAGACGTAGCCGACCGTGAGGATGCCGACGAAGCTGAGCATGCTCCAGAAGATCGCCGAGCCATGCGCCGCGATGAATTCGCGATAAACGACGGCCCACGGATACATGAAGACGATCTCGATATCGAAAAGGATGAAGAGCATCGCCACGAGGTAGAACTTCACGCTGAAGCGCGGCTGCGCTTCGCCGATCGGGCAGCATGCCGCATTCGTAGGCGGAATCCTTCGTCGCGTTGCTCCGGCCGGATTTGCCGAGAATCACGCTGACGATCAGCGCCGACGCGGCGAAACCGATGGCGACGATGACCTGCAAGAAGAATGGGCAGATAGTCTTGCATCGGTTTCTCCGGGACTGAATCGGATCGCGGGAGATTACGCAACCGCCGGGCGCGGCGGCAGTGGCGGCGGAGTCGTTTCGAGCGTCGCGAGCTGCTTCGGGATGCCCTTGTATTTCTTCGCGTCCTTTTTCACCATCCCGCGCGCGACGAGATTCTGCAGCTTCTCGTAAGCGCGCAGCCGGAGCATTTCTTCGCCTCCGCTGGCCGCGTTGCGCGCCTTCAGATTCGCGTGAACGATTTCGAACAAGATCCTTGAACTCGTACGTGCTGCGCGAGGAAAGGACGGCAGCAAGTTCCTCAGTCACCAAGATCGGGCAGCCGGCGGGAGAACGCGGTTTTCTTGTGAATAGGCATAGGGCCGCTCAACTAGCAGTAATCGACGCTTATCGCACCGGAAAAATGTGGTCTCTGCGCGAAATTTTGCGCTCCAAAACTCAATCGATTTTCGGCAGCGGCGCGGGCGCCGCTTCCGGCATCGGAGGCAATGGCTTCGGCGGCATCCCTGTTTCGCTTTCCAGCGCCGGAGGTGGTGCGGGAGGAGTCGCCGGTGGTTGCACGAGTTGCAGCAGTTTGCTCGGATCGAGCCCGCCGGTCTGCATATTCTGAAGCGTCGGCAAGCTGGCGCGGACCGCTCCAGCGACCGCGCCGATTAGCAGTTGGTTGATCGTCAACGTCCCGCTCGATTCGAACACCGTACCGTGCTCGGAAGTCGATTGTGACATGACGATCGGGCCGAGATGTTTGGTGAAGGTCTCCGTGCTCGGCAGCTTCCCGCCATCAATCCACGGACCCGCATCCGGCGCGAATGCCAGCGACATAATGATGAAGGGACGGAACGTCCCGTAGGCCCGCTCCACCAGTCCGCGCAGATCAACGTAGACATACGAACTCGTGGCCGGAGCAAGTCCTTTCGCAGCGCTCGCAAACGCCGGATCACCGGTCAGCGTCGGCTCGCCTGCCTTTAGACGCGCGCCCACCGGCGCGACCGCTTCCGGACTCAATCCGGCCACCAGAAATCTTTCAGTGAGCGCAAGGGTCGGCGATACGAAGCTCAACCCTTCTGACGGCGGTGCGGCGTAAATCACCGCACCGCCTTCCTCCTTTTTCAACCATCCCCGACCGCCAGGACTCGGACCGGTCAGCGCCTCCGCAAACGCCTGCGCCTTTGCCGTTTCGCGCACGTCGAAGGTCAGCAAAAACGACGGCTGCAAGGTCTCCGCCGGCCAGTCGAGCACCGCGCCGAACTCCGGCCCGAACGCCTTATTCCAGTCCGCAAACGTCAGCCCATTTGTTGCCAGCGATTCCTTCATGGCGGCAAGATTTGGCAACAAAAGCGTCAGCATCGCCGCGCTCGAATCCGGTAACTCCAGCGTCGCGGGCAGCGTCATCGCGAAATAAAGCAGGGTCGCAGGTGAAGTAAGTGCGAGTGCATTCTGCGTAAGCGGCGGCTCCGCTTTGCCGCCTTCGCTCAGCACGAATATGGTGTCGCGAAAATTCGTGCCTTCGAGCTTTGTCGCCACAGCTACCGACTTCGTTTTCTGGAGCTCCATGAGCTGCTTTTCGTCCAGCGTCTGCCCGCTGGCCTGCATCAGCGCGCCCAGTCGATCCATCACCGTGCCCAGTTGCGCGACCATCATCCCATCGGGGTCCGCAGGCAGCGGTGCCGTCGCCGCCACAAAACTTGCGGAACTGCCCAGTCCCCCAGTCGCGACGTCGTTTTTGTGGTCGTAGCGATCGAGCGTTTGCTCCAGCAGTTCGAGACTATTCGCGAGAAAATACCAATTGTCGCGAACGACGCCCGCCATTGTTGCTTCCTTCTCGGTGAAGGTCTCGATCTCGGCCGCGCCATAATTCACCAACTCAGCCCGTCCGGTCGGCCGCGCTTTTTTTAGCGCCGCTCGCGGCTCCTCCAGCAGCGCCTCCACCTGCGCCGCGCTTCCCGCGAATGAAAATCCCGCCACGAAGCGGGGCTCAGGTCCATCGATCGAAGTCACCGCCAAAAAGGCCTCGCTAATCTCGAGGCCTTGCCACCGCTCGAACTGCGCGACCCACGATGTTTCGGCGTTCATTTTGGCGATCGGCTTTTCGAGAAAAGCCTGCATCTCCGGCTCGTGCCAGAGCTGGCTCAGCGCGGTGAATTTCCAGCGCTGCTGTGTCCGATGGAGATTCGGCAAGTGCGCAAAAAAGATGGCGTCCGCGGGCGCCAGTTCCGCTCCGCGAGAAACGAACGGAGTGCGCGTGCGCTTCCAGTAGATCCCTCCGCTGATCGCGAGGACAGCGAAGATGAGTGCGATGATGAGCAACTTTTTCATGGCGTGGAACCGGCATGAAATCATGGCGGCAAGCGCCCGCGTTGGCAGCGACAATTTTCGAGCGCAGCCGCTACTCCTCGTAGACCCCGACCGCCTTCCAGCCCTGCGCGCTCACCTCGAAAACCTCGACACTCACTGGAAAAGGCGTGGCGCGATACGCCTCGAGGACCATCTCCGCGTAGCTCTCGTAATGACTCGCGAGCCTCGGGAAAACAAAAGCCGTAGAGCGATTTGGCACCACCACGAGCACTTTGTCCCCGAGCGTTTCCCGGAACAGCTCGAGGAACTTTTCCGAGAACACCGCCGTGGCCACGATCGGCTGTTCGGACCGCAATGCTGCGTACTCGATGACCTGATTTTTGTCGCGAACGTAAACCGGGGTTAGCTTTGTCAGCTCCGCGTTCGCGTTCGTCCGCGCTTTTGCCAAAAAGCTTCCCCAGCTGACTTTGAGTTCCTGAAACTGCGCTTTCAGAAGGTAAGCATTCCCATGCTCGTCGCGCGTCCCGGCCGCCATTACAGTGCTTTCCGCGCCGCGAATCGGTGCCGTCACCGCAGCGCGCATGAATTTCGGCTCCAGCCACACCCGCCACTCTGCATCCGCCGGCTGCTCGACCGCGCGCGCCCC
Organism: uncultured Verrucomicrobiae bacterium; assembly: GCA_963767975.1. GTDB lineage: Bacteria > Verrucomicrobiota > Verrucomicrobiia > Chthoniobacterales > Chthoniobacteraceae > CAIURC01. The sequence continues at coordinate 63,987 of CAVYGI010000009.1, read as the reverse complement.
GGCACCGAGCCACAGCAGCGCGAAAAAGGCTTTCCACCATCCGCCACGCGCCGTCCACTCGCGCCGATGATTACCTTTCTCGAAGGCACGCTCGTCGAGTCGCTGCCGACCCACATCGTCATCGGCGTGCATGGAGTCGGTTATCATGTGTTCATCCCGCTTTCGAGCTACGATAAACTCCCGGCCGCCGGCGCGCAGATCAAGATTTTAACCCACCTCCAGGTCCGCGAAGACGCGCACGTCCTCTTCGGTTTCATGTCCGCCGCTGAGCGCGACCTGTTCCGGCTTCTGGTCAATCACGTCAGCGGCATCGGACCCAAGACCGCCCTCGATGTCCTCAGCGGTATCAGCGTGACGAACTTCAAGGCGGCGGTCGTCGCCGGCGATGCCGCGCTGCTTGCCAAGACCAAAGGCATCGGCAAGAAAACGGCCGAGCGCATCATCGTCGAGCTAAAGGACAAAGTAGGCATCGCCGCGGCATGGGAAGCCGCCAGCGCTGCGCACGCACCCAGCCCGCTCGAGGCGAATATCAACGACGCCGTCCTTGCGCTCATCTCGCTCGGCTACAAGCAAATCGACGCCCACAAAGCCATCAAGCAAGCCAGTGAGAAAGCCGGACCTTCCCTCCCAGTCGAAGACCTCGTTCGCGCCGCCTTAAAGCTCCTCATTTAAGCCAAAGCTGGAGCCGCTCCCCCACCGCGCGCGTGCCGGTGAATCGCCGCGATCAATCGCTCCCGGCTTACCGGCTTCGCCAGCACTGGATATCCGCCGAAAAAGCCACCCTCAGCCTCCTCAAACTCCGAGGCAATCGCCGTCAGGAAAACAATGGGCACCTCGCTCAAGCCGGCATTTCTTCTCAACTGCGCCGCCACCTCTCCCCCTTCGATGTGCGGCATGACTACATCAAGTAAGATCAGGTCGGGATCAAATTGCAGAGCCGCCTCTACGGCCAACCTCTCGTCATTGACGACCAACACCTCGCATTCCCGCATGCACATCGCCAGCAGCCTCGTGAAGCTCACCTCGTCGTCGATGATTAAAATCCGTTTAGCTTTCAAAATAGAACTCCCGGTGCTCCCCGCTCTTCAGAAGCAAATACCGCGGCCGCCACTTCGTCTATCCCTATAATTGTGTAGAACTACTCGCCACAAGACTGTTAGTGCTTGTCCCTTTCCACTCTGAAGTGAACATGAGCGCCCGTGGATGAAAGGCACTCCCCCACTTTTTAACGTCATGAAGCGCATCGGCATCGATGCCAGAAAGATCGATGACTTCGGTATTGGCACCTATATCCGCTGTCTTCTGGAGCAGTATTTGGCGCAAGCTGCTCCCTATCAGTTCGTCTTATTCGGCCCCCCGGACCGCTTGCGAGGGTTGTTTCAGAGCGCCTTTGAGATTGTCCCCTTCCAGGCGACCTCCTACTCGCTGATCGAGCAGTGGGAGTTGCCCCGCCTCATCGACCGCACCCGGCTCGACCTGTTTCACAGCCCACATTACGTCACCCCGATCTTCACCGCCTGCCCGCTGGTGGTAACGATCCATGATTTGATCCATTTGCGACGCGACGTTCGTCCCGGTTTCAAGAACTGGCTCGTTTCGAAATATGCGCGACCCCTGATTCACCTAGCCGTCCGTAAAGCCCGCCAAGTCATCACCGTCTCCCATTTCTCCAAGGCCGACATCGAAAGGGAATTTCCCGCCGCGGTTGACAAGACCAAAGCCATTCACAACGGCATCCTTCGGCCTGTTGGACCCCGACTCAATGAGTCCGAACTCCAGCTCTTCCGGGAACATCGGAATCTTCTGCAGCCACTGGTTCTTTTCGTTGGAAATCCCATGCCGCACAAAAACCTCGAAGGCGTCTTCGCAGCCGTGCAAATCGCTTCCGATCGAGGATGCCCAGTGTCACTCGCTTTGGCCGGTTGTCAGCCGGGAAAGCTGGCTCGGTTTGGGACCCTCCCACCGCGAGTCTCCGTCTTGGGCTATCTCTCCAATGAAGACTTGCACAAACTCTACTGCGCCGCGGACGTCCTGATTCTACCGAGTCTTTACGAAGGCTTCGGCCTAACGATCGTCGAAGCAATGGCCGCCGGCCTTCCCGTGATCACCTCCAACGTCACTTCCATGCCTGAAATCGCCGGAAACGCCGCAATCACCATCGATCCCCGGGACTACGCTTCGATCGCAGATGCGCTCATCCGCGTCATCCGAGAACCTTCCGTAAAGCAAACTATGATCACAAAAGGCCGTCTGCGAGCCGCGGACTTCAGCTGGGAAGTGTCCGCCGAACAACACCTGGCTGCTTACGCTCTTGCTTTGCTGGAAAGATGAAACAGCGCGGCAACTCCCTCCTCCGCTTTCTGGATGCCGCCGTCGGCATCCCAGCCGTGTTGATATGTGGTTTCTTTCGATCAAAGCGACGTGTTCCTTCCAATCCGCAATCCATCGGGCTGCTTCGCACATCCTGTATTGGCGACACGGTTCTCCTATCTGGAATCCTAGGCGATCTGCGGGAACGTTATCCGCACGCCGAAGTGATCATCTTCGCTGGCGTGACCAACTATCAAACGGCTGCCTTCATCACCAAGGAAGAGAACATCCGCCGGATCGAAGTCACCTCGCCGCTCAGCACCCTTCGCATCTTGAGAAGCATATCGCTCGACGTATTGATCGACTTTGGACCCTGGCCTAGAATTGATGCCCTGCTCGCCACGCTATCTGGGGCTCGCTGTGTCATCGGATTTCAAACGAGAGGGCAGTTTCGCCATTTTGGTTATGACATCCCGGTCCCGCATTCCAATTCCATTCATGAGCTGGAGAATTATCGAAACTTGATCCGGAGACTGGATGTCACTCCTAGTCGTCCCCCGCGCGTCAGCCTCGAAAAACCTGCGGACAGTATATTCGGAGCCCTCTCCTCGCTGAACCTCAATCAATGCGTCGTTTTTCATCTTTGGCCGGGCGGCTACATGAGTTGGGTGCGTGAATGGCCAAGGGATCGATGGGTGGAACTAGCGCGTCATCTTTTGGCTCAAGGATATTCCATCGTCTTGACTGGCACTGCCACCGACGCGCGGGCCAATCAGGAAGTCATCGACCTCATCCCTCAGGCGGCGCCCTCAGTAAGCCCCAGCCTTTGCAATGTCGCGGGTCAGCTCAATCTGGGACAAACGGCACATCTCCTCCAAGCCGCGCTGGCAGTAATCAGCGTGAACACTGGAATTATGCACCTCGCGGCGGCGCTCGGCACGCCGACCGTCGGTTTGAATGGACCGACCTCAACCGTGCGTTGGGCACCGTTAGGTCCTTTTACCAAGTCAGTCGAACCAGACGTCAGCGGTTGCGGCTACCTCAATCTTGGCTTTGAATACCGGAACCAACGCCTTGATTGCATGCAGCACATCTCTGTATCGAACGTCATCACCGCGGTGGAGGAGGTTCTGAAATTGAAACCTGTTTAGATTCAATTCCTATCGGCGTATCTTCGTTGACGTCAGGTGGCGACGCGTTCATCCGCTTCACACAGGCGTACAAGCAAGAAGCTACGGCGATCTGAACCCAGAGGTAATTCCGCAATACATTCTGATTAAACTGCAGCAGAAGAAACTGCAGGAGAATGCCGACCACCGTGGCCTCTAGCAGAACAGACTGCGTCGATTGCGGCACGCGGCGCGCCAGCCGAACGGATTGCACAATTAGCTTCCCTAAATACCCAAAAAAGCAGGCTGCTCCGATGAGGCCCGTCGCGAGGATGATCTCCAACGTCACGTTGATCCCCTGAGCATGCCGGAGGTCATCATAGTCTGAAACGATTGCGCCTGTAGCATCTGCCAACGCACCGGCCACGCCGCCGAGGCTATAGCCGGTCAAAGGATGCTCAAGAATGAGGTCCCAACACGCCTCAATTCCCTCCAATCTTTGATCCACCGAATGGCTGGCCGTCTCAAAGAGCCCGGTGCCGGCAAAGAGCGCCGATGGGTCGTCTTTGATTAGGAAAAAGGTCACCCCGACCGTAATTCCCACAGCGATGGCGCCGATAAACACTGCCATCCCAAACTCGCGCGTCCGCAGCATCCCGGGTGTCCCGACCAGCACCACGCCAAGCCAGACACTTGCGAGGACGAGCCCAATGTACCCGATCCGTGAAGTTGTGAGCACCAACACTCCGGTCTGCAACACCATGACAGCAATCATCGTCGGTCGTTTAATTAGATACACTCGCTTTAGCAACAAGTAGCCCGACAGCACCCACCCCGCGATCAGGTAGGTTGCAAAATAGGACGGTTCATACGACAACCCATTTAATCGGGGGATCGCTCCAGACAATCGGCTGACGACCAACAGATTGGAAACATGCAGCGCCGCGGAAAGGAACTGCATCAATCCAAAGGCGGACAAGGCGAGGTATGAATACCAGGTCCATCTTCCGAGACGGAGCGCACTCTCTTCGTCCTTGAAGAGCGTGCATACCGAGAGGATGAGGGCAACATCCGTAAGCAACCAAGCGAGGTAGCCGCCACTTCGAAACAGATAGGGACTGTTCGGAAGAAATAGTATGTTGAGTCCCGTCCAGATCAGCAGCCAGCCAAAACCAACCGGACGTTCCAGCCTTCGCTCTTCCGCGGCCACGAGAATCGCTACACCAAAGGCCGCCAATACCAACAGCGACGAAACGCGAGCATTTGCCCCGCCGATATGGAACACGCCGACCAGGTCGAAGGAAGAAGTGAGAATCGCCAGGTAAAGCAACCCACGTGCGGCTGCGATCATGACGTAGCACCACGTGCCGGGGCCGCATGCTCCCGCGCCCGTTCGTAAATTTCGACATACCGCGCGGTGATCCAATCAGGTGTGAACTCCCGTGCCTTCTCCCGACAGGCCGCTTGCATCTGAACGTAGCCATTCAAAGTCAGTCCTTGAAGAATCTGCAACAGCTCATCCGGGGAATCCGGGTCGAACAGATAACCGCGCAGTCCATGCTCAACCAGTTCGGCGTTTCCACCACGGCGCCCAGCGATCACCGGAACACCCGCTTGAAATGCTTCGAGGATGGTTCGGGAAAGAGGCTCGTGCCACAACGAGGGCACGACAAGAAAATCGATCGTCTCATAGAACTCTTCTGGGGAAATGAAACCGTGGAAACGCACGTTAGCCCTCCGAATCGAAGACCGAAGGGCATTCTCGTATGCGGGACTTCCTTGGCCAGCAACCTCCACCCGGAATGCCGACTCCGGGAGTTGCTTAACCACTCCGAGGAACAATTCGATTCCTTTGCTCGGATCTAGGCGACCGATGAATCCCAGACGGATCAACTTCTCCGTTCTGTCACTGAGAGTTTCGCCCCGGGCGACGCGAGGGGGACAGATGTTGTGAACCACCCACTTCTGGGAGGTCGAGAAATAGCCTTTCGACAAATGAGCATCCAGCGTCGCCCGACTCACCCCCACCACGCCATCGACGTAAGCGCTTTCTCGCCGCCTCGGATAGCTGAAAGCGCCGCAGATTGCGCATTGTGTCGGACAAGGACGCCCTTCCTTGAACATCGTGGAGGAAGGACACATTAGGTAGTAATCCCGCAGAGTATGGACTACCGTTACACCACGGCGGCGGGCGGCCTTCCACACAGCGCACGAAAATCCTCCGATGGTATTCGTATGTAGGACATCCGGACGAACCCGTTCTAAGATACCATTCACCTTTCGGGCCATCATCGGATTATACGTGTCGACTACGTGCCATGCAGCTTTTGACCACCGATTCGGCGGTTCTTTTGGCCATGTGTAAACGTTGCGCTGCTTCAGGTAATGCACCTCGACTCCCCGATGGATAAGAGTGTGATCCTGATCCGTCAACGAGCTGGTCACCGCAGAAACACGGTGACCCTTTTCGGTCAACGCCTCCGCCAAAAACTGCACTGACCGCTCTGCGCCTCCGATGATGTTCGGATGGTAAAGCGTGTTGAGCAGAAGAATGTTCATCAGGCTGGACCGTAGGTTTTCAGAGCACATTTCTCCCAAGTGAAGCCTTTTGCCCAGTCCCTAGCAGCGTGACCCATTTGCTCACGAACCTCTCCTCGAGTGAGGACTAGGTGTAACGCTGCTTGCAACGCATTCGGATCCTGCGGATCACATAATAAACCGGTTTGCTCATGCCTCACCACTTCCGGAATGGCCCATAGCGCGTTTGCAATAGATGGAACCCCCTGCGCGGCAGCTTCCAGGTAAGCCAATCCGAAGCCTTCCACCCGGTTGGAGTGAGGCTCCCCAGGCATGCAGAACACTGAAGTAATCGAATAAATAACGCGCAATTCGTCATCGGACACTTTCCCCGTAAAGACCACTTGCACGCCACACTGCGTGGCCATGAATTGCAATTCCCCTAGGTACTCCGACTTGAGACTCTCACCCACCATCATATAGGTGATTCTCCCCTTAAGCGCCCGTGGTAAGACTTGGAGAGCGTTCAAGACCAACCGATGACCTTTTCGCTCATCCATTCGCGCCACAGTTAAAACGACGAGGTTGGTGGCCGCGATTGAATATCGTTCGCGGACACGGTCCCCTTCCGCAGCAGGCAGCGGCGCAAAGCAATCGCGATTAACCCCCAGCAACGCCACCTCGACTTTTCGTTCGTCAGAGCCGGGAAACTCGGCAAGGAACTGAGCACGGGTGAACTTGCTATTAGCCAGAACGCGATCCGCGCTGTCATACATCCCCACCAATCTCAAGAGTCGCGCGGCTTTAGATCTGGTAATTCCAAGGAAGTCGGTGCCATGAATGGTCGCGATGAAGCGGTTCGCCGTGAACTTATTGATCAGCGCCAGGACGAAGACGAACGGCCAGTCCGCTGCGTGCAGCAGGTCATAGTCCAAGGCGCGCAACAGACTGACGGTGTTCCAGACAAGCGGCGCCAATCCCCTGCTTTTGTACATTCCCCCGTCGAATCGGATAACACGAAACGGATACTTCTCACGGTCCGGGGTGCTGAGATCCCTCCCATAATTCGGAGCAAACACCGTGACATGATGCCCAAGCTCTATACCTGCTCGTGCGAGTTCCTGACAATAGGTCGCGACCCCTCCGCGAAATGGCGGAAACTCATGCGTGATTAGGAGGATGCGAGCCATAGCCGAAGGTCTTCCGTTAAGAATCGCGACACTCGGTTGTCTTCGGACGCGCTTCGAGAAGTCGATTGAGCAAGGCTAAAAACAAATCATGCATCCCTCCTGGCAAGACACCCAGCGCGAGCAACTTTGCTACTCGAAACATCCGCCTCACAGGGGACAAACCTACCTCAACGAGGGCGAGACATATTCCTCGCAAAACGAGATTTGAGAGGCGCTCACCTGCCACCGGGTGTGATTTGGGGCCGAACTTCAATGAAAGGATGCGAATTTGGAACCAGTAGTAGGCCGTCAGGGCTGTCTCGTGTGGCACGGTGAAGCCTCTGCGTGCGGCTTCATCCGCTACGAGCGACCACTTTTGCATCTGGCCTTCCAGCACCTTTCGAGCTCTCATTCGAGAAGGCGGCAAACCAGCGAAGAACCAACCGTTTTCTCCATGCACGCGATATGCTCCGAGTAACTCATCGATCGATCCGACGTCTCCGAAAAACGGAGCGCGATAGACCAGATAGGTGTCCGCGCAATACACGTAGCTCTTCTCCGGGATGGGCATGATCTTTTCAAGCACTCTGCGGGCAAACGCATTCCCGCTCGTCGGGGCACCCACGTAATTGCACTCCTGGATGAGCAGTTCTGCTACGTCGCCGCTATCCAGTCGCTTGTTTGCGGGAGGTTCGACTCCGATTTGCTCCCCCTGAGCATCAATCCGTTTCAGACGAAAATGCATTTTCGACCAATGGCCACACCACAATTCCATCACACGCTCCACGCAGTGTGGCATCAAAAGATCATCCGCATCGAGAAACATCACGATTTCTCCCCGACAAACAGAAAAGCCGGCATTGAAAGCCGACGCTTGCCCCCCATTCTCCTTGAGAACTGATCGAACCCGCGAGCCATAACCTTCGATGATCTTTCGGGAACCGTCTGTCGATCCATCATCAACCACAATCACTTCCAAAGGGGAATACCCTTGGGATAAGGCGCTCTCGATCGCTGCCGGCAGAAATCGGTCATAATTATAGTTGTCGATGATGATACTAACATATGGTCGAGACGTTACAGGAGTTGTATCCATGACATTAGTCTGAGGTTGCTCGTGACCGTGGTGAATTTCGTGGGGCCTGCGCAAGGACAACCACACCGATTAGAATGAGCACCTCACTCCCAGAATGCACGGCCGCCGCGGCGAGCATCCCGTATTCCGGGACGAGGAGAAGATTGCACCCCAGACTCACAACCGCCACCCCGGTCATGAGGGCGGTTAGCCTTCTGTCCTCCCCCTGGGCCCACAAACCTAACGCGAAGACGGAATTCACAACCCCAATGAAATGAGAAGTGAGGAGAATAGCGAACGGCAGCGCTGCAGCTTCGAATTGAGGCCCGTAAATGAGACGATACATCAGAGGCGCCAGCGCGAATGCAGCGCCAGAGCTTGGAATCAGGACACAGAGTGCGATAATCGCGATCTTTTTCTGTCGCTGCCAAAGGATTTGATGACCTTCTTTCTTCCATTCCAACAACCGCGGATAGAGCAGCATTGGGATCATCGCTAAAAATGACGTAGCGACGCCAATCATCTTGGTAGCGGTGCGATATTGTCCGACTTCATCGATCGGACGAAAATAGCCAAGCAGCGGCGATTCGAGTGTCAGGTAGATGTAGCTCACAAGACCTGTGACGATGAGCCATTTTCCTTCCTTGATGAGCGGCCATACCCGCGAAAGGAGATCCCAGCGGAGAATCCTTCCCGCATGGCGCTTGAGCGCAAAATGCCAGCCAAGACCGAATGCAAGACCCTGTCCCATGGCTTGAACGATTACATCGAATCCAGAACTCACGCCCGGTCGGAAAAAGCTAAAGTAGATCGAAGCTGTAATGATCGGGGGTATGGCTATGGCTTTGAAACTGGCCGGTAAATTCTCCTGTGCTTGCAGAACCCAGATCGGCTGGTTGCAAGATAGCAGCAGTAGGGGAAAAGCCGCTGCTATTCCAACACGCCATTCGGTGGGTATCTGTATCAGGACCGCGAGGGGAATCCCGACCGCGACGATAACCAGACAAAAGAGCCATCGGAAAGTGAAAACGGTTGATACCAGTAAGGTTCGCTCCTCATCGGACTCACATGCCTTGAACTTACGAACGAAAAGGACGTTCTGATTCAAATCGACCAACAAAACTGCCTGCGCGACAGTAGCTATGATCATCCCGGAAATGCCGAGGTTTTCTGGTCCGAGACACCTCGCCGCCCAAATCGAACCGGCAGCCCCGAAACCCAAGGCCATGATCCGCCAGAAAACCATCTCGCTTCCTTGGCGAACAAAACGGTTGCCCGTCAGGCGTCGCAACAGGCCAACCTCATGCGCGAGAGCAGGCGTCGCCGGGATCGGAGCAAGCTCTACTTCTTCCATATCTTTAGGGATGGATTTTTGGAGCCGGGTGGTCTATCGCGGACTGAAAATGCAGCAACGAGGGAAAGAGACTGCGTCCGCCTTTGTATTCTGACGGCGTGACGTTGGCAACTATGTCATGGCAAACATTTTGCTTTGCCTGTCGAAGGTTAGTTTGCCAGTCTTCGGCTTCCCCCATGAGCGATCTCGCTGAGGATTTACTCAAACTTTCCCGAACGCATTCCGAGAAGAAGCAATTCGGTCGAGAGCGAAAGACTGGCTACGAGGGTCGGATGATCGGCGGGACGATCCTGGCGATAAGTGTGATCGGTGACTTTCTGATTACCTTTGGTGCTCTGGTCATTAGCTTTTCGGAGCAGATCCGCCCGACTCTTTCCGCGCTAGGTATCACCACGTTTGCAGCTTCTGTCTGGGGCTACCCGCTTCTGGGTGCGACAGGCGTCGTCGGCATGATGGCGCATCTTCAGGTCTACGAGAAGCCGCGCCTCCTTCGCTTTCGCCAAGTCTCTTTTCTGGTTCTAAAGACGTGTTTCTACTGGCTGGTAGTTCTGCTGTGTGTCACCCGGTTGCTCGAAGTTGATCCCCTTATTTCGCGATCCTATGCGATTGTCGCCACGTTAGTGCTCGCAGCAGCACTGCTGATATGGCGCCTTCTGCTTTATCGCATTTCGAGCCGCGCCTCATTCTCGTGCTACATGCGGGACCGCATTCTTTTTGTCGGCTGGAATGAGCTATCCGATCGTTTCACACGCTTTGTCTTAAACGACCCCAACCGGGCTTACTCACTGGTGGGATGCGTGCCGTCCAGCCGCAACACTTACGAAACGGAGCCGCCGGAAGAAATCCCGCACTTGGCAGCATACGGGGACCTGCGAGGCATGTTGCGCACGGAATATATCGACATGGTGATCCTTGCGGATCGCAACGCTTCGATGCAGGAGATCGATAGTCTCGCTGTCATCTGCGAGAAGGAGTTGGTTCAATTCAAAGTCATTCCTTCGTATTTCCAGATCCTCGTGACGGGTCTCAGTTTGCAGACCATTAGCGGTATCCCGATCCTGGGCATTTCCCAGTTGCCACTGGACCGACCTTTTTCTCGCATCATCAAGCGCGTAGTGGATATCGTAGGCGCGATCGTCGGCCTCATTCTCTCCGCTCCGCTGATTGCCATCTTTGGTGCATTGGTCTACTGGGAATCGCCGGGGCCCATCTTTTACCGGCAGAAGCGGTTGGGTAAGAATGGTGCGACCTTCGAGATCATCAAAATCAGGAGCATGCGACTGGATGCGGAGGTGGAGTCGGGCGTGCGCTGGGCGCAAAAAAACGATCCCCGAAAGCTCAAAATTGGTGGAATGATGCGCGCCTGGAACATCGATGAGGTTCCGCAATTTTGGAACGTGCTCAAAGGTGAGATGAGTTTGGTGGGGCCTCGACCAGAACGCCCAGAGTTGATCAAGAATTTCAAGGAAGAAATTGTGCATTACAATGCGCGATTGACGGCAAAACCTGGGCTGACTGGCTGGGCGGCGGTCAATGGTTTCCGGGGAGACACCGATCTCGTTGAGCGCATCCGGTGCGATCTCTATTATCTCGAGAATTGGAGCCTCTGGCTGGATATTCAAATCATGATCCTAACCTTCTTTCGCCGCGAAGGAGCGGGCTAATCGATGAGCAAGCGCGCTTGGTGCGGGCTGCTGGTCGCCTTTGGTGGTTGGGTGACGGGGAACAGGACGTGTCGGGCGCAAGAACTGCCGCCCTTACGCGGGCAGAACGATGCAGTGGTGGAAACCGAGCCGAAGTTTAGACCGCACTTTCGCTACTCGGTCATCTACGACGACAATATCTTCGGCAGTCTCAGGAATCGGCACAGCGACGTCATCCATTCCATCGCTCCAGGTATAGCGATCAACCTAGGCGACTACCAGGATCGCAATGAGAGCTTTCTCGCCTGCGATTATACGGGGGCCTTCAACTACTTCCAAGATCGCAGTGATCTCAATGCCCTCGAGCAAGATGGTATCTTTGCGGCGCAGAAGAAGTGGGCGCGGTTGACGTTCGGCACTCAGCTTCGCTACCTCACCCTTTCGGGTGGTGATATCGATGTCGGCGGGCGCGTAAGTCAAACGAGGGATATCGAACGAATTTATCTGCGCTACCAACTAGCGGCGAAGACGTCGTTCGGCGTCGAGGGGACGCGGCGGCGGGTCGATTTCAAGACTCGAATCGATTCGGTCGAATGGAATACGCGCTTCGGATTCGACTACGAAGTGACGCCTCGGATCCGCATCGGAACCGGCGTGCTAATCGGGGTATTGAAGGCGGAACGTGGGCCGACGCAAAAGTTTCAGCAATACTTGATCGGCTTCAACTTCGCGGCGCTGGCGAAGCTCTCGCTCACGGGGAGCGTTGGGCTCGAGTTTCGCGATTTCGATCAAGGTGCCTCGGATCGTGTGGACGGGGTGTTTGGAATTGGAGGATTATACCAGCCATTCAGTGGAACGGAGATCCGTTTGCGCGCCGATCGCCGAACGACCAGTTCTCCGTCATTGATCGCGCAGAATATCACTGCGACCGACCTGCAGGTTACGCTTCGCCAGCGGTTTCTACGCCGGTTTTACTTCGCCATTGCGGGTGGCTACAGGAATTCAAACTACGAGGCAGCGCTCGATCGGGTATCGGCCACCCGGTTGGACGACTATTATTTTGTTCGTCCGAGCATTCGTTACGATTATGTGGATTGGTGGAACGCGGAGATTTTTTACACGTATCGACAGAATCAATCCAACCAACAGGACCGCTCCTTTACCAACGCCACGACTGGGCTGCAAATCGGGATGCTATTCTAAAGATGAAACACCTTCGCCCAATCGTATTCTTACTCGTTGGTCTTCTTATCCGAGGTGGGGTGCTGGCGGGTGAGGAAGCGAATTACCTTCTGATGCCTCGGGACTTGCTGAAGGTGAAGGTCTTCCAAGAGGACGATCTCGAATCAACAGTCCGGGTTTCTCAGGATGGAACGGTGACCCTGCCGTTGATCGGCACGGTGAAGGTCGCAGGCAAGAGCGTCCGATCTGCCGGGGCTTCGATCCAGGGACTACTCGGCGCGCGATTCCTGGTGAATCCGCAGGTCGAGTTGACAGTGCTGGAGTATTCGAAGCGGCGGTTTACCGTCCTCGGACAAGTCACCAAGCCTGGCACTTACGACTTCCCCGATCAGACACCCCTCAATCTGCTCGAAGCCATCGGCATGGCTGGAGGATTTTCTCGCTTGGCGAATCCTTCAGCGCTGATCGTGAAGCGAGTGATCGATGGCAGGCAGGAGATATTGAAGCTCAATGCGAAAAGGATGGCGCGCGATGAAATCAACGCATCTTTCAATATCCTCAGCGGTGATGTCATCACGGTGGGGGAGACCTTGTTTTGAGCATGGGAACAAACTTCGTTCGGAGCGCGGGAGCCGTCGATGAGACAGCTTCGTATGACTTGCCAGCGCTCTATCGCTTGCTGCGCCGTTACGCTTGGTTGATCATTGCCTGCGTCTTACTTGGCGGAGGCCTGGCGGCGGCTTATCTCGTCTACACGCCCAAGATTTACGCAGCCACCAGCGTGGTGCAGGTAGAGCCCCAGGAGGCGGCGGTGTTGAACATTCAGAATGTCGGGAAGGAAGACCTCGGGGCGTCAGAAGGGCTGCGCACCATCGAGCAGAGCTTATCCAACCGGGAGGTGATCCTGCGGGTCATCGAGCAATGTGGCTTGGAAAAGCTGCCCGGATTTTTCCCGACAAAGCACGGCAAACCCATGCCTCGCGAAGAGATGGTCTCCTCGTTCCGAGATCACCTGACCGTAAAGCTGCGGAAGGGAACGCGGCTGATTGACCTGACGCTGGAGGACGCCGATCCGAAGCTGGCTCTGCGCCTACTGAATACTTTGCTCGACGAGTTCATCAATCAGTCGATGACTCAGAAACTGGAACTCTCGAAGGACGCCAACCGCTTTCTCGGCGAAGAAGTAACGCGCCTGAAGCAACGACTCGATAGCGCGGAGCAAGCGATGCAAGCCTACATGGAGGAGAACCAAGCCGTGTCGCTGGAAGAGCGGCAGGACATTGTCACGGAGCGGTTAAAGGATCTCAGCCTGCGGGTCTCCAAGGCGGAAAATGATCGCCTGACTCTCGAATCCGGCGTGGCCCAGATCGAAAAGAGTGCAGGTAACCCGCGGGAGTTGCTCGGGATTCAAAGCATCGCCTCCGCCGAGTCGGTTTTGAGCGTCCAACAACTGGCTACATTACGGGAATCGGAGTTTGCGATTTTGAAACATCGCTACCTTCCCGAACATCCGAAATACATTCAGGCCGAGCAACAGCTGCGGGAAATCAAAGAAGCGCTCAATGCCGCAGTGCTGCATGCGGCCGAATTCGTCAAGGCAACCTTCGAATCGGCGGTGGCCACCGAAAAGAAGCTGAGGGAGAACCTTCGCGAGACGGAGAACCTTGCCTTGGAACTCAATCGCAAGGCAATCCGATATGGAGTGCTGCACCGGGAAGCAGAGTCGGATGCAGCACTCTACGATGCGGTGTTGAAGCGCCTCAAGGAGACGGGCGTGATGGAGGGGGTTAATTCGAGCAGCCTTCGCATCCTCGAGCCAGGTTTGCTCCCGGAGACGCCGGTGCGCCCGAAAAAGAAACAAGCGCTGGCTCTCGGTTTGTTTGCTGGGCTCATGCTTGGAGGGATTTCGAGCCTGGGACTTCATGCGGTGCGCGATACTTTTTCGACACCTGCGGAAGCGGAGCGGGCTTTACATTGTCCGGCGCTGGGAACGGTGCCGCACCTCGCGCGGCTGAAACTCGGACCGGCGGGCATTGGGTTGATGGATGAAGGAAGATCGCCCGCGGCGGAGGCCTTTCGAGCGCTGCAAACTTCCGTCTCCATCTTTAGCGCGCGCGAACCGAGATCCATTCTCTTCACGAGTGCCGCAGCCCATGATGGGAAGTCAACGTGTGCATTTCTCTACGCCGTTCTCTGTGCGCAAAGCAGTATGCGGACTCTGTTGGTCGACGCGGATTTCCAAGACGCGAGCCTCAGCCGCAGCTTCGAGGTTAAGCGCTCAGGGCCGGGAGTGGGCGGATACCTCCACGGCAGCGCGACTTTTGAAAGCACGATCCGGGAGGCGGGAACTGCCAATCTTTTCGTCGCGGGCAGCGATGCCCCAGTAGGGACAGGCACAGCGGAGCAGCGGACCGTGGCTGACTTTCTGCAGGAAGCTGGGCAGCGCTTTGAGGTTGTTGTAGTCGATTCGTCGGGACTGAATGGAGTCAGCGAGGCCCTGCTCTGGGTGAAACATGTTGAGGCCGTTTGCCTCGTCGTGCGCTCTGGAAAGACCTCCATGACTGCGGCGAAGCGGGCGTGCGGTCTGCTGACACGGGTGAATGCGACCCCGTTGGGTTTCGTTTTCAACGACGCAAAAATGTAGCGGCGATGGGCGCGCTTTTCGCTGGAAGAAGACGGCTGAAATCCATCGAGATACTTGTTGTCATCCCCCTGCCCCGCCGCGAAAATCGAACTCCCCATGCCGAAGAAGCGAATCCTAGTCGTCGATGATGAAGTGGGCTTCACCAAGATGCTCTCCCTGGCGCTTTCCGAATACGAAGTCGCGGTGGAAAACGACCCGACTCGTGCGCTGGAAGGCGCGCTGCAATTTCGACCGGACCTGATCCTTCTGGATATGGTGATGCCGACGCTGGATGGCGGTGATGTTGCTCTACAAATCCGAGGAACGCCTGAGCTGGCGCACGTCCCAATTGTCTTTCTCACCGCCATCGTCTCGGAGAGCGCCCTTGGGCCGGGAAGTCTCATTGGCGGCTTTCCTTTTCTGGCGAAACCGATCGCGGTGAAGCGGTTGCGCGAAGCGCTGGCGGAACAATTGGCTGCCGCGAAAAGCCTGATTCCCAACTAACGGCTCCGCTCATTTACGGGAGTTGAGGATGGCTTGTGTTTTCTCTAAAACCGAGATCGATGGAGACGCCGAGGAAAGTCCAAACCCTATTTTTTGGGACGCCGGGGGATTTGTCGAACACGGTCCTCAATGCCCTGGCTGAAACCGAGTTTCAGGTCGAATTTGTACCCTTCTCGGAGTCGAAAGGCGCGCTCTCCCAGTTGGCGACAGCGCAGTTCTGCTTGCTGGATGCCACGGGCTCCGAAGTCGAGATTTTGGAGCAGGCGCGGATTTTCCGAAGCGCGGGGCCAAAGATTCCACTGGTCGCTTTGACAGGACCGAAAGCCGAGGCATCGCCGGGCGTGGAATGTCTGGGGCAGGACGATTTCACCCCGGGAACGCTCTTGCGCGCGATGCGCGGTCTGTTGGAGCGCTCGGTGCTTCGCCGCGCGCTGGAGGAGGAGCGGAATCTGACCTCCATGCTGCTCAATGGGGTGCCAATACGCATCTATTTCAAGGATCGGGAGAGCCGCTTCGTGAAAACGAATCGCGCCTTTGCCGACCTTTACCATCTCGGCGATCCTGCCAACGCGGTCGGAAAAACGGACTTCGATCTTTTCCACGCCGAGCATGCGCGCGCAGCTTTGGCGGACGAGCAGGAGGTCATCCGCACCGGGCAGGCGCTCGCCAGTAAAGTGGAGGCGGAAGTGCTGCTCGATGGCGGGCGGATGTGGGCGCTGACGACGAAGCTCGCGTGGCGCGATGCCTCGGGCGAGATCATCGGAACCTTTGGCATGTCGCGCGACATCACGGAGATCAAGCTCGCGGAAGAGGCCTTGCGGGCAAGTGAGGAGCGCTGCCGCCGGCTGCTGGAGTCGGTGATGGATTATAATTACACCGTTCATCTGCGGGAGGGCCGGGCGACCGCGACCATCCACGGCAATGGTTGCTTTCAAGTCACCGGTTACCTTGGCTCGGAGCTCGAAGCCGACAGCGGCTTGTGGGCGCGGATGATCCATCCCGAGGATCGCGACCGCGTTTTCAAAAACCTCGCGCGCCTCGTGGCAGGTGCGGAGATCGAACCAATCGAGCATCGGATCATTCGCAAAGACGGAACGGTCTGCTGGATCCGGAATACGCAGGTCCGGCATTACGATGCGCAGAATCGGCTGATCGCCTACGACGGCATCGTCGTGGATGTCAGCGGGCGCAAGCAGACCGAGTTGCAACTCATGGCCGCGAACTCCCGGCTGCGCGAACTCGTCGCGGAACTCACGCGCTCGCATCACGAACTGGAAAGCGCGCAGCTCGAACTCATCGATGTGGCCAAGATGCAATCCGTGGGACAGCTCGCCGCCGGTGTGGCACATGAAGTCAAAAACCCTCTTGCGATCCTGCAGCTCGGCGTTGACTGCCTCGGCGCACAGCCGGTGCTTGTGGAGCTCGGGGTCAAGCCGATCCTGGAGGAAATGGAGATCGCCGTAACTCGCGCCAACACGGTCATCACGGACCTGCTCGATTTCTCTTCGTCGAAAAATCTCGAGCTGACCGAGTGCGACCTGAATGAGATTGTCGAGCGCTCGCTCGAATTCGTGAAGCACACGTTGACGCAGGGAAAGGTGGTCACAGTGAAGGAATTCAGCAACAACCTCCCCAACGCGCTCGTCGATCGACACAAGATCGAACAGGTCTTCATCAATCTTTTTACCAACGCGGGTCACGCCATGCCGCAGGGCGGAAAGCTAACCGTCAAGACCTCAGCTCGCGCGCTCGGTCAGCAAGAGGGCGCTTTTGAAAGCGGTGATCGTTCCGGCGTGCGGCTCGCGCCGGGTGAAGAGGTGCTGCATGTCGAGGTCCGCGATACCGGCATGGGCATTCCCCCCGACAAACTGCCGCGGATTTTTGACCCCTTTTTCACCACAAAACCGACCGGCCAAGGCACCGGCCTCGGACTCTCCGTCACGCGCAACATCGTGGAGTTGCATGGCGGACAGATTAAGATTCACAACTGCAGCGAAGGAGGTGTATCGGTGGAGCTGTTCCTGCGGTGCGGATCGAGAAAACGCCCAGTATGATGAAAAAACGCATTTTGGTGATCGATGATGAGCCGGGTTTTACGAAGCTGCTGGTGATGGCTTTGCCCGAGTACGAGATCTGTGTGGAAAACGATGCCACGAAGGCGCTGGAGACTGCGCTGAAGTTCCGGCCCAATCTCATCCTTCTGGATGTCATCATGCCAGCGGTGGATGGCGGTGAAGTCGCGGCCCTGGTCCGCGCGGAGCAGTCGCTGTCAAAAGTGCCGATCGTTTTTCTGACGGCCGTAGTCACTCGCGAGGAGGCTGCGGAGGGTGGCTTGATCGGGGGTTTCCCGTTCATTGCCAAGCCGACTACCGCGAACAAACTGCGCGCAGTGATCGAGGAGAAGCTGAAGTAGAAAATTGCCGTATAGCGAAGCGCAGACCGCTGGGAAAGCGGCTACCTTCCGGCAACTCAAATTAGCTCAGCGATTTGCACGGCGTTGAGCGCGGCGCCTTTCAGGAGTTGATCTCCGGCGACCCAAAACGCGAGGCCGTTTTCCATCGCGCAATCGAGGCGCAGCCGACCGACTTCGCAGTTGTCTTTCTCGGCGCAGTGCAACGGCAGCGGGTAAAGATTGCCGACCGGATCGTCCACGACATCGATCCCCGGAGCGCTGGCGAGGACGGCGCGCGCTTCTTCAACACTGACCGGGCGCTCAAACTCTGCCGTCACCGCGACGCTGTGCGCTCGATAAACCGGCACGCGCACGCACGTTACCGAGGCCTTGAAATCCGGGTGATGCATGATGCGCCGGCCTTCCTGCTGCATCTTCATTTCCTCGCGGGTGTAACCGCTCTCGAGAAAGGTATCAACGTGCGGGAGGACGTTGAAGGCGATCTGATGCGGATAAACTTTCGATTCCACCGGTGTGCCTGCTGCGATCGCCGCCACCTGCGCGCGGAGTTCTTCAATCGCCTGTGCACCCGTTCCGCTGACCGCCTGGTAGCTGGAGGCAAAAACACGCTTCACTCCAAACGCGCGATGCAGCGGATGCAGCGCCATCAGCGTGATCGCCGTCGTGCAATTGGGATTCGCGATTATTCCGCGATGCCGCGGAATGTCGGCGGCATTGATCTCCGGGACGACCAGCGGCACGTGCTCGTCCATCCGAAAGGCGCTGGAGTTATCAACGACGACCGCACCCGCCGCGACTGCGAACGGCGCATATTTCTTCGAAATCGACCCGCCCGCGCTGAACAGTGCGATATCCACTCCGACGAAGGAATCCTCCCGCAATTCCTGAATCGTCACCACCTCGCCGCGGAATTGCAGCGTCTTTCCAGCCGAGCGTGCAGAAGCCAGCAGCGTCAGCTTCCCGACGGGAAAACTGCGCTTCTCAAGGGTTTTCATCATCTCGACTCCGACTGCTCCGGTGGCTCCGACGATAGCGACGTGACAATTGCTGCTCATAAAAAGGGCGCGTAATGTAAGGAGCCACTTCGCCAATGCAAATCCGCATCCACGTCCCCTCGCAGACCCTTGATCTTCTCGAAGATGAGACCTTGCTGCGCCGCTACGTCATCTCCACCTCGCGCTTCGGACTCGGTTCCGAGCCGGGCAGCAATTGCACCCCGACCGGGAGCTTCCGCGTCGCGGAAATGCATGGCCACGACCTCCCGGCGGGAGAGATTCTCGTGAGCCGGCAACCGACTGGCCGCAGGGGCCAGGAAGGCGACCCACACGATCACGTGCAAACCCGCATCCTCTGGCTCGAAGGGCTCGAGGAAGGCAACGCCAATACCAAAGACCGCTACATTTACATCCACGGGACCAACGCTGAGTCGCAATTGGGCACGCCTGCGAGCATGGGCTGCGTGCGCATGAGCAACGTCGACATCGCCGATTTATTTGCGCATGTCGCGCCGGGGACTCCCGTCGAGATACAGCCGTAGCGGGACTGCGGCACGATCATCCGGCAACGCGGCAAAAATGCGTTGCCTCGCGCCCGCGAGTCCGCATCATGCCGCCACCAGCCCACTGGCTCAGAAAGGAGGGAAAACCAACAACATCATGAAATACATCGCTATCATCGCACTCGCCGTGACCGCACTCAGCTTGAGCGCCTGCGCCCACAAAGACACAGGCTCGAGCTCGACCACGAGCTCCACTAGCTCCACCGGTTACCACAAGTAAGCCGCCTCAGCCCCCAGAGGAGGGCCCATTTGAAGGCCAGATCGAACTTGTTCGGTCTGGCCTTTCTTTTTTGTCCGAAACAAACCGCCCGAAACCCAAGACTGAGCCCTATTAAGCCAATGAGCTGCCTCCTAAGCGCAACCGGTGAAAGATAAGGCCACCCGAGTTCAACTAGTCGATTGACTTACTACCATCAGTAATACTACCAACACCCATGCCTCAATCTACATCGTTCTGGGATCATCCCGTCGAAAAGCTCGAAGAAGCTCTTTCCATCCGCAAACAAATCGCTGCCTTACAAGCGAAGCTCAGCGGCCTTTTCGGCTCTTCTGATACCTCCACCGAAGCCAGCACCCCCGCTCGCACGGCTGGCAAACGCTCCGTTTCTCCGGAGACGCGCGCAAAAATGGTGGCAGCTCAGCGTGCCCGCCATGCCAAGAAATCCGGACCCGCCACTACCAGTGCTGCTCTTGCAACGGCCCCAGCCAAGGCAGCTAACAAGTCGAAGAAAAAGGGCGCTTTGACGCCTGAAGGCCGCGCAAAACTCTCGGCTGCGATGAAGGCCCGCTGGGCCGCCCGCTCGAAAGGAGTGGCCGCTCCGAATGCTGCTCCCGCGGCTGCACCAGCCAAAGCAGGAAAAGCCTCCAAGGGAAAGAAACGCTCCCTCAGTCCTGAGACGCGTGCCAAGCTCGCCGAAGCAGCGCGCCTCCGCTGGGCTCAGCGTAAATCCGCTGCCTAAATCCCACCGAAACCACTCGACCCAAGCCTAACACCTGTTCGCAGGTGTTAGGCTTTTTTCATGCCTAAACGGCATACACGAGCCACGCCGATCCTTTTCGGAGATGAGCGTTCATCGGGGGGTTTACCAACCACGATTATCCGTGGCTTTAGACAAATCCCGTCCACGCTCTAACAAAGCTCCGCGCTCTTCGTCTCACCCTCGAAACGATGTCTTCCCCTCCGAAAACAACCGCAGTCTGCGCCCGCACCCGTCGGTAGCCGGACCTCCTCCACATGGCCGTGTCAACGCCGGGCGAGGCCCATGCCTCGATGCCGCAGTGGGATTCGATCGAGCAGGTATTTGCCGCGCTTGAGTCGCCGCTGCTCGCCTATGCGAGGCGCCTGCTCGGCGATTTCGGAGTCGCCGAAGAGATCGTTCAAGAGGCTTTCATGAAACTCCACGCTCAATTTCAAAACGTGCTGGCCCCGCAGCCGTGGCTTTACCGCACCGTGCACAATCTGGCTGTCGATCATCAACGACGGGCGGGGCGCATGGTGCTGATGAGCCATCTCGGGAGAGACGAAGACTCCCCCCTTCTCGAAGCCTCCGACTCTCAACCGCTCCCAGACGAACAAATCGCCCGGTGGGAGGGCATCGGGCTGGTCCGTTTGGTTTTGGAAACTCTCGATGACCGCAGCCGGGAGCTAATCCGGCTGCGGTTTAACGAAGATCTTTCCTACAAACAGATCGCCGAGCGTCTGCAAATCACCGTCGGGCATGTCGGCTACCTCCTCCACCATGCGCTCAAGGCAATGGCTGCGGAGTTGGAAACCATGGAGGTGGCGCGATGACGCCCGAGCACCCGATGACTCCGCGCGAAGAGTTGGAAGTCAAAGTCACCGCCCTTTTGATGGGAGAACTGAGCGGGGAAGAAGCTTCTGCGCTGACAGAGAAGATCGCCGCCGATCCTGAGCTGAAGCGACTTCACGACCGATTGCAAAATGCGATCGGACTTTTGCGCGAAGCAACTGCCATCCCTGAGCTACCTGTCCCACCGCTGCCCGCACGGCTTTCCAGCGAGCGCCGCGAAAAGCTCCTCGCGCATTTCAAGACGGTGACTCCGCCGCAGTTTGTCGCGAAGCCTCGCCGCCATTGGATCCCGATCGTTCCGCTCAGCCTTGCAGCTGTGCTCACGGCGCTCCTTGGCGGTGTGGTGTTGATCAGCTCGAGCAGTTTTTTGACCGAGACCTACTTTGAGTCTCCAAATTTCGGCGGAGCTCGCCTGGCAAAAAGTGCTCCGGACACTGACTTTCCTGAACCCTCGACGCTCAGCGGAATCGTGACTCGAGATGAAAGTCGGAATTGGAGCGAGAGCATCTTTCACCCGGCGCCCGAGCTACCTCCCAGCACCTCTTCAGCTGCTCCGGCAGAGCCATCCCCAGAGCGCTATGCATCCTCACAGCCACCGGCGAGCGCACCGACCGTCGGCGCGATTGTGAACTCCACGACGACTCCAACCCCGTATTCGATCGCCCAAGTCCCTGCCAAGCCGCGAGCCATTGCGCCATCAACGCCGCCGCCGATGCGCACTCCAAACGCTGCCACCGAGACGGACTTTTTTGCCTCCGTGGACAAGCGCAGTGATTCCAGCCAGCCGAATGGTGCCGTCGATTTTTCTGCGCCTCACAATCTCTATTTTCGGAGCCAACCGGGCGCGGTCAGAGGCCTCGCAGCCGCCTCTCCGGAATCCACGGCCGAGCAACTCGCAAACCCCGCAGAAAGTGCTGTCGGACAGGGCATCCGCGATCGCTCGGGCGCGGTGCGGTCGAAAGAACACCCCTCCGATACGGCGCACGAGTTCAACCTCCAGCCCGGCGCTCGGCCGACTTCGGACGACAGCCTGTCCGCGCAGAGCCTCGGCGCCATCGTTCCGGCGCCGACCGGTTCATCGACGGTAGCCCGTGAGTTCCTCGAAAAAGCGAACGCTTCGCCAGCCGTGGCGGCCGGTCGGCAGTCGGGTGCGTTCGCTCCAACGGGCCGACTCAACCTCGATGCGATCGCTTTGGAACCGGAACTGACCGAGGCACCCGTCGGGGGAATGGCCGCCGCCTCCAAGCGCGCGGAATCTGCCGCCGCCGTGCCTAGCGCCGCACCGATGCTACCGCAGTTAGAAGAGCTTTCGGCGTCTGTCGCTGACCTGAAAGCTGTGCCAAGCGACGAGTCGCGATGGGCGAAAGCCGATGGCGACAAAGGGGTGTATTCCATGAAATCCGATGCTCCTCGCAGCGCCGAAAAAAATCTCACGGAGGCCGACGTTCTCAGTGATGGAAGCAACGTGCCAGAGCAGGTTCGGCGATTCTCCAATACGCTCTCGAACTCCGCTGCGCCTGTCGCCGGCGAAAAAGCGGCGGCTACAGAAATGACAAAGCTTGAGCGCCCCGCGGTTGAATCGAAAGTGAAGCTCCAGGACGAGGAAGCCGCGGTGTCGCGCAAGCCCGCGCCGCCTGCCGACGAGCCGCAGCCGGAGATCGCCACGAGTGCGAATGCCTTCTCCACCTTCTCGCTCAATGTCAGCGACGTGGCCTTCAAGCTCGCGGCGCGCGAGTCTGGAGCAGGGCAAGATGCCGGAGCCGGCGACGGTGCGCAGCGAGGAGTTCATCAACGCCTTCGACTACCGCGATCCGGAACCCGCCGGCGGGTGCTGCCGCTGGCCTTTGCCACGGAGCGGGCGCGCTATCCGTTCGCGCAAAATCGCGATCTGCTGCGCTTCTCGGTGAAGACCGCCGCCGCGGGTCGCCAGCCGGGGCGCGCGCTGAATCTCGTGCTGCTGCTCGACAACTCCGGCTCGATGGAGCGCGCGGATCGCGTCCGCATTCTGCGCGAAGCGCTGCGCGTGCTCGCCGCGCAATTGCAGCCGCAGGACAAGCTGAGCGTCGTCACTTTCGCCCGCACGCCGCGGCTCTGGGTGGATGGCGTGGCGGGCGACAAGGCCGGCGAAGCGATCGCGACGCGTCGGCGAGATCACGCCGCAGGGCGGCACGAATCTCGACGCCGCGCTCGACCTCGGCTACGCGACGGCGCTCCGGCATTACCAGGCCGGCAGCATCAACCGCGTCGTCCTGCTCACCGACGGCGCGGCGAATCTCGGCGACGTGAACCCGGACGCGCTCAAGCAAAAGGTCGAGGCGCATCGCAAGCAGGGCGTCGCGCTCGATTGCTTCGGCATCGGCTGGGAAGGCTTCGACGACGACGCTGCTCGAAGCGCTCTCGCGCAATGGCGACGGTCGCTACGGCTTCATCAATACGCCCGAGGAAGCCGCGACGGAATTCGCCGGGCAACTCGCCGGCGCGCTGCGCGTGGCGGCGTCGGATGTGAAAGTGCAGGTCGAGTTCAACCCGCGCCGCGTCACCGCGTATCGGCAGATCGGCTACGCGAAACATCAGCTCAAGAAGGAGCAGTTCCGCGACAACACCGTCGATGCCGCCGAGATCGGCGCGGCGGAATCCGGCAACGCGCTTTACGTCTGCGAAGTGAATCCGCGCGGCGAAGGCGACCTCGCCACGGTGCGCGTGCGGTTCAAAGTGCCCGGCACCTCCGACTACCAGGAGCACGAGTGGACCGTGCCCTTCACGCAAGGACGCGCCGCCGCTCGAACAAGCCAGCCCCGCGCTGCGCCTCGCGGGAACCGCGAGCGCCTTTTCCGAATGGCTCGTCGCCAGCCCGTACGCCGCGGAAGTCACGCCCGACCGCCTGCTCGGCCTGCTGAACGGCGTGCCCGCCATCTACGGCGCCGACCCGCGCCCGCAAGAAGCTCGAGTGGATGATCCGCACGGCGAAGAGCGTCTCTGGCAGATGATCCGCGGCGCGGCGTCAGCGGCCGCGCACTCACGAGATTCGCACCGAGTTTTGACAACCTTCTGACAACTCCCACTGCCCTCCGCTGCGAAGCTCACCGCTCCCTTCCCATGAAATTCACGACCCTCCTCTGCTGTATTTCTCTCGCTCTCATCCACATCGTTTCGGCGCGGAAACGCCGCCGAAATCAAAGACCCCGCGATCAGCGGCGGCGTCGCCGACGGCAAGGTGCGCCTCATCATCGAGGGGCATGCTCGACGGTCAGCCGGGCGACAAGGACAAGCTCATCTTTTCCACCGCGCTCCAGCATTCGATCAAAGTCGCGCGCGACAAAATCACACATCAACATCGCGGTCACGCTCGACATCCTCCAGGGCGACCCGAAGGAACTGCCGCTGACCATTTCCGGCGAGGGCGAAATCAAGCAGGTGACCGGCGAAGCGCTTCAGGACTGGAGCATCCGGCAGGAGCCCGACGGCGGACGCACGCTCATCCTGCGTCCGAAGAAGGGCGAAAAGCCGCTCACGCAACTCATCGTCGACCATCGTCGCCGAGCGCGAACTGAAGGGCTGGAAAAACCCGCTCGCGACGCTTCACGCTCACCCCGCCGCAGCCGGTGCTTTTCAGCGGCTTCGTGAAAGTCGAGTCCATCGCCGGAACTCGACGTGCAGCCCGACGCGCCGACCGGTCTGCTGCCCGTCGAAGCGAAGTATCTGCCCGAAGCCATGCGCGTCGAAGCCGAAGCCCGAAGAACCCGAACCGCTCGCGTTTCAATTCCACGGCGCGGCCTACACGCTGCCGCTCAAAATCACCGTCGCCGATCCCGAGACGCGCCAGGTCGTGCTGCGCGATTTCAAACTCACCGGCACGCTCACCGAGCAAAACGCCGCCTTCGTCCTCACCGCCACCGCGCGCGTCACCAATCCGCGAGGCGGCTCGCTCAGCCTGCTCTCCGGCGGCCTCGCGCTGACCGAACTCCCGCCGCATCCCGACTGGCGCATCGCTGCCGAGCGACGGGCGCTTCACGCTCGTCTTCGACAAGCCCGGCGACTTCCCGCTCTCGTTCAAATTCAACGCCGCCGTGAGACAGAACGGCGGCTGGAACGCCGTCGATTTCCGCGTCGCGCCGAGCGCGCTGCAGCCGATCATCCTGCAAGGCCTCGCCGCGGACACGCAGTTCCAATTCGCCGGCGCCGCCCGCCCGGAGCGCACGGGCACTGACTTCGCGAGCTTCCTGCCGCCGGATGGCAGCGGTGCAAACTTTCGTGGAAAACCGCCGCGCCCGAGGCCGAGGGCAAACTTTTCTACGCCGCGGAGATGCTCTCGCAGATCAGCGTCGGCCCCGGCCTGATGCGGCAGATCGCGCTGCTCGACTGCAAAGTGATGCAGGGCGAACTCGACCGCGTGACGCTGCTGCTGCGCGGCGCGGGCGAGGTCACGCGCGTGCAGGGCGAGCAGGTGCTCGCGTGGAAAGTCGAGCCGGGCGCGAACGCGGCCGAGCGCCGGCTCGTCGTGCAATTCAATCAGCCGCAGAAGAATCAGTTCACGCTGCAGGTGCAGACGCAGACGCCGATCGGCGCGTTCCCGCAGACGGTCGATGCGATGCAGCTGCGGCCCGAGGGCGCGACGCGTTTCGCGGGATATTTCCGCATCGTCAATGAAGGCGCGGTGCGGCTCGAAGTCGTGGAAGCGAAAGGGCTCTCGCAGATTTCGCCCGAGCAATTTCCCGAGAGCGACGCGACGAAGGCGGCGTTCCGCGCGGCGGGCGAGCAGCGGTTCGCCTATCGCTTTTCCGGCGCGGATTTCGCGCTGCGCATCCAGGCCGATCAGATCCTGCCGGAGCTGACCGTCTCGCAAGTCCTCGCCTATCACCTCGGCGAAAACGGAGCTGAGCATCGACGCCGAGATCGAACTCGACGTGCGCGAGGCGCCGCTGCGCGAACTGCTCCTGCGCGTGCCGCGCGGCTATGCCGTCGCGAAACTCAACGCCGCCGGGCTTGAGCGATTACTTTCTCCGCGACCTCGAGGACGCCGACCGAATCCGAACTGCGGCTCGTCTATGCGCAGCCCGTCTCGGGCCGGCAGGTCGTGCAGCTTCGGCTCGAGAGGAACTCAGGCGCTCGGCGCGGCGGAGTGGGTGCTGCCGCGGATCGACGTGACGAAAGCGAAGTCGGTGCGCGGTCACGTCGCGGTCTCCGCCGACGCGGGGTTCCGCCTCACCGCCGAGCGCACGCAGGCGCTCACGGAAATCGCGACGGCCTTTTTCCCGCGCAAAGTCGCGGGCATCCAGGCGGCGTTCCGCCTCAGCGAATCCGCGTGGCAGGCGACGATGCGCGTCGAGCGTCTGCCGCAGTCCATTCAGGCCGATGCGTTCCATCTTTTCTCCATCGGCGAAGGCGTCGCCTACGGCAGCAGCGTGCTGAATTACGTCGTCTCCGGCGCGCCGATCTCGGCGTTCAAGGTCGAGCTGTCGGACGAATATTTTAACGTCGAGTTCACCGGCAAGGACATCCGCAACTGGCAGAAGACCGACGGCGGATTCGTGGTGCAACTGCACACGCCGGTCGCCGGCGCCTACACGCTGCTCGCGACCTACGAGCGCCCGTTCAAGCCGCAGGGCGAGACGCTCGCCTTCACCGGCGCGCGCCCGCTCGATGCGCAGTCCGAGCAGGGCCACACGCTCGTCATCAGCGCGTATCAGTTTCAGGTGAAGCCGGTGAATGTCTCCGCCGGGCTTGCTCCCGCTGGAGACGGGCGAAGTGCCCGCCGGAATATCGCCTCTTCTTCGACGCGCCGATCCTCGCCGCGTATCGCTACACCGCGCGGCCGTTCAATCTGAAACTCGCGCTCAGCCCGCTCGCGCAGGGCGATTCGCTCAGCCAGGTCGTCGATCGCGCGGCGCTCACCACGCGCATTTCGAAGGAAGGCCAGGTGCTCACCGAGGCGCAGTATTTCGTGAAGAACCGCGGCAACGCGCATTTCGCGCGTGACGCTCGCCCGCGGGCACGGAACTGTGGTCCGCGACGGTGAACGGCGCGCCGGTCGTGCCGGTGAAAGATGGAACGGCGAATCTCATCCCGCTGCCGCAGCAGGCCGACCCGAACGCGCGTGCTCGCGATCGATCTGAAGCTCGCCGAGCGCTCGAAAAATCCGAAGCGCGTGAAGGTCGCGACGCCCATCGTCGCCGCGCCGGTGATGCTCGCGGAGTGGAAGCTGGAGCCGGACACGGCGCAGCGGCTCGTCTACCGCGACGGCTCGCTCACCCCCGTCGGCGGTGTTGCGGATGTCTCGGGTTTCGCCGGGCTCGCGCGGATGTTCGGTCGGCGGGATGCGGGCACGAACGCTCACTCGTGCTCGCCGCTGCGCTCGGGCTGCTCGCGCTGGCGGTGGCGGTCTGGCGCGGCGCGATGCGCGCCGGACGTCCTACAAATTCAGCGCGCGCTCACTGGTTCGGGAGTGTTGCTCGGGGCGTCGCCTTTGCGCTGGCGGGGATCGCGCTCCTCGTGCTTGCCGAAATCGCGGGAACACAGCTCCGGGATGCCGCGCGGCGTGACCTTCCTCGCGCCGGTGCAGCAGGCGGGCAGCGCGCTCTCCGTCGAGGTCGGCAATCGTCGAGGACGAGGCGTGCGGCGCTCGAGCTGGATCGGCTGTGCGTGGCCCGCGCTCCTCGCGCTCGCTCGCGTGGGCGTATGCGTGGCTCGCGGCGCAAAAGCCTGTCGTGGACGATCGTCGGCTGGACGCTTGCTCGCATGGGCGGCGCTGCGCTGGCCGAATGGCGCGGGCGCGTTCCTCGTCGTCGTCGCGCTCTTCGCTGTCTGGCAGATCGCCGTGCCCGCGCTGCGCCGGCTCTGGCAGATGCCGCGCAAGCCCCGACGCCCGACGCCACACCGCCCGCCGCCAGGTCGCCGCGACCGCTGCCGCAGTGGTGCTGCTCGCTGCTCGCGCGACGTCACGCTCGCGCAGGACGCCGCGACTTTTGCCGCCAAGGAACCGCCCGTCGCGGAGACGCGTCACGCAGCAGATTCGCGTCGAAGAAAAGTTCGCGCTCGCGACGGCCAAAATCCACTGGCAGGCGGTGAAGGGCCAGCGGCTGCCGCTGCTCTTTGAGCCCGCGGTGCTGACGAAGGTCACCTATCCCGAATACCGCGCTGAAGCTGGTGCAGGCCGGCATCGGAGGCAAGCGCGCGCAGCATCTGCTCGCGCTGGAAAGCGGCGCGTTCGACATCGAGATTCAGTATCAGGTGCCGGTGGCGAAGAAGGACGCGGAGAGCGGATTCATGCTGCCGGCGCAGTTTGGGCTGGTGAATCAACTCACGCTCACGCTCGCGAATCTCGACGTGGATGTCGCTTCGCCGCAGGCCGTTTCCATCGAGCGGAAGACGGTCGGGCAAGGACACCGTCGCGACGCTGGTGCTCGCGCCGGTGAATGAAATCTGGATCGGCTGGAAGCCGCGCAGCCGCGATGTCGCGCGCGAGAAGGCGGTCTTCTACGCGGAGCTGACGCAGCTCTACGCGCCGACGGCTGGCGTCATCGAGGGGCTGCACTCAGCCGCGATCCGGCCTGCGCAGGGCGAACTGGCGGAACTGATCTTCGACGTGCCGAAAGGCGCGACGATCACCGATGTCGCTCGATCCCGGCGACGCCGCGCCGGCCAAGGACAAGACAGCCGCGCGTCCATCGTCTCGCAGTGGCGCTTCGATCCCGACACCGGCAAGCTGCGCGTGAATCTCACGCCCGCCGCAGTCGCGGCCGTTTTCGCTGATCATCCGCTCGCAGATCGCCACGGGGCCGCTGCCGGTCGAGCAAGCCGTTGGACTCATTTCGGTCGAAAATGCCGCGGGCCAAATCGGTCTGCTCGGCGTCGGCCACGGGCAACGAAGTGCAACTCGACACGGTGACCGCCGAGCCGCTTTCGCCGATCAATCTCGAAGATTTTCCCGCGCAACTCGCGCCCGTGCTCGCCGCGCAAATTCCCGGCCTCACCGTGCGCCGCGCCTTTCGCTACGCGGATGCCGAAGGCAACGGCGGCGCTGAAGGCGTCCGCCGTCGAACCGGACGTGCGCGTCGAATCGCAGGACACGCTTTCGCTCGGCGAAGATCGCGCGCTGCTCGCGGTGAATGCCACGGTGGAGATCACGCGCGCCGGGCATTTTCCGGCTGAGCTTCGCGCTGCCCGCCGGGATGGATGTGGAATCGATCGCGGGCAAGGCGGTGAGCCACTGGACGGAGTTGAAGACGCGACGCGGGCCGGATCATCACGATGCACCTGCGCGGACGCACCGAGGGACAGCAGCGAGTTTGCGATCACGCCTCACCGGGCCCGGGATGAAGTCGGCGAAAGCGTGGGTCGCGCCGCAGCTCACTCTTCCGCGAAGCGAGCAAACAGCGCGGGACTTTTCTCGTCGTGCCGGAGCAGGGCATGCGGCTGCAGGTCACGACGCGCGAAGGCGTCACGCAGCTCGATCCGCAGAAGTCGGGCATCAAGCAAAAGGGCGTGCTCGCGTTTCCGCATTCTGCAGACGCCGTGGAATCTCGCGCTCGATGTCGAGCAGGTCGATCCGTGGGTGCAGGTGACGAGCCTGCAGCACGCGACGGTCGGCGAGGCGCAGGTGAAAGTGGTGGCGAATCTGCAATATCAGATCGAGAACACGGGGCTGAAGGCGTTCCGCGTCGCGCTGCCGCGCGGACGCGGAGAATGTGCGCTTCACCGGCGATCAGGTCGCCGACTTTCTCGCCGGTGCCGAATGCGGCGAATCGCGCGGGTTGCAAACGTGGGAGGTGAAGCTGCACCGGCGCGTGATCGGGCAGTATTTCTTGCAGGCGACGTATCAGACGCCGGTGGCCGCGAATGCTGCGGAGATCGAGCCTTCGCGGCGTGCAGGTCGCGGATGTGAACTCTGCAGCGCGGCTTTGTCACCGTGCAATCCGGCGGACGGCTGCAAGTGCGCGTGGACGCGCCGCCCGCGGCGCTCCAGCCGACGGAATGGCAGAGCATTCCGCGCGCGCTTGCAAAAGGATCTGACGCGCGTCGTCCGCGAGCTTCGCCTATCGGCTCGTCGAGCCCGCCTTCCCGCTGCCGATGAAGCTCGAACGCCACGAAGCGACGAAGCTCCTGCCCGCGCGCGTGAACAACATCACCTTCACCTCGGTGATCTCCGACAGCGGCGCGATGCTCACGCAGGTGCGCCTGCGAAATGCTGCCCGGCGACAAGCGCCTGCTCCATCTCACGCTGCCGAAGGACGCGAAATTCTGGTTCGCGTTCGTGAATCAAAACGGCGTGTGGCCGTGGCGCGAAGGGCGAGCAGATTCTCATCCCGCTCGAGCAGCAGTCGCGCGGCGGCGAGGCGATGCCGGTCTCGCTTTTCTACAGCAGCCAGATCGGCGAGCGCCGGAGGCTCGGACGCTCGATCTGCAATTGCTCGCGCCGAAATTCGACCTGCCGCTCGAGAACATCACCTGGCACGTTTACCTGAACGAAAAGTGGAAGCTCAAGAAATGGACCGGCTCGCTGCAAATGCAGGAGGAGCAGGTCGTCTCGCGCGGCGACGGCGGTGGACGTGCAGAGCTATCTGCAAGGCGAAGCCAGCCAGCAGCGGGACGAAGACGAAGGCCGCCGAGCAGATGCTCGCGTTTGGCAACAGCGCGCTTCAACAGGGCAATCCGCAGCAGGCGCCGCCGCGCGTTCGAGTCCGCCTTCGGCCTGAGCCAGCACGACAACGCCTTCAACGAGGACGCGCGCGTGCAACTTCACAATCTCAAGCTGCAACAGGCGCTCGTCGGCCTGAACGTGCGCAAATCAAGCTCGCCGCCGGCGAGCCCGATGCGCTCGCGGGAAAGCTGCGCGACGAGCGCGGAGGCAAGGAAGCCAACTACACGCAGCAGGACGCGAAGCAGATCATCGACCGCAATAGTCGCCGATGAGAACGCCGCGCTTATGCGCTGCGCCGAGCGGCTCATCCAGCAGCAGGACGCCGCGGTCACGAATCCCGCGACCATCCAGGCGAGCATCCCCGAGCAAGGCCGCCTGCTCACCTTCAGCCGCAGCGGTCGCGGTGGACAACTGGGCCGACTTGCAAATCGGCCTCGAAGCGCACGCGGCGAAAGCCGCGGGCTGGCTCGACCGGCTGCTCATCCTTGCCGCCACGGTGCTCTTGCTGGCTGTGACCATGCGGGCGACACGCGCCTTCCGAGTCAAAGCGCCTCTACCCGTCTGAGGCGGCTCGATTCCAAAAAACCTAGCGGGACTTGCGCGGCTGCTGACCGCCGATGAGCTGGATGGCGGCCTGCGGGTCCTGCGCTTTGCTGATCACCTGCTCGTAGCTGATGAGGCCGTCGAGGTAGAGCTGCACGAGCGAGGCTTCGAGCGAGACCATGCCGTACTTCGAGCCGGTCAGGATGTCGTTGGCGATGCGGAAGGTTTTGTTGTCGCGGATGAGCGCGGCGATCGACGGCGTGTTGATCATGATCTCGAAGGCGGCGACGCGGCCCTGGCCGTCGAGCGCGGGGAGGAGGAGTTGCGAGATGACGGCCTTCAGATTCGTCGGAGAGCTGCACGCGGATCTGCTCCTGTCGGTCGGCCGGGAAGGCATCGATGATGCGATCGACCGTGCGCGCGGCGCCGGTGGTGTGGAGCGTGGAAAAGACGAGGTGGCCGGTCTCCGCGGCGGTGATCGCGGTTTCCATCGTTTCCAGGTCGCGCATTTCGCCGACGAGGATGACGTCGGGATCCTGCCGCAGCGCGCGGCGCAGGCCCTCGGCGAAAGTGGGCACATCCACGCCGACTTCGCGCTGATTGACGATGCCGCGGCTGGTGCTCGTGGAAGTACTCGATCGGGTCTTCGATCGTGATGATGTGGCTGTCGCGTCGTGGAGTTGATCACGTCGAGCATCGAGGCCAGCGTCGTCGTCTTGCCGGAGCCGGTCGGGCCGGTGACGAGGATGAGCCCGCGCGGCAGATTGAGCAGCTCGCGCACGGCCGGCGGGAGGCCGATCTCCTCGAGCGTCATCATCTGTCTCGGGATCGAGCCGCAGCGCGATGCCGATGTTGCCCTTTCTGCCGATAGACGCTGACGCGGAAGCGATTCTGCTCGCGAAAGGAGAAGCCGAAATCGACGCTGCCCTCCTCGTTCACGCGCTGCAGATTCGCGTCGCTGGTGATCGCGCGCGCGAGCGTCTCGGTGTCCTCGGGCGAGAGCGCGCGGAGCTCGAGTTTCACCAGCCGACCGTTGAGGCGCAGCGCCGGCGGCGCGCCGACGGAGAGGTGCAGATCCGACGCGCCTTCGTCGACCACGAGCCGCAGCAGATCCTCCATCGGGGCATCAGGATTGACCGGCGAGCGCCGGCGGCGGATTTCGGACGCGGGGGCTGACGGCTGCTGCGGGCCCCACCGAAAATTCGACCATGTCGAAGCTCGAAAGGCGCGGGCACTCGCCGCGCTTAGTCCGCGTCCGACATGGTCACGCCGATGACCTCCTCGGCGGTGGTCATGCCGGCGAGCACCTTGCGGATGCCGTCCTCGCGCAGGGTGCGCATGCCCATCTCGCGGGCGCGCTTGCGCAGCTCGATGGTGGAGGCCTTGTTGTTCATCATGTGGCGCACTTCGTCATCGATCATGAAGATCTCGAAGATGCCCATCCGGCCTTTGTAGCCGAGGTGCTTGCAGTTGTCGCAGCCCGACGCCTTTCATGACCGTGCGCGCCGTCGAGCTGCGTGGCGTCGAGGCCCGAGCGCACTGCATTTCGGCTTCGGTCAGCTCGTCGGGCTGCTTGCAGTTCGGGCAGAGCTTGCGCACGAGCCGCTGGGCGATGATCGCGCGCACGGCGGAGGAGACGAGGAAGGGCTGCACGCCGATATCGACGAGACGCGCGACGGCGCTCGGGCGCGTCGTTGGTGTGCAGCGTGGAGAAGACGAGGTGGCCGGTGAGCGAGGCGTTGATGGCGATGTTCGCCGTCTCCACGTCGCGAATCTCACCGATCATGATGATGTTCGGCGCCTGCCGCAGCATGGAGCGCAGGGCCGCGGGGAAGGTCATGCCGATGTCGGCATTCACCTGCACCTGATTGATGCCGGCCATCTGGTACTCGACCGGGTCCTCGACGGTGATGAGCTTTTTGTCCGGCTTGTTGATGTAATGCAGGCAGCCGTAGAGCGTCGTCGTCTTGCCCGAACCGGTCGGGCCGGTGACGAGCAGGATGCCGTCGGGCAGCTTGATGCAGCTTCTCGATGATCTCCTGGTCGTCGGAGAGAAAGCCGAGCTGCGGCAGACCGAGCGAGAGCGACGCTCTTGTCGAGAATACGCATGACGACGCGTTCGCCGTGATTCGTCGGGATGGTGGAGACGCGCAGATCGATCTGCTTTCTTGCCCATCTTCACCTGGATGCGGCCGTCCTGCGGCAGGCGCTTTTCGGCGATCGACATCGAGCCGGTCATGATCTTCAGCCGCGAGATGATCGCGCGTCTGGAGCTTCTTCGGCGGGTTCTGCATCTCGTGCAGCACGCCGTCGATGCGGAAGCGGACGCGGAAGCGCTTCTCGAGCGGCTCGAGATGAATGTCCGATCGCCCGCATGTTGTAGGCCTCGAGCAGCATCATCGTCACCATCTTGATGATCGGCGCATCCGCCGTGTCGCCCTCCGCGCCGCCGGCCGCCTTCGACTCGCCGAATCTCGATGTCGCCGCCAAGCTGCGCCGCCAGTTCATCCGCCGCCTCGTCCGCGGTGCCGTAGTATTTGCGATACGCGGTGTCGATCGCCTCCGGCGTGGCGCAGACGAACTCCAGGTCGCGCTGGCAGCAGGTGGTGCAGCGTGTCGAACGTGTCGAAATTCAGCGGATCGCCGACCGCGATCATCAGCCCGGTCTCGGACTCGGCGAGCGGCACGACCTTGAAGCGTTTGGCGACATCGCGCGGAACCATGCTGGATCACTTCCTCGCTGATCGCGATCTGCGCGAGGTCCACGAAATCCATCGCCGCATGCGCCGGCGAGCGCGCGCGTCACGTCCTCCTGCGTCACGATCCCGTGGCGGATCAGCGCATCGATCACCGTCTCCTCGCCGCTGCGCTTCGGCGCGGGCGCGCTCGAGCTGGCGACTTGGTGACGAGGCCCGTTTCGAGGAGGATTTCGAGGATGTAGTCGTCGTTGGCAGCCACGCGTGGGGAGGTTTTTGGGCGAAGCGAAATGCGCGGTGCGAAGGTCGCGGACCCCGAATTTCAGATGCAGGGTTTGTTTATGAACGGCCCCGCCCCGATGTCAAAGGCGATCCGGCAAATTTCCTGGGTCGCGCGCTGCGCATGACGGCAAGCGGATTCGCAGGCGATCGACCTTTGAAAACCTCCCTTGCCACCGCGCAACCAGATTGTGAAACAATGCGACCATGATGAACGACGCCGACCTGCAAAAGCTGCGCGCGGGAATCCGCAACATTCCGGATTTTCCGAAACCAGGAATCGTCTTCAAGGACATCACACCCATCCTGGGAGACGCCGGACTTTTCCGCCTCTCGATCGACGCCTTTGTCGAGGCGGCGCGCCAGCACGCGCCGACGAAAATCGTCGGGATCGACGCCCGCGGTTTCGTCTTCGGATCGGCCGTTGCATACGCGCTCGGCATTGGGTTCGTGCCGGTTCGAAAAAAAGGGAAGCTCCCGTTCCAATGCGAGTCAGCGGCTTACGAACTGGAGTATGGGGAAGCCGTCATCGAGATGCACACCGATGCGCTGGTCGCCGGTGAACGCGTCGTGCTCGTCGATGACCTCCTTGCCACTGGGGGCACAGCGGCGGCCGCGAGCCATCTGATCCGGCAAATGGGCGCGCAATTGCTGGAGGCGCAATTCTTGATCGAACTCGAGTTTCTCGGCGGGGCCAAGAAACTCGGCGCTACTCCCGTTCGTTCCTTTCTTAAATACTAGCGCGGCAGACCGGCGGCTTCGCGGGCACGGCACTGGCTACTCCACAGGGGAATGCCGCCCCCGATTCCCAGATTCTTTGCCTCCGCGCTCCAGAGAATCTGGCGCGGGATCACAGGGGAACGCTTGCTGTTTGGCAAGCTGCTGGCTGCTTCGGTGGTCGGAGTCATGCTGATCCCGCTGCTCGAGGGCGGACCGACCTCTCTCATCGGCGTCTCATTTTTGCTCGCGACCAACGCCTATTATTTGCTCACGAGCCAGTCCCGGCACGGTGGGAGCGAAAGCAGCGACGCGCTCCTGCGCCAGATCGGCCAAGGCGTTTCCGGGGCTTCCGGCGATGGATTTGTAAAAGCATTGGCGCTGCAACTATCGACGGCGTTCCAGACTGACTTCGCGTTCGTCGTTGAGCTCAGTCCGCTTACTGCGCCGAGCACGCAGCTTCACACCCTCACGCTTGCGGAGCGCGGGGCGCTGCACAGCATCGGCGCGTTCGACATCGCCGACACCGCCTGCGCGGAGGTGCGCGCTCACGGGTCCCGCTCGCTCCTTGAAGATGCCCGCACGCTTTTCCCCTCCGATGCGCTGCTCGCCGGACTCGGGATTGAAAGCTTCGTCGCCGTGCCGCTGGAAAGCGAAGCCGGGCATCTCGTCGGGATCCTCGGCGTGCTGGGAAAAACGCGCATCCGTGAGGCGGAGATTATCGAGACGACGCTCCGGCATTTCGCCTTTCGCACCGCCGCTGAGGTCGAGCGACAGCGGTCCGAGGATGAGCTGCGAACGGAGAAAGATCGGCTGCACATCACGCTCCGCTCGATCCGTGAAGGCTTCATCACCATCGACCGCGCGGGGCGTGTCCTGCTCATCAACGAGGCGGCCGAGAAGCTGACCGGGCGGACGCAAGCCCAGGCGACGGGTCAGCTCATCGGCGATGTCTTCCAGCTTGTCCATCCGCGCACCGGGCGTCCGTGCCGCGAAGCGCTCGAGCGTGCAATCAAGGCTGGCACCGCCGCGGAGCTCAGCGCCCCCCACCTCATCATCGCCGCGGACCGCACGGAACGGCTCATCGAAATCACCGGCTCACCGCTCGGGGGAACGAGCCACGCGCATCGCGGGATGGTCTTCGTTTTCCGCGACATCACGGCGCGCGCTCAAGCAGAGGAGGAGCGGCGGCGCGCCGACAAACTCGAGTCGCTTGGCACTGCAGCAGGCGGGATCGCGCATGATTTCAACAATCTGCTCACCGCAATCCTCGGTAATATCTCGCTCGTGCTCTTCAGTCGCGGGCTTGACGAGGATGTCTCGGAGCGTCTCCTCTCCGCGAAATCGGCCACGCTCCGCGCGCAGGAACTCGCCGCACAGCTGCTTACTTTTGCAAAAGGGGGTGCGCCCGTGAAAGAGCTGACTTCCGTGTCGGAACTCGTTCGCGAGACCCTCGACTTTTCGCTGCAAGACTCGTCCGTCCGCGCCGAGTGCCACATCGACGAGCACCTTTGGCTGGCGGAGATCGACGCGAGCCAAGTCTGCCAGATGCTGACAAATCTCATCGTCAACGCGCAGCAGGCGATGCCGGCGGGCGGCGCGCTCAGCGTCACCTGCGCCAACGTGCAGATCACCGACGATGACGCGCGAACGGGCCTCAGTGCAGGATCCTACGTCAGACTCACGCTCCGCGACGAGGGCATCGGCATCCCGGAGGAGCACCTCGACAAGATCTTCGATCCCTACTTTACGACCAAACCGAAAGGCATCGGGCTAGGGCTCGCAACCGCCTATTCGATCATCAAGAATCACGGCGGCGCGATTGAGGTCGACTCGCGTCCCGGTGCGGGCACCACTTTCCAAATTCTACTTCCGGCGAACGCGGAAGCTGCCGCGAAACCG
Source organism: uncultured Verrucomicrobiae bacterium (assembly GCA_963767975.1). Classification (GTDB taxonomy): domain Bacteria; phylum Verrucomicrobiota; class Verrucomicrobiia; order Chthoniobacterales; family Chthoniobacteraceae; genus CAIURC01. The sequence continues at coordinate 26,945 of CAVYGI010000009.1, read as the reverse complement.
GAGTTGCAACCTGCTGCGTCGGAACCCGTGCATCAACCGGGGCGCGTGCTTGTCCTCGATGACGAGGCCGCACTTTGCGAGCTTGTGAGCTGCGCACTGGTGCCGCTCGGCTACGAAGTCATCCAGACTTACGACGGTATCGACGCGGTCGCGGCGTATCAGCGAGGCATTTCCGATGGGCGCCGTTTCGATCTGGTGATCAGCGATCTCACCATTCCCGGTGGCATGGGTGGCCAGGAAGCGCTCCGCCGACTGCGCGAGATCGATCCCAGCGTTAAAGCAATCGTCTGCAGCGGCTACGCACTCGATCCGGTGATGGCCGATTACCGCGAATACGGATTCTGCGGAATGCTCGCGAAGCCTTATGAAATCAACGCTCTCGGTCGCGCCGTGGCGGAGGCGATCGCCGCACCGGGGGCGGATAAAGTGATCCAGCACGATTTCCTACCGCGAAAATCGGCCTGACCTTTCGTCGCTAACCCTCCGCTTGCTCGACGCTCGCCACCGCCATCGCGGCGATCCCTTCGCCGCGGCCGAGAAAGCCCATGCGTTCGTTCGTCGTCGCCTTCACGCCGACGCGTCCGAGGGAATTTGCCGAGCGCCGCGGCGAGGTTTTCGCGCATCGCCGCGACGTGCGGTCCGATCTTCGGCGCCTCCGCGATGAGCGTGGCGTCGATGTTGATCACGCGCGCGCCTTGGCCCGCGAGAAGCGCGCCGACCTTGCGCAGGATCTCCAGGCTGCTGATGCCGCGGATCGATCTCGTCGGTGTTGGGAAAGTGATGGCCGATGTCGCGTTCGCCGATCGCGCCGAGCACCGCGTCGGCGATCGCGTGCGCGAGCACGTCCGCATCGCGATGGCCGTCGAGGCCGTGCGAGTGCGGGATCTCGACGCCGCCGAGAATGAGCGGGCGGCCTTCCGCGAAGCGATGCACGTCGTAGCCGATGCCGGCGAGAGTCATGTTTTAAACAGTGAGATCGATGACGCCCGTCTCGAAGCGACGACGGAGATTTTGTCGGGGTTGTCCTCGCGCGGCGTCATCTCGAATTTTCCACCCGCCGCTTCGACGAGGAGCTTGCCCGCGGCGACATCCCAGAGACTCACCGATTGCTCGATGTAGGCATCGAGCCGGCCGCAGGCGACGTAAGCGAGATCGAGCGCGGCGCTGCCCATCAGGCGGCACTTGCGCGCGCGCTGCACGTATTTCTCCAGCAGCGGCAGACCGGCGGCGATGGTCGTCTTCGTTTTCGAGAAGCCGACGGAGAGCACGGCGTCCGAGAGCTGGGTGCGCGCGCTCACCGCGATCGGCTTGCCATTGAGCGTCGGCTGCCGCCCCGCGCTCACCTGCCACAGCTCGTCGCGCATCGGATCGTAGATGACGCCGACGACGATTTCCCCGCGCTGGCGCAGGGCGATCGAGATGCAGAAATGCGGGATGCTGTAGAAATAATTCACCGTCCCGTCGATCGGATCGACGATCCATTGGCACTCGCTCGCCTGATTTCCGGCGATGCCCTTCTTCGCCGTAGATCGCGTGATCGGGAAAGCGCTCGAGCAGCATGTTCGGTGATCAGTTCCTGCGACGCGACATCGAGGTCGAGCTTGATGTCGTGCGCGGCGAATTCGTTCACGTCGAGCGGCGTGCCGAAGTGCTCGCGGAGCAGTTCGCCGGCGGCGCGCGCGGCGTCGAGAGCGGCTGTCGAGATGGAGATTCATGGGCATAGGCGAGAGTGATTCGAGCGCGGCGATTCTGCGACAAAAGAAATGGGAGGAGAAATGAATTCTCCTCCCATTCTTGAACTTCGAACCTTGAGTTCGGCGGGGATGCTGCTTACTTCTTCTTCGCTGAGCTTTCTTAGCAGCGGTGCCTTCTTGGCCGGCAGCTTGCCTTGGCCGGTGCTAGCTGTCTTCGCTGTCGCTGGCTTTTTCGCCGCCAATTTCTTGGCCGGAGCTTTTTTTGCCGGAGCGGCTTTCTTCGCAGGAGCTGCTTTTTTTGCAGGAGCTTTCTTAATCGCCATCGATAATCCCCCCTTTCAATCCGCAGTAGCGGGTCACGGAAATTTTTGATGTGTAGAGAAGTTGACATCACGCTTGCGTAGGTGTTGGTTAATGAACCTTGAAATTTGGTCAACAATTTTGCGTCAACGGAAATTTTTGCGTTTCACGCGTCGCGCGGAGCTCTTCCGGGTGAAACGAGCGTGCTCACCGACAACTCATCGCCCGCGAAGCAAGCATTCATCGCCTTCGCATTGATCAACGAATTAGAACGCTGACTGAGCACGCCCGCATCGCTTGAAATATTTTTCGGCGGACGCGCCTGCCGTAGAATCCAAGCGCCAGAATTTCGCTACTCGCGGGCGATTCCTGCTCCTCCAGCGAGATCGCAATTGCGGGCAATGATCCGCAAACCCTGTGCTGCTCAGCCTGAGGCCGATGAAAGTTTCTTCGGCTACTTTTTCGCGGCGACGATCTGCGACGCGCGCTCGACGATTTCATCGACGTTCCACAAGCGTCCGAGTCCTTCGTATCCGCACGCGAGCATCCCTTCCTCCGGTCCGATGAATTCGACGCCGCGCGACTTGCAGCAGCGCGACGTTGTGCTGCGTCGCCGGCGTGCTGCCACATCTTCCCGTTCATCGCCGGCGCGATGAGCACCGGCGCGAGCGTGGCGAGCGCGATCTCGGCGATCGGATTGCCCGCGAGGCCGTGCGCGAGTTCGGCGATGATGTTCGCCGTCGCCGGCGCGATGAGCAGCAGATCCGCGCGATCGGCGAGATCGATGTGCCCGGGCTTCCAGTCGCCGCGCATCCTCGAAGACGCTCGTCACCACAGGGTTCCGCGAGAGCGTCTGGAACGTCAGCGGCGTGATGAACTCGCTGCGCGCCGTGCGTCATCACGACATGCACCTCGCAGCCGCGCTTCACCAGTTTGCTCACGAGATCGGCCGCCTTGTAAGCCGCGATCGAGCCGGTGACGCCGACGATGATGACGGGCGCGCTCATTCATGCAGGATGCAGTCGGCCGGCTGAGGTAACGCTCGGCGCGCATGATCGCGCGGAACTTCTGCAAGTCCTCCTCCACCGAGCCGCTGATGATCGTGTAGCGATAGTCGCGCCACGCTTCCATCTCCGCCGCCGCATTCGCGCAGCCGCATCTCGATCTGCTCCGGCGTCTCGGTGCCGCGCTTCAGCAGCCGCCGGCGCAGTTCCTCCAGGCTCGGCGGCATGATGAAAATATCCGCGAGCGACGTCGCGGATCAGCGAGCCGCCATCGCGGCGAATGCTCGCTGCGCCCTGCACATCGATGTCGATGAGCACATCGACGCCGGCCTCGAGGCTGCGCGAGCACAGTCGCGCGCAGCGTGCCGTAGTAATTCCCGTGCACCTCCGCGTGCTCGAGGAATTCACCCGCCGCGAGCTCGCCGCTCGAAATTCCTCGCGCGAGACGAAAGTGGTAATCCTCGCCATCGATCTCGCCGGGGCGCGGCGCGCGCGTGGTGCAGGAGACGGAGTAGACGAAATCCGCGCCGTCGGCCGCAGCGCATTGAGCAGCGTGCTTTTGCCCGCGCCGGACGGCGCGGAGACGACGAAGAGGATGCCGCGGCGGCGAAACTGCGCGACGGCGAAATGGTCGGCGAGGTTACTCAATGTTCTGAATCTGCTCGCGGATCTTCTCCATCTCCGCCTTGCACGTCACCACGAGCTGCGAAATCTCCACGTCGTTCGCCTTCGCGCCGAGCGTGTTGAATTCGCGCCCGATCTCCTGGCTCATGAATTCCAGCGTGCGCCCGACCGGTTCGTTCTTCCGCAGATGATGCGCGAACTGCGCGAAGTGGCTCTCGAGCCGCGTCAGTTCCTCGGTGATGTCCGACTTCTCCGCGAAAAAGATCACCTCCTTGACGAGCCGCTCATCATCGAGCGGGAGCTCGATCCCCGGCGCGCTGCGATGCGGTCGTGCAGCGACTGCCGGTAGCGCTTCACGCACGTCCGGCTGGAGCTGCCGGATCTTCGCGCACCGCCGTCGCGCACCATCTTCAGCCGCTTGATCAAATCCTTCGCGAGATGCTTGCCCTCGCGCTCGCGCATCTTCACCAGATCGCCGAGCGCCTCCTTCAGCGCCGCCTCCACGTGCGGCCACGCCTCGTCGATCGGCAAGCTCTCCTCCGGCAGCCGCAGCACCCCGGGCGCGCGCAGCACCGTCTCGATGCTCGATCTCGCCGGCTGCGCCGAGCTCCTTCTGCAGGTCGAGCATCGCCTGGTAGTAGGTGCGCGCGAGCGCGGCATCGAGCGCCAGATTCTGCGCTGGCGCCGGCGCTGCTGATGACACGCGATGACGACATTCAGCCGCCCGCGCGAGACCTCGGCGTTGATCACGTCGCGCACGCGCGGCTCGAGTTCCGCCAGCTCGCGCGGCAGCGTGACCACCACATCGCTCTGCTTCCGATTCACCGAGTTCAGTTCGACGCTGAATTTCGCTGCCGTTGTGGACGCTTTGGCCGCGGCCATAGCCGGTCATGCTTCTCATCCTACGGAAAGTGAAAGCTCAGGGGCGGAAGCGCAACGCTCTTCCCCTATTTCACCGGCAGGAAGCTGATGCAAACCGGCGAGCCGACCTCCACCTGCTGTCCAGTCGGCGTCAACTTTCCCGACGCGGGATCGAGCTTGAACACAACGATATTGGCCGTGTCCTGATTAGCCGCGAGCAGCCAGCGACCTGTGGGATCGATCCCGAAATTCCGCGGCGCTTTGCCCTGCGTGCTCACATGCTCAACGAGGCTCAATTTGCCGTCTGCACCCACCGCGAAGACGACGATGCTGTCGTGCCCGCGATTCGACCCGTAGACGAATCTGCCGTTCGGATGGACGAAGATTTCCGCGCACGAACTTTTCCCCTGGAAGTCTGCCGGCAGCGTCGAAACGCTCTGCTCCGAGACGAGTCCTCCATTCGCTGGATCCAATTTGAAGACGGTGATCGTGTTCAGCATCTCGGAGATGACGAAGACACGGCCGCCCGAAAAATCGAGGTGTCGCGGGCCGGACCCTGGCGCCACTTTTGCGAACGGTGGGTCGTTCGGAGAAAGCATCCCCGTCGCAGGATCGAGCCGATAAATGTCAATTTGATCCGTCCCGAGATCGCACGAGTAGACACGCCCATTGTGCTCGTAAATGCTGTGCGCGTGCGGCTCCTTTTGCCGTCCGGCATCAGGACCGGAACCGGTGTGCTGGATGAACGATGCAGGCTCTCCCAGACCGCCATCGGCCTTGATCGGCAGCGATTCGATGCTGCCGCCGCCGTAGTTCGCGACGAAGGCATTTTTGCCCGTCGCATCGACACTGACGTGGCACGGACCGGCACCACCGGAGGATTGCTGACCGAGCAGAGTGAGCTTGCCATCCGCCTCGACTGCGAAGGCGCTCACCGGCCCGCCTTTTTGTCCCGGGACGGAACCATTCTCGCCCACCGCGTACAGAAATTTCCCCGTTGGGTGCATGGCCAGGAAGCTCGGGCTTGCCGTTTCCGCAGCGAGTTCGCCCCCTGTAACGGCCCCGGTCTCGGCGTTCAGGCGAAAGTGATAGATGCCGCGGCTAGAGTTCTTCTTCGTGTAAGTACCGACGTAGAATTCCACATCGGCAGCACGGGCGAGCGGAGCGATGACGGCGGTCAAAAGAGAGAGGGAGGCAAGGGAGAGCAGGAGGTTCATCGCGCGCACTGTCACCCAAATGTTACGTGAAACTGAACTGCAATCTTTGCATTCCACTCGCCGAGTCCGCCAATCGTGACACGCTTCCCGGCACCATGAAAACGCTCTTCGCCGAATTCCTCGGCACCTTCACTCTCGTCTTTGCCGGTACGGGCGCGATCGTCGTGAACGCCGGCAGCGGCGGGCAGATTGGTCATGCCGGAGTCGCGCTCACTTTCGGGCTCGTCGTGATGGTGATGATCTACTGCTTCGGCGATGTCTCCGGCGCGCATCTCAACCCCGCAGTCACCGTTGCATTCGCTGCCGCGCGACGATTTCCGTGGCGCGACGTACTCGGCTATTTGGCTGCGCAAATCGCTGGCGCCCTCACTGCCAGCGGTCTGATCTGGCTGCTCTTTTCTGCAAAGACGAACGAATCGTTCGACCCGCACGGCGCGGCTCCGTGGCTCGGCGCAACACTGCCTTCGGGCGCTCCGTGGCAAAGCTTCATCTTCGAAATCGTGCTCACTTTCATCCTGATGGTCGTCATCCTGAACGTCTCGACTGGCGCGAAGGAGAAAGGGATAACTGCGGGCATTGCGGTGGGAGGAACGATCGCATTTGAAGCGATGTTCGCCGGGATCATCTGCGGCGCTTCCATGAACCCAGCCCGCTCGCTGGCGCCCGCGCTGGTCAGCGGGAATGTCGCGCATCTCTGGATTTATCTGATCGCGCCGGTGATCGGTGCGCTCCTCGCCGTGCCAGTCGTTTGTTATGTCCGCCCCGACGATTGTTGTCCTGCGAGCGATGAACCCTTCACCAAAGCCGCCTGAGCCATGTCCTCCGTCCCACTCATCCTCGTCCTTTGCACGGGCAATTCCTGCCGCAGCCACCTCGCTGAAGGCATCCTCCGCGCTGCCGCGGGCGAGCACTTTTGCGTCGCCAGCGCGGGCTCGAAGCCTGCCGGTTACGTCCACCCGCTCGCGCTTCGAGTGATGTCGGAAATCGACCTCGATATCTCGGCGCATCGATCGAAACACCTCAGCGAATTCCTCGAGCAGGATGTCGAGACCGTGATCACCGTCTGTGGCAATGCCGATCAAGCGTGCCCGATGTTTCCCGGGCAGATGAATCGCCACCATTGGGGCTTCGACGATCCCGCGCATGCGACGGGCTCGGAGGAAGAAATCCTCGCCACGTTCCGCCGCGTCCGCGACGAGATTCGCCGCGTTTTCGAGGCCTACGCTGCCGGTCGTTTGGATGAAAGAAAGCTACGCGAGTAACTCTTTCACAACGTGCCCGTGCACGTCAGTGAGGCGGAAGCGGCGACCCTGAAGCAGGAAATTCAGCCGCGTGTGATCAATCCCGAGTTGCTGCAAAATCGTGGCATGCAAATCGTGAACATGCACCGCGCCGGGCGTGAACTTTTCCTTGCTTGGTTCGATCTTCGCACCTGAAGCATCCGCGATATTGTAGCCGTAGTCATCCGTCGCGCCGTAACTGAAGCCGCGCTTTACACCAGCGCCCGCCATCCAAGCGGTGAAGCACCTCGGATGATGATCGCGCCCGTAAGTGTCCTTCGTCAGCTTGCCTTGCGAGTAGCTGGTGCGGCCAAATTCACCGCCCCAGATGACGAGCGTGTCGTCGAGCATCCCGCGCTGTTTCAAATCGGTGACCAACGCCGCGCAACCCTGGTCCACTTCGCGGGCGAGATTCGGAATATTCTGCGGCAATCCCCCATGATGATCCCACCCCGGATTGTAGAGTTGAATGAAGCGCACGCCTTTTTCCGCGAGCCGCCGGGCGAGCAGGCAGTTCGCGGCAAACGTCCCGGGCTTCGCCGCTTCGGGGCCGTAAAGATCGAGTACGCTCTGCGGCTCCGCGGCGATTTCCGTGACCTCCGGCACGCTCGTCTGCATGCGATACGCCATCTCGTATTGCGCGATGCGCGACTCGATTTCCGGATCGAGCTCCGCCTCAAATTGCTGGCGATTCAAGACCGCCATTTTGTCCAGCATCGCGCGTCGCCCACTCTGGCAAAGGCCGTCGGGATTGGTGAGATAAAAGACCGCGTCTTTCCCCGATGAAAAGCGCACACCTTGAAAACGCGAGTCGAGAAAGCCGTTGCCCCACAAACGCGCATAAAGCGGCTGATCGGTGGCTTTTTTCGTCACGAGCACCACGAACGCCGGCAGGTTTTCGTTCATGGAACCGAGCCCGTAGCTAACCCACGCCCCAAGGCTCGGGCGTCCTGCGATTTGCGAGCCGGTCTGCAAAAACGTGATCGCCGGATCGTGATTGATCGCCTCTGTCCACATCGACTTGATGAAGCACAACTCGTCCGCCACGCCAGCCGTGCGCGGCATCAGCGAGCTGACCCAAGCGCCGCCCTGCCCGTGCTGCGCAAAATCGAAGTGCGACCCGGCGAGCGGCAGAATTGCTTGATTGCCGGACATCCCGGTGAGCCGCTGCTGCCCGCGCACCTCCGGCGGAAGCGGCTGCCCGTTGAGTTCCCGCAGTCGTGGCTTGTAGTCGAAAAGATCCTGCTGCGCCGGTCCGCCGGACATGAACAAATAGATCACCCGCTTGGCCTTCGGGGCGAAATTCGGAAACTCCGCCAGTCCCCGCAACGGCTCGTCCGCCTGCATCCCGCGCGGCAGCATTGAAGCCAGCGCCGCCCCGCCCAGCCCCATTCCAAGCCGGGAAAAAAAGTGGCGTCGTGTGACGTAGAACGGATCGCGCGGATTCATGGCTCAGCGGAGAACGACGCTCGCATCGAGATTAAAGATGGCGCTGGCGGTCGTGGCGGCGGCGGCGAGTTCGATCGGCGGGAAATCTTTGGCTGCGAGATGCTCGCCAACTTTCAGGAACTGATCGGCGCGGATGGGATCTTCGGCAAATGTGGCGCGCTGACTTTCGTAGAGCGCCAGCAACTCCGGCAGTTCGCGCGCGGTCGGCGAGCGACTGGAAACTTCACGAAATGCCCACGACACACGCTGCTCAGGCGTCGTGCCGCCCTCGCGCAGCATCCGCTCGCCAAGCCCGCGCGCGGCTTCGACGAATTGCGGATCGTTCAGCAGCACCAGTGGCTGGAGCGGGGTGTTCGTCGACTGCCGGCGCGTGGTGCAGACGTCGCGCGTGGCCGTGTCGAAGGCCAACATATTCGGCGGCGGGGTCGTGCGCCGCCAGAAGGTGTAGAGCGAGCGGCGATGCAGCGCCGGCTCCGGAATCCGCGCGATATTCGGGCAGGAAACTGTTGAGCGATCTCCACATCGAGCCGTCCGGCGCGTAGGGTTTCACCGGCGGACCGCCGACCTGCGCATTGAGCAGTCCGCCGAGCGCGAGCGCGCTGTCGCGGAGCATCTCGGCGGGCAATCGGCGGACCGGTCCGCGGGTGAGCAGGATGTTGTCCGGATCGCGTTCGCGGAGTTCGCGCGACGCAGCCGCAGTCTGACGATAGGTCGCGCTCAGGACGATCTGACGACACGCCCGTTTGTGATCCCAGCCGTGAGCGATGAAATCGCGGGCCAGCCAATCAAGCAATTCCGGGTGTGATGGAAGCGCGCCTTGCAGGCCGAAATTCTCCGACGTGACGACCAGCCCCCGTCCGAAGAATTCCTGCCAGAGCCGATTCACGAGCACCCGCGCCGTCAGCGGATGGCGCGGTGCCGTGAGCCACGCCGCGAGTCCGAGACGATTCTTCGGTGCATCGGTCGGAAGTGGTGGCAGCGCGTCCGGCGTCGTCCGATCGACGGCTTCGGCGCGCGAGTCGTAAGCCCCGCGCGCGAGGACGAAGGCCGGGCGCGGCGTCGGCTGCTCTGCCATCACCGGGATCTCCCGCACCGCATTGAGCGTCCCGCGCCACACATCTCGGGTGGCTGCGACTTTCGCCATGGCCGCGCGGACGTCCGGGTCGAGCGCAGAAAAGTAGTAGTCCCGCAGCGAGCTACGATCACCCGCAGCCAGGTCGGCCAGTTCGCGGGATAGCGATTGGCCATCAATAAGTTGCGCGATTTCCAGCCGCGTGAGCGGGCGCGTGAAAACCTGCAAGTCGTCGATCAAGCCGCCGCGTAAGCCGAGGTCGCGGCTGCGCGCACCGAGCCGCACGTCGTTTGCCGCGGCGATATCGCGCGTGAGTTGATCGCGCAAAACTTCAACCGCCGCCGGCTGTCCATTGAGCCAGAGCTGCAGTCCCGCGGCTCGCGCAGAACCGTCGTAGGTCGCAATCACATGCGTCCATGCGCCGACGGGCAACGCCTCTTTTGCGCGGATCGCGATTGCATTCCCTGGCCACTCGCGCACGAGCATCCACTGCAAATGACCCTGCTCGAGCCGCAGGTCGAACCCGTTGTAATTGATGTCGGGGCTGTTCGAATTGTGGAGAATGACGGCGCGCGGATATTCCTCCGCGGGCTGCAGCCAAAACGCGAAAGTGACGGGCGCATGCAGGTGCGAAAGCGAGAGCGAAGGCAGCTTCAGTTCATCGTCGCCGGTAAAACGGACGGCACTCCCGGCGTGTCCGGGAACGAGCGTGTTGGCGGCGAGCGTCGCGGGCTGGTCAGCGCGCGCTGCGTTGGCGAGTTTACCGCCGTCCGCTGTGTCGAAGCTGAAGCGCGCGGCGAGGTCTGGAATCACCTCGGTCGTCGTGGTGGGATGCGCCGTCAACCACTGTTGGAATGCGGGTTCGCGAGTTTCCCTCGTCTCTTCGAGGGTGTTCACCGCCGCAGCGATCTGCGCGCTTTGCTCCGCGAGTTTCTGCTCCTGCTCCGGCGTGGGCAGAAGCAGCGCCGGCTGGGGCTGGATGCTGCCGACCGCGTGCAGCAAGCCGTGCTCGTCGATGCTGTTGAAGAAGGCCCCAAGCGCGTAAAAATCGCGCTGCTTGATCGGGTCAAATTTGTGGTCGTGGCAGCGCGCGCATTCCAAGGTCAGCCCGAGAAAAGCGGTCCCGAAAGTCTGCACGCGGTCGTTGATTCCATCCTGTCGGAACTCTTCCTCGACACTGCCGCCCTCGTTGGTTTTGCGATGGATGCGATTGAAGGCGGTCGCGAGCTTTTGCTCGCGCGTCGCGTTCGGCAGCAGGTCGCCAGCGAGCTGCCAGGTGATGAATTGATCCCATGGCAAATTGTCGTTCAGCGCGCGGATGACCCAGTCACGATACGGCCAGGCTTGCGTGTCGAGGTCCGCTTGATAGCCAAAGGAATCGGCGTACCGCGCCACGTCGAGCCACGGCACCGCCATGCGTTCGCCGAAGCGCGGAGAGGCGAGGAGACGGTCGGCGACGCGTTCGTGAGCGTCGGCATTGTGGTCAGAGAGAAACGCATCGATCTCGGGCTGGGTCGGCGGCAAGCCTGTCAGGTCGAACGTCGCCCGACGGAGCCAGCGCTCCCGTGAAGCCTCGGCGGAAGGCGCCAGATTTTCAGCCTCGAGCCGCGCGAGGATGAACCGGTCGATCTCGCCGCGCGGCCAGGTTTCGTTTTTCACCGAAGGCGTGGGAACCTTGTCTGGCAAGGGAACGAACGCCCAGTGCGGCTGATATTCCGCTCCCTGTTCGACCCAGAGCCGCAGTGTCTTCTTCTCGTCAGCGGTGAGCGCCAGATGCGCCTTTGGCGGCGGCATCTGCTCGTCTTTGTCGGTGCTGAATATGCGGATGATCGCGTCGCTCTCATCGGCTTTTCCGGGGACGATCGCCCGCATTCCGTCCCGTTCTTTCAGGGCCTCCTCGCGAATGTCGAAGCGCAGCCCTTTCTCCCGCGTCTCCGCGTCCGGACCGTGGCAGTGGTAACATTTGTCCGACAAAATCGGCCGGACATCGCGATTGAAAGTTACGGCTGGATCCTCGGCACGCGCAGGTGCGCACGCCGCCGCGGAAAGCAGCAACAGGCTCAGGCGAAAGGCGGTCGTCGGGAGAGAACGCAGCGTCATCGAAGCGGCGCACGATACTGCGCCTCGACAATTCCGCCAACGCACGAGGCGAAAAAAAACGGGCGCCCGCAAAAACTGCCGAAGAAAAAGATTTTCCCAACCCGCCTCCGACTTTTGCCTCCCGAAGCATGATGGCGAAATCCAGAGTGAGCAGGGCGGGAACACAGAGATTTTCACCACACCGACTGACGAAACGCTTTACGGACGCCGAAACCGTGATAAAATATTTTGCACGACGGGCAACCGGATCTCACATCTCTCGCGAATCATCTTTGTCCGCACACACCAAGCCTGACCCACTATGAATTACAAATCTGGCGAAGATTCCGATTCCGGGATCAAGATTTACCTCCGCGAAATCGGCAAAACTCCGCTCCTCACCCCCGATGAGGAAGTCGAACTCGCCGCCAAAATCAAAAAAGGGGACAAGGAGGCATTCTCCCTGATGGTGCGTTCAAATCTCCGGCTGGTCGTGAAAATCGCGCAGGATTATGCCAATCTCGGAATGCCGCTCCTGGATCTCATTTCAGAGGGAAACATCGGCCTGATGAAAGGGGTGGAGCGCTTCGATTCGACCAAAGGCGCGAAATTCAGCACTTATGGTGCGTGGTGGATCAAGCAATCGATCAAGCGTGCGCTCGCCAACCAAAGCAAAACGATCCGCCTGCCCGTCCATCTCGTGGACAAGATTTCAAAGATTCGCCGGGTCGCGGTGCAGATGAGCGAGGAGCTTGGTCGCGAACCAAGCGACGAAGAACTCGCCGAGGAGGTCGGCATCTCCGCTTCGAAGGTTTCCCAACTGAAGACGGTTTCCATTCGCCCCGCATCGCTCGATGCGCCAGTCGGCGATGACAACGCCACCGAATTTGGCGAGCTCGTCTCAGATGCGGACGCCCAAAACCCGTTTGAAGAACTGCGCGACCAAGATCTGCGCGATGAAGTGGGCGATCTCTTGGCCGTGCTAGATGAGCGTGAGAAAAAGATCATCTTTTCCCGTTTCGGTCTCGATGGTGGGAAGTCGAAAACATTGGAGGATGTCGGCGAGAAGTTCGGAGTAACCCGCGAACGCATTCGCCAACTGCAAAACATCGCCATTTTCAAAATGCGTCGGGCGCTGGCGAAAAAGGAGAAGCCGATCGCTCACCTTCTCCCGACTGTCCACGGGTCGGTCTAAGCCCACAAAACTCACCAGCCGTGATACCCACCGTCAGCAATGGCGGTGGGTTTTTTGGCGAATTGAACACATCATCAACAATAACGCCCGGCCTTTTCGCGGTCCGAGCCGAGCGCGCGGGCTTGGCATGGTGGCGAGTCGCGTGTTCCGTGCTGACATGTCTTTCGCCGACACCGCTGCCTCGCGCCTGTGCGCCGGATGCGGAATGTGCTGCGACGGCTCCATTTTTCACACCGTCCGGCTTCAGCCGGCGGATTCGGCAAAGGCGCTTGCGGCGCTCGGTCTGAAGCTCAAACGCAAGAACAAGCGCGACCTCATCCTCCAGCCGTGCCCCGCACATCGTAACTGCCATTGTTCCATTTATTCCGAGCGCCCTGAGCGGTGCCGCCTGTTTGCCTGCCGTCAACTACAGGCCGTAGCTGCCGGCGCGACCACCGAGACGGCGGCCGCCGCGAAAATCCGTGAGGCGCTCGCGCAGATCGCGACTATCCACGATTGCATCCGGCGCGCTGGAGAGAAGAAACCCAAAGGCCCGCTCACCGTCCGAGCCGCGAAAATTCTCGCCGAACCGCTCGACGCCACCGATGGCGCCGCGACCGAACTGCACTCGGATCTCAGCCGCGCCCTCGCCGACTTCGAAGCCTTGGTCGAACGCGATTTCCGTCCACAATGAGAGGCGCAGCCGAACTTCCAGAATGAGTGCACCCTTCAAACCCTGGCAGATCCTTTTTTTTGTCTCGCTCTGCACTGGGTTCGCGCGCGCGGACGACTCCGCGTTCGCCGACATGAAACGGACGGTCCGCGAGCGTTTTCCGGACGTCCCGCAGCTTTCCACCGCGGACCTGCAAAAGTGGCTGCGCGACCCGAAACGCCAGAAACCGCTACTGCTCGATGTGCGAACCGAAGCGGAATTCGACGTGAGCCATTTGCCCGACGCGAGCCGTGTCGATCCTTCCTCCAAAGCGTCAGACGTCCTCCCGTTTCTCCCGCCGGGGCGCCCGATCGTTACCTACTGCTCGGTCGGCTACCGATCATCGGCGATGGCGGAGAAGCTGAAGAAAGCGGGCGTGCCGAATGTCGCCAATCTCGAAGGCTCGATCTTTCAATGGGCCAATGAGAATCGGCCGGTCGTCGCTCACGGAAAGCCTGCGGAGAAAGTTCATCCGTACAATGCAAAATTCGGCAAACTGCTCGACGAAAAGAAACGCGCCGACGTGAAGAGCACCTCGTTCTTCGACTTCCTCAAATGACCGCGCCGACGGTGGTGCTCATGTTAAAAGCCCCCGTCGAAGGCGAAGTTAAAACGCGCCTCGGTCGCGAGATCGGCTCCGCAGCGGCGACACGCGCTTACCGACGACTCGTCGAACATCAAATCAAGCAAATCCCCAACGCCTCGCTCACCCACATTTCCTATGCTCCCGCCGAAGCGGGCGCATTGATGCGCGAATGGCTGGGAGAGGCGCACGGATATTCTCCCCAAACGAATGGCGACCTCGGAGAGCGGCTGATCGGCGCGATGGAGAGGCACTTTGAATGCAGCGCGGCACCGTTGATGTTCATTGGAGGCGATTGCCCGTATTTGCTCCCGGAGATCTTCGAAAGTGCCGCGAGAGGACTTCGCGAAAATGACGCCGTCATTGTTCCAGCGCTCGATGGTGGATACTGCCTGATCTCCTTCCGCAGAGCGATTCCGCAGGTGTTCAGAAGCATCGCGTGGAGCACCGATTCCGTGCTCGATGAGACGCGTGCACGGCTCCGCGAACTCGGACTTTCCTGGCTGGAACTCGCTCCCGCGGAAGACGTGGATGACACTGCTAGCTGGCGTCGCGCTGTCACGATCTTCCCGCATCTGGAGTCGGCCGAATGAAGCGCGAAGTCTCGTCGGCTTTGGATCCGCAACGTCCCAGCGCCCTGCTCATCGGAACGGGACACGCGCACCTTTTTACGCTGAAACGCGCCGCGGAATTTACTCGTCGGGGTTTTGACTTGACGGTCGTGGCACCGGAAAACTTTTGGTATTCCGGAATGGCGACTGGAGTTGTCGGCGGGCGCTACACCCCGGAGCAGGATCAGGTGGATGTCGCCGCGCTCGTGCGAGTCGGCGGAGCACACTGCCGATTTATTCGCGACCGCGCGGAGTCGATCGATCCGCGGAAACGCTCCGTCCGGCTCGCCAGTGGCGACGAACTCTCCTACGACGTGCTGTCGCTCAATCTCGGCAGTCAGGTGCATCCGATCCCTGGCGCGACAGACCGTGTCTTTCCGATCAAGCCGCTGCATGAACTTGCGCGTCTGCGGCGCGAGTTGGAAGGCTCACGCGGGCAACAGCGCGTTGTCATCGCCGGCGGCGGCGCCTCCGGCTCCGAGATCGCGGCGAATGTCCGTGCGCTACTCGGCGATCGCGCGGAGATCACGATCCTCGCCCGCGGCTCGCGATTGCTGCCGGGATTTTCCGATCGCAGCGCTGCCGCGCTCGAGCGTTGGCTCAAGGAGCGCGAGATCGGCGTGCGCCTCGATTCCGGTGTTGCTCGGCTCGAAAATCAAGAGGCCGTGACCTCGCGAGGCGACCGAGTTCCGTTCGACTTTCTCGTCAACGCCACCGGGCTTCACTCCCCGCGGATCCTTTCTGGCACAGGGCTGCCGGTCAGTGACCGCGGCGAGCTTCTCATCGACCGTTTCCTTCGCTCGACGGGAGATTCGCGAATTTTCGGCGGCGGGGACTGCGTGAAGATGGTCGATCACGACCTCCCAAAGATCGGCGTTTATGCGATCCGCCAGTCGCCGATCATTTTCGAAAATCTCCTCGCGGCACTCGCAGGAGCGCCCCTCCGCGAGTTTCATCCGCAAGCCCATTGTCTATTGATCCTAAATCTCGGCAGCGGCGTCGGACTGGCGCGCTGGCGCGGCTTCTACTGGCTCGGGCGTGCGGCCTTCTGGCTCAAGGATCGAATCGATCGCCAGTTTCTCGCCCGCTACCAAACGCCGCATTGATCGCGCGTCACCCGCTCCTTTTAGCGCTCTGCCTTGGGCTCGCAGGCTGCGTCACGGTGACGCAACCTCCGCTCAAATGGCCCGGTATTTCACGGGAGGAAAAGGTGCGCTTGGGCGGCGTGCCGCAGACGATCTTCATCCGCGGCCGGAATGCTGCGAATCCTGTGCTGCTCTTCATTCACGGCGGACCTGGTTTGCCGGAGATGCCCTTCTCACACGTCAACGCCGATCTTGAACGCGACTTTACGATGGTCTATTGGGATCAGCGCGGAGCCGGCAAATCATACGCGCCGGACCTCGCGCCGAGCGCATTGAGTCTCGAGCAAATCTCCCGCGATGCGGAGATGCTGACCCGCGAACTATGCCGCCGATTCGAGCAGGAAAAAATCGGTCTCGTTGGATTTTCGTGGGGCTCGCTCGTCGCGGTAAAAACCCTCGCGCGCGTTCCGGAACTCTACTCCGGCTACATCGGCATCTCGCAGCTCGTCAGCGTGCCGCGGTCGGAACTTTTGCTGCATCGCGCGGGGATCAAGCAGGCGAAGGCGCGCGGGTTTCCCGGCGTCGCCGCGGAGCTGCGGTCCATCGGGGAGCCTGCCTACCCGACTCGTCGAATCGAGCGTCGCGTGAACGAGATCACCAAAAAAATCCAGCCACCCATCGACAACCAAATGACGCTCGCGCGCTACTTTTGGCTCGGGCTGCAGTCGCCCTATTACTCACTTCGCGACGACATAAACGTGTTGCGCGGCATCAAGTTCTCCGGCGAGGCGCTGGAGCACGACGCGTGGAGTCACGACCTTGAAAAGGAAGTGACGCGGCTCGACGTGCCGGTTGCGTTTTTTCTTGGACGGCACGACACGGTCCTCAGCGCTCCGCTCGGAGAGCGCTACTTCCGCACGCTCTGCGCGCCACTCGGGAAATCGCTCGTCTGGTTCGAACACTCGGATCACATCTTGCATCTGGAGGAGGCAGAAAAGTTTCGCTCCGAGGTGCGCCGCTTTTTCACGCGATAAATCATCGTTCGGAGCGGTTCCGATCACTCCTGCAGCTTGAGACCTATTTGAAAATGTGGTCGAAGATCAGGTCTGGTGCGGCTGTAATCCTTGCCGCGGCCGCCCTGATCGTTCAGGCCCCAGTGATACGGCAGATATTCGATCTTGTAGCCGCCCTTTGCCAGGAAGGCGCGCGGACGCGGGCCGGCCCGTATTGGCCCAAGGATTTTCGGCACGCCGCCGGCCGCTCTCGAAGTCCTCCTTGAACCATTTGAAGATGCTGGAGATCTTGACGCGATTTTCGTCGGGCGTCGAATTTGATTCAAATCCTCGCGGGCGAGCCAGATCGATGTAGGCCGCGTCGATTTGCCCATCGAGTCCCCCGGCGGTGTAAGCGGTGCGCTGCAGCGGCGGGCAGCTCCGCGCGCAGCAGACCAGCGCGGCGTGCGCGCGATAGCCGATGCGCCGGGCGCAGCGTGCCGTGTTCGATGTCGTCGAGCGCGACCTTCTTTCCGCCGATGAGATGCGCTTTGCGGTCAAATGAATTGTCGAAGCGCGTGGATGCTTTCGGTGGGGTAGTTTTCGAGAATCCAGCGAATCGCAAACGCGTTGTAGGCATTGATCGCCGAGGCGGCGAGATCGTCGCCCTTGGCGGCGGTTCCGGCTGCGCGCCAAACTGCGCGAGGTAATCGTCGAGCGCCTTTCGATCCGCCGCGTTGGCCTTCCACTTGCCGTAAGCCACGAGTCCTTGTTCGTTCACGTATTTCTTGAGCGAGCGCATCCCACGCGTCGTGACGCAGCCCCGCCGGGAACGGCCACCGGCAACCGGTTTTTCCTTGGCCGCGGCACAGCCTGTCGACAAGCGGACAAGCAGCGCGCAGACGAAGAGGACAGAGCGAGGGGCGGGCGATCATATGTTCGAGGATGTTCGTTTGGCCACAGAAGCGGAGTCACAGTTCGGTGAGGGCGCCGCCGCAGCTCGAACCGGCGCCGGCGGTGCAGCCGAAGCAGTGATTGGCCGGTGGCGATCGGCCGACCCGGCGAGCGGCTGCGGATCGAGATCCCAGACGAACGTGCGGCCATTCGCGGCGAGCGGCAGCTTGAGCATCTGATTGAAATCGCAGTCGTGCGCCTCGCCCTCCCAGCTCACGTTGATCGTGTTGCGGCACATCAGGCCGTCGACCGTCGCGGGATTGAAGGCGGCGATCAGCAGTTTCGAGATACTCGTCGTATTTTCCCTCGTGCCGCAGCCAGCTCGCGAAGCGCGCGACGGGCAGATTCGTGATCGTGTAGAGCTGGTTGAAGACGATGCCGAAATGCTCGGCGAGCTCGCGTTTGTAGTCGGCCTCGAGTTCCGCCTGCGGGCCGGGGAGGTTGGCGCCGTTCGGATTGTAAACGAGGTGCAGCGGCAGTTCCGGGCGCGTGCCGTAGCCGAGACGGTTGAGCAGTTGCAGCGCGGTGATGCTCGCATCGAAGACGCCCTCGCCGCGCTGCGCGTTCACGTTCTCCGGCGAGTAGCACGGCATCGACGCGACGATCTCGACTTCGTGTTCGGCAAGAAATTCCGCGAGTCCGTCGTGCCCGGGCTCGAGCAGGATGGTGAGATTGCAGCGGTCGATGATCCGGCGGCGCGGAGTCATTTCGCGGACGCGCGTCGATGGCGTGGCGAAAATCCGGGATCATCTCCGGCGCGCCGCCGGTGAGATCGAGCGTGGGAATGTCCGTGCGCGGCGAACCAATCGAGAATGCGGTCGAGCGTCTCGCGCGTCATGATCTCCTTCCGCTTCGGCCCGGCGTTCACGTGGCAATGCGTGCAGGTGAGGTTGCACAGCTTGCCGACGTTGAGCTGCAGGATCTCCGGCGCGGCGCGCTGGAGCGTGCATGCTCGTGGTCGTCAAGCGCATGAGTCGAACCGATTCATCGGCTCAACAGCAGCCGCCGTCGGAGCCGCAGCAGCTGCGAGCCTGCGCTGGTCGCGTCGTATTCCTGGCCCTTTGGTCTCGCGCGGATGGCGCAGGGCGGAGCGGCTCGCAGTCGAAGGGCTGCGCCTCGTCCGCGGGCACGGGCGTGAGCGGCTCGATGAACTCGAAGTGCTCGCGATACGGCTCTTTTTGAAAGAGCTGGAAGGTCTTGTCGCAGACGGCGTGGCGCACGCCGCGCGTGAGGTGATGATCGTCGTCGTCGAGCACCTCCTTGAATGGCCCCTTGTAAATCACCGCCTGATTGCGCTCGAAACACGGGCCCTGTTTGCCTTTCCACGCCTCGACGGTGAGCGAGCGAAACTCGATGCCCTGCACGGTGCGCCACGGCTCGCGCGTCGCGCTTCAAGATGCGGATGCCGTAGAAGCCCGGCGTCGCTCGAAGGCCTCGAGAAAGCCGTCCTCCGTCAGCGCGCCGGAGATGCAGCCGCTCCAAAGCTCGGGGTCGTTCTGCATTTCCTCGGGCACTTCTTCGTCGCGCGACGATGTCGGAAATCACCGCGCGTCCGCCGAGTCGCAGGACGCGGAAGATTTCCTCGAAAAGCTGCCGCTTGGCGCGCGGCTCGACGAGGTTCAGCACGCAATTCGAAACGACGACATCGACCGATTCGGTCGCGACGAGCGGATGTTTCACGCGCAGTTCCTGCGGCGAGTTCTTCGGCGGCGAGAAAGGCGTCGGCGCTGGCGATGGGTCGCGCGCGCAGCTCGGCGTCGAGCTTCTCCAAATCGAGCGCGAGATCCTGGATGCGGCCTTTGCGAAACTCGACGTTCGCGTGGCCGATGCGCTCGGCGACGATCGGCGCATTGCGGCGCGCGACTTCGAGCATCGCGTCGGTCATGTCCACGCCGATGACGCGGCCTTCCGGCCCGACGACCTGCGAGGCGATGAAGCAGATTTTTCCCGTGCCGCTGCCGAGATCGAGCACCGTCTCGCCGCGGCGCACATGCTGGCTCGGATCGCCGCAGCCGTAGTCGCGCTCGATGACTTCCTGCGGGATGACTTTGAGATACTGCGGATCGTAATCGACCGGGCAGCAGAGCGCGGCTTCCTGCGCCTGCGCGCCGGCGGCGTAGCGTTGTTTGACGGCGGTTTCGACGGGGCAGTGCGGTTGGTTCATGCGTGGACGAGCTAAGGCGGCTGAGTGACTCGAGCGATTTCGGGCTTTGATTGCGCGCGCGGGGATTTGCGGCTCGGCGCGAAGCAGCGGGATCGGCGAGGCGTTCGTCGTAAACTTTGCCCCAGCGCTCCTGATTCATCTGGCACATCGGCACGGCGACCCACTCGCCGTCCTGCTTCACCGCGCCTTTGAAAACGCACGAGTCGAGGCGCGCCTTGATCACCGGATCGTGCGGCGCGGTCGCGGTGACGGCGGCGTCCATGAAGTTGTGCATGCCGACGCCGACGGTGTGGACCTCGCCCCGGAGCAGCGCGCGGAAGACCTCGCGCGGCATTTTTCCCGAAAGCGCAAAGCCGCACGAGGTACGCGAGCAGGCCGCGCGGCGAGGATGCGGGTTTTGCGCGAGCGCTCCGGCGAGCCGCCACGGCGGCGTGCCGGCGTCGTCGTTGACGAGCGAAATGCCGCCGATGCGCTCCAGCACCGGCCGAGGATGCGCGTCCCATTTCGGATCATCGGGCAGCGTCGGGAAAGATCGCGCCGGATGGATGCGCGACGAGCAGCGAGGCCCAGCGAGTTGCAATCGGGATGGCCGAAGATGCTGACATCGCGGCGCAGCGGGCAGACCGATGCCTTCGCAGATCTTTTCCCACGCCAGCGCGGGGGTGATCGGCTGCTGCGGAAAAGATCGTGCGACCGGTGTCGGCTTCCGGCTGGAAGCTCAGCATGCGCCAGAGCTGCGTGCGCTTCGGGTCGGCGAGAAACCAGCGGATGATCTCCGGCGACGCCATCGATGTTTTTGCGCGTGACGGTGCAGTTGTGGGCGAACTCCAGCGGCGCGCCGGTCTTCTCGCGGATGCGCCAGCCGAGCTCGGTGAAGGCCTCGCGCACCGGATGCAGATCGGCCTCGGTCTTGATGCGCCCGATCGGGATAGCCGTGCCGCCCGGCTTGCGTCACATCGACGTGGACGGCGACCTGCCGCAGCCCGCCTTCGACGATGAGCCGTTCGAGAAACTCCGGGTGCTCGATCAGCGTCTGCCCGTGCGTCATCAGCATCGGCACGAGGCCGACGGAATAGGCGTAGCGCACGATTTCCACGAGTTCATCCTGCCGCCCCGAGCGCCAGTAGGCGTCGGCCACATCGCCGCCGGTGATTTGCAAACCGCCGCCCGGACCTTGGAGCGGCGGTTGGCGTCGATCTGCTCTTTCATCTGCGCGAGCGACGGGAACGGCACGTCGTTCGCGTTCTTCGGCAGATAACAGTGCGTGCAGTGAAACGAGCAGAAGCTCGCGCCGAGCGTGAAGCCGCAGTGCGTGAGATGCCGCCCGGAAATCTGGTTGGGCGTGCGCAATTCCGCCGGCAGCGACGCCCAGCGCTCGCGCAGGATCTCGGCTTTCTCCCGCGGCGACGGGATGGCGAAAGGCCTCCCAGCGGGCGCGCCATTTGGACGTTGAAGGTGCAGTCGGGGTGGACATGGAAATGAACAACTCAGAGCTTCGCATCTGCGCCGGCGGGCGAGGGTGCCGAGGTTGCCGCGATCTGCTGCGCGGGTGAAGAAACTTGTCGGCAGCGGCAACCCGCGGCGCGCCTCAGCGCTCGCGGCCGAACCGCGGTAATACCACGCGTGCAGCCGCTCCGGCGACACGCCCGCGGTGTAAAGCGCGAGCAGCAGGGCGTTGCGAAAAGTGGTGCGCCACGGAGCCTTGTGCGAGGTGTTTGCGCGGCGAGGAGGCGATGGGCGGATCGAGCAAATCACCGCTCCTGCGCGGCGCAGCCGGCGCGAGAAATCGACGTCCTCCATCAGCGGCAGCCCGCGGAAACCGCCGAGCGCGGCGAAAGCTTCGCGTCGCGCGAAGATCGACTGATCGCCGTAGAGCGCGCCGAAGCTGCGGTTGTGCCAGCGCTCCACCGGCTCCAGGAAATCGCAGCCACGGATGCCGTTCATCGAATTTCCGGTAAAACGCGCCGCCCACCGCGCGGGCATCGCAACGCCGCGAGCGCGTCGAGATGCGCGGGCGTCAGGTCGGTGTCGGCGTGCTGGAAAAGCAGCCACTCTCCGGTCGCCGCCGAAGCGCCGGCGTCCATTTGCCGGCCTCGATTCGGCGCGCCCGCGGAGATGCCGCGCGCGCCCATCTCTTCGATTTCCGCGAGCGCAGACGGAGACGCGTCGGCTACGGCCACGATCACCTCGTGCACGGCGGGGTGCTCGAGCAAGACCGGCATCAGCGCTCCGAGCGCGGCCAAGTCCCGCCAGACCGGGATGATCACGCTAATGCGGGGCTGGCTCCGCGAGCCGGGTGGCTTTGTCACGGCCTCCCTCATAGAGTAAGGTCATGCATTGGTCGCGCGATTTTCTTGGAATCTTCATCTTCGCGCTTCATGGGCTCCTCGGGGAGCACTGTGCCGCGGGCGGCGTGAGCGAAAGCACGCGTTCGGTCTGGCTCGTCAGCAACGGCTTTCACAGTTCGCTCGCCTTCCGGGCGCGCGATTTCCCGGAGGCCCGCACGCTGACCGGTGATCCTCGGCCGGACTATCTCGTGATCGGCTGGGGCGCGGCGCGTTTCTACCAAGGCCGCGCCGACCCAATTACGTTGGCCCGCGCCATCTTCGGTTGCGACTCGACCGCGCTGCATGTCGTGCCGGTGCGCGGTCCGCTGGCGCGGCGCTTTGCTCACAGCGCGATCCTGCGCTTCGACATTCCGGCGGAACGCCAGCGCGCGCTGGTCTGCGAGCTGCGCCGGACCTTCGTCCGCGATGCCGCCGGGCGCCCCATCTTTAAGAGCCGCGGTTACTTCGCCGACAGCCGCTTCTACCTCGCGCGCGATCACTTTTATTTCCCGAGAATGTGCAACCTCTGGGTCGCGCAGAAGCTCCGGCACGCGGGCATTCACGTGCCGTTCTTTCCCTCCATCGCCGCCAGCGAACTCATCTACCAAGCCGCTCCCCTCGCCCACCGGGAGCAGTATTTGCGGCTCCCGGTGGATGCATTTTAGGCGGCTTAGTTCCCGAGGAACCGCGCGTCGGGCGACTCCACGCGGAGCACTTCGGGCAGGGCTTTTGGGTCGAGTTGCACCGTGATCGTGTGAACCCCCGCTGCGAGGTCGGCGGTCACTTTCGGCTCCGAGGCCACCGCGAGCGGCTGACCGTCGAGCCACGCTTTGTTCACTCCCGTGAAGGTCAGGCGCGTCGGCCCGCTGCTCTGGAATTGCGCGGCGACGATCACACTCTCCGGCATCGGCGCGAGCTGGGTGAGCGCTTCGGCGAGTTGCTCTTTCGTGAGGCGCCCATCGGTCAGCGTGTAAACCGGCATCGGCGGGGCAGGCGACGCTTTCTGCTCGGTCTGCGGTCCGCCGCGGAGCGTCCAGACACGGGCCACGTGACCCTGGCTGGCGTCGAAGTTCCCGGGCTTCCCGAGTTGCCCGAGGAAAGCGAACAGGTTCCACCGTTCCCGCTCCGAGATCCCATCGACGAGGCCCGCGGGCATGATCGACCCGACGTTCTGCGTCCCGGTGATCTTCGCTTTCACGACCGCCTGCTCGTGGCCGGTCACGTCCCGGAGAAAGACTTCCGTCTCCGTCTCGCGCGTCTTGATTCCCGTCGCGATGCCCCGTCCTTCAGCGTCAACGCCACGGCGTTGTAGCCCTCCTTCACCTTGGCCGCCGGATTCATCACGCTCTCGATGATGTAATCCATCGGCGCGCTCGCCCCGAGCGAAGTCATCTCCGGCCCGACCTTCCCGCCTGCGCCGCCGATCGCGTGGCAGATCACGCAGCCGAGCGCCGGCCGCCGATAGACCAGTTCCCCCGCCGCCGGGTCGCCATCGCGCTTCGTGAACTCCACCATCCACCCGACATCCGCCGGCACCTTTGCCGCCGTCTCCGTCGTCCCGGCCAGCGGCACCAGCAGTTTCAGCAGCGGCGCGCCCCGTTTGCCCGCTTCGCGCGCGGCGCGGACGCCCGCCTGCGCCGAGGCCTTCGAGATCCTGCGGGAGGGCGGCGGCCAGCAGGTCGGGGAAAGTCTTCTCTTTCAAAAGCTCCCGCCAGATCGCCAGCCGCTCCTCCTCCGTGCTCACGCCGTTCAGCGTTGCCGCCACAAAGGGCAGCGCCCGCTCCGGCCGGATCGCCGCCAGCGTCAACAGCGCCAGCCGCCGGATCAGCGGCGAGCCATTCCCGACAGCCTCCTGCGCGGTCTCCGCTGCCTCTTGGGAACCGATCACCCGCAGCGACTCGAAGAGCGCGGCCAGCTCATCGGGCGGCGACGCCGGGCCGACCATCGACACCGTTGCCGGCAACGCCGACTCCACCTTCCAGTAGCCGAGCAGCCGCAGCACATCCGCACGCACCGGCCGCAGCGGGTAGGCGAAGAACTGCCAGATCGCCAGCGGCGGGTTCGGCTCGTCGCGATACTTCTCGTAGTAGGGAAGCTTCGGCCCCTTGGGGTCGAGATACGGGTTCTCCGGCTTCACCCCGCGCACGCGCGCCGCCTCCAGCAGCGCCGCGGCCACCCGGGGCCTCGCCTCGCGGGAAAAGGCCAGCTCCCGCGGAGCCAGCGGCTCCATCTGATCGCCATCCGGCACGATCCCCGCCATCAGCCCGAGATAAAGCTGCTTCAGCTCCGCCGGCCCGCCCGCCTTCCCGATCAGCTCGATCCAAGGCCCCGAGCCATCGCGCGGGACTTCCCGCCCGGCCAGCACCTTGGCCATGACCCCCTGCGCCAGCGCCGGATCGATCGCCGCCAGCCCGTAAGCGAGCTGCTTCTCGTGTCCCTCCACCTTCCACTCCCCGCTCGCGATCGCCTCCGTCCACGGCTTGGCGAGATCATTGATGGAAAGCCACGCGGCGTATTCGAGGAAAGGATCCCCGTTGTTCTGCAACGCCGCATCGAACACCAGCTCGTCGCTCTGGGCCGTCGGGATGCGGGAAAGGGCGCGCATCGCCTCGACCCGCACGCGAGGGTTCCAATGGCCAATAAGCATTTCCAACGTGCCGCTCTCGGTCAGAGACCGCGGCAACAGTCGTGCTTCGCACGGCCAGTATAGCTCCCTCTCAGCCTGATCTTCGGCTGAGCGTGGTTGAAAATTCGACACGACGAATCCTACCTCGGCCCACTCGACGTCAATCGGGAAGGCGGCGAAATACAGATGCCGCGCCTGCTCCTTCTCCCAGTGGTTCACGCTCTGCAAGCTCTTTGCTCAGCTCCCCGTGTCGTCTTTCCCCCGAGCGGCTCCCACTTCACCAGCGGCGCGTCCTTGTGCGTGACGCGCCAGATGCGGCCGTGCGTATGGTCGCGGCGCGGATCGCGGAAATCGACTTCGCCGTGATTGATCACCGGATTGGACCAGTCGGCGATGTAGAGCGCGCCGTCCGGGCCCGAGCTTCACGTCGATCGGGCGGAAGGCTCACGTCGCTCGTGCGCACGAGGTCGGGCATCTCCTGCGTGGTGTAACCCGCCTGCGGCTTGTCTCCCTGCGACAGGTCGGTGATGCCAAAACGCACGATGCGATGCGCGCGGAAATCGCAGGTGATCGCATTGCCCTGCCAGTCCGCCGGGAAGTGCGGCGAATAGATCAGCTCCAGCCCGGCAGAACTTCGGATACGAGCCCGGGCTGATGCTCGTGCGATCGTGCGGCGCGTCCTTCGAACGGCGCAAATGTCGCGCCGGGGAAACTCCACGGTGATGCCCGTCGAGCCCGCGCCATCGGTCTGGAAAGCTCTGGCCCCATTTGTCGAACTGATGGCCCCACGTATTCCAAAGCCCCTTGGAAAAGACCTCCACCTTCTCCGTGCGCGGATCCCAGGCGAGGACGCCGCCGGAGTTCAGCCGCACCACGCCCCACGGCGTCTCGATGTGGCTGTGGATATAGACGCTCTGATTGAAATAGAGCCGGCGATCCGGGCCGCGCCGGCAGCGTGTGGATGATGTGATGCGTGTCCTCGGTCCCGAAGCCGGAGAGGATGATCCGCTTCTCGTCCCGCGCCCGTCGCCATCGGTATCGAAGAAATAGAGCAGCTCCGTGGATTGCCCCACGTAGCATCCGGCGCGGAGGGCGGCTCCCGCTCCGGCCAGCCCGGAGGGCTGAGGGACATTAGCCCCGGGTGAAACCCGGGGTTTCCCCGTCCCCCGAGGCGCCTGCCCCGGCAGGGGCAGAGGACGCTCCCGGCTGCAAATCCGGCTCCACTCCCGTCGGGACGAGGAGGCCGTGGGCGAAGACGGTCGATTGGTCGGCTTTGCCGTCGTGATCGGTGTCTTCGAGGATGAGCACCTTGTCGTCGGCGTCCTGCCCCGGCGCGATCATGGGGTAGAGAGAGGAAGAGGTGACCCACAGACGCCCCTGCGCGTCCCAATTCATCTGCGTCGGCTTTTCCAAAAGAGGGTTCTCCGCCCACAATTCGATCTGATACCCCTCGGTGATGGTGAACTCCGGCAGCGGCCGATGCGGCTCCATCTTCGACGCCGACGACCGTCCCCGCCGAAACGCCGCGCGCAGTCTGCGCACGAGGGTCGGCACTTTGGGAAACGTCGCGCGCAGTCTGCGCGCGAGGGTCGGCACTTTGGGAAACGTCGCGCGCAGTCTGCGCACGAGGGTCGGCACTTGGGGAATCGCCGCGCGCAGTCTGCGCACGAGGGTCGGCACTTTGGGAAACGTCGCGCGCAGTCTGCGCACGAGGGTCGGCAGCAGGCTGACCGAGGGGTGCAGCCTGCGCGGCCGGAACGGGAGACGCTGCCTGACCCGCCTGCATCGGCCCCCTTGAGGCGGTCGATCTCTTTCTCGGCGGCTTCGATGAGGGGGTCGTATTGCGGGATCTCGACGGCATTGCGCCCCTGCTCCCCCTTGCGGAAGCCGAAGAGGTAGGTCGAGTTCGCCGGCCGCCAGCGGTGGAAGAAGAGG
Source organism: uncultured Verrucomicrobiae bacterium (assembly GCA_963767975.1). Lineage (GTDB taxonomy): Bacteria > Verrucomicrobiota > Verrucomicrobiia > Chthoniobacterales > Chthoniobacteraceae > CAIURC01. The sequence continues at coordinate 202 of CAVYGI010000009.1, read as the reverse complement.
GCGTTCTTGGCGACGACGGCGGCGCGGAGGTGGCGCTAACACGATCGATTTTGGCTTTCCTCGTCCTCTCTCCGCTCATCTTAGGCACTGGCAGGGCCGGTCCGGCTTGGATCGCGGACAAACTCCTCTTTCTCTCCTCGAACTTTTCGTGATGGCCACGGAATCAGCGTTGATTTCGTCCACCATGTCACGCGCGATTGCT
>CAVYGI010000008.1:0-286630 GCA_963767975.1 uncultured Verrucomicrobiae bacterium | reverse complement strand
TCGGCGCGAAAAAGTGGTTGCCTGAGGCGCTCCCCTCGGCGATATAAGCGCTCCCGTTTTTCCCGGCGGAGCGAAATTCCTGAGTAGCTCAGCGGTAGAGCAATCGGCTGTTAACCGATCGGTCGTAGGTTCGATCCCTACCTCAGGAGCCATTTGTAAAGGCCTCCAAGCCGGAGCGTCGGAATTTGGAACGAATTGGGCGAACCGATCTCCAAGATCGGAAAATTGAACGGCTACCCGCAAAGCAGCCATCGCACAAAGGACTCGGATCCCAAGTGCCACCATCTTCAAAGCTCGACCTCAAACCGCCGGAGGCGATCACCTCTCTAGCGGCTATGACTTCAGACGATGCTGCACAATGGCCCGCAACCATTGCCCATTGAAAGGGCGCGAGACCTTCACTTCAATCTCCGGCGACGGATTTTTTGGCGGTCTCTGCGGTCTCTGTCAGGAGCGGGCGAGGAAAGCTTCTGCTGGATACATTGCTTGAGCTTTTCAATGCTGAAGGGCTTGCCAAAGGCCGGAAAATCGTTGAGCGAGACAGGCTCATCGCTGTCGGCCCTGCTGTGGACGAGCGCCGACAGGAAGATGATGGGAATTTCCTCGAATTCGGAATCGTTCCGAAGCTGAGCCGCCAGCTCGGTGCCGGTAATCCCTGGCATCACCAAATCGAGGATGAACACGTCCGGCCGGAAGCGCCTGGCTGTGGACAGCGCGGATTGAGGGTCAGCGACGACCTGAACTTCAAATTCTGGCATTGCCCGCTGGAGCATCGCCGTGAACTCCGGCTGGTCGTCGATTACTAGGATCTTCTTCACACCATGAATTCGTAGTGCAGAAGGGCGCTGGTTTCTTCCGCGAAACTTCGACCTTGGCAATACATTCCGCAATGCTTGCGCCGCTCCTCCTGACCTCTCTGTCTCATGTCCATATCGTATTGTGATGCCACAGGCCCTAGCTTACGGGTTCGGCTACAGTGCGGAAAACGTCAAAATGGAGCAATTTGATGCCTCGACTATGCCTTCACGTCGATCCATCGGTGCATGCCCTCATCTCCCCCGATTCATTCACGGGCACCGGCTAGCCCATCTTAGAATTTGCGCGGGTATTCAACCGGCGAGGCCAGTCTCTCCACCTCCTTGACGCTCCCCCACCCCGCCGCTACGGTCCGCGCTCTCATGAGAAAGCTCGCTCTTTTTTCCACCCTTTTCGCGCTTCTTTTAGCGAGCCCACTCCCTGGAAATGCCGCGATCATCTACCGCTCGAGTGAAGGCTGGAGCGTGGAAGGTGACGCTGGCAGCAAGATCGAAGGCAGCGCTGCCGAGCAAATGAAAAAGGGAGAGGACCTCGAAGCCGCCGGTGACCTCGACGGCGCCCTCAGCGCTTATCGCGGGCTCTTGAAACGCTACAACCTCTCCGCCCTCGCCCCGAAGGCGCAGCGCAAAATCGGCATCATTCTTGAGAAGACTGGCAACTACGACAAAGCCTTCACCGCCGACGAAACCTACCTCGCCAAATATCCGAAGGGCGACGACTTCGAGCCCGTCGTCGAGTCGATGTTCAAGATCGCCAAGCTCTTTCTCGATGGCCAAAAGAAGAAACTCTTCGGGGTTCCTGTCGCTGCCTCCATGAGCCGGGCGCAGGAGATGTTCGAGGCCATCGTGAAAAAGGCGCCTTTTAGCCGGTGGGCGCCGATCGCGCAGTTCAACATTGGGCAGGCGCTCGAAAAGCAGGGTAAATATCCCGAGTCCATCGCCGCCTACCAGGCCGTCGTCACCCGCTATCCCAACGACGCCATGGCCGACGACGCCCTCTACCAGATCGGCTACGTCCGCCTCAAAGAATTTCGCGAAGGCTCCAACGACCGCGCCTCCGCGGCCAAGGCGCGCGAGTCATTCGAAGACTTCATCGCCCGCTACCCCGACAGCGAGAAGATCCCGCAGGCGCGGGAAAACATGAAGACCCTCGAAACCGGCAACGCCCAGGGCACGCTCGACGTCGCGAAATTCTACGACAAGACCGGCAACTACAAAGCCGCCGTCATCTACTACAATGACGTCATCAAGGCCCAGCCTGACTCCCCCGAGAGTAACTTCGCCAAGACCCGCATCGCCGCCCTCAAGGAAAAGCACGGCGAAGACGCCCTCCGCGCCGGACCCGAGCGCGCCGAGACCGGTGCCCGCGCGGAGAGCCGCCGCAAGCTGCAGGCGAAAGTCAACACCGTCTCCCGGCCCGACTACGCCGGCCCGCCCGTCGCCGTCGCGCCGATTCCCGATGAAGTCGCCCCCTCCAATCGTCCCCGCCTCCGCACCTCTCCGCAGAATATCGGCCCCGTCCCGCCCTCCGTCGAGCCGCCCCTTCCCGAGGCCCTTCCCGCCGACGGCTCCCTGCCCCAACCTCCCCGGTAAATGCGCCACCTTCGCCTTGTCTCCCTCCTCGTGCTCCTGCTGAGCCTCGCAGGTTGCGCCTATCAGCTCGGCCCCATCAAGCCAAAGCCCTACACCAAAGTCACCACCATCGCCGTCCCCACCTTCCGCAACGACACCCTCGAACCCCGCGTTGAGACCCTCCTCACCAACGCCGTCATCAAGCAACTCCAGCAGGACGGCACCTACCGCATCACCGACGAGGCCCACGCCGACGCCATCCTCGAAGGCACCCTCGACTCCATTATTCGCCGCTCTTCCCGGAGCGTCCGCGGCAACATCCTCCAGTCCCGCGAATACACCCTCACCCTTCGCGTCCTCTACACCGTTAGACTCCGCGAAACCGGTGTCCAGATTGACCGTCGAACCGTCACCGGCAGCACCAACTTCTTCGTCAATGGCACCACCGTCCTTGCCGCTGACGTCAACCAGGACGAACGCCAGGCCATCCCCCTCGCCGCGGAAGACCTCGCCACCCGCCTTACCAGTTTCGTCAGCGAGGGATGGTAAGCGATTTGTCGGGCAGAGAAGATTGAGCGTCTGAGCAAACGCACCGGCGCGCCGGAGCCCCCCGTAAAGCCGAGGACCTCCCAGCAGAAGCCCAACCCTCCAGAGCGCCGCCTACACCCGCTCCACCCGCGCCACCCTTTTACCTCCGGCCTCCTTCGCGTGCTCTCCTTCATCGCCACGCCCATTGGCAACCTCGGCGACATCACCCTCCGCGCCCTCGAGACCCTCAAAGCTGCCGACCTCATCGCCGCCGAAGACACCCGACACTCCGGCCACCTCCTCCGGCACTTCGAAATCCGCAAGCCCCTCCTCAGCTACCACGCCCACAACGAAGCCCGGCGCACCGAAGAACTCCTCGCCCGCCTCCTCGCCGGCGAAAAAATCGCCCTCATCACCGATGCCGGCATGCCCGGCATCTCCGACCCCGGCCATCGCCTCCTCCGCGCCTGCATCGAGCGCCGCCTCCCCTACACCATCCTCCCCGGCCCCTCCGCCGTCCTCACCGCCCTCATCGGCTCCGGCTTCCCCGCCGACTCCTTCCACTTCGGCGGCTTCCTCCCCACCAAGAGTGGCCAGCGCGAACGCCTCCTCCTCGCCGCCCACGCCCGCACCGAGACCTCCCTCTTCTTCGAATCCCCCTACCGCCTCTGCAAGACCCTCGAAGTCTGCGCCGCTCACTTCCCCGAGCGACCCCTCTGCGTCGCCCGCGAGCTCACCAAAACCTACGAAGAATACCGCATCGGCCCCGCCGCCGAGCTCCTCGCCCACTACACCGCCCGCACCGTCAAAGGCGAAATCGTCTTCCTCATCCGCGCCCTCGAAAAGCGCGAAGCACGCGAGGACGCCACTGTTTGAGGTTAGCGGAAAATCGGCTTTGGGAGTGGTCCACTTTTTCATCCTGGACTGCGGGAGACACTTAGATTGGACTCTTCGATGGGCGAGCTCTTACGCACTTCTCCTCGCCATTGACGCTTCATCGCCTCAGCTCGCGCAAAGCTTATTCAGGTCTCTTACAGCATTTCCCGGCGCGATGATTTGTATGCTTAGGCTCGATCCCAGCCGCTCACGACTGGGGTTCGTGCCAAGGAGATTGCGTCCGTCGTCCAACAAACACTAGACCTGTGGAGGTCTCTGAACGCCACGCTGGATATTCAGAAAGGTGGAACGAACGCACCGATTGGCAGTCGCGAGAGCGCCGCCTTGGCAGGGACGCGTATCCTGAATCCTGACATAGAATCTACTCGCCAAGGCCTACGGGTATGGAAGGTCCTGTACCTTTATAGATCGCGCTTCAGGGAACAAATACTTACTTCGATTCCCGCGCGCGGAAGGCAAAGTTGAAAAATGCGATGCGAGTAGAACGGACGTTTTCGGAATAGGTCTTCGCGCTCTCTTGGGCGGAGCAAGGGAATTGACGCGACTTACAAAGCTCTAAGCGAACTTTGACGCAGTCCCTCCGCTCGCCAGGTTGCGATGACGATTGCGAAGAAATGCTGGAGCAGTCAAGGTGGCGGCCATTGAGCGTGTTGCATTGCCCCCACTGCAAATCTGAATGTGCCGCAAGTGCGCGGTATTGTGCGCAATGCGGAGCGTTTTTGCTGCCGAATACCGCGCCGGTCGAGCAGGGTTCCGACCAGGCGGAGCGGCGTCACCTGACGGTAATGTTTTGTGATCTGGTGAATTGTGTAGGGCTTTCGACCTCCCTCGATCCGGAGGATTATCGCGAGATATTGAGTCAGTATCTCAAGGTTGTGAGCGCGGTGGCGCAGCGCTTCTCGGGTTACATCGGACAGGTGCACGGGGATGGAATGCTCGTCTATTTCGGCTATCCCAAGTCGCGGGAGGATTCGGCTGTGCTGGCGATGCGAGCTGGATTGGGAATGCTGCGAGCGATGCAGGAGTTCAATGCCGCGATCGCACTCCGCGACCGGGATCGGTTGGAAATCCGGATCGGGGTGCACACCGGGCTGCTCGTCGTCGGAGAACTCGGGCATCCCGAAAACCGCGGACCAGCCGTGGTGGTGGGGAAAGTGCCCAATCTTGCGGCCCGATTGCAAGCGCTCGCGCAGCCCGGGAACATGGTAATCAGCGGGGAGACGTGGCGACTGGTCCGCCGCTTTTTTCGCTGCGAAGCGCTGGGCAAGTTTTCCGTGAAAGGTATTGCGGATTCCGTGGCGGTGTATCGGGTGGAGGAGGAAATTCTGTCACCGGCGACCGCGCTAAGCTTGACGGGGATGATCGGTCGCGAGGCGCAGTTGGCGTCGCTGCGAGAGGGGTGGAACGCGGTCAGCGCTGGCGGCGCAGCGCAACTGACGATCGCGGGCGAAGCCGGCATCGGAAAGTCGCGGCTGATCCGGGAGTTCCTGCAAGAGGTGGAGCGCACACCACACCAGTGCCTGCTCGCGCGGGGGTCGGCGCAGTCGCAGAGCAGTGCGTTCCATCCGCTGCTCGAAATGCTGCGACAGCGCCTCGGGCTGGAGCAAACGGAGCCGCCCGAAGAGCAGTTGGAGAAGATCGAGCGATTTGCTGCGGAACTCGGTTTTCCACCCGATGAAACCCTGAGTTTGCTAGCGGAGGTGCTTTCCATCAGACCTGCCACGGGGCGCCCCGTCACTATACTTTCACCCGCGCTTAGCATTCCGGCGCTTTCCCGCTCGCGCGCAATGTCCACCACGCACCTCAGGTAGGTGGTTATTGCCTCCATGAAATCGACGCTTCTCATCTGGGCTCTTGTTCTCACCGCATTCTCAGCGGAGCCGCGGCCAGCGAGGGATCGCACGTTTGATGGCGTCAATGCAGACCCGGTTTGGGAATACAAAGCGGATGAGTTGCCGCGCTTTGCGGAGATGCTGGAGAGGACCGGATGCGGAGCGGTGCGCATTCCGATCCGCTGGCGGGTGCTGGAACCAAAAAAGGAGGAGTGGGATTTCTCGGCGCTGGATCGGGCGGTGCAGAGCATCCCCGAGGGCATCGAGATTCTTGGGACGATCATGTCAGTCCCGGAGTGGGCCAACGGGATGGACCAAAAAAAGGCGGAGGGTTGGTTCGACGCGTATCCCCCGAGCGACCTGCAAGACTGGGAACGCGCGGTCGCGGCCATCGTGACGCACTACCGACATCGCGTGAAGCACTGGGAGATCTGGAACGAGGAGAACGGGGTCGATTTCTTTCGGCCCGCCCGGCGCGTCCGGCCGACGACGCCTCAAACACCGCGTCTCCACAAACCCGCCTATCAGGCGGCGAAGAAGGCGACCCGTCCTGTGTGGTGGTGCTGGGTGGACTGGTGGGGAATGGCATCCTGGCGAACCCTTGGTCCGAAGTGAAGGTGACCAACTATCTGGAGGACCTACAAGCCCGAGGAGGTGCTCGCGGGGATGGAGGTCTACCTCGCGGAGTGCAAGGAGCAGGGTTTCATTTACTGGGTCGCGCTTGGCTCGATGGTCGGGTCGTGGGCGCACGCTGCGCTGGGCGCACGCGACGGGGTGCTGGAGAATCTGCAGCGCGCGCTCGCGGGCTGGCAGCGGACGGAGCGCGGGTGCCGGGCCGTATTTTGATGTCTCGCCATACGCACCCGTATGTCTGCCCACCGAGGGGGCGGTGCGGATGGTCGAATTGACCCCAGAGCACGATGGCACTGATCGATCCGCTACGGAGACCCCTCTGCCAAACCCTGGTGGATGACCGAAGTGGGCTGTGGCGCCCTCCAGCGAAGGCGAGCAGGCGAAGCACGGCTCTTGCAAGACGCGCGCGGCGCGTGATCTCGCGCAGTTGCTGCATGCGCATGGTCGGCGGACGAGCCGCGCCGGGAGTTCTCGGAATTTGCGCGTTCTTTACCGAAGGCGCGGACACGTCGGTGTTGCGGGAACTGCGATCGCTCGCGAGCGGGTAGAGTTAGAACTGCCAGCTCATCGAAACGTTCAGCGTGCGGGAATGTCCGAACTCGCGCTGCACTTCCGGGAACATGTCGTTCTGGTAGGCGAGGTCGAGGTAGAGGCCTTTCCGCGGATAAAAACCGAGGCCTGTGGTCCACGCGAAATTCGTCCGCCAATCCATCGCCGCACCGGCGCGGAGGTAGAGGAAACGTGCGATCGGCAGGTCGGTAGCCGACCGCGACGCGCTGCTCCGTGAACGAGCCGCTGTCGCTTGAGAACCAGCCGAGTTGGTAATCGAGATGACGAGGGTGTTCTCGCGGAATTCGTAGGCGAGTCCGGGGCGTAGCGTAAATTGGTGCGACACGTCGCACTTGCTACCGCGAGCGGAAAAACGGCGAACGAATGGAAACGGCGGTATCGGAGGGGCCGTAGGTGTAGTCACCAACGATGCCGGCGAGCCAGCGCGGCGCAAATTCCCACCGCCCGCCGAAATGACCGGTGAAGGTCTCCTTGTCGGTGTCGCTCGTCACCACGTCTTCGTGAAAAGTCGTCCGGCTCTGTGAGTAGCTGAACCCTGCGCCGAGTCCGAACTTCTCGCCGAGCCGCTTTGCCCAATCGAGCCGTCCGAAATTCACGTCGTAGTCAAAGTTCAATCCGCCGAAGCGCGCGAGGTGGTCGTTCGCGCGCACTTGCGACATCGCGAAACGAAAAACGCCGAAGTCATGGGTGTCGATCGTCGCGACTTCGGTGGTGAAATTCAGACGCGTGCCGGCGTCGAAAGCGACCTGCGAAAATTGCCCGCTCAGCCCAAAATCGTAAGCCCGTGGAAACGACCACGCGATGCCCGCGGGATTGATCGACGAACCCCATTTACTCGCCGCGGAAGCGCCGCCTTTCGCGGCGACATCGGCGTAGCTGGAGAAGTGCGTCAGCGCCGCGGGAAAGCGCAGCGAGAAGCTTTCACCTGGAAAATCATCGGCCCGCACGGGCGAGTTGAATGGGAGAACCGCGGTAGCGATGGCGACGATAGGGAGGCATTTCATGGGGAGTTGGAGGGACGTTGACGCTCTATTTCGGCCGGCGGAGGAAGCTGCGGCCGGTGGGCCACTTTTCGCGGAGGCGGAAGTAGTCGCCGAGGGTGGCGGCGACGTCGGCGAAGGTGTGGCGGGTGCCGAGGGGGACGGAGAGGTCGCCGTGGATGGCCATGAGGGGGACTTCTTCGCGGGTGTGGTCGGTGCCGGCGAAGGTGGGGTCGTTGCCGTGGTCGGCGGTGATGATGACGAGGTCTTCGGGTTCGATTTCGCCGAGGAAGCCGAGGAGCCAGGCATCGAACTCCAGGAGGGCGCGGGTGTAGCCGGCGACGTCGCGCCGGTGACCGTAGAGGGAGTCGAAGTCGACGAGGTTGGCAAAGAGGAGGCCGCTGTCGGTCGTGCGCCAGAGTGCTTCGATGGTGCGCATGCCTTCGGCGTTGGAGGCGGTGGGATGGGAGTTGGTGATGCCGCTGCCGGCGAAGATGTCGCGGATTTTCCCGATGGAATGGACGGGCCGGCCGGTGTCGGCGATGGCGTTGAGGATGGTGCGCGGGGGGACCATGGAGTAGTCGTGCCGGCCGCCGGTGCGCTGGAAGGCGCCGGGCTCGCCGGTGAAGGGCCGGGCGATGACGCGGCCGATGCGATAGGGGTCGGCGTGACGCCGGGCGATGCGGCAGAGGGCGAGGAGTTCTTTCTCGGGCAGGATGCGATCGTGCGCGGCGATCTGAAGGACGGAGTCGCCGGAGGTGTAGAGGATGGGGGAGCCGGTGCGGAGGTGCTCGGGGCCGAGCTCATCGAGGATGGTGGTGCCGCTGCACGGGTAGTTGCCGATGAAGGTGACGCCGCCTTCTTTCTCGATGGCGCGGATGAGGTCGGGCGGGAAGGCTTCGAAGAGGGCGAAGGGTTCTTTGAGGATGACGCCGGCGAGCTCCCAGTGGCCGGTGGTGGTGTCTTTCCCGGCGGACTGCTCGCGCATGCGCCCGTAGCTGGCGAGGGTGTGGCTGGAGCGGGCGTCGAAGACGTCGGCGGTGAGAATTTTCCACAGGCCGAGGGAGAAGAGCGCGGGGAGGGCGAGGCCGGGCGTGGCCTGGAAGAGGTGGCCGAGGGTGTCGGCGCCGGCATTGCCGTAGGCGGCGGCATCCGGTGCGTGCCCGCAGCCGACGCTGTCGAGGACGATGACGAGGGCGCGCATCTAGGTGCCGATGGGATGCCAGGCGGTCTTGAATTCGATGGTATCGAGGATCCAATACGGGTCCTCGGCCCGGGCGCTGAACCAGTCGGCCTCGGTGAGGGTGCGCGAGGCATGGCGCTTGAGATTGAGCGGGGTGCCGGCCTGCGCGGCGGCGGCGATGGACGAGTCGCCGGAGCCGTCCACGAGGGCATTGATGTCCATGTGGCTGGCGAAGTGAGGCGCGAGTTCCGCACGGGTGCCGGTGAGGAAATTGACGACGCCGCCGGGGAGGTCGCTGGTCGCGAGGATTTCGGCGAAAGTGATCGCGGCGAGCGGCGCGGATTCCGAGGCGAGGAGCACGGCGGTATTGCCGCTGAGGATGACCGGCGCGAGGAGCGAGACGAGGCCGAGGAGCGCGGGCGCATCCGGGCAGAGGACGCCGACGACGCCGGTGGGCTCGGGCGTGGTGAAATTGAAATGCGAACTGGCGACGGGGTTCACGCTGCTGAAGAGCTGCGCGTATTTGTCGGTCCATCCAGCGAAGTGGACGAGGCGGTCGATCGCCGTTTCGACTTCGAGCGACGCACGTTTGTGACCGGCGCGGGTAAGTTCGGAGATGAGTTCGGCGCTGCGCTGCTCGGTGATTTCTGCCGCGCGGTAAAGGATTTGCCCGCGCAGGTAGGCCGTCGTTTTAGCCCAGCCAGATTGCGCTTTGCGCGCGGCGACGACGGCATCGCGGAGGTCTTTGCGCGAGGCGACGCAGAAGTTGGCGAGATGACTCTTGCCGTCCGCCGACTTCGCGGGAGCGACGCGGCCGCTCTCGCCGCGCGGAAATTTCCCGCCAATGGAGAGCTTGTAAGTTTTCAAAATAGAAAGGCGCGAGACGGACATGCGGGCAAGGAAAGCGAAACCGTCGTGGAATGGAAGGCGGCGCTTTTCGGTCGGCGCAAATCGCGGCAATCCGCGCGGAAACTTGCGCAACCGCAGACGGCGCGGCACGGTCCGCGCGTGCAATTTTCCGACCCTGTTTTTGTCGCCGGGCATCGCGGTCTCGCGGGCAGTGCGATCACCCGCGCGCTGACCTCTGGAGGCTGGACGAATCTTCTCACCCGCACGCGCGCGGAACTCGACTTGCGCGAACGCGACGCGGTCCGCGGATTCTTTGCGGAGGCTCGTCCGCGGGTGGTGGTGCTCGCGGCGGCCAAGGTCGGTGGGATCGCGGCGAACCGTGACTTTCCGGTCGAGTTCCTGCTCGAAAATCTGAAGATCCAAAACAACGTGATCGAAGCGGCACACGACTTCGGCACGAGCAAACTTCTCTTCCTCGGAAGCTCGTGCATCTACCCGAAATTCGCGGCGCAACCAATCGATGAATCCTCGCTCCTGACCGGCGCGCTCGAACCGACGAACGACGCGTATGCGATCGCCAAGATCGCGGGCATCAAGCTCTGCCAATCCTACGCGCGCGAGTGTGGGGACGAGTTCATCAGCGTGATGCCGACGAACCTCTACGGTGCCGGGGATAATTTTGACCTCGCGAGTTCGCACGTTCTCCCGGCGCTGCTGAGGAAAGTCCACGAAGCGAAAAAGCGCGGCGAAAAAGAGGTCGTGGTCTGGGGCACCGGGACGCCACGGCGCGAGTTTCTCCACGCCGACGACCTTGCGAGCGCGTGCGCCTTTCTGCTCCAAAACTATGCGTCCCCGGAGATCATCAACGTCGGTTGTGGCGAAGACATTTCGATCCGCGAACTCGCGGAAATAATCTGCGAAATCGTCGGATTTTCAGGCAACCTGGTTTTCGATGAAACCAAGCCGGACGGCACCCCGCGCAAATTGCTGAACATCGCGAAGATCAAGGCTCTAGGCTGGTCGCCGAGGATTTCGCTGCGTGAAGGGATCGCTAAAACTTACGACTGGTATTCGAGTAAACCGTGAGGCTAAATCCTCCGTGAAATGGAACACGGATGGGACGCCAACAACACCATTGGTGCCGGCGTCAGCGTAACGTCGACGGTCGGCGAAATGCCGGTTGAACAATTGGCGATGATCGTCGCGGAATCCGACGACGCGATTGTCGGCTCATGTCCTGAGGGAAAGATCCTGAGCTGGAATCCCGCCGCGGAGAAAATGTTCGGTTACACCGCCGAGGAAATGCGCGGGCGGACTTCGCTGCGGCTCGTCCCAGATGAGCGGCGAAAAAAAGAAGCTCTCGAGATCAAGATGCGCGTCCGCCGCGGTGAGCGGATTTTGCATCATGAGACGCTCCGGATCACCAAGTCGGGCCAACTGCTGAATGTAAATCTCTCGGTCTACCCGCTCTACGAAGCGCGCGGGGTGCTCATCGGCACATCGGCGATCGTCCGCGACATCACCGCGCAGAAGCGTGCCGAGCAGCAGTTGCGGCAGCTTTCCTGGCGGCTGCTTCATCTGCGCGACGAGGAGCGCCGCCGAATGGCGCGCGAGCTGCACGATGGCACGGCCCAGACCCTCGCCGCGCTGGCGATGAACCTCAGCGTGCTCAATCAAGCGGGCGATTCACTCCCCGCGAGAAAACGCGAGTCGCTGCTCGCGGACAGCCTCGCACTCACGCACACCGTCGTCCGCGAAGTCCGAGCTCAATCTTATCTGCTGCACCCGCCGCTGCTCGATGAGCGCGGGCTGCCTGCCGCCCTTCGGTGGTTCACCGACACCTTTGCCGCCCGCGCCGGTGTGGAGGTCGAGCTCCTGATCGATCCGCAGATTGGACGATTTTCCGAGACGCTGGAGACGGCCATTTTTCGCGTCGTCCAAGAATCGCTGACCAATGTGCAACGACACTCGGGCAGCAAAACCGCACGCATCGAGGTCGGCGCGAACGACGGCTGGATCACGCTCGCGATCCGCGACCACGGGCACGGCTTTTCGGTGGAAAGCGCCGACGTGCTCGGCCTCGGGATCGCGGGGATGAAAGAGCGCATCCTCGAACTCGGCGGCCGATTTTCCATCGCTTCGACAGGCGCTGGCACGGAACTCCTCGCCGTCCTCCCCATGACCTTATGACCGGAATCCCCACTCGTATTTTACTCGTCGATGATCATGAAGTGGTGCGGCGCGGCCTCCGGGCGATCGTGGAAATGCACGCCGATTTCGTAGTCGTCGGCGAGGCCGCCAATGGCCGCAAAGCCATCGAACTCGCGACCGCGTTGCAGCCGGACATTGTGATGATGGATATCGGCATGCCGGAATTAAACGGATTTGAAGCAACCCGGCAGGTTCTGGAAAAATCGCCCAACGCAGAGGTGCTCGTGCTTTCCATGCACGAATCCGAGCAACTGGTCAGGGAGGTCATCGCCGCAGGTGCGCGCGGCTACGTGCTCAAATCAGACGCGGGCCGCGACCTCGTCTCGGCGCTCGAGTCGCTCCGACAGCACCGACCGTTTTTCACCTCGCGGCTCGCAAAGACGGCCTATCAGGAATCCGTCCGCCGGAACGGTTCCAAACTGAAAAAGGTGAAGCGGCCGGCCAACGCTCTGACCGCCCGCGAGCGGGAAACGATGCAGCTTTTGGCCGAAGGCAACAGCAACAAGGACGTCGCTTCGCTGCTCGGAATCAGCGTAAAAACGGCCGAGACGCACCGGGCCCGCATCATGAAGAAATTGGGGCTGACCTCAATCGCCGACCTCGTCCGCTACGCGATCCGCAACGGCGTGATCGTGGCGTGAGCGTGCCTCACGGCGCGACTGCGGGCGGCGCATCGAGCATCTGCTGGACAGCCTTCGCGGCTTCGCTGCCACCGTCCGGCGTGTAGCCAGTTTTCACCCACGCGACTTTTCCATCGGCACCGACGATAACCGTGTGTGGGATGCCCTCGACCCCGTATTGCCGCGCGACTCTAGCGCCGGAATCCATTGCGACAGTCAGGTTCCAGCCGCGCGTCTCGAGGAAACGCTTCACCTGCTCGGGAGCCTCACTTTGGTTCACTCCGACGAGCTTCACGCGATCCTCAGGAAAGGCCGCCATCGCCTGGATCAAGCCCGGCAACGACTTGATGCACGGTCCACACCACGTCGCCCAGAAATCGAGCACGACGACCTTCCCCCTCTCCTTCGCCAAGTCGAAATCGCCGCCGCCGAGCAGCGGAATTTTGAACGGCTTCGCTTCCTGGCCCAACATCGGAGAACTCTCGCCGCCCGTCTCCGGCAACACAGGTTCGCGGGCGTAAACCGGCTGCCAATTCTCCAGCGCGCGCATCGCTGGAGTCGTCTCCGGCACCGAAGTGCGGATGGTGTAAACGTCAGCCAGAGGAATGATGCAGCGACCGTAGACCGGGTGGTGCCCGACGATCGACTCGGGCTCGAAACGATCGACGGCCAATCCGAGCCGCGCGCCGTTGGTCAGCAGCAGCCAGTGCGTTGGCTTGCCAAGGCTGCCACCAAACTCGGTCTCGATGAGCTTCGCGAGCGCGGCGTGCTGCGCCGCGGAATTCGTCATCGAAAGCTGGCTCGCTTTTGCCTGCCAGCGCGCGGTCGCCCCTGCACCAAAAGTGATTCCTTTTGCCGTCAGGAATTCCCGGGCAGAGCTGCGGTCTGCAAACGCGCCGGGTTTCAACCAATACACTTTCTCCGACAAATCCTTGCCCGATTGCGCCCCGCTTTCGAGCACGATCGTCCCGTCCTTTTCGATGCGATACCGCAGGGCGAACAACGTGCAGATTTGGTCGAGCGCCTCGCCGATCGTCTGATTTCCAAATGACATCGAGCTCCGGCGAGTATCGTCCTTCTCCGGAAGCTTGAATTTCAAATCGGCCGCCTCTTGCTGAAGGACATTGATGTAGGTGCGCAACCCCGCCCCGCCGTAATTGACGCGGGACTCGATCTTTTGCTCGAGCCGTTTCAGCACCGGGTTCTCCGGATCCGCTGACGCCGAAACAGCCTCCGGCTTTCTCAACCACACCGCGGCCTTCACCCGCTCCCTCGGCACGCGTAGCATTTCCAGACCGGAGCGAAAAGCGAAATGGGTGGCCGTCGCGGCCTCGATTTCCCCGCGCAAAAGATCACCGTTTGTGCCGAGTAGAACCTGCCGCGGCGGGTCGTCGCGGCGAAAGCGTGGAATGGTCAAAGCCTGCGTTTTGGCTTCCGGATTGATCTCCGGCAGCCACGTCCGCCCCGGAGCGGCACGGGTGGAAAAGGCGGAGATGGTCACGGGATTGACCATATTTCCCCACAAGCTCGCCGGTTCAATGGTCAGCCCCACGCCTGCTCGCCTTGCAGAGGGGATGGAGAATTTTTGCGAGGAAAGGTCGCTTAAAAACAGCTCCACCGAGTTTTCCGAAATCGCGAGCCGGACGGGCACCGACTCCAGCGAGGAAACACGCGTCTGCCGCTGATTCGCGAGCTGTCCCTGCGTGGATTCCATCCCGGAATAAATGCGATCACCCATGAATGAAATGATCACGTTGAACGCCTTGGAGCCGTCCAAGCCGGCGCAAAAAAGGCGCAGCCGCATGCCGCAAAAGCCGCGCGTACTCCCTTCCATTTTGAAGGAAATCTCGGTGCTCTGCATCGCCGACGAATGCCCGATCGAACTATCGGCTTTCAGGTGCAATACGCCATCCTGCACATCCGGCTTCGGCCCCGCCCCTTTCAAAACGTGCCAGCCGGGGTCGTCGAAGCCGTTAAGATTTCTGCTCGCGCCCGAGCTGAATTGGATCGCGTTCAGATTCTCCGTCGGGAGCGTCGCGGCCTCGACGATGTTCGAGGAAAATTCCACGCGGGCTCGATCGATTCCGCGCAAAGTCCCCGGCAGCACATCTCCCGCGCTCGTGAAAAACAGGGCCGCAGGCTCTGCTGGCATGGCTTTCGGAGGGAATGCGCGGTTGATTTCGCTGATCGATCCTTTCTTCGGCAGCGAAGGTTTTACCGCACCCACGGCGAGCCAGCGGGGCCATGCGTCCCCTGCCCCGGAGACCGTGCCGTGCAGGGTCCCCTCTGCCGTCACCATCTGATCGAGCGCGGCAAATGCCGCATCCGCGGAGGCGTCGCCGGCGTCGGGCGGCTTCACCACCCAGCGGCGCATCCCGTCGATTTTTGCAGGGAGCGGCTCGGCTGCAAATCCGACTTTCAGGCTCGCTAGCGCATCTTTCACCGCGAGCAGATCGCCTGCGATCAAAGTCCCGTCCGTGAACGAAAGCGTGGTCGCCGGATTGCCGGGTGACAGCGTGTCGGTGGAGAAAATCACGGCTTCGATCTGATCCAGCGAAACCGTCCTTTCCGCGCTTTCCGCCGCGGTGCGCAGCACGAATCCGTGCACGCCACCGCTGATCAAATTCGCCTCGACGATCGTTCCGTCGGCCAGTTCGACCCGCGGCTTGGCCGGGTCGAATTTCACCGGGGGCTAGCCGTCCCACGTGCGCACCCGCAGCATTTCCAGCGTGAGGTCACGGCCCCGATTGTGCAGCACGATCTCCTTTCCTACGTTGTCGGCGTCCTCCGGGACGTCCCAGTTGACCACGGCATTCTCCGGAGAACCATTCGGCTCGAAAACAGAGCATTTGTTCGCCTTTCGGTCCCAAAGAATCCGCAACGCCACCTCACGCGCGTCGTTCGGAATTTTGCGCAGGCTCTTGAAATTCAACCCCGCGACCAACACCAATTCGTCGTTCCAGGTCTCGATGCGCAACCGCTGCTTTTGATCGCCTTCAAGCACGATCTGAAATTCCGGTCGCTGCGAGGAACGCACGCTAAAATCGACCTCCACCATCTCAGGCAGGGCGACCTTCATCGCGGCGCCAGTGTTCCAAAATGGCAGCGCCAAAACACCGCCCGGACCTTCGGTCAGCCGGATCGGCTCCGGCCGGCTGCCAAGGATTTGGGCACTGGCCCCCCGTTGCCGGCCCGACCCCGATGGATTCGTCACCAATTCCCAACCCACATCGCCGGCCGGTCCCGCAGCTACGATTCTTCCTCCGCGCAAACGCTGAATCTTCAGCACCTGCGCTCGGTTCAACACAGCCTCTCCATGGCGCGAACTGCGGATCCCCACTGACTTTTCATCGACCGAGACCACCTCGCCAAACATGTAGCTGCCGTCGCGCAAACTGATGCCGAAAGCATCCGGCGTCGCTGCCGTTTCCAGCGCCTGATCGATGCGCCGCAACACGTTCCAACGCAGCACCAGTGGCTCCTCGAACAACGGACTTTTCCACGTCACTTCCGTCGCCGAAGCCTCGGCGATCTCACCAGGAAGCTGCTCGCCATTCAGCCAGATCAGCTTCGCCGGCGGCGCTGCGGTTGAAGCCGCCGGTGCCGAGGCTAAGACCCCGCCAGCGATCAGCAGGAAAATGGCGAGCCCGCATGTCATCGTTCGTAAATCGGGAGGAAGCGATAGTTCAGCGCCAGAGCCAGGAGCGACATCCCAGTGCCGTAGGCACCGCCGGAGAACGATCCGTTGTCACTCTGCATGTCGTGCAGTTCGCGGACCTTGCCGGCGTTCCATTTTTGCCACGCCTCGTAGTCGCCTTGGAAGAGCGCCTGCGCCATGTAGTAGCGAAAATATTCCGCGTAACTTCCGGCTTCGCGATGCTCCAAATTGTCGAGCAAGCGCTTCAGACTCGCCTTGTACTGATCCGAATCCTTGGTCTTGGAAACGGCGCCGATCAATGCGGAGATCGCCGTCAAATTCATCGACCCGCCCATGCCGCCCAAGCCTCCAGAGGTACGCCACCGAGCCATCTCTGCCGGTGCTGCGCCGCATGTATTCCATCGCGGCATCGACTGTTTCATCGGGCACTTCCATCCCGGCGTTGCGCGCTGCCATCAGTCCCATCAACACGGCTCCGGTCACCGAGGTGTCGGCATCCGTCGCATCCGGTGAGTAACGCCAGCCATTCCAGCGATTTTTCTTCTGCGCAGTTGAGGCGGCGCGAATCGCCAATTCCAGCGCCTGCGCGATGCTGCGCACCGGCTTCGCGCCTTCCCACAGCAAAACCTCATCCACCGCGCCGTAGGCCTCCGACAACGCCAGCATCGCGAATCCATGATGGTACATGCTCTCCGGAACGTAACCCGTTTTCTCGTCCTGCGCTGTGATGATCGAGCGAATCACGCGCCGGATGTTCGGCGCGTAGCGTCCGAAGTTCGGATCGTTTCCGCTTGCGAGAAAAGCCATCAAGCAAATGCCGTCGACGCCTGCACCGGAATTGCCGCTGCCTTTCCAGCCCCCCTCGGCTGATTGCGCGCCGGCCAGCCACGCGAGTCCCCGCTCATAAATCGTGTCCACTTCCGGCGGAATTTGTCCTCCGAAACGCAGGGTGGAATCCTGTCCGCGCGCGAAACTCATCGCGAACAAAAGCACGCACCCGAAGGTCACTCCGTGGGTAAATTTCGAGCCGCTCATTTGGGATTTACGACGCGCTGCTTGTGGATCTGCTGGACGTTTTGCCAGTAGTTTGAGGCGTTGGAAGACTCGCTGCTCCCGATCCAGTGTTCGTATTTTTCCTTGCCGAGAATTGGCTTCAATTCTTTTTCCGGCACCGCGGCGAACGGCAAAAACATACTGTAGTTTTGCAAATACCACGCGGTCTGGCGGAACGACGTAAACATCTGATTGATGTCCGCCGAATACTCCTTCACCGCTTGAAAGATCAGTGGCTCGACTTTCTGCCACTGCTCTTTGGTCAGTGCATATTTGCGATCAAATTCCGAGAGCAAGGTCGCCGCGATCGTCTGGTCGAGAAAGCTCGCTCGAGCGTCCAATTCCTTCTTCCACTGCGCGCGCTGCCCGTCGGTGAGCACGGTCTTCACCGCCAACTCCCAGAGTGGGGAACTGCCCGGAGTCAACGAACTGCCCCGCTGCCATTGGTAGTCCTCGATCCCTGTCAGACGCTGCTTTGCGTTCTGCGCCGTTGCGTCCTGCACGAGCGAACGGACGGTTTGCTCAAAGTTCGGCCTCCATTCCATCAGCGCCATTTCCGCCGCACCGCGCGCCGCAGTTTGGAGGCGCGCTGCCGGACCATCCGCCAGTGCAGCCACTCGCGCAGCATCCTCGGCTTTCAAGCTCATCGCAGCGAGCAGCGGCTTTCGTTCAACCGCCACCTTTTCATACATGAAATCCGAGAGAACATTCTCCAGATCTTCCGGCTCCGGCGCACGCCCCTTCGGTTTCTCCTGCGTAGCACCCTTTGGTTTTTCGACGGTTTGGCGCGAGGATCCCGCATCGTCCGCGTCCATTTTGGAAAGCTCCATCCAGCGCTTCAACTGCGAGTCATCGAGAATTGGCTTGAGAGCGTCTGCCTTAACTTTTCCGGCCGCCGCGAACAGGGGTTGCGGCGCGAGGGCGTCTTCACTGTCCGAGTCCGGTTCGGCTAGAAGCGCACTCTCTTCCTTCACCAGCGCTTCCGCGATGGGCTGCAATTGCTCCCGCTGCTTTTCGGTGAAAGCGACGCGTTCATCGAGAAGCGCGATCATGAGCCTGGCCAGCACAGCAGCCCGCTGCACGCGCCGTCGTTCACGCGCGGCTTTCAGCATCGCGAGTTCCTCCGGTCGCAAAAGCTGATCGAGTCCCTCCCTCCACGCTGCCAATACGTCGAATCCCTGCCCATCCATTCCGCCCCCGAAAAAATTCCCTCGCGACATTAAGAGCGCTCGCTGCTTGGCCTCGGTGTGCAACAGCGCTTTTTCCGCGTTTGCGCGCCACGTCTCCACGCTGTTCTCCGCCACTTTCTTGGCCAGCGTTTCCAATTCCTTTTTCCGCTCCGGGGCAAGCCCCAGTGCCAGCACCGCCTCCTCCACCTTCCTGTCCAATATCAGGCGCGACTGCTCGCGGATGCCGTCCTGGCTGGGTCGCAAAAACTCGGCGATGCGTTCCAAAGCCTCCCCGTCTCGTGCTTTCTTTGCCTTGGCCCAAAGCCCGTCCTGCTCGGGCGACAGCGTGCTTTTCATCGCCTCCAGCCAGACCGGCTGATCCCACGGGCGAGTGAAGTTCGGGACGACTTCCTGCTCTTTGTAAAACTCACTTTGCGTCACGACCTCGTCGAGCATCCGCAGCATCATCGGCGGTTCCTGCTGGACGTAGCCCGTCCGGAAGAGCCGGTCCAATTTCACCGTCCACTCCGCGAGGGTGTGCTCCACCGCCTGCTTCGCCGCGGCTTGCATCGCCGCCACTCCAGCCGGGTTCAGACTTGCAGCCTTCGCCATGTCGTCGAGTTCCCGCTTCATTCCTTCCTCGAAGTTCTTCTGCTTCGCCTCCGCAATTTTGGTAATCACTTCCTTCAATTTTTTCTCCACCACTGGCGCGAAAGTAACCTTGGGCTTCCCCTCGTCCAACTCGTCCGCGGCACCACTCGGCTGCGGCAGCGCTGCGGTGAAAAAAATCGCCGCCACAAGCAGATGAGAAGCGCTCCGGAAAAGCGCACTTCGACAGTTGCTCATCGTCCTGCGGCCGCTCCCTCGAGCAAATTGAAATAAGCGTCGAGCCCCGGCTTGAACTCATCCGGGAACTCCTTCCCTGCCCGTCCCGTGGCCTGCCCGATCGCTCGCGCAGCGACCTGACCGTCGGCGTCGGAGCCCGGCCCCAGATCCGCAAGCGCCGCGGAGGACGCCGTCGCCGCGCGACCTCCCCCGCCCGGGTTTGAGCCGCCGCCGCCGCCGCCGCCATTCGGACTGCTGCGCTTCGCCTGGAGCAGCAGCTCGATCGCTTCGGTCTCGGCGGCGATCGCCGTCGGACCCGTTTCCGGAGTCGACAGAATATCCCTCGCCTCCGCCATCACGCCGATCACCGCGTTGAGCAACTTCAGCTCCTTCTCAAACTTCGTCTCGCCGTCCGGCAGCGCGAGAATGTCGTGGATGGCTCCTGCCGTGTGCACATTGATGCTGCCTTGCTTTTCGCCCGCGGCGCTCGCATCGGCCATGTATTTTTCCGGTGGCACCGCGGGCTTCGCATTCTCGATTTCCCGCGTCTCATCGCGCAGTTTCATCTCGTCGCGCAACGCCTGCATAACTTTCAGCACGATCTCCGGCGGCAGGCTGTCGCTGCTCCCACTCGAGCTCGACTTGCAGTTGCTCGCGGCAACCATTTCCTCGGCCCAACGGTCCAGCGTGTCGGCCCAATACTCGGAGCCGACCAGCGACTGCCCGGTCAAATTCATCGACACCTTCTCGCCCCCGCGAGCGAGCGCCCGCACGATTTCGCTCTTCTTCATCTCCTCGAGGATAGTCTTGAAATGCGCGTCCTGCTTGCGCTGCGAATACGCGTCGAGATCGCTCTGAATCACGCGCACCACCTCGCTCTGGTCCTTCGCCTTTTTCGCGATTGGCTCCGCGGCTTTTACGGGTTCGCGCTCGATGCCGAATGCGTCGAGCGTCTTTTGATTGATGTTCGACGCGATGCTCATCTGCTGCCGCGAGGCAGCTTTGAAGCGCTTCACGAACGTGCTCGCCTCGAGGCTCGCGAGAATTTCGCTGAGCTGATCGGAAACCTTCGCAAACTCCGCGAGCAAATCCTTTTGCTCGGTGATCGCGGTATCGAGTCTCTCCTGCGCGGGCGTCTCCGGAGGCTTCTCGTCTTTCTTTGGATTCGGGGCTGCGGCGAGTGTCGTATTCGGCAGAGCAAGCTTGCTGCCGCCGGGCGGTTTCGGTGCGGCATTCGGATCCGGCGGTTTGCTTCCGGCGGCTTCATGAAACCCGCCTCGCGATCCGCAATGCTCGGCGCAGCGGGCTTCGGCGGCGCATTCGGATCGATCGCAGGCGCGGGCCGGCGCACCGGGTGGCGGCGTGCCGCCTTGAGCCACGCTCGGGCGCTGATTTCGCGTCTCGGGGCTTTGACGTCTCTCCCGCTTTCGGGGTCTGCGGAGTGGCGGCGCGCTGTCCGGTTTCGGCGCGCCGGGCTTCCCGCTCGCGCGCATTCGCTGTCTGCTTCAGCAGATCCGACACGCTCGGCATCCGGTTCGCGGCGATGTCCTTCAGCGATTTCAGCATCGTCGCCCACGACTCCAGTCGCCTGGCATCGAACTCATCATTCTTCGTCGCCTGCTCCACGAGGCTCCGGCCGGACTGCGTGAGGCTGTCCACGCGCGCGGCATTCGCATTCTCGGCGGCGGCCTGCTGCGAGACCCGGCGGCGATTCTCCGGGCGATCCAGATCGGCGGCGTCCAGCGCGCGCAGCTCCTTGTTCGTCTGATGAAGCTGCTGCTCGCGCTCGTAGCTTTCCCTCGCGACCTCGAGCCATTTGCCGAACTGCTCCGTCAGCCACAGCGCGTGATCCGTCTTGTTCAGCATATGCAGACACGAAAGCTGCCGAGCGCGCGTGCTTCCGGCCCGGCAGATAATCCTCCGCCCACGCGCGCACCTCGAGCGTCTGCGGCGCCACGCCTTCGCGCGTCGCGCAGAAGGTCGCACGCACCGCCAGTTCCTTTTTCTCCGGCTCGCCGCGCCGCGGCGACCTTCTCGCCGTTGATCGGCGTCTTTCCATCCGCGTCCATCCAGCGAGCCTATCCACTCCAGGCCGATGCGCTTCACGCCAAAATCATCCCGGCGGTGAGCGTCGAAAGTGACGACCTCCGAATCGAGCACCACCTGCTCCAGCGTCTCGCGGCGCGCCACGATCTGCGGCGCCTCGTCATCCACCGCGCGGACCTTGAGCACGAGCGGATCGCGCGGCGTGAGTCCGTCCGCGATCCTTCCAGGTGAATCTTCGCTCCGCATCCACCGCGACCGGCGCGAAGGCCGGTCACGATCTTCTCGCCGTCCACTTTCTGCGCCTGCCATCGAGTTCCGCCGCCGCGAGTGCCCGGCTGGCCGTGCGCCTCAAAGGCCGCCGTCGGCGCCTTTCAAAATGCTCACCGATCCGCCGTGCACCTCGAGCCGCTGCTCGGCTTTGTAGCTGAGATAATCCGGCAGCTGCAGCCGCACCGCGAGCTCCGGCAGCTCCGGACGCGGGCGCGGCTGGAGAGCAATGGATCTTCCGCACGTCGCCGAGCGAGATCGCCAGCGGCGCATCGCTCTTTGCGGCGGGAAGGCGAGTGGATAGACACCGGACGTCGAGCGTCGCGCGCGACCGCCGGCTGCCCGCCGATCCTGCCGTGCCTTGGTCCGGCGATCCGCTGCGTGTCCGCGGCCAGCCGCACCGGCAGCTGAAACGGCTCCGCATAGGGCACCACGAGACGCGCGGGCAGCGTCTCGACTTGCGCGAAGGTGTAGCGCTCGATCTGCGCGCCACGGCGTGAGCCAGCGCGCGAGCGCGTTGCGCGCCGCATCGTTCACACAGCAAACGCGAGCGCCGCCACCGCCAGCGCGCCCACCGCCGCCCAGCCCCACTGCCGATGCCGCGCGTCCGGGCACGGCGTGCGTGAAGTCCTGATCCTTCACCGCCTCCGCCGCCTGCGCCATCGCCGCCTGCACCAGCCGCTCGCTGCGGCCCGCGGCGGCGTGATCCATGCGCGCCAGTTCCACGATGCCGAGCAACTGATCGCCGAGCCGCGGAAACGTCCGGCGCAGCAGTCGCGCCGCATCTTCCAGCCGCCGCTGTCGCCAGACCCAGTGGTGCCACTTCAGCGGCAAGCCCGAGTCCCGAGCGCGCATCCCCCGCGAATCAGCAGCCCAGCCGCACCACGCCGGGCGTCTCAAAAAAACGATCGAGCACGAAGACGAGCAGGTACGAGAGCGCGATGCCGAAGAGCGCCGCGAGCAGTCCTTCCGCAAGCTTCACGACCCACACGCGGCGCCGAAAATCGGCGAGCTTCGTTTCGAGAATCGGCGGGCAGCGTGGTGTTCATGGCCGGAACGGCTGGAAGCGGTCGAACTCTCCGCCGGTCGACCTCATGATCGGACGCGCCGTTCAGATTGTCCAGTGCGAAAGAAGCAGAGCGGCAGCGAGGAATAGGATACGCGCGCTCAAAACGTTCCCGCCGCTTTTCGCCCGACCCAGAAGACGCCGAGCAGCAGGATCAGAGCCCCCGGCCCACGCGGGATGCGCCCAGAGCTGCACGCGGCGCTCCTGCGGTCGCGGCTGCGGCAGCGCGGCGATGGCGGCGACGACGGCCGCGGGATCGGCGCGTTTCCATCAGTGCGCCCGCGGGTGAGCTGGGCGATCTCGCGCAGCACGTCGAAGCGCGCGGGCTGGCCGCGCTTTTCCCGGCTCGTGCCCTTGCACGGAGATGGTCGTTTCCAGCGCCGAGCCGGCTTCGGCGCAGGTCAGCCGCACGTGATGCTCGCCCGGCTCGGCCGGCGTGAAGATGCCGCTGAAAAGTCCCCACGCCTCCTCGCCGGCCGGCGGCAGGCGGACGCTCGCGGTCTTGCCGGAGGGCGCGGTGATCTGCGCGATGACCGTGCCATCGCGCAGCGGCTCGCCGGTGAGGCTCATGACGTTCGCATTCAGCGTGAGCACCGCGCCGGCGGTGCGGGCGGTCGGGCGAGTAGAAGAGCCGCATCTTGTCGCCCTGCGACATGTTGCGCTGATAGGCCATCCAGCGCACGACCTGGCCCCAGAAGCGGTAGTGATACTTGTCCTCCACGCCGTGGCGCCAGCGCCACGCGCCGTCGGTGCCCATGAAGAGGATTTTGCCCGCGCCGTACGTCTTCGTGACGATGAGCGGCACGCGGCCGAAGCGGTTCGTCTCCGTGCCGTGCGTGGCGAGGATTTCCGTGCCGGCCTTGGCGCGCAGGGCGGGCGCATACCACTGGAAGCCGGGCAGCGTCTGCCAGACGCGCGCGCTGGCTTCGTCGGTGTCCTCGAGCTTCGTCAGCAGGCTGCGCGTGCCGGCCTCGGTGAGCGCGAATTTGCCCGGCGACGAAGTGCCCCAGCCGCGCGGCTGCGCGTCATCCCAGACGACGGGCAGGAGATCGGCGAGCGGCGTCTCCTGCAGCGAGGCCTCGGTGCCCGCGCAGGCCCGGCAGGAAGACGAGGCCGCCGCCTGATCGCGCACCAGCTTTTGCAGAGCCGTGCACTGCTCCGCGGTGAGCTGGCCTTTCGTCCACGCCGACGTCGCCGAGGAAAACGACGTCGTACTTCGTGAGCTCCTCGTCCTTCGGGAACGCGGCGAGATAGCCGCGGCCCGCGCCGGGCTTTCCGAGATCGGGATGGAAGAGCAGGCAGTTCACCTCCACGCCGGGATCGCGCTCCAGCGCGTTGCGCAGGTAGCGATACTCCCAGCGCGGAAACGATTCGATGACCAGCACGCGGAGCTGCTCCTTGCGGATCGAGAGCGGCGCCTCGATCGCGTTGTTCTCCAGGAAGCGCTCGCCGCCGGTCTTCGGCACGGTCAGCGTGAGCTTCACCTCGCCGGGCTTGTCGGGCTTCCACGTCAGCGACGTCCTGCAGCCGGCCCATCGCGGGGATGACGACCGATTTCGTCACCACCTCGCCGGTGGAGGATTTCATCGCGAGCGTCGCCGTCTCGTCGCGCGGCAGCGAACTCTCGATGGTGAACGGAATGCGCAGCGGCTTGCCCGCGACGGCGAAGGTCGGCACGTCGAAGCTCGTCAACTCCACATCCGGCAGCCGCGTCTCCGCGCCGAGCGGCACCGCGAAGACCGGCACGTCGCGCATGCGCAGCCGCGTGGCGGCCTGCGCGGGCGGCTTCGCCGGTGTTCCAATCGCCATCGCTGAGCAGCACGACGGCGCTGCAGCCGCGGATGCTTCTCCGCCGCCTGGCTGCAGCGCGGCGTTGAGGTCCGTGCCTTCCTCCGCGGGTTCGCTGCTCGAGGAAAACGGCTCGACGACCACGTCCATGCGCTGCGCGAGCTCCCGCCACGCGGCGAGGTCGATCGAGCGGCTTCGCGAGGTCCGCGCGCGACTTCGGCTCCGCCGCCGGGTTGCTGCGCGATCGACGACATCGCGCGTCTCCATCGTGCGCGAGGCATCGGCGAGCACGACGAGCGTCGGCTTGGTGTCCGGCTCGAAAGACTTCCCGCCACTCCGGCTGGTTCAGCGTGATGGCGATGCCGATCGCGATGAGCACGCGCAGCGCCTCCAGCCAGCCCGGTCGACGTGCGGTAGCCGCTGCGCCGCCACGCCATCAACGCGAGGCCGCGACGATCAACACGAACGCAATCCGACCGCAGCGAGTCGGGCTGGCGTGAAACGAGCGACTGGCTGGCGGCGTTTGTGCTGAAGGTCGACGCGACTGCCCGCGAGCGACGCTGGCTCGCTGGCATCGTCACTGGCTTCGCGCTACGGTGCAGACGCGGCCGTGGTCTCCCGCCGCGGCGGCATGCAGAGCAGCGCCTCGCCAAGAAGCGCCGCGCCATGGCGATGAGGAACGTGCGCCAGACTTCGCTCGTGAGGCTGCGTCCATCTTCGAGCGTGTCGGTCGAGCACGCGGAAATCGAGGCCGGCGAAAAGTTCGTTCGAGCGCGGCGGTGGAGAGCACCGGCGGCTGATCCTCGCCGGGCGGGCGATTCAGCGCGATCGAGCGTCTCGCCGGAGGCGACCACGCCGGCGCGCAGCGGAAGGTTGCGCCGGAGATCGCCGGTCGCCGTTTTGCCTCCACCGGATGCCACTGGACGGCATCGGTGCCGAGCGCCGAGCGCGGAGGCGACGCGCTGCTGCGCCTTGCCGAGCGTCGCGCGCGCCGTCGTTCAGCGCGCGGTGCAGCATCGCGAACATCACCACGCCATCGCGCGCCAGGCTGGAGGCGCCCGAGGCCCGGCAGCGTGCCGAGGAAATAGACGCGCCCGCCTTCCGGCCTGCGCCGACGCGCATCGAGCAGCGGCGTCGCGCTCCGCCACGCGCGCGAGCGGCGATGCCCTCGCCCTCGATGCCGCAGCGGCGCAGCGACCTCGAGCAGTGCCGACCGGCAGCGCGGCGCCATCGCGCGTATTGGCGAGCAGGTCGGCGTCGTTGCGCCACCACTCGACGGCTCTGCGGCTTGTCGGCCGCCGCGCGCTCCCAGCGACCCCAGCGCAGGCCGAAGATCGCGTGCTCATCCGGCGACTCGGGCGGCAGGAAAAGGACGGCGCGCCGGCCCGCGCGACGTGGCTCTGCAACTGCCGCGCGAGCACATCGCCCGGCTGCGGAATCGGCGCCTGCCAGACGATGAGCGCGGTCTCGTCCCACGGAATCTCCGCCGCGCGCCTGCGGCGGCAGGACGGTCGCCGCGATACTTGCGCGAGGGATCGGCCGCCGCGGAGAGCGCGGCCTGCAGCGGGCCGGACTCCGCCTCGTCGTCGGAGACGATGACCGAGTGCAGCGCCGGCGGTTCGTCGAAGACGAAGTGGAAGACGTTGTTCGCGGCGCTGGCATCGGCGGGCAATTCCACGCGGCCCCAGCCGCGCTTCGTGCGCCTTGTCGATCGGGATCGCGTGGCCTGGAGCACGAGCTGGTTCTCCTTCAGCGCCACCTTCATCGTGGTCGCGGCGCCATTGATGACGAAGCGCAGCGGCACTTCGATCGGCTGCGGATGCTCCGCGTGCCGCGTGACGCGCAGATCGAGCAGCAGCTCCGCCTTCTCGCTCGTCTCGCGGCGCGTGACGCGCTCGACGCGTCACGCCGAGATCGTCCGGCGCGGCTTCGCGGATAGCTGAGCAGATGAAAGCGCACGCCCTGCAGCGTGGCGAAGGCGCCGCGCAAGCGTCTCCCAGCGCCCGCCCGCGGCGTCCCAGTCGCTCTGCTGCAGATCGCTGAGCAGCCAGACGTCCGTGCGGCCGGTCTTGTTCGTGGTGATGTAATCGAGCGCGCCCTGCAGCAGCGCGGGGATGTCGGCCGCGGTGTCGGTCGGCCTCGGTCTGCGGCAGATCGAGCAGCGCCTCGGCCTTCGTCGAGCGGCTGCGGCTTGCCGAGCGCGCTGTCGAGCAGCACCAGACGCGAGCGCGTGCCGACGGCGTCGTTGATGGCCTTGGCTAGGTTGCGCAGGCCGGCGACGCGTTTGCTCACGCCGGTCGCGAGGTTCTGCTGCTCCATGCTCGCGGAGCGATCGAGCAGGATGATCACGGTATCCGGCGCGCCGCCGGTGAGCCCGAGCCAGCCGCCGGCGAGCGGCCGCGTGATGACGAAGATGATCGCCGCGACCGCCAGCACGCGGAGCGCGAGGATGAGCACCTGGCGCAGCCGCGAGAGCCCTTTGTTCATCCGCTGCGCCGCGAGCAGGAACATCATCGCCGCCCACTTCACCTGCCGCCGCCGGTAGAGGTGGATGAGGTGGATGATGACCGGCAGCGCCGCGAGCGGCAGCGCGAAGAGCAGCGCGGGCGGAGGAAAGTCATCGCGCGCCTCGTTTCGGAGTGCGCCCGAGAAGGAAGCGGACGAGCACGTCGTCGTAGTGCTCGTGCAGCTTCACGCGGTGGTAATCGACGCCGGTGGTGCGGACGACTTCGTCGATCTCGGCGAGGTAGAGGCGCACGGCTTCGCGGTAATTGCGCGCGATGAGCGACGGGTCGGCGAGCACCGGCTTCGCCGCCTTCCATGTCCACGAAGCGCGCCGGGCGGTCGAAGTCGAAGTCGAGTTCCTTCTGATCGAGCAGATGAAAGACGGCGACGTCGTGCTTGCGAAAGCGCAGGTGCTGGATCGCCGACTTCAGCTCCGCCGGCGCACGAAGAGATCGGAGAGAATGACGACGAGCGCGCGCTGCCGGATCTTCTCCGCCGCATCGTGCAGCGCGCTGAGCAGCGTCGTGCCGCCGACGCGGCTGGATGCCCGCCATTTGATCGAGCACGAGCCCGAGATGCGTGGCGCCGCGCTTCGGCGGGAATCTCCACCGCCGTCTGCGCCACGCTCCACAGCCCGACGGCATCGCCCTGCTGCGCGGCGAGATAGGCGAGCGTGCCCGCGAGCTTGCGCGCGTAATCGAGCCGCGTCGCGCCCTTCGGGCCGAAGTCCATCGAGCCGCTGGTGTCGATGAGCAGGCAGAGGCGGAGGTTCGTGTCGGCCTCGAATTCCTTGATGTAAAAGCGGTCGCTGCGGCCCCAGGTGCGCCAGTCGAGCCGGCGCGTGTCGTCGCCGGGGACGTATTTGCGATACTGCGCGAACTCGAGCGACGACCCGCGCACCGGGCTGCGATGTTTGCCGGAGACGCTGCCGAGCATCGCCTGGCGCGCGTGCAGCGGCAGCGCCAGCAGCCGCGCCGAGCACGGCGGGATCGAGGAAGGATGCGTCTTGTCCCTCGGCCATGTGTTGAGCATGCGTCGGAGCTTACGCTGCCTTGCTCAATTCCTCCACCAGCCGCTTCGTCACATCGCGGCTGGTCACGCCCTCGCTCTCCGCCGTGAAGGTCGTCATCACGCGATGCCGCAGCACCGGGTCGGCGACCTCGATGATGTCCTCCATCCGCACCATGTAGCTGCCGTAGCAGCGCCGCGCGGGCCTTGGCGCCGAGGATGAGATACTGCACCGCGCGCGGGCCGGCGCCCCAGCTCACGAGCGGCTTCAGCCAGGCCGGCGCCTCGCTGCTCTGCGGGCGGGTGCGGCGGACGAGATCGACGGCGAATTCATACATATGATCCGGCACCGGCACGCGGCGCACGAGATCCTGGAGGGCGATGCACCTCTCGCCCGTCGAGCACGTGCTCGAGCTGCGGAAGAGCCACGCCGGTGGTGGTGCGGGCGATCGCGATCTCCTCCGCGCGCGACGGATAGTCGACGCCGATCATGAACATGAAGCGGTCGAGCTGCGCCTCGGGCAGCGGATAGGTGCCCTCCTGCTCGATCGGGTTCTGCGTCGCGAGCACGAAGAACGGCGAGTCGAGCGTGTAGGTGCGGCCGGCGACGGTGACGCGGTGTTCCTGCATCGCCTCGAGCATCGCGGCCTGCGTCTTGGGCGGCGCGCGGTTGATTTCGTCGGCGAGCACGATGTTCGCGAAGACCGGCCCTTTGGCGAACTCGAACGCGCGCTTCCCGCCCGGCAGCTCCTGCAGAATGTCGGTGCCGGTGATGTCCATCGGCATCAGGTCCGGCGTGAACTGGATGCGGCTGAAGCTCAGCGACATCGTCTCCGCGAGCCGGCGGATGAGCAGCGTCTTCGCCAGGCCCGGCACGCCCATGAGCAGCGCATGGCCGCGGGCGAAGAGGCAGATCGCGAGCTGCTCGATGACCTTGTCCTGGCCGACGATGATCTTCTTCAACTCGCCGCCGAGACGCCCATAGACCTCGCGCAGTTCGTCGATCGCGTCGACGTCGTCTTTCGGGAGTGGGGCGGAGAGGGAGGAATCAGACATAATTTTTCGGGGATGAACTAACGCGACGAACCGGCGAACAAACAACCATCAGCACTGGAGCAGCGCCGGGGATGCGTTGGATCGCAGCGGTGCTGCGATTCACGGCACATGCTTTTTGATCTCTCGAGGAGCCTGTCGAACTTCGAGTTTCGCCGCCTCGATTCGGTCGCCAGGCTGATTGCAGAGCACCATGCCCATCAGCGTTCCGAGGTGGAAATGCCGGGCGACAAACTTCTTCTTGGCGCGATCACCCTCGATTTCGACCCGGCTGACCGCCCGGGAAAAGTCGCCGACGAAGTCGAAGCGCAAGTCGAAGAGCGTCGAGGTGCGATGGGGCATCCACTCGAATTTCGTGCGCTTCTTTCCGCTCATATTGCCGCCCGCGATGCGCCCTTGGGCGATCGCGCATTCGACATGATCGACGCGCCGCACGCCGCCGAGGAGTTTGTCCGGGTAGGCTGCAATGTCTCCGACGGCAAAGATCCCTTTCTCGTCCGTCTCGAGATATTCGTTTACGGGCGTGCCGTGCGGGTAGCTCAGCGGCGTGTTGGCGACCAATCCGAGATTCGGGTCCACGCCGATGGCGACGATGGCGAGACCCGCGGCGAAGCGCTGCCCGCTCTTGGTTTGCACATTTTTCAAAGCGGTCCGCCCCTCGAAACCGTTCAGCGTTTCCCCCATCAGCATCTTTACACCGTGCGCTGAAAATTGCGCGGTCAGCCATGCCGCCGTCTCCTCATCGAGCACACGGTTCCAAATTCCCTTGCCTCGGTGGATAATCGAAACGTTCGCCTTTGGGACTTGTGAAAGAATGGAGCCGACCTCCGCCGCGATGCAGCCGCCGCCAATGATGACGATGTTGTGGTCGAACTCCGCCATCTCCCTCAGCGCGAGCACATCGCGGAGGGTGCGAAGATAAAAAACATTTCCGAGATTTGCCCCGGCGACCTGCGGGCGGCGCGCTCGGCTGCCGGTCGCGAGGCACGCTTTGCGAAACTCCACCGCCTGCCCGTTTCCGAGCACCGCGATGCGCCGCTCGACGTTGAACTGCATGACCATCGTATCCAGCCGCAAGTCCACCTTATCTTTTTCCAACTGCTCCCGCGAGACGTGCTGAACCTTCTCGAGCGCTGGCTCCGTCTTGCCCAGGCAAGCCTTGAAGAGCATCGGCCGGTGATACGCGGCGAAGGTTTCGTTGCCGACCATCATGATCGTCCCCTTCTTGTCATATTCGCGAATGCCCTCGCATACACTCGCCCCGCCGATGCCGGCGCCGACAATGAGGTAGTCTCGACGTATCATTGAGTTACGTAGATAGCGGCCCGCCCCCCACGCTCGCGAGGAAATTTGTGCGCCTCCGGGAACCGCTCGCCGGCAGTGGGAAAATCCTGTCAATCATCCCCGCCTCCTTTCACAAACGAAGCGTCGCCGCGCATGATCTCCCTTTCGATCGAAAAACTCACGAAGCGCTTCGGCGAGACAATCGCTCTAGATCGGATCGACCTGCGAATCGCCGCCGGTGAAATTTTCTTCCTGCTCGGTCCGAGCGGCTGTGGGAAAACGACCCTCCTGCGTTGCCTCGCGGGTTTCTTAACTCCCGACCACGGACGCATCCTCTTCGACACCGAGGATGTGACCCGCGTCCCGCCACATCTCCGGCAAACCGGAATGATGTTCCAAAGCTACGCGCTCTGGCCCCACATGACGGTCGCGAAAAACGTCGCCTTCGGCCTCGAAGAGCAGCGGGTCTCGCGCGCGGAGATCAAGCGCCGCGTCGCGGAGGCGCTCGACTCCGTGCAAATGGCCGCGCTCGGCGGACGCAGTATTCATCAACTCTCCGGCGGACAGCAGCAGCGCGTCGCGCTCGCTCGCGCGCTCGTCATTCGGCCGCGCTGCCTTTTGCTCGATGAGCCCCTTTCCAACCTCGACGCCAAACTTCGCCTCGAGATGCGCGGCGAGATCCGTCGTATCTGCAAGGAATCCGGCCTCACTGCGATTTACGTGACGCATGACCAGAAAGAAGCGCTCTCTGTCGCTGACCGAATGGCGATTTTGGACGCCGGGAAAATCTGCCAAGTCGGCACGCCGGCGGAGATGTACCGCCAGCCAACTTCGCGCTTCGTCGCGGACTTCATGGGCGAATGCAATTTCATCGAAGCGACCGTTGCCGAAGTTGCCCCGGACCATCTCCGCGCTACGACCGCGCTCGGCGATTTCACGGTGCGGATCGATTCTCCGCCGTGGAAGGCAGGCGACGCTCTGCACGCTGGCGATTCGTCCAGAAAGCTGGCGGCTCTCCGAGGTGAAGGGGACGGGGAATTGCGTCGCTGGAACGATCCGCGAACGCGTCTATCTCGGTGAGATGGCGCAGTATCGATTCTCTGCCGGACCGCTTGAAATCAGGATCTACGAGCTGAACCCACGTTTCGTCGAAGCCACGGCACGCCGCGAACTTTTCGCCTCCGTCGCGGAGGAAGATGTCGTCGTCCTACCTCGCTAAGGACTGCTGATGACAAAAAATCTGCCGCTTCTGCTCGCGCTCGTCGCGGTGATTGTCGCGCCGATTTTGTTTCGTCCGAGGCAGGTCGCATCCGGGCACCGTGGCGAACGCACCGTCGTCATTGTCACGCCCCACAACGAAGCAATTCGCTATGAATTCGGGCGCGCCTTTTCCGCCCATTATTTGGCGAAAACCGGGGAACGAGTGCGGGTCGATTTTCGCACTCCCGGCGGCACGAGCGAAATCGGCCGCTACGTTGCCAGCGAGTTCCTCGCGTCTTTCCGCAACCACTGGACGAACACGCTAGGCCACACGTGGAGTTCCGCGGTCGAGCGCGCCTTTTCGAACTCGAAACTTCCCGTCGACGACACACCCTCTGATGACCCACCGGACTTGCAGGCTCGCCGGGCATTTCTCGCCTCAGAAGTGAGCTGCGGCCTCGACCTGTTTTTCGGCGGCGGCGCCTATGATTTGCAGTGGCAAGCCACCTCCGGCTTTCTCGTCGACAGCGGATTCATCCGCGCCCATCCCGAACTTTTCAATGACGCGATGATCCCGCAAACGCTGAGCGGCGAGCCTTTCTGGGATCCGCAGGGCCGCTGGCTCGGCACGGTCGTTTCATCCTTCGGCATTTGCTACAACCTCGACGCGCTGCGCCGCCTTGAAATCAAGACAGCGCCCGCACGCTGGAGTGATCTCGCGGACCCGCGCTACTTCCGCGAAATCGCGCTCGCGAACCCGACACAAAGCAGCTCGGTGAACAAATCCTTCGAGATGCTGATCCAGCAGCAGATGCAGGAAATGAGCGGCGATGTCCCTGCTGGTTGGACGCGCGCGATGCAACTCCTGATGAAGATCGGCGCTAACGCCCGCTATTTCACGGACTCCTCCACGAAGATCGCGCTCGACGTCGGCGCGGGCGATGCCGCAGCGGGGATGAGCATCGATTTCTACGCGCGTTTTCAGAGCGAATCGATGCGCCGCACTGATGGCACCTCGCCGATGCAATACGTCAACGCGCAAGGTGGAACCAGCGTAGGGGTCGATCCCATCGGCCTTTTTCGAGGCGCGCCGAATCGCGAGATCGCTGTCGAATTCATCGCCTTCGTCATGTCGCCCGAAGGCCAGAAGCTGTGGAACTGGAAGCCCGGCACACCCGGCGGACCCGAGCACTACGCGCTCCGCCGGCTGCCCATTTTGCCCACGCTTTACGCGCCTGAATTTTCCATGCTACGAACCGATCCTGAGGTCGACGCCTACCGACTAGCGCGGACTTTTACTTACCACGAAAAATGGACGAGTCCCCTTTTTCGCGCCATCGCGTTCATCTTCCGCGTGATGTGCATCGACACGCACGACGAGCTGGCCACCGCGTGGCAGACGCTTTTTGCAGCCGGCTTTCCCCCCGAGGCCATGGCGGCGTTTTCGGACGTCCACATGGTGGATTACGCCGCTGCTTCGGGCCAGATTCGGGACGCCCTCGCCGGGAAGAAAATCAACGAGGTGCAGCTCGCGAAGGAGCTTGCGGACAGCTTTCGCGAGCAATACACCCGCGCCGCCGCACTCGCGCGCGCAGGCCGCTGACGGTTAAACTTCCAGCCGGTATCCGAGCCCGTGGACGGTGAGCAAGTGCCGCGGTTCGGCGGGCGTCTCCTCGATTTTTTGCCGAAGTTTCACGATGAGTTGATCAAGCGTGCGGGTCGTCCCGAGATACTCAATGCCCCAGACGTCATTCAGAATTTTGTCGCGTGAAACGGCGTTGCCTCGCTCGCGGTGCAGCAGGGCCAGGACCTTCATCTCGCGAGGCGATAGCTCGAACGCCGTTCCGCCGCGCCGCCCGCGCAGGGCCGGTCCATCGACGCGCACTTTGCCGAATTTGATCTCTCCAGGAATCTCCATACCCGCCGATCCCGGCTGCGCGCGCCGCAGCAGCGCCTGCACGCGCGCAAGCAACTCCCGGAGGCTGAATGGTTTTGTCACATAGTCGTCGGCGCCGAGTTCCAACCCCACGACTTTGTCGATCTCCTGGCCTTTCGCGGAGAGCATCAGGATCGGGACGTAGTTCTTCGATGCGCGGATTTCGCGGCAAAGGTCGTAGCCGCTTTTGTTTGGCAGCATGATGTCGAGCACGACGAGATGCGCGCTGCTTTGGCGCAGCAACGGAAGCGCCTTGGCGCCATCGCCGCAGACGGTTACTTCGTAGCCTTCCGCGCGCAGCGCATCGCACAATCCGAGCCGGATGTGAGCGTCATCTTCGACGACGAGGATATGCTTTTTCATGCGGATAAACCGGTCGCGTTCGCAGCGATCGGAAGTCGCAGTGTGAAGCTGCTTCCGCCATCCGTTCGGCTTCGGTAAATGATCTCGCCGCCGTGCTCTCGCGCAAGCCGCTGCGCAAGCGTGAGTCCGAGACCGGAGCCCTGGATGCCACTGGAGAGGGAATCGTGGGCTCGATAGAAGGCCTCAAAAATCTTCCGCTCCTCGCCCTCCGGCACGCCGGTTCCGCGGTCAAGGACGCTCACGCAGACGTGGCCGGAATCGATGTAGCTGTGGAGTTCCACCTCCTTTTTGCTCACCCGAATATTTTTCCGCATTCGAGAGCAGATTGACGAGAATCTGCGCGAGAGCGTCCTCGTCTCCGAGCACCGGATACGGCCCGGCGGGCGTCCTGCCAGCGCGTGGCGAAGCCGCTGTCGCGAAGGTGCAGTTCGTGGTTTTCCCACAGCCGCTCGAGCACGGCGTGCAGGTCGAGCGGCTTCTTGTCGAAGCGCTTTTGCTTCCGCTCCAGCCGCGCGAAATCGAGCACGTTGTTGATCAGTCGCGTGAGTCGCTCCGCCTCGACCATGATGATGCGCAAATACTGCGGATGTTTTGCGGCGGCTCGCCGCGCCCGGTCTGCATCAGCTCAGCAAACATGCGGATCGAAGTGAGCGGCGTTTTCAACTCGTGCGAGACATTGGAAACGAAGTCGGTCTTCTGTTGCGCCAAGGCCAACTGGCGCCGCGTGTCCGCGACCACCAGCCAGCCGCCGCACGCGATCGCGCCGAGCGACACGGCGATGAGCAGGAAGAGCGTGCGTCGGACTCCCGCGCGCCGATTCCTGCAGCTGCTCCGGTCGGGCAAGATAAAGGGCAGCTTCCCAGTGCGGCAGCGCCTCGCCGATTTCCGAAGCAACAAAGGGATGTTTCCAATCGTGCGCATTCGTCGCCCGCCGGCGGACGCGAGACCGGCCGCGCCTTGTCGTCGAGCAGCGCGAGCAGAAACTCCGGCCGCCGCATCGTAGGAGCTGCGCTCCCCGGGACGCGAAAGCACCTTCGGCCACAAATCCGCGAGGCTCTCCGCATCGATCACACAGCCGAAGATCAGCTCTGGCGCTTGCACGGGACGCAGCCAGAGGATCATCTCCAGCCGGTCTTGCACGAAGCGCGTGACCATCCCCTCGTCGCTGCCAGCGGTGATTTCTTTGAACCCGGTCGTCGCCCAGTTGAGCTGGGAATAGGCCGCGCGTTCGTTCAGCGCGAGCATCTGCTGCGGCGCGACATTGCGCACCATCGCGTCCTGCTGGGGCTCCGCGCGTTGCTCCAGCGCGGCCGCCGGAGCGGCGGACTTCTTTCGCGGCGGCAGCTGCCTGTGCCGACTCTGCCTTTTCTTCGAACTGCTGGTTGTTGGCCTCGTAGGAATCTGACCGCCGGCTGTCGCCAGCAGAGGGCATCGACGCACCGCTTTGTGCTCTATCGCGAGGACGCTTCTGGCGTGTCGCGGCTGTTGCTCTGGCCATCTTTTTGCGCAACGGCTCAGGTCGATTCAAATCATCGACCGCAACCGGGAAAACGGTGACCACCATCTGGTTGGAAAGAAAAGGTGCCGTGATCCCAGAGGAAGCGCTTCCATCCAGCATTGGCGGCTGCGGAAGTCGTGCTCGGTGAAAGAATCCGGCCGTCCGCACCGATGGCGAAACCGACCGCCTTTCGCGACCAAATTTCCGCGAGCGCTGGTGCGAAATTCTTCGCGAGCTGGTCGGCGAGCGCGGGACGGCCAGAGCCGCCGCACCGCGTCGGCGAAAGGCGCGGCGCTCGATCGTCGATCAACGCGCGCACACTCGCGGCCGCGGTCTCGGTCTCGCTTTGATAAAGTTCGGCTGTCCGGCGCTCGAGGATGATCTGCTGCTCCTGCGCGGTGCGTAGCGCCAGCCACCCGAGCACCGCGCTCGGCAGCAGCACGGCGAGGAGAAAAATCGACGACGCTTTTTTTCATCGGGTCGTCGACTTTGTATTCAGCAGCCGCCACTTGCGCGACGGAATCCGCTTCGCGGTGAATCCGAGCGGCTCAGCGCTTCTGATATTTGTCCTGGTAGTTCTCGTACTGAACTTGTTTGCGCCTGGCTTTGCTGAAGCTGCCGAAGGCATCAACCTCCGACGCGCTTGCCTCAAGCTTCTTGTTTTCGCTGGCGACGTTCGGCAGTCGCGCCGCGGCTGGTGCTGCGGCATTTTCCGCCGCCTGCTGCCGCAGGACTTTTGACGCTTCCTTCGCCCGACCTTCGTCCGCGAGTTTCACTGCGAGTTCTTTGGACGCGCGATTTTCGTAGATCGAAACTTCGCGCGCCACTTCGCCGCGGAGGCTGGCCTCAGACTGCAGAGGGCTCATCGGTGAACTTCACGCTCGCCGACAGGTTCCGATTCTCCCGCTTTCCACTCGCGGCATCGTCGTATTTCAAGGCAATGGATGCGAACTCGAGGGGCTCCGTGCGGGGCGCCTCGATGGTGCAGCGGGCCAGGAAGCGGCGCTTGTCCGATCCAAAATATTCCGGGAGGGTGATCTCCGCGGATCGGCTTTGGCACTCGATCTCCGGGTGGCCGAGAATCTCCCGGAGCCGCACGCCATCCGGCACGGTGATGCGAATCGTGACCGCTTTGGCCAGCACGGTGCGGGCGGCGCCGAGTTCCTCGGAAAAAATGCCGGGGAGTTTTTCGGCGTCCTGCACGTAGTAATAATTGGCGTGGCTCGACTCCGCCAGCGCGGTCATCAGGTCTTCGTTGTAGTCGTCGCCAAGGCCGATCGTCGTTACGCTGAGCCCATCGCGCGCGCAATTCACGGCCGAGATTGGCGAGGTCGGAAGTGCGGCTCGGGCCGACATTGGCAAGACCGTCGGACAGGAGCATCGACGCGATTCACGCGCTCCCGGTCGAGATGTCTGCGGAGTTGCTCCGCACCGAGTTTCACCCCGCATAGATCGCCGTCCCTCCGCCGGGGCGGATCGGATCGATGCGGCGTTTCAGCGCGTCGCGGTCGCGCTCGGATCCGACCGCTGCGGCGGGATGAGGACCTCGGCATGGTTGTCGTAAATGACGAGCGAGACGAAGTCGTTGGCAGTCGAGTTGATCGAGCGCGACGCACGCGGCCTGGCGCGCCTTTTCGATCTTCGCTCCGGTCATCGAGCCGCTGCGATCGAGCACGACGCGCGAGATTCATCGGAGCTTGCCGAGCGTTCTCGGCTCGGCGGCCCTCAAGTTCGATTTGCACGAGGACTTCGCGCGAGCCGCCGTTGTAGATCAGGTCGCGCTCAGGCGCGACGCGTAGCGAGAGTGAATCCGGAGCGGCGTGGAGTGCGCTCGCGGCGAGTCCGCAGAGGCATGAGGTGAGGAGGAGTGATTTCTTCATGCCCGCAAACTAGGACGCGCTCGCCAGTCGTATGTCAGAGCCACCTGCGGAGTTTGTCAAAAAATTGTCAGGCTCTCCGGCGCCACTCGCGACTACGCTGGGGCATGCCCAAATCACGAACCGTGGAAGCGCCCGCCGCGCTGCTCGCTTTTCTTTTTGCCTCGTGGCCGGAGGAGAAGAAGAAGCAGATTCGAACGTGGCTCAAACATCAGGCGGTGATGGTGAATGGGCGCGCGATCACGCAATTCGACCACCCGCTGCGCCCCGGAGACGAGGTGGCGATTCGTTCCGATCGATTCACCGCGCCGAAGGCGGTGCTCGGTGGCGGGATGAAAATTCGCTTTGAGGATGCGAGCGTGATCGTCGTCGAGAAACCCGAGAATCTGCTAACGATGGCGACCGATTCGGAGCAGGAGAAGACCGCTTACTTTCAACTGACCGAATACCTGCGCGGCGGGGACGAACGCGCCCGCGATCGCGTCTGGATCGTGCATCGCCTCGATCGCGAAACTTCGGGTCTGATGGTTTTCGCGAAATCGGCGAAAGCGAAGGAGGTGCTCGCAACGGGCTGGACCGACGTGGAAAAGCGATACGAAGCTGTGGTCGAAGGCGCACCGCCGAGCGAGAGCGGGGTGTTCGAGTCGCATCTGAACGAGGCGAATGTCCTCCGAGTTTTCAGCGCGCCGGCGAGTGAAGAGACGCGCCACGCGGTGACCCAATTTCGTTTGCTGGCTCGAAAACATCAACGATCGCTCGTCGAACTCACGCTCGAAACCGGACGCCGCCATCAGATTCGCGTGCAACTCGCGGATGCTGGATGCCCGGTCGTCGGCGACAAAAAATACGGCGCGAAAAGCGATCCGGCGAAGCGGCTTGCTCTGCATGCCTGCAAACTGCGCTTCCGGCATCCGGAGACCGGGAAGGAATTATCCTTCGAATCGCCGCTCCCGAAAGAATTGGCGCGGCTCGTCTGAGCCTCGAACCGCGCTGCCTAGCGCTTCGACTTCGTGCTCCGCGCGGAGGTCGAGCGGCGCTTCGGCCGCGGCGTCGCGTTCGGCACCGACGTTTTTGTGGTGGGTTTCTTGTCGGGCGCAGCTTCGGGCGTCGCTTTTTTTTCCGGCGCGCTCGCGACCGCGGCGGACGCGCTTTTTCCCAGACCAGGAATGTGCGCGTAGCCGATGAAATCTGCCTTCGCGCTCGCCTCACCGGCGCGCGGACGCGGCATGTTGAAATCAAAGACGCTCACGCCCCAGCGGGATTTGCCATCGTAGGTCCGGCCATCGCTCGCGCCGAACATGATGCGCTGCCCGCGCTCTTTTTCAGTGCCGAGATAGATCATCGAATGCGTCACAGGCGGGTCGCGATCGACCGTGTAGGTCCCGCTCCAGAAAAGCAGGTCGCCGGGTCGGAGATCGTCGAATTCAAATCCGCCCGACTTTTTACTCACGACAGGGAAAACCTGCCCCTCCTGCCGCGCCCACGAATATTGGCCACTGGCGTCGCGGGGCACGTCGCGGAGCCCGAGCTCGTGCAATAAATAGTAGATCGTTCCCGAGCAATCCATGCCGCCGCTGGACGGCTCGGCGGACCCGTAGGTGTAGGTCAGGTTTTGCTTTGTAAGAGCGAGTGCACTCGTGATCAATTTGCGGATCGGCTCGGGCTGGCTGGCGAACTCCGCTATCTGCTCCGGCTCGACGGTCGCATTTGGTGCTGCAGCGGCTTTCCGATCGCCACCAGCGGTTGCGCTGGCGTCATCGTGAGAGGCGGCCTTGCCAGATTCCGAAGTTTTCTTCTCCCCCGACTCGCCGGAGGAATCCGCTTTTTTCGTCGAAGCCGCCGCAGGTTTATCGGGACTCAAAGCCGACTTTTTCTGCGGCCGCGGGGTTGGCTCGGCAAATTTTGTCGCCGGAGAAGATTTCTTTTTCTTTTTCGGCGACGTGTCGGTGGCCGAGAAGGCCCAAGTCGGCAGCGCAACACACGCGAGCATCATCGCGACCGCGGAGGAGAATTTCATCACGCTGAGTAATCGGCTGAACGCAGCGCGCGCGGGGGTCGACGAGGGCGAGATTGGAACAATTGGATGCGAGTGATGCACAAAAAAAGAGACGACCCGAGAGTCGTCTCTTTTTACGGGGAAAGCTGTGAGCTACGAATTACTTCGCGGTCTTTTCCTCGATGTATTTCACCACATCGCCGACGCTCTGAAGCTTCTCGGCGTCCTCATCCGGCACTTCGACTGAGAACTCTTCTTCGAAGGCCATGACGAGCTCGACGGTGTCGAGGGAGTCCGCGCCGAGGTCTTCAATGAAGGAAGCGGCGGGCGTGACTTGCTCTGGGTTGACGCCGAGCTGCTCGACAATAATGTCCTTCACTCGTTCCTCGATCGTTTTGTCTGACATAAAAATAAATGCTCCTGGAAGTTGGTTGGTTGGTTGCGGAGGACACGCTTTAGAGGCGTCAGAAATGCTTGGCAATACCTAAAATTTTCGCGCAGTTCACGGTCTCCGAAGCAGCCCGATTTACATTTTCCGCGAAACCGCATACCAACCCGACCATGAGCGATTTGCCCTCCGACCTCGACCTGAAATTCCTGC
Source organism: uncultured Verrucomicrobiae bacterium (assembly GCA_963767975.1). Lineage (GTDB taxonomy): Bacteria > Verrucomicrobiota > Verrucomicrobiia > Chthoniobacterales > Chthoniobacteraceae > CAIURC01. The sequence goes on along the minus strand of CAVYGI010000008.1, from coordinate 246,747 downwards.
CAGACTGGCTAAAGGAAGGGCCTGCGGAGAACCGCTACGCCAACTACCAAGGCGACACTGGCGACCGCCCGGGTCGCGATGATCGAGACCGGCGCGGTGGACCAGATCGTCGCCCGGGCGGACCGGGTGGAAATCGCGGCGATCGGCGCGGAGGCCCGTCCAAACCTGGTGGCGATCGCCGTGATCAACGCTCCGGCGGGCGGCCCGGAGATCGTCCGCGCCCTTCGGGTCCGGGTGGTGAGCGGCGCCCCGATGGGCCGCGTGGGCGGACGGAAGGTCGTCGTGAATTCGACGGGCCGCGACGCGATTCCGAAGCGCCGCGCCAACCGGCAGCACCGAGCGTGCGCGTGGAATTTCTCCCGGCTCCCAACGGCATGGCAGGCATTGCCAAGCAGATCAAAACGAGCTGGAAGGCCTATCCGCTGTTCGGCACAGCGCGCCTTTTTCTCGAGAAGCCCGAGCGGCATCGCGTCCGTATCACTTCGCTCGATCCGACGCGCCCGCTTTTCCAAATGGAGGACGGCCCGATTTCCTTCGATCGCGCGAGCTTGGAACGTGACGCGTTCCGGCACCTGAAAGAGGAATATTACCGCGAAGAGACTGTGCAGTCCGAGCCGCTGAAGGGCAAATTCGGCAACGTCGCGCGTAGCCGCTCGACCGGTGCGCTGCTCGGCCCGACGAACTATCACGGCTACCAACCCGCTCTCCGGAAACTTTACGAGGAGCGTTTCAGCCGCCGAATGTCGTTTGCCGAATTCCAGCGCGAGGATATCCAAATCGCGACAGACGAGCAGACGATCAACGACTGGAAGGAGCAGGCGCGCTCTTCAACCACGCTCGTTACGCTAAAGGAAGAGCAACCGGTGACTTTCAAAAGCGTGGCCGACGCGGAACCTGCATTTTCGCAAAACGTATCTGCCAGCCTTGGTGAAAAGTGGCGTGACTCTCGAGACCAGCGGCGCGGCCAGTCGCGCCAGCGGCGACCGCGGCATCACCGCCGCGCTGCGTGATGCGTGGGAGCACGAACGCGGGTTTCCAGCGAACATCGTCAACGCGCTGAGGCCGGTTTTCAACGAGATTGGACTGCACTTTTTCAAGCACCGCAAACGCATCATTTACATCTCGCCGATCCGCCCGGAGCGGCATGTGGAAGGCCGCAATTTTTCCGAGGGCATCGCGTCCATCCTTGGTACCGTCGAGGCGCAGCCAAAAATCACCCGCCCGCAACTCGCTGTAAAAATCCTCGGCGAGCAGCACGATTCGCCGGATGCCGCAGGGAAGAAATCCGCCCTTGCATCGGATTTACATTACCTCATTCAGGTCGGCCACGTGATCGAATTTCACGACGGCACGCTCGATCTTCCAATGTCGCCGCGCGCGGAGAAAGAGGAAGAGTCCGGGAAATCGGCAGCTCCGACGAAAGCCGGCAAAAGCGAACCGAAACCGAAGTCGGAAGTCGTCGCAGCAGCGGCACGGGCGGCGGAGAGTGTGACGTCCACCGCTGAGGAGTCGGCTCCAGACGAGGCTGAGCCAATCAGCGAACTCGTGGCCGAGACGTCAACCGCGATGGATTCCGGATCTGCCCACGCAGATCTGACCGCACCGCCCGAGGCAGCCACCGCATCCAGCGAGTCGTCACCGACCACGGAAATGGAGACTCACCCCATGCTCGCGACAGACGACCCAAACGCGGCGCTTCCGCCTACCGAACCGGCTCCGCCGTCCGTCCCTGAGTAACTGCCGGCGCCATCTGCGCGGCGAAAACCCGCGCTTCGGTTACTTCTCCGGGATGAACGCTTTCGTCGCCTTGAGTTGCTCGTAGTTCGGAAAAAACGCTTCGACTGTGTAGCTCTGACCGGCCACGAGATCGCGCGTCGAGACAGAAACGGAATACTCCAGCCGCTCGCCGGGATTGACCGCCACCAGGGTCAGCTCTTGCGCGAACGACTGATCTTCCGACCACTGTTCCACCATTTTCCCGAGCGAGTTGCGGACCAACACCTCGATGCGCTGCGTCGTCGGAAACTCGAGCTGCGCGAGCTTCTTGCCTTTGTTCACAAGCTGAAGCGTCACCTTCAATTGCCGGGTCTCGGAGAGCATCACCGGCAGTGGCTCGACGCGCACCGTCATCGCCAATTGCTTCCATTTAGCCGCGGCGGTGGATGTGGCAGGCTGGCGATCGCCGTGGAAAAACTTCCAAGGCATCAGCAACTTGCTGCCGAGACCCGGTTTTTGGCCGGTCCCGCCGGCTCTTCTGAAGCATGGGCCAAAGACAGCGAAAAACAAAACAGGGGCAGGAGAAGTCGGCGCGGATTCATCGTCGGACGAATACGCCAGCGGCGACACGGGTTGCAAATCGCATTTGAGCCGGCACACTGCGCGGGCATGAAAATCGCCCGCTCGATTCTTCTCTCCCTCGTCGCCTTCAGCTTTCTCGGTATGGCGAAAAAGCAGTTGATCTCCGTGCGTTTCCACGTGGAGGCCAACGACCGTGACGGCGAGCCATTTTCACTCCCGGCGAAATTTCACAACCCCGATCGGGATGGCTTTGTCGAAAAAATTCCCGCCGTTTCGGAGCGCGATATTCGCGCGATTTACCCGGTGCCCGCCGACGACGGGTCGTTTGGCTGCCTGTTCCAACTCGATTCCCACGGAGCCATCGGGCTGCAAACCGTGAGCACGGAGCGTCGTGGGGCCACGATGATCGGGTTCATCAGCACGAAAGCCGGGCGACACCAAGCCGCGGAACTCGCCATCGACAAGCCAATCACCGACGGGAGGATTTTCATCCCGCGCGGGCTTACGCAGCTCGAAATCGAAGCGCTGCAGAAGCAGTTTCCAACGATCGGACAGCGCGGAAAGCAGAAGTGAAGGCGCGGACGTTGCGGCGCGGATGAACGCTGGTTACCTCACCATCTTCTCCGCAGTCGCGCCTGTTTTTCTGGTGATTGGCGCCGGCTACGCGATGCGCCGCGGCGGGTGGCTAAGCGCGGAGGCGGACACTTCGCTGATGCGGGTAATCGTCAATCTCCTCTTCCCGTGCCTCATCCTCGACACCGTTCTCGGCAACCGCGCCCTCGAAAATGCGGGCAACGTGGTGCTCGCTCCCTTCGTCGGATTCGGCATGGTCGTGCTCGGCTATGGCGTGAGCTATTTCGCCGCGCCGGTTTTTGGGGTGCGTGCGCCAGGGCAGCGCCGCACGTTCGCGTTCACGGTTGGGATCTTTAATTACAGCTACGTCCCGCTGCCGCTGATCCCGAAGCTCTTCCCCGATGCCGCCGCGCCGACGACGGCGGTGCTTTTTTTGCATAATGTCGGAGTCGAAGCGGCGCTTTGGACCGTGGGGATTGCGCTCCTCGCGAGCGGGCAGTCAGCGAGCACGGAGCGGCGTTGGATGCGGATTTTCAACGTCCCGGTGATCGCGATTCTCTGCGCGGTCGCGCTGCATTTTCTCGGTGCGCGGCAGTGGCTCCCGGGCATCGTGATGAGCGCTGTTCACAGCCTCGGCGCGGCGGCGATTCCGCTCGGGCTCATCCTCACCGGCGCGACTTTCGCCGATCAGATGCGCGATCTCACCGTCGCCAATGGCACCGGGGTGAATTTCGGTTCCGCCGCGTTGCGCCTCGGAATTTTGCCCTTACTGATGCTCGCGCTCGCCCGGTGGCTCCCCTGCCCGATCGAGTTGCGACGGATCATTTTGATTCAAGCGGCCATGCCATGCGCCGTCATCCCGGTCCTCCTCACCAAGCACTACGGCGGCGAGCCGAGCACCGCGATGCGCGCCGTGCTCGTCACCACCGCGATTTCTTTTCTCACGATCCCGCTCTGGATTCAGTGCGGGTTGTGGTGGACGGCGGGGAGGTAAAAGAGCGGCGCATCAGCCTGCTGTTTTGACCCAGCAGCGCAACGCCTCGGCGATGCTCCAAGCCTGTGCCACACAGCCTCGGGGGGTGAATGGTTCCTCCGCGTCGAAGACCTCGCTGATCGTTCCGATGCCCGCATGATCGAGCTGCGGCAACATCGCGCTTAGCCATTCGCGGGCACCCGCCCGGTCGTCCGGATGCACTTTCATCCACGCATCGATGAAAGGGCCGATCAACCACGCCCACACCGTGCCTTGGTGATACGCCGCATCGCGCGCGCGCAGGTCGCCGAAGTAGCGCGCTTTGTAATCGCGATGATCCCGGCTGAGCGAACGAAGGCCCACGGGCGTCAGCAGACGCTCGCGAACGACCTCCAGCACAGCGTGCCAGTGCTGCTCGTCGAGGATCGGAAATTTCAACGAAATGGCGAAAACCTGATTGGGTCGGCAGGCGGTGTCATCGCCGTCTTCGCCGTCAACGACATCGAAAAGATGACCGCCTTTTTGCCACCAAAAGCGCTGGTTGAAAGAGGCGCGGGCCTTTGCCGCATGGCCCGCCATTTCTTGCGCTCCCGCTTCGTCCTGCAGCTCGCGCAACCAACTCTCCATCAACCTCAGTGCGTTATACCAGAGCGCGTTGATCTCGACCGGTTTGCCCCGGCGAGGCGTCACGACCCAGCCATCCACTTTCGCATCCATCCAGGTCAATTGGTAGCCCTCGGCACCTTCGCATAAAAGCCCGTCAGCGGGATCGACGCCAATGCCGAAGCGCGTCCCTTTCAGGTGACAAGCCACCACTTCGCGGAGTTTCGGCAGGATCGTCTCGAGCGTGCTCCGGTCGCGGGTGATTTCGAGGTAACGATCGAGCGCATGAAAAAACCACAGCGTCGCGTCGGCGGTGTGATAGACGCCCTCGTTTTTGCCGTCAGGGAAATAATTTGGGATCAGGCCATCGCGGACGTAGTGCGCGAAAGTCCGCAAAACCCATCCCGCTTCAACGTGCCGCCCTGTCGTCAGGGTAAGGCCTTCGAGGCTGATCATCGTGTCGCGGCCCCAATCGGTGAACCAATGGTAACCGGCGATGACTGAGCGCACCTCATCGCCCGCCGCGCGCGCCCGCGCGACATCTTCGACCCGCCCGGCTGGGCTGATGATGAATTGATCCGCGGCCAGCACGAGTTCCGCGGCCGCGCCTTCGCGGGCGCACGGATGCGCGATCGAAATAAGACGTCGACGGCGCTCCTGTTCGAATTTCAGCGCTTGCTCCGGTGCGAGCGCCAGGAGCGTGTCCCATCCCTCAGTCGAAGCACTGAGCGTCACCGAAATCTTTGGACGCAACGGCACCCGGAAGAATCCGGGGCTCCACAAAATCCCGCGCGCTTCGTACCCGCGATCCGCTTCGACCGGGTAATAGATCTCCCGCGTCGAGCCGCCGTGATGAGTGAAGTCCGCGCCCTCTCCGCGCATCACAAAACGCAGCGGCGGTATGTCGTGACCGCGGCGAATCTCGTAGTGCGGGCCGTTGATGCTGAGGACGTATTCCTGCGCCGACGTTTCACCCACCGAGTGTTCGTGCGGCCGGAAACTCACCGAGGGCCGGAGCTCGATTTGCACATCCTGTTGATCCGAGAGGAGCTGATACGAGACGTGAACGGTGTTCTGGCCCTGCACCAGAAAGACGCGTTTCTCGACCACAATATCGTCCAACTCGAAGCGCCAAATCGGCAACTGCGCCTCCAGCCTAAACTCGGAAACGTAGTGTTCGACAGCCTCCGCGGAGGACTGGTCATCCTCATGCGGATCATCGCCGCCGATCTGCCGCGCACCGCCGCCGCCGTGGCGCAGATGCTCAGAGAGGTGATTGAACATGACCACACGCCCGAGCGGCGCGGGCAGCGCCGCGATCAGCAGGCCATGGTACCGGCGCACCACGCTGCCGGATATCGTGCCCGCGGCGTAACCGCCAAGGCCGTTACTGAGAAGCCATTCCCGACGAAGCAATTCACGTGGGTCCTGGGCTCTACGGAGATCGAAACGTCGAATGAGGTCGCTCATGGGATCAAGGAGTGAGGGTTGAAGATGGCGTCAGGACCACAGTTGAATGGCCGGGGATTTTCCAATTTTCCTCCGTATCGAGCGGTGGCGTGCCAAAGCCTCCATAACGCAAATCTTCGCTGCTCCAGAACGTCTGCCACCGCATCCGTTCCACCGGTGCCAGCAACGGTTCGGGCGCCGGGTCGAGGTGTAGATCCGGGCCGAGGTTCACCACGAGCAGCCGGTCATTTCCCGCCTCGCCGAAGAAACGCAGCACGAATGCATCGGATCCGAGCACGGCACCATCCACGCCCCGGTGCCGCGGCTTTCCGAAGACCGGATCTTCACGACGCAACGCCAGGAGATCCTTGTGCAGCCGATAAATCTGCGGGTGCTTGTCTCGCTCGGAAAAATCAATCTTTGAACGCAGGAAGGTCTCCTCCGCATGCGGTCGCGCGGGCGCTACCTCCTTTTCCGCGGCAGCGATGCTGGGAAATTGCGCGAGGAATTTCTGGCGTCCGGCCTCAACGAGCAGTGCTAGCTCCGGATGGTGATCGGCGAAATAATAAAACGGTGACGACGCGGCAAATTCCTGTCCTTGAAAAAGCATCGGTGTCGACGGACCCAGGAGAAACAACGCGGTCATGGCGCGCAACCGCGCGGGGTCGGTCAGCTCGTGCAAACGACGCCCGCTGAGAGAATTTGCGACCTGATCATGATTTTGCAAAAAGCTGACAAAGCTCGCGGGCACAAGATCCAACGCCGGTTGGCCGCGCCGATGCTGCTGCCACCGGTAGCGCTGGCCTTGGAAAAGAAAACCCCACTTCGCCGATGAAATGAACTCCTGCGGGGTGCCGCGATAGTCGCAGTAGTAGGCCTCGCTTCGGCCGGTCAGCGCGACCATGGCGCTGTGATGGACGTCGTCATTCCAGAGCGCATCGAGCCCGTAGCCGCCCACTTCCGGAGAGCGAACGATCCGGGCTTCCTGTGACTCGTTTTCCCCGACGATGTAGAGCCCGCGGCCGTTTGCGGCCGCCCGCGCGACTCGGGCAATCGCCGCGACAATGTGCTCAGAGGAGTCGTCGAAAATCTGTTGCGTCGCGTCAAGCCGCAGTCCGTCGAGATGGAATTCCCGAATCCAATACGCTGCATTTTCCAGCACGAACTCCCGCACCGGGGCGCTTTGATCTCCGTCGAAATTGAGCGAGTCCCCCCACTCGCTGCTGTGCTTTGCGCTGAAATAGTCGGCAGCGTATTTGCGGAGGTAATTCCCATCCGGTCCGAGGTGATTGTAAACGACATCGAGGATCACGCCCAACCCGAGCGCGTGCGCCCGATCGACAAAGGCGCGGAAGTCATCCGGAGTTCCGTAGAGCCGCGTTGGCGCGAAGAAAAAGACCCCATCATATCCCCAGCCGAATTTGCCCGGAAATTCCGCCACGGGCATGATTTCAAGCAGGTTCACACCGAGGTCTGCGAGACCTTCAAGCTGCCGCATTGCCGCCTCCCACGTCCCTTCGCGCGTGAAGGTTCCGACGTGCATTTCGTAGATCACCTGCCCTTCTTTCGCAACCCCTCGCCACGCGCCATCGGTCCAGCGAAAGAGCGATGGATCGACGATCTGCGATGGGCCGTGAACCCCCTCCGGCTGCGACCGGGACACCGGGTCCGGAAAGGCGCCGTCTGCCACGCGATAGCGAAAAAGTTGCCCTGCGGACGCGTTCTCGACGAAGCCCGAAAAGTAGCCATTTCCCTCGGAGGTCAAAGCCGCCGCGTCAAACTCTGACGATCCTTCCAGCTCGACACCCAATTTTCGCAAGTCCGGTGCCCATACACGGAAATGCACGCCTCCGCCTTCCTGTACCTCGGCACCGACGGGCATCCTTCTGGTGTACGAACGGTCATTTTCCGTGTGCGATGCGGGATCACGAGGCGGGATGGGCATTTCGTCTAAAATCGTTCCGTTGGGGACGCGCGGCGGTGTGGCAAAACGAAAGACCGCCGCTAATTTCCGGGCATGCTTGATGTCATCATCGTCGGTGGTGGGCCCGCGGGCCTGAGTGCAGCACTCGTGCTCGGGCGCTGCCGCAGAAACGTCCTCGTGTGCGACTCCGGCAAGCCACGCAACGCCCCGTCGCGCGCAATGCACGGATTCCTCAGCCGCGACGGTATTTCGCCCGCTGAATTCATCGAAATCTCGCGAGGACAACTCCAGACCTATCCCAACGTCGAACTGCGCTCCGGCGAGATTACGGAAGTCGTCCACGAGAAACCTCACTTTTTGGTCACCATGCCCGACGGCAGGCGAGAGGCCACGCGGACGGTTTTACTCGCGACGGGAATCACGGATGAGTGGCCGGAAATTGAGGGTTTCGATCAATTTCACGGACGCACCGTGCATCACTGCCCCTATTGCGACGGGTGGGAAAATCGCGACGGCCCGCTCGCTGTTTATGGCCGCAAAACAGCTCAGGCGGAACTCGCCATCGAGCTCCTCTGCTGGAGCCGGGACGTGATCCTTTGCACGGATGGTCCGCCGGAATTTGATGGAGACATGGCGGCGAAACTCGACCGGCTGAACATCCGCCGGATCGAAACCAAAGTCGCCGCCCTCGAAGGCGAGGGCGACACCCTGCGAGGCGTCCGTTTTGCAGACGGCGCTTTTTTGGAGCGGCAGGCGCTTTTCGTCACGAGCACGCAACGACAGACCGGCAACCTCGCCAAAACGCTCGGCTGCGAGATGGACGCCGAGGGCGCGATCAAATGCGGCGAGGGTACCAGCACCTGCGTTCCCGGGTTGTTCGTAGCCGGCAACGCCAGTTGGGGGCTGCAATTGGTGATCATAGCCGCGGCGGAAGGGACGCAGGCGGCGTTCACGATCAATCAGGCGCTGATCGAACTCGACACCAACCGTGAAGCCGCCACCTGCACGCCAGTGGGGCAGTGCCCGACTGACGGCGGCAAAAAAAAATGCGAGGCCGCCGGCGAATAGCCGACGACCCCGCTGTTCCCCCCAGAACGAGGAGTAAGACCAGCGGACGCCGCGAACGTTAGAAGTTACTTTGCGATTTCGCGCGGCACCTTGGTTTAGCGGGGCGGCAGATGCCAAATCCAATCGCCGAGAAACGCCGAATCGTGAAAGCGCGTCGCGCCGGAGCTTGAGCCGTCCACCTGCCGCTGACCCCCATCGTCGCGTCCATCGAAGCCAACACTCCAGAGCGTGTAGCCGCCGTCGGGGTCGGGACGGTAATGCATGGGCTGAAGGGAGATCGGATCAAGTGGCAGTGGATTTCCGCTGGCGAGGCGGACGGCCTCGAGGGTCGACGGATAGCTTCCTTGATCGAGCCGGAAGCGCTCGAGGGCGCAGGCGATAATTGCCTGCTGAATCAGATTGTCGGCGTAAACCGCGCGGCAGAGCACGCTTCGGCTTGGCGGAAAAACGACCGCCACGCCGATGGCGGAAGGGTGCAGCCACGCTCGCTTTTTGAGCGCGATCATTTCTTTCTCCCAGTCTTCTCCCGCTTTCAGCGCGGGTTGCCAGCCAGGGAGGCGGTGTGGTTGAATGACGTAGCGAAATTCGCGGTCAGCGAGGACCGCAGTGTTGGCATCGATGAATCCGATGGGCAGGGCTCGGGTGAGGAGATCGATAACGTAATTGGAATCGCCGGAGACCGGCCCGCTCATCCCGAAAAGCATGGCCACTTGGCGTCGATCACTTTTGAGATACTGCATCGTTTCAACCATCCCCGCCATCTCGCTGCGCCAGGCCAGAAGCGACGCGGCGTGAAAATCGAGCGCGCCAAGCGTCGATTCGAGACGGGCGAAGTCGGCCGCAGTCCCGGCGAGGGTGTGGCAGATTTCCCAGACTGCGCTGTGCAGCATTCCAGTCCCGGTCGCCCCGACGAGGAGGCCAATGAGAAAAGGATCGTGCAGGCACGCTTCATTGAGGCGAGCCAGGATCCGGGCAGACTCGACGGCAAGGTCGGGCCGACCGGCACGCGCTGCGACGATGGCGCGCAAGGTGGCCACTTCCATCAAACTGCGCGCCGCCGCGTAGTGTGGCAGGGGCAGCGCCGGTAGGAGCCACGGAAGTTCCCGGGTCTTCCACGCCGGAGTCCACTCCGCGCGCGGGCGATCGACGCCGTCGGCGAGTTCGTGAAAGAGCGCATCGTCTCGGGAAAGAGTGGCGAGGAGTGTGCGCGCCGCCTCACTCGAATCCGGCGAGATGGGAGCAGCCTCATCTTTCTGCCGCCAGGCGGCCCACGCCTGTAAATCGGTCTCGGTGCCAAGCGCCGGGCTTGAAAATCTCGGGCGCTCGCCTTTCTGCAGACTCGGATAAAGGCGCAGATCGTCGAGGCGCTTGCGTCGGGCACCCGGCGCTCCTTTTGTCGGGTCATCGTCGATGACGAGGGCGAGATCCTGAAGTGGTGGCACAGCGCAAAAATTTTCTGCGTCCGGGATAGGCGCGTTCAGGAGGGAGTGAAAATCGGTGGTCTCGCCCTCCGTTTTCAACATTGCCTCCACGGATCGCAGCTTCCGCGCGCCGCTCCAGTTGATTGCTGCGAACGCCAAAAAATAGAGCGATAACAGCGTGACCACGCTCCAGCGGAGCCATCGAGATTGCCAGGTGCGTCGGACGAATTTCATGGGAAGAGTTCGGGGTGGCGGCCCAACCGGTGATCGAAGGCGAGCAGCGTGGGTGCGTCCACGGCGGACAAATCGGTGGAGACCGTGGCGTGGGAGCCGGGCGTTTCGTTCGGAGGATCCCCGCGCGGTGTTGCGAAGGCGAAAGCCGCGATCGCAACCCACACCGCAGCCCACGAAAGAACCAGCCAGCGGGGCGGACCGGAGCGGGTCTTCAGCAGTGCATCCGCTTCGCGCCGGGCGCGCGCGAGAATGTCGGCTCTCCAAGCCGGCGTCGGGTCGGATCGATGCGGCTGTCCCGCGAGTTCGCGCAGCCGATTTTCGAAATCGTCGTCGTTCATGGCAGTTCTTCGTAGAGAGGACGCAGCCGCATCCTCAGCTTTTCCAAGCCGTAGCGATAGCGGCTCGCCGCAGTGTTGAGCGGGATGCCTTGTGCTTCAGCGATCGCTTCAAAAGTGAGCCCCTCCCAGAGCTTGAGGTGGAGCACCGTGCGCTGCTCGTCGGGGAGCATTTTCATCGCGTCGACAAAGCTCCGCTTGAGCAGCGCGGCGTCGGGATCCACCATCGCCCGGCCGTCCATATCTTGTTCCGCGAGCAGGCGGGCTTCATTCGCCGAGCGCGCGCGCCGCCGCCGGAGCCAGTCAATCGCTAGATTGTGCGCGAGGCGGAAAAGGAAGCTCTTCTCGCTCTGCGACCTCCATTCCACACCGCGCGCGAGCTTGACGAATAGCTCCTGGAGCAGGTCGCGGGCGTCGGCCTCGGTCTTCGTGAACGTCACGAGATACTGGAACAGTCCCGATGCGTGGGCGTCGTAGATTCGTTCCAGGTCGCGGTCGGTCATGAGCGGCGGTGCATGCTAAAGGGTTCAATCTCCAGACGCGCCCGCCGCACCGATTTGTCTCCCAATTTTTTCCCCTGTTCAAGCGATGCCCGAGTAAAGCCGAACCACGCTGACCGCACACCGCTTCGAACTTCGTCGCCGTTTCGCACCGTGCAACGCGCTCGGAAATTGTGTCGTCCCGATCGGCTTTTTCCGGTGATCTCGCGGCCATGAAATTTCGCCCCCTCCTGCTCGCGCTGTGGATATTTTCGGGCGGAGTGCGCGCCGCAGAATCGCTGCAAATTTCAGCCAACGTGCCGGTCGAAATCACGCTCACGGCGCAGCTGCCACATGTCGATCCTTTCAACGAAATCACGCTGGATGTCGCGTTCACCGACCCAGCGGGGACGACGCGGAAGGTGCCCGCGTTCTGGGCGGGTGGAAACCAGTGGAAAGTCCGTTACGCGTCGCCGCTGACCGGCGCGCACCGCTGGCAGAACGTTTGCAGCGATGCGCAAGATGCAGGACTCCACGGCGCCGTGGGCTCCGTCGAGGTCACGCCTTACACCGGCGACAACGTTCTTTTCCAACGTGGACCGGTCCGCGTTTCGAAAGATCGCCGTCACTTCGAGTATGCGGACGGCACGCCGTTCTTTTGGCTTGGCGATACTTGGTGGATGGGGCTCAGCCACCGACTGCATTGGCCGGAGGAATTTCAAAAGCTCACTGCCGACCGGAAGACAAAAGGCTTCAACGTCGTGCAAATCGTCGCCGGACTTTACCCCGACATGCACCCGTTCGATCCGCGCGGCGCAAACGAAGCGGGCTTTCCGTGGGAAGCCGATTACGCGCGAATTCGTCCCGAGTATTTCGACGCGGCGGATATGCGGCTGCGGCATCTCATCGAGCAGGGAATCACGCCCTGCATCGTCGGAGCGTGGGGATATTTCCTCCCGTGGATGGGGGTGGAAAAGATGAACGCCCACTGGCGCCACCTTATCGCGCGCTACTCCGCATGGCCGGTGATTTGGTGCGCTGCGGGCGAAGCAAATTTGCCTTGGTATCTCGCGAAAAATTTCCCCATCGACGACCGCATGCAAGTTCACGGCTGGACCGAAGTCCTGCGGTCGATTCGAGCCACAGATCCATTCCGGCGACCCCTCACCATCCACCCGACAGGCATCGGCCGGCTTAGCGCGCGCAACGCGACAGACGATGTCACACTCCTCGATTTCGACCTCCTGCAAACCCCTCACGGGCGACGCGACGCGGTCGTGCCCGCCGTGCGCACCGTCCGCGAATCCTATTTGGACCAGCCCCTCCTGCCGGTGATCAACGGCGAGGCGAGCTACGAAATGCTCGGCGACAATCTGCCGACCGAATGGACGCGCGCGATGTTCTGGCTCTGCCTGATGAACGGCGCAAAAGGCCACACCTACGGCGCAAACGGCATCTGGCAGCTCAACCGCCCCGGAGAGCCGCACGGCCCGTCGCCAACTGTTGGCAGCCCGCCGAACGGCTACGGAAAAATCACGTGGGAGGAAGCGATGAACCTCCCCGGCTCCACGCAGATGGCCCACGGTAAACGGTTCTTCGAGTCGCTGCCGTGGACGAAATTGACGCCGATGCCGGACAGCGTGGTGTGGGCTGAGGGGACGCGGGGCGACCCGCTGGCAGGCCCGCAAGCCTGCGGTCTACAGGACAAATTGCGCGCCGCGTACGTGCTGGAGTCCCGCGCGGTGGTCGTCCGAAACCTGGCACCTGCCGCGGAGTATCAGTTCACCACTTTCGATCCGGTGACCGGCGAACGAACCGCTCCGCACGCTGTTACCGCCGATGCCAACGGCGAGTGGCACGCTGTGCCTCCCGCGCACGGTCACGACTGGGTTTTGCTGCTGTCGCAGGAATAGCGAGCGCACCCAGAAGCCGCTGAAATAAATTCTTGCCACTCAGGAGAAAAATCGCTCCTCGCGATTTGCAGAGTCGAAAACCGGGCGTAGCTTGTTCGCAGGTGTTTGTGTTGTTGGGTTAGAACCGCACGGCTTTGGGTGGCCGTGCGGTTCATTTTTTCCCCTGCTATTTCGCCGGAAAAGCGCCTGCCGGTCGCCGAGGTAGTGGACCGAACGGATCGGCGACCACAAGCCCAAACGGCGCGAATTGCGACAACCCTGCGACTTGCGTTTGACAGAAGAGCCGCACGAAACCCGGTCGCGGAGCGAACAGCCGAAAAGTGAAAGTCGGACCGCCTCGGTCGGTCGGGCGGCGCGGCTCGAGATCGGTCGGATGAATGTGGAGGACGGTGCTGCGGTCTTCGTAAAATCCAACGATATGAGCATAGGCATCCATCAGCGGTTCGAGTTTTTGAAAAGGCGCGCCGTCCGCTTCGGTGATCGTCACCCGCGCTGAGACCGGTCGCCGCGCGACCACTGGCCCACCGCCAGTGAGCCAGCGCAACTCGTAATTTAGCCCCCCAAAATTGCTCGTTGTAGTCGCCGCATGATTGACCACTTTTCCTCCCGGCGCGGTTCCGGGCAGGTCGCACTGTGGATATTCCTGCGCCCCGGAAACTCTCGGCGTGAGGTCGGCGAAGATGCGATAGGAACCCGGGCGGCGCGGCGTGAAAGCGAACGCGAATTCGCCCGGCACGCCCGTCGCGCGCGGGTGCTCGTGGTGATAATCGTCGAGGCTTTCGTCGACGATTAATAAATGAATCGGCTCGGTGTGGACCACGAGGAGATCGCCCAAATTCACCGCCCCGCCGTCACGTCTCCACGTGAAGCGGATCTTCACCTCGCTGCGCTGCCCAGCAATCAATGGCGCGGCGGACGGAGTCAAAACGATCTGGGGTTCGCCTGGCGTGCCGGTCGCGGGAATGAACCGCGCAACGAGCGGCATCCCGCATTTCGGGCACCGCGTCCGCGAGTCGACTTCCCGAATACCCTTGCACATCGGGCAACTGAAAATCGCCGCGTTGACCAGCTTCGGGTCAGTTCCGCGCGCGAGTTCGCGCAGATGCGTCAGGTATTTCATCGCGACCTCGAGCGCAGGTTCCGCGGACCGCGCCGGATCGGCCAGCGCCTCGGCTTCGGCGAGCAAAACGTTCACTTCCTCGGCGCGCACCGCATTTCCTGCCTCGGGTTGCTGCTGCAAAAATCGGAGCGCGTGAGCGCTCAGGAATGCCTGCACCGGCAAATCCTCGATTTGCTTTTTCTCCACGAGCTTCTCGAGATTCAGGCCGCACAGCGTGAGAATATTCCACGCCTCCGGTAGCGTGATTGGCGGCGACAAATCGAGTCCGTCGTGCGCCGGCAGCGGACGCGCGAGGACGACAATTGCCGCGAGCAGGATGCCGCAGAATTTCAAGGGGAAGAGCAAGGAGGGCAAAGCGTCCGAAGCCTGCCACGATCCGGCTCCCCGGGCGAATGCAAAGCGCCGGTTGACCGCTGCCCGCGAGGTCGCCTAGCCTCCGCGCCCGATGAAAATCCAGCGCGCTTTGATCTCCGTTTCCGACAAATCAGGACTCGCTGAATTTGCGCGCGAGCTCGTGAAGATGGGCGTCGAAATCATCTCTACCGGCGGCACTGCAGCTCTTCTCAAAAAGGAGGGCGTGCCCAACCAGGAGATCTCCGACTTCACCGGCTTCCCCGAGATGCTCGACGGGCGCGTGAAAACGCTGCACCCGAAGGTTCACGGGGGCCTGCTCTACGTCCGCGACAATCCCGACCACGTGGCGCAGGCTGAAGCGCATGGCATCCTCCCGATCGATCTCGTCGTCGTGAATCTTTACCCCTTCGAAAAAACCATCGCCCGCGAAGGCACGACGCTGGAGGAAGCGATCGAGCAAATCGACATCGGCGGCCCCTCGATGCTGCGCAGCGCGGCCAAGAATTACCGTTCCGTGACCGTGGTGGTCGATCCGGCGGACTACGCCGACGTGCTCGAAAACCTGCGCGACAACGACGGTGCCACCACGCTGAAACTGCGCGAGCGTCTCGGGATCAAAGTCTTCGTCACGACGTCGAAATACGATCAAGCCATCGCGAATTATTTGAATCAGGAACAGGAGACGACGTGCTCGTTCAATCTCTCACTGCCGATCGTCTCCCGCCTGCGCTACGGCGAGAATCCGCACCAGACCGCGGCGCTGTATGGGCACTTCGACGACCATTTTCACGAAGCTCCACGGCAAGGAGCTTTCGTATAACAACATCCTCGACATCACCGCCGCTGCGGAACTGATCGAGGAATTCACGGAGCCCACCGTCGCGATATTGAAGCACACCAATCCGTGCGGCGTCGGAAGCGATGCGGACCTGCGCGAGGCTTGGAACAAAGCGTTTGCAACCGACAAGCAGGCGCCGTTCGGTGGCATCATCATCTGCAACCGCCCACTCACGGAATCGCTCGCGAAAGCAATCAGCGAGATCTTCAGCGAGGTGATCATCGCACCGGATTTCGAGCCGGACGCCCGCGCGCTTTTGCAGAAGAAGAAGAACCTGCGGCTGATGCGCATGCTCGCCCGCCCTGCCGCGAAGACTGGCGATGTCGGGGATCAATTGATTCGGCGAGTGATCGGCGGCGTCCTCGTGCAGAGCGCGGATGTGGAGCCGGCGCTGGATTTCGCGGAGAAGATCGTGACTGAGCGGAAGCCAGGTGCGGATGAAGTTGCCGCCATGCTTTTCGCGTGGCGGGTGGTCAAGCACGTGAAATCCAACGCGATCGTCTACGCCGGCAAAGATCGCACGCTTGGCATTGGAGCCGGGCAAATGTCGCGCGTCGATTCCTCGCGCATCGCCATCTGGAAAGCCGCGGATGCTGGGCTCTCGCTGAAAGGTAGCGCCGTCGGCAGCGACGCATTCTTCCCCTTTCCTGACGGACTCATCGCCGCCGCCGAAGCCGGCGCGACCTGCGCGATTCAGCCGGGCGGTTCCGTGAAAGATCCAGAAGTGATCGCCGCCGCGAATGAGCGTCAGATGGCCATGATCTGCACCGGGATCCGACACTTCAAACACTGATGGTATTGAGCATTTTTGGATTCAGTATTTGGCATTTGGGCAACGCTTCACCCGGGAGCGAGTTCCACGCGGTAAGCTTGGTCGAAATGCTAAATCTCAAATGCTAAGTTCCAGTCCTCGTCTCGGTGTCAATATCGACCACGTCGCCACGCTGCGGCAGGCGCGCTACACGGGTGCACTCGACTCCGCAAACGCTGAACCGGATTTGATCGCCGCCGCGTCTGCGTGCGAGCGCGCCGGTGCGGAAGGGATCACGATCCATCTGCGCGCGGATCGCCGGCACATTCAGGATCACGACGTTTTCCGTCTACGCGCCAGCATCATTTCGAAGCTGAATCTCGAAATGGGGAATACCCCGGAAATCGTCGATGTCGCGCTGCGCCTTCTCCCGGACGAGGTCTGCCTCGTGCCTGAGAGTCGGCTCGAAATCACCACCGAAGGCGGGCTGAACGCGGCGGCGCAAATCGTGCCGCTGACGCCCACGATCACGCGCCTGCAATCCGCCGGGATTCGCGTCAGCCTTTTCATCGAGCCGGCACCGGAGCAAATCCTCGCGGCGAAAAAGCTCGGAGCCGAGATGATCGAACTACACACCGGTGCCTTTGCGAATGCGACCGGCGATGCGCAGGAGCTGGAACTCACACGCCTCCGTGCCGCTGCGGAACACGCCTCCGACCTAGGGCTCCAGGTCAATGCCGGACACGGCATCAACTATACGAACATCCGGCAGATCCTCACAGTGCCGCGACTCGTCGAACTCAACATCGGCCACTCAATCGTCTCGCGCGCCATCTTCACCGGTCTCGAAACGGCCGTCGCCGAAATGCGCGCGTTGCTCTCGCCGTGACAATCATCGGCATCGGGGTGGACCTCGTGGAGATCGCGCGCATCGAGAGCTCGATCATCCGCCACGGCGAGCGGTTTTTGCGACGTGTTTTCACCGAGGATGAGCGCGCGTATTGCGGGAGGATGAAGGCGCCCGCCCCCTGCTACGCCGCTCGTTTCGCCGCCAAGGAAGCCGCTTCGAAAGCCTTCGGCACGGGCATCGGCGCAGAGTTCGGCTGGCTCGATCTAGAGGTCCTCCGCCGGGAAAATGGCGCGCCGTTCCTCCATTTTCACGGCAGTGCGGCCACTTTTGCCAAACGCATCGGCATCGACGAAATGATGCTCAGCCTCAGCCACTCCGAGCACTATGCCATCGCCAACGCCGTCGCCTTTGGCCACTCCCCTGCCAGCTAGTTTTTTGGATTATCGAGCAGGTCGAGTCGGGCGGCGTGGAAGTCGTAAAATAGCGCGTTGCGAAAGTCCCCGTGCACCGGTTTTGCCGGCAGTCCAGCAGCCCATCCCGGAGGAGCCGTGCCGCCGACAAACGCCAGTTGGTCGGCATCCTTGATGGCCCACAGTCGTGACAGCGCCGTGGCGTTGTTCTTGTTGCTTTCGTCGAGGGGACGGGGCGGGAGGCTGGAAAGCGCCGTGAGTTTCACCGGCTCCGTGCCTTGATCGACGTCGCCCCACGGCGTCTGATTGTTCAGCTCCGTCAGCGTTTGGTCGTAATTCAGCACGTAGACCGGCATGTCCTGCTTCTTCACGATCCGTGCCCACGACGGGCACACCATCACGCTCCGCGGCGCGGTCTGCGCGGTGTTCGCCCCGCTCAATTTCCCCGTCGCGAGATATTTTTCCAATTCGCGCGCGAGCGAACCCGTCGTGGAATCGGTCCACGTCGAATACTGCCCCTGCGAAAGCGGTCCCGGCAGGTAACCGTCGTGATCTGCGCAGTAGCTCGCGACCCCCGTACCAATCTGGCGGAGGTTTGCGAGACAAGTCGTGGCGTCCGCGCTGTCGCGCACTTTCGTCATGACCGGAATCGCCAACCCGGCGAGCACCGCGATGATCGCAATGACCACGAGCAACTCAATCAGCGTGAAAGCCCCGGCTGCCGTAAAACGCAATTTCATACTGGTAGGCATCGCGCGAAGCGTGCCGGAGTAAAGCCTTCGTTCGCAAGCTGAACGTGAAATTCACGTGCCGAAACTTCGCGGAAGCACAAAAATTCTTCGGCCGAATCCGGGTTAACCCCGCTTCTGCTTCGATGAGCATTCACAAAAAACTGCATTGTCGCACCGCGTCCCCGAGATTTCGGTGGAAATCCCGGAACGCTCCGCTATAAACCGTGCCCTCTCGCGCGGTTAGCTCAGTGGTAGAGCATTGCCTTCACACGGCAGGGGTCGCAGGTTCGAAACCTGCACCGCGCATTTTGCCTTCCCTAGGCAAGACCGATGCTGGCTACCGGAAATGGCGACCGCGGCGGCGAAGGTGTCGGGATGGACGTCGAGCCCGACGGCGCGGCCCTGTCGGCCGAGGGTTGATTCGGGCGGATGAGTGGCTGGATTGGAGGATGGATTGGGGGTTTGCGTTGGTCGTGACTTGCTCATCGGTAGTTCGGGTATTGATGGACAGAAGGCGAAGCCGCGCATCGGGGAAACCTTCTACAGCAGGCATCCGGAGTCGGCGGCGTCGGCCCGGGCGGCCTTGGTGGGCCGCCCGGGCCTCTGGCCATCCGCTCCACGAGAGTTCATCCAAAGCCCAGTCAGCGAAAACGGGGACTTTGGTCCCCACTGCAGCGCACGGGCTTTCGGCGGTTCGCCTTCTGAGGGCCGCTGTTTTCCAGTGCGCTCATTCAGTCACGACGCCGCGGCTCCGCCCGCCGCCCCCCAACATGGAGAGCCGCCACGCGCGAGCGAGTGCAAGCCCGTGCAACCCGAAAACCAAGTTCTTTTTGGCAAAAAAAGGGCGGATTCCTCTGATTCAAGCACCTCGCTGCACGTCTGCAGCGACCTCGCTGCAAGCCTGCAGTGACCTCACATCCGTCGGATACACCCTCACATCCGTCAGTGCGACCCTCCATCCGACGGATGCGACCTCGCTGCAGACGGATGCAACCCTGCATCCGACGGATGCGACATCGCTGCAACGGAACGAGCCTCGGAAGCCAGCCGGTCCGAGGGGGAACCTCCACACCAAGGGGGACCTCCCAACGCAGTACCAGCGTGACCTTGCCATCTCCGCCCATTCCCGCCACCCTGCGGCCACTCCCGCACTGCTCTCATCTACGACCGCTCCGTCCCCTGCGAAAAATGCCGCAACCGCACCGCATCTGTCAGCTTCTGCAAGGCATCCGTCTCCGTCATTGACCCTCTCTACCAACCCCGCTACACCTCCGCAAGATGCGACCCTAAAAACTTCTCAGTTGTATAATCACATGTTCGGCCCCGCCACCCTGCCTATGAGACGCTTTATTATTCTACTGCTTTTACTGCACATTTCTGCCTCTGCTCGAGCACAACCTCCCCTTACGGTCGCGCAATTCAAAACCTGCGAGGGTGTCTCGGATAGTTTGGAGCCCATCAACCCCTTCATCACGCCGTTCGCATCCGGCACTGGAAAAGTCTAGCACTGTTGGTTCGAGTTTATCGGAACAACTGAAACAGTCCGGCAGCTGGATAGGCAACACTCAATGACTATCAGGGCTATTTGGCGAATCGGCATTCGCAACGTCGAGCGCATAGATATTGGGATTACTGCTGCCGAATGGCGACGGAAAAGGCCTGGAGCATTGAGTGAGATAGCCGAGAATGGTTTCTTTACTTAGAGAACGTATTGTGCAAAGGAGGCATTTGAGACGGACTCTTACACACTACATGTGGTAGCCAGATCCGGAGATCGTATCCTGAGCCAAGCCACTACCTTTCGAACACAACATCTCGATTCTAGGCTTATGAATACCACAAAGAGCATTGATCAGGTCATTCTGGATATTGCGGCAGACCCTCAGATCCCGGACGACCGCAAAAAACAATTGATATCCGATATGCGAGCGTGTCTTCCGAAGAGCCTTGACGATAGACTCCTTTTTCGCCTTGTGGTCGTGGTCCTGGCACTCGTGGCGTTAGCTACCTTAGGAGGCGGTATTGCCAGCCACCTTACTGCGCAAGAGAAGGAATTCCCAGCCCGCTTATCTCGATCGGCTCTGCAGCGTTAGGAGCGCTTGCGGGGCTATTGACGCCTTATACGCGCAACAATGAGGCCTAACCCGTGTGGAAGTTGGCAAGTGAGAGTGTGAGCTTGGGGGTGATTTTTTTTGATATTGGGGGGGTTACATGGCTGGGGCGGTGAGAGGGTGGGTGGGATCTTTGGGAACGTTTCCGCTTCGAGGGATTGAGTTGAGCGGTGGCTTCAACTTCCAAACTCCTATCCGCGCGTGTCCGATCAGACAGCGCAAGTTGACTTATACGTCGGGTGAAGCGGAACGGGGCGCGGTTCAATCTATAGCGACAGGGGCCCTGCCGGGCTCCCCAGTTTCGGCTACGAACACGCGCCACGTTCCAAAGCGGGGATAGACTAAAGGGGTTTTGCTAAACGATGGGCGGTCATGGGTGGTGGCGGGGCGATGGCCTCGATGTCGCGATCCTCGAAATTTTGATGCAGGGAATGTCCGGCCCCCGGCCTTGGGCGCCCCGCAGCGCTGGAGACGCTTTACCGCGCTTCCGAATCGCTAGGGCCAACCTTTATTCCTGCGGTGTAAAACAATTGTTTGGCCCACGCGATGCGGGTTATGTACGCTCAGGCATGATCCAGAAGTTCGCCACCCTTTCGACGCATCAAAAGCCAAGCACGGAGAGGACCGGTCAGGCGTCTCGACGCACCTGGATTCGCTTTGTTCTGGCCGCGGTATTGCTGGGCGCCGCCACGGCTGCGCACGGATCGATCCTCACTCCAGTTACCGTGAGCGGATCTGCCGGCGTTAACGGCGGCTTTGGCCCAGGGAATTCGGTCGATAACACTTCCGCCGAATACGCCACGGGCGGCGCGGGCATCGCTACCTTCCTCCACTTCGATTTCGGTGCCCCGGTGACCATCGATCGTCTCCTGCCGATTCAGCGCGACAGCCTTAGTGCGGGCGACCGTTTCGGGAGTTTAACCTATACCTTCAGTGCGGATGCGAGCTTCGGAGGGGCTGATCCGACGGTAACCTTCGCCGCGTTGAATTCGCCGGCCACCGGCGCGATCCAGTCGATCAGCCCGCAGACCGCCCAGTATGTGCGATTCGACGTGAATACGATCATTGACGACGGCGCCAATAACACAGGCGCCCGGGAACTGATTTTTCTCGCGACTCCGGCAGGCGCGCAAATTGCCATGCCGACGATCATCGGGGCATCGGCGGCCTTCAGCGCCGAGACGTCGGTTGCCAACATACAGGACCTCGCGGCCGGTTCGCAGCCTGCGGATTTTCATGAATTTGCTTCGTCGTTCTCTGGCACTGCGACGTTCGTCGATTTCGACTTTGGTATCGGAGGCCAAACCCTGATGGGTTTCGACTATATCGATCGCGTTCTGGATGGAGCAAAGATTACGGGGTTTGATCTGCTTCTGAGCGACGATCCGACGTTCACTCTAGGGGTGACCACGAAAAGTTATGTCAAAGGCGCGACGGAATTATTTGAAACAGACACGTTCGCGCCCATCGCTGCACGCTACGTGCGTTTCGATGTGACCGGCATCGCCTCCGATGGCCGAGTGGGCGGGAGCGAACTCATCTTCTACACGGTTGTTCCCGAGCCGAGCAGCTTTGCCCTAATGCTCTTTGGTTCGCTTGCCCTGCTATCCGTTCGCCGAGTGGAGCGTCATCAAGGTGTCCGACGGGGGCGGTCCGGGCCGTGGTTCCCCATCGGTTAGGGTTAGGTGCGAAGCACCTCCAGCTTCTGTTCCTGGAAGGCGGTCTTGCTGGGTAGCCGAGAGGAGGGCGCGTAGGCTGCCGCGGCCGTGCCCTTGCAAGGCGCCGCTGCCTTCATACTGTCCGCTCTGCATATCCCGCCAGATGTGCCGGTGATCATCTCGTGGCTGATCTGCATCTCGCCCACGCGTCGCAAATACCCAGCTACCTGTTCAGGGCGGCGCAGCATTCAAACCAATTGACCGCGCAGGCATTTGCAAATAAGCCCGCGCCTCCACGCGTCCCAGTTCGGCAGCACACCCGCGGAATCCGCTTGATTTATGAAACAAAAAATATCCCCCATCGAACCTCTCGAAGCCCGCATCGCGCCAGCTTTTACGAATCTTTTCGTCAACGCCCTCAATGGGACGAATGGCTTCACGATGACCGGCGGTACCCAGGCTGCGATCATCGATCATGACTACACGATGATCGCCAATGCCGGTGACGTGAATGGCGACGGGATCGATGATTTGCTTGTCGGCTCGGATACTTATCAGACAGGGAATGGTTCGAACGGATTGCTTGGCGCGGTCGCGGTCATCTTTGGTCGGAGAGATGGATTTCCGGCTAACCTCGACTTCGGTGCGCTGGGCACCTACGGCGCGCTGATCCGTGGCCAGGGCAAGGGCTTTGCCACCGCGATCGGCGGCGCGGGCGACGTGAACGGCGACGGCTTCGACGACATCATCCTTGGCGCTTCGAATGCGGGTGCAAGCGCGGACGGCGAGGCGTTTGTCGTCTTCGGGCGGGCGGTCTGGCCCGCGAGCCAGAACACGACTGATCTCAACGGCACGAACGGCTTCAAGATTTCCGGTGACAGCCGCACCTCACCGGGCGGGATCGCTCCGGCGGTGGGAGGCGGCACCGCTCTCGGCAATGGCCGCGGCGGCGATTTCAATGCCGACGGTTTTGCCGATGTGCTCATCGGCGCGCCAGATCTAAAGGCCTTCGCGCAGAGCGGCGCCGGCGGTGCGTTTGTCATTTTCGGCCACGCCGGCGCATTCCCGGCCAATCTCTCGACGGCAAACCTCAATGGCACCAATGGGACGCTTTTGGCCTCAAACAGCAGCAGCGACCACAGCGGGACAAGCGTCGGTTGGATCGGCGACGTGAATCAGGACGGGCGCGCCGATTTCGCCATGGGCGGCATAGCTTCGAACAACGGGTATCACACCTTCGTCATCTTCGGGCAGGCGACCAGCCCGGCGCTCGTCAACATCTCGACTCTTACCGCCGCGCAGGGCTTTGATATCCCGACACTCAACCCGGAGATCAACCCGAGTGGGAGCCCGATGTATCCCGGCGTTAAGGTCGTGCAGCGCGACATCGACGGCGACGGCGACCTCGACCTTGGGGTGCCCTTCAACTTCTTTTTCGACCGCCTCGAAGGTTACGTCTGGGCGAAAAACACCGGCGCCGGCTTCTCCAAGAACCCCTTCACCGCTCCGGAGAAGCTCACCAGGCACCTCCTGCTCAACTTCAACAACGGCGCCTTCGGCACCTTCGATTCCGAATACGATCCGGGCGATTTCAACGGCGATGGCGTCACCGACTACCTCGCCTTCGTGCCCAGCGCGCAGGCGATCGCCATCTACGACAGCACGCTGGCAAGCGGCACCAAATACATCAACAATTCCAATGGAAGCGGGATCGTCCTGCAGGATCCCACGATCGATTTGCAGAACACCAGCGATGCCGGTCGCTTCAACTACATCGGCGACATCAACGGCGATGGCCTCGACGATGTGGCATGGATCCCGCCGACTGAGCAGGTCGTCAAAGAGGCGCTGATCATCTTCGGCACCAATCTCAAGGCCTCTACCGATAACCGCACCTACACCTACACGGATGTGGACGGCGACATCGTGACGGTGAAGACCACGAAAGGACAGCTCGACCCCCTGATGTTCTCTCTCGTCTCCCAACCGGGCGCGGTCCTCGGCGGGAAGCTCCTGCAGAAGCTCGATCTGGCACTCGCGCTCGGCGTGGATGGCTTCGATCCCTCCGGTGCGACGATCACCATCACCGCGAAACCGGGCCCGCTCGGAGGCGACGGCTTCGTTAATGTTGGCGACATCAACGCCGCCGGCTTGAACCTTGGCGCGGTCACGGTTGCAGGCGATCTTGGTCGGATCACCGCCGGCACTGCGGCGGTGGACCGGGCGGCAATCACCACGCTGACGGTGCAGTCGCTTGGTCGGCTCGGACTCACTTCGCAGCTCGTGGGCGGCTCACTGCAGAGCAATATCACCGGTCCGCTCACGAAACTCGTAGTCGCCAATGACATCGACGGCGCGACGATCAACGTCATTGGCACGGACGCAACGATCGGTTCGGTGACCGTTAAACATTCGCTCGTCGGCGGCGCGACGACCGGCAGCGGCTCTATCCTCACGCTGGGCTCAATCGGCGCGGTGACGGTCGGCGGAAATCTCATCGGCGGCGCGGGCGAAACATCCGGCGCAATTCATGGCGGCTCGATTCAGAGCGCGAAAATCAGCGGCTCGATCATCGGCGGCGCGGGTCTGGCCAGCGCCACTCTGGCCGCCGGCGGGACGAACGGGACCACCGGCACGATCGGCGCGGTGACCGTCTTGCACGACGTCCGCGGCGGCGTGAGCAGCGGCGGCGTCTCTGCGACGGGTGCGATCTCTTCGGTGAAAATCACCGGCAATCTCATCGGCGGCACCGGCGATTTCTCCGGCTCGCTTTCCTCCACGACCTCGATCGGCGCGGTCACGATCACCGGCAATCTCGAGGCCGGCAAAAGCGGGCGCACCGGCATCCTGGCGGGTGGCTCCCTCGGCGCGGTGAAGATCTCCGGAAGCGTCTTCGGGACGGCTGCCGTGCCTGCATTCATCAGCTCCGGCAGCGATGCGAGGTCGTCCGAACTGAAAAGCCTCACGGTTTCCGGGAGCGTCCATTTCGCGACGGTCCAGGCAGGCTTCGATATGTCCGGCGAGGCGCTTACCAGCGTCGATGCGCAAGTCGGAAAAGTCGTCGTGAACGGGGACTGGATCGGCAGCTCCATCTCTGCCGGGGTGAAGCCGGGCGGGGACGGAAAATTCGGCACCGTCGACGATCGGGTCATCCCTGGCGTGAGCGCGACGGTCTTCTCGAAAATCGCGAGCATCGCAATCTCCGGCGAAGCGCGCGGAACGGATGGCGGTTCGGATTCGTATGCGTTTACCGCGGAGCAGATCGGCTCGCTGAAAGTCGGCAAGACGAAGTTTCCGCTGACGACCACAAGCGCAAATGTCACGACCGAGGACGAGCTGAATGTCGGCCCGACCTTCGATCTCCGGCTGCGCGAACTCGACGCTGTGACCCCGCTCGCGCCGATCGCGTTCACCGCCTTCACGGGCGGCACGCGCGCGGTTTCCGAGGACGGCAAGACGTTCACCTACAGCGACGTGGACGGCGACGACGTGACGGTGAAAACCGACAAGGGCAAATTCGATCTCGCGAATTTTCAATTCGCCGCGGGCACGAACTTGCTCCAGCGCATCAATCTGAACAGCGATGCCGACTTCATCGGCAAAAAAGCGAACCTCACCATCACCGCCGTGCGCAACGGAACGAACGGCGGCGACGGCTGGGCGGACATCGGCGCGATCGATTTCACCGGCGTCGATCTCGTGAAAATCACGGCTTCGGGCGACATCGGGGTGATCGATGGCGGGACGAATCCCGCCGACGGCGCGGCGCTCGGCACGCTTTCGCTGCATTCGCTCGGCGGGCGCGGGCTGAAGACGCAGGCGGCGGGCGGCTCGCTGCACAGTGACATCGCTGGCAGCGTCACGACGCTCACCGTCGCGACCGACATTGATGGCGCGGCATTCGTCGTCGGCGGCAAGCTGACGAAGGCGACCGTCAGCGGATCAATCATCGGCGGCGCCACGGCAGCGGAACTCATCGCCATGGGCGACCTGACCAGCGCGACGGTGAAAGGCGACATTCGCGGTGGCTCCGTGCTGCATTCCGGCCGCATTTTTTCGACCGGAAAGATCGGCGCGATTACCGTCAGCGGCTCGCTGGTCGGCGGTTCAGCGGAGGACACGGGCAACATCGAAGGCGAAGGCGGGCTCGGGTCGGTGACCGTGAATCGGAGCCTTTTCGGGAGTTCCGGCGAGAAATCGGGCAGCATCATCGCTGGGGGCAGCATCACGTCGGTGAAGGTGAACGGCGACATGATCGGCGGCAGCGGCGATTACTCCGGCTCGATCTTCGCGGACGCTCCGGCAAGCGACCTCGGCGCGATCGGCTCCGTGGCAGTGAAAGGCTCCATCCTTGCGGGGAACAGCGATTTTATGGGCATCTTCAGCGGCTCGACGCTTGGAGCGATCACCGTCTCCGGCGACGTGCGCGGCACGACGGGTGCAAGCGTCAAGATCGTCGCCGAAGGCCTCGCCGCCCCGGCCACTGCAGCGAAGGCGCTCGCCATCAAGTCGGTCGCCGTGACCGGAGTCGTGCAGCGTCTCGACATCCTTGCGGGGTTCGAAACCGGGCTCGATCTAGTCCGCTCCGACGTGCAAATCGGCGCGATCACCGCGAAGGCAAACTGGAGCGCGAGCAATGTTCTCGCGGGCGTGGACTACAACGGCGCCGCGATCACCGATGTGAATGCCGACATCGTCTCGCGAATCGCGAGTCTCACGATCACCGGCAGTGTTCTTGGAGTCGCAGGTGCCGCTCCGAGCGACGCATTCCTGATCAGCGCGCAGGAAATCGGCGCGATGAAAATCGGCTCCTCCAAGTTCCCGTTCACGACTTCCAGCATCGAAAATTTTCAGCTCGCGAACGCCCCCGATGTGCGAGTGCGCGAAGTGGCTTGACGCTGGCGCGCTCAAGCCCAGACGGCAGGAACCCTGAGCGGAGCGACCGCGTGCGCTCCGCTCAACGCCGCAACCGCGTTTCTGCCGATCGCCTCTGGCCACGCAATTTGCTCCGTCCAATTGTTCACTTTCGAAGCAGCGCCGACACCGCCTGGTCTCGCGCTTTACGACCAGCGACAAAGTCCGTTATCGACTGCCTCGCCGTCTGAACATCCCGTCCAAAACCTCACGTGATACTCCCATGAAAAACACCGCCGCCCGTATCGAAATCCTCGAAGCCCGCATCGCTCCCGCTGCCGTGTATCTCGTCTCCTCGTCGAGCCTCGCTGTCACCGATTCGCTGGGCGCGGACGCGCAAGATAGCACCGCCGAGAACAACGCACAGACCGCCGCCGGCGCGGGCTTTGCCATCTCCCTGGCCGTGGGGGACAAGCTCGTTTTCGACTCGAATAACAATCACAAGATCGACACCTCCGACGCGCTGCTTTTCCAAGTCAAGAATGGCTCGGCGATGGTCTTCGTCACGGACTTGGACGGCAATGGCGTATTCGGGCGCGACGAGATTTCCGGCATCGCGGTGAGCAATCGCTTCGTGGGAATTTTGAAAACCGACGTGCGCGGGGACATCGTCACGGCGCTCGATTTCGCGGGCAATTTCACCGCGGCCGGCGGCACGCTCACCGTGCAACAAGCCGCAATCGATGGCCTCTCCTCCACCGGCGCGATCTCCGGCAGCATCGTCTCGGGCGGCTCCATGAATGCCATCGTCCTCGGCAAGCCGATCTTCCTGGATCCCACCGCTGCGAGCGTCACCGCGCTGCTCACCGGCACGGCATCGAATGGCGATAACTTCAACTTCGGCACGATCGGGCTCACTTCCGGCACCTTCACGCCCGGCAGCGGCACGGATGGAGGCTCGATCACCACCGCCACGCTGCCGCGCGGGGCGGATCTCATCGAGACGGGGGCCGGCGGCACCGCGGGCATCGGCGGGCCGACGGTCGGCGGGGCGGGGAAAGGCGGCGCGATTACCGGCGTCACCGTCGCCGACCTGCACCACGGCATGACGATCATCGCCGGCACCGGCGGCGGAGGCTCCGCGGCGATTAGCGCCTCAGGGAGCGGCGGCGCGGGCGGGGCCATCTCGAAGATCACCCTCACCGGCCTCTTCACCGATGGTGCGGTGACCATGCGGAGCGGTGACGGAGGCCTCGGAGCTGCCACGGGCGACGGCGGCGCGGGCGGCGCGATTTCCACCGTCACGCTCACGCTGCCGAAGATGGATGGCCTGCTCAATGTGCTCGCAGGCGCGGGCGGCGATGCCGGCGGGACGCAGGGCGCCGGCGGCGCGGGCGGCGCGCTCACGTCGTTCACTCTGAAGTCTGCGAACTTCCTCGACGACGGCTTCACTCTCGCAGGGGGCGCGGGCGGCGCGGGGACCGGCACCGGCGCAGGCGGAGTGGGCGGCGCGGCTTCGAAGCTCACCATCACCACCGGCCTCACCGACGCCGCCCTTAATGTCCGCGGCGGCGTGGGCGGCGATGCGGTGTCTGGCGCGGCGGGCGCGGGCGGTGCGCTCTTCGGCGTGATCTTTACCTCGCTCGATTCCGTGGAGGGAGTGCTCACCGCGGAGAGTGGCACGGGCGGGACCAGCACGGGCGGCAACGGCGGGTCGGGCGGGACCTTCTCCGCCTCCACGTTCAAGCTCCACACCTTGCGGAACGACGCCATCTTTCTTGGCGGCGCGGGCACGGCCGGCGCGGCGGGGAGCGGGGCCGGGGGAAATGGCGGCACACTTTCCGGACTCACCATTTCCGTGGTGGACGGTGGCGGCGTCCGGCACGACGAACGATCTCCGCATCACCAGCGGCGATGGCGCGAACGGCAGTGGCACCGGTGCGGGGGGTGCTGCTGGCGCGCTCACGGCGATCCGCGCGACCGTCGGCGCGCTCGATGGCGGATTGATCGTGCAGAGCGGCAGCGGCGGCAATGGCGGCGTCATTTCCGGCGCGGGTGGGAAAGGCGGCGATATTTCCGGCTCCACCTTCATCAGCACGTCGTCGATCAGCGGCGCGGCGACTTGGACCGCGGGTCTGGGCGGCGGGGGTGGCGGCACTGGCGCGGGCGCGGTGGGTGGTTCCTTTTCAAAAAATACCATCTCGCTGCGCACCGTGCATGGGGCCGTGACGATGGAAAGCGGCAGCGGTGGTAACGGCGGAACAGCGGGCTCCGGCGGCGCGGGCGGATCCTTCACCGGCGCGACCGTCAAGGCCACGCTCATCGAGGGAGCCTTCGGAGTTTTTGCAGGCGACGGCGGCAGAGGCAACGGCACCGCTGGCGGGGCGCCCGGCGGCGAGATCACGGCCTCGCGTTTCACCCTCGGCGCGGTCCTGAGTTCTTCACTCGTCGCAGGCAATGGCGGCGGGAGCGATAGCGGCGCGACCGGCGCGGGCGGCGGGATCACAACGGTCACCTGGTCCGCGGGACTCGTCGTCGCGGGCGGCGTCAGCTTCTCGGCCGGCTCGTCCGGCGGCGGCGGTGCGGGCAGCACCGGTGCCGCGGGCGGCTCAATTGCTGGTCTCACAGCGACTGTCACCGCCGGCGACGTCACCTCGCTGACGATCGAGAGCGGCAGCGCCGCCAGCACGGACAAGGCGGGCGGCGCGGGCGGGGCGCTCCTTTCCTCCCGGCTCACGCTCGGCGCCGCGGCCGATGCCGCGACGCTCACCGTGAGCGGCGGTGAAGGCGGCTTCGCCACGAATGTGAACAACAGCGCGGGCGTGGTCGGCGGCATCGGCGGGGAAGTGAAAGCTTTCACGCTCGTCAACGGCGGCACCCTCTCCGGCAGCGCCAGCGTGCGCGCCGGAGCAGGCGGCAGCACCGGCCCCACGGGCACCGGCGGCGCGGGCGGCAAGCTCTCCGCCGTTACCGTCACACACACCGGCGGCATCGACGGACGTCTCACCATCGGTGGCGGGAATGGCGGCGGACCCAGCGCGGGCGGCACCGGCGCGGGCGGCGCGGGCGGTGAAACGACCGGTGTGACTTTCAAGAGCGTTACGGGCGGGTTTTCCGTGGCCAA
The DNA here is from genome assembly GCA_963767975.1 of uncultured Verrucomicrobiae bacterium. Taxonomy (GTDB): domain Bacteria; phylum Verrucomicrobiota; class Verrucomicrobiia; order Chthoniobacterales; family Chthoniobacteraceae; genus CAIURC01. The sequence goes on along the minus strand of CAVYGI010000008.1, from coordinate 216,676 downwards.
TTCCGCGGGGGTAAATATCACCTCCGGCAATGGCGGTGCCTCCACCGGCAGCGACGGCGGTAACGGCGGCGCGGTTTCCGCCATTACCCTTTCCGACAAGCTCGGCGCGGGCTTTCTCTGGGTGACGAGCGGCGACGGCGGCGCGACGGCAAACAACAACCCCGGCAGCGGCGGCGCGGGCGGCGCAGTCTCGAAGGTCACCTTCACCAGTCCGCTCGGTGACGTGGTGATCAACTCCGGCGACGGCGCGGCGGGAAGTGTGGCGGGTGGCGCGGGCGGCGCCATTTCCAATCTCCGGGGAACCGCAGGGCGGCTCGATGTCGCGTCCGGTAACGGCGGGTCAGCGCAGAGGAACGGGGCTTTGGCGGCGGGCGGCGCGGGCGGCGAAATCTTCGACCTGATCGTGACGGCGAAGCTCTACGCCGCCGAAATTCGCAGCGGCTCGGGTGGCGACGCAAACTCCTCGAACGCCGGGGGCTCCGCCTCTGCTGGCGCGGGCGGGGCTGTGCACGATATCCGCGTCATCGGCGACATCGGGGACTTCACGAAAGCCTTCGGCATCACAGATGGCGGCGCGGGAAAGATCTCACGCGGAATGGGTGGCCTCATCGCCGGCCTCGGTGGCGTCGGCACGAGCAGCGGGGGCGCGCCTGCCGCGTCGGGAGCGTCCGGCGCGATCACGGTAGTGCAGGCCGCGCGAATCGCCGCGATCTTCGCGGGCGCGGAAACACCAAGCGCCACCGGCCTCACGGTGCGCAACCTCGTGAGCGCCCTCGCCCAGATCACTGCGGCGAAGATTGGCGCCGATACCGGCCTCGCCGGAACGGCGCAGGAGCCCGGGGCCGGCGGCGTCGGGACGTTCGATTTCAACGATTCGAACGCGAACGGAGTGTTCGATTTCAGCACCGCCGACACGCCAATCGACGGCCTCGTCCTCGCACTCACCGCTGGCTATCAGGCCGCGGGCATCACGCCGCCGCTCAAGCTCGTGCTCGGGTAGAACTGCGGGCTATTGACAACGGACAGGCTGCGGCGTGCTGCAAGCGCGATTCCCGACGGCGTGGCTCCAAAGGGCCCGCGGTCCACGACCGCGGAGAGCCGTCTTACAACTTGCTCTCAATCAAAATTCAGGATTGCGCTCGCAACCTGATTGTCGCTCCGGAATCACTGCACCAGCACATCATCGACGAAGGCGTGGAGAAGTTGGGCCTCCGCGCGAAGCCCGTCAACTCGCGAACCGATTCTACGTCGACGCCGACCTCCAGGCCAACGTCGTGGACTGCCTCAACGGCCGCTCACTCAGTGCTCGGACTGGTGGATCACCAGCGACAAACGCCCTTGCCAATGGCTCGATCTGCGGGCCCGCCGCGCGTCAGCGCTTGAGGCGGGCGCGGGCGCGATAGAAGCCTTTCGGGCCGGTGAGTGTGATATCGCGCACGAATTCACCGCCGGCGGCGGGGGCGCCGTTGAAGATGGGATTGTCGGTCCAGTTCACGAGGTCGGGGCTGGTGTCGAAGCTGACGGAGACCGCTCCGGCGTAGGCGGCGGGCCAGTGGACGCGGAGGCGCGGGACGCCATTTTCGAATGACAGTCGCAGGTCGGAGAGACGGAGTTCGACGGGGGCGCTGAGGGGGCTGCTGGAGGTGAGCAGCGGATCGGTGCCTTCGAAATATTCCTGTGCGAGCGAGTAGCCGGAGCCGTCGAGCGACTCAAAGGCGCCATGCGTCAGGGTGCCGAAATAGTGCAGCTCCCAGTCGTCCGCGAGCATGTCTTCGTCGGAATCTCCGCCGACGAGCAGCGGGAGCGAAGTGAGATCGAGGGAGATGACTTCCAGCGCAGGCAGGCCGGCAACGGCGGGGAGGTCGGTGTAGGCGAGGACGGTGAGCGGGGTGCCGGGCGGGAGGTCAGCCGGGAGCGCGGTGGCGGCGAGGTCGCTCTCGAAAAGGGCGTAGATGGTGCCGCCGGCGCCAGCGAGGAGCGTGAGCCCTGTGGGGCTGGCAGTAGTGCGTGTGGTGAGGGTCAACATCGCGCTCGGGCGGGCGCCGAGTGCGGTGGTGATGGCTGCGATTTTCGCGCTCGCCGCGGCTCGATCGGCAGGGGTCAGGCCGGTCCCGGCGAGGTCGTATTCCGGTGGGAGCGAGCCGGTGCGCACGAAGACGTCGAGCGCCGTCGAGCGGCATCGGGAGCGTGGCGAGGTCGGCTGGTGCGAGCGCTTGATGGCGGGCATAGACGGAGCGGGCGATCTTGCGGAGCGCGAGGGCTCCAGCGTCGCTGCCGGCGATTGCGGTGTCCACGGCGCGCAGGAGCGTTTGCACACGGAAGGCAGTCGCGGCGGGATGCGCTGGGTCTCGATGGCGGAAGCTCTCGAAGCTCGATTTCCGCGACGGGTCGAAGGCCATGGCCGTCCCGTGTGCGCTGGCATCAATGACCACGCTGGAGCGCGCGACGAGTTGCTCGGTGATGATCCGGCCCGTGATCAGCGCGGCGATGCTGGTGAGCGGCGAAAGGGTCACGTTCGCGTAGGGCTGCATGCCACGATTGGCTGCGCCGCGGAACTGCATCTCCCATGCCGCCGGCGTGAAGCCGCTGGCATTTCTGCCCCACTCCGGCGCGAGCTGCGACGCCGTCCAGTTCGCCTGAAAACTCTCCGGTGCGCCGAGGCCAGCGTCCCAGTTCGTCGAGCCGGCGGTCCAATTCACGCCGCCCCAACTCCACGCGGTCTGCACGACGGTGGAGCTGGTGCCGGGGACTTCGATCCGCCAGGGCTCCAGCGGCGTCATCGGAATGAGGCCGATCATCTCGCGGCCGCGGCGGGCGTTGGACCCCGGCGGCGTCACGTCGAAATGCTCGGTGGTGCGGGCGACGAGATATTCCAGCTCGGGCGCGAGGCCGAGAGCGGTGACGCGAGCGGAAGCCACCCCGACGGCCGCCGGTGGCGTGCCCAGCGGCGGAGGCGGAGGCGCGGGCGGTGCGACAAGTTCGCCGGAGCCGACCGGATTTCCGAAAGGATCGTGCAGTGCCACGGACGTGCCGCCAGCGGCGGTTGCGGTCGTGCCGTCGCCCGAGGTGGCGGGGTCCGGATCAGCGACTTGCTGGAGCTTCGCGGCGATGTCCACGACCATCGTATTCAGCGCGGCCGCGGCGCTGCCCGGCTTGCTCGCGGCGTTGTGCGGATCGGTGCCCGCGGCAATCTCGTCGCGATCGGAAAAGCCGTCGCCGTCGCTGTCCGCCCCGCCCGCCGGGTCGAGCCCGCGCGCGATTTCCACAAAGTCCGGCACGCCGTCGCCATCGGCGTCCTGGAGCGCGGGCGTCTTGCTGAATTCATAACGCGCCGAGCGCGTCGGCGAGGTGGTGCCGGCGGAATTGCGGACGTGATATTCCACCGTCGTCGGCGAGAAAATCCACGGGGCGGTCGCCGCCGACCATGCGGTGAAAGCCTCGCTGGCGCTGCGACGGATGAAAATCGTGCTGCCCGCGCCCGCGCCGGTGAACGTGATCTTCACCGCGCTCGCATACGTGCCGGGCGCGGGGGCGATGGCCACGTCGTCGATCGCCGGCCCGAGCGTGGAGCTGAACGAGAAAAGCGAGAATTGCGCGTGCTGCTGATTCACCGCAGTGCCGGCGGGCGCGGCGCTCGTGACGCCGAGCGTCTGTGCAGCCGAGGCGCCGATTCCCTGCGTGGCGCCGCCGTAGCTGGCACTCTGCGCGCTCACGTTGAAAGGCCCGCCACCGACGGAGACCGAGGTCGCCCAATCGGCCGCGCGATAGCTGCGGATGAGCTCCACGTAGGGCGCGCGAAAAGGCGCGTTGCCGAGCAGCATCACATTGGCGCTCGCGGTCGAGCGGACGATGCGCGGACATCGCGCTGACGGCCGTCTGCGTCCAGCCGGCGGTCGTCTTCGTGAAGGTTACCGCGCTGGCGCTGGCCTGCCCGGCGGCGGGCGCGAAGAGCAGTTGGAACGCGTTGCCCGGCATCGGCACGAGTCCGCTGAGCACGCCCGCCGCGCCCGTGGGCTCGACCATTTCCGGCGCGGAAAAACCGCCCGCCTGCGTGTAGCCGAAGAGCGCGAGCGCCCCGCTGGTGAAGCGCGCGAGCACCTTTGCCCCCGCGGGATCGTTCACCACGACGAGCTGCTCGATCGGCTCGCTGAAGGTCACCGCCGCTTCCGCGCCGAAGGTCCACGGCGCGCCGGTCATGATGCGCCGCACCGCGACGGTCGGCTGGCCGGGCGTGTAGAAAATCACGTCGGTCCGCGGCGATTCGAAGACCGCGGCGACCCATTCGCGGCCGGCCGGCATCGCGGCGAGCGCGAGCACTTCCGTCGCCGCGGCGCCGGTGAGCTGCCACGCTTGAAAGCCGTCTGTGGTGCCGCCGCGGCTGACGTAGGCGAAAAGCGGCGTGGCGCCGGTCGCGGGCGTGAGCGGGTTGCCGTGCGTCACTTCCGCGTCGGGCACCGAGGTCTCGGTGAGCAGCGTCCACGTCCCGGCATTCGAGCGCAGCGCGCGGATTTGCCGGCCTGCGACCGGGTCGAGTGTGGCGATAGCCGGCGAGGTCGTCTTCCGCCGTCGGCCCGGGCCGGCCGGCATGTCGAACGCCGCGAGCAACTGTCCGCCGACGCCAGTCAGCGCGTTCTTCGGCTCGGTGTAGCCGGTGGTCAGCGGAGAAAGCACATGCGCGCGATTCGCCGTCGGATTTGTCGCGGCAAAGGAATCCCGCGCCGTGCCGCTGAGCTTCCCGACCGCGCAGCCCGTCACGGTTGAAAGCCCGCTCGCGCGACCTTCCGCGAAGTTCAGCGCGCCGCTCGCCGAGCCGTAGCCGATGCGGTAAATGCCGCTGGTTTTATCGAGCACGAGCACGTCGGGATACGCGTCGCCATTGAACTCGCCGGCGGCGGAAAACTCGCGCGCGGTTTCCTGCACCGCCGTGCCCGCGAGGAGCGGCGAGGCCGCCAGAATGAAGAGAAGCCAGATGCGTTTCATGGAGCAGAAAAGGTTCACGGAGTGTGCGGTGGCGGGGGCTCAACCACAAAATCCTGAAGCGGCACGGTCACTTCGTTCGTCACAATCACGCGCTCGATTTCGCGCCCCGGCGTGAAGCGCACGAGCAGGTATTTGTAGCGCGCGCCTTTGATGACCGGCTGGGAATCGCGCAGGAAAATGTGGTGGTCGAATTCCGGCGCAGTTTGCGAGAGCCCGAGGTGGTCCTTGTGGAGGATCGCGACGAACGGATCAGTGACCTGCGAGTCGGTGTAGGCGATTCGCTCCATGAGCGGCGAAACTTGCACGATGTCGCCAGGCACCGTGGGGAAGCGATTGTTGGAGACCTGCACGCGATAGAGCACCACGGGAAGGATCCAGCCGGGCACGATTTCGAGCGGCTCCGCCGCGGCGACCGCATCATTGGTGTAAAGGAGAAGCCCCGGCGGGTGGTTGACGAAGTAGTTGTGCGCGTTGGTCCCGTCCACGGGGTTCACGGTGGAGTCAGCATCGTTGACCAGATCGGTATATTCGCCAATCCGGACGAGGTTCCCTTTCCACGGAGCGAGGTAGGGGGAACTGACATAGGTCGCGACGATGCCGGGATGAAAATCCGCCCGCGGAGGGAGTGGGCGATCCGGCCACGGCACGGGCTGATTCAGCCCTGCGGCGCGGAGGGAAAATGCGCGACTCTCGACGTTGGAAAACGCGCCCACGGCCCGCGCGGGGTAGTCGCCGACACCGACGGCGCGGATCACAATCGAGTAGGTGTCGCTCGCCGAGACCGGCAGCTCGACGCTGAACTCCGGCGAGCCGCCGACGCTCAGTAGTCGCGCGAGGCCGGTTTGGAAAACCGAGAAATCGAGCCCCGCGGTTTCTCCCACGACCGCGTCCACGTTTGGGTGCGTAGCGAGGTCTTCGGAAAGCCCGGTGCCGCTGCTGGAAGGCGCGCTACCAGACTTTCGCGCGACCCAGATTTCAAACCGCTCGACGCCCGCCGTGGAGCAGAACCAGCGCACGCGCAGCCTCGCATTCGTGAGCGGAGCGAGAGAGGCGAGCGGCTCGAGCATCGGCGTCGGCAGCGCGGCGGTCACGGAAAGCGGCTCCCCTTGCCGCACCAGCGGACCGGCGTTGCTGTCGGCATCGAGAGTTTGCAGGAAATACTCCACCGTGGCGCTGGCGGCGAGCGGCGCCGTGTCGGCCCACGTCGTCGGACCCGCGGCTGGCACCTGGCCCTGCGTGATCAGCGTTTGCGCGCCGTCGTCCACACGGCGGTAGATGCGGAATTCCTTCGCATCGGCGGGCGCGGTGAAGCTGCCGGTCACGTCGCTCGTTTCGCCGGTGACGGGGTTGGTCGTCTCGTGCCGCCAGCCGGCCAGCGCGCCTGGCACGGTGCCAGGCACGAAGTCGACGTTCCATTTCCCGAGGATAAATTTTCCGCGCTCGGCGCCGGGAAGTTGTGGGGTGGTGATCTGTAGCACGCTGATCGTGCCCGAAGTCGTCCCCACGCGACAAAACACCGTCGGCTCCCCGGGAATGATCGGCATTGTCTTCCCCAAAACTGCCACAAGCTGACCGGCAGGATTTTTTCTAAAACGCGCCCGGCCCAGGACCACACGCGGGTCAGCGAAGCCCGACGGATAATGAAACCATTCCGCCCATTCCAGTCCTCGTGCGACAGTGCTTTCGCACGTGAGCAGGAGGTGAAGCTCGCCTTTTGAAAAGCCCTCCCGCGGCACCTGCGCGTAGGAATCGAACAGCACGCGCGGCAGAAAGGTCGAGACCTGCACGCTGCCGCTCGTCCCTTCCGGTCCGATGCGGTCGCGCAGCACGCCCCACGCGGGGGCGCTGTTGCCGGAGAGATTGGCGGAGACGCTGCCGTCCGCCGCGCGCACGGTGTAAAAGTAAGTCTTCCCTTTGTCCGCCGCATCCGGCGCGGGCTCGTCCACGATCGCCCAGGCCGGCGGCGCGACGGTGCCATTGTCGGTGAACTCGCGTGTCCCGACGGGCAGGATCGCGATGAGATTCCGCTCGGGTTTGAGCGTCACCGGGTCGAGCTGCTTCGACTTGTTGGGGATTTCTCCCGGCGTGCGCCAGCGATACACATACCACGCGGAAACGGTCTCGCCCGGCGGCAGCTCGGGAGGTTGCCAATCGATCACGAAACGCTGGTCGCGCACCGTGCCGTTGTAGGTCGCCACGCTGCGGACGCGGACATGACGCGGCGGGTTCGGCGCGAGTCGGTCGCGGATCGTTACCAGCGTGCCGGCGGAGGGAAGACCGGGGCGCCCGAGCACGTCGCGCGCGGCGACGAAGTAGTAGTAGTTTTGGCTGTCGCTGAAGGGCGCGCCGCCCGGGAGATAGCGGCCGTTGTCGTCGGTGGTGAACACAGTTTTCGTATCCAGCAGCGTTCGCGGCTTCCACCTGCGTGAGCATGAGCTGCGGCAGGATGGGGAAGCGATTGACCAACTTCGCGGCAGGATGAGTCGCGAGGGTCGAGGCGCTCGTGGGAGGTGTAAGGTGCCAGTTGTTCAGCTCCGCGATGGTCTTTGGCACGCGGTAGAGATTGAAGCCATGGTGCAGCGGAGCGAGGTCGCGTAGGGCGTCAGGTGTGGCCCAGCGGAGGCTCGTGTTGAGGTCGCCTTTTGGCGAAGCGTCGGGCACTTCCACTGGCGCGCCCGGCGCGGGGAGGACGAGCGGCGCGGCGGGGTCCACCGTCACGCGGCCGATCACGGCGAGGTCGCGGTCGGCCGCTTTGTCAAAGTCGCGCAACTCGTAGGTCATGGCGCCGGTCGCCGCGATTTTGTCCGCGTGCGCGATCCCGGCGCAGAGCGCGATGGCCGGGTGCTGGAGCGCAAGGGCGGAAAGGCGGCGCGTCCCTTCATCATCCCCGCGGGCCGCGGAAAGGAGGGCGCTGATTTTCTGAGCGACGGTGATCGTGCCGGCGGGCTTCGCATCCCGGAGCAGGTCATCGAGCATCGTCGTGAGCCCGGTGAGATCCTGGCCGACCTTTTGCGAAAGCGGCAGCAGCGAGCTGACGAGGCGCGTGTCGTTCGCCGGCTCGACGACGGAAATGCGAGTGAACGATCCCGACGAAGCAGCGTTGCCGCTCTTGCGATAGACGGCGAGCGCGCGGTTTTGCAGCACCATCGTGTTCGTCGGGTGCCAAGAAAGCCAAGCGTAGGTGTCCGCCCCGGAGGTGGCCGTGACGCCGGTGAAAACGAGCGCGTCGCCGACGCCCGATTGCGCACGGACAGCGGTGGCGAGCCCGAGCAGCGCGGCGGTGAGGAGAAGAAATTTGCGAATCATGGCGCGTCAAAAATCAGGGCTAAAACTCGACCTTCCACCCGCTGGCGTCGGTGTAGTGGAAGTCGCACTCGAACTTCGCCTCCACGCAAAACGGGCAAACGCCCGCTTCACCAAAGACACGGCCCGAGCCGGCGAAAGAATAGGTGCTGCCGGTCTTCGCGCCGACGAGATCCACCTCACCGCCGACGTGGACCGCGCAGAGCGCGTCGCCGTAAATGCCGAGCGAAAGCCGGCCGCCGAAAGTCGGTCCTTCCGCCCCCATGAACACGCCCGCGCCGGCTTTGGCCGAGATGTTGAAGAAGCAGGTGCCGGTGCCGTAGATCGGGAACGTCGCTTCGCCGTAGGCGTAGATGCCGGTGAAGGTCGGCCCGGGCAACACGGAGGCGACGAGCGGGTCGATCAGCTCGATTGGCTTCAAGTCACAGGCCCGGCCGAAATACACGCCGCCGCGCAAGCCGTAGGAGCCGAAGTCCATGCCGACCTCGGCGCCGAAATAGTTCTCCGAAGCGCCGTGTTTCGCGGGGTCGGGACTCGGCACGCTGAACATCGCCGTCGCAGCGAGCGTTGTGACTTTGAACGTCTCAAACGAGATGCTCCCGCGCGTCATCTCGATGCTGCCGCCGAGGCCGGTCGGCGAGCCGCCGTTGAAGGCGGCCTTGATGCTCAGGTCTGCGCGCGTGTCATCGCCGAGCTTCAGCCCGGTCCACCCCATGGGCACATCGAGCGCGCCAATTTCCACCTCCACGTTCTTTTCCGCGCCGCTGCCACCGCAACAATCCGGACCGTCGGAATCGAGCTCCCGCACTTCGATGAAACCGGCGAGCGTGAGCGCGTCGGGCACGTTCAGCTCGAGTCGCGCATCGAGCCGCAGAGCGTCGAGCGAGTCGCCATTGATGTGCGCCGCGCCGGTGATCGAGCCCGCGCCAAGCTTGTCATTCAGCCCGCCGGTGAAGCCGTTGATCTTTGTGTCCAACCCCGAAAGCACGGGCGAGAGCGCGTCGCGGATGGCTTGATTCAGCGTGGCGAAAGCGGAGTCCACCGCGCCGTTGAACGCGCCCTGCAGATCGTAAAGCCGCTCGCGCGCCGAGGTCTGGAGCGCGCCGGTGAGCACCTGCGCGTAGAGTTCATCTTTCACCATCTGGATCAGCGCGGCGTGCCATCCGTCGGCCAGCGCATCGAGTGCGCCGGCGGCGGCGACGTCCTCCGCTTTCACCGCGGCGAAGAGCGCCGCGCTCTGCGCGCTGACGGCATCGGAGACGCTGGTGACGGCCGGATTCGCCGCGGCGATGATGTCGCGGACTTCATCGCCAAAACCTGTGCCGCTCTGCAGTTCGGCGCGCAGTTGCGTGACTGCGGCCTTCACGTCGGTCAGGGCGGCAGTGATGGCTTCCAAGGCCGGCTCCTGCTTGGCGATCAGCGCGTTCAGCTCGTTCGCGACTGCGGCGGAGGAGACGTCGGAAAGCGTGTCCACGAGCGCCCCGGCCGCGGCTTCAAAGACGGCGCGACGAAGAGCGCCGCCGCCCAGGCTCACCTTTTTCAGCAGCCCATTCGCCGGAGGAATTGACGAGACCCGTGACCGGATCGAGCGTCACGGTATTGATCACCGAGTCCACGCCCCGCTCGATTTTCGCGAGCCGCTGATCGAGGTCGAAAACGAGGCTCTTCGGATTTGCGTAGGCCGCCCCGAGGTTGGTGAAGCCGGCGCTGATTTGGTGGCTGGCATCCGCGAGATAGGCAGTCAGCGCGTCGTTGATCTCCGCGGCGGTCCACACACCGTCGGCCATCTCGTCCTTCACCACCGCGATCGCGCCGTCCACCGGCACGCTGAAGGCGGCTTCGACCGCGCGGCCGAGGAGCTTGTCCGCTTCGTCGCTGAGCGTGTTGCCAAACTCCGCGACGCCATTTTCCAGCGCGCCAAAAACCTTGTCGCCTGCCGCGGAAATGAGCGCGGAAGCGACACCGGTCGCGTCGTCCACGGCATTAAAAACGAAGTTGCTCAGCGAGATTTCCGGCAAACCGTCGTAGCGCACACCGAAGGTGATTTCCGCGTAGCGCGCATCGAGGAACAGCAGCTCGTGTTGCGTGTCGAGGAGGCCGAGCAGATTGCTCTGCACCGGGCCGCGCGAGAGGAAGTTGAACGTGGTGCTCGACCACTTCAGCGGGTAGTCGAAATCGAGCACGCCGAGCCAGAGTTTCTGCGCGCGGGGGAGGTAGAGGTCGGTGCCGTCGTCGATCGTCTTGCGATACGCGTCGAGCGTGACGGAGCCGGGCTTGCCGAGGTGCGTGCCGTCGAAAAGCACGAAGTCGAACGGCGACAATTCGACCGAGCCCGCGGGAGAGGGAACGGTCTGCGTCCAGCCCTGCGTCGGCCATCCCCCCATGAAATAGAGCGGCGAAAGCGTGTCATCCGGTGTCGCGCTCGCGTGGACCTGCACGGCCATGTCCTCGAAGAACGGAACGTCGAGCTTGCCGAAAAGGCTCCAGAATCCGGCGCCGGAAGTGGCGTCATTCAGGTAGGCGCCCTGCGCGGGAAAGAAGGTGTAGCTTTCCCCCTCCGTGCCCGTGATCGCGAGCGATGCCGGGAGCGTGAGGCGCGTGGGAACTTCCGCCGCCACGAGTCCCGCGACCGCGTCCGCGGCGCGGGCAAAGTGGCCGTCCGGCTTGATCCCGAGCGAGCCGGCAAAGGCCGTGTCGAAGTGCGAAGCGTGCGCGCTGAAGCCGAGGACGAGCGTGGTGCCGGCGGCAGGATTGCAGCCGTCGGTCGAGAGGAAGTCGCAGGTGAACGGCGTGAACGGCGCGTTCCAAAAGGCGAACGTTTTCGAGTCCACTGCCCCTGCTCCCGTCACGCTCACGCTTTCCAGCGCACCGACGCCGGAGAGCCGGAGGTCGGTGAAAGGCAGCGTGAAATCCGTCGGCGCCGGCAGGTCGATGTCGCCCGCCGTCCGCGAGTCTTCCTGCTCATTCGAGAGGAACGTGAGGCCGAACTTCGTGAAATGGAACGGGTAGCCCGCGAGCGTGGCCGTGCCAGGGAAACCGCCGGGCGTCGCCTCGTGAATGCCGGAGACGCCGGAGCGCCGCGCATAGTATTTCGAGCGAGTTGTGAGCGGGTAGGCACCGTAGGGCGTGCCTTGCAGATTGCTTTGGCCCGAGTAGCTGCCATCGGCCGTCCGAAAGTTCACGCCCGCGTAGTCGGCGTGGCCGACTTTGTATTGATTCGTCAGCGGGCGTTCGGCGGTCGAGAGCTCGTTCGGGTCGAAGCCGCTCAGCAGCAGCACCGACGCGCCGTCTTCATCGGCGAGCGCGTTTTTGTCACCGCGAAGAAACGTGCCGGCCATGAGGAAGTTCCCGGTCGGGAAATTCGTGGTCACGAGATGCGCGAATCCAGCCGTCTCCAGGTTGAAACCCCACGCCAGCAGCCCTTGCACGGTCGTCACGCCTGCCGCCTGCAAACCGCCATCACTCGTAAAGTGCAGCACGCCCGATTCCGGGGTGAGCGTGACGCTCGAGAACTTCTCACCACCGCAACCGCCCTCCACGAGTTCCTGGCAATGTTGCGCGTAAATCAGCAGTAGCGGATCGACATTGGTAAAGCTGCTCGTTTCCGGGTCGATGAGATCTCGCGCGAGCCCGATCGTCGCGCTGCCCGTCCATTTCACCTTCGAGTCGTAGGGATAGTGCGTCACGAACTCACCCGGACCGCTCGCGAACGTGCCGGACATTTCCCCACCACCGCTGAGCCCGGTGCTCACCCGCATCTCCGTGGCCGTGGTAACGAAATTGTAGAGGTGATCGTTGGAGCGCTTCGTCGCCATCGACGGCTCGGGGTAATCCGCCGCATAGCTCGCGAGGTATTCCAACAGCGGCTGGCGGATCGAGTGCGCCGTGGCTGTGCCGCACTGAAATTCACCGGTCGCGATGTCCCAGGTGAAAGAACCGGTCCGGATGAAAACCGGCTTCGTTTCCTCGCACAAAAAGAAGTCTCCAACCGCGAACGTGCGGACCGCCGTCGCACCCGCAGGCGCGAGGCTCTGGTCGAGTTGCAGGTCCGCAAATTCCAGCTCCGATTCGAGCAGATTGGTCGCGCGATGCGCCGTCCAGCCGACGCCCGGCGGGAGCATGGCCAGCACCGTTCCAAACGCGCCCGTCGGCTTCAGCGTCACGTCGCCGCTGCGCTCGAAATCGACGCCGTTCACCGCGCCCGCGAGCGCGGCGTTGTTATCCGCGACGAGCGCGACGGAGTAAACTTGCGCGCCGTGCTCTGGATCGAGCGAAAACGAGGCGTCACCGTTTGCTGCCAGGTTCACGTTCAGCACCGTGCCGTCGCCGTAGTGATAGTCGCTCCGCCCGTCGATCGTTCCGCTCTGCGCGTCCGGTGCGATGTGCCGCCAATTTGCGCCGGGAAGCGGAACATTTGGCACATTGATCGTGGGAGCGCCGGCGAGGTGCGTGAAGTGCGTCGAGATGTCGCCGAAGAGGAGGCGCCCGGTGAAATGGCTGATCGCTGCCGCGGCCGAGGCCTGAGAATTGTCCGTGCGGCTGATGAAAACCGGCGGCACTTCTGCCAGCCGCGCAGGCTCCTCGATGTGCTCGAGCGTTACCTGGATGCGGTAATCCGCCGGCGAAAGAATGTCGGCAGGATCGACCAGAATCGTGCGGCTGCCCGAAACGCTCGCCGGCGTCTTCGGCGACCCGGCGACGTAGCTCGGCAGCAGCACCGAGGCGAAGCCGCCGTCTTCCACCGTGCACGGCAGGAACACGCCGTCACTTTCGCGGCGGATCACCGGGACGAGATTGCCGAGCGCGTTCACACTCGTGCTCGCGCCCGCCCAGTCGTCGTAGCGGTAAAAGGTGTAGTCCACCTTCACCGGGATTTTCTGCTTTGTCGGATCGGTCTCCAGCAGCCAGTCGCGATTTACCGTCACCGCGGTGATTTCACCGACGATGTTCACGTCCGGCGAATTCGACACGGTGCCCGTGAAATGAATGTAGGTCCGGCTCGGCTTGACGAGCGTCGCGACGATACTACCGCTCGCGAGATCCACCACGTTTAGCCGCAGCCGATACGCCCGGCCCGGCACGAGCGGAGTGGCGCTGGAGGGGATGATTTGAGCGTGGAAAATCTGCGTCCCGCTGGCGCCGAGCACCGTCTCGGTGTCGCTCGCGGCTACGGCGTCCGCGGGATCGATCAACGCCCAATCGAGCCGGAAATCGCCGGTCCCGTTAAACGTAATGCTGCCGTCCGTGTGGATGCGCTGGCGGTTCGTCGTCGGGTCGCCGTCGTTGATATCCGACGGGATGATGAAGCCCGTGTAGTTCGTGATTTCCGCCGAGTTGATCGCCGGCGGGGCGACCGTCGCGGTTTGCACGGCGGAAAACTCGGACGTGTTGTTGCCGCTGTCGGTCGCCGTCGCCGTGACGACCTTTCCCGCCGGGACGCCCGTCGCTGGCGTGAAAGTGAAACTCCCGGTGCCGACGTTGTCCGTCGCGACGCTCGTGGTTCCGAGAAACGTCTGCCCTTCACCGTAGCCGGACGCGTTGGCGCTGGCGCTCGAGTAGAAATCGAGCGCGAAGTTCGCATTCGCCGCGCTGTTGAGCGTGCCGGAAATCACCGTGGCGCCGCCGCTGTTGTAGACGCTCGTGATGACCGGAAAATTCTGCTGGCCGTTCGCGCCCGAGTCGCTGTCACCAGCGTCGTTAGCAGTCACGCCATCGACCTCGAGATCGATGCCGAGATGCAGCGCCATCGTCCCGTTGGAGTGGATCGAGTTGCCACGGATCGGGTTGCCGGTGCCTTGGAAAATTTCCACCCCGTCGCGGCCATTGTAGGCGATGACGTTCCCCTCGCCTACCGCCACGCCGCCGATTCGATTGTTGGTGGGGTTTGCGAGAAAATTGATCCCCTCGGTGCCATTGCCGAGAGGCGTCACGCCGTCGCCCGCTGTGCCGATGCGATTCCCTTTGATCACCATCCCGCCGGTGTTGCCGATACCAATGCCATGGGTTGCGTTTCCGGAAATCAGATTGCCCGCGCCCGGGGAAGCTCCGCCGACGATCGCACTGTCTGCGATGTTGGTGCTGATGCCGGCGCCATTCGGGCGGGCCTGCGTGCCGCTCACATCGGTGCCGATGTAGTTGCCCTGCACCGTCGCGCCACCGAACCCGGATCCGCCAAGAAATATGCCGGCTTGTCCGTTGCCTGCGCAAAAATTCCGCGCGCGGACTACCCCGTCAGTCGTGCCGTCCGCCGCATCATCGCCGCCGATCAGCGTGCCTCCCGTGAATGATCCCGCCGCGATCCCATTGCCCGTGTTACTCAGCACCGCGACACCATCGGCGGCGAGCCCGACGAGATTCCCCTGCACCCGCGCATTGCCTCCGCCGTTCAACTCGATCCCGGTACCGTTATTGCCCGAGATGAGATTGCGTGCGGCGGGGACGATGCCGCCGATCACGACATTCGTTGAGCCAAAGAAGAACTGGGTGGCAATGCCGGAGCCATTTCCGCGACCGATGAATCCCGTTGGATCGGTGCCGATAAAGTTGCCCGTGAACGTGTTGTTGCTGCTCGCGTCGAGATAGATCGCGCTGGCGGGAAACCGGTTAATCACCAATCCGCGCACCGTCGAACCGCCGCCGCTGCCGGCGAAGGTCAGGCCATTGGAACCGGAACTCGTGCCGGCGCCGTTGATCTCGATGCGAAGCACCGCGTTATCCGCGGCGACCAGCGTGTTCGGAGATGTCCCGGGCTGCGAGTAGCCGTCGATGAAAACCGGGTCGGTAATCGTCGGCAGCGCGCTCGCCGGAGCGATCGTGCGCACGCCGGCCCCGGGAATCGCGAACGCGATAGTGTCGGGCCCGGCAGCGCCATTCGCCGCAATGATCGCCTCGCGCAGGGAAAGGACGCCATCCGTCCCGCTGACGATGTCCGAGTTCGTCGTGACCGTAAACGTCGCCGCGAGCGCCGTGGACAAAGTGAGAAAAGCCGTCGCAGCGAAGGCGACGGCGGCACGGAGCAGGTAGAAAAAAGGCACAGGCGGCGAAGTTCTTGGCATCTGTGGCGTGAGTGGAAACGCAGGTCTAACCGCCGAGCAAGGACTATCAACTCATGGATGACGCGAGCCCACGATCTCTGATCGCGGTCCGAGGTCGCGGAAGCGTGAACAAGACTTCTCCGGAAAGGTTTGGGAGCCCGATTTCAGCAAAGAGTCCCAACGGTGCATCGCGGCCGGCAGATGCTAACGACCCCTTGAGCTCCGAGCCAGGCAAGGACGACGGATCGTGCCCCTCATCTTGCGATCGGAGCATTGAAGAAAGTTTTCCTTCGTTCCGCTCCCATCCTTTGCTGATGAATCTCAGCACCGGGAGCAGACTCACTTCGCTCCCACCGCCATCGGCGCGAGCTCACCTCCTATGGAGCGCTGGTCGCCGGTAGCAAGGACGCTGATGAAACTACATGATGGAGGTCAATTTTGCCGCCGTTTTGCTCAAGGATTTTCCGGGACCGCCAAAGCGCGACGTGAAGTCCTTGCGCTTTGGGGTGAGAAGCAAGAGAACCGCGCCCCGCAAAATTCAAACGACGCAACACTCCATGAAAATCAAAGGAATGAACGAGGCTCAGTTCCTCTCCCTTTTGCAAAAAGTGCTCCCAAAAGCGACGAAGGATCCGCACTTAGCCAGCACCATCTACGAGGAGGTGGCCAAGGAAGTCCGCCTGATGAACAGTATCGAATCCTTTGAGAAATTCTGTGAGACGAGCGCGCTTCCAGATATTGAGGTTGGCACGGTGGCTGACCTGCAAAGCGAACTGGCAGGGAAATTCGGCGAGGCGAACGTGGCCATCACTCCCGACGAAAACGGGACTGGTGTCGCCGTGGAGATCTCGCTCCCCGACCGCACGTTGAGCAGCCGGGTCAAGGTGGATCCCACCGTAGCCGAGGAAGAGGTGAAAGTTCCGTTCGTCCCCTTCCCCGTGGCACTGCCGCACGACCCGGAATTGGTGTGGCTGCTCGCGCGGCGGGAGGATCTCGGCCCTGATGAAGCAGTGCGCGCGCTCGAGAAGATCGAGGAAGAGTTTTGGGCAACGAAGAAGGGTCAGCAGCTTCAGCGCGAGGGGGTGGAAAAGAACTTTGCTGAATTCATCACGTCCGTCCCGGCGTCAGCACTGACCGAAAGCGGGCTGAAGCGGCACTACAAAGATCCCGAAACTCTGAAAACGCTCCAGCTTGGGCCCAGCATTGGCGCTCCCGAAATGGTGGATACCGCTACGTAGAAGCGGAGGGGGATGTTCCCTACTTGCGTTGCACTTGCTCGGAAATGCGATTGGCAAGAGAACAGTTGATTGAGGATGCTTATTGAGACTCAATCTCACTATGCCGTCCAGTCAGCATTTCCGCGCACTGTCGCCCTCCGAATCGGCGATCTGGAATCGGGTCTCGGGCGAATGGCGACCACTTTTCGGAAGCTTCGCGGACCGGGGGTTAAGCATCGAATGGCACGATTTCCATCTGAGTGAGGATCTCGACTGGGCACCGAGCTTCCATCCGGGGAGTTTGGAGATTTGCCTGAACTTCTCCGGTGCTGCGCGCCTTCAAGAGGGCGCGGCTGAGCGGGATTTGGCGCCGGGTTTCGTGGCGGCTTACACCGCGGCGGGACAAGGTCCGCGTGCGGTGCGAAGGCCGGGTTCGCTGCACCGATTCATGACAATCGAGATGACACCCGCGTTTTTGCGCGCGCAGTGTTCCGGGCGATTGGAGTCACTAAAAACGCCGCTGCGGCGCTTTGTGGAGGAAAGCAGGGATTGCTCGCCGTTTCTCGAAATCCGTCGACTAAAAACACCGCTGCTCGCGATGCGAATGGCGCTCCTCGATCCCCCGGTCCCGGCGGCGGCCCGGGACTCGTGGTATCTGGCGAAAGCGACCGAAATCCTTGCGCACATTGTTTTCCGCGAAGATGAGCCCGGAGAGCTCTTTTGTGCACGTCATCTTCGGCAAAATCGCGAGCGGGTCGAGCGCGTCCGTTACCTCATGGAGCGAGATTTAACGAATCCGCCATCGCTAGACATGCTTGCCGACGATGTCGGTTGCTCCCCGTTTCATTTGAGCCGGATCTTCGCGGACGAGACGGGAATGAGTTTGCCGCGTTTCCTGCGGACACGGCGCATTGAGCTAGCTGCCGAGTATTTGCGAGGTCGCAAAATGAACGTCACGCAAGCGGCAATGGCGGTCGGCTATTCCAGCTTGAGCGCTTTCAACAAAGCCTTTGTAGAGCAGCTCGGATGCTGCCCCGGTTTGTATCCCGTGGTGAAAATCACAGGGCGCAAGCCTCGTCGATAGCAACGCCGAGCGCACTGCGCGCAAGCGGAAGGAAGCGGCGCGCGCGCAGACCGGACAATGTGCGCTCCATGAACTACAACAATTTCGCATGCCGGGTGCGCAGTGCAGCCGAACCTAAAGCGACGGCGCCTTCCTCCGACGCCCCACCATCCCTCGCTGGCCATTCCACGGATCAGCCGCATCGCACGGTGCGTCCGCGGACGAAAAGTCAGCGGCTGACCAAAGGCGTAATCACCGCATGCGGACTTCTGACTTCCGTGCTTGGAATGCATGCTGCGGATTACACAATCGACCTCAACGCGCCCACGGTGGACAAATGGCAATACGCCTTCGGCGGCGCTGGCGGCACGCGCACGAGTGCATCCACTTTTGGAGCGGTTGGCAGCGATGGCTTTGATGATCGCGATGCACAGTTCTACACGGGGTTCGACACCGGTCCCATCGTCCCCACCGGAGCCGGCGCGAGCAATTACGTCATCCTCTCCGTGACGTTCACACTTTCAATGGGCGTGACGACGAATGGGGATTCGCCGCACGTGAAATTCGATGGCACCTACGATGAGATCAGCACCTACGGACTCAATGGCGAGCAGATCAACGGCGACGATCCGGGTCGTCCGATGGAACTTTATGGGGTCGCCTATCGCGGTGAATATTCGCCGGGCGTTCCTGCTTCGAATGTTAGCGTCGCGGAAAATTCGCCTTTCGGCCCGGCTGGAGGCGTGGAAGGAAGTCGCTACCTTTATCCCACCGACTTCCCCGGAGGCACATCGCTGAGCGGCGCGCACCGCGATGTGAGCAACAACGTCGCAAGCGGCTTCAATCCGAGTCCATTTGCGATTGGGCAGGTCGCGGCCGGCGATCTCACAGCCGGTGAAATCGATGAAGACGCGGACATTGTTTTCACGCTGAATCTCGCAAATTCCGACGTCATTCGCTACCTGCAGCTCGGGCTGAATGAAGGCCGCATCAGCTTTCTCACGAATTCGCTCCACGCCGCCTCGATGGGCGGACCGGTCGAATACCCTGTTTTCTACACGAAAGAAAACCTGCTCGGTGGGCGGCCGGGACGGCTCGATATGCAGGTGCAAATCGTGCCCGAGCCGAGCACCCTGACCGTGCTACTGCTGGGCTTCGGCGTGTGCGTGGCAACATGGCGTGGCGGTCGTTCCTTTCTGGGAAAGGAGCAGTCTTGAAAGGTCCGCTCTTCGTCCGCGCCGGCGCGTTCACATTGATCGAGCTGATGGTGGTCATCGGAATTATCTCGATCCTCGCAGCCGTGATCACACCCGTCATCGGCAGCGTCCGCCGCGAGGCTGGGATGACACGCGAGATTTCCTCCGCCCGCCAACTCATGGCGGCCTACCTTGCATACTCATCCGACCATGACGGCGAGGTGCTTCCTGGCTTTGGTGATTTCCCCGCCACCGACGACCGCGGGCAAGCCATGCACCACCCGGTCAACGCACGTTATCCGTGGCGGCTCGCCCCGTATCTCGGATATGAGATGCGGCTCTTCTGGGGCCGTGATGCCGATGATCGACTTCGCAAACTCGCGAGCGGCCCGCACGACGCTTACGCTTACGCAATCAGTGTCCAGCCCGCGCTCGGCATCAACGCGGCCTATGTCGGCGGCGACTTTCAAGTGCTGCCTCCAAACAAAGAGAAACTGGCTTCAATGTACGGGGCGTTTTGCGTCACGCGGTTGGCGCAAGCCGTGAGCCCGCATCAGCTTATCGTTCTTGCCTCCGCGGGCGGCGGCTCCGGGAGCGACCGCCTTAGCGGCTATTTCAAAGTGGAAGCACCGAACTTCACCGCACGACGCTGGAGCGAAAGCTACTCGAGTTCCGCGAGTCCCGAGGAGTTTGGCTACGTCGATTTCCGATGGGAGAAAAGAGCGGTCGCCGCGATGCTCGACGGGCATGTGGAGCTGCTCGATTTCGAACGGATGAATGACATGCGGCGGTGGTCCAACCAAGCCGGCTCCGCCAATGACCCAACCTGGAAACTCGGGATGCCTGATTCTTCGACTTACCCGCCTAACTAACTCCCATCCATGTCTATTTCTTTCCCTGATTCTTGGCTCGCGCGAGCGAATCGCTTTCTCCTCTTCGCCTTCGCTTTCGCCACGTCTGTCGCGCACGCCGAACTGCCACCGCTGCCGCAAGCCGCGACAAGCTTTGGCGCGGCGGTGGCGGATGGCTGGCTTTATGTTTACGGCGGCAACACCGGCAAGGCGCACGAGTTTAATCGTGAGTGCATCAGCGGGAATTTCTTCCGGCTGAAAGTGTCGGCGGGCGATGGTTGGGAAAAGCTCGCCTCGAATGCTCCTCTCCTCGGCGCAGCACTGGCGCCGTATCACGGTGCGATTTTCCGGGTTGGCGGTTTGGAGGCGCGCAACGCCCCAAGTGAGAAAAACGATGTGCATTCCACAACCTCGGCCTTGCGCTACGACTTGGCGAAGCAGGCTTGGGAGCCACTTCCCAGCCTCCCTGAAGCGCGCTCGAGTCATGATGCAGCAGTGCTGGGCAATACACTTTATGTGGGCGGCGGTTGGAAGCTGACCGGCAACGCGAACAAGGCCGACGAGAGCAGCGGAGACTGGCATCGGACGCTCCTCGCGCTCGACCTGCGAACACCCAAAGATGGCTGGAAATCGCAACCGCAACCCTTCCAGCGCCGCGCCATCGCCGCGGTGGCGCACGACGATCGCATCTGGTTTCTCGGAGGCATGGATGAGAACGACGAGCCCTCCCGCGCCGTCGATTGGTTCGAGCCAGCGACCGGCGCATGGGGCAAAGGTCCGCTGCTGCCTGACGGCCCCATGGCGGGCTTCGGAATGGCGGCTTGCAGTGTCTCCGGGCGCCTCCTCGCAAGTCCGCTCTCGGGAAAAATCTATGCCCTCAGCGCAGATCAAAAGAGTTGGGAAGAGGTCGCGAAATTGGCGCGTCCGCGATTCTTCCACCGCCTCATCCCCGCTGGAAACCACCGGGTAATCGCGGTGGGAGGATCCAGCCGGCAGGGCCAGATCCGCGAGCTTGAACTCATCTCACTCACCGCCGCTGCTGCCGCAGAGACAGAGCCTTCAGTCTCTGGCGTGTCCGCTTTGACGAAGCTCCCGAGCGAGCCAAACTCCGCCTCGGAATGGCCGCAATGGCGCGGGCCGAACCGCGATGGCATCTCCACTGATATCGGTTGGCTCAAGGATTGGCCCGTTGAGGGTCCGCGAAAAATATGGACGGCGCAAGGTGGGCGCGGGGATGAGTTCTCCAGTCATCGCCAAAGGCAGACTCATCACCCACGGCAACGATGGCGCGGGCAACGACCACGTCATCGCACTCGACGCCGCGACCGGTGATGTCCTCTGGCGGCACTCGTTTCTTTGCCAGAGCGACGCGCACGAAATGCCCATCGTTCCGAAAGGCCCCGGCGCCACGCCCACCATCGCTGGCACCCATGTTTTCGCGCTCTCCCGTGAGGGAGATTTGCTTTGCCTCGATGTCGCGACTGGCAATGTCGCGTGGAGGAAAAATCTCATCACCGATCTTGGCGGCAAGCGCCCCGTCTATGGCTACACCCAAAGTCCGCTCTTCGATCACGGGCGCCTTTTCATCGACTTGGGAGCCGCTGCGGGAATCGACGGGTCCACAGCCGCGCTCGATGCCGCGACCGGTGACTTGATCTGGCGCGCCGGCACCGGCGAAGCGGGCTACTCTTCCGCCCGCATCTTCGAGCGCGAAGGCCACCGCCTCGTGGCCATGCTAAAAGGCGAAGCGCTCGATGTTTTCGAACCCACCGACGGCCGAGTCGTTTGGTCCTACCGCAGCACCGCGCGCGATTTCGCCAACACCCTCACGCCCGTCTTTGTCGGGCATCGACTGCTCGTGAGCAACACCAGCGAGCCGTTGGCCAGGCTGCTCGACTGGGACGTGGGCAAGGTGCCCGGCGTTCGGGAAGTGTGGTCCAATCAGCAATTCGCGCTGCTCTTCAACAATCCAATTCTCCACGATCGTTCGCTCTTTGCCTTCAATGAAAAGCGGCGCGGCCACGTCGAGTTCACTTGCCTCGACGCCGAGACCGGCCAGTCGCGCTGGGTCAGCGATGCGGTGCCGATCGGCACCTTTATTCTGGCCGACGCCCACTGGATTTTCCTCACCCGCGAGGGCGAAGCTGTTCTCGCACCCGCCACCACCAGAGGGCTAAAACCCATCGCTCGATTCAAGGCCGTAGCCGACAAGTGCTACGCCACCCCGGCCCTCGCAAACGGACGCCTCTACCTCCGCAGCAATACGGGTGAAATCTCCGCTTACGAGCTAAGCACAACACGCCGGTAGCTCTATCTCGGAAGTTGCGGCGATCGCAGCGGTTTACCTCGAAGCCGCACGCCAGATCCGGTAAGGATGCAACGGTGAGACTGATTGCCCCGTCCAAAGCTGACACCGCCCTCCTGGAACCGTTCCGGGGCCTTCCACTGGAGTGCATCCACATCCCGAAAACACCGGCGGATCTCGAGCGCGCAGGCCGGGAAATCGTGGCGTCTGGCCGGACGGGATTCGACACCGAATCGAAGCCCACCTTCCGGATTGGCGAGGAAAGCAGTGGCCCACACGTGGTTCAGTTTGCGCTCGGAGATCGCGCATTTCTCTTTCAGCTCCATCGACCAGGCTGCCGTGAACTCGTGTCCGACCTGCTCCAGTCCGAACAATTGCAGAAGGTCGGGTTTGGATTGAAGAACGACCACGGACAGATCCGATCGAAGCTCGGCGTCCCGCTCCGGGGCATCCTCGACCTAGACCACATCTTCCGCAAAATGGGCTACTTTGGGCAGATCGGAGTCCGTGCCGCAGTCGGTGCGGTGCTTCATCAGAGCTTCCCCAAATCGAAGCGCACCACGACGAGCAACTGGGCCGCCGCCGACCTCACTCCCCGACAACTTCTCTACGCCGCCAACGACGCCTTTGCCGCGCTCCGAGTCATGGAAGCCCTCGAGCTCAGCGACAGCATTTCGTAAAACGCGGTCTACGTCAGAATCCCCTTCACGACCTGCGCGGGCTCGACGCCGGTCAAGCGCTGGTCGAGGCCTTGGAATTTGTAGGTGAAGCGCGAGTGGTCGATGCCGAGGCAGTGCAGGATCGTCGCGTTGAGATCGTTCAGGTGGACCGGATTCTCGACGATGTTGTAGGAGAAATCGTCGGTCTCGCCGTAGCTGATGCCGGGCTTGATGCCGCCGCCGGCCATCCACATGCAGAAGTTCCGCGGATGATGATCGCGGCCGTAATTGTCCCGGGTCAGCGTGCCTTGCGAATAGACCGTGCGGCCGAATTCACCGCCCCACACCACGAGCGTGTCGTCGAGCAGTCCGCGCTGTTTGAGATCCTTGATCAGCGCGGCGCAGCCTTGATCGGTGTCGCGCGCACTGGTTGCCGAGATTGCGTTGGGCAGATTGGAGTGCGAATCCCAGCCGCGGTGCATGATTTGCACGCACGCGCACGCCGCGCTCGACGAGTCGCCGCGCGAGCAGGCAGCTCTGCGTGAAAGAGCCGGGCTGCTCCACGTCGGGACCGTACAGTCGCGAGCGTCGCTGGGTCTTCGCTTGTTGAAATCCACGAGGTCCGGCACGCTCGTCTGCATCCGAAAGGCCATCTCATATTGCGCAATGCGCGTGAGCGTCTCGGGGTCGCCAAGTCGCTCGTGCCTGCCGCTGGTTGAAGTCGCCGAGCGCATTCAGCAAGGCGCGCCGATCGTCTCTCGCGACGCCGTTCGGATTCTGCAAATACAGCACCGGATCGGCGCCGCTCCGGAAGGCGACGCCGTTGTGCGTGCCGGGCAGAAAGCCGCTGCCCCACATCCGGGAGAAGAGCGCCTGGCCGTTGGAGCCTTCAGGACATTTCGGCGTCAGCACGACGAACGCCGGGCAGGTCGTTCGACTCGCTGCCGAGACCGTAGGAAAGCCACGAGCCGAGGCTCGCCTTGCCGGGAATTTCCGCGCCGGTGAAGAGAAACGTGCAGGCCGGATCGTGATTGATCGCGTTGGTGTGGACGGTCTTGATCAGCGCGATTTCGTCCACGATCCCCGCCGTGTGCGGCAGCAGTTCGCTGACCCAGCGGCCGCTGTTGCCATGCTGCGCGAACTTGAATTTCGACGGTGCGACCGGGAACCGTTTCTGCCCGGACGTCATCGTGGTGATGCGCTGTCCTCCGCGCACCGAGTCGGGCAAATCCTTGTCGAAGTGCTCGCCGAGCTGCGGCTTGTAATCCCAAGTGATCGAGCTGCGACGGCGCGCCGTTCATGTGCAGATAGATCAGGCGCTTCGCCTTCGGCGCGAAGTGCGGGAAGCCCGGCAGCGCCGGATGCACGCGGACCGGCCGGCGCCGCGGAGATGCCGCCGCGCCGAAGGCCTGCTGCCCGAGCAATTGCGCGAGCGCGAGCCCGCCGAAGCGCAGGCCGACTGCCCGAAAAACTGCCGGCGCGTGAGGTTGATTTCGTTTTCGATGAGCGGGTGCATGGCGTCAGTTGAGGGTGATGTTTTCGTCGAGGTTCAGCACGAGATTT
This sequence comes from uncultured Verrucomicrobiae bacterium, assembly GCA_963767975.1. Classification (GTDB taxonomy): domain Bacteria; phylum Verrucomicrobiota; class Verrucomicrobiia; order Chthoniobacterales; family Chthoniobacteraceae; genus CAIURC01. The sequence continues at coordinate 192,505 of CAVYGI010000008.1, read as the reverse complement.
CCGACCTGCGTCCAGGCGGCGAGTTCGGTCGGGATCGAGGTTTGCGGGTGGTTTGGATTCGCCGTTGGCGAGGACGGCTTTGGCGGCTGCGGGGTCCGCGCGATATTTCGCCAGAAAAGTCGCGAGCATTGCCTGCACGCGCTCCGCTTCGCGCGGCTCCGGCGAACGGGCAAGCGCCAGACGGAAAGTCGTACGCGACACGCCCCTCGGGCGTAGCCGCCGCCTTCGGTCAGGATGCGCTGCGCAAAAACGCGCGCAGCTTCGAAATACTGCACGTCATTCAAGAGCTGCAGCGCCTGCAACGGCGTGTCGCTGCGCTCGCGGCGCGTGCAGATTCCCTCGCGGGAGGGGGCGTCGAAATTCGCGAGGAACGGAGGCGGGCGCGGTGCGCTTGATGAAGGTGTAAATGCTGCGGCGATAGAGCGCGTCGCCGGTGTCCTGCACGTAGTTGCGCGTGTTGCTGCCGGCGAAACGCCACGGGCTCCCAGATGTTCGGCGGCTGATAGGATTTCACGCCTTTGCCGCCCTGTTTCTCGACCAGCAGACCAGCGACGAAGAGCGCGTCGTCGCGCACCGCCTCGGCGTTCAGCCGCACGCGCGGTCCGCGCGCCAGCAGGCGATTGTCCGGGTCGTGTGCGAGCAATCCGGGCGTGACGCGCGAGGTCTGCCGCCACGTCGCGCTGAGTCACGATTGTTTTCACCAGTCCCTTCATATCCCAGCCACTTTCGCGGAAGCTCACGGCCAACCAATCGAGCAGTTCGGGATGCTCGGCGGTTCTCCCTGCGAGCCGAAATCCGCGGAAGTTTTCACAAGCCCTACGCCGAAGAAGTGCTGCCAGAACCGATTCGCCGCGACACGCGCCGTGAGTGGATTTTTCGCGTCCATGATCCAACGCGCCAGGTCGAGTCGGCGCGGATTCGCGGCGTCCAGCGGCGGGCAAAATCGCGGGCGTTCCGGGCATCACCTTCTCGCCGGGTTTGTCGTAGAGCCCGCGCTCCATCACGAACGACTCGCGCGGCTGATCCATGTCGCGCATCACGAAGCTGCTCGGAATCGCTTTCTCGAAATTCGCGCGTTCTTGCTCGAGCGCGCTGACTTCCTTTTCCGCGACAGAAAAGGCGTCCCGCGTGGTGACACAAACGCTTTGAACGAAATGTTCGCGCAGCTTTGCGACCTCCTCCGGCTTGCGATCCGCGGCGCGCTTTTTTCGCAGCGCATTCAGCGGTGGCGGAACGCTCGGCGTGTCTTTCCCCTCCCCCATTTTCAGCCACGCTGCAAACGACCGTGTGCGGGTCAGTTGCCGGCTGATTGGTGCCGCGCACCACGAGACGATCCCAGAAAACGGTGCCGTCCGCCTGCGTGAACGCGAACCCGTCGATCTTGTCGCCCGGGCGCAATCCGATCTTCTCCGCCGGGACATCGAGCTGAGTCCACTGCCCGTTCGGCGGCAGCCCGCCCGCGAGGAAATGCTCGGGCGTGCCGAGTTTGCCATACGGAATCGCCGTGTCTTCACCCCAAACCGCGCGTGCTTTCCAGTCGGTCGTGTGAAATTGAATCATGATCGCGCGCGGCTGATTCGCCGGGTCAGTGCGCGCCATGACGGAGATGATCGCGTCATTCGGCACGATGAAGCTGGCGCCGCCGCTGAAGAAATCCTGCGCCACACCTTTCGCCGTGCGCTTGAGCGCCAGCTTGCCTGAAGCTGGAGGCATATCCGGGCTGCCGACGAACATCAGCGGCGCATCGCCCACATTGGTCTGCGGCGTGGCGCCCGCAGGGAAGCCGTCTTCCATCCAGACCTCCGAGACGGGTTGCGCGGCGGTTTTGTCCGCGGCATCGGCTGGATCCTGATACGCCTGCACGGCGATTTTCACGGCCGCGCCGAGTTCCTTTTTCTGCGCGGAAAGTTTCGTGTCGAGCGCGGCTATCTGCTGCCTCTGCTCAGGCGTCGAATTCTGAACCACCGGCTCCACGAGCGCCTTGTTTCCATCCATCGCCGGGTCGGCGCTGCTGTTGAAAAAAGCGTAGATTTGATAGACCTCTTTTTGCGAGATCGGATCGAATTTGTGGTCGTGGCAGACCGCGCACTGCGTCGTCAGCGCGAGCCACGTTTGCGCCGTGGTCGTGGAGCGGTCGATGGCGTAGCGAAAGCGAAACTCCGCGTCGATCGCGCCGCCTTCGCTGGTCGTTACGTTGCACCGATTGAAGCCGCTCGCGATTTTCTGATCGTTCGTCGCGTTCGGAATTTGGTCGCCGGCGAGTTGTTCGACCGTGAATTGATCGAACGGCAAATTGCGGTTGAACGCGGCGATGACCCAGTCGCGGTAAAGCCACATCTCGCGTTCGTTGTCGAGGTGCAGTCCGTGCGTGTCGCCGTAGCGGGCGAGGTCGAGCCACCAATGCGCCATGTGCTCGCCAAAACGCGGCGACCCGAGGAGACGATCGACCACTTTCCCAAATGCATCGGGTGCGGCGTCCGCGTTGAAAGCATCGACCTCTGCGAGCGTCGGCGGCAGCCCTGTGATGGCGAGCGTAGCGCGACGGATGAGCGTGGCGCGGTCGGCTTCGGGGGAAAGGGTGAGTCCTTCTTTCTCCAGCCGCGCGAGGACAAACGCATCGATCGGATTGGTCACGCGACTGGCGGCTTTGACGGTCGGCGGCGCGGATTTTACCGGCGGCTCAAAGGCCCAGTGCTTTTCGTACGGCGCACCCTGCACGATCCAGCGTCGCAGGATCTCGACCTCCGCGGGCGAGAGCGTTTTGTGCGACTTCGGCGGCGGCATCTGCTCGTCCTTGTCCGTCGCTCATGATCCGCAGCCACGCGTCACTTTTGGCAAGGTCCCCGGGCTTGATCGCGATGATGCCGTCGGTTTCCGCAAATGCCCCCTCCGGCGTGTCGAGGCGCCGCCCCGAGTCGCGATGCTTCGCATCGGTGCCGTGGCACGCGAAGCATTTGTCAGAGAGGATTGGGCGGATGTCGCGATTGAAGGAAAGTTTGCCGTCCTCCGCGCCGGCGATCGGAGTCAGGGTCAGCCAGCAGCCAGCGATGGCGAGGGACAAAAGAAAGGCGCGGGAAAACTTCATCATTTCGGGGAAACAGGTCGCAAATTTCGGCGGGAAATCCAGTCGATCCGGACTTGGGCCAGAGTCAATCTGCATGGTGCACGAGAATTAGGAACCGTGCGTGGAGCGGGCGCTTGCTGCGCTCCCCGTCACGAGCGAACCTGCGCAATGCTTCCCGCCGCTGCGCGTTCACCGATTCATTCCCTCACACTCGCCGAGTTGAGCGAGAAATTGAGCGCGTTCGGGCAACCAAGCTACCGCGCGAAGCAGGTGATGCAGTGGATTTACGGCAAGCGCGTGAAGTCCTTTGCCGGGATGAGCGACCTGCCCGCGGCGCTCCGCGCAGCAGCTCGACGACGGAGTTTGTCTTCGACGACTCGAGCCGGTCCGCACGCTCGGGTCGGCGGACACGACGCGGAAATTTCTCTTTCGGCTCGAGCGACGGCGCGCTCATCGAGACCGTGCTGATCCCGGCGTCGCCCGCGCTTTACGGCGAAGCCAGTCGATCGGCGGACGCTCTGCATTTCGACGCAGGTCGGCTGCGCCTACGGCTGCAAATTCTGCGCGAGCGGACTCGACGGCTGGAGCCGCAATCTGCAGCGCAGGCGAGATCGTCGAGTCAGGTGCTGCGCGTCGAGGAACTGCAGCGGCGAGAAGATCAACAACATCGTCTTCATGGGCATGGGCGAGCCGCTGGCGAATTTCGCGAACCTGATGCGCGCCATCGCGATCATCAATGCGCCGTGGGGCATCGGCCTCGGCGCGCGGCACATCACGATCTCGACGAGCGGCCTCGCGCCGCAGATTCGCGAGCTCGCGGAGCAGCCGCTGCAGGTGCGGCTCGCCATTTCGCTCCACGGCGCGACCGACGAGGTGCGCCAGCAGATCATGCCGGTGAACCGCAAATACCCGCTCGCGATGCTGCTCGAAGCGTGCGCCTTTTACGCCGAGCGGAAAAAGCAGCGGCTGACCTTTGAATACATCCTGATCGAGGGCGTGAACGACCGGCCCGAAGACGCGGCGGCGCTGGTGCGCGTGGCGCGCAAGGTCAACGCGAAGGTGAACTGCATTCCCTACAACGAGGTCGAAGGGCTCGACTGGAAACGGCCGAGCGAGGCGCGGCAGGATGCCTTCATGGCGGTGCTCGAAAACGCGCGCATCCCGGCGACGATCCGCCGGGAAAAAGGCCACGACATCGCGGCGGCGTGCGGGCAACTGCGCCGGCAAACGATGCCGGCGGCGTCGAATGACTAGAGGGCCAGGGGAACGTACCGCTGCGATGCGAATTGCCTGTCGGGTGCGGCTGGAGCGCTTCGCTTAATGCCCTTTGCAGAACTGGCGCGCAAGATAACTAACCCGCATATGGCCGACATCGACGAGCCGGAAAAAATCTGGGACGAATACGACTGGGAGCGTTTCCTCCAGCAGCAGGATCGCAAGACCGAGAAATACATGGAGCTTCTCGAGCGCTACATCGACGACCCGAACCGCGACCAGATCATCGCCCGGGAGATGGGCTGGTATCATCTGCTGGACAAGGACGGCGAGAAGTGGGCGGAGAACGTGGACTCGACTATTCGAGCGAGGAGCGCGGACGACGACGGAGGAAGACGAGGCGAGGCCGCGAAGGACGGCGAGGAAGGCTTCGAGGTGCATCCGCTCTACCAGGCGTCGTTCGCGCTGACGGTCTGGATCGACCAGCTCTTCGAGGAGCTCGGCGACGTCGCAAAACCAGCCCGCCGCGGTGAAGCTCTCGACGCAGGCGGCCATCGCCAGCGCCAAGCTCGCGGCCGCACTGAGCGACGACGACGTGGACGAAATCGGCATGACCATCGCGTACCTCAAGCGCGCGCTGAAGGCGATCGATGATCGGCATCGACGCCGCGGTGCAGCTTCGCAAGGATGCGCGCAGCTCGAGCCCGGAGCGATTTTGCCACGCTCAATCAGCGGCTCTTCCAGATTCGCGACGGCATCATCCAGCTCATGGGCGAATACCGCGCCGAATGGCGGCGGCGTTTCGACCACGAGTGAGCGAGAGCGATGTCCGGCAATGCCTGCGCATCGTGGTGAATGAAAACGATGGCCGAGTCCGTCGAAAGACTCGCGCTCACGAGGCCGGCACAGCCGCCGATGGCCGGATGAGCTCGACCTCGTCGCCCGATGCGCAGGCTGGCGACACCGCGGCCTTTAATGAACTCGTCACCCGCTACCGCAGCCGCGCTTTTTCCATGATCTACAATATGGTCCGCAACGAACAGGACGCCTGGGATCTCGCCCAGGACGGCTTCGTGAAGGCGTGGAAATCCATCGGGCGCTTCCGCGGGCAGTCGTCCTTTTACACCTGGCTCTACCGCATCCTGATGAACGTGACGCATCGACTCGCTGCGCCGAAAGCAGATCGAGGGCGGCACGGAATTCGACGACGCGATCGGCCTTCGCAACATCGAGCCCGGCGCGGCCACCACGCCGCGGGCGGAGCTGCGAGCCGGCCGAACACATCTCGGCGACAAGGAAATCCGCGCGCGCATCGACGCGGCCATCGCGAACTCTCGCCCGAGCATCGCGCCGTCATCGTCATGCGCGAGATCGACGGGCTCGAATATTCAGGAAATCGCCGACGCAGATGGAGTGCTCGATCGGCACCGTGATGTCCCGCCTTTTTTACGCCCGCAAGAAACTGCAAACCATGCTGAAAGACGTCTATGAAACCATTTGAAGAACGATTCACCGCATGGGTCGACGGGAACTTGAGCGCAGCCGAAATGGCCAGCTTCGAGCGGGAACTCGAGACGGTTCCTGACGCGCTCACGGATCAGCAGGCGGCGCGGCGATTGGGGAATCTGCTCCGGCAGCACGCTGCGGCACCGTCGCTTACAAACGGCGATTTTTTTAACCACCAGATCATGGCCCGCATCTCGGTGGAAACGCCTGCAACGGTCGAAAAGACGGGCCGCGCGTGGTGGCGGTGGTCCGTCCCACAGCTCGCGTTTGCCGGAGCGGTGTGCCTGTTGATGGCGGGCGGCCTCTTTAAGATGATGATCCCAACCGGCGCCGAAGCCGCGGGGGCCGGCACCCCGTATTTTGCAGAAATCGTGGACGCCCGCACTGGCGATCCGAGCGTTTCCGCAACGACCGTTTACAACGCCAAAGACAACGTCACCATCCTCTGGCTCGACGGCCTCGACTACTTGCCTGCGAGCTACAAGCTCGACTGACCTGTGACTGCGCTCCGGTTCATCTGCGGGCTTTTGCTCGTCTCCTGCATGGCCGCGCCGCACGCGATGGCGGAGGACAAAATCTGGAGCGCCGTGCTGCTGGCTTCCAATTCGAAGCAGCCGAAGGCGCCGCCGGCGCCGCTCGGACCCGTCTGCAAACGGCTTCGTAACTTGCTTGGTTACAATCAGTTTGAAATTCTCGGCAGCACCACGAATACCATCGGCGATGATGTCGAGCGCTGGCTCGTTCCGACCGAGCATTTCTGGCTGAACGTCAAGGCGCGGCAAGCAAGCGCGAAAGAGGCACGTGGCGGATACCTGCTCAATCTCGAGCTGTTTCAGGATAAACGTTCGCTCGTCGAAACCGAAGCCAAGCTGGCGCCCGACAGTCCGCTTTTCATCCGCGGACCGCTCCACGCCCGCGGGCAGATTCTCGTCGTCCTGCTGGTACAACCGTAGCTCTTGCAGCGAACCGGCTTGAATTGGACGCCGTGTCCCCGCACGCTCGCGGCTCGCTTTGAAAACGACGCCCACTTCAACCGACCGGTCTGCCAATCCTCTGCGCGAGGGGCTTTCCAGCCGGCCGACTGCCGCAGCCGTGCAGCGTCGTCATCTTCGGCGCCTCCGGCGACCTCACCTACCGCAAGCTCATCCCGGCGCTCTACAATATCGCCGCCGATGGCGACCTGCCCGCGGCGCTCTCGCGTCGTCGGCTTTGCGCGGCGCGAAAAGACCGACGAGCAGTTTCGCGCAGGAACTGGAGGAAGCGGCTCGGCAAATTTTCCCGCTCAGGGGCTGAACGACGAAGTCTGGGCAAGTTTCGCGCACGCGCATTTTCTACCACCGCAGCGAGTTCGGCGATGCGGACGGTTACCAGCGTCTCGCGGAGCGGCTCGACGAGCTCGACGCCGAGCGCGGCACCGCGCGGCAACCGGCTCTTCTACCTCTCCGTCGCGCCGAGCGAGTTCGAGGGCATCCTCGAGCATCTCGCCGCGGCCGGGCTGAACAAGACGCGCGACGGCGGCTGGGCGCGCGTCATCGTCGAGAAGCCCTTCGGCACCGATCTGCCATCGGCGCAGGAGCTGAACTACCGTGGTCAACACGCGTCTTCCGCGAGAAGGACACCTACCGCATCGATCACTACCTCGGCAAAGAGACCGCGCAGAACATCATGGTGCTGCGCTTTGCCAACGCGATCTTCGAGCCGCTCTGGAACCACCGCTACATCGATCACGTGCAGATCACCGCCACCGAGCCGCTCGGCGTCGAGGCAGCGCGGGCCGTACTACGAAAGCTCCGGCGCGCTGCGCGACATGGTGCAGAATCATCTGCTCCAGCTCCTCTGCCTCATCGCCATGGAGCCGCCGACCGATCTCGACGCCGACAGCGTGCGCGACGAAAAGGTGAAAGTCGTGCGTTCGCTCCGGCCGATGTCGCCGGAGGATGTCGCGCGAGAACGTCGTGCGCGGCCAGTACGCCGCCGGCGCGATCAGCGGGCAAGGAAGTGAACGCGTATCGCGACGAGGATCGCGTGAACCCGCAGTCGATGACCGAGACCTACGTCGCGCTCAAGGTGCACGTCGACAACTGGCGCTGGGCGGGCGTGCCGTTCTACATCCGCGTCGGCAAACGCCTGCCGAAGGGCGGCACCGAGATCGCCGTGCAGTTCAAGAACGCGCCGAGCGTGCTCTTCAACAAACGCGACGAACCGCGGTCGGCCCGAACGTGCTCGTCATCCGCATCCAGCCCGACGAAGGCATCTCGCTGCGCATGCAGTGCAAGATGCCCGGCGCTGCGCTGCGCATCGAGCCGGTGAAGATGGATTTCCACTACGGCACGAGCTTCGGCAAAGCCTCGCCCGAGGCCTACGAGCGCCTGCTGCTCGACGCGATGAGCGGCGACGCCACGCTCTTCGCGCGGCGCGACGAGGTCGAGGGCGCCTGGCGTTTCATCGATCGCATCGAAGACGCCTGGCACAAGAATCCCGAACCCCGCCGCCGCTCTGCGTATCCGCTCCGGCTCGTGGGGGCCGAAGGAAGCCGACGACCTGCTCGAGCGCGACGGCCGCGCCTGGCGGCAGAATGTAATGAGCGCGGCGATGCCTGACACCTTCGACACCTCCGCTCTCGGCGTGCCCGTGCGAGTCGGCCAAATCGGCCGCGAGCTGAAGAAGCTCTGGGACACCGGACGGCGGCGCAACGACGCGCGCCTCGCTGATCAACTTCGCGGTCTATTGCGCAGGGCGCCGAGGCGATGCGCGCAGAACACCGAACTCATCTGCGAGTTCACCCGCGAGCACGCCTGCCGCGCGCTTCTGATCTGCATGCGAGCCGCGGCGCGCCGGCGCACGCGTCTCGCGCGTGGATCAACGCGCACTGCCACCTTAGCCGCGCCGGGGCAAAGCAGGTCTGCTGCGAGCAGATCATCGTTTCTCCTCGAAGGCGAACATCGAAGGACCGCCTGACGAACATCGTCTTCTCGCAATCTCGACTCCGACCTGCCGCTCTATCTTCTGGTGGCAGGGCGAATTTCCCGAGCCCTCGACGCGCAGCTCTGGGCGTGGGTCGACCGGCTCATCTTCGACAGCCAGACGTGGCAGGAGCCGCAAGGCAGCAATTTGCCCGCCTGCGCGACTTCGCTCGCCGCATACCAAGCCCGCCTGACCTTGTGCGATCTCGAACTGGACGCGTTCGCTGCACCTGCGGCAGGCGCTCGCGCAGATGTTCGACCACCCGGAAAACCTCGCGCGTGCTCGCCGAATCTGCAGTCGCATCGCGATCACGCACGCGCCTGAATACCGCTCGACTGCGCTGCTGCTCGTCGGCTGGTTCGCCGCGCAACTCAAGTTGGAGTTCGCGCGCGCGGCAGGCTCTGACCTGATCTTCACTGACGCAAAGAGAAACGAAACCACGATCATGCTCCAAGTCGAAGCCGGACGCTCGATCAGTCGGTGCGAACTGACGTCTGAACGCGGGAGCCTGCAAGTGCAGCGCGACGCGGCGGGTGATTTCTTTCGCGTCGAAGTCCGTCTTCCGGGCGACCGGACCTACCGACACCTCCTGCCGGCGGGGAGCAATTCCACCACCAGCCTTCTCCTCGAAGAAATCGGCGGCGGCGGTCAGCATCGCGTCTATCTCAAAGCGCTCGCCGTCACCGAGAGACTGCTTTGAGCAAGAGCATCTGCTGAACAGTCAGCCGTGCCGCTTGTTGAAGCGGGCGACTTCGCGATCCATCTCGCGCTTCGTCGCTTTGGCTTTCAGGTCCGGCGCGCTGATCGCCGTGCTCCTTGCCCTTGCCGATCCCGAGTTCGATTTTCACGCGCGCGTCTTTCCAATACATCCGCAGCGCGACGATCGTGTGCCCTTTGATCTGCGTCAGCCCGGCGAGCCGCTCGATTTCCCCGCTTGATGCAACAGCAGGCGGCGGGAGCGCTTCGGCTCGTGCTGCGTCGAAGCTGGCGCGCACGTAGGGCTGGATGTCCACGTCGTAGAACGAACACCTGGCCCCGCTCCACGCGGGCGAAGGCGTTGGTGATATTCGCGAGCCCGCCGCGGATCGACTTCACCTCCGTCCCCTTCAATTCGATGCCCGCCTCGAAATCGCTCGAGGATGTGGTAATCCCGCAGCGCCTTGCGGTTGACCGAGATGTCCGCAATCCTCATCTTTTCGGCGGTCATCGTTCCGCCTAAAATCGCAATCGACTCAAGCCGCGCCGTTCAGCGGCGAGACCACCGGGGGCATCTCGAATTGCAGCTTCCCCTCGACGATTTCGCGTCAGCGCGATATCGAGGAAGCCCATGCGGGGTCCGGTCTCGACCATCGGCCGATGTCCCGATCGTGCAGCTGGCGCACGCGCTTGGAGACGACATTGACGAGCACTTGCTGGTTGGGAATCACTTTGAAGGGCTTCGTCGAGAAAAGAGCTGGTCATAAAAAGAGCAAACACCACCGGGAAAAATGGAACGCGGAATCTGGATGGCGCGTGGCCGTCTTGTCAACTGGACGTTTCCGGAATTTCGTCACGCCCGCGGCGAGCCGGCGCGAAACCAACACAGTCCGATCTCGATCGCGGAAGCTACTGCGGGCGCTTGCGCAGCGTGATGCGCTTCAGCCGCGCATCGTCCGGCGGGCTCCAGGTCATGACCTCCGGATCGTCCTTGAAAGCCGTTGTGCACGATGCGCCGCTCGTAGGCGTTCATCGGCTCGAGCTGATAGGAGCGGCCGGTCTGGCGCACGATCTTCGGCGATCTGCCGGACGCGATGCGCGAGGCTGTCGTCCTGCATCTCGCGCCAGTGCTCGATATCGACCTGCACCTTCGGCGCCTGCTTGTCCTGCGCCTGCAGGATGCGGTTGAGCAGCAAGCTGGATGTCGTCGAGCAGCGCGCCATTGCGCCCGATGAGGCGCTCCTTTTCCGCCGTGTAGACCTGCAGGGTCAGTCCGTGCTCGTGCTCGAATTCCTTGATCTCGCACGACGAAGCCGAGCAGACCCAGCATCGTGTCGAGGGTCTCGCGTGGGTTCAGGCTCATAGGAAAGGTGGTCGCGCTATTTCTTCTTCGGCGGCGCGGCGACTTTCTGCAGCGTCGGTGGTGCCTGGTTCCGCGTCGCGTAGAGCTGCACGACAGAAAACAGATTCTGCACCGTCCAGTAAAGCGCCAAGCGCGGAGGCGAAGTTGTAGCAGAAGAAGATGAAGATCAGCGGCATGAACATGAAGATCCGCTGCTGCATCGGGATCGCCGGATTTCGGCGAGATCGCCATCTGCCAGAACATCGTCGCCGCCATGCAGCAGCGGCAGGATATTGAGCGGCGATGCCGACGACGGTGAACGCCAGATGGTGTCCGGCTGCGAGAGATCGTGCACCCAGAGGAAGCTCGCTGTTCCGCAGTTCCACGGCCTTTCCGAGCATGTTGTAGAAGCCGAAGAAGATCGGGATCTGGACGAGCATCGGCAGGCAGCCGCTGAGCGGATTGATGCCGTAATCCTTGTAGAGCTTCATCACCTCCGTGTTCATCCGCGTCGGGTCGTCCTTGTACTTCTCCCGAAGCTCCGTCATCTTCGGCTGGAGCGCCTGCATCCGCTTCATCGAATTCGTGGCCTTGTTCTGCAGCGGCCACAGCAGCGCTCTTGATGATGAGCGTGAGGACGATGATCGCGGCGGCGTAGCTGCCGAGCTTCGCGTGCAGCCAGTTCATCGAGTTGAGCAGCGTCTTGCTGACGATGCCGAACATGCCGAAGTCCATGATGTCGGCTTCCTGATTCGCCGAGCGCCGTGAGCCGTCGATACTCGCGCGGACCGGTGTAAATCTAGAAAGACTGCGCAACCGACTGCCCCGGCGCGAGGGTGAATCCCGGCATTCCAATCGCGCCATCGATCCCGTGGCGCTCGCCTTTGCCTCCGTCCATCGAATGGCCGGCAGACTTCCATGCGTCGTCGGAAACGGTGAAACGCCGCGCCCACACCCGATTGCCGCGTTGCTTTGCCAGCACGTCGCTGCTCGCCTTCTCGTCGGCCACGGGCGTGACGATCGAGGTGAAATATTGGTTCGTGACACCCGCCCAGCGGATGCTGTCCACGGCGTCTGTATAGACCGGTCGCTCCGGTTTTTTCCACATCAGGATCCCCCCGCCACTGAACCAATTCGCGTCCAGTGACTTGTATCCACCGTTCTTGTAGTAATCGAAGGTCGTGTAGATCGGCTGGTCACTGGCATGAATCGGCGAAGCCGAACCCGTCTGGACAAAATAGCCGGAGGCTAGAGCCAGCGGTTCCGTGCCCCGATTCGTGAGCGTCACGTCGAGCCGCACGAGATATTCCTGTCGTACCCTCTCGCTCTCACTCAATGAATCGAGCTTCGGCACGACAAACTTTTTCGTCGTCTGCAAATTTCGGGAGTCAGTCCGCTCAAAAGTGATCTCGCCCGAGGCTGCGTTCACCGTCGGCGTGAAAGCGAGGCTCGTCGCATCGCCGGGGAGCTCCGTGATCGCACCGATCGGGATTGTGCCGAACTCGTTCAACACGACGTTCGATCCGTTCTCGGCGTTGTGCTTCCGCAGCAGCGCTCGAGCGAGACCGCCGCCGAGATTGGTGAACGTGTATTCCACCGAGGCGGTTGCCAGAGTTTCCAGAGACGCCGGCACCTCCGCGCTCGGAGCCTGCTTCGGAGCTTGATCCACGGGCACCGATGGCGTCGCGGCCGGCGCGGCCTCAGGGGAAGTCGCCGGGGTTTCAGTGGGTGCCTTGGCGGCCGCGGCCTGCGCCAACTCGAGTTCAGCGAGCCGCGCCTTCTGCGTTTCGCGAGTGGTATAAATAGTCCACGCCATCAGTCCCAGGACCGCGAAGACGACACCGGCAATTCCTTTTCGATCCATAAATTTAGCGGCAGCGCGCGGAGCGCGAGAGCGTGCCTGAGAGTTGGAGTGACAGCATAAAGATTCCGACGATCAGCGGGGAGCGACGGGAGGCACCGGATCGTAGCCATGCCCGCCCCACGGATGGCAACGCGCAAGACGTTTCAGCCCGAGCCACCCACCGCGGAGCAGGCCGTGTTTCTCAACGGCTTCGATGAAAAATTGCGAACAGGTCGGCTCGAACCGGCATCCCGAACCCGGCCCGCCAAGCCACGAAAGCACGGGCGACAAGAACCATTGGTAGCCCCGGACGAGCAATCGGACGATCCACATCAGGCGGGCAGTTTGAACAACCCTGCGCGCGTCGCCAGCCCTCGCCACTCGGATCGCAGCGCCTCGAATTCCGCTCCCGCCGCGCGCTGCCGCGCGATGAGTACGAGCCAGCGATCCAGCAAAAACAGCGGACGGTCCGCGCGCACCAATTCGCGAAGCCGACGTCGGACCCGATTGCGCACCACGGCTGGCCCAACGCGCCGCGAGGTGATGATTCCGACGCGTGAGACTGCCTGTACAGGTGCCGCTTCGAGCACGCTCAAGACCATGAACTTGCCGTGAAACGAAACGCCTTCGCGCTTCAATTTCTGAAACTCCGCGGCGCGCTTCAGGCGCGCCGTTTTCGGAAAGCGAAGACGCACGCTCAGCTTCGATTTTCGCTTCCAAACGTCCGCGGCTTTGAAGCGCCGCAAAACGGCGGGGGCGGCGAAATCGGCGATTAGGAATCAGCCGGCAGAAATCAATCAGGCCTGCGTGTGTCGAGCGTAATGAATCTCGACGCCCTTCGGCAGCAACCGCCTGCGGCCCTGCGCACGGCGGCGCGAAAGGATGGCCCGGCCATTCTTCGTTTTCATGCGCGCACGGAAGCCGAATTGGCGTTTGCGGGTGCGTTTGGAGGGCTGGTAAGTGCGTTTCATAGGCCGTGGATAGAAAGTGGGATTTCGGGAAAAAGAGGCGCAACTTTAGCGGGCCGCGTGGGGCTGTCAATCTACTCGTTGGACGAATCGCAACGCTAGATTTCCCTGCGGCGGTCGTTGAAAAAGATCACTTCTCCCTTCCATTTCTCAAAGGCGCAGACGTTTGTGCTGCCGTGTTCATTTCTGCCGATCGCTACGATGTCGCCGTGATCGGGGGGGGGCCTGCAGGTTCCGTTTGCGCAGCCACTTGCGCTGCCGCCGGTCTGCGCACCCTGGTGTTGGAGCGCGCGACATTTCCTCGCGAAAAAGTCTGCGGGGACTGCCTGAACCCCTCTGCCTGGCCGCTGCTCGATCGGCTGAAATTGAGCGAACGGATCGCTGCGACCGCTCACTCGCAACTTGCGGAGGTAGAGTTCATCGGGCTCGACGGTCGCGCCTTGCGGGTCGCGCTCGCGCCGTCGAACCGCGGCGAGATTGCCATCAAACGCAGCATCTTCGACGACCTGCTCCTCACTCGTGCGGCGGAACTCGGAGCTGACATTCGGCAAAACTGCGGCGTCACTCAGATCGAAACCGGTTGGAAAATTCACGCCGAGAACGCGTCGTTCGAGGCGCGGGTTTTAGTCGCTGCAGACGGACGAAATTCCACCGTCGCACGGCTGCTTGGCTTGCTCCCTTCCAGCACGCGCGAGCGGGTCGGCGTGCAGACACATTTTCCGGCTCCGCCCGATTTTGGAAATCGGGTCGTGCTGCGATTCCTCAGGGAAGGCTACTGCGGAATCGCCTCGGTCGGGGGAAGTGAGTTGAATCTCTGCCTCGTCGCGAAGCCCGCCAACTTGCAGTCGATCAAAGACTGGGCGGGCGCCCATTTTTCGCTGCTGCCGGAGCAGGTGTGGCGCACCATCACACCCCTCGCTCGCGCTCCCGTCGCGCCGCGCCACGGGAATCTGCTGCTCGTCGGCGACGCCGCGCGCGTGGTCGAGCCATTCACCGGTGAAGGCATTTACTATGCGCTCGCTTCGGGTGAACTGGCCGGCCGCGCCATCATCTCCGGCGACATCGAGAGTTACCCGACGGAGCACCGCGCGCTCTATCGCGGGCGGCTCTGGATCAATCAACTCTCGCGCCTCGCCGCAACGCAGCCGCGCGTCGCCCAGACTGTGCTTTCCCTGGCGCGCGTCGTGCCCGGCGCGCTCCGTTTTCTTACCGCGAAAGTGATCGCCTCCGCGACCGCGCCACCCGCGACGGCCGGCAAATGATTTCTGTCCAACGCACGCATTCTGTCGAAAATCCGCTGCCCATGCCGAACCGCATCGATCAGAAATTCGCCGACCTCCGGACGTCCGGACGCGCCGCGCTCATCGCCTACATTTCGGCCGGCGACCCGAGCCTCGACGCGACATTGCAGCTAGCGCTCGCCTTTGAAAATGCCGGCGTCGATATCCTCGAACTCGGCGTCCCTTTTTCCGATCCGCTGGCCGACGGCATCGTCAACCAAATGGCCGCCGCACGCGCGCTCGCCGCGGGCACGACCGTGCTTGGCGTCCTCGAATGCGTCCGCGAAATCCGGCGCATCTCCCAGCTCCCGATCGTCCTCTACACATACATGAACCCGATCTACCGCTACGGGTTCGAGCGCTTCCATCGCGATGCCGAAGCCGCGGGCGTGGACGGTTTGCTCATCCTCGATCTGCCACCGGATGAAGACGCGCAAAATGCCGAACTTTCGCAGCGCACCGGTCTGAAACGCATCCGCCTGATCGCCCCCACCACACCTCCGGCGCGCATCGCACAGCTCACCGCCGACGCCAGCGGGTTCATCTACTACGTCTCCCGGGAAGGAGTGACCGGCGAGCAATCCGACGTCGCGACCTCGCTGCCGGAGCGCGTCGCGGAGATCCGTAAAACCACTTCGCTGCCGATCGCGGTTGGCTTCGGCATTTCGACTCCCGTGCATGTGCGCGACGTCGCGCGCGATGCCGATGCCGTAGTCGTTGGCAGTGCGATCGTGAAGCGAATCGCAGAACACGGTAAAAGCCCCGACCTCATCGAGAAGCTTGCCGCTTTTGTCCGCCCGCTCGCCGAAGCAACGCGGTAGATCACTCCTCGCGAATCGTCTCCGCGATGCTCCCGCGACCCGCGCGGCGGGAGGGATACCACGCCGCGGCGAGCGCTGCGGGGATAATCCAAAGCGGAGTGGAAAGCAGGGTGGTCCAAGGCACATGCAACCGGATCGTCCACCCGAAAAAGGCGGGGTTCACGACGCCAGTCAGCACCACCGCGAGCAACGCTCCGGACACCAATCCGAGTGCGCTCGCGAGCGCGCCGATCATCGCGGATTCCGTCATGAAGAGCAGTTGAATTTGTCCCGCCGACGCACCCACCGCTCGCAGCACCCCGATTTCGCGGGCGCGTTCGGTAACCAGTGTCGTGACACTCAGAAAAATGCCGACGAGCGCTACCAACACCGCAACCGTCCGAAGTACATTGGTCACCGCGAAGGTCTGATCGAAAATCGTATGGATGCGCTCTCGCAACGCGCGATTCGAAAGGATCGCGTATTCCCCCGCCCCGCCGAACTGCTCGCGAAATAACTCCGCGAGCGGCTCCCACGGGGTGCTTGGCCGGAGATAAATGGCCAGCGATTGCACACGCGGATCGTCCCAAACTTTCTCGAACAATCCCCGTCCGATCAAGATCACGCCTTGATCGCGCGAGTAGTCGCTGTAAATCCCTGCGACCTTGAATTCGGCGCGTCCACGCGGCGTCGCCAGCGCGATCGCGTCGCCGGTCGCTACGTCAAATTTTCGCGCGAAGCTCTCCGTTACCGCCACCGCCTCGCCGGCAAAAACGCGCGCCATTTTCTCCGCCGCACCGCCACCGATAAACTCCATGTTGTCGCGATACCGACCATCCACGACAGCCAGTCTCGCCGTGGAAACCTGTTCGCGCGCCCTCCCAACGACCTCAGGACGCACCTCGATCTCTCGGAAAGTGTCGACGCCCAAAACCTCCGGCCGCGCTTCGAGCCAGGTGATCGCCGCCGGCGGAATGAACGCATTCAGCCCGATTGTTTCGTTCGAAGCGGGCGTCACGAAAAGGTCGGCGATCACACCGCGCTCGACCCACGTATCGACGCTGCGGCGGAACGAAAAGATCATGATCGTAAGGCCCGTCATCATCGCGATGGCGCAGGTGAGCGCGGCGACGGTGATCGCATTCCGGCGCAGCGAACGTCCAAGATTCTCCGCTGCCAACCGGACCACGATCGCCCGCGAACTAAGAGCGCAAGCGACCCGGCTGAAAACGATCGTGAGTCCCGGTGAGAAAATGGCGAATGCGCCCAACACCAGGAACGCCGCCAGAAAACTGATCGCCGCCGGACCAACCCGCAGCGCCAGCCACGCAGCGCCGAGTGCCAGCAAGAGCGTAAACACTCCGAGCCACGACCACCGCCAACCCTTTGACCCCGAACCCGCGTCGCGCGCGCCGGGCCGGAGCGCTTCTGCCGGATCGATCCGCGTCGCCTCCTGCGCGGGCAACCACGCGCCGACCAGCACCGCAGCGATCCCATATCCAGCCGCGAAAATGAACGGCACTGGACCGAGGTGGACGTGATCGATGCTCACGAGCAAATAGAGCGACGAAATTGTTTTCCCGACCGCCGCCACCAACCTGTCGGCCAGCAGCACACCCCCGAATCCCCCGAGCGCAACTCCGATCACTCCGAAAAAGCACGCCTCGCCGAGAAAGAGGCAGCGCACCTCCAGCGCGTCGCGCCGAACGGCGCGCAAGATGCCGATCTCCGTGCGCCGGCGCGCGACGGTGCCGGAGATGGTGTTGTAAATCAGGAACACGCCGACGAGCAGCGAGACCATGCTCAGCGCGGTGAGATTGAGCTGAAAGGCGGAGAGCATGTTCTGCATTTGAAAGCTGCGCTGGCGCGGAGGCTCGGCCGTCAACGAACCGGCGGAATCCTTTGCCGAAGCGCCTCCGCGACCTGCGGTGCCGCAGCGGGCTCGTCGAGCAGGAGCTGAATCGACGACAGACGGCCCTGCGTTTCCGAAAAGCTCCTGCGCCCAGCCGATGTCCATCGCTGCGAAGCGCGGCTGCGTCGCAGCGGGTAAGTCGCCGGGCTCGAGCACGGCGAGGACGGTGAGCGTCTTGATCGTCGCTGTTCACGAGCACGCGGAATTGATCGCCGACCGCGAGATGCTGGCGCTGCGGCGAACTCCCGCGAAAGAGCGACGCCACCGGGCTTCGCCCATCCACTTTTCCAGCGCGAAGCCCTCCGCCGATGTGCCAAGTGCGAAGGTGCGGAACGGTTCGCCGGTGAAAAGATCGACGCCGATCACGCTGAAGATATTCGCCGGGAAAATCCGGGAGGGTGACGACGCCTTCGACAGCCGCTGTAACGGCGCGGACGCCCGGCTGTACCGGCGAGTATTGGCCACAGCGTCTCGTCCACCTCGCCGCGCACTTCGAGATGCGCCTTGCCCGCGACGAGATCGACGCCCGCGGCGAAGGAACGATTGGCGCTGTGCATTCGCGATCTGAATCGCGAGATAGACGGCGATGCCGAGCGCGACGCTGAGGACATTGAGCAGCGCGAGCAGGCGATGCCGCGCGACATGGCGCAGGACGTGCCAGCGAAAGATGGTCAGGAAATGCGGGACGTCATGCGCGGATCCCGCGCGCGACTCACTACGCCGAGGCGGTTCTGCGAGGCGTCGTGGAGGGCCTTTTTGCAGTCGGGTCAGCGCCTCGGGTTCCTTCAACTTCTTCCCGTCCGCGTCGGTGACGTAGAAGGCGTCGATCGCCGCGCCTTTTTCCGTGGAGATGCGCGAGAGCGCGATCTGCACGCCGGCGCCGGCGAAGCGCGTGGAGCAGATTGTAGAGCAGGCCGAGGCGGTCGGGCGTCTGGATATCGACGAGCGTATAGACGGGTGCGCGTCGTTATCGATGACGATGCGGGTCGGGAAATCGAGCTCCTGCGAGAGGTGGAAGCCGCGCCTTCTTCATCGACTTGGCGAGCAGCGGAGTGAAATCGAAATTCTCCGTCTGCAGCGATTGCCGAGGCGCTTTTCGACCAGCGCAATCTCCTTCTCATCCGTCACCGCCTCGAACTTCGTGTTGCAGACGCGGAAGATGTCGAGCACCAGATTGTCCGTGCGGGTGAAGACATCGGCGCTCAAGAATGTTGAGCTGCGCGACGGAGAGCGAACCGGCGATGCGCGCGAGCAGTTCCTTGCGATCCCAGCCGCAGAACCAGAACTCGCTGTGGCCCGTGTTCGGGTGCGCGATCCATTTCACGCGCCGGCGCGAGCGGCGACGCAGTCGTCGACTGTCGCGGCGCCTCGAGGAAGGTGCGGAAAAGCCGGATGTGCTCGACGATCTCCGCCACGCCGTAGGTCTGAAAATAGCGCTCCGGCATGTAGCTCGAAATGCGCGTCGATTTCCTCGCGGAAATCGCCGCGACATCTTCTTGCGAACAGCTCCGCGCAGCTCCTCGCGCTCGATCGTGCCGCTGCCGGTAAAAGGCCTCGCCGTCCGCGAGATAGAGCGAGGTGCTGCGGTAAAGCTGCCAGACGAGCCCCTCCTTCCAGTCGGACCAATTCTCGTCGCCCGTCCCCTGCCCGTCGGCCAGCGTCAGCAGCATCAGCGCGTCGAGATTGGGCTGGTTTTTGATCAGGCCGGCGAACTCCGCGATCGTCGCCGGATCGTCGAGATTGCGGCGCTGCGCGGTCATCGAGAGGACGATGTGATTGTCCACGAGGAGGACGAGCGACTTGCGCTGCTCGGCGTGAGCTGCAGGCGGCGCGGCGACCTTCTGCGCGAAGAGCGCGCTCGCCTCGGCATGCACCTTGGCGTTGGACGCCTTGCCGGTGTCGTGCAGGAGCAGGGCGAGATAGAGGACGCAGGGGTCTTCCAGCTTTTGGAAGAGCTTCCGGTATTCCGCGAGACTTCGGATCGTCGGTGTCGATCGACCAGCAGTCGAGCTTCTCGATGCAGACGAGCGTGTGCTCATCCGCCGTGTAGCGGTGAAAAAACTCGTGCTGCACGAGGCAGGTGAGCTGGCCGAACTCCGGGATGTAGCGCCCGAGGAAATCGACCTCGTGCATGGCGCGCAGAATCCGCGCCGACCTCGCCTTTGCGCGAGCAGATGGCGAGGAAGGTTTCGCGCGTGGCGCGCGCGTACTGGAAGGTGCGATCGACGAGGTGCAGGCGGCGGCGGACGAGTTGCGCAAGCTCCGGGCTCAGCGTGCAGCGCCGCGCTGCTGCATGTGCTGGAAGAGCCGCATCATGCCGCGCGGGCTCCTGGTTGAAGACATTCGCGAGTTCCGGCGTAGATGCTGCCCGTCGAGGCTGTAGAAGCCGTCGAAATGCTCGGTCTTCGCCGGCTTCGGTTTGCGCAGGAAAGCCGAGCAGGCCGCCGGGCTTTCGCGGCGCGAGCGGGGCTGACGCTCAGCCGCTCGGAAAGCAGCTCGGTGATCGTGTAGATGTTGCGCGCGTGCTGGTAGTAATCGCGCATGAACGCCTCGCTGCGGCGCAGGATGTTTTTCTGCGGATAGTTGAGCTTGTTCGCGATCTGGAGCTGCTGGCTCATGATGATCACGTCGGCGGAGCGCTTGTTCAGGTAGTGCAGCTCGGTGCGGATGCGGAGGAGGAAATCGTAGGCGCGATCGAGCTGGCGGCGCTCGGCTTCGTTGAGGAGCTTCTTCTCGACCAGCCCGGCCGTGGTCTGCACGCGCTCCTTGAAGAAGCTGATCCAGAGCAGGTTCTGGTAGTCGCGCAGGCCGCCGCAGCCGTTCTTGATGTTCGGCTCCTGCATGATAAACGGTGCGCGCCGAATTTCTCGTGCCGCTCCGCCTGGTTGCTGCACGCGCTGGGCGATGTATTCGTCCACGTGGCCCTCGACGCATTTCTTCACGAAGGCCGCGCGGAATTCTGCCGAAAAGCTCGTCGTCGCCCGCGATGAAGCCGCGATTCGAGCAGCGCGGTCTTCGAAAGCATGTCCTCGTTGGCCTGCTTGATCGCGCCGGAGATCGAGCGCGTGGAGTGGCCGACTTTGAAGCCCACGTCCCACAGCATGTAGAGGATCTGCTGGACGATCTCGTTCAGTCCGCGGATCGAGCTGCTTCGTCGAGTCTCGGTGCAGAAACATGATGTCCACGTCGCTGAACGGATTCAGCTCGCCGCGGCCGTAGCCGCCGATGGCGACGAGCGCGAGCTTCGCGGACGCCTTGCCCGGAGCCGCGCGAGACTCGATCGCCGCGTCGAGCAGATGGCGCAGGACGATGTCCACGAGGCTGGCGCGCTGGCGCGCAAATCTCCCGCCCGCCGCCGCCGCTGTGGTGCTTCAGCCGGATGCGATGGTTCTCGATCTTGAGGAACTTCTTGTAGAGCGAGAGCAGCTCCGCCGAATTCAGCTCCCCTTGGGAGCGGAGCTGCTGCTCGGCGTGAGCGAGCACTTTTTCGCGATGTCGAAGCATGGTCAGAAGAAACGGCGCCGGGCAAAATGCCGAATTCCCGTGAGGACGCGACGGGAAATGACAGCCATTACAAGGCGATGCCGAAACGCTTCATCTTGCTGTAGAGCGTGGGGCGATGAATGCCGAGAATCGCGGCGGCTTTCTTTCTTGTTGCCGTGCGCCTGGGCGAGCGCCTGGAGGATGGCGTTCTTCTCCTGCTCGTCGAGATTGAGCGTGGCCGCCTGCGGAGCGCCGCGGTCGCGGCTCTGCAACGCCGCCGGGAGCTGCACTTCCCGCGGCAATTGTTTCGGCGTGATGAGTCGCGTGGTCGGCCAGAACCACGCTGTATTCGATGGCGTTCTGCAATTCGCGGATATTGCCCGGCCAGCCGTAGTTGCAGCAGCAAGTCGAACGCTTCGGGCGAGATGCGTCGGCTCGGGCTTTGCCGAGTCTGCGCGGCAGAAGCGCTGGAGGAAATGTCGAGACGAGCGCCGGGATGTCCTCGCGTACGTTCGCGCAGCGGCGGAATCTCGACCTGAAAGGTGTTCAGCCGATAGTAGAGATCCTGCCGCAGCGCGCCCGTCGCGCACCGCTTCGGCGACGGTGCGGTTCGTCGCCGCAACGAGGCGAAAATTGGCGGCGATCGTCTTGGTGCTGCCGAGCGAGCGGAATTCGCGCTCCTGCAACACGCGCAGAAAACGCGTCTGCAACTCCGCCGGCATCTCGGCGATTTCATCGAGAAAAAGCGTGCCGTCCCGAGGCTTCGGCGATCATGCCCGGGAAATCCGCGACCGCGCCGGTGAATGCGCCTTTCACGTAACCGAACAGCTCGCCCTCGATCATGTTCGCGGGAAAAGCGGCGCAGTTGAGCTTCACGAGCGGACCGCCCGAGCGCGCTTGCTCAGTGCGATGGATCTGGTTGGCCATCACCTCCTTGCCCACGCCGCTCTCGCCGAGCGAGCAGCACGTTCGCATCGGTCGGCGCGACGCGCTCGACGAGTTCCTTCACGTCGCGCATCGAGCGGCTTTTGATGACCGGCGCGAGCTGACGTCTCCGCTTTCTCCAGTCGCTGCGAAAGCTGCTTGCTTTTCCGCGCGCAGAGTCTGCGCTTCCCGGACGAGTTGCGCGCTGCTCGATCGCGCGCTGAATCAGGCTGATCAATTCCTCGACCGCGTAGGGTTTGCTGATGAAATGGAAGGCGCCCTGCTTGATCGATTCGATCGCGTTGCTCAGCGAATCGTTGGCCGTGAGGATGATCACCGGCATCTGCGGGAAATTCGCTCTTCAATTCGCGCAACACATCGAGCCCATCGGCATCCGGCAGCCCGAGATCGAGCAGCACCAGGTCGGGTTTGATTTTGCGCACCAGCGCCGTTCCAGCCGAGGCCGTCGTGCGCGAGTGTGCGGCTCGTAGCCGTGGCGTGTGAGCAGCGGCTTCCAGCGTCAAGAGAATCGTCCGCTCGTCGTCGACTACGACGAGTTTCACGGCTGGTTTATCGCCCATCTTCAGGATTGGCGGCGATCGGCAAAATCACGCGCGAAACAAGCTGCGCGGTCGCAGGGTCGTGAAGAAACTCCACGTGGCCCTCGTGCTTCGCGATGATTTGCCGGACGTGGAAAAGGCCGAGTCCGTAGCCCCCGCGGCGCGTTGAGACGAGCGGCGTGAGCCCCCACGTTTCAGTCGGCGCATCGACAGCCGCGCGCCTTTCGCGCAGCTCGAAAGTCCACTCGTCATTGCTGGCCCCAACCACGATGGCGACTGGCTCCGTCGTCTCCTGAAAATGGAACGCGTTGCGGCAAAGCTCCGACAGCGCCACGAAAATGAGCTCCAAATCGACCGCGATGTTTTCGCCGCGCAGGTCCACCTGCCACACGATCTGCGCAGCAGCTTCAGGAAAAAGTTTCAGCAGCCGATCGCGAAAGTCCTCGAGAAAAATCCCCGCATCGAGAGCCACGAGATTGACCTTTGGCAGCCAGAAATGGCTTGAGACCGACTGCAACATTTTCGCCGCGCTTGCGACCATTCCCCGGAGCTTTTTCAGTTCCGCGACAATCTCCGGATCCGTCGCAATCTCCGCAAGATACGCCGCCTGCAGATCGATTGATCCGAGATTATTGCGTTCGTCGTGCGAGAGCTGACGAATGAATTTCGCCACAAGATCAAGTGAGACGGGAATATCTCCCGGCGCTGCACCCGCTGTCGAAGCCGTCGGCCTCATGCTCACAAGGCAGCGAACGTGTCCTCGGCAGGCGATCCACCGCGCGTGCTTCTCACCGCCGGATCGTTTGCTGCGAGATGGGTCAGGACGTGGTAAACTGCCTCCGCGTCAGCGCCGATGCGCTCGGAAATCGTAGATGCGCTCAGACCGCTTGCAGAATTTTCGCTGAGCGCCTTTTTGACTTCAGCCTGCAATCGGATCACCGCAGTTGCCGCCTTCTTCCCCGCCTCTACCCCGGGCTGATGATACGCGTTGATATTGACCAGCGATGCATAGAAGCCGACCGCCCGCTCATACAGCGCGATCAGCGCCCCGACACGGAATGGTGAAACATCCGTCAGGCTCACCGTGATCGAATCGCGGCCACCTTCGTACAAGCGCAGTCCGAGTGCCGCGGAGGAATCCCTGCAAATAATCACCCGACGTGATCCCCGGCTCGACTTCAAAAGGTGCCCCAGCACGATCCTTTTGCACCTCGATGAACGTGGCAAAAAAATTCGCGACGCCGTCGCGGAGCTGCTGCACGTAGGCATGCTGGTCCGTGGAGCCTTTGTTGCCGTAAACGGCGATTCCTTGATTCACGACCTTGCCGTCGAGATCGAGCTCTTTGCCCAGCGACTCCATCACGAGCTGTTGCAGATACTTCGAAAAGAGCACGAGGCGATCTTTGTAAGGCAGGACGACCATGTCTTTCTCACCGCGTCCATTGCCAGCGAAGTGCCACATGAGAGCCAGCATCATCGCCGGATTTTTTGTCGTTTCACTGACGCGTGTCCACTCATCCATCGCCGCAGCCCCCTCGAGCAATGCGGTCATGTCCAATCCCTGTAAAAGCAGCGGCAGCATGCCGACTGCGCTCATCACCGAAGTGCGCCCGCCAACCCAATCCCACATCGGGAAACGCCTCAAGCCAGCCGTCAGCAATGGCCACTTGATCGAGTTCGCTGCCGGACCCGGTGACCGCCACTGCGCGTTCAGCGAAGTCGATCCCCACCTTTTCGTAACGCGCCTGCGCTTCGAGCATCCCGTTACGTGTTTCCTTCGTGCCGCCGGATTTGGAAATGACGACGACCAGCGTGTGCTCGAGCCGCTGCTGCGAGCCGGTCGAGCACGCGGTCCATTCCATCCGGGTCGGTGTTGTCGAAAAAGTGCAGCCGCATCGCATCGTCGTTCGTTCCGAGAGCATCGGAGATAAACTGCGGACCGAGCGCCGACCCACCGATCCCGATCAGGAGCACCTCGGTAAATCGTCCGCTGGCATGCACCTGCGAGGCAAATTGCGCGATGTCCGCAGTTGGTGGCTTCGATTTCAGCCTTCCGCTCCGGAGTCGGCGCGAGATCCGGCGCACGCAGCCAATAGTGCCCTACCATGCGCTTTTCGTCCGGGTTGGCAACCGCGCCCGCTTCCAGCGCCTTCATCTGCTCGAATCCACGCTGCGCCAGAGGCTCCATCTTCTCCAGAAAGTCGTCCTCGAAACGCATCCGGCTCACGTCAATCGAGAAGCCGACTTGGTCGTTTCGAAGAAAGAATTTTTGATACCGATCCCAAAGAGAATTCATGGTCTTCTAATGCAAGCGACGCCCGTGCCGGGTGTCCAGAAATGTGTCGCGAATCTCGGACCGCCGGCCTGTCATGCTCATAGGACGCGGACGGCGGGAAGTTGCCGGTCTGATTACGAGAAGGTAGGTTCCATCAAGCCAAAGCCGCCGTCTTTGCGCCGGTGCAGGACATTGATCTTCTCGGTCTTGGCATTGAGGAAAACCACAAACTGTCGGCTCGACATCTCGAGTTGCAAAACGGCCTCATCAACGAACATCGGCTTGACCGGGTAACGCTCCGTCTGAATCACCTGCGGCTCCTCGCCTTCGGAGTGATCCTCGAAGCCGGCCAGATCGAGGACTTGCTCCTCAAAATGCTGGACGTCCTGCCGCCGCGGGCGATGCGTCCGCATAATCTTCGTCTTGTACTTGCGCATCTGCTGCCCGATCTTCGCGACCACACCATCGATTGA
Source organism: uncultured Verrucomicrobiae bacterium (assembly GCA_963767975.1). Taxonomy (GTDB): domain Bacteria; phylum Verrucomicrobiota; class Verrucomicrobiia; order Chthoniobacterales; family Chthoniobacteraceae; genus CAIURC01. The sequence goes on along the minus strand of CAVYGI010000008.1, from coordinate 167,200 downwards.
GGCATACATGTCATCCGTCTCGTGGCTTGCTTCGATTGTGATGTGATTCGTGCAATGGAGAATGATCTCCGCTTGGTGCCGATGCTTCTCCACGTTCAAGATCACCTGCGCTTCAATGATGCGCGGATAGTCGAGGTGCAAGTGCTCCAATTTGTTGATGGCATAGGACTTGATCGGCTCTGTGATGCTGACGTGGCGGCCGGTGACGGTGATGGGAACGTTGACGTTGGCAGTTTGCATAGTGCTTTGGTTCTTTCTGGTTCGGGGGTCCTACTTACATCTGGAAGCCTTCGCCGAGATAGATGCGTCGAGCGACGGGGTCATTGATCAAAAAGTCTTTGGTGCCTTGAGTCTCCACCCGTCCTTCAAAGATGAGATAGGCGCGATCAACGATGGAAAGCGTCTCCCGGACATTGTGGTCGGTGATAAGAATTCCCAGACCCATGTCTCGCAGGTTTTGGATGATTTGCTGCACGTCATACACAGCAATCGGATCAACCCCGCTGAACGGTTCATCCAACATCAACAGGCTGGGCTTGGTGACCAACGAGCGAGCAATGGTCAGGCGGCGCTTTTCACCGCCGGAAAGAGTCAGAGCTAGCTGTTTTCCGACATGATCGATGCCGAACTGCGTGAGTAACTCTTCACAGCGTGCCTTGCGCTCCTTCTTGGAGAGTGGCTGCATTTCCAAAATCGCCAGCAAGTTCTCCTCAACCGTGAGCTTGCGGAAGATCGACTCTTCTTGCGGAAGGTATCCCATGCCCATCCGCGCCCGCTTGAACATGGCATAGTCAGTAACATCACGGTTCTCAAAAAAGACCCGCCCTCCGTTGGGCCGCACCAACCCGACAATCATGTAGAAGCTCGTGGTCTTCCCGGCACCATTTGGTCCCAGCAGACCGACGATTTCGCCGCGCTTCAGGTTGATATCAATGCCGTTCACCACCGCGCGCCCGCCGTAGATTTTCACGAGCTTTTCCGTCCGCAGAATGGGCTTGCCGCTTACCTCGGAAGGTACGGGTGGCGCGTCGGGCGTGATCACTTTGGCTCAGACTTGGGGTCAGCGGAGTTGGTGTCTTTAATCACCGTTTTGTGGAGCCCATTTACGCGCATCCGTCCCTCACGGTTCAGCACCATCACAGTGCCCTCTTCAAGGGAAATGCACGTGTTGATGCCTTGCTGCACCGTAGGCATCCCGGTGAGGGTGATATCTCCCGTGCTCGCTTCATAAACCGCCTTCCGTCCGCGCCCGATGTTGCGACTGATCGTGCCATCTGCTTCGACCTTATCCTGAGTGATCAAAACCTGTCCGCCGTCGGTCATCTCAGCAATCGCCCGATCTAGACCGCCACCCTTGTTTGGATTACCTGGCTTGTCGGTCGCGCTGGCCCGCTCGGTCTTCGGCGCGGGGACCGATGTGGCTTGGGGACGGCCACTCACATTAACCGATTTCACCACTGGCACCGCGGGCTTGTCCGCAATTGGTTTATCGTCGTGCTTTAGATAGGCAGTGAGTTTGTCGCAACTCACATTGAACTCCGGATCTTTCACAACCACTTCGTTCAAAAATACCGCGATGTGCGTTTTGTTGTCGAAGGTCGCCTCTTTCGCCGTAATCTCGGTGGGTCCCTTTTCCTTCTTAATTGGCGGATCCGCCTTGCGCGCTGGCGCCGGCTTCTCCTCCCCGACACTAAGAGGCTGTTTGTTAAGCGGATCGCCGATGCCGATGGAGTCGATCGTCTTTAGCAACTCCCCCTCGCTCAGCGGTTTTAGACTATCCTGACCGGACAAAGAGCCTCCAGCAACAGTTAGGAGCGCTAGTAGGATCGAAGCGCGTCTATTCATTTGGTTTCTCCCCTGTCTGTTCTTCCGCCTTGGCATCGCTTTCTCCGCTGAGGTTGTAGATGAGCATCCTAACCTTGCCGCCGAGTTTGCCCTCCCTGGTTTCGGTATTGAATTCCATGTTTTGTCCGGTGATCTCGAAGTCCGAGCGCTTGATAGTCACGTGCTGGTTGGTCGTGATGATGCGGGTGTTTAAATCCAGCGTCGACTCAGGCAGATCGATGACCATCTCGGTTTCACCCTTTGCGTCGAACGTTTCCACTTGAGCCTCGCTCATCTTCATGTGATCCGCGTCGACTTTTGTTGCTACTTTAATGGTGAAGTTCATCTGCAACTTCCCGTCCGGCCCGTAATACGGAATGTGAACTCCCTTGGAAGGTGGTCCTTCCACCATGGGAATCGACATTCTCTTCCCCATGCCATTGTCGGCATTTGCTCCTCGCGGCGCGTCCTTGTCCTTCTTCTTCGAATCGCCCTTTGTAGGGTCGCCCTTGGAGTTCTTCGACTTCTCCGTTTTGGGCTTGTCATCTTTGGCGCTCAAGGACGTCAGTCCGAGCAGCGAGGCCACAGAATAGACGGTGACCTTATGCCAGCAGCGCATGGATTTGCATGAGTTGTTTCAACAACACTGGAAGGTCGGCGAGCGGGATCTGATTTGGACCATCGGACAGTGCCTGGCTCGGATCTTCGTGGGTCTCGATGAACAGCCCATCGCATCCAGCGGCAGTCGCCGCGCGTGCCAGCACGGGGGCCAGAATCCCGTCGCCGCCGGTCTTGTCTCCGGCCCCACCCGGTCGCTGGACAGAATGCGTCGCATCAAACACAACGTGAAATCCGGCTTCACGGATCCAGTAAAGCGATCGCATATCGGCGACCAGATTGTTGTATCCGAACGTCGTCCCGCGTTCGGTGAAAAAGAAACGCTGACTCCCAAAAGCCACGATTTTGTCCGCGATGTTTTTCACATCCCAAGGCGCGAGAAATTGACCCTTTTTCACATTCACCACCCGGCCAGTCTCCGCGGCAGCTTGGATGAGATCCGTTTGGCGGCAGAGGAACGCCGGAATTTGCAAGATGTCGATAAACTCACCGGCAATCGTTGCCTCCTCCGGCGAATGCACGTCAGTCGTGACCGGGACGCCAAGTTCGCGGCCAATGGCGGCGAGCAATTGGCACCCAGCGCGCGCGTCCATGCCGCGAAACGAGCTCACCGAGGTCCGGTTGGCTTTGTCGTAGGATGCCTTGAAAACGAACTGCGCGCCGATTGCTGCGCAGATCGATTTGAGCTGCTCGGCCATGCGCCAAACGAATTTCTCCGATTCGATGACGCAGGGTCCGAGGATGAAAAGTGGAACCGTCCCGCCTAGCGCGCAGGGGCCGATCTCGAGGGGTGTTCGATTCACTTCCGAAAAGGTAACGGCCAGCGTTGCGGGGTGCAAAGAAAACCTCAACCTCAGTCGGGCGCGCTATTTCGCTTGCTTGCTCAGAGCGGTGATTTCCTCAGCCGTCCAAGCCTTCGTCCGGTCGCGGTGGGCGTCGCGCAACTTGGCCACCATTTCGACGCTGATCGGCGAGGCGCCATGCTCCCATTCGCGGCGGATGTAAGTGAGCACACCGGCGATTTGCTCATCGCTCAGCGCAGGACCAAGCGGCGGCATTTCGAGGCTCCAGGTTTGACCGTTCACTTTGATCGGCCCTGAAAGTCCATGCAGCAGGATGCGCGGCAAAACTTCCGGCTTCCCGAGTACCCAGTCGCTATCCACCAGCGCCGGCGCCAGCCCGTCCATGCCCGCACCGTTGGGCTGATGGCACCCAACACAGAGCGTCGCGTAGACCGTTTTTCCGGTTTCAAAAAGCGCCTGCTCGGCGGGGGTGAGCGGCTTCACGACGGGCGGCGGCGGAACACCCGCTTTTCCAGCCCAAGCAACCCGAGCATCGAGTGCGGCGACGAGCGGCTTTGCCTTCGGATCCGCAATGCTGGCAAGCTGAGCGAGTTCGGGTGATTCGGCTTCGAGATAGATCAGCTTGGGCTTGGCTTTGCTCGCGAAGTTCTTCCCGGAGGCACCCTCCAGTAGCGCGATTTGCGTCGGAGAATTGGCGGGCTGCTCCGCGATAACCGTGATCAGCTTTTTGACGCGCGCTGCCCGGCGTTCCGCGATGACCGATTGCGCGAGGGCACTCAGCATTTCTGTGGGGGTCGGCTGATCCTTGGCCGCGAGGAGCGTTTCGAGCAACTCGAGTTCGCGACCGCGTAAGCCCGACATTAACGCCTCCCGGACAAGCGGCTCTTTCCCGAAATCACGGGCCAGCACGACGATCGCCTCTTCCGCTTCCGGAAATGCGCTGAGATTGAAAGCGAGCGCGAGTTTGACTTCCGCCGCTTGGTCGCCCGTCATTTTCGCGAGCAATGGAACGAGCGTGCGATCCGCTAGGCGGACGGCGGTGCCACGGACTTTCGCGTTGGTATCGCTGAGCCCCGCCGTAATTACTTCAGGGGTCAGAGCGCCCATTCCTTCCAGCGTCCAAAAAGCATGAATCTTCGCGAGTGGGTTCGGTCCGCTCGTCGCGATCTTCGCGATCGCCGGAGCCAGCGATGCGTCCTTCTTTTCCACGAGCAGACGCTGCGCGGTGTCGCGTGCCCAGCCGTTGGGATCGCCGAGAAAATCGACCAGTTTGGCGCCGTCGACCGGAAGCCTCACGGGCTGCGGTTTCGCGCCGTCCGGCACGATGCGCCAAATACGTCCGCGATCGACGGGCTGCTCGAGTTGGCGGTCCTTGATGTTCGCGATGAGGTAGTGGGTCAGAAAGCCTTTGTGCTGCACGACGCCCCGATACATATCGACGACGTAGAGCGCGCCGTCCGGCCCGGAATAGGCGTTGACCGGGCGAAAACGCTCGTCGGTCGAGGTCCAAAATTCGGTGTTTTGCGCGACATTTTTTGCGGTGAGGACTCCGCCACTTTCATCAATGGCGGCGCGCTTCACGAGATTGCCCGCCGGCTCGGGAATAAACGCGTTTCCCGCGAACTCCGCCGGGAAAAGGGCGCCGCGATAAATCGCCGCGCCACAAGTCGCCGTGCAGGTCGCAAGCGTGCCGTCCTCGCGCAATTGCTTCGCTTCGTAACCGCGATTCACGCCCGGTGTCGGGTGCGAAGGCCAGACGGTTTGATCTTTCATGATCTGCACGCCGAGCCCAGCGGTGACGGGAAAATTCGGGTTCCTCTTGGCGAGCGTTTCGGGGATGAAATTGGCCCTGAGGAAGTCAGAATTAAAGTTGTAGAGCGGTCGCCCGAAATTGTCCTGCGTCATGCCCCACTGCCCGCGCGAGCCGATGCTGTCGGGCACGAGCTTGCCGTCCTTGAGGCGGTAACGCATCGCGTGATTCGCGGAAACGATCCAGTTGTCGAGCATCCAGGTCGGCGAGTTCGCCATGTGCTCCGGCTGCCCACCACGCACGCCGTAGTGATCGTCCATCGGCTCTTTCACGTCGGCTTTGCCGTCCCCGTCAGTGTCTTTCATGTACCACAGCATCGGGGGCTCAGCGACAAGGGCGCCGCCGTTCACGCACATGACCGCGCGCGGCATGATGAGCCCGTCAGCGAAGACGGTCCGCTGGTCCATTTTGCCGTCGCCGTCGGTATCTTCGAGCACGACGATGCGTCCTGTCGGAGCCTCTCTCCCGCTCCGTCCACATCGTGCATGTAGCCACGCATTTCGCAGACAAACATGCGTCCGCGTTCATCCCAACTGATCGAGACCGGCGTCTCCACCATCGGCTCTGCGGCAACGAGTTCTGCGTGAAAACCGGGGGCGATCTTGAAGGTCGCGAGCTCTTCCTCTGGGGTCAGCGGCTGCGGGGGCGGGAGCTTGAACTTGATCTCAACCTGCTCAGGGCCGGCGTTGCCAGAATTCAGTGCGCGGACGGCGGGCGTGCCAACGAAAACGAGTACAGCCGCGCAAATCGTGAGCGCGAGTGGCGAACAGACAGGGGGAAAATTCATCCTGCTATGTCAATGCGGGAGCCGATCTCACGCAACCGGGAATCGCAGAGTTTCTGCGTTCCGCCCGACAAACCGCTGCGCTCCGTTCACGAAACAGCAAAAAAGCCGCGCCCCGTTTCCGAGGCGCGGCTTTCGAACTGATCAAATCGAACGCTTACGCTTTGTGCTCGAGCGGGTCGCCGTGAAATTTCAACGGTTCACCCCGGCGCATTGCTTCGTGCTCTGCATCGCTGCAGGCAGCATTGAGCGGGACGTTGGTCGTGCCGGCAGGCGCGCCAACGAGGTTTTCCCGGAGCAGATATTGCTCGAGTTCCTCGCCGCTGATGTCCGCGACCATCACGCCGTTCACTTCGACGCAAGGACTAAGCGGCTGTCCGCTCTTTTGCTCCATCTCCCAGCGGAACGCCGGGTTCTGGATGATGTCCTTTTCGATGTAAGCGAGATCGTATTTCTTGAGCACGGCGCGCACGCCGTTGCTCCAGCCGCACTGCGTTTTGACGTAGGCGGTGATTTGTGGAGTTTCCATAGTTTAAAAATGATGCGGACGGGCGGTTTTGCAACCACCCGTCCGCGATCGGAGTGTTTACTTCTTCTTGTTGTCGCCGGGGCGATACTCTTCGGCCGCTGCCGCGAACGCTTGTTCGAGGCCGACCATGTCTTCGCCGGGCTTGATGTTGTCGAACGCGGCGGCTTCGCGCTTGATGTCGTCCTCGCTGTAGTTGGCGGCTTTGACGGAGAGGCCGATACGGCGCTCCGTTTTGTCCACCTTGATGACGCGCGCTTCGATCTCCTGACCAACTTTCAGAACGTCTTTGATTTTCGCGACGTGATCTTCGCTGATTTGCGAGATGTGGACGAGGCCGTCGATGTCGCCGTCGAGCGCGATAAACGCACCGAAAGCCGCGATCTTGCTGACCTTGCCTTGGACGAGGTCGCCGATCTTGTATTTCTGATCGATGTCCTTCCACGGATCGCCTTCGAGCTGCTTCATCCCGAGGCTGATGCGCTGGTTCTGCTTGTCGATATCGATGACGACGGCTTCGAGTTCGTCGCCCTTTTTGATGACCTCGCTCGGGTGATTGATCTTGCGCGTCCACGACATGTCGGAGACGTGGATCATGCCGTCGATGCCTTCTTCGAGCTCCACGAACGCACCGTAAGCGGTGAGGTTGCGGACGGTGCCCTTGACCTGCTTGCCGATCTGGTAGCGGCTCTCGATCGCGTCCCATGGATTGGGCTCGAGCTGGCGGACGCCGAGGGAGATTTTCTGCTCCTCTTTATTGACGCCGAGCACGATGGCTTCGAGCTCCTGACCGATCGTGAGCACGTCAGAAGGACGCGCGATGCGCTTGGTCCACGAGAGTTCGGAGACGTGGATGAGGCCTTCGACCCCTTCTTCGATTTCGACGAATGCGCCATATGGAACAAGGTTCGTGACCTTGCCCTTGACCTTCGAACCGATCGGGAAGCGGGCTTCCGTTTCATTCCACGGGTTCTTCTGGTTCTGCTTGAGGCCGAGCGAGACGCGCTCTTTCTCCTTATTGATGTCGAGGACGATGACTTCGAGCTCCTGCCCGACTTTGAGCAGTTCGCTCGGGTGGCCGAGGCGGCCCCAAGTCATGTCAGTGATGTGGAGCAAACCGTCCATGCCATCGAGGTCGATGAACGCGCCGAAGTCGGTGAGATTCTTGACGTAGCCCTTCACCTGGCTGCCGATCTTGATGGTGTCGAGGAACGCCTGGCGCTTGCCGGCGCGCTCCGCTTCGATGATTTCGCGGCGCGAAAGCACGACGTTTTTGCGGTCGTCGTTGATCTTGACGATCTTGAAATCGTAAGTGTTGCCGACGAACTGCTGGAGATCTTTTGGGGGGACGATGTCGATTTGCGAACCGGGGAGAAACGCTTCGACGCCAATGTTGACGGTGAGCCCGCCTTTGACCACGGCCTTGACCTTGCCTTTGATGAGGCCGTCGCCTTGGAAGACTTTGACGATCTTCTCCCAGTTCTGTTTGTAGGCCGCTTTTTCCTTGGAAAGGATGACCATGCCCTCGTCGTTTTCGAGGCGGCACAGGAGCACTTCCACTTCGTCGCCGACCTGGAGGTCGTCGATGTCATCAAACTCGCTGGAGGGGATGACGCCCTCGGATTTGTAACCGATATCGACGAGCACTTCGCGCGGGCGGAGTTCGAGGATGCGGCCTTTGACGATGCTACCCTCTTTAAAATCGCGCATCGACTTCGCGATCAGGTCCTTCATTTCGATCATGTTGATATCACTGCAAGCCACGGGTTCCGGTTTTCCCCTCGCCCCGGGCTACTCGTCTGAACAGCCAATAAGCGGAAAGAGGGGGCGTGGAAACTAGGGAACCGCCGCAGGAATGCAAGCGTGCTGTTTGCAGGCATCTCCAGAGCGCGCCCCCCGGAAGCCCAGTCACTTCGCGAGGTCGTAGCAAACCAACCGGTCCTCGCTACGCAAATAGAGACGTTTGTTCGAGAGGACTGGCCCCGCCCAGCACGGATACTCGAGGTGCGGCACCTGCCAGCGGCTGAGCTCCTCGAGCTTCTGCGGATTTGCTTTTAAAAGGCCAAGCAGCCCTGCTTCGCCGAGCGCGATGAGTTTCCCGTCGGCGAGGATCAGCGAGCCGCGACCGAAAACCGCGGGAGCTATTTCGCCTTCCCGCAGCTTGCTGTGACCGGCATTTGGCCAGCCCTCATCGCGATCCCACATGACTCTCCCGGTCGCAAATTCCACGCAGCGGAAACGTGCATCGGGCTCATCCCGTCCACTGAATCCGTAAAGATGACCGTCGTGCAAAATCGGCCGGCTCCAGTGCATCTCGAGCGCCAGGCTGCGCCAAACTTCCTCCACGCCTTTCCCGTCCGGTCGCACGCGCAGCAGCACCGATCCATTTTTAAAATAGGCCGACGAAATGAGGATTGAATCTCCGTGCACGATCGGAGTCATCGCGTTCACCGACGAGTCCTGCCGCGCTCGGAACCAGAACGAAAAGTGGTGGGCACCGGTCGCCGGATCGAGTGCCACGAGCCCCTGCCGGGTCACACAAATGATCATCCGTTTTCCATGAATGGTCGCGGCGACAGGGCTGCAATAACTTGCCTGCTTTTGAAACGCCGGGTCCGCGGGATTCCACTTCACCAGCCGTTCTCCAGGCCAACCGGTCATCGGCACGCCGGTCCAGGTTTTTTCACCGATGTTCTCCCACAGCGTTTTTCCAGTCGCGGCGTCCAGCGCGACGACGCCGGAATCTGGCTGTCCGCCGAGCAGCACGATCAATTTTCCATCTTCCAAAATCGGCGTGCTTCCGACGCCGAAAAACGCCTCGGGCACTTCGAATTCTGTCTGCGTGTCGCGCTTCCACATCACTTTTCCGGTCGCCAGTTCGCAGCACATCAGCACGCCCTCCGCGCCGAAAGTGTAGCACCGATCCGCGGTCAGCAGTGGCGTGCAGCGCGGTCCGTTATTGTAGCCGAAAGGATCGCGAAAATGGCTCGCGTAACTTTGCTTCCAGCGCGTCGCCCCGGTCTTCGCATCGCACGCCTCAATGATCTCCTCTTCGCCGACGCGATGATGAAAAACGAGCAACTCGCCGCGCACACTCGGGGCGCTGTAGCCCGCGCCGATCTCCCGGTCCCAGATGAGCGGCAAACCTTTCGCGGGAATGGCATCGCGCAGCCCCGTCTCGACCGAAACGTCATCGCGCGTCGGCCCCAGGAACTCCGGCCAATCCGCCGCGCGCAGCTCGAGCGACGCAGTGATCAAAGTGGCCGTGAGGTAAAAGACGCGGAACATCATCGCATTGAATCGAACACCTCGCGGCCGCGCAAACTCCGCCTTGCTCTCGGCGGAACACGCGTCCCGCGTACCGTTCGCGGCGACGCGCCGAATGCAGGACGCGAGCGCCTCCTTCACTGAAAAACTCCCGGAGCAGCACCTCCAGATTCCATCGCCCACGCGCGCATTGCCCACTTTCTTCTCTCCTGTCTTACTCCCCGTCCGCATGAAAATCCCCGCCGCGTTCCTCCTCCTCGCAGTCACTTCTTTTGCCGCCGACCCGCGCGGCGATAATCCGGATTCCAAGCCCTCGACCCCTCAGGAGCAGCTCCAAAAATTCCACGTCCCGCCGGGCTTCGAAGTGCAACTCGTCGCCTCCGAGCCCCAAATTCAAAAGCCGCTGAACATCACCTTCGACGCGGCCGGGCGTCTCTGGGTCAGCGGCTCCGAAGAGTATCCGTGGCCCGCGGGCACGGACGCCGCGGGTCAGCCGATTCCCGATTTCGAGAAGGCCTACGACGCCATCGCCAACGCTTTTGGCGCGAAAGGCAAAGCGCCCGCGCCGCAAGCAAAGGCGCGAGATTCCATCCGTATCCTCAGCGAGATCGGCACCGACGGACTCGCGAAAAAAGTGAGCATCTTCGCCGACGGACTGAACATCCCGAGCGGCGTGCAACCACTGCCGCGCGCTCCCGGCGCGAAGGGCGACACTGTGATCGTATACTCGATTCCAACGATTTGGCGCCTCGAGGACACGACCGGAGACGGCAAAGCCGACAAGCGCGAACCGCTCTTCCAGAGCTTCGGCTACCTCGACACACACGGCGGTTCGTCCAGCTATCTCTATTGGATCGACGGCTGGGTTTATGGCACGCACGGCTTCCGCAATCACAGCGAAGTAACCGACCGCAGCGGCACCAAGACGGTGGTCGACAGCGGCAACACCTACCGCTTCCGCCCGGACGGTTCGCACTTTGAAATTTACTCGCACGGGCAGACCAATCCTTTTGGCCTCACCGTCGATCCGCTCGGCAATTTCTACAGCGCTGACTCGCATTCGAAGCCTGTTTACATGCTGCTTCGCGGCGGATGGTATGAAGGCATTGGTAAGCAGCACGACGGTCTCGGCTTCGCCCCGCGCATCACGGATGACGACCACGGATCGAGCGCGATTGCGGGCATCGCCTACTACGCCGACGACGCGTTTCCCGAGGAGTTCCGCGGGAATCTTTTCAACGGAAATCCCGTCACGCAGCGGGTCAACCGCGACAAACTTGAGTGGCACGGCTCGACACCGAAGGCGATCCGCCAGCCGGATTTCGTGACCTGCGATGACCCGTGGTTCCGCCCGGTGCAAGTCAAGCTCGGCCCGGACGGCGCACTCTACATTGCCGATTTTTACAACCCGATCATCGGTCATTACGAATTCCCGCTCGCCGACCCGCGCCGGGACCACTCCCACGGCCGCATCTGGCGCGTCGTTTATGTGGGCGAAAAAAATCCGACCTCCGTCACGGGCGCGCCACCGGCGACTCCGACTCTCCCGGACCTGGCAAAACTGGACGTCAATGCCCTCGTCGAAAAGCTCGCCGACGCCAACTTCATCGTCCGCATCTCAGCGACGAATGAACTCGTCGATCGCATCGGAAAAGACGCGATCGCCCCGCTGCTGAAGTCCGTCGCCGCGCCGGACACCGTGACCGCTGAACCGGGCGCGCTTGCTCCCGCGCAGCCGCCACTGTCTTCGGATGCCGCCGCGCGCCGCCGCGTCCACGCCGCTTGGGCGCTGGAGCGCCTCGGCGGGAAAAATGAGGAGTCTTTTCAAGCCGCTCTCCGTGACCGCGATCCGGTGGCGCGCCGCTTCGCGATCAAGATTCTCGGCGAGCGCGAAAAGTGGTCCGACGCGGACGCCGCCTTGGCTCGCACGGCTCTGAGCGACAGCTTTTATTTTGTCCGCCGCGCCGCCGCGGACGCGCTCGGCCGCCATCCTTCACCGGAAGCCCTCGCGCCTTTGCTGCAAACGTGGAAGACCTCGAGGCCGGAGTATACGCAACTGATTCACACCGTTCGCATGGCGTTGCGCGACCAACTGCTGACATCCACGGGCGTCGACGAGGCGAAAAAGATCTCCGCCGCCGATCCGGATTCGGCGCAGAAACTGGCCGAAGTCGCGCTCGGCGCTCCGACTTCAGGCGCCGCGGAATTACTTCTCGCCTATATGGAGCAGACGAAATTTCAAGCGCCGCGCACCGGCGAATTTCTGAAGCACATCGCGCTGAATCTAGCGCCAGAGCGCTTTCCTGCGCTGCTCGAAGTGGTGCAGAAAGTGAAGGACGCTCCGATCGACCAGCGGCTCGCGATCATCGAAGGACTCGACAAGGCGAGCCGCCAGCGCGGGTTGAAATTGCCCGAGCCGCTCGTGACGTGGACTCAGCGCACGATGATCGACGCGCTGGCCAGTCCCGAAGAGTCCACCCTCAAACGCGCTATCGAAGCCGTGCGCGAGGCGAAACTTGAAGCGAAACTCGACCCGCTCGTGCAGGTCATTCAGGACCGGAAACGTAGCAGCGCGCTGCGCGTCTCCGCGCTCGAAGCGGTGGCCAATCTCGACCTCGGACCCGCCGCCCTCGCCGGTGCGTTGGATGACCCGAGCATGACCGTCCGGAAGCGCGCGGCTGAGCTTCTCGGCCAATCCGTGGGCAACAGAAACGTCGAACAAACCCTCCTCGCCGCGCTCCCCGCCGCCCCCGCGGAACTCGCGAACATCATCGCGGCGAGCCTCGCCAAAAATGACGCGAGCTGCGACGCGCTCCTTGCTTCAATCGAGGCCGGACGCGCCTCGCGTGCCCTACTCCGCCACAAAACCGTCACCGCTTCGCTCGAGCAGCGCGCGCAGCCACTGCGCGACCGTGCCGCTATTTTGACGAAGGATTTACCGCCGGAAGATGCGCGGCTTGACAGCGTCATTGCCAAACGCACGGAAGAATTTCGCGCCGCGCAACCCGACGCGAATCACGGAGCGCAAGTTTTCCAACAAAACTGCGTAATCTGCCATCGCTTCAAAAACGCCGGCGGAAATGTCGGTCCGAATCTTGACGGCGTCGCCGCGCGCGGCGTGCATCGCCTGATCGAAGACATCCTCGACCCGAACCGCAACATCGACCCGGCGTTCGCACAGACCGTTGTCGAAACGACCGACGGCCAGACGCTCGCCGGGGTAGGCCTGCGCGAGGAAGGCAAACTCCTCACGCTGACTGATGTCACCGGGAAATCCGTCAGCGTCCCACTTGAGAAGGTTAAATCGAAGACACAGCTCAAGCTCTCGCTGATGCCGCCCGCCTACGAGACGGCCATCCCGGCAAAGGATTTCAACGAACTGCTCGCCTACCTCCTTTCCCAACCAAGCGCGCCGAAACCTTGACTTGCGGCGCGGCATCCACACCTTCCGCGCGTGAAAAATCTTCCCCGCTTTTTTCCGCGCCGCGTTGAAACCCTGAACCATGGGATCGAGCCGCTGGAGGCGCGGATCGCCCCGGCGAATCTGGCCTTCGCAATGGTTGGCGGCGGCGCAAAGGTACAGGCGATCCAGTCGATCGGTGTGGATGCCGAAGGAAACAGCTATGTCGCGGGAAGGTTCCAGGGGACCGTCGATTTCGATCCCGGCCCCGGCATCGAGACCCGGACGGCGCCCGCGGGAAACACGGACGGCTTTGTGGCGAAGTACACGGGCGCGGGCACGCTGGCGTGGGTGGATGTGGTGCGGACTTTGCGGACTTCGGGGCCCTCGGCGAATACGATCGAACTGGCGGTGGCGGCGAACGGAGACGTGTTTATTTATAGCTCTTTTGGAACGGATGAGTCGGTGAGTTTTTCAGATCGACTCGGGCCGGCGGCCTTCACGGTGACGATGCCTGATCCGGAGCAGGATTCGATTTTCGTGGCCAAGATCGACACGACAGGGGCGTTCCGCTGGGCGACTTCCTACGGCAGCATCGGGCCGGATTTGGATCTCGATATCGATGGTGCGTCGATCGCGCTCGATGACGCGGGCGGGATTTACTTGACGGGGCTGATGGATGCGGACAGCTCGGCCGGGACGATCACCTTTGGCACAACGACGCTGACGACGGACATCGACGAGACGAATATCTTCGTCGTGAAGCTGCTCGACGGAGCGCTCGGGCCAACGGTGCAGTGGGCGAATTCGGCGAGCTCGGCGGGGCTGGCGAACTTCCGGAGTAGCTCGATCGCGGTGAATCCCACGACCGGAGTGGTGGTGGTGGGCGGGGCTTTCAATGGCACACAGACCTTTCAAACCGGGGCCGGGCCTGTCTCGATCACCGCACCCGATATCTTCGACACTTTCGTGGCGCAGCTGGATGCGGCGGGCGTGTGGACCTCCGCGGGAGTTATCACGACCGGTGGGGACGAGGACGCGGCGGAGGTCGCAGCCGATCGCGCGGGGAACGTCTATGTAGTCGGCTCTTTTGTGAACACCGCGGATCTGGACCCGGGGCCCGGCGTGTCGCCGGCGGTCTCGAAAGGCGAGTCAGATGCCTTTGTGGTGAAGCTCGACGCGGCGGGAGCGCTCGTGCGGGCGCAGGTGTTTGGAACGACCTCGTTTGAGGAAGCACGGAGTGTATTTGTGACGCGCGACAACCATCTCCACGTGGCAATCACCTTCGGCGAGACGCTCGACTTCGACCTGAGCGCGGGCACCTTCGCTCTGGAATCCGAGGACGGTGGGTCGCTGGGGGTGCTGGACCAGGACGAGAATGGTGTGTTCATCTCCGCGATCGCGTTTGGCACTTCGTATTCTACCACCGAGCCGGGCGTGCTGATAAACTCGGAGGACCCACACAACCTCGACGCCGGCTTTGCCTTCGCCGCTGACGCCACGCACGGACTCTATCTCGGCGGCACGTTGGTCCGGTCCGTGGCTCTTATGAACGGCCCGGGGAGCGAGGTGCTGAAGAGCAAAGGCGGGAGCGATTTCTTCGTCGCACGCTATTTCCTAGGCAATTTGGTCGGACAGGATTTGCAGCAGCCGGTGCTGGCGCAAAGCTTCGCGCTCGGCAGCGCGGGCGAACAATCGGGGTTCCGCATTTTGAAGGACGCGACGGGCGATACTTTTGTGGCGGGCGCCTTCTCGGGCACGGTCGATTTCGATCCCGGCGCGGGCGTTTCCACGCTCACGAGCTCCGACCCGGACGGGAATATTTTTGTCGTGAAATACGATCCCACCGGCGCTTTCTCCTGGGTGCAGCAGGTGAAGATGAGCCTGACGTTCGACCACGCCGCGCACGATCCGGCCGTGCATCTCGCGCTCGACGATGCGGGAAATGTCTACCTCGCGACCGAGTTCGACGCGTCGGCGACGGTCGGAACTCTGCCGGCGGTGATCAACTCGCAGCCGAGTCCTATCGGCGGAGACCGCGATATTTTGATTGCGAAACTCAGTCCCACCGGCGTGGCGCTGTGGGCCGAGGCCATCGGCAGCGCGGGTCAGAACGATCTGATCGACGGCTTCGCGGTGCATGGTCCGACCGGGACGGTAGCGTTGAGTTCGCAGTTCGTCGGAACGGTCGATTTCGATCCCAGCGCCGCGGTGCAAAATCGCACTAGCCAGAGCAGCACAGGATCGGATGGCTTCATCCTCGCACTCGAAACGACCGGCGCATTCCGCTGGGTGCGGCAGTTGAGCGCCGGCGCGTCGAACGTTTTTCCGGAGGGCGTCGCGTTTCTGGTGGCCGGCGATGTGGTTGCGACGGGCGCGTTTTCAGGGACGGTCGATTTCAATTTTCTCACCGGCGGCCCCTCCACGCTGACGAGTGCGCCCGGCCCATTCGCCGGCGATGATGCCTTTGTCGCGCGCTTCGATGCGGCGGCGGGGACGGTGGTCTGGAAACAGGCGTCCGGCGGCGCCTTGCAGGAAAACGGCAACGCCATCGCGGTCAACTCCGCGGATCAAATTTTCGTGGCGGGGCAATTTCGCGGAGCCGTAGACTTCGACGCCGGCGCCGGAGTTTCGCTGCTGATCGAGAACGGCGGCGGACCCGGCGGGACCTCGGAGGACGACGTGTATCTGCAAAAGCTGGACGCGAACGGCACGCTGCTCGGCGCCGTCGGTTTCGGAGGCACGGGCGGCGAGGACGTTTTCGGGCTCAAGATCATCGGCACCGATTCGGTCTTTCTTCTCGGGAAATTCGGGATGACCGCCGACCTCGATCCGGGCGCCGGCGTCGCGAGTCTGACGACCAAATCGGAGAACACGCTTTTCGTCAGCCGCTTCGATCCTGGCACGCTCAAATTCATCTCGGCTTTCAAGCTCGAGGGCACCGGTTTCGACACTGCCCGCGTACATGATTCAGAAGGGATCATCGGCGGAAGTTTCACCGTCGACGCGGGCCACAACGTCTATCTCACCGGCGGCTTCACCGGCACCTTCGATGCCGATCCGGCGGGCTCGCTCGTGCCGCTGTCGAGCAAAGGTGCGCACGACATCGCCGTGCTGAAATTCAGCCCGCCGACCGTCTTCGACGCGGCGCATCCGCGTACTTTTCACGACGCCGACGGCGACCTCATCACGCTGTCGCTGAGCGGTCCCGGCACCGCGACTTTCTCGCTCGCCGGGAATGCAAGCGACCTCGCGGACCTGGTCAATCTGCAGCTCGCCGGGACGACTTTGCTCTCGTCCTTCTCGATGTCGGTGAAGCCTTTCGGTAGCGGAAGCGGCGCGAGTTTCGTCCAAAAAATCGTGACCACGCAGCCGCTGCAACACGTCGGCTCGATCGACCTCGACGGGAGCGTGACTCTCGGCGACGGCACCCTCGACACGGTCGCGGATTTGCACGTCAGCGGCGCCCTGAAATCGCTGACTCTCGGCGACCTCGCAGCGAACACGATCGTCCAACTCGGCGACGACCTGCCCTACAATTTTGCGTCGGATAAAACGACGCCCGACACCTACAACAACCACCCGGTGCTGACGATCGGCCACATCCTCGGCGCGGGCGTCAGCATCGATGTCTTGAACTCCACGCCATCGCCCGGACCCGGGCTTCCGGCACCAACCGGCGGCGGCGGATTGGGCAACGTGATCATTGGCTCGTGGAATTTCCCCGGTCTCATTCGCACCACGCAGAGCGTCGGAAACTTCACGGTGCTCAACGACGACGCCAGCCCCGGTACGCCCGGAGTTTTTCTCGCCGTCATCGAAGTGGACCGATTTCACGTCGGCGAAGCGACCACCGCGAATGTCGGAGTCATGACTTTCGTGAATGGCTCGTGGGGCAGCACCGGGACGGTGATCGAGGGGAATGTGACTGCTTTCAACGCGGAGGCCTTTTTGGCCGGCGCGACGATTGAGGCCGGCAGCCTCGGAAAAGTGACGACGGGCCCGGGGAATTTCGCGGGCACGATCACGCTCACGAATTCCGCCGCGGTGGGCACCTCCTCTTTCACCGTCGCGAGCAATTTCACCGGAACATTGATCAGTAAATCGCCGCTGAAAAAGCTGAACGTCCGCGGCAATTTTACCGGTTCGCTCTTCGCGCCCTCGATCGCCGGGATCACCGCGTTTTCATTCGACGGCACGCAGACCGCGGGCGTCAACGACACGGCGATCACAGCGACGACGGGCGCTCTCGGCCAGTTGAAAACACTGTCGGGGGTGTTCAAAAATTACGACCTCGTAACTTCCGGAAAGTTCGCCGGGATGGACGTGAAACTCAGCAAACTCATCTCCAGCAGGGTCGGCATCGAGAACGTGCATATCACCGCCGCGAGCATCGGGAATTTGAACGTCGCGCTGACCGCAAGCCCGACGGCGACGGACGTCAATTTTGCCGGCATTCGCAACAGCACGTTCGTCGCCACCGGTGCCGTGGGCATCGCCGCGACGATCGGTAAAATCACGGTGACCTTGGGCGGGCAGGACGGCGCGGCGATCGGTTTGGACAACGTGGATTTCACCGGCAAATCGATCGGCGCGACGAGCGTGACTGTCGGCCACCGCCTGAATTTGGGCACCGATGTGCGCGCGCTCGATACGGCGGTTTACCGCGCCAGCGCCGCGCTCGGTCCGATCACGCTCGCGGGCGATGCGACAGGTTTCCAAGCCACCACCCTTACCGCCGTCTCGGCCGGCACGATCGGGGCGATCGTCATCAAATCGAAGAACTCGGATTTCGGCAGCCTCGTGAACAGCACGATCCTCGCGGGGCAGGGGCTCGTGTTCACGGCCGGAGAAACGGCGGGCGAGATGGCCAAAAATCTCAAAAGCGCGACGCTGGGCGCCGTGACTTTGTCGGGCTCGCTCACCGGCACGCTCATCGCCGCCGGCAGTAACATCGGCGCGGTGACGGTCGGAAACTTGATCACTTCGTCGAACATCCTCGCCGGTGCCACGCTCGGCAGCGACCTCGCGCTCGACGGCGTCAACGACGCTTTTCAGCACGCGGCCAGCATCGCCGCGATCACCACAAAGATAGGCGGCTTTGTCCTATCCTCAGCAGCCGCCGGGATCGACCCGGTCGCAGGAGGATTCGGCGATGGCGACGACAAAATTGCGGTCGCCGGGCCAGCCAACGTCAGCGGACGCATCGGCCCGATCAAATTCGCCGCCGGCGCGATGGCGCCCTACTCGCCCTCCGGCGCCGCGGTGAGCCATGTCATCGAAGCAGCCATTCTCAAGTCACTCACGGTGCCCGTGGGCGGGCCGTTTTCCTTCACCCTGGCCGGCGCGCTGCTCGACAACCTGCCCGCTGCTCAGGACAGCGGCGACACCCTCGTTCGGCTTCGGTAGTCGGCCTTTTTCGATCGGCACACCGCCTTCGCGCGATCGCTCCCGATTGCCACAATTCGCGCACTCCTACCCTCCCCTCATTCTCATGAAAAAGGTCATCGCCTCTGCCGACGCTCCCGCTGCCGTCGGTCCATATTCGCAAGCCATCGCTGTCGGCGATCTCCTCTTCTGTGCGGGCCAGATTCCGCTCGATCCGGTGTCTGGCGAAATCGTCGGCGGCGACATTTCCGATCAGACCGCCCGGGTGCTCGCCAATGTGCAGGCGGTGCTTCACGCCAACGCCATGACCTTCGCCGATGTCGTGAAGTCGACGGTGTTTCTCACCAACCTCGGTGACTTCGCCGCCATGAACGCCATCTACGAACGCCACTTCGCGCATCCCTTCCCCGCCCGCTCGACCGTGCAAGTCTCCGCGCTCCCCCGCGGCGCGCAAGTCGAGATCGAAGTCATCGCCGCGCGCAGCGGCGAGGTCGTCGAAGGGTGAACTGAACCGCGCTGAAACAATGTCCGACGAACTCCTCTCTCTTTTCCGCCAGACCAACGCGCTCCTCGAAGGCCATTTCTTGCTGCGCTCCGGCCTGCACTCACGCCAATTTTTTCAGTGCGCGCTGCTGCTCCAGCACACGCCCATCGCCGCGCGCGTCTGCGGGATGCTCGCGGAAAAGCTGCGCGGCATCGACGCGCGACGGGTGATCTCGCCGGCGCTCGGCGGCATCATCGTCGGCCACGAAGTCGCGCGCGCCCTCGGCAAGCCGCACATTTTCGTCGAAAAGAATGACGACTGGCGGACTCGTGCTGCGGCGCGGCTTTGAGATCAAACCCGGCGACGCACTTCATCATTGCCGAGGACGTCGTCACGCGCGGTGGTCGCGTGCAGGAGACGATCGACATCGTCCGCGCGCACGGCGGCATCGTCGCCGCGATCGCGGCGATCGTGGATCGCAGCGGCGGGAATCTGCCGGACTTCGGCGCACCATTTATCGCGCTGACCGCACTGAACGTTGAAACCTTTGAGCCCGACCAATTGCCGCCCGATCTCGTTGGCACGACCGCGATCAAGCCCGGGTCGAAATAGCTGTTTTCCTCCTCGCCCGCGGCTGCGTCCAGTTGCTTGCACGCACCCGCGCCGCATCCTACATTCCCGCGCCCCTTCCGACCCGTCCATCATGATTAACTGGCTCATCAAAAAGGTCATCGGCTCGAAAAACACCCGCATGGTGAAGACGCTGCGGCCGATCGTGGAGCGCATCAATCGAACTCGAGGTCGAGTTACCAGAAGCTGAGCGACGACGAGCTCCGCGCGCCAAGACTCGCCGGTGGAAGGAGCGAGCTCTCGAAGATCGAGGACGAGCCGAGCAGCAGCGCCGGCTCGACGAGATTCTGCCCGAGGCCTTTGCCGTGGTGAAGAATGCGGCGCGCCGGATGACTGAGCGGCAGCGACATTTTCACGTCTGCGACCAGCCTGTACACCTGGAACATGGTCCACTTCGACGTGCAGCTCATCGGCGGCATCTGCCTGCATCGCGGCATGATCGCGGAAATGGCCACCGGCGAAGGCAAGACGCTGGTCGCCACGCTGCCGCTCTATCTCAATGCGCTCACCGGCCGCGGCGCGCATCTCGTCACGACGAACGACTACCTCGCCCGCCGCGACTCGCGAGTGGATGGGCCAGCTCTACGGGTTCCTCGGCCTGACGATCGGCTTCATCCAGCACGACCAGTATCCGCCGGATGCGCCGCGCGCAGTACGACTGCGACATCACCTACGGCACGAACTCGGAGTTCGGCTTCGACTACCTGCGCGACAACGGCATGGCCACGTCGCAAGGAGCAGCAGGTGCAGCGCGGCTACTACTTCGCCATCGTCGACGAAGTCGACTCGATCCTCATCGACGAGGCGCGCACGCCGCTCATCATCTGCGGCCCGGCGACCGTCTCGACGCATCAGTTCGACAAGTTCAAGCCGCTCGTCGATCAGCTCGTGCAAGCAAGCAGACGATGCTCTGCAACCGGCTCGTCTCCGAGGCGGAGGAGCTTTTGGACGCAGGGCAAGACCGAGGAGTTCGGGCCGCCTGATGGTCAAGGTGAAGCTCGGCCAGCCGCGCAACAAGGGCCTGCTGCGCGCGATGGAAGATCCGGAGAAGCGCCGCGCGATCGACAAGACCGAGCTCGTCTTTTCACGGCGACACGCGGAAGGAGGAGCTCTTCGCGCTCAAGGAGGAGCTGTTCTTCGTCGATCGACGAGCGCGCCCACGAGGCCGACCTCAGCGAGCAGGGCCGCGCGTTTCATGAATCCCGGACGATCCGGACGCCTTCGTGCTGCCGGATCTGATCACGCAGTTCGCCGAGATCGACCAGACACGCCCGGCCTCGACGCGACGCGCGAGAAGCTCGAGGAGAAGCAGAAGCGCCAGGCGTACATGCGATCACCAGAGCGAGCGCATCCACAACATCTCCCAGCTCCTGCGCGCCTACTGCCTCTTCGAGAAGGACGTGCAGTACGTCGTCGAGGAAGGCAAGGTCGTCATCGTCGATGAATTCACCGGCCGCAAGATGACCGGCCGCCGCTGGAGCGACGGCCTGCACCAGGCGCGTCGAGGCCAAGGAAGGCGTGCACGATCGACCGCGAGACGCAGACGCTCGCGACGATCACGATCCAGAATTACTTCCGCCTCTACCAGAAGCTCGCGGGCATGACCGGCACCGCGGAGACCGAGGCGAACGAATTTCACGACATCTACAAGCTCGACGTCGCCGTCATCCCGACGAACCAGCCCTGCATCCGCAAGGACATGAACGACTTCATCTACAAGACGCGCCGCGAGAAGTTCAACGCGGTCGTCAAGGAGATCAGGACGCGCACAGCCAAGGGGCAGCCGGTGCTCGTCGGCACGGTCAGCGTCGAGGCGAGCGAAGTCCTTTCGCCGCATGCTCAAGCGCGAGAAGATCCCGCACGCCGTGCTGAACGCGAAGTATCACCTGCAGGAAGCGGAGATCGTCGCGCGCGCCGGCCAGCCGGGCAGCGTCACCATCTCCACCAACATGGCCGGCCGCGGCACCGACATCAAACTCGGCCCCGGCGTCGCCGAAGTCGGCGGACTCTACGTCATCGGCACCGAGCGCCACGAGTCGCGCCGCATCGACCGCCAGCTCCGCGGACGTTGCGCGCGCCAGGGCGATCCCGGGCATGTCGCGGTTCTACGTCAGCTTCGAGGACGACCTCATGCGCAACTTCGGCGCCGCCGATCGCATGACGAAGATGATGGAACGCTTCGGCCTGGAGGAAGGCGAGGAGCTCGAGCATCCGTGGCTGAACAAGTCCGTCGAGACCGCGCAGAAGCGCGTCGAGCAGCGGAATTACATGATCCGCAAACGGTCGCTCGATTTCGACGACGTGATGAACAAGCAGCGCGAAGTCGTCTACGGCTGCCGCAACGAGGCGATCAACGCCGACGATCCGCGCCCGCTGCATCTACGAAGTGATCGACGAAGCGATCCCGGACAAGGTCATGCAGCTTCCTGCCCGACGGACGACGAGGACAGAATCCCGACGGCCTGCTCCACTGGGTGAATATCACCTTCCCGCTCGGCCTCACCGCCGGAAGCCGCCGAGTCTCGACAAGAAGACGCCGCCGGAGGTCGGCGAACTTCCTCATCGAGCGCGATCAAGAAGAGCTACGAGCTGAAGTGCGCGCACGAAGCCGCCGGAAGCGGTGCGCTACCTCGAGCGCTACATCATCCTCAACGCCATCGACCGCCTCTGGCAGGAGCATCTCTACGCGATGGACTCGCTGCGCGAAGCCGTCTATCTGCGCGCCTACGGGCAGAAGGATCCGCTCATCGAATACAAGACCGAGGCCTACGACATGTTCACCGAGCTGATGGCGAACATCAAAAGCGAGATCCTGCACAATCTCTTCCGCTCGACCTCGAATCTCGAGGCCTTCGGCGCATTCCTCGCAGAACCTTCCGCAGTTCCTCATCAGCGGCGACGCCTCGACCAGCGGGGAACCGATGGGCTTGCGCGAAAGTTCCGCGGCGACGGCGACAGAAGATCCGAGCCTGCCCCGCACATCTCATTTCCCGTCCGTCGCGAAGCGCCGAAGGTCGGCCGCAACGACCCGTGCCCCTGCGGCAGCGGCAAGAAGTTCAAAAACTGCTGCGGAAAACCGACTGCGGAAACCGTCTAAATCCGGGTGTGCGGGTGCCGCTCAGCGGAGTAATTCGCGCAGTTTCTCGACTTCGGTCACCGGCAGTTGGCAGACGAAATCTTCGCAGACATAGGCTGCGGGTTTGCCGTCAATCGGTTCGACCGTTTGCAAAAATTCCAGGCGCTCGCCCAGCCACTTTTGCGCCGGTCCAGCGTCGGCCAGCAGCACGAGTTTGTTCGGCAGGTAGTGGGCGTGGACTTCCCGAAGCAGCGCACGGGTCGCGGCAGAATCGTTTTGACCGGCGATGACGATTTGGCGCGGCTTGGCCAGTGACGCATCGACGGCGCAAAGCATTTGCGGCAGGGCGCTCGGTGTGCGGGAAAGCTGATCCGCAAAGGCTTCGATCGTCTTCAAGGCGCGTTCGCGCATCGCTGGGTCGCCGGTGAATTGCGCAAGGCGCAGCAGATTCATCGCCGCGATCGAATTCGGCGAAGGCTCAGCGCCATCGTAGTCTTCCTTCATCCGGATCAGAATGTTCGGAGCGTTGGCCGGTACCCCGAAGTACGCCGCCATTCTTCTCGTCGGCAAAAAGCTCATCCTGCTTTTTTTGAAGCTCAATCGCCCATTGCAGCCAAGCCACGTCGAAGTCGGCCTCATACAAATCCAAGAGTCCTTGAATGAGCGACGCGTAGTCATCGGCAAACCCGCTCACTTCGCTCGCGCCCTGCCGGTAGCTGCGGATGAGCGCGCCGTCTTTCCAGAGCTGTGCGCGGATGAACTTCGCGGACCGCTGCGCAGCTTCGAGGTACTTCGGGTCGTCGAGAATCTGCGCAGCGCGGGCAAACGCGGAAATCATCAGACCGTTCCAAGCTGTGATAATTTTGTCGTCGAGGTGCGGACGCGGCCGCCCCGAGCGCACGTCGAAAAGCTTGTTTCGGCTTGCCGCGAGGGAAGTCTCAACCTCCGTTTGGCTCTTTTTCAATTCCTCCGCGGTCGCAAAAACGGTGAGCCTTTGGATGAGCGTATTTTTGCCCGTGAACTCTCCCAGCGGGTCGCTGCCACTTGGTGCATTGCCTGTTTCTTCAACGCCGTAAAAACGGTTGAAAAGTGCTGCCTCATCGCCGAGCACGCGCTCGATTTCCGACTTCGACCAGATGTAAAAAGCCCCTTCGCCGTGCGCTGGCTTCCCGTGCTCGAGGATCGAGTCGGCATCCTCCGCTGAGTAAAAACCGCCGGCTTTGTCCGTCATGTCGCGGCGGACGTAATCGAGGATGTCGCGCGCGACTTTCTCATGCGCGGAGTCGCGCGTGATTTGAAACGCATCGAGATACGACGACGCGAGTTGCGCCTGATCGTAGAGCATTTTCTCAAAGTGCGGGATGTGCCAGAAACGGGTCGACGGAGTAGCGATGAAACCCGCCGCCGAGATGGTCATGCATTCCGCCTTCCGCCATCTTCTGCAGCGTGAGGAGCGCCATTCCTAGCGCAGCTTTGCCATCCCGGGAATCCGCGCCTTTTGCGCGTAGGTGCGGAAAAGGAAGTTGAGCGCCACGCGGTCGCGGAAATTTCGGCGCTCCGCCGAAGCCGCCGAGTTCGTCGTCGAACGTCCGAGTCGAGTTGGTCGAAGCAGGCGGCCATTGCCGCCTTCCTTCCAGGCCCCGTCGGTGCGCTGCTGGCGGCATACTCGCGAAGTTGCTCGGCCACGGTGTTGCCGTGATCAACGATGTTCTCGCGGTCGTTCTTCCACGCACGACGAGATCGGTTGAGCACGGTGGGAAAGCCCGGACGTCCGAGCGATCGGCCGGCGGGTAGTAAGTGCCGCCGATGAACGGCTTGAGTTCGGGCGTCAGAAAAACGCTCATCGGCCAGCCGCCGCTGCCCGTCGTCGCCTGCACGAAGGTCATGTAAACTTGGTCCACATCCGGGCGCTCCTCGCGGTCGACTTTGATGCTGACGAAGTGCTCGTTCATCAGCTTCGCCGATCTCGGGATTCTCAAACGATTCGTGCGCCATGACGTGGCACCAGTGGCAGGTCGAATATCCCACCGAGAGAAAGATCGGCTTTTCCTCGCGGCGGGCCTTTTCAAACGCCTCGGGCCCCCACGGATACCAATCCACGGGATTGTGCGCGTGCTGCAAAAGGTAGGGTGATTTTTCCCCCGCGAGACGGTTCAGCGGAGCGGCTGGAGCTGCTGTATTCATGGGCTTTCCGGGTTCGACCGCTTGACAAGGAATCGTTGCTGCGATGAGTAAGGCCGCGAATTTCCCGGCCTTAAAAATGATTTCTTTCATCGTCTCAGCGACCATCCCGAACGAGGCCCGCGATAGCAAGCAGCGCGGGTGGCGACTGGGATTGGCGCTGCTGGCGGCGGCGCTCCTCTCGGGCTGTGCCACGACCTCGGTGAAGGATACGAGCCGCACTTTTCAAACCGTGGTGATCGATGCCGGGCATGGGGGACACGACTCCGGCACCCGCTCCCGCTGGGGCGGAGCGGAGAAAACCGCGACTCTCGACGTCGCGCGAT
This sequence comes from uncultured Verrucomicrobiae bacterium, assembly GCA_963767975.1. Classification (GTDB taxonomy): domain Bacteria; phylum Verrucomicrobiota; class Verrucomicrobiia; order Chthoniobacterales; family Chthoniobacteraceae; genus CAIURC01. Next base: position 142,083 of record CAVYGI010000008.1, on the reverse strand, counting down.
ATCTCGACGCAAAACTGCGCAGTGCAGGCTTCCGCACGGTCATGACTCGAAGCACAGACGAGTTTATCGAGCTCAACGACCGCGCCCGGATTTCGAATCGGCAGAACAACGCGGTTTTCGTCAGCATCCACTTCAATGAAGCGCCGCGCCGCTCGATTCGCGGAACCGAGGTTTACTACAAATCCGGGGCTTCTCGTGAACTGGCGCAGCGCGTTTTGCGCAGCGTTGCGGCGGTGCCCGGAGCCACGTCTCGGGGTTTGAAACTCGCGAATTTCCGAGTGCTCCGGCTTAATGAATTTCCTGCGGTGCTCGTCGAGTGCGGCTACCTGAGCAACCCGGCGGAGGGCCGCCGCTGCTCGGTCCCAGCATACCGCGAGCGACTTGCCGAAGCCATTGCCGCGGCGTTGGAGACGCAGCGCTTCGGCGCGCCGAAACCGGCGGCCATTGTGGCTGCGCGCTAAGGCGGACCTCGGGATTACTCGGCGCCGCCGAGCCGCTTCATCACGCTCGCCTCGATGCGGTCAATCCGCTCCTTGATGGTGGGATCGGTCTTTCGCATCTTGTTGAAAAGGGCGCGATTATAAGCCCGGAGCGCCTTCCGGCCTTCCTCGTCGCTTAGCGTAGCGTCGGCTTTTTTCTTGAGGTCCGCGACGTCGGAATCCTCTAGCGCGACTTTCTTCGCCTCGTTATATTTCCATTTCTCCTGCTCCTCGACGTCCGCGCCTTCCGGTGGTTGCGCGGTGACTTTTTTCGGAGGCGCCACGGCTGGCTTCTTGCCGCGCTTGCTGGTTCCGGTCATCGGCTTCACCGGTTCCTCACTTGAGGACTTTTCGGACTCGCTCGGATCTTTTTTCTCCACGGGCTCGCCGGGTGCCGTCTCGGGCTGCTTTTCGGAATCGCCTTTCGGGGGAGCTGGCTTCTTTGACTCGTCGGTAGCGTTCTCGTTGGAAGGAGGAGGCGGAGCGGTAACGCGCGGTCTGCGGTAGGTGCGTGGCGTCGGCTTTGGCTCAGGCGTGGCCACCGGAACGGGCGTCGCCGCCTCTTTTTTACCGAAGACCCGTTTGAGGAATCCCCGCTTCTCCGGGGTCGGGGTGGAGTCCGCCGGAGCGGTGGCCGGCTGCGGCCGTTGCGTGGATTGGGCAGATCCGAGATGCGCGGTCAGGCTGAGCGCAGCGAGCAGGACAAGCAATTTTTTCGACATAAAGGTAGGATAAAGGCGAGCGCACGTTCTAGGACGCCTCGCCCCCAGTGCAAGCCCGGAGCGTATCGGATGAAGATTGCTGTCTTTGGGGATTCGTGAAATGAGAGGCGCTCGTCGGCTCGCTGGTCGAGCGACCTCCATCCCGTGTCATCCCCTGCTCTCCCTGTCTACCGCGCAGTGCTGAAGTTCTCGTGAGCGCCTCGAAAACCCTTCATCGGTCTTGGGCCGAAATCGATCCCAAAGCCCTCGTCCACAATGTCGCGGCGGCCCGCAGGCAAGCTGGCGAAGCGGTAAAGATCATGGCGGTGGTGAAAGCTAACGCCTACGGCCACGGGGCCGCCGAGGTGGTTCGAGCCGTCGCTGATTCGGTGGAGATGTTCGGCGTCGCGAATTTTCAGGAGGCCTGCGAAATCAGCAGTCATGCTGCTTCGCGGCCAATCCACATCCTCAGTCCGGCGCTCCCTTCCGAACGCGCGGAGATTGCGACGCGAGGATTTCTGCCAGCCATTTCGAGCATCGAGGAGGCCGCGAGTTACAGCCAACTCGCGGCGCCAGGGCAGCGGATTCCTGTTCATCTGGTCATCGACACCGGCATGGGGCGCATCGGGATCTGGCAGGATGATGCACTCGCTGCGGCCCGGGACATTCTCGCGCTCCCCGGCCTCGCAGTGACGGGGATCTCCTCGCATTTTCCGGTCGCCGACGAGGACGATGAGTTCACTCGCGAGCAGCTCGCAAATTATCGTGCTGTAGTCGCCGCACTCCATGCCCACGGGCTTTCCGGCGCCGTCGACCACATTGCCAATAGCGCGGGACTGATTGCCTTCGGTGCCGAAAGCGGCGGCATGATTCGCGTCGGCCTGATGCTCTACGGCTGCGCGCCGCGGTCGGGATTTCAGCCGCGTCTGCGACCAGTTTTGACTTGGAAAACCCGCATCACGCTCGTGCGAGAGGTCGACCCCGGGCGCACGGTCAGTTACGGACGGACTTTCAAAGTGTCGCAGCCGATGAAGGTGGCAACGCTGGCGGTCGGATACGCCGACGGCTATCAGCGCCACCTCAGCGGAAAGGGCGCGGAAGTGCTCATCCAAGGGCGGCGTTGCGCTGTGCTCGGACGCGTCACGATGGATCAAATCATGGTCGATGTGACCGCGCTGCCAGAGGTGGCCGCCGGCGAAGAAGTCGTGCTCCTCGGGCAGAACGGAGGCGACGAAATTCCGGTTGCCGAACTGGCTCTGCGAGCGGGTACGATTCCGTGGGAAATCTTCACGGGAATCGGACCGCGTGTGGCGCGCGTGATTACGCCGTCCGTTCGGGCTTGACCCTGATTTTCAACTGGCGCGAGAGCATCCAGCGAACGGCAAACATGTCCAGCGTCGCCTTCAACGCGCGATTGCCGAATCCGTATTTGCTCACGCCCGCGGTGCGCGGGCGGTGATTCACCGGCAGCTCGACGAGCTTGTAGCCCATGCCTTTCACAAGCGCCGGGATGAAGCGGTGCATGCCGTAGAAGGGCACGAGCGCCTCGCGGCATTCGCGCGCGCATCGCCTTGAGCGTGCAGCCGGTGTCGCGCACGCCATCGCGCGTGAAGCGGCTGCGCACCGCATTCGCGAAGCGGCTCGTGAGGCGCTTGGAAAAGGTGTCCTTGCGATTGGCGCGGTAGCCGCAGACGAGGTCGGCGCCACGGTCGATCTCCGCGAGCAGGCGCGGGATGTCGGCGGGATCGTTTTGCAGGTCGCCATCGAGCAGCACGATGACCTCGCCGCGCGCCGCGTGGATGCCGGCATACATGGCCGCGCTCTGTCCCGGTGTTTTTCTCAAACTCGAGCACGCGCACCTCCGGCGTGCGCTCGATCCGCGCGAGCGTCTGGTCGCTCGAGCAGTCGTCCACGAGGATGATCTCGTGCTCGATCCCGGCGAGCGCGGTCGCGAGTTCCTGCTGGAGCGCGCGCGATGTTGTCCTCCTCATTGTAAGAGCGGGATGACGACGGAAATCATGCGGGCGTTTTTAGTGGCGTGCGGGCAGAAGGGAAGCGGTTTGGCACCGCAGCGCGCTGCTCACAACGAAGCGCTGCGATAGTTGTAGCACGCGAAAACGCGCCACTGGCGAAGCGGAAAACCGCGCCGCGTCTGGTCGATGCAGGCGATCATTTCCACGCGCTCAAAGCCGCTCTTGATCATCGACGGCGCGCGCTCCTCCGCCCGGTCGGTGACGTAAAGCGCGGTGCGGCCATGGAACGGATTGATCCCCTGCTCCTCGGTGTAGTACGAATCCGCAGGAATGCTGGTCTCGCGGCACGCTGATGAATTCGTCGTAGCGCGGCCAGAACGAGAATTGATTCTCGATGGCCGGGGATTCCGGGAAATAAATCGGCGGATGTTCCGGACCTTCGGGCCGCTTGTCGTTGCAAGTAGAACGCGAGGTCCGCAGCGACGCCGTAGGTATTTGCGATGAGAAAGACTGGCTGTCCCGTTTGTCCTTCGAACTCCGCGCGGATCCGCTCGATCTCCGCGGCGGAGGAGCGCCAGCCGCGCAGGCGTTTGCTCGGGTCCGCGCTGTAGGCGAGCGGGATGCCTGCGGCGCGCAGGAGGTCGGTGTCGAGTGCAAGCACGCTCATCAGGATGCCAAAGCCGACGGCAAACCGCTCCGCGACGTATCCAGACGGAGCTTTGCGCACGCTCGTGCCAGACCGCCGTGGCGAGAATTCCGAGGCTGATCATCGCGGGCGCCGTCCAGTTGGCCTCGCCCGCTTGTCGAAGCGAAAGCCACAGGTAAAGCGCCCACAGCGGGAGCGCGAAGGCGAGCAGAAACCGCGGTTTCAAGTGATGCCGCGCCTGCCGCAGGCTCCAAATTCCCCCAGCCATGAGCGCGCGAAAAGGAACGGCGAATAAGCCCCGAAGTGCTGGCAAAAGAAGGTGAAAAACTCCTGAAAATCGACGTGGAATGCTTTCTGCAAGCCGCCGCGTGCGCTCAGATGCGAGAGCGTGATCCAGTCGTGCTGGGCGTTCCAAATGATCGGCGGCAGCGTGAAGACGGAAGAAACGCGGCGAGCATCGTGTAAAAGCCGGGCCGGAGCGAATTCGCGGCGGAATTTCGGCGTGAACGCGAGCAGCGAGCAGGATGGAGAGCAGCTGCATCGCGTTCGTGTATTTGCAGAGGAATCCGAGGCCGATCAGCGCCCCGGTGATCGGCCACCAGCGGGTGAATTCCGGGCTGCGTTCTCGAGCGCGAGCCAAAAGGCGTAGAGCGCCGCCGTCCAAAAGAAGATCGAGAGCGGATCGATGGTCATCACGCAGACTGCCAGCGTTGAAAATCGGCGCTGCATTGATCATCAGCACCGTCCAGATCGCCGACGGATTCGCCGTAGAGGCGGCGAGCGAAGCCAGAACATCAGCAAGGCGGTCCCGAGCGCGAGCAGCGGACTGAAAACCCGGATGCCGAATTCGTTCACGCCGAAGAGATGCGTGCCGAGCCAGATCGTCGCGGCGACGCCGGGGCCTTTGCTGTAAATAGCAAAGTCCATCCGCTCGCTCCACATTTGAAGTAGTAGGCCTCGTCCGGCGAGAGCTCGACCTGCGCGATGAAGACGAGGCGCAGCACGGTGAGCGCTCCGAGGAAAACGAAAAGCCAGCGACGGGGTGTCATTTTGAGCGGGCGTGGAGATCGATCGCAGTATCGCCAAAACGTGGGATGTCAAAAGAGCGGGTCACCTTTCTCCTCTCTGCGCCTTCGCATTTCGGCGTCAAAAAGATGCGGATGCTGGGCGAGCAGATCCGGAAGCCACCGTTCGCCGATCCTTTGCCAGAGCCATTCGGCGAGGGCAAGCAGGAGGAGCGTTGTGCCAATGGCCAGTGGAATCGTCGTCAGGACATCGCTCGGCCAGTGCGAACCGGTGTAGATGCGCGAGTAGCCGACAATGGCTGCGGGGACGAATGCCAACCAGCCGCGCCGGCGGAAAAACGCAGCGCATACGGTCGCAATCGAAAAGTTGTTGATCGTGTGGGACGACGGAAACGAGCGGCCTTCCACATCATTCAGATTGGCTCGCGAAAGCTTGATCCGCAGCGGCTTCGCAACCGCCAGAATGCGCGGTCTGGCCTTGGGGAGTTCGAGTTGCCGGACATCATTGTGCGACTGGAACGGCCGCGGACGATCGACGAGCTTCTTTAAGGAATTGGAAACTCCCCCGTCATTCACCGCGACCACGAGCGCGGCCGTGAGCAAAAAGGCGCGCGCTGCGAAGCTCCCGAAAACGCCGATTCCAATCACCAGAAAAAGCAGCGGCAGGAGCCACACGTCGAATGTCGAAAAAATCACCATGACCCGATCCAGAGCGGGGTTCGTCCACTCGCGATTGATCAGAAAAAGAAGCTTTTGGTCCATTCGGCGATGGCGGAATCTGCCGAGGTTATGACCCCAACTCGCGCTGTAAAGAAACGATTGCTCCTCCTCGCAGCCTTGTGTCTGAGCGGCTTCGCGGCTGCCGAGCCTCCGCCGGATGCGCGCGAAATTCTCCGCGTTGTACGCCTCGCTCAATCCTCGCAACATCAGGTGCTCGAAGGTCAGGTTCGCAACGGCCCGAAGATCCTTCCCTTCCGCCTGACGATCGACGGCAGCACGATTCGCTACGAGTTCATCAACCCTTCCCAGATCATGCAGCTTCGCTTGCTCGAGAAGGATTCGCGGCTCGAGGAAATCACGCGCAGCGGATCGGAAAAAGTGACTTCCGCGCGCTTCGATAAGACCATCCGCGACACCGACATCAGCTACGAAGATCTCGCGTTGAAATTTCTCTACTGGCCAAATGCAAGCGTTGCCGGGGAGCAAATGCTGTTGCTGCGAAAGTGCTGGAAAGTGCACGCGGAACCCGCCGCGAAGAACGATTCGCAATACGGCAGCGTGATGCTTTGGATCGACAAGGAAAGCGGTGCGCTGATGCAAGCGGAGGCCTTTGACCACGCCGGAAAGTTCTCGCGCCGCTTCAAAGTCATCTCCGGGCAAAAGATCAATGGCGCCTGGTTTCTGAAGCAAATGCGCATCGAAACAGCGACCGCGACCTCATCGAAAGATCGCACGCCGACCTACCTCGAGATCTTCGGTGCCGAGAGGAAGTAGCCGCTCTCCGACCTCCGAGGTTCTGATGCCCGCTCCCGTCCATCCCCGCCCTCGACTTTCGGAGATCTTTGCCGAAAGTGCGCGCCCGCATGATCACACCTGAGCTCGTTCGCGAGACCCTTTCGTCCGTCAAATATCCCGGTTTCACCCGCGACATCGTTTCGTTTGGGCTGGTGAAAGATGTGCGGGTGAATGGCACGGAGGTCATCGTGCAGATGACGCTGACGACCAACGACCCAAAGATCCCACAGGCCATTAAAGCCCAGTCCGAGGCGGCGCTTTGCGTGCTTCCCGGTATCGGAAACGTCGCGGTGCGCATCGACATCCAGGCACCCGCAGGCCCCGCCACCGCCGGCGGCACCACGGGCGCGGCACAGATCGAAGGCGTGCGGCACGTCATCGCCGTGGCCAGCGGCAAAGGCGGCGTCGGAAAATCGACGGTCGCGGCGAATCTGGCGATCGCGCTGCAAAAAAGCGGCGCTTCCGTCGGCCTCTGCGACTGCGACATGTATGGGCCGAGCATGGGCCTGATGTTCGGCACCAACGAACGCCCGTTGGCGGACGAGGAGACAAATCGCATCACCCCGGTCGAGCGCTACGGCCTCCGAGTGATGTCGATGGGCTTCCTGCTCGACGATGCTTCACCGGCGATTCTCCGCGGGCCCGATGGTGACCAAATACACGCAGCAGTTTCTTCGCGGGTGGATTGGGGCCCGCTCGATTTCCTCATCCTCGACCTGCCACCTGGCACCGGCGACATCCAGCTCACGATCGTCCAGACCGTTGCCCTGACCGGTGCGCTCATCGTCACCACGCCACAGGAGGTCGCGCTCATCGATGCGCGCAAGGCCGCGACAATGTTTCAAAAAGTGAACGTTCCCGTGCTCGGGCTCATTGAAAACATGAGCTACTTCCTCTGCCCGAGCGACGGCGTTCGCTACGACATTTTCGGCGAAGGTGGTGGCGAGCGTGAAGCCGCGCGGCTCCGCGTTCCCATGCTCGGCCAGATTCCCATCGACATCGCGACGCGCGAAGCCGGCGACCGCGGATTGCCCGTTACCGTCGGCGAGCCGGATGGCGCGGTTGCGAAGAGATTTGCGAATATTGCGAGTCAACTCCGTCAATCCTTGATGGCATGAGGCATTGAGGCTGCTTATCATTTCGTGACTCCCCTGCTTTCCATGACCTCCACCACCGACGACAACCCCGACCTCGTGACCGAGTCGCTTCTCTACAAGGAGTTCCTCGCTGAACGCGAAGAGATCCTGCGTCACAAATGGATCGAGAGCGAAAAAGCAGGCCACGACATTGGATTTGAAAAGGCGCTGCTCGACTGGATCGTGAAGCATCGCTCGACCTGGCGCACTCAGCGTCACAAGCCGTCCTCCCCCAACTAAGCGCGCGTCGGCTCACCTTTAACTGCGATCCTGCGAGGTCGCGAAGGACATGCCCAAATCTCCCACTTCTACTTCGCCCGACGCCGGCTCCCCCGCCAGCGGTGCCGTTCTGATTCTCGATGCCGCGGCGATCGAGCGTGCGCTCAAACGCATCGCGCACGAAATCATCGAGCGCAATCCCGACCTCGCCAACGTCGTCCTGATTGGCATCCCCTCGCGCGGCGTCGAACTCGCAAAGCGGCTCGCGGAGGCCATCGGGCAGTTTGAAAAAGTGAAGCCCGCATCTGGGATCATTGACGTCTCGATGCACCGCGACGACATTCACACTCGCCGCCGCATGTGGGCCATGCAGCCGACGGAATTACCCGCCGAGCTTTCCGACAAGACCCTCGTCCTCGTCGATGACGTCCTCTTTTCCGGCCGCACCTGCCGCGCGGCGATGGACTCCATTTCCAGCTTTGGACGGCCCGCGCGGATTCAGTACGCGGCGCTCATTGATCGAGGTCACCGCGAACTCCCCATCCGCGCGGATTACGTCGGGAAAAACCTGCCGACGCAAATTGGCGAGCGCGTCTTCGTGCGGCTCGAAGCGCTCGACGGAGTTCCTGATTCCGTCTGGCTGCAACGCGCGGAAACCGGCGACCGCGGATAACACCGATGTCGCGAATGAATCCAAACAAGCTGCGCCAAGCCGCGGCTCCCGTGGCCAAAAGTTCCTCCCGATGAATGCCCTTCCCTCACCTGCGGTTTGGACGCGCAAAGACCTTGTCGGCATCGAGCCACTGAGCGCCGCGGAGATCACGCATATCCTCGATTCCGCTGCGGCTTTCAAACAGGTCGGCACGCGCGAGATCAAGAAAGTGCCGGCCCTCCGGGGCAAGACGCTCGTCAATTTCTTCGTCGAGGCGAGCACACGCACACGCACTTCGTTCGAACTCGCCGCCATCCGGCTGAGCGCGGATGTGATCAACATTTCCGCAAGCACCTCAAGCCTCACGAAGGGCGAGACGCTGAAAGACACCGCGAAGATTCTGGAGGCGAATCACGCCGACATCATCGTGCTCCGACACAGCTCCGCGGGCGCGGCACAGTTCCTCGCCGAGCGGCTCGAGGCCAGCATCATCAACGCTGGCGATGGCGCGCACGAACACCCGACGCAGGCGCTCCTCGACACCTTCACCATCCGCGAAAAGCTCGGCCACATCGCGGGCATCCACGTCGCGATTATCGGCGACATTCTGTTCAGCCGCGTGGCGCGTTCGAACATCCACGCCCTGCTGAAACTCGGCGCACGCGTCACGCTCGTCGGTCCGAGCACGCTGGTTCCGCGAGCGTTCGAAGCAATGGGTGCGACCGTCACGCACGACCTCGATGCCGTGCTGCCGGAGGTCGATGTCGTGAATCTCTTGCGCATTCAGCACGAGCGTCAGCGAAAGGAATATTTTCCGAGTCTCGGTGAATACACCTCACTTTTCGGACTCACGAAGAAACGCGCGGAACTGCTCAAGCCGGGCGCGCTGATCATGCATCCGGGGCCGATCAATCGCGGCGTGGAGATCGACAGCGATCTCGCCGACAGCGACCGCTCGGTCATCCTCGATCAAGTCACCAACGGCCTCGCGGTCCGGATGGCCGTCCTCTATCTCTGCGCCGGCGCACGGATCTCCGCCTGACCGGACTCAGGAATTCTGGATCTGCAGTTCATGCAGTCGCGTGTCGGCGGTGATGCCGATTGGCCGATCCACCGTTCCGGCCACGGGGATCGTGGTTCCGCCAAGTTTGAACGCGCCGATTTCACCGGCGACGAAACCAAAATGGTCGTCGGGGAGCGCGCTGCCGCGCACGTGTCCGCCGATGGTGATACTCGCGATTTTCGCGACGATCGTACCGGGCACTCCGATGAGCGCGTCGTGGAGGTCGCCGAAGTTCACGTTGTCCGCAGCCGTGCCGGTGCCACCCGGCAGGTCATCAGTCCCGAGATTCTGCCGGCCCGCGACGACGTTGGTGGCGATCCAATCGCGGCCGACGGTCACCCCGCCGATTTGCGCGTGGGAGTCAAAGGGCTGGAGATTGAAATCGAAGCCCGCGAGGACGTTCGCGAACTCCATGCTGCGCCCGATTTTAAGCGTTTTGAGCACGAGGTCACTCGTGCCCACGGGTGCCGCCACACCCTTGATCGCAACGATCACCGGCGCCCCTGCTCTGCCGACCAGATCGCCCGCGACCGTGAGCGAACCGAGCGAAGTCCCGGTCGTAATAAAGCCACTTCGCGCCGCGCTGCCCGAGCGCACGGAACCGCCGATCGTGATCGAATCGATGAACCCGTCGGAGATCTGATCGTTACTGATCACGCCGACGGCATCGATCACCCCTGACAAGCTCGCGCTACCGCCGATCAAACTCCCGCCGATTTTCAAATCGCCGATCGAATAACCCGCGCCGACGCGGCCGCTGAAGCTTTCCGTGCCGCCCCGCACTGAGCCACCGATCGTCGCTTTCAACAAGTCGTAGTCGGGAAAAATACTGCCGCTCTCGCTGCCGGTGCCGCCGATTACGTCGCCGCCGACTTTCACCGAGAAGATGACCCCGCTGTTCGGATCATCCGCGTCAGTACTGGCGGCGAAAACGCCGCCCGCCCGCGATTCTGAACCGCCACGCAACGAACCGCCGATCGTCACGGAAATGAGCGGCCCGTTGCCCGCGGCGATGATCGCCGCGTTGGGTGCGCTGCCGCCAACCACGTCGCCGACGATGATGGTGCTGCCGATACCTCCGGCGGCTGTGATCTGCCCGTCGAACTCTGCTGATCCTCCGATGAAAGATCCGCCGATGAAGAGACTCACAATGTTCTGGGTGGACGCGATCGACGCCGTTGCCCCGCCGCTGCCTGCTCGCAAATCGTGGCTGACTTTCACCGGACCAAGGCCGTCGGCGAAGATGCCAGAGAACTTGTTTGTCCCCCCGAAGATCGAGCCGCCCACGGTGACCGAAGCGATCGTGCCATTGCTGCGCACTGCGCCAGCAACCTCCGCGGTCGCGAGACCCGTGCCGCCGCGGATGTCGTGCGCGATTTTTACTGCTCCGAGGCTCTCGCCAATGGCTTCGATCTCTCCACTGTCCGGCCCGGCGCCGCCGATCAGAGAGCCTCCGACCGTGACCGGTCCGAGGTTTCCGCCCGCGATCACCACCCCGGAGAATTGCGCCGTGCCGGTGCCACCGATGACGCTGCCGCCGATCTTCACCGACGCCAGGTCACCACCGCTCGTAAGTTCACCACTGAAGCCGCCGGTGCCTCCGCGAATCGAGCCGCCGATTGTCACGGCTCCGAGCTTCGCCGTGGTGCGCGATTCAAGGAGTCCACTAGCCGTGCCGGCACCCCCCACGAGATCCCCGCCGATTTTCACGGAGCCGATGCCGTCGGCCGAAATGCGACCGCTGCTGTTCGTGCCACCACCGAGGATCGAGCCGCCAATGGTCAGCGAACTAACAGGGCCTGCCACATCAAGCAGGGCGCCGCGGAAGTCCGTTTGCACGGTGACCTTGCCCGCGCCGCCGCTCCAGTTGCTCGTCAGATCGGTCGCACCAGTGGTGAGACCAAAGGCACCCATCGATGCGACGGCGAGGCTTTGCACTGCGACCGCGCCGAGCGCTCCAGTGCCGGCATCGACCGAGCCGAGATCGCCGCGAATGCTGATGGCTCCTAGATTTGCGGTCGATTGAATCGAGCCGACGCTCGCGAAGCCATCGCCGTTTCCAGCGCGTTGCGCCGTGACGGAGATACCAACCCCCTCGGCATCCGCGCCAAGTCCGGTGAGATCAATGGTGCGAAGGAACCCGTTTGTTTGGACAAGGATCGTGGAGACATTTCCGGCCGCCCCATCGGTCAGAATTTTTTTGGAAAATTTGACCGTCACGAGGTCGCCGTCGGCGTCCGTGTAGGTCGCCGTTTGCTCGTTGACGAAATGCGCGGGAGCAAATGTCGGCGCCGCCGGCGTGGCCACCGAAGCGCTGCCGACGATGTGGAAATCGCCGGTGATGCCGAGCGGTTGGAGGTCGGTGGCGACGATTGGAATCGTGGCACCACCGACTTTCACCAAGCCGATTTTCTCCGCCATGAAACGATACGAATCGGTGCCGCCAAACGTCCCGCGCACTTGTCCGCCGACTGCGATGCTGGCGATCTCGCTGTGCAAATTCGGCGTCCCACCCGCCGGAGAGAGGGTGTCATCGTCCGTCCCCGCAGCTTGGTCGGTCCCGGTCATCGTGCCGGCAGCCAGGCGGCTCGTGATCCAGTCCCCGCCAACCTTTACGGAGCCGATGCGGGCATCCGGATTGGTGGCGTTGACGGTCGCTCCGATCTCGTAGCCGCCGAGAATTTGCGCCATTTCCACTCGCCCGCCGACCGTGACCGAGCCAATGGCGGTGATAGCGCTGCCCGATTGATCCTGCCCGGAAGCGAGGATCGTTACGAAATTTGTGGCCTTTCCGATAAGGCTGCCGCCGACGTTCACCGAGCCGATGCCGGACGCCGCAACAATCGCCCCGCTCTCGAAAAGCGCCCCGGTGCTGGTCGCCGCGCCTGCGATGACCGAGCCCGTGATTGTGACGCTTTTGATCAGAGGCGCATCGATCGCGCCGGACAGGAAGACCGATGCCGCCGTGGGGTTATTCCCGCCGATGAGGTCGCCGCCGATCACGACGGAACCGATCGAAACTGTGCTGTGGATATTGCCCGTGAAGCTCGCGTTGCCGCCCATGACCGTACCGCCGATCGTTACGGAGCCGATCGGCCCGCGAGAGAAAATCTCGCCCGCGTCTTCGGCGGAACCGCCGCGCAAATCGCCGCCGATTTTGACCGAGCCGATGCCGAGTTCGGCATAGGTCTCCGCGCCTTTCAGTCCGCTGCCACCGATCACTGAACCACCGATAGTCAGCGATTTCAGCACGCCACCGGAGCGGATCTCCGCGCTGTTGCTGCCGCCATCTCCGCCGCGGACATCGCCACCGATTTTCACGCTGCCAAGGTCGCCGCCGATCATGAGTTCCGCGGAACGCATGCCCGTTCCACCGACGAGCGAACCGCCGATGGTCAGCGACGCGACCTTCCCATCGATCTGAATCGTCGCGGAAGAAGTGCCGGCGCCGCCGGTGACGTTGCCGGCAATCTGGATCGAGCCGCCATCGCCATCGGCCACAATCGCTCCGCTGAAGTTGTTTGAGCCGCCGATCATCGAACCACCGATGGTCACCGATTTCAGGGAGCCATGACTGTCGATCACGCCCGAGAAAGGCGCGGCGTTGGCCCCTTTTCCGCCGATCACATCGTGACCGATCTTCACCGGACCGATCGAACTGCCAAACGCGACAATCTCGCCGCTGTCCGGTCCGGTGCCACCGATCAGCGAGCCACCGATAGTCACCGAAGCGATGGTGCCGTGGCTGTCGATTACGCCCGAAAAGGCCGCGGTGCCGCTCCCGCCGATCACGTCGCCGCCGACCTTCACGGCGCCCATGTTGCCAAAAGAAATTACCTCGCCGCTGTCCCCACCGGTGCCGCCGAGGATCGAGCCGCCAATCGTCACCCCGCCCATCGTGGTGAGCGCCTCGATCATGCCGGATTCAGCCGCCGAGCCGCCGCGGAGGTCTCCACCGATCTTCACCGAGCCGATGGAAAACGCCGAAATACTGCCGCTCCGGCCGATGGTGCCGCCGATGACTGAACCGCCGACGCTGAGCACTTTCAGCCCGCCGGAAATGTCGAGCTGCGCTTCGCGGAGATCCGAAAACATGGTGATCGCGCCGACATTCCCGAGGATGTTGCTGACCAAATCCGGCGCACCGGTCGCGAGCCCAAACGCGCCCATCGACCCGACGCTGAGGCTCGCCAATCCGGTCTTTCCGGCCTGGCCTGTGCCAGCGTCGATCGCGCCGAGGTCCCCCCGCACTTTGATCGCACCGAGGTCGAGATTGGACGCATCGATGGAGCCCACATTCGCAAAGCCGTCCCCATTGCCGGCCAGCGTGACTTTGAAAGAAATGCCCGTCCCAGCTGCGCCATCGATGCCTGTGAGATCGATTTTTTCGAGCCCAGCTCCGTTTTCTACGAAGACTGAATCGACGTTGCCCGACGCCCCGCTGACCAGAATGTTTTTCGTGAACGTGACCGTCACCAAGTCGCCGTCTGCGTCGACATAACTTGCGCTTTTCGACGACAAAAACACCGCGGCGGGAGCAATGCGGGCTTCGAGAATTTCGACGGCGGAGGCAGAGCGGAGGTTCATGCTGCCGGACTTAGACGCGCGAAAAGACATCCCGTCAAATGCCAGATACCGATGATTGCACAGCCGTAAATCTCCGGGCGCCATCGAGGGGGCAACCTACCGCAACGCAGCTTGTTCCGAGGCGGGCGGGCGGTTACATCACCGCGCCGATCACCTTTTCATGAACACCATTCTTCTCCGCGGCGGACGCATCATTGACCCGGCCAATCGACGCGACGAGATCGGCGATTTGTTGATCGTAGATGGCCGCATCGCCGACGCTTCGGCGCCGCCTGACCCGCAGCTTGCGGTCGAGGAAATCGACGCGCGGGGGCTGGTCGTCGCTCCAGGCTTGATTGATCTGCACGTGCATTTTCGCGAGCCTGGGCAATCGGCCAAAGAGACGATTGCCAGCGGTGCGCGCGCGGCGGCGGCGGGCGGTTTCACCAGCGTCGTGTGCATGCCGAACACCTCGCCCGCGATCGATTCGCCGAGCGTGGTGACGTGGGTTCTGGAGAAAGCGAAAGCAGAAGCCTGCGTGAATATTTTTCCGGCGGGCGCGATCACGAAAGGCATTGCGGGCGAAGAACTCGCGCCGATCGGATCGATGCACAAAGCGGGCATCGTCGCGCTGACCGACGACGGGCGCTGCGTGCAGAATCACGAGATGATGCGTCGCGCGCTGGAGTACGCGCGGATGTTTGGCCTCACGATCATGGACCACTGCCAGGACTATAATCTGGTCGGCAAAGGCGTGATGCATGAAGGTTCCGTCTCGACCGTGCTCGGGCTCCCGGGGTGGCCTGCGGTCGGTGAGGAAATGATCGTGCAACGCAACGCGCTCCTCGCGGAATTTTGCGATTCGCCGATCCATTGCCAGCACCTCAGCGCCGCGGGCAGCGTGCGCATTTTGCGCGAGGCGCGCGCCCGCGGCGTAAAGCTCAGCGGGGAGATTTGCCCGCACCACATCGCGTTGACGGACGAGTCAATTCGCGGTTTCGACACGAACTTCAAAATGAATCCGCCGCTGCGGACGCAACGCGACATCGACGCGCTCATCGGTGGCGTCGCCGATGGAACGATCACGGTGTTGGCGAGCGATCACGCGCCGCACTGCTCCTACGAAAAGGAAGTGGAATTCGATGTCGCGCCGTTCGGCATCCTGGGGCTGGAGACGGAGCTGGGACTTTTCCTCGAAATCCTCGTGCATAAAAAGCGCGCGATCGGGCTGCCGCGTCTCATCGAAATGTTGACGCTGGAGCCCGCACGATTGCTCGGTCTCGACCGCGGCACGCTGACCATCGGCGCGCCCGCGGATGTCACGCTCATCGACCCGGATCGCGAGTGGACCGTGGACAAAACGGCGAGCGCTTCACTGAGTCGCAATACGCCCTTTCATGGCTGGGAGCTGCGCGGGCGGGCGGTGCGGACGATCGTCGCGGGGAAGACAGTGTGGCAGCTCTGAAGTCGGCTACGCTTTGCGGCCGAACTTCTTTTCCAGCTCGCCGTAGCTCATCTGGATCATCGTGGGCGGCCGTGCGGGCAGCAGTAGGGGAGGTCGCAGGCGAGCAGATCCTGGATGAGGCGGACGAGTTCCGGCTCGCGCAGGTAGTCGTTGGCCTTCACCGCGTGGCGGCAGACGGTCTTGGCGATCATGTCTTCGCCGAGGCGCAGCTTGCGAGGTCTGCGCGCTGGTTTCGCGGAGGTCGTCGATGATCTCGCGGAGGAGCTGCGAGGGATCGCTGCGCGCGGAGAAAGGTCGGCAGGCTGTCGATCTTGAAAGTGGCTGCGGCCGAAGGGCTCCAGGCCGATGCCCGCGCGCTCGAGGACGTCGAGATGGCGCGCGAGCCAGTCGGCGTCGCGCGGGGTGACCTGCAGCGTGAGCGGCAGGAGGAGGCGCTGCGTGGGGACGCCCTGCTGCTCCATGCGGCGGCGCATTTCCTCGAAGAGAATGCGCTCGTGCGCGGCGTGCTGATCGACGAGCACGAGGCCGCTCGGCGTTCTCCATCAGGACGTAGAGCTTGCCGAGCACGCCGAGGATTTGGAAGTCGCGCGGCGCGGTGTGCGGACTGGACGACTGGCTCTGGCGGAGGATCTGCGGGTGGACGGAGCTTCAAGCTTCGACGGCGTCGGGACCGGACGGTGTTCGGAAGTCAGACCAATCGCGGCGAAGGGCGATCTGTTCGCGCTCGGGGATGAGCAAGGCGGTGTCGGCCGCTGCGATCGGCAGCAGTATTTGCGGAGAAACGCGCGTGCGACATTGAGTGACAGCGGGAGGTTCTGCGGGCGATGCCGGGTGGAAGGTCTGCGACCATTCGGCGCGGTCGCTTTCGAGCGTGCGGCGGATGGCTTCGACGACAGCTTCGCGGATGTCGGCGGCGTTGCGGAAGCGCACCTCGCGTTTGGCCGGATGGACATTCACGTCGACCGCGGCGGGGTCCATGTCGATGAAGAGGAAGGTCACCGGGTGCTGCCCTTTCATCAGCGCGGTGTGGTAGCCCTCGCGCAGGGCAAAGTTGATCGTGCTATTTTCCACCGCGCGCCCATTCAGAAAGACGAGCTGCTGCTGGCGCGACGAGCGGCTGACGCCGGCCTGGCCGATGAAGCCGCGGATGCTGATTCCGCCGGCCTCGAACGCCGGCACCTCGAGCAATTCGGCGGCGAGCGCCGGGCCGCAGAGATCGCGGATGCGGTCGAGCAGGCGCGCGGTGGGCGGGAGCTGATAGACGACGCGTTCGTCATTCACGAAGACGAAGCCGACGTGCGGATGGCCGATGGCCTGGAGATGGAGCTGATGCTCGACGTGGCTGGCCTCGGTGTTTTCGGTGCGCAGAAATTTCCGACGCGCGGGCAGATTGTAGAAGAGCGAGCGCACTTCGATCTGCGTGCCGGGAGCGTCGCCGCCGTCGCGCACGCTCTCGATTTTACCGCCGTTGACGATGACCTCGGTGCCGGCGAGGGCGTCGCGCTCGCGCGTGGCGAGGCGAAAGCGCGAGACGCTGGCGATGCTCGGGAGCGCTTCGCCGCGGAAGCCGAGGGTGTGGATGGCGGCGAGGTCGGCGCCCGTGCGGATCTTGCTCGTGGCGTGCCGCTCGAGGCAGAGCAGCGCGTCATCGCGATCCATGCCAGTGCCGTCGTCGACGACGCGGATGTAGCTGATGCCGCCGCGACGGATCAGCACCTCGATGCGCGTGGCCTCGGCATCGATGGAGTTTTCGACGAGTTCCTTGACGACGGAGGCGGGGCGCTCGACGACTTCGCCGGCCGCGACCTGGCTGGCGACGGCTTCGGAGAGGAGAGCGATGCGGGACATGCGATTTTTGGAAAGCGGGCGATGCCTGCGGTGCTCAACTTCCAACGTTCGGCGTTCAACGTTCAACTTCCAACTCGGAGTGGTTCGCACGATCCTCGACTTTGGCGGTGGCGTTGCACGCTCAGCCCGCCGCGGTCGCCTCATAAAAGCCGCGGACTCGCGCCTCGACAGGAGCCGCTCCGCGATTAGTTTGGCCACTCATGATCACTCTCACCGATGCCGCCGTGATGCAGCTCCAGACGCTCGTCGGCGAGCAGGATGACGCGACGAAGGGGCTGCGAATTTTCGTCGAAAGCGGCGGCTGCGCGGGGATGCAATACGGCATGTCGCTCGATCATCCGAATCGCCGACGACGAGATCGCAGAGCGCGACGGAGTGAAGGTGATCATCGATCCGGAGAGCGCGCACTTTTCTGTGCTGGCTCGACCGTCGATTATGCCGACGATCTCGCCGGCGCGGGCTTTCGGATCAAGAATCCAAACGCGGTCCGTAGCTGCGGCTGCGGCACGTCCTTTGAAGCGGGCGACGGCGCGGAGCATTCGCACGCCGAAGGCGCATCGACATTAAAACCAAAAGCGGGAGCCAAGATCTCTCGCGGGCTGAAGATGGCGAATGATCTCTACGGCTACGACGATGACGACGCGCCGCCACGCGGGAAGGACAACCTCTTTCTCTGGACCGTTTTCATCCTGCTGCTGATCGGTCTCGCCTTTGCCTGCTGGCTCGGCAGCTTCTACATCTTCGGGCATCCGGAGAATCCGAAGGCGTATCGGATTCTGAAAAAGCTGCACAAGCTCGACCCGCCGAAACGCTTCGAAGTCACGGCGGCGCCGCGCGGCGATTTCCTCAGCGCGCAAAAACTTTTCGAGCGCTACGGCACCATGACGCGGCTCGAGCTCGAGCAGGAAAACGGCGAGCTGCTGCGCAACTACATCAAGAACTACCGGGACGTGAAGAAGCTCGTTCCCGTACGTTAGCGGGCGGTTCAATATTCTCGAGTCCTACGAACTGACGCCGACGATATTTTCCCTTCGGGCGTGGTCGCAGTCGCGCAGTCGGCGGACTTCCCGAAGGTGTTGATCGAGCACATTTACACCGCGCCGCGGAGAACGTGCCGCTGTTGCTCAAGATGCTGCAAACCGGTCTCGACATGAGCATCGAAAGGACGCTCGACCTCTCGGCGGTGATCCATGTGGAGCGGATTCCGGACGGTCGGTTGCATGTTCACCGTGGTACCCCTTCTCTACGGAACCTACGCTCTGAAACAAGGCGAAGGAACTTTCGGGCTCGAACCCCCGGAAGACTTGAACCCGGCGGGCGGCGTCCCGATTACCAAGCCGCAGGCGCTTCAGCAGGGGTCGAAAAAATTCGCGGATTACCGAAGGCAACATCCGCAACCCAGCAGTGAGACCACCGCGACGGCCGTGCCTCCGCCGAAGCCTGAAGAGCTGGTACGTCTCGACGCCCTGCCAGATGGGGCGAAAGCTGCGAGCACCGGCGCCGCGCCGGCAATGCCCGTCTCCACCCCGATTCCTTCGGTCGCGAAGCCGAACCCGAAATTGCTCGCGATGAATGTCACACCGCGACCTGTCCCCCTGCCGCCGGAACGTCCGACAGCCGTCCCAGTCGCGACGCCCATTCCAATCGCCACGCCGATCCCCATGGCGACGCCGCTGCCGCGCATGTCGCCGCAAGGTGTTCCCCTCACCCCTTTCATTGCTGCGAATCCCGCGCCCGGCCTGCCAAGCGCCAACAGCGGAAAATGGCGCACCTACGCTCCCGGTAAGATGCCCCCGGGACGGATGATCGATACGATCGAAGCCGCGGCCCTCGCCGGTCGTGGCGACCTCGGAGGACGCGTTTATCTGCGCGGGCAATTCGTGGTCACAGCGTCGGGTGAAAGCACTGCGATTCTGCGTCCACAGTCTGCCGCGGACCCGTCGCGGCCGGCTCCGGCGCCAACCCGCATCATCGTCGAATATCCGGCCGGTTCTGTGCCGCCGGGTGATGGAAGCACCTTCGTCCGGGAGGAAACCCGGCCGTTTGAAGTGCGCGACGTGCGCCGTGGCGTGGACGGTCAGATCAACGTCTACGTGCGCGAGATCGTGCCTTGATGCCGGGGCAGCGCGCGCGCCGCTGCGCGCGCGGTCCGAACATTCGCGGAAGCTGACGCGACTGGAAACCGACGCGTAAATCCGCGCGCCTGATCCGACAAACAAGCGCCTTGCGCTTTCCCCGCCGCTGCCAAGAATCGCCTCCCTTTTATGTCAAAACCCAAAGTTCTCGTCGCCGATCCCATCGCTGAGCGCGGCATCAAAGAGCTCTCCGTCGGCGGAGCGCTGGATGTCACCGTGCAACTCGGCTTGAAGGAAGATCAGCTCCTCGAAATCATCGGCGAATATTCTGCGCTCATCGTGCGGAGCGAGACGAAGGTGAACGCTAAAGTCATCGAGGCCGCGACGAAACTCAGAGTCGTCGGACGCGCCGGCGTCGGCGTCGATAACGTGGATGTGGAAGCCGCGACGAAGCGGGGAATCATCGTGATGAACACCCCCGGCGGAAACACGATCTCTACCGCCGAGCACGCCTTCTCACTCATGGTCTCGACCGCGCGGAGCATCCCGCAGGCAGATGCCTCGGTGAAGGCTGGCAAGTGGGAGCGCAAAGCCTTTCTCGGCGTCGAACTTTACGGCAAGACGCTCGCCATTTTGGGCATGGGACGCATCGGCACCGAGATCGCGAAACGCGCGCTTGCCTTTGGCATGCGCGTCCTCGCTTACGATCCGTATTTGTCGGCCAGCCGCGCGCGCTCGCTTCAGGTGGAACTCGTGGAGAAACTCGACGACATCCTGCCGCAGGCGGACTTCATCACGATGCACATGCCGCTCACGCCGGAGACGACACACATGCTGAACGTGCCGCGCCTCGCGATCACGAAAAAGGGCGCGCGCATCGTCAATTGCGCGCGCGGTGGATTGATCGACGAGAACGCCTTGCTCGCCGCGTTGCAGAGCAAGCACATCGCCGCCGCAGCGCTCGACGTATTTGAAAATGAACCGCTGCCGGCGGATTCACCGCTCCGCAGCGCGCCGAATTTGATCTTCACGCCGCATCTTGGCGCTTCGACCGCCGAGGCTCAGGAAGGCGTCGGCATCGAGGTCGCGCAGCAGATTCGCGCCGCGCTTTTGGAAGGCGAAATCCGTAACGCGGTAAATATGCCGAGCATCGATGCGAAGACTCTTGCGATCATCGGGCCACATCTCGATTTGGGCGAACGCCTCGGACGTTTTCTCTCGCAAATTTCCGCGAAGCGTTGCGACGGACTGAACATCAACTTCAGCGGAAAAATCAACGAGGTGGACACCACGGCGATCACGCGCGCGATCCTTAAAGGCTTTCTCCAACAAGCCGGCGGAGGCGATGTGAATGTCGTCAACGCTCCGGCCTTTGCCGAAACGATCGGCCTGAAAGTCACCGAATCGCGCGAGAGCGCGCTCGGCGATTTTACCGAACTCGTCGAACTCACCGCTGCCGGAGAGAGCGGCTGGGTTTCCGTTGCAGGCACTTTTTTCGGCAGCACGCCACGCATCGTGAAAATCAATGGCCGGCACGTCGAAGCGAAGCCGGAAGGCGTGCTTTTTCTCCTCGAAAACAACGACCGCCCTGGGATCGTCGGGCATGTCGGAACGATGTTTGGCAAGCATGGTGTGAATATTGCCGGCATGTCATTAAGCCGGAACGAAGTCGGCGGGCAGGCGCTGACCGTGCTCAACCTCGACTCGGTGCCGAACGAGGCCTTGATGCAGGAATTACTCGCAGTACCGGACATCAAGTCGGCGCAGGTCGTGCAGCTCTGAGCCCGCTTCTTTTCGCCGATGAAGCTCACGTTTGAAACGCGCCCGGCGAAGTCCAACGTCCTTTCGATCCGTTTTGTCGCGACCGACCGGCGCGGCGAGATCATGCCGCGCGTGCCCGACCAGGAGTTCGCGGCGGGCCCGAACTCGCTGCTCTATTTGCGCGAGCAGGAGTCACTCTACGTCGGCCTCGGCGAACGCGAGAGAATCACCACGCGCACCCTCCGCTCAGCCGCGGGCGCAGCCGGAATGTTTCTCAAAAAAATCGGGCGCACCAAGATCGCGGCCAGTCTCGAAGAGTGGCCGCATTTCGTCGGCGCGGTTGTCGAGGGATTCGTGCTTGCGGACTATCGTTTTGAGCAGTTTGCCACGAAGAAAACGCTGCCGATCGAGAGCATCCGCGTGCAAGTGCTCGCGGCCGATTTGAAATCGGCAAAGCGCGACGGCGAACATGGGCGGGTCATCGCGGAGGCGACAAATTCCGCTCGCGAGATCGGCAATCTGCCCGGCAACCTTTTGTATCCCGAGAGCCTCGCCGAACGTGCGATCCGCACGGCGAAAACCACCGGCTTGGCCGTGGAAGTTTTCCGCGAGCCGCAACTCCGCGCCGGGAAATTCGGTGGCATTCTCGCCGTCGGCTCGGGCAGTGCACGCGGGCCGCGGATGATCGTGCTGCATCACCGCGGCGGGCCGAAGACCCAGAAGCCGATTGCCCTCGTCGGCAAGGCGATCACTTTCGACAGCGGCGGCATTTCAATCAAGCCGGCGGCGAACATGGAGGAGATGATTTTCGACAAATGCGGCGGGATGGCCGTCCTCGGTGCGATGGCCGCGATCGCGAAGCTCAAGCTGAAACGCAACGTCGTCGGAGTGATCGCGAGCGCTGAAAATATGCCGGGTGCCGCGGCTTACCGGCCCGGCGATATCGTCACGACTTACGACGGCACGCACATCGAAATTATCAACACCGATGCGGAGGGCCGCGTCGTGCTCGCGGATGCGATCGCCTTTGCTCGAAAGGATTGCCGCGCGGCGGCAATCATCGACTTGGCCACGCTGACCGGCGCGTGCGGGGTCGCGCTCGGCGAAGACGCCGCTGGCTTTTGGAGTTCCGATGAGGACTTGAAGCATCGCGTCCTCGCCGCTGCCGATCGCGCGGGTGAGCGAGTCTGGCCGATGCCGCTTTTCACGGAGCATGAAGACCAGATCAAGAGCGATGTCGCCCGATTGAAAAACACCGGCGGGCGGTTGGGCGGCGCCTGCACCGCGGCGGCGTTCCTCAAATATTTTGCGGGCGATGTTCCCTGGGCTCACCTCGACATCGCGTTCACCGCAAGCCGGGCGAAAGATCGCGTCGATGCGGCGCGCGGCGCAACGGGCTTCGGCGTACGGACGCTTGTCGATCTCGTGGAAAGCTGGACGTAGTTTGCGGAAAAGCGACGGCCAGAAGCGGCGCGGCGTCCGAACTTGGGGGCTATGACCGGAATCATTGGCGCAATCATCGTCGGCCTCATCGTCGGAGCCGTGGCAAAGCTCCTCATGCCGGGCAAAGATCCCGGCGGCTGCATCATCACGATTTTGCTCGGCCTCGCGGGCTCCTTTGTCGGTGGTTACCTCGGCCAGGCGCTGCATCTCTACCGAGTCGGAGAGCCTGCCGGGTTCATCGGTTCGGTCATCGGCGCGATGCTGCTGCTGTTTCTCTATCGGATGCTCACGAAACGAAGCTGATCTCTCGGTCGTGGAAAATTCGCACGCCCAAACGGATGGGATGGAACGAAAAGGAGATTGTGTCCGACAAACCCGCCGAATTGAGCCGTGAAGAAATCGCCCGCTGTGCTTTTTTGATCTTCGAACGGGACGGCTGCCCAGAGGGCCGCGACCTCGAGCACTGGTATCAAGCCGAGGCGCAACTTCGCGCCATGGCGGCCCATAACGAAGTGAACGGCTCTGCAGACGGCGCCAAATCCGGCCGTTGAATTGCCGGCATTTCGCTCCGCCTCGTCGGTCGCCAGCCGCACGCTGTGCTTTTTCATCGCGAGCCGGAACACTGGCGCGCACTCCCAGCAAAATTTGTGAATCAATATCCATCCATTCCAACCGCGACCTATCGGTTGCAATTCCACAAGGCATTCAAATTCAGCGCGGCACGCGCGGTCATCGGGTACCTGCACGATCTCGGGATCAGCCACGTCTACGCGTCGCCCATTTTCAAGGCATCGCCCGGGAGCCCGCATGGCTACGACGTTTGCGACCACAACCAACTGAATCCCGAGATCGGCACGCGCGAGGAATTCGATGCACTCACCGCGGAGTTGCATCGCGTTGGGATGAGTCAGATTCTCGACTTTGTCCCGAACCACATGGGCATCGCCGAGGCCACAAATGGCTGGTGGATGGACGTGCTCGAAAATGGTCCGAGTTCACCCTACGCGCGTTACTTCGACATCGACTGGTCGCCCGCCAAACGGGAACTGGAGAGCAAGGTGCTCCTGCCGATCCTCGGGGACCAATACGGGCGCGTTCTCGAAAACGGTGATCTCAAGCTCACCTTCGAAGGTGGGTCTTTCTCGCTCGATTACTTCGAACGCCGCCTTCCCATCGCGCCGAAGACCGCTCGACCATTGCTCCTGGAGGCCTTAGGCCGCCTCACCGATCAACCTGCCGAGTTGCAGAGCATCATTCTCAGCCTCGAGCATCTCCCCGAGCGGACGGAGACCTCGCCGGAACGAGTCGCCGTGCGTGCGCGGGAAAAAGAGATCGTCAAGCAGCGCCTCGCCCGGCTTTGCGTGGACGACCCATCGGTGCAAAACGCGATTGAGGAAGTCGTCGCTGAATATCAGGCCGGCGGCTCGACCCGGAGCTTCGATGCACTCGATCAACTGATCACCAGTCAGCCGTATCGCCTCGCCTACTGGCGAGTTGCGGCGGAGGAGATCAACTATCGCCGCTTCTTCGACATCAACAACCTCGCGGCGCTACGCATGGAGTTGCCCGAGGTTTTCGACGCCGTTCATCGCCTTGTTTTTGAACTGATGGCATCCGGCGCCGCGACGGGTCTGCGCATTGACCACATCGACGGGCTTTGGGACCCAGGCGCATATCTCGCGGAGCTTCAGCGACACGCCTCCCAACTCTTCCCGGCCGCCGGAGAGAAAGCGCCACTTTATTTGCTCGTCGAAAAAATTCTCGAACTGAACGAGCGGCTCCGCAGCGACTGGCCGGTGCACGGAACGACCGGTTATGAATTTGCCAATCAAGTCGCCGGGGTGCTGGTCGACCGTGAGGCCGAGGAAGACTTCACATCTATCTATGCAAAGTTCATCGGCACCAATCCTTCGTATCCCGAGATCGTTTACCGCAGCAAACTAGTGACGATGCGGGTGTCGATGGCGAGCGAAGTCAACGTCCTCGGCCACATGCTCAATGTCATTTCCGAGAGCAACCGCTGGTATCGCGATTTCACTGTCAACGCCCTGACGACAGCCATTCGCGAGGTGATTGCGTCCTTCCCGGCGTATCGAACTTATATTTCTACGAGCGGCGAAATGGTCGACGCCGACCGGCGCATGATTCTGCGCGCGATCGCGGCTGCGCGTCGCCGGAATCCTGCGCTCGAGCGCACCGTTTTCGAGTTCCTGCGCGATGTGCTCCTGCCCCCGCAGGACAACGCGCATCCGCTCGACGATGTAGCGCGCCGGGAGTTCGTGATGAAGTTCCAGCAATGCACCGGACCGATCACGGCGAAGGGAGTCGAGGACACGGCATTTTACGTCTACAACCGGCTGATCGCGCTGAATGAAGTCGGTGGCGATCCGGGGGAATTCGGTGCGGAGCTGGAGACTTTTCACCGCCAGAATCTCGCCCGCCTGGAGGATTTCCCGCACTCGATGCTGGCGACCTCGACGCATGACACGAAGCGGAGCGAAGACGTTCGAGCGCGGATTGCGGCGCTGTCCGAAATTCCGGATCAGTGGGCGCGCGCGCTTCGGCGCTGGAGCAGTGCGAACCGGAAACACCGTCGCCAGATCGATGGCGAACTCGCGCCGGATACCAACGAAGAATATCTGCTCTACCAGACCATCCTTGGCACATGGCCGCTCGCGCCAATGTCCGCTGAGGAGCATGGAATCTACGTTCGGCGCATCCAGGACTACATGGTGAAAGCGTTGCACGAGGCGAAAGTGAACAGCAGCTGGATCGAACCGAACGCCGCATGGGACACCGCGGTGGAAGAGTTTGTCGGCAAGATTCTCGAGCCGGGTCGGAACAATCGGTTTCTCGCAGCCTTCGAGCCTGTCGCGACGCGCATTGCAGAACTCGGCGCCGTCAATTCGCTTTCGCAAGCGGTGCTCAAAATGACCGTGCCCGGCGTGCCTGACATCTATCAGGGCCAGGAACTCTGGGACTTCAGCCTGGTCGACCCCGACAACCGGCGCCCGGTCGATTACTCCCTGCGGATGTCGCTGCTCGAATCGCTCCGGGAAAACCCATCGCCGCGCGAGTTACTCGCCAATTGGCGCGATGGACGGATCAAGCTTTTCGCCACTCGCACCCTCCTTGCGTTTCCGCCGCGAAAATGCGGCCCTGTTTGGTCGCGGTGACTACACCCCACTGAACGCCGACGGGAAATTCGCTCGCTGCTGCATTGGCTTCCGCCGGCAGCATGAAGGCGCGGAAATGATCGTCGCTGTCGCTCGCCTCACCGGCACAGTCGGCACACCTCCCGTTGGCGAGGCATGGGACGACACACGTCTGATGATCGGCGGAAAGGGTCATTGGCGCGACATCTTCACGGGCCGGGAATTCAATGCCAGTGAGGATTTGCCGCTTGCCGACCTTTTCGATCAGCTTCCATTTGCCGTCCTCACACGGCAATCGGACTGAGGTCAGGCCCGCGAATTCCGGTACAGCTCCGCAAGGCTGCGCCGATTGATTTTTCCGCGCTCGCTAGTCGGTATTTCGTCGAGCAGCCAGACGTCCTTCGGCCGCTGCCACGGGCTTAATTCCGTGTAGCAGAACCGTCGCACGTCTTCGATGCCGGTCCCTGGCAGCGCAACGACGCACGCGACCGGTTCTTCGCCGCGCAGTGCGGACGGGATGCCAAAGACGACCGCTTGTTTCACGCCCGGACAGCTCTCGATTCTGTGCTCTACTTCGATTGGATTGAGCTTCCGTCCAGCGACATTGATCACCTCGGAAACGCGTCCCACGATGAACATACCGTCGTCCGTCCGACGGATCAGATCGCTTGGGATAAATTTCCCGCCCCCGAGCGCCGCTGTGTCGTCGCCTGGAAAATATCCGTCGCCGACCGCCGCGCTGCGGACCTCAATGGCACCTACGTCATCGATCGTGGGGCCGTTAACTTCCACGCCTTGCATCGGATTCCCGACGAACCCTTCCTCTCCTCCCGCTCCTTGCCGATCGTAGCCGATTCCACCGCACTCGGAAGCTCCATAAAAGGTGTGAACGGACACTCTGAACTTCTCCCGGAATCGCCTGGCGACGCTGGGGGGCAAAGGAGCGCCGGCCGAGATACAGAGTCGGAGTTGCGGCAATGCCGGAGCGTTTTCGAGTTCAGAAAGCTTCTGGAAGAAAACCGGCATTCCGGGAAATACCGTCGCTCCGCTTGCCGCCAAACCGTCCAGAATGGCCCGAGGCATCCGGTCTTCGCTGGCGACCAGCGGCACACCAAAAGCCAGGAGCGGCGTGATCAAGTTACTAAAGCCATACGAGTGCGAAAACGGGATGACGCCGAAATTTACGTCGCTTCGAGTGATCCCCATCGTCGCACAGATGTTCTCAGCATCCGCAAGCAACTGGTGCGCGCGAAAGCGGACCGCGCGCGGCGTCGAGGTCGTGCCAGAGGTGAGCTTGAGAAGCTGCGGTTCAGGCACGGGCCAAACCATTCCGCGTTGCGTGGACTGTTGCTCGATTTCCAGTCGCCCAGCGGTCGAAGTCACCAGAGCAGCTACGCCGCACGTGGAAAGCGCCGCGGCGAGCTCTGCTGACTCCATGTGACGGCCAAGCGGGAGGACGATCTGGCGGGCACGAAATAGGGCCAGCAGCACGGAAGGCCAACTCGCGCTGTTCCCGATTTGCACGCCGGTAACCGCACCGGGAAGCAAGCCAAAAAGCTTTTGGGCAATGGACCGGGCTTCGTCTTCTATCTCCGAGAATGTCCGCTCCACGGCCCCGGATTGATGCAAAATCGCCGGGGCATCTCCTCGCTGCTTCAAGGTCGCTGTCCACGCGGAAAGGAGCGCGTTGTTCAGCGGGGGGTCGGTCACGAAACGAGATCTTCTTTTTGATTGCAGGCCAGAGCGGGCTCGCTAGTCTCTACCTCCCTTTTCCAGCCATGAAAGCAGATATTCATCCCAAATACGATTCCACGACGATCACCTGCGCCTGCGGCACTGCCTACCACACGCGCTCCACTCGCCGCGATTTGAAAATTGGTATCTGCGCCGCGTGCCATCCATTTTTCACTGGTGAGCAGAAGTTCATCGATACCGCAGGGCGGATTGAGAAATTCTCGCGTCGCTACTCCGGTATGCCGACTCGCGCGAAGAAGGCTTAGTTCCAGTTCGGAGTTTTTTCACACGGTGAAGGCGCTCGATGCGCCTTCACCGTTTTCTTTTGCCCCATGGATTTTGCACCGCTGATCGCCAAAACCGCTGACCGCTTCCGCGAACTCGAAGCGGAGATCGGTTCTGGGAATCTTTACCACGATCCGCGGCGCGCGAAGGACCTGCTGCGGGAGCACACGCGCGCGAAAGAGTTGCTCGTGCTCTGGGAAGAACTGCAGAAAGCCCAGCGCGAACTCGTCGAAAATCAAGACCTCGCCTCGAGCGAAGACAAGGACTTCGCGGAGATGGCCAGCGCGGAACTACCGGGGCTCGAAAAGCGCATCGCGGAGCTGGAACTGGCCGTCCAACTCGCGCTCCTGCCACCGGATCCCAATGAGGACCGCGACGCGATTGTCGAACTGCGAGCAGGCACGGGCGGCGACGAAGCGGCCATTTTCGCTGGCGACCTTTACCGAATGTATACCCGCTTCGCCGAGGCGAATGGGCTGAAGATCGAGCCGATGGAATCGAGCGTTTCGGACCTCGGCGGATTTCGAGAGATGATCTTCAAAGTCTCGGGCCAATCGGTCTTTCGCAAGCTCCGCTACGAGAGTGGCGTGCACCGAGTCCAGCGGGTGCCGGCCACTGAAGCGCAGGGCCGGATTCACACCTCCACCGCCACGGTCGCGGTGCTGCCGGAAGCCGAAGAAGTGGACCTCGAACTCAAGGCCGACGAGTTGCGAATCGACGTCTGCCGCTCGGGCGGCCCCGGCGGACAGGGTGTGAACACCACAGACTCCGCGGTGCAGATTCTTCACATTCCGACCGGCACGATCGTCCGCTGTCAAGACGGGCGGAGTCAGATCAAAAACAAGGAGAAAGCGATGCAGATTCTCCGATCCCGCCTTCTCCAGCGGAAGCAGGACGAGGAAGCCGAAAAATATGCGGCCCATCGCAAAAGCCAGATCGGTTCTGGCGGTCGCAGCGAGAAGGGGCGCACCTACAACTACCCGCAAAACCGTGTCACCGATCACCGCATCAACCTCACGCTCTACAACCTCGATTCCTTCATGGAGGGCAACATCGGAGCGATGATTGAAGCGTTGCAAACGCAGGACATGGAAGACCGGTTGGCCGAGGCGAGCCAAGGCGCAGCGGTTTAGTCGAAAGATGAAAACCGTCCTCGAAGTCATCCAGGCAACGACGACATATTTCAGAAAACACGGCGTCGAAAGTCCGCGCCTCAACATCGAGCATCTGCTGGCGCACGTGCTTGGGAAAAAGCGGATGGATCTGTATGTGGAATTCGATCAACCGGTCGCGGACCAAGTATTGGAGCGGCTTCGCGAACTGGTGCGGCGTCGCGCGACGGGCGAGCCACTGCAACATCTGTTGGGAACGGCGGAGTTTTTTGGACGCAGTTTTTTATCGGATCAACGCGCGTTGATCCCACGAGCTGAGACGGAGCAACTCATCGAGTTGATCCTCAAGGAGCGGCGCGATTATCGCCGCGTGCTCGATGCTGGCACGGGCAGCGGAGTGATTGCATTAACGCTCGCAGCAGAGTTGCCCGAGGCCCAAGTAGAAGCGGTGGATATTTCAGAAAATGCGCTCGCGCTTTCGCTCGAGAACGCGGCGCGTTTGGGCCTGATCGAGCGGGTTCGTTTCTGCCAAAGCGACCTGCTGAGCGCGGTCGAAGGCGAGTTCGATTTAATCGTCGCGAACCTTCCCTACATCGATACCCACGCGATTTCCACACTCGCAAGAGAGGTGCAGCACGACCCGGTTTCCGCACTCGACGGCGGCGCGGGGGGACTCGATTTGATTCTGCGTTTTGTCGCTGGGGCGAAATCGCACTTGCGCGGACGCCTCGCACTGGAAATCGGGCACGATCAAACCGAACGCCTCCGCGACGAACTCGCGCAAAATAATTATTCCGACATTCGTGCGGCGACCGATTACCAAGGTCGAAACCGATTTCTCTTCGCAACTCATGGATAAAATTCTCGTTCACGGCGGCCACCGACTTTCGGGCTCGGTCAAAATCAGCTGGCTCGAAAAACTCCGCGCTGCCGATTCTCGCGGCGACTCTGCTCACGAAGGAACCGTGCGTGATCCACCACGTGCCGGACCTGAGCGACATCCACTACATGCTGCAAATCCTCTCGCATCTCGGCGCGCAGGTGGAGCGCGCGAGCGGCACGGTCACAGTGCAGGCGGAAAAAATCGGAACGGACGCACCGTATGAGATTGTGCGAAAAATGCGCGCTTCGGTGTGCGTGCTCGGCCCGCTGCTTGGGCGCGAAAAGGAAGCAACCGTCTCACTTCCAGGCGGATGCGTCATCGGCGATCGACCGATCGATTTGCATCTCAAAGGTTTCGAGGCGCTGGGCGCGGCGTATCGCGATCGAGCAGGGAAATGTCAAAGTCTTCGCGGGCAGCCTCATCGGCGCCGTGGTGAATCTGCGCGGGAAATTGGGCCCGACGGTTCTCGGCACGGACAACGTGATGATGGCCGCGGTGCTGGCGGAAGGAACGACCGTGATCGAGAGTGCGGCGGCAGAACCGGAGGTGGTGGATCTCGCGAATTTCCTGAACAAGATGGGCGCGAAAATCGAGGGCGCCGGGACGCGGCGGATCATCATCGAGGGCGTGAAGGAACTTGCACGGAGCGGAACACGAGGTGATTCCGGATCGCATCGAAGCGGGCACATTTCTCGTCGCTGGTGCCATTGCCGGGAGCGAAGTGACTCTGCAAGCGGGTCGAATCCCGTGCACCTCGACGCGGTCACCGATGCGCTGAGCCGAACGCGGCTATGGCATCGACCACCGACGGCGGACACCGTGACCGTTCGCGGCAACGGCGCGCCGAAGCCGCTCCGAACTCACGACCGAACCGTATCCCGGATTTCCGACCGACATGCAGGCGCAGATGTGCGCGCTTCTGCGCAAGACGAAGGAATCAGCGTGATTACCGAGACCATTTTCCCGCAGCGTTTCATGCACGTCTCCGAGCTCAAGCGGATGGGCGCGGACATCGAGCTCGAAGGCCCGACCGCGATCATCAAAGGCGTCGAGCGCACTGAGCGGCGCACCGGTGATGGCGAGTGATCTGCGCGCCTCCGCGGCGCTGGTGCTGGCGGGCTTGCAGGCGGAGGGAATCGACCGAAGTGAACCGTGTCTATCACATCGACCGCGGCTACGAATCGATCGACGAAAAGCTCAATGGCCTCGGCGCGCAGATCGAGCGCGTGAAGGCATAGAGGGCACGCGTTTCCACCACGAAAGCCCGACTACTCGCTCCCCTGTCGCGCCGTCGCGACTTCATGAAAACAGTTGCCTGACAAAGCGCCTAGATTGCGCGCGCGATCGCCTCGCCCATTTCCCGGGTGCCGACGCGCTGGGTGCCTTCGCTCCAAATGTCGCCGGTGCGCAAGCCGTCGTCGATGACGTGTCGGACCGCGGCGTCGATGGCGTCGGCAGCGGCAGGCTCGCCGAGGGCGTAGCGCAGCATCATGGCCGGCGGAAAGAATCTGCGCGATGGGATTGGCGATCCCCTTGCCGGCGATGTCCGGCGCCGTGCCGCCGCTCGGCTCAAACAAGCCGAAGCGTCCCGTCGCCGTTTCCTGCACGCCGAGACTCGCGCTCGGCAGCATGCCGAGCGAGCCGGTGATCATCGCCATCTCATCGCTGAGGATGTCGCCGAAAAGATTCTCCGCGAGAATGACGTCGAAGCCTTTCGGATTGCGGATGAGCTGCATGGCGGCGTTGTCGACGTAGAGATGCTGCAGGGTCGACGTCGGGATATTGCTTGCCGATTTCGATGACGGTCTTGCGCCAGAGCACGCCGTTTTCGAGCACGTTGGCCTTGTCGATGGAAGTCAGCAGCTTCCGCCGGCCCTGCGCGGCTTTGAAGGCGACGTGGGCGATGCGCTCGATCTCGCTCTTTTTGTAAATCATCGTGTCGATCGCGACCGGTGTCGCCGTCGCTTCCGTCAACGACTTTCGGCTGGCCGAAATACAAGCCGCCAGTGAGTTCGCGCACGCACAGCACGTCGAAGCCGCCCGCGACGATCGATTCCTTCACCGGTGAGGCGTGGGTGAGTTTCGGGAAGCAGAGCGCCGGGCGGAGATTGGCGAAAAGTCCGAAGTGCTTGCGCAACGGCAGCAGCGCAGCCCGCTCCGGCTGCTGATTCGGCGGCAGCGATTCCCATTTCGGACCGCCGACGGAGCCGAACAGAATCGCCGCCGACTCGCGGCAGACGCGCAACGTCTCCTCCGGCAGCGCATGTCCGTCGGCATCGATCGCAGCCCCGCCCACGCGGGCTTCCGTGAATTCGAACGTGATGCTCGAATCTTTTCTCGATCGCGGCGAGAACGCGCTGCGCTTCGGCCATGACTTCGGGTCCGATTCCATCACCGGCGAGAACTGCGATTTTGAAACTTTTTCATGTGGGGCGTGGAGTGGAATTCGATGCCTCACGCGTGACAAGCCGGAAGAAAGGATTGGCAGCCCATGACGACGGATGGAGGCGGCTTCGATGCTGGGCTCGTTGAAGAATCGCGGGGCCGACCAAGTCATTTGCAAAAAGAGCGCCGACCATTCGCCGGCGCTCTTTCCACATGAAACCCTTCGTCCTAGCTCAGCGGCGGGCGCCCGCGGAGATCCGGTAACCAGCCCGCTTCGGCGCCGGTGCGACGCCGGGTTTCGGATAGTCGGCGGCGATCTGGCGGTTGGAGGTCGGGACGAGGCGGATGGCGCCCTTGGCGTTGTTGCGCCAGCCGTTCGGGTCGGCGAATTCGTCGCCGCTGTGGTGCAGCCCGCTGACCTGATCTTCGAGTCCGGTGCCGTAGCCCTGCTTGATGATCGTCGGCGTGACGAAGACGAGCAGGTTGCGCTTGGTGCGGGCGTTCAGCGCTCCTGGAAGACGTAGCCGATGATCGGGATGTCGCCGAGGACCGGGACCTTCGAGCGGCCTTGGTCGTGACCTCATCCTGCAGCAGGCCGCCGATGGCGAGCGTGTCGCCGCTCTTGATGAGCACGTTCGAGTTCGAGCGTGCGCTTGTCGATGATCGGGCTGGTCACCGTCGCGCCGCCGAAGGTGAAGGTGGCGTCGCCGACCTTGTTGCTGATCTCGGGCTTCACGCAGCATCGAGACGAAGTCGTCTTTGTTGATCGAAGGCGTGACCGTCGAGCGTGTTGCCGAATTCCTTGTCCTGGAAGCCGCTGAAGACGGCCTGCGCGGTCTGTTCGTTGAAGTTGAGCTGCGGCACCGGCTGGGCGCGGGTGATCTTGATTTCGGCCTTCGAGGTTGTTCGCGGTGACCACCCGCGGATTGGCGAGGAACTCCGCGTCGCTGTCTTCGTTCAGCAAGCGCAGCGTGGCGGACATCTGCGGGCACGGAGAGGATGGCGAACTGGCCGGCGAGCGCGTTCAGCGCGTTCGTTCCGAGGCCGCCGACGGAGCGAAAGTCGGACGGTGCCGAGCTTGTCCCGTCTTGGTGATCAAAGTTGCACGGAATCGACGCGAGCCGGAGACTGTCCCGGGTCGCGGGATCCTGCGTCGCCGTGGTCGGTGCTGCCGGCACGCGAGCCGCCGTAGCGGAAGGTCTGCGGGTTGCTGGAGCCGCCGACGACGCCGGCCCAGTTGATGCCGTAGCTCTGCTTGCGGATTGGCGGTCACCTCGACGAGGCGCGCCTCGATCATCACCTGCTGGGTCGGTCGATCGATGGAGTCGAGGAAGAGGATGATCTTCTCCATGTTCGAGCTGCGCTCTCGCGAAAGAAGATCGTGTTCGTGCGCTGATCGAACTGCGGTGCGACGCCGCTCTGCAAGCTGCTTCGTCAAGCAGCGGCAGGATGTCCTTGGCCTGCGCGTAGCTCAGCGTGTAGCTGCCGCTCTCGGTCGGCTCCTTCGCCTTCTCCTCGTGCGTCTTGACGTAGTAAACGCCACTCTTCCTTCATCCAGGATCAGGCCCTTGGACTCGACGATGATCTCGATGGCTTCGCGCGGCGTCTTGTTCTCGAGGCGCATGGTGACCGTGCCGTCTGCGTTGAGCACCTTGTCGCTGACGACGATGTTCATCCCGGCCTGCCGGGCGAGGGTGCGGAGCACGAGGCCGATCTCGTCGCCTTGGAATTCGTTGAGCCGCGTGGCGTTCGGCGGGAGCGTCGAAGCTGCGGGCATCGCCGAGGCATCGGGGATGACCGGCGGGATCACCTGCTGCGTCACCGGCGACTGGATGGGCGGATCGATCGCCTCCGGGGTCGCCGGCACGACAGCGGCGGGCGCGGCCGGCGCGAGAGGAGGATCGATCGCCGCCGGCGTCTGGGCAAACGCCGATGCCGCCGCGAACACGCTGAGAGCGCAGAGAGTGGATGAGATTTTAGCCATGAGTCAGGAGAGCTTGGTAGATTTGGGAACTTGTGAAGGTTGGAAAAGCACGATGCCTGCCATCGGTCGCGAGTTTCAAAAATTCGAGAGATTGATCTCGAAAACGAGAGTTTCGGCCTCACCGCATCGCGGAATCGAGAATCCTGACCGTCGCTTCGCAGTTGAGCAGCGCCCGGTGCTGCGATTGAATCCGCTCATGACCCTCCGCATCTTCGCCCTTGTCGCCGTCGTGGCGCTTTTTCTAACGGCGCTCCCCGGCCGCGCAGCTGAAGCTCCCACCACTTCGGTCGCGCCCTCGAAATGGGAAAAAGAAATAGCTGCCTTCGAGACAGCGGACCGCGAGCACCCGCCGGAGAAAGGTGGCATCGTGTTCATTGGCAGCTCCAGCATCCGCTTGTGGAAAACGCTCCCGCAGGACTTCCCAGAACATCGCGTCCTCAACCGCGGCTTTGGTGGCTCGGCGATCGCCGATTCGGTGGAGTTCGCCGACCGCATCGTCTTCCCATACGAGCCGCGAATGATCGTGATGTATGCCGGCGGCAACGACCTTCATTCCGGCAAATCGCCGGAACGAGTGGTCGATGACTTCAAAAGTTTCGTCGGCAAAGTGCGTGCCCGTATGCCCTCCGTGAAGATCGCTTACATTGCCATCTCGCCGAATCCCGCCCGCTGGGCCGAGGTCGAAAAAGTGAAAGCCGTGAACGAAGCCATCGCCGCCTACGTCAAAGACCAGCCGCATCTGAAATTCATCGACACCTTTTCCAAAATGCTCGGCTCCGATGGTCAGCCCCTGCCCGATATTTTCGTCGCCGATAAGCTCCACATGAACGCAGAGGGCTACAAAATCTGGGCTCGTGTCGTTCGCCCGTTCCTCGCTCCCTGACTTTGATTTATGGCGAATGTCCTAACTACGCTCCTCGCGCGCATGAGCCCGAAAACCAAGCTCATCGGCGCAGCCGTGCTGGCTTTCCTTCTCGGGATGATGCTCAAAGGTGGGAGCTCAAGCTCCGGCCGCTACGTCCCTTTCGGCACATCGCCGAACTTTGTCCTCGATACCCAGAATGGCAGCGCATGGCAGCTCGACGGAAACCGCTACCGCCGCATCGCGACGATGCCCGCTTGGTAAATCTTCGCAGTTGAGGGTTGGGGGTTGAGCGCCCGGGCCAACTGCCGGACTGTCCTAATCGTTCCCTTCGCACAAAGCCGTTCATTCCTTCACTCCCGCTCCAGCATCCACCTCCCCGCAAGTGCGTTATCTCAAGGTCACCATCCTCATCGGCATCGTCGTCAGCCTGGTCATTGTCGGGCTGTCCGAATCGAGATTGCTGCACCGCCTCGACCTCGAGCTGGCCGCCTTCTTCGGGCGCTCCGAGCCAGCAGTCCACGCCGCCCGTCTCGTGCAATATCCCGTCGCCGTGCTGCTCGCCTTCGCCGTCGCGTGGACGACCATCGATATCAGCCGCAACTCGCTGAAATTCGTCATCGCCGCCGGCGCTTTTGCGCAGATCATCACGGTGACTTGGGTGCTGAATATCTTCGGCTTTTTCTTTTCCCCATTCGGGAGCCTCGCCGCGATCGTTGGCAGCTTCGCCGGTGGTTTTGCCTATTCGCGGAGCGAAGGCGGCATGCGCAAGCGCGTCGTCCGGGGCATCTTCGGCGACCGCGTTTCGAAGCGCACTTTCGCCGCGCTCGTGAACTCCACGTCGCCGCTCAACTTCACCGGCGAGAAGTGCCAGGCGAGCGTCGTCGTCTGCGAGATTTTCAATCACGATCATCTCTCCGACGTGCTGCCCGTCGCCGATTACGTGGCCATGAACAATGCGTTCCTGCGCAACGCCGCCGACTTTCTTGTCGAGCGCGGCGCCTACCTCGATGAGTGCGACGGCGAGAGCCTGCGCGTCGTTTTCGGCACGCCGCTCATCGATGACCGCCACGCCACCCTCGCCTGCGAATCGGCGCTGGCACTGCTCGAGCGGCTCGATGCCGTCAATGCCGAGTGCGCGCGCATCTGGCAGCAGACGTTTGATTTCCGCATCGGGGTGAATTCCGGCGAAATAGTGGTCGCCGCCTATGGTTCGCGGCGGCTCGGCAATTTCAGCGTCGCGGGCGAGCCCGTGGAATTTGCGCGCCGCCTCTGCGCCGCCAACATGATCTACGGCTCGCGCATTCTGATGGGCACCACGACTTTTTCTCAAGCCGAGCAAGCCGTCGAAGTGCGCCCGATGGAACTCATCCAGCGGCAGGATGATGAGCACAGCCGGGAGGAAATCTACGAACTCCTTTCGCTCCGTAACGTCCTCACCGACGAGGAGCGGGAGCGCCGCGATTTGTTCTGGAAGGGGATGGTCTACTACCGCGAGCGGCTCTGGGACGAAGCGCTCAATCTCTTTCACAGCGCGCGCCGCGCTGACGGCTCCGATGGTCCAGTTGAGTTCTACATTCGTCGCATCAATCAGCTCCGAGAAGGTCTCCCCGCGCTCGATGTGAACAGCTCCCGCTTCTGACGGGTTGCAAATTTCCGGACCGCAAACGTCGCTGCTGTTCGCGGATGCCTGGGAATTGATCCCCGACATCAGCAGCCCTCCGTCTCATCAGGCGATAGTCGCAAAGTTCCCCTTGCCGGCTTTCTTTTCCGTTTCTCGACTCTCAGCCGTCACCGCTCAACATTCCAAAATGCGTCGCGCCGAATATCCGACCGCCATCAAAGGTCTCATCGCTGAGCTCAAGCGCCTGCCCGGCATCGGACCACGGAGTGCGGAGCGCATTGCGCTCTGGATGATTCAGTCGCGCGATGCCCGGGCGCACGAAATCGCGCGCGTGATCGGCGAAGTCACGCAGCAGATCAAGCCGTGCGCGAAGTGCGGATTTTTCGCAACCGAAGCTCTCTGCGAAGTCTGCACCGACTCCGCCCGGGATCCTGCCCAGCTTTGCGTCGTCGAACAACCAACCGATATTCTGCCGCTCGAACGAACGGGTGCGTTTCGCGGACTTTACCATTCACTCGGCGGGCGCATCTCGCCGCTTGACCACATCGGCCCCGACGACCTCCGCATCGATGCGCTGATCGAGCGAATTCGCCACGAATCCCCAGCCGAAATCATCCTGGCACTCGGCTCCGACGTGGAGGGCGAAGCGACCGCGAACTATCTGGCCGGGCTGCTCCGCGATCTGCCAGTCACCGTCACGCGCCTCGCGCAAGGCATGCCTGCTGGCGGCGGACTCGAGCATGCCGACGAGCTCACCCTCAGCCGCGCCCTTGCTGGCCGGACGCGATTTTGAGCCGCCTGCGCCCCGCCATTTTTCTCGCGCTTTGCATCGCCCTTCTTGGTTGCGGTGGACCGAGAGAATCCGCCGTCGCCACGATGCAGCAAGTCGGAACCAAACAGCTGCGCACCGACGCCGCACGCGTTTACAAAGATGTTTTCGCGAGCAGCGCGCCAGAGTTCACCTCCGTTCGCAGCAATCAGTGGCCCGCTTCGTTTCAACGCTTCTCGCCGGTGCATGTCGGCGCGTTCGCCGATGGCATTGCGCTCGCGCTGACTGACGAGGGTGAGCTTGAGGCCGGCCTCTACATCGTCCCGCTGGCAATGGACCTCACGCCCGCCGACACGCCGCATGCGACTTTCGAGCGCCTCGACGACGGGGTTTTTTGGTACGTCTTCACTCGCTGAAGAACGAACGGGCTGGCGCGCAGCCGCTGCTTTTCCGTAAGACTCCGCACGATGTCCCCCACCCTCGCCGTCCTCCCGCCGAATGGTCTGCTCCTGCTCGCGCTCTGCACGATCATCGGACTCGTCCTGCTCATCGCAAAATTTAAGTGCAACGCCTTCGTCGCGCTCGTCCTCGCCTCGCTCGCCATTGGTCTCGGCTCCGGCATGCCGGTGATGTCGATCGGCACGCAGTTTGGCATCGTCGAGAGCTTCGAGGCGGGCGTCGCGAAAACGCTCGGCGGGCTCGCGATGATCATTGGCCTCGGGACTGTTCTCGGAAAGCTCCTCTCGGAATCCGGCGCCGCCGAAGTCATTGCCAACACCATGGTCCGCTGGCTTGGACCGAAGCGACTCGATTACGCCGTGATGATCGTCGCGTTCATCATCGGCATCTCCATCTTTTTCAATGTCGGCGTCATTTTGCTTGGCCCAATCGCCTTCATGCTGGCGCGGCGAAACCGGCACGCCGCTGCTCCGGCTGGCGCTGCCGATGGCGGCGGGACTTTCCACCGCGCATGGCCTCATCCCCCCGCATCCGGGGCCGATGGCCGCGATCACTTTGATTCACGCAGACACCGGAAAGACCATCCTCTACTCACTCATCGTAGGCGCACCGACCGCGCTCATCACCGGCCCGTTGCTCGCGCGCTGGGTCTCCCCGCGTGTGCCCGTCCCGCTCGGCGGTTTGCTCGCGGAAATGAGCGGCCGCCCCGCGGCACCGATCGCGCCCGGCTTTGGCGTAAGCGTTTTCACGATGCTCCTGCCGATCATTTTGATGCTCTTCGCCACCGCTGCGAAGATCACAATGCCCGATCAAAGCGCCGCGCGGCAGTGGATCGAATTCATCGGCGCGCCGACTGTGGCGATGCTCATCGCCGTGCTCGTTTCGTTTTACACGTTCGGCGTGCGCTGCGGCCTCACCGGTTCGCAGATTTTGAAATTCAGCGAAGTCTGCCTCGGCCCGGTCGCCGGGCTGTTGCTGCTGATCGGAGCGGGCGGCGGATTTAGCAAGGTGCTCGATAACTCCGGCGTCGGCGGCGCCATCGCGGCGATCGGGAAGACGCTCCCAATCTCGCCGCTGCTGCTCGGTTGGTGCATCGCAGGTTTGCTGCGCATCGCCATCGGCAGCGCAACGGTCGCCGTGACCACCACTGCCGGACTGATGGCGCCCGTGATCGCAGGCGATCCCAGCGTGAACAAGGAACTGCTCGTCCTCGCGATGGGTGCTGGGTCACTCATCCTCTCGCACGTCAACGACTCCGGGTTTTGGTTTGTGAAAGAATACCTCGGCATGACCGTCGCGCAGACTTTCAAGACTTGGACCGTTGTCGAAACTGGCATCGCCACCGTCGCGATCGTCATCATCCTCGGAGTCAACGCAGTCGTCTGACCACGGTTTCAGTCATCGCCCAGGTGATCCGTGAACGCGCTCAGAAACAGGCTTCCTCACTCGGGCAAATATCTGTGCCATCTGCGGTGAAATCTCCTCCACTGCATGTCCAAAAACCATCGACGCCACCGGCATTATTCGCCGAGATTCGATCCACCTCCCCATGAAACTCTTCCTTGCCGCCGTCGCCGCGCTCGTTGCTCTTCCCGCGTTCTGCCCCGCCGCTGATTCCCCGGCGGGCAGCTTCAAAGGTCAAATCGGTCTGCAACTTTATAGTCTGCGCGATGCATTCAAAGCCGATGTCCCCGGCACGCTCGACAAGGTCAAGGCGCTCGGGATCGTCGAAGTCGAAACCGCCAACACCTACGGAATGCCACCGGAGAAATTCGCCGCGATGCTTGCCGAACGAGGCCTGAAGGCGATCAGCGGCCACTTTCAGTACGGCGCGATGGAGAAGGACATCAGCGCCGTCGTTGCAGAAGCAAAGGCGCTCGGACTGCAATTTGCGGCATGCCCGTGGATTCCGCACGAGGCTGCCGAATTCACCGAAGCGGTCGCAAAAAAGGCGGCTGCGGACTTCAACCGGTGGGGCGAGGCGTTCTCCAAAGTTGGCATTAAATTCGCCTATCATCCGCACGGCTACGAGTTCGTTCCGCGCCCTGACGGCAGCACGCTGTTCGATCTCCTCATGGCCGAGACGAAGCCGGAATTCGTCACGTTCGAAATGGACGTTTTCTGGGTCATCTACCCCGGGAAAGACCCGGTGGAGTTGATGCGAAAATATCCGACCCGCTTTGCCCTAATGCATCTCAAGGACCTGCGCAAAGGCCGGCCAACCGGCTTCTACACCGGCCACACGGATGTGAAAGACAACGTGCCAATCGGGAGCGGCCAGGTCGACTGGCCGGCCGTGCTCCGCGAGGCCGCGAACATCGGCGTGAAGCACTACTTCATCGAAGACGAATCTCCGATCGCCGAGCAACAGATGCCGGAAAGCATCCGCTACCTGAACTCGCTGAAGTGACCAACGTAAAGTGATCAGAACGGGCGCACCCGATCACGCAGCCCCGATCTCGATTCACTCCTCCCGCTTCCACCCCTCCCGCTTCGCGATCGAATCGGCGAGGTGAATCGGCCACTCGGGATCTTTCAGAAACGCGCTGCCACTGACTTTCAATTCCCGGTACGTGTCCACGTAAATCTGGTTTTCGGCTGACTCTTTCTGCGCGAGTGCTGGATACCGTCGCACCGCCTCCTGCTGCGCTCGCGCGGTGATTTGCGCCGGTGTTTCCTCATCCGCAGCGGGAGGAAGCGCGGTTTTTTCCACCGGCGCATCGGCGAGCAGTTCGACGCCGTCGCTGCTCAGGGAGATGCGAAGATTGTCCACGAGCACCACCGTCTCACCGCCTTTCACCTCGCCGAGCGGGAGCACTTCGCCGGCTTGGAGTAGGTAAAGTTTTCCATCCACCGAGACTCTCGCATCTTTCAAAATCCGCACGCGCCGACCGTTCGCTGGCGCTGCTGCTTTGCCGCCGAGTTCACTGGTCAGGAGCGGGAGCGCAGGCTCCTTTTCCTCCTTCACCACCGGCGCCGGGTCCACTTGCACGGGTTCGGCGTTCACAGCCGCCACGCGGGCGAACCGCTCCGCGGCGACGTAACCACGCTCGAAGAACGCGAGGACTGAACCGAGCAGGCAGACCATCCCGACGGCGAGAAAAACGCCGTTGCGTTGATGGAAAACGTGCAGCCGCGCAAGCACCCAGAGCAGCGTGAAAGCCAGCAAACAAGCTGCCAGCGGGAGCAGCGCCCGCGTGCCCGAGAGCAGACTCGCCACGACCAGCAACACCAGCGCGAGGCCGATGAACACCAAGCCGAGTTGCAGATTTCGCACGCCCGGCGGCTTGGGCCGCGTCGGCAGATGCACGTATTGTGGCACGAATTCCTCGGCCGGTTTCTTGGCCCTTTGCTCCGCCGGCTCCTTGTGCAAAAGGCCGCGCAGGTTTTCGATCGGAGTTTCGGGGGTATTCACAAAGTCAGGTGTGGGCGCTAAACATATTCCGTTTGCCCGTCGTAGCCATGGC
Source organism: uncultured Verrucomicrobiae bacterium (assembly GCA_963767975.1). Classification (GTDB taxonomy): domain Bacteria; phylum Verrucomicrobiota; class Verrucomicrobiia; order Chthoniobacterales; family Chthoniobacteraceae; genus CAIURC01. The sequence goes on along the minus strand of CAVYGI010000008.1, from coordinate 100,797 downwards.
TCACCTGACATTCGTGCCCGAGGCTTTCAAGGATCTGGCGGGTCATGTTCAGCTTGGTCTCGAGAAAATTGTCGTCATGCATCGGATCGTGATGCGTGATGATCCAGCGTTTCACCCCGGCGAGTTTGGCGAGGAGGCAGGCATTGGAAACGGAGCAATGTCCCCAGCCGACTTTGTCCGGATATTCGTCGTTCGTGTATTGCGCCTCGTGGATCAGCACATCCACATCCGAGAAGAATTCGACCTGCTGTCGATAGGGCGCCATCAGCGGATGATCCTTCGTCATGCCATCCGGCGAGCCCGTGTAGCCCTGCAAGAACTCGTTGTCCGGCACCCACGCGATTTTAAAACCATCGAGGTCGATCTTATAGCCGACCGTCGCTCCGGGATGCTGCGTGAACACCCACGAAATTTTTACGTTCCCGAAAACGAGCGGATTGCTGACGAGATGCCGGAAGCAAATGCTCGAGTTCAAGTCGTCCATCTGGACGGGGAAATATTCGCTGTCGAGCTGCCCGCGAAAAACCGACTCGAGGTTTTTGCCGAAGCCTTCCGCTCCGTAAATTTCAATCTCGAATCCTGGCTGATACGCGGGCGCAAAAAACGGGAACCCCTGGATGTGATCCCAATGCGTGTGCGTGATGAAAAGATGCAACTTGCGGGAGGTCTGCGTCATCAGCGCGAGACCGAGATCGCGAATGCCCGAGCCGGCGTCGAAGATGAATTTCTCTTCGCCAAAAGTCACTGAGAGGCACGAGGTGTTTCCGCCATGCCGCAGGAATCGCGCGCCGGGCGTTGGCGTCGACCCGCGCGTGCCCCACAAGCTGAAGCGTCCGCGCTCTGTCGCCAGACGCGGTTTGAACGCCGTGGGCGTTGCCACCACGGGCTCCGGCGCGCCACCGAGAGAGCTGACGCGTTGCCGCCGCGTGAAAAAGGCCTCCACTTTCTCCACGAGCTCATCCATGTCGAATGGCTTGAAGAGTAGATCGAAACGGCCGAGATCGCCGAGGGTCGTCTTGTCGATTTTCAGATCGCGCGTCATGCACACCATCACTCCAGTCTTCGCGCAGCACGGGTCGGCGTGCATCGTTTTCAAAATGCCGAAGCCGTGCACCCGCGGCATCGTCAAGTCGAGGATGGCGAGATCGGGGCAATTTTCGCGCGCCTTGCGCAGACACTCCTCACCATCCGTTGCGATCTCGACTTCATAGCCTCGCCCTCGCAAAGCCTCGCTCATTTTGAAGGCCACCACTCGGACTTCTTCTCCGATGAGAATTTTTCCTTTTGATTTGGAGGGGTTCATCGAGGGGAGGGTTGCGCCGGCAAAGGGAGCAAAATTATTCACGAAGTGAAAGCTACGAAATACCGAAACATCACAGCACCGTCCCACGCAAAAGCAGCACCGCCACGCTGAAGTAGATCACCAGCCCCGTGACATCCACGAGCGTCGCGACGAACGGCGCGGACGAAGTCGCCGGATCGAGCCCGCAGCGGCGCAGGAGCAGCGGCAGCATCGAGCCCGAGACGCGTCCCCCAAGCACCACGCCTACCACCGCGAACGACACGGTGAGCGCCGATGAGCAGATAGTGCGGTCCGTAGCGTCGGTGAAATGCGACCAGACCACGATCCGCAGAAAACCGATCACCCGCGAGCAGCCCGCCGAGCAACAGTCCCGAGGCGATCTCCTTCTTCATCACCCGCCACCAATCGGTGCAGCGCGATCTCGCCGAGCGCCATCGCGCGGATGATCAGCGTGGAGGCCTGCGAGCCGGAGTTGCCGCCGCTCGAAATGATCAGCGGAATGAAGAGCGCGAGCACCAGCGCCTTGGCGATCTCCTGCTCGAAGACGCCCATCACCGTCGCCGTGAGCATCTGTCCGATGAAAAGCACGACCAGCCAGACGCGCGCTTGCGCACCAGTCTCGAGCAGCGGCGCGTCCATGTAGGGATCCTCCAGCGCCTCGACGCCGCCGATCTTCTGCATGTCCTCGGTCGTCTCCTCCTCCTGCACGTCGAGCATGTCGTCCACCGTCACGATGCCGAGCAGCTTCTCCTCCGAGTCGATCACCGGCAGCGTGTTGCGGTCGTATTTTTTGAAAAGCTCGAGCGCCGTCGCTCTGCATCGTCGGTCGCGCGCAGCGCGACGAAGTGAGCTGTCGTGGATGTCGGCGACCTTCGTCTCCACCGGGCGCGAGCAGAATCTCGCGGATGCGCACGTCGTCGATCAGCCGCCCGCGCTCGTCGGTCACGTAGATCACGTTCAGCGTCTCGGAATCGCTGCCCGTGCTCGCGGATGTGATCGAGCACCTGCTGGATCGTCCAATCCTCGCGCACGCTGATGAAATCCGGCGTCATCAGCCGGCCGACGCTGTCCTCGGGATAATTCAGCAGCGACTGCGCGATCGCCTTTTCCTCCGGCGAGAGCAGCTGCAGCATCTGCGCCACCGCCGCGCCCGGCAGTTCCTCGAGCAGCGCCGTGCGATCGTCCGGCGACATGTCGTTGAGGATGCGCGCCGCCTCCGCGTGCCCCATCGCCTTCAGCACGATCGTGCTGCGCATCGGGATCGAGATACTCGAGCACCTCCGTCGCCTGCGCGTGCGGCAGCAGGCGGAAAACGACGGCCTGCTCATCCTCCGGCAGATCGGTGATGCACTTCGGCGACATCGGCCGGCGACCAATCCGCAAAAGCCTCGCGCAGCGCGGTGAAATTCCGCGCGGCGATGAGCTCCTTGATTTCCGGGCCGATGAGATTGCCGAGCATGCGCGCAGAGAAACACTGCCGCTGCGCGATTGCCAATGGCCGAGTTGGGAAAAAGTTGCTGGCGCGGCGACACGGCCGTTTGCAATCGGCGACGCGGCCGTCCGGCATCTAGCGTCTCGGCGTGAGCTACACGGTTTTCGCCCGCAAATATCGCCCGCAGACGTTCGACGAAATCGTCGGGCAGGAGCACATCGTGACGCACGCTGAAGAACGCCATCGAGCAGAACCGGCTCGCGCAGGCCTACCTTTTCGTCGGCCCGCGCGGCACCGGCAAAACGACCACGGCGCGCATCTTCGCCAAGGCGCTGAACTGCGTGAACGGGCCGACGGCGGACCCGTGCGGCGTGTGCGACGATCTGCCGCGAAATCGCCGAGGGCACGCTCGATGAACGTGCTCGAATTCGACGCCGCCTCGAACACGCAGGTCGACAAGATCCGCGAGATCATCATCGACAACGTGAAGTACGCGCCGACCGGCGGCGCGAAATACAAGATCTACATCGTGGACGAGGTCCACATGCTCTCGACGTCGTCCTTCAACGCGCTGCTCAAGACGCTCGAGGAGCCGCCCGCGCACGTGAAGTTCGTCTTCGCCACGACCGAACGTGCGAGAAGGTGCCGACGACGATCATCTCGCGCTGCCAGCGCTTCGATCTGCAGCGCATTCCCGACGCCGCAGATCGCGAAGCACCTGCTCTACATCGCAGGAAAGGAAAACATCGCGCTCTCCGCCGGCCGCGGCCGAGACGATCGCGCGCGGCGCGGAAGGCGGGCATGCGCGACGCCGAGTCGATGCTCGATCAACTCGTCGCGTTTTGCGGCGACAAAGATCGAGGAGAGCGATGTGCTGAACATCTTCGGCTTCACCGCGCAGCAGACGGTCGCCGAGCTGTGCGAGCACCTGATCGCCGGCGACGACCGCGCAGGCGCTCGGCTGCGATTCACGAGCAGGCCGAGGCGCGGCAAGGATCTGAGCCGGCTGATGGCGGACCTCATCGCGCACCTGCGCAATCTGCTCGTCGTCGCAATGCGACCCGCAGGGCGTGCAGGACGAACTGAGCGCCGAGGCGCTCGCGGCGCTGGCCGAGCAGAGCACGCGCATCGCGCCGGACAAGCTGCTCGATCTGATCGAGCAATTCGCCGACGCGGAGGGCCGGATGAAATGGGCGCCGAACAAGAAGATGCACTTCGAGATCGCGGTCATCCGCGCCATCCAGACGCTGAGTCAGGCGACGCTCACCGAAGTGCTCGACACGCTCGCCGCGATGCGTGGCGGCAAGGAAATCGTTGCGCTGCCGCCACGTCCGACGCCCGTGAAGCCCGTGGCGAAGCCGCCGTCTCAGCCTCGTCGCTGAGAAAACCGCGGCGTTGCCGGTTGCCAAAGCGCCCGAGCCCAGCGCGCCGAAACCCGCGACTGCTCCGACACCAGAGCCACCCGTGCTCACACCCGTCGTGCAAGAAGAAGCGCGCCGCCGCGCCTCCGGCTCCACCGGCAGCCATGCCCCGCGAAGCCCTGTGGTCTGGGCTTCGTCGCGCGAGATCCGCAGGACCGTCCGCTCATTGCGATGCTGGGTCGAGGCAGGACAATTGGTGGAGCTCGATGCAACGACGGCCACGGTCGGCTTTCCGACCGGATGTCGCTCGCGCCGGAATACTGCGAGCAACCGAACAATCGAAGCCTGCTCGAGAAATTGCAGGTGACCTCGCCGGACGGAAATTGAAATTCAGATTCGTGAAGCGCGCCGGACTTCAGTCGCTCGAAACCATAGCCCCCGATGCCAACCGCAGGTGGAACCGCCGATCCGATGGAGACATTCAAAAACGATCCACTCATCCAGAAAGCGCTCGCTGTTTCAAAGCCGAAATCCAACCGATCTGAGGCCGTAACTCCGACCGCAGATTGCGGTCAAATTCCCAACCTTTCCAATTCTATGAACATCCAAAAAATGATGAAGCAGGCCGCCAAGATGCAGGAGCAGATGGCGCAGACGCAGGCCGAACTCGCCGACAAACCGTCACCGCCACCGCAGGCGGCGGCAAAGTCACCGTCGTCGCGAACGGTGCGGGCGAAGTGATCTCGATCAAGATCGACAAAAGCGTCGTCGATCCTGAGGACGTCGAAATGCTCGAAGACCTGATCCTGACCGGCGTCCGCAAAGCGATCGAAGAGGGCAAGGAACTCGCGCAAAGCGAGATGGGCAAACTCACTGCCGGCATGGGCTTGCCGCCGGGTTTGGGATTCTAGTGGGGTCGGACATGGATCCAGCAACAGCCAATCCGCCAGGCACGCCCGAAAGGAGATTATGAAAACCATCCTCGTCCTCGCGGCATTCGCTTCAGCCTCGGTCCTCTTTCTCTCTGCATGCTCCTCAGGCAGCGGTCACGCGGCAGTTGGTGGAACGGTGAGCGGCAGCACGGCGGCAAGCGGCGGAGCAAGCGGCGGTCGGTAGTCGCGGCTGCGCGTCACAGCTTTTCAGCAACTTCTCGAGCGAGCGGTGACGCAGGCGCTCGCTCGCGAAAGCTTTTGCCCACTGGCTTTGCGGGCGAACCGGTGGGTCCAGCTTCGTCTCGAAGTTTTGCACGCCGAGCTTTTCGAGCACATAAATCGCCGCTCCTCGAATGGAAGCTTCAGGCTCGTCGTTTGGATACACCGCCTGACCGAGGACATTGGCCAGTCGTTGCACCGATGCAGGTGACTTTTGAATACCACCCGACACGATGATTTTCGGCGCACGCTTTTCGTTCGCGAGCAACGGTTCGGCGATCAGAGCGAGACGGTGATATGTCGCCTCGGTAATCGCCTGAAGCAGGTCGATAGCCGTCGTGTGCTGCGTGATCCCGTGGATCGCGCCGCGGTCGTCTTCATTCCAAAAGGGCGCGCGCTCTGCGGTCCAGAACGGCAGCACCGCGAGTCGGTGCGTTGGCCCCGGATCGGCAGCAAGGCGTTCCTCAATCGTCTCCGCGTCGGGCAGGCTGAGTTCACGCAGACACCATGCGCGCAGATTTCCGGCGTTGCTCACCGCCCCGCCGACGAGATAACGCTCGGCATCCACACGGTAGCAGAAGAGCCCGAACGGTGCCCGCGCCTTCGTTCCCTGACGCATCACCCGCAGCGCTGCGCTCGTGCCGACATTGATCGCCGCGAATCCCGGGCGCGTGGCACCGGAGCCGAGATTGCTCGTCGCACCATCGCCGATACCCGGAAACCACGGCACGCCGCGCAGTTCGGGAAATTGTTTGGCCAGTTCGCCGCCGATACTCGCCGGTTCGTCGCTGAGCCGGCGAAACTTAGATGCTTCGACCCGGCAAGTTTCCAACATCGGCGCGTGCCATTTCAGCTTCGAGGGGTCGAACAATCCGGTCCCGGTCGCCATGCCGAGCGCGCAATTCGCGTCGCCGCCGAGCTTGAGCTGAAGCCACTCCGCGGGCGACATCCACTGCGCGACTTGTTGGAAAAGTTTGCGCTGCGTCCGGCGTAGCCAGGTCAATTTCGCCGGCCAAAATGACGCCCGCAGCATGCACCCGGTGGACGCATGAATTTTCTTTTCGGAAAGCTTTTCGCGCAAATCCGCCGCATCTTCGCGGCAGCGCGAATCCGCCCAGGTGATGATATTGGTCAGTGGCTCGCCGCTGGCGTTGCACCCAATCAGGCTGTGCCAAAAGCACGAGACTCCGACGCCGATGATCTTGCGCCCGCGAAGCTGCGCGTCATCGCGATAAGTCTGAAGCGTTTCCTCCAGACAAAGTCTCACCGCCGACAGCAGCACCGCGGGGTCGAGTTCCGCTTCGCCGCTGCTCGACGTGATGAGAGCGTAGCTCTGCTGTGCCGTCGTCTCGACGAGGCGCTGCGCGGTTTCGTCGAACAACGCCGTGCGTGTCGAGGAAGTGCCGATATCGAGGGCTAGGATGAGGGCGGACATATCCCGAGCATGGGCGAAACGCGCGCGACGAATGAAGCTCGAATGCCGCCACCTTCACGAGGTCGCGAGTTTTTCCCGAACGTCAGCGATGATTTTTTGATCTCATCTGTGTAGCGTTGATTTGCGCAGTTTTGCGCCCCTCGCCCATGAACTTCCTGCGCATCCCGATTTTTGGTCTCCTCAGCTTCACAGTTTCGCTTCATTTCGCCGCGCAGGCGCGGGCGGATGAGTCGGAGAAAAACGTGCAGCCCGCGATGGAGGAGGTCAGCCCGGGCGTGTATCGAATCGGGAAGCTGCAACTCGACAAAAACACGAACACAGTCACCTTGCCCGCGACGGTGAACATGGAGGAAGGCAACCTCGAGTATCTGCTCGTGACCCAGCAAGGCAGCACGCACGAGAGCCTGCTCGTGACCGATGTGCAGCCGAATGATTTGCACCTCGCGATGCTGCTGCTCGGCGCGAAAGGGGCGGGCATCCTTGCTCCCGCGCCCGCCGATGCACCGCCACCCCAGCTCAATGCCGGCTATCTGAAACATGCGCCCCTCCTCAAAGGCGATCCGGTGACGATCGCCGTAGCGTGGAAAAAAGAGGGCGCCGCGCAGACCGCGCCGGTGGAGGATTGGCTGTTCGATCTCGGGACGAAAAAGCCGCCCGCCCGCGGACCGTGGATTTACACGGGTTCGATGTTTGGGGCGGACGGGAAGTTTCTCGCGCAAGGCGAAGGCTGCTTCGCGGCGCTCGTCACGAATCCCTCGGCTCTCATCAATAACCCGCGTAAAGACAACGACAACGACGCCGTGTGGACCCCGAATGCCAAAACCATTCCTCCGAAGCAAACGGCCGTCGAAGTCTCCATCCATCTCGAAGCTCCAACGAAATCCAACCCATGAAAACGCTCGCCTCCCTCCTGCTCCCCGCACTTGTCGCGTTCACTTTTTGCCGCGCTGAAGAGCCGCTAGCACGGAAAACCGAAAACGTCTCGCTCCGCAATGAAGTCCAGCTCGCGATCGACAAAGGTCTCGGCTTTCTGAAAGCGCAGCAAAAGCCCGAAGGCTGGTGGTCGACCGAAGAGCATCCAGCGCTGACTGCGCTCCCGTTGATGGCTTTCCACCGCGAACCAAGCGGCAAATATCGCGACGCGAACGCGCCGTTTTTGCAAAAGGGATACGACTTCATCCGCGCGCGGGCACAGGCCGACGGCGGGATCTATGGCAAAGGCCTCTCGAACTATAACACGTCGCTTTCCCTCACCGCGCTGCTCGATACCGGCGACTCGAAAGACGAGCCACTGATCACCAAGGCACGCGCTTTCATCGTCGGGCAGCAAGCGAAAGGCATGGCTAGCGAATCGCTCGATGGCGGCGTCGGTTACGGTCCGACGGGCGTCAGTCCAAAAAGATCACACCCCGATCTCGATAACACACTCATCGGTCTTGAAGCCCTGCGCGCCTACCGCGCGGCGCGTCCGAATGTGGAGATCGCGGCGAAAGATGACCTGAACTGGCAAGCGGCAATCGACTTCATTTCACGCACGCAGAATCTCACCGCGACCAACCCGAAAGGCAGCAGCGAACCGAAGGACCAGGGTGGCTTTATCTACTATCCCGGCTACAGCAACGCCGACCCGGCAGAGGGTCCGAAAGCGCTGCGCAGCTACGGCAGCATGAGTTACGCGGGACTATTGAGTTTTATCTTTGCCGACCTCAAAAAGGATGACCAGCGCGTAACTGCTGCGCTCGATTGGCTGAAGAAAAACTACTCGGTCGCTGAAAATCCGGGGATGGGGCAAGCCGGCTATTACTACTACCTGCATCTGATGACCAAGGGACTCACGGCAGCAGGCGTCGATCAACTCACGCTCGCCGACGGGCAGAAAATTGACTGGCGCTCCGTACGTCGCGAAGAAGCTCCTCGACCTGCAGCAAGCCGACGGCTCGTGGGTCAACGCAGAGAGCGGTCGCTGGATGGAAAAGGATGCGGTCCTCGTGACGTGCTACGGCGTCCTCACCCTCGAGCAAATTTACCTCGGGCTCTAGCCGCGCGGCGGCTGGAAATCTTAGGCGTGGCTCGCGAAGACCTCTGGTCGCAGCACGCCGACGAACGGCAGGTTCCGATACCGCTCCTCGTAATCAAGCCCGTAACCGATCACAAATTCATCGCCAATTTCGAAGCCCACGTAGTCGGATTCCATCTCCTCGGCGCGCTCCTTTTGCTTCCGCAGCAGCACGCAAATTTTCACGCTCGCGGGCGCCGCTTCCGCTTTCAGCTTCGCGCAAATCGCGTGCAGCGTGCGCCCGCTATCGAGGATGTCATCGACGATTAAAACATGCCGCCCGTCGATTTCCGGCAGCGAGATTTGATCGAAAGTCACCGTGCCGGAGCTCTCCGTGCCGCCGTGGTAGCTCGACACCGCCAGGCAATCCAGCTTCAGCGGCAGTGGAATGCGGCGCAGCAAATCCGCCGCGAAAATCAGCGAGCCGTTCAGCACCGCGATCACCGTCAGCTCTTTGCCGGCGTAATCATCCGAGATCTGTCGCGCTAGCTCCTCGAGCCGACTGAGGATCGTTTGTTCGTGGAAAAGTATGCGTTCGACATCGGCTAACATCCGCCGTGCTTAACGACCGAATCGTGCAGATGAAACCTCGATTTTTTTGAAAATCGAGCATCCTCTCGCACACCCACCGCTCCACCGAAAAATCCTTCCCCCGTCCACCCCAAGCGGTTATTTCCAACGACTCGTTTTTTAACCCCAAACCTCCCGCACCCATCATGGCCAATTCCTGTTTCCACGCATCGATCGAAGGCGCACAGCACGGCGCGAAATCTCTCGCCGACTTTCTTGCTTACGCGAAAAAATCCGGCGCGGCGGGCGCACAGCCGAGCAACTACATGCTCGGGGAAGGCGACGGCTTCAAGACAGCCAAAGGCATTCGAGACGCGTTCGAAAAAGAGAGCCTGTCGATCGACGGCATCAGCGCGCATTGCCCAATTTGGGTGCATACGACTGCGTGGACTGGCTCGCCCACGATTCGCCCCTTCATCCCGGAAGCGGTAGCGAAAACCTCGCCGGACGCCATCGAAGCCTGGGCCGAAAAATACGTTCTCGAGCTGCTCGACCTCACAGCTGAACTCGGCCTGAAAGTGCTCCCGATGTTTTGGGGCGTAGCTTTTGGCTGGGAGCTCGCAACCGGCTATCCGTGGGGCTTCTGGGCGGGACCGGGCTACGATTTGATCAAGGAAGGACAGGAGCGTTTTGTCTCGAAAACGCGAGAAGATTCGCGATCACGCCCGGCAACTCGGAATCAAGCTCTGTCACGAAATTCATCCCGGCACGGCCGCGATGACCGCCGATGATTTCAACATGCTCGTGGACATCTGCGACGGCGACGAAACGCTCGGCGTGAATGCCGACCCTTCGCACTGCTGGGAAGGCGAAAGCTGGGAGACGCGCTTTCTCAAGGTCGGCCCGCGCATCTGGGCCGCACACGTGAAGAATTTCACCATCCGCGCCGGTTTTCCGCTGCGCGCGATGCAGCCGAACTGGCCGCAACGCGCCATGCAATTCACCGATCTCCCAAGCGGCGACCTGAACATGAACCGCTACGTCGAGTTGCTGCTCATGACCGGCTACCCGAGCCGTTATTGCCAATTGCACGGGACCAAAACTGCGCCACTGGTCGTCGAAGCCGAAAGCGCGCACCGCGACCTCGATTCCACCAGCGCAAATGGCATCGCCTTTGTGCGAGACCATCTCCTCATCGCGCCTGCCGGCGGGAGTTTTGAGGACGGGATGGGCGCGTAGTCCGTGCGGAAATCGCTGCGTTGTTGGACTGCTCCGGCGAAGGTTGTCCGTTTGACCAGCGTGCTGGGTGGGCACAGCCTACGGAATGCTCTTGCTTTGCATCACTCTGGGGATCGCAGTGTTGTGCCCCCTTGCGGCGTTGGCTGAAACTCTGCCACCGGGGAGCGCGGCAACGCTGGTGCGGGAAGACGTGTCGGTTGGATTTTTGCCGTTGGGTTGGGTCGCGCCGGAGCTGCGCAAGGCGCTTTCGCCGCAGGGAAAATTTCAATATTTGAGCCTGAATGGGCCGGTTCGGATCACCGACGCCCCCGCGCGAATCGAAGCGGTGCGGCGAGCGCTTGCGGAGTTGCAGGCTGCGCCAGCGATCGTTCCAGTCGATCTGAGCTTCACGACCACGACGACGCGAACAGTCCGCCGGTCAGCCCCGTTGACGCCTTCTGAAATGACCGGCATCCCGGTGCCGTCCCGCTATGATCCGCCGCGCATCATCGCGAATGGCAATGGCAGCGTGACCGTCATCCCCGCAACGCCACATTTTGAAAAGCCGCGCGACTTGAGTTCTTCCGTGGGTGCGGTGATCGAGGAAGAGGTGCGCGATGCCGCAGTCGCGCGGCGTTTCTCAGCTTCGCTCGTTTTAAACAAACGCGTCGATCTCCCGGTGCTGCGCGCGAGCACCGACACTGCCGCACTGCGGGCGCTGGCGCTGCAAGCCGGAGCGATCGATGCGACCGAGCCCGTGTGGCTGGCGGCTGGAACCGAACTGTCGCTGCGAGCCGAGTTGAGCGTCGGCGTTCTTATTTTGAACGTCACGCCACAGATCGTGGTGACCGGTGCGCCCGGGGCCGCGCCCCGCCGCATCCCTCTGCTAACCTGTGCAGGCGCGGTGCCGATCAAACGGGGCGACCCCCCGGCCACAGGAACATTGAAGAATGTGGACGCCGGCTTTTTTCGGACCTTCCTTGGCACGCCGCAAGTCGAGGACGGGACGCTCGCTGCTTTGAAAGTCGAGGCGTCGGTGAACTACATCGGCGGACCGCCGAAATAACGGGGATGAGATTCCCTGTTTACATCGGGGCAAAGCTGGTGTCTCTTCGACGCCCCCAAGCGCAAAAACAAGATACGCCGTTGGTCCTCGGGTGGTCGATGCTCATCATCGCTCACCGCTCGCGCCGAGGGAAACCCGGCGAAATAGAAGAAAGGTAACGGGAGATTCGGCAGGATGTTTTCATCCAGACGCCGCGCCTCCCATCGCACATCATGGCTATTCGTTTAGGCCGTTTCGAAATGCCGAAGTCGCTCGTCAAGGACGAGTCCACTTCGTCGGACACATATGCAAAGTTCGTGGCAGAGCCGTTTGAGGCCGGCTACGGACACACCGTCGGCAACTCCCTCCGCCGCGTGCTGCTCAGCTCGCTGGAAGGTGCCGCCATCACCGCTGTGAAAATCGACGGCGCCAATCATGAATTTCAAACGCTGCCGCACGTCGTCGAAGACGTGACGGACATCGTGCTGAATCTCAAAAAAGTGAAGTTCAAGGCGAACGATCACGAGATTCGCAACCTCAGTATCTCGGTGAACAAGGAAGGCCCGGTCACTGCCGGCGACATCCAAGACTCCGCGCAGTGCGAAGTTTTGAACAAGGATCAGCTCATCTGCGTTCTGGATAAGAAGCACAAGTTCAACGCCGAACTCGAAGTGAAGGTCGGCCGCGGGTTTGCCACCGGCACGGAGAACAAGCACGCGGATCAGCCGATCGGCGTCATCGCGATCGACTCCATTTTCTCGCCCGTCACGCGCGTGAAGTACACTGTCGGCACGACCCGCGTCGGCCAGCGCACTGACTACGACAAGCTCGAGCTCGAGATCTGGACCGATGGCCGCCTCACGCCTGAAGAGGCGCTCGTGCAGTCCTCCTCGATCCTGAAAAAGCACTTCGAGCCGTTCTACGGCTACGACGAGAATGCGGTCGCTTTCGACGAGACGCCGCAGCTCCAGAACCAGGAAAATCAGAAGCTCAAGAAGCTGCTGAACATGTCAGTCAACGAGATCGAACTCTCGGTCCGCGCCGCAAACTGCCTGAACAATGCGAACATCACCAGCGTCGGCCAGCTCGCCCAGAAGAGCGAAGCGGAGATGCTGAAGTATCGCAATTTCGGCAAGAAATCGCTGAACGAGATCAAGGACAAGCTGACGCAGCTCGGCCTCTCGCTCGGCATGAAATTCGACCTCGGCCTCGTCGATTCGCTTCCGCCCGCCGGGACGAATGCGAACGTCGAAATGGACTAATCAGTCCAAGCGGCTCTTTAGAAAATACCCCAAATGCGACACCAAGTAAAAACCATCAAACTCGGGCGCAGCCAGGCGCACCGCGACGCTTTGCTCGCCAATCAGGTCGTCAGCCTGATCGAGCACAGCCGGATCACCACGACGCTGGCGAAGGCGAAAGCCGTCCGCCCGCTGGCCGAGAAAATGGTCACGCTCGGCAAAAAGAAAACGCTGCACGCGCGCCGGATGGCGCTCGCGTCGCTCTGCCACAACGAAGGCGCCGTGAAGGCACTCTTCGACACGGTGGCACCGCGCGCCGCCGACCGCAAAGGCGGCTACACCCGCATCGTGAAGCTCGGCATGCGCAAGAGCGACGCTGCTCCGATGGCCTTTATCGAGTGGGTCGATGGCGGCGAAGTGCAGGTCGAAGAAGCCAAGCCGACGCCCGCCAAAAAAGCGGCGGCTAAGAAGCCCGCGGCCAAGAAGGCTGAGTCTGCGGAAAGCGAAGCCGAAGCAAAGCCAGCCAAGAAGCCCCGCGCGAAAAAAACTGAAGAAAAGCCCGCAGACGAATAGTCGGCAGCTTGACAAAATCAACCGGGCGGGACTCGCGAGAGTCCCGCCCTTTTTGTTGTCGGAACAGCCCCCGATCCGCGCTTTGATCGCCGCGTCATGCCTCCTCCGCAGCCGAAAACTTTTTCACCCGACGAACTCATCGATCTTGCGCGAGCCGTGATCAAAAGCGCCCGCTTCCCTCAACTCGCTACCGTCGATGGCGACCAACCACGGGTGCGGCCCGTCTCACCCGTTCGCGTCGATGGATTCACCGTCTACATCGCCAATTTGCGCAGCTACCACAAGACGGCGGAGATCGCCGCAAACCCCAAGGTTGAACTCAACTACCTCGACGATGCCCACGACCAAGTCCGCATCACCGGCCTCGCCGAGGTGGTCACCGACGCCTCCCTCCTCGCGGAAATCTGGAGCGCAAATCCCCTGCTCCGCCAATATCTCCGGACGCCGGATAATCCCGCGCTGATCATCTACCGCGTCCGTCCGCAGCGCGTTCGCTTCATGCGGGAGTGGGCGCTGGAATACCACGACGTTCCGCTCGGAGTGAGTTGAAGATTGAGAATCACATGCCGCTGTCCCAGAAACGATCGGCTCACGATTCACATCGGGATTTTCAGACCAGCTGAGGCCGCGCCCCCACGCGACGCCGATCTCACACTTCAAAGCTCAAAAAAACCACATGGACGAATCCCTAGATACGCATGCTAAGGCGCTTCGCATCAATCTCGACCACCGCTGGTATGGCACCTTTGCGGAAATTGGCGCGGGGCAGGAAGTAGTGCGCTGGTTCTTTCGTGTCGGCGGAGCAGCAGGGACGATTGCCAAGAGCATTTCCGCGTATGACATGACGGTCAGCGACGCAATTTACGGCACCGCAGACCGCTACGTTTCGCGTCCGAGGCTCCAGTCGATGCTCGACTGCGAATTCAAACTCGACCTCGACCGTCTCTCTGACAAGCGAGGCGACTCTACATCGTTCTTTGCATTTGCCGACACCGTCACCACACGCAGCTTCACCGGCGGCAATGAATGCCACGGGTGGATGGGGATCAAATTTCAAGCCCACCCAGGGGACCAACCGAGCCAGGTGGTCATCCACGTTCGCATGCTCGATGCGGAGGCTTCGCTTCAGCAGGAAGCTCTCGGCATCATCGGCGTCAACTTACTTTACGGCGCATTTTTCCACCACCACGAGCCCGAGGTGCTCGTTGAAAAACTACTCGATCAACTCACGCCGGCTCGGATCGAAATCGACGTAATCGACTTCACCGGCATCGAATTCCGCGCCGTCGATAATCGCCTCGTCGCGCTGAAGCTCGTCCAACTCGGACTGAGCGGAGTCGCGATGTTCGGTCCAAATCGCGAGGTCCTGCAGCCCAGCGAGATTCTGCACAAAAAAGCTGTGCTCGTCTCGCGCGGCAGCTTCCGCCCGGTCTCCAACGTCAATCGCGACATGGAGCGGAGCGCCTACGAGAAATTCAAAAGCGATCCCGCGGTCGCGGGAAAAGAAGTGCTGCCGATTTCTGAGATCACGATGAGCAATCTGCTCGCCGGCGGGAAAGTCGTGGACCGTCGCGATTTCCTTGCGCGCGCCGACCTCCTCGCGGCGTGCGGTTCGACCGTGATGATCTCGAATTACTTCGAGTATTTCCGCCTCGCTGCCTACCTCGCGTGGCGGACAAAAGAACGCATCGGCATCGTCATGGGCGCACCAAGTCTCATCGAAATCTTCGACGAGAGATATTACTCCCAGCTACCGGGCGGCATCCTGGAGTCATTCGGACGCCTCTTCAAAAATGACCTCAAGCTTTACGTTTACCCTCTGCAAAACCAGCAGACCAAAGAGCTCACGACCGTTGAAAATCTGCAGGTAGCCCCCGAACTGCGCCCCCTCTACCAATACCTCGCCGGGCGCGGCAGCTTCGTGCACCTCGATAATTTTGATCCCAATTGTCTCGGCGTTTTTTCCCGCGATGTGCTGAAGCGCATCGCGGCAGGCGATGATGCCTGGGAGCAAATGGTGCCCGCAGAGGTAGCTCAGCTGATCAAAAGGCGTGGCTTTTTCGGCTACTCCCGTTCCCGGGAATAGCACCTCGAAAGGACGCGACTTCTGTGCGGACGTGAAGTTACTTACGCTCCGCCACATGAAACTCACCACCACTATCACCACGCTCTTCTCCCTCGCCGGTCTCGCGCTCTTCGCGCACGCCGAGGCGCTTGAAGTCGGCGCCCCTGCTCCTCAAATCAGTGCTGTCGATCAGGACGGCAAAAAAGTCGATTTCAAGGACGTTTACGCGAAAGGTCCGACGCTCGTTTATTTCTACCCGAAAGCCGACACGCCTGGCTGCACGAAGCAGGCTTGCAGCATCCGCGATGACTGGTCGGCCCTATCTGGTAAAGGGATCCAGGTCCTCGGCGTGAGCGGCGACCAAGCGGAAGGACAGAAGAAATTTCAGGAGAAATACAAGCTGCCCTTCACGCTCATCGCCGATAGCGACAGCAAAGTCGCCGATGCCTTCGGCGTCGCGCACAGCGGCGCGATCGCCAAGCGCCAGTCGTTTCTGATTCAGGGCGGCAAAGTCGTTTGGACGATGCCGAAAGCTTCCACCGACACGCATGCCAAAGACGTGCTCGCCGCGTACGAAGCGCTTCCGAAGAAGTAATCCTCCTCAATCCTCGCTTTTCCTAACGCGCGCTCGGAAACGGGCGCGCGTTTTTTTTAGTCCACGCCTTTCCAATCCCCGCCGTCCCCGCTTTCCTACCTTTCACATGCCGCTCCTCGCCCTCGACCTTCCCGGAATTCGCAAAATCGCCAGCGGCAAAGTGCGCGAGATTTTCGATCTCGGTGATCGCCTGCTGCTCGTTGCGACCGACCGGATTTCCGCGTTCGACTGCATCCTGCCAAACGGCATTCCGCAAAAAGGCGAAGTCCTCACCAGACTTTCGCGTTTCTGGTTTTCGCGCTTTGATTTCGTTGAGGATCACCTGATCTCTGTCCTCCCCGCTGACCTGCCCGATGCCCTGCGAAGCCGATGGTCAGAGCTTTCCCAGCGATCAATGATCGTGAAAAAGGCGAAGCCCCTCCCAGTCGAATGTGTCGTGCGTGGCTACCTCGCCGGCTCTGGGTGGAAAGAATATCAGGGATCGCAAAGCATCTGCGGGCTCGCCTTGCCGGCAGGCTTGCAACAGGGCGAGCGGCTTCCTGAAACGATTTTCACGCCCTCGACGAAAGCCGAGAGCGGACACGATCAAAACATTTCTTGGGACGAGTGCCGGCAGCTGGTCGGCGACGATGTCGCTGGGCAAGTCCGCGCGCTCAGCATCCGCATCTACGAAGAGGGACGAGCTTTCGCCGCGGAACGCGGCATCATTGTGGCGGATACGAAGTTTGAGTTCGGCCTTCTCGATGGACGCGTGATTTTAATCGACGAATGTCTCACGCCCGACTCCTCGCGGTTCTGGCCGGCGGATGAATATCGCATCGGAGTCAGTCCTCCGAGTTACGATAAGCAATTCGTGCGCGATTACCTCGAGACCCTCGACTGGGACAAAACGCCGCCCGCGCCGGCGCTTCCGGATGAAGTGATCCGGCGCACGAGCGAAAAGTATCTCGAAGCGCTTTCGCGCCTCACGACTTAGCTTCGCCGTCGATGCGCGAGGCGATCGAAGATTTCATCCTCTACCTCGCGACCGAGCGCGGACTCTCGGACAACTACCAGATCTCCACGCGTCTCTCACTCGAAGGATTTGCGGCTTGGCTGGAGCGCAAATCAATCGCCCGACAAATCGGCGAGGCGGCGCTGGCTCAGCTTACGAGCAGCGGCGCGGAGATCCCTGAGACTCAGGTGGAAGTCCGCGACATAGCGAACGAGCACATCAGCGACTACCTCGCGCATCGCAAACGTGCTGGCCTTTCCGCAGCCTCGATCAAACTCGTCGTCGTCGCGATCAAGATCTTTTTCCGCTGGCTTCTCGCGCGACAAAAAATCCCGCGCGATCCCGCCGAAGTGCTGCCACTGCCGCGCACCGAACGGTATCTCCCGGAGACGATGAACGAACTGCAAGTTGAGCATTTGCTCGAAGGAGTGCCGGCGGATGTTCCGCGGGGTCTGCGGGATCGCGCGATCCTCGAACTCCTGTACGCCAGCGGCCTGCGAGTCTCCGAGCTCGTCAACGCGCGCCTCGAAAATCTCGATCTCGACGCGCACATCATCCGCGTCACTGGCAAAGGAAATAAGACGCGACTCGTCCCCGTCGGAGCGAAAGCGTGCGCTGCGATCGATGCTTACCTCCGAAAGGAGCGGCCCGATTTCGTCAGCAAGAAGACTGGCAGCGAGATCTTCCTTTCGTCCCGCGGAACCAAGCTCACGACCGTCCGCATCTGGCAGATCGTCAAGACTTGCGCAAAAAATGCGGGGCTCGATCTCAACGTGTATCCGCACTTGCTTCGGCATTCATTCGCCACGCATCTGCTCGGCAACGGCGCTGACCTACGGATCATTCAAGAACTGCTCGGGCATGCCGACATTTCGACGACGCAAATTTACAC
This sequence comes from uncultured Verrucomicrobiae bacterium, assembly GCA_963767975.1. Classification (GTDB taxonomy): domain Bacteria; phylum Verrucomicrobiota; class Verrucomicrobiia; order Chthoniobacterales; family Chthoniobacteraceae; genus CAIURC01. The sequence goes on along the minus strand of CAVYGI010000008.1, from coordinate 82,926 downwards.
GCACGTCGATCAGCAGCGGTTGAAAGCTGTGCATCACAAATTCCATCCGCGCGCGTGAACGCGGCGATTGCGCGAGTCGCTACGGTTCCGGGAAATGGAATGGAATGCCGAGCCGTTCCGCGACCCGGAGCGGACGTCGCAGCGCCTCGTTCATGCGCTCAGCTTCGTCCGACGCCCGCAGGTCTTTGCACGCCGGATGTGTCTCGGGTGAGGCAATGATTCCAAGCGCGCGAAGCACGTGTGCGGTGCTGTGTTTATATGCCGCTGCGCTCGATTTTGCATCGAGCCGGAAGACCTGATCCTCGAGCGATTGCAGCGCCTCGAAAACTTTGTAGACCCGCGTGTCGAAGCCGCCCAGGCCAGTCCGGAACCGCTTTTCCGCAGCGCCGTCGTGCAGCCACATATCCTTCGCCGCGCAGATGAGTGGTGCGCCGCTGACGGCGGCCCCAATGAGGAGTGGCAGGCCGAGTTTGATCGCCGTGGCGAGGCCGAAATCGTCACCGCTGTGCGGCACAAAATCAGGCGCGAGGTCGCGACACATCGCTGCCCAGTAAAGGAAATGCGGCTCGTCGAGCGTGCTGATTTTCCCGCCGACAAATTTCGGGTGGTGCGCCAATTGCCAGAGTAGCCACGGCTCGAACGGCGTGGCCCACGGGACGAACGACGGCTCGAGTGCATGGACGATACCGGGCCGAATCAGCCACTCGGCGATCTCGTAGTAGGCGTCGCGCCGAAGCTCGGAATCCAGCGCATCGAGCCGGCGCGAGGTCATCAGCATCACCTCGCAATTTTCGTGTTGCTGCGCGATGTCGAGCAGCGGGCGGTAGCGCTCCGCCCGGAAGTCAGCGTCATCTTCCGCCCCGCGCGCCGTCACCCCAGCAATGAATTTTGCGGCCGGAAACTCCGAGCGAAATCGACGCAGCACTTCGGCATAGAGCGCGTCGTCGAGGTCGAAGATGTAGCCGGTGTCGGCGTTGAGCACGACGGCGAGTTCGACGCCGAAATGATCGGCGGCACTCTGCATCCAATGAATACTCGCGAGGAAACCATCCCAGTCGGGTTGGCGGTCGCGAAAGGGCAGCAGTGCGGCGGCGCAGAGCCGCCCCTTTTTCTCGTGATCGATGAGCGCTTCCTCCGCCGTCCACGCCCATTTGGTTTCGCGCCATTTCGTCAGCGGCGTGAGTTCTTCTATGCGTGAGATGAGATCCGATTTCACGAGCCGACTTTCTTTTTGATTTCTTTCAACTGCGCAAATTCCGGGCGCTGCGTGTAAAATTTGTCGAGCGGGTAACAACCGCTGATCAAGCCGTTGCGGGGCGCGGTGGTGCAATCGCTGAAGGTCCGGCAGATCAATTTTTTCTCCGGCGTCAGGCCCGAAACTGCATCGGTCAGCATCGATGGATACGAGAGCACGGCGCGTCCCAGACCAACCGCATCCGCCCAGCCGAGGCGCACGACGGCAGATGCGACGGGCGGGAGGAATTCCTGCAAATACGTGTAGCCCGAGCCGATAACAAAGAGCCCGTGCGGCGCGCGTGCCTTTACCTCGCGCACGGCATGAATCAACCGCGCGACATCGATGAGCGGATCGTGAGCGGGCTGGTATCCATCGCTCGGCGGGAACGCTGCGGGTCGCTGCAAATGGGGCGTGTAGTAAGGCGAACCAGCGCTCGTGTTGAGGACCTTGATGCCGAGTTCACCGCACAACGCCACGAATGCGAACGTCTCCGTGAGATCGATTTGCGTCGGGTCGTTTTGATCGGCACCAAAGGCATAGCGATACGGCAGGCATGCGGAGAAATCCTCCGGAATGCCGGGTCCGAGTTTACCCGGCTGTGAGAGCGCCGGGTCCGGGCGGAAAGGAACTTTGTCGAAGAGACTCAGCCGCACGGCGAAGTCGATCGGGTTCCCATCGGCGCGAATGCCGGCGATGATCTCGCGCAGGATACGAGTCCGATTTTCAAAACTGCCACCGTATTTCCCGGGCCGGGTGTGTGCGCCAAGAAACTCGTGCAAAAGATATCCGTGACAGTGTTTGAGATCGACGAAGTCCGCGCCCGCCTCCCAGGCCACCCGCGCCGCGCGCACGTAGTCGCGAATCAAGTCTTCGACCTCCGCATCGGTGAGCACTTGATCGTCCGAGGTGACGTTGAATTTGCGGTCTAGAATCGGATGGCGAAAAGAAACGCGCGACTCCCACCGCGCTTTGTCGTGCGGACGGCAAAAGCGTCCGGAATGGGTGAGCTGGAAGCCGATCACCAGATTGTCCGTGGAGCCGAACCGCTCGGCGTGGGCGCTTTTCAAAATTCCAACCAGCTCCGCGAGACCTGTCTTGTTCTCCTCGTTGATGATGAGTTGGTTCGGATTCGCTCGTCCGTCGGGCCGCACGGCCATTGCTTCCGCGCCGCAGATCATTTTCGCGCCGCTCTCGCCGAACCGCCGCCAGCGACGCCGCATCTCATCGGTCACGCCTCCGTTCGTCGTGCCATCCCAGCCTTCCATCGGATGAATCACGATCCGGTTGCCGGCACGCTTCCCATTGACCTCGACTGTCGCGGGCTCACTTAGCGCTGATGCACCGATCCCGAGAGTCTCCGTCGGAATCTCGAGACCGAGCGAACCGCACACCGCAAAAAAATCCTCCAGCGATTTCAGTGCGCCGAGTCGAACGTGAGAAACGGGTTTGGAGGGATTCATGCCAGGCCACATTGAACCCGGTTTCGGTGCGGTGGTAAAACTGTGCTTTGCAGCCCTGCGGTTCCGACGCCACGTTCGCGATTGCGCTCGAGATGGTTCATGGTATTTGCGGCTTAATCACCGTCGCAGTCTGCCCCCCAATGCCCGCGCGTCTCCTTGCTGTTCTCCTCTCTTTATCCGTGCTCGCAATCTCGATCGGTCGAGCGCGTGCCGCGGACGGCGACGCCCTTTTCACGAAAAAAGTGCGGCCTGTGCTGGAGGAGCGCTGCTTCAAATGCCATAGCCATGCGTCGGGCAAAAGCAAAGGCGGACTCCTGCTCGATTCGCGTGAGGCGATCCTCGCGGGCGGCGACGACGGCGCGGTGATCGTCTTGGATAAACCGGATGAAGGGTTGCTGCTCGCGGCCATCCGACAGCAAGACGAAGACACAAAAATGCCGCCGAAAGGCGATAAGCTCGAAGAGGAAGAAATCGCCGCGATCGCTGAGTGGATCAGGCTCGGCGCGCCGTGGCCGGGGGAGGATGCGGGTAAAGCGGCGAAGGCTCCGCGCGGGATCATCACCGACGAAGATCGAAAGTGGTGGGCCTTTCAACCCCTGCGCGCGGGCGAGCCGCCCACGCCGATTGGGAAAAGTTTCCCCAGCCATCACCCCATCGATCAATTCGTATCCGCGCGCCTTGAAAAGGAAGGCCTCACCCCCGCACCGGAGGTCTCGCGCGCGGTGCTCATCCGCCGCGTGACCCTCGATCTCACTGGGCTGCCGCCGACTCCCGACGAGGTCGACGCTTTCATCGCTGATCCAGCCCACGATGCCTACGAAAAGCTCGTTGATCGACTACTCGCAAGTCCGCGCTACGGCGAGCGCATGGCGCGGCATTGGCTCGACCTCGTGCGCTACGCGGACGGTGATGGCTATCGCGCCGATGACTATCGACCGAACGCATGGCGCTTTCGCGACTACGTGATCCGTGCCTTCAACGACGACAAACCCTACGATCGGTTTGTGGGTGAACAGCTTGCTGGTGATGAGCTTTTCCCCGGAGAGACTGACCCACTGATCGCGACCGGTTATCTTCGGCACGGCATCTACGAATGGAATGCGCGCGATGTGCGCAGTCAGTGGGACACAATTTTGAACGATCTCACCGATACGACGGCGGACGTGTTCATGGGGATGGGGCTGCAATGCGCGCGCTGCCACGACCACAAATTCGATCCGATCTTGCAGAAAGATTATTTTCGCCTTCGTGCGTTTTTTGCCGCCATTCAGCCGGGAGATCGGGTGGTGGCCACGGCCGCGGAAGTGCAGGCTTTCGAGGAAAAGGAGCGTGCTTGGAGGGAGAAAACCGCAGCCTTAAACGCTGAACTGGCGAAGCTCGAGCAGCCGTATTTCGACAAAGCGGAGAATACCGCGACCAATCGTTTCCCCGATGACATCAGATCGATGATCCTGAAACCCGTGGCGGAGCGCGATCCCTTCGAGGCGCAGCTCGCGGTTTTGGCCTGGCGGCAGATCGACACCGATTGGTCCCGCCGCGACGGACTCTTTTCCGCACCCGATAAGGAGCGCATTCTCACCCTGCGTCGTGAGCTCGCGACTTTCCAGAAAGACCAGCCAGCGCCGCTTCCTGTGGCCTTGGCCGCCAGCGACGTCGGCCCGATCGCGCCACCGGTTTTCATCCCGAAAAAACAGACCGCCGGAGCAATCGACCCGGGCTTCCTCACGATCCTCGATCCGACGCCGGCACAGGTCGCGCCAAGAGCCAGCACCACCGGACGCCGTGCCGCGCTCGCGCAGTGGCTGACTGATCCCGCGAATCCGCTCACCGCGCGCGTGATGGTGAATCGGGCGTGGCAGCAGCACTTCGGGCGCGGCCTCGCGGCGAATGCCAGCGATTTCGGCAAGCTGGGCGAGAAGCCGTCGCATCCCGAGTTGCTCGATTGGCTCGCCGAGAGATTCATCCGTGACGGCTGGAGCATAAAATCGCTGCATCGACTGATCGTGACCAGTGCGGCGTATCGGCGCTCTTCCAACCACCCGGATGCAACGGCAGGGAAACTCAAAGATCCCGAGAACCGACTTCTCTGGCGCGCGCAACCGCGGCGTCTCGACGCGGAGCAAATCCGCGACTCGATGCTCGCCGTCAGCGGTGAGCTTAAGCTCGATGCAGGCGGACCCGGGGTGCATTTCAATGAGCCGCGCCGCACGATTTTTACGCGCTTCATGCGGAACACACGCGACCCTCTCGCCGATGTTTTCGATGCGCCGCAATGGTTCACGAGCGCTCCATCTCGGGACACGACCACCACGCCAGTGCAGTCACTCCTGCTCGCCAACAGCGCAATCCTCCGCGACCGAGGACAAGCCTTTGCTTCACGGCTTGCGAAAGCCGCCCCCAACGATGTGAGGGAGCAGGTGCACTCTGCGTATCGACTGGCTTTCGGCCGAACGTCGACGGCGGAGGAAACTGACGCAGCAACGGCATTCCTCGCCGCAGAAGCCTCGGCCGCCGACCCGACAAAGCTGGCGTCCGGACAGGCCGCTTTCATTCCCGAAAAGATTCCGTATCGCGACGGACAGGCCGCACTCATCGAACCCGGCAGCGCGCAGGCGATGTTCCGGGTCACCGACACGGCGACGATGACGCTCGAAGGCCCTTTTACCATCGAGGCTTTCGTCGCGCCGCGCTCCGTATCGGAGCAGGCGAGCCTGCGCACGATCGCCGCCAAATGGACAGGGTCGATGACCGAGCCCGGCTGGGCTCTCGGGATCACCGGCCAGCGTTCCCGCCGAAAGCCGCTCACGCTGGCGCTGCAAATGGTCGGCCAGCGGACCGATGGGACGGTCGGCGAGCGGGCGATTTTTTCCGACCTCAACATGCAGGTGAACAAGCCTTACTTCGTCTCCGCGGCGTTCACCCCCGCCGCCGAGGGGAAGCCCGGACACGTCGTTTTTGCCGTGAAAGATCTCGCGAATGACGATGAACCGCTCCTCATCGCCACCGTGGAGCATGACATCACGGGCGGCTTTTCCAGCCCCGCGCCGTTGACGCTCGGCGGCCGATCCTCGCGCGATCCACAGTCCTTTCACGGCGCGATCGATGACGTCCGACTTTCCTCCGAGGCACTGCCCGCAGCGCAGCTGCTATACACCGCCGAAGGCACGAAGGCATCGACCGTCGGCTACTGGCGCTTTGAGCAAAAGCCCGACGTTCTTGCGGATGCGAGCGGACACGCCCATTTCCTGCAACGCCCGGCTCCGCAGACCGCAGCCGCCAGCGATCCCGACCGCGCAGCGCTCAGCGATTTTTGCCAGGCTCTCCTCAACGCCAGCGAGTTTCTCTACACTGAATGAACCTCGATCCCCGCTGCCACCGCTACGATCCCACCCTGTCACGACGCGATTTTCTCTTTCGGTCCGGCGTGGGACTTGGCGCAGTCGCTTTGCAGAGTTTGCTTACCAGTCGAGCCAAGGCCGAGGCGTTCCAAGTGCCGATGTCACCGCTCACGGCGAAGCCTCCGCAATTTTCGGCGCGCGCGAAAAATGTGATCTTTCTTTTCATGGAAGGCGGGCCGTCGCACCTCGATCTTTTCGATCCCAAACCGCTGCTCAACGAACTCGCCGGGCAGCCGCTCCCCGACAGCTACGGCCAGGTGCTCACGGCGATGGGCGAGTCGCGCTCGGCACTGCTGGCATCGAAACGGCAGTGGAAACAACACGGCCAGAGCGGGCTTTGGGTGAGCGACTGGCTTCCGCAGATCGCAGAGTGCGCGGACGATCTCGCCGTCATTCGCTCCTGCTGGTCCGATGGGATCAATCACTCCGCTGGCGTGTGCCAAATGAACACCGGCTCGATCCTCGGCGGACGGCCTTCGCTCGGAGCCTGGACGAGCTATGGCCTTGGCACGGAGAACACGAATCTGCCGGCCTTTGTCATCATGCAGGACAACCAGAGCAGCATCGTCAATGGACCGCGCAACTGGAGTGCCGGCTTCATGCCCGCGGTCTATCAGGGCACGCGACTGCAGGGCGGGGCGGAGCCGATTCCAAACCTCAACACGCCCGATGCGCTGACCGCCGAGCAGCAGCGCACGAAGCTCGATTTCATCAATCACCTCAACCGCGACTACGCGGCACGCTTTCCCGACCAGACGGAACTCGCGGCGCGCCTGACCAGCTATGAACTCGCCTACCGCATGCAGGCTGAGGCGCCGGCCTCCGTCGATCTCGCGGGCGAAAGTGCGGCGACCAAAAGCCTCTACGGGCTAGGTCGTCCGGAGTGCGCGGACTTTGGGCGCCTCTGCCTCCTGTCGCGGCGACTCGTCGAACGCGGCGTCCGCTTCGTGCAGATTTATCACGGCGCCGGCAGCAAATGGGATTCGCACGCTGGCATCGAGAAGAACCACAGCACGCTCTGCCACAGCATGGATCAGCCTGTGGCAGCGCTGCTCAAGGACCTCAAAGCGCGCGGACTGCTGGAGGATACGTTGGTCGTCTGGGGTGGCGAATTCGGGCGGACGCCGATGAGCGAAAAAGGCGACGGTCGCGACCACAACCCCGGCGGCTTCACGATGTGGATGGCTGGCGGCGGCGTCAAAGGCGGGCAGACCATCGGTGCCACGGACGATCTGGGCCTGCGCGCTGTCGACGAAAAGCTGCACGTCCACGATCTCCACGCCACGATCCTCTGGCTGCTCGGGCTCGATAACATGGGGCTCGTTTATAACTACAAGGGCCGCCCCGAGCGTCCTACGCTCAACGAAGGCGAACCTTACAAAAAGATTGCTGCGTAGCAGATTCTCGAAGGCGGAGTCGGCGCTAAGTTTTTCCCGGGTAAAAGCATCCTAACTTGGCCGGTTGGCCCCCGCTCCTCCTCACGATGACGCTCCGTGTCTTTTCCAGTCTGGCTGTGTTCGCGACCACCCTTTCGTGCGCAGAAGCGGCAGCGCCAGTCGCGTTGCCGCCCGCAATGACCCGGGCGGTCGACTTTGGGAAGGACATCGCGCCGATGCTGGAAAGGCACTGCCTGAAGTGCCACGGACCAGAGAAGCAAAAGGGCGGCTACCGTTTGGATCTGAAAAGTGCAGCGTTCACCGGCGGCGACGAACATGCGCCGAATATCGTCCCGGGAAAAGGCGCCGAAAGCCCACTCGTGCGATTCGTCGCGGGGCTCGATGAAGACATGATCATGCCGCAGAAAGGCGACAAATTGACCGCCGAAGAAGTCGGCTTGCTACGGGCATGGATCGATCAAGGAGCTGTCTGGCCCGACGATGGAGCCGTCGATCCGAAAACATCTCACTGGGCCTTCCAACCGTTGCAACGGCCACCGGTGCCGGGAATTGAAGCGGGAAATTCCACGAATCCGATTGACGCTTTCATCACCGAGAAACGCGCCGCCACAGGTCTCACATCGGCTCCGGAAGCGGACCGGCGGACGCGGATTCGGCGACTGAGTTTCGATCTGATCGGCCTCCCGCCCACGCCAGGAGAAATCGAGCTTTTCCTCGGCGACCAGGCTGCGAATGCTGATGCCAGGCTTATCGAACGGCTGTTGGCGTCGCCGCGCTACGGCGAGCGCTGGGCGCGGCACTGGCTGGACGTCGTCCGCTTCGCGGAAAGCAACGGTTTCGAAACGAACGGTCCACGCCCAAACGCGTGGCCGTATCGTGATTACGTGATCCGGGCCTTCAACGAAGACAAGCCGTTCGACCAATTCGTCCGCGAACAAATTGTCGGAGATGCGCTCGGCGCAGATGAAGCGACGGGCTTTCTCGTTGGCGGCGCGACGGACATCGTCAAAAGCCCAGACCCCGTGCTCACCGCTACGCAGCGTGCGGATGAACTCAACGACATGGTCGCGACGACCGGGAACGCCTTCCTCGGACTCACGATCAACTGCGCGCGCTGCCACAACCACAAGTTCGATCCGATCAGTCAGGTCGACTACTACTCGATGGCTGCGATCTTCGCCGGCGTGAAACATGGCGAGCGCGACGTGTCGCGCCCAGTGGACTCCGAGCGGAAAACAAGCGCGTTGCAGCTCCAAGCGGACCTCGCTGCCATCGAAGCTCAGCTCGCGCGATTCGAGCCGATCGCGCGTGTTCCGGAGAAGGATGGAACGGCTGCACCGACCGCGCATGTTCCCCTGCGCCCCGCCGTGACGCGCGGCGCGAACTCTGAACGATTTGCGCCCGTCGAAACGAAGTTCGTGCGGTTCACGATTCTGGAAACAACCCAATTGCAGCCGTGCATCGATGAGCTCGAAGTTTTCACGAGCGAACCACAGCCGCGCAACGTCGCACTCGGCGCGGCGCTGACCGCCTCGGGCACGCTGCCCGGCTACGCGATCCACCAGCTCAAGCACCTCAACGACGGGCGCTACGGCAATGATTGGAGCTGGATTTCCCACGAACTCGGGAAGGGCTGGGTGCAGCTCGAATTTCCGCAATCCGAGCGAATCGAACGCGTCGTTTGGAGCCGCGATCGCGAGAATGTCCCGCGTTACAACGACCGCGTCCCGACCCAATATCGGATCGAGATTTCTCCTGACGGAGCGGTTTGGCAGACTGTCGCCACGGCGGGCGATCGCCTGCCGCAGGGCACCAAGCCGCCGGAGAAAACCGGGGCTTTCAGCGCCGGTCTCACGCCTGCCGACGCGGAGCACTTCGCTCGACTCGATCAACAGCGCTCGGAGCTGAAACGAACACTCGCCGATCTCACGCGGACTCCGAAAATCTACGCGGGGCAATTTAGCGCACCGGGTGAAATGCATCGCTACCAGCGCGGTGAAGTCACGCAGCCGAAGGAGGTCATTCCACCCGCGGTGCTCGCGGCCATCGGGCCCGCAAATCCTTTACCCGCGGGCCTCGGCGAGCAGGAGCGTCGCATGGCTTTGGCCAAATGGATCACCGATCCCCGGCATCCGCTGACCGCGCGGGTGATCGTCAACCGGCTCTGGCATTACCACTTCGGCACCGGACTCGTGGACACGCCGAGCGACTTCGGGGTGAATGGCGGACGCCCTTCGCATCCCGCGTTGCTCGATTGGCTCGCGAGCGAACTGATCGAGAGCGGCTGGAGTCTGAAGCATCTCCATCGGCTCATCGTCACGAGCGCAACGTATCGGCAGGCGTCGCGCGCGGATGAGACGGGACTGAAAGTGGACGCGAGGGATCGCCTGCTCTGGCGCTTTCCACCGCGGCGACTCGAAGCGGAGGCGCTGCGCGACGCGATGCTCGCGGTCAGCGGTCAGCTCGATCTGACGCATGGGCGGTCCCGGCTTCGACCTTTTCGAGCCCAACACCAACTACGTCAAAGTCTACACGACGAAGACCGAGCTACGGCCCCGCGGAATTCCGACGCATGATTTACCAGAGCAAGCCGCGCATGCAGCTCGACGATATTTTCGGCGCGTTCGATTGCCCCGACGCCGGCCAGATCGCGCCGCGTCGGACGAGCTCGACCACGCCGCTGCAGGCGCTCAATCTGTTGAACAGTCCATTCGCGCTGCAGCTCGCGGCGTGCTTCGCCGAGCGGCTGAAGAACGACGCGGGCACCGATGTCGCCGCGCAGGTTCGCCGCAGCCTTCCTGCTCGCTCTTCGGACGCGAGCCGGACGGTGGAAGAATCGGCGGCCGTCAATGACGCTCATCGCGCGAGCACGGGCTCCCGGTCTTTTGCCGCGCGCTCTTCAACGCCAACGAGTTTATCCATGTCTTATTGATCCCCTGCTCTCCCACGCCGGCCGGCATCTGCTTAGCCGTCGCGATTTTCTGCGATGGGGCGGCACCGGCCTCGGCGGCATCGCGCTCGCCGCGCTGCTGGCCGAGAACGCCGCGCCAGATCGATCGCCGATCCGCCCGGTGATCGATCCGGCCAGCCGTACGCGCCGCGCGCGCCGCATTTCCCGCCGAAGGCGAAACGCGTGCTGATGATCTTTTGCTCGGGCGCGCTGAGCCATGTGGACACGTTCGACTACAAGCCCGAGCTGGTGCAAGCGCCACGACACGCCGATGCCCGGCAGCGACGGGCTCGTCACGTTTCAGGGCGCAGCAGGGCAATCTCGTCAAGCCGCTGTGGGACTTCAAGCCGCGCGGGCAGAGCGGAAAATTGATCAGCGACCTGCTGCCGCATCTCGCGGAGCTCGCCGACGAGATGTGCTTCATCCATTCGATGACCGCGAAGTCGAACACGCACGGTCCGGCGGAGAATCAGATGAGCACCGGCTTCACGCTCGACGGCTTTCCCGGCATCGGCTCGTGGGTGACCTACGCGCTCGGCAGCGAATGCCAGGATCTGCCGGCCTTCGTGGCGATTCCCGACCCGCGCGGCGTGCCGCAAATCGGTTCGCGGCATTGGGCCTCGGCGTTTCTGCCGGCCGTGTTTCAAGGCACGCCGTTTAACGCCGACAAACCGATTCCGAATCTTGCAGCGGCCGCGCCTCCATCAGCGAAGGCGCCGAGCGTGCGACGCGCGATTTCCTCAAGCTTCTAAACGACCGCCATCTCGCGCAGCATCCCGGCGACAGCGACCTCGCCGCGCGCATTTCCGCGTACGAACTCGCCGCGAAGATGCAGCTCGCCGCCGCGGAAGTCAGCGACTGACGGCCGGGAAAGTGCGCCGACGCTCGAAGCCTACGGCATCAACGACGCGAACAGAACCAAGGCGGGCTTTGGGCGAAATTGCCTGCTCGCGCGTCGCCTGCTCGAACGCGGCGTGCGCTTCGTGCAGCTCTTCAACGGCGCGTACGCGATGGGCGAGGGCGTGGGAAACTGGGACGGCCACAAGACGATCGCCGACGCAATATCGCGATCCACGCGCCGATCCTCGATCAACCGGCGGCGGCGCTGCTCGCGCGACTTGAAAGCAGCGCGGTTTGCTCGACGACACGCTGGTCGTTTTCGTCACCGAGTTCGGGCGCATGCCGACGTTTCAGAAAGGGCGCGAACGGCCGCGACCACAACCCGAAAGGCTTCACCGTCTGGCTCGCCGGCGCGGGCGTGAAGCGCGGCTTCAGCTACGGCGCGACCGACGACTTCGGCTATCAGGCGGTCGAGAACGTCACGACGATCTACGACCTGCACGCCACGATCCTGCATCTGCTCGGGCTCGATCACGAGCGCCTCAGCTTTTACAACAACGGCATCGAGCGCCGGCTGACCGATGTCCATGGACACGTAATCAAAGAGATTCTCGCGTAATCGGTTCTGCCTTCCAGCGCCGGCGCGTTCGCTTCGAAGACTCCGCTCCCATGCCCACCCTCTGCTTTTTCAAGAGTCTGCTTTTTCTCGCCGCCCTGTCCCTCGCTGGCGCAGGCGCGCTCCACGGCGAGAATCTCGTGCCGCATCAAAACGGACACGCGAACGAAGTTTTTGAACAGCAGATCCGTCCGCTTTTAAAAGAGTATTGCCTGACGTGCCACTCGACGGAGAAGCAAAAGGGCGAACTCGATCTGGAGGTTTTTGCGACGCTGGAAGCGGTGCGCAAACATCCGAAAGTCTGGCAGAGCGTCTCCGAGCAACTCGCGAACAACGAGATGCCGCCAAAGCGAAAGCCCCAGCCGAAACCGGAGGAAAAGGAGCGTCTGGCGAAGTGGGTAATGGCGACGCTCGATGATCTTGCACGCGAACGGGCGGGCGATCCCGGACCGGTCGTCTTGCGGCGGCTCTCGAACTCCGAATACACCTTCACGATGCGCGATCTCACCGGGCTGCCAACGCTGGATCCGGCACGCGAGTTCCCGGTGGATGGCGCGGCTGGCGAAGGCTTCACGAACACCGGACAAGCGCTGGTGATGTCGCCCGCGCTCATTACCAAATACCTCGACGCGGCGAAGGGAATCGCAAGCCACGCGGTGCTGCTGCCGGACGGCATCCGTTTCTCCTCGAAGACGACGCGGCGTGATTGGACGGAGGAAGTCGTTGGGCGAATTCGCGAATTTTACCGCACCTTCACGGACCCACGCGCGGGTGCCAAACTGAGCCTGCAAGGAGTTGCGCCAGATACGAAGAATGAAGGCGGGGAATTGCCGCTGGCGAAATATTTGAGCGCGACCATCGAGGAGCGCGAGGCGCTGTCGAACGGCGCGAAAACGGCGGAAGCGGTGGCGCGCGAGCGGGGATTGAGCGTGAAATACTTTACCACGCTGCACGCCGCGCTCTCGGGCAGTGAACCGTCCCTTTTGCTCGACGTTGTCCGCACGCGCTGGCGCACCGCGAAACCCGCGGACGCCATGGCCATCGTCGCGGAAATCGGGCAGTGGCAGAAGGCGCTCTGGAAGTTTAACAGCGTCGGTCACATCGGTATCGCCGGTGGCCCGCAGGCTTGGATGGAGCCCATTACGCCGCTCGCCGCAAAGCAGGAGATTCGGTTCAAAATTCCGCCATCTGCGGACGGGAAAGAAGTCGTTCTCTACCTCGCCACAACCGACGCCGGCGACGGAAATGAGGGCGATTTCGCGGTCTGGGAAAAGCCGCGGCTTGTCGCGCCGGGTCGCAGCGACCTGCTGCTGCGTGACGTTCGGACGGCCAGCGGCGACGTCGCGGATCGGCGGGAGCGCATATTTTCGAGCACCGCGAAATGCCTTGCCGCCGTGGCCGAAGCAGCAGTCGTGCACGGCCAGATGGATACCGCAGAACTCGCGCGGCGGCACGGCGTCGAACTCGATGTTTTGAAGGCTTGGCTCGGCTATCTCAGCATTGGCTCGAGCGACTCGCTGAAGATCGAGGGCTACTACACCAACCAGATCAACAGCACCTCGAAGTTTGATTTCATCAAAGGCTGGAACACCGCCGACTTGCCGAATCTCGTCGCGAATTCGTCGGATCAAGAGGTGCGCGTGCCCGGCACGATGAAACCACACAGCGTCGCTGTGCATCCGTCTCCGGAATTGCATTCGGCGGTCGGTTGGCGCAGCCCGGTGACGGCGGCCATGAGGGTTGAGGCGAAAGTCACGCACGCGCATCCAGAGTGCGGGAACGGTGTGACATGGGCGCTGGAATTGCGTCGCGGCGGCACGCGGCAGCAACTCGCCGCGGGCACCGCGCAGGGCGCGAACACGGTGAACATCGGACCGATCGAAAAGCTCTCCGTGCAGACCGGGGATCTCGTCTCACTGCTGATTGGTCCGCGCGACGGCAATCATTCGTGCGACCTCACGATGATCGATTTAACACTGACGAGCATCGACGAGAACCCGCGAACGTGGAACCTGGCCGCGGACATTTCGCCTGATGTGCTCGCAGGGAATCCGCACGCCGACCACTTCGGAAATGCGAACGTCTGGCATTTTTATTCCGAGCCCGATGGCGGTGCGAGCAAGGCGGCACCGGCCCTCCCGGCCGGTTCGCTGCTCGCGAAATGGCAGGTGGCCGCGAGCGCGGATGAAAAGTCGAAGCTCGCTGACGACCTGCAAAAGCTCCTTACCGCGGGCGCACCGACGGTGAAGGACAGCCCTGACGGGAAGCTTTACCAACAGCTCACCGCATTCAATGGACCGCTCCTTGGCAGCAAAGTTTCCCCCAATCAAAATTCAAAATTCAAAGTTAAAAATTCTACTTGGGGACTCGATCCAGACACCTTCGGGCAGCATCCGGACGGACACGCCGTTGACGCTGCGAGCCTCTGCGTGCGGGCACCGGCGGTGCTCGAGGTGCGCATCCCTGCCGAACTCGCGGAGGGCTGTGAGCTCATCACCTCCGGCTCACTCGATGCGCAGACCGGTGCCAATGGCAGCGTGCAGTTTCAAATCCTTAACACCAAGCCAGAGCCCACCGGAGGCCTCGTCACTAGCGGGACTTCGATCGAGCGCGCGAGCGGCGCTTGGACCGACAGCAGCCAGCGCATCGCATTCAGCGCGCCCACCATCGTGAACGAGGGAAGTGAGGCACGGCGCAAAATGGAAGCGGCTTTCGCGACGTTCCGGCAGCTTTTCCCAGCGGCGCTTTGCTACACGAAAATCGTCCCGGTCGACGAGGTCGTGACGCTCACTTTGTTCTACCGCGAGGACGATCAACTCGCGCGGCTGATGCTCGACGACGCGCAAAAAGCCGCGCTCGACCGGATGTGGGACGAGCTGCATTTCGTCGCGCGCGACGCGCTCACGCTCGTCGATGCGTTTGAGCAAATCTGGCAGTTTTCCACGCAGGATGGACCGAACGCACCGAACGGCGACAAGCGCCTCGAAGCGCTGCGCCAGCCCATCGCCGACGCGGCCGCTGCATTCCGGAAGCGGCTGATCGCGGCGGAATCGAAGCAACTGGAGGGCGTCGTGGACTTCGCGCAACGCGCGTATCGCCGCCCGCTCTCCACCAACGAGGCAAGGCAGCTTCGCGAGCTTTACCAAGAGCTGCGCGAACAAGAGTTGCCGCACGATGATGCGCTGCGGCTGACGATTGCGCGCGTGCTGGTCGCACCGCCTTTCTTGTATCGATCGGAAAGCCCTGGACCAGGCTTGAAGCAAGCGCCCATCAGCGATTGGGAGCTGGCGAGCCGGCTCAGCTACTTCCTTTGGTCATCGATGCCTGACGAGGAATTGCGCATCGCTGCGGCGGCTGGGAAGCTACACGAATCGGCGACGCTGCTGGCGCAGACGCGGCGCATGCTCGCCGACCCGCGGGTACGCCGACTGCTCGACGGAGTTTGCCTGCCAATGGCTGCACATTCGCGATTTCGATTCGCTCGATGAAAAGAGCGAGCGGCACTTTCCAGCCTTCACAGCGCTCCGCTCGCCCATGTACGAGGAGTCGATTCAGTTCTTCACCGACTTTTTTCAGCGCGACGATCCGTGCTCGGCCTCCTCGATGCCGACCACACTTTCCTCAACGAAGCGCTCGCAAAATTCTACGGAATCCCTGGTGTGAGCGGCGCCGAATGGCGGCGCGTGGACGGCGTGAAGAAGATTCGGACGCGGCGGAATCCTCGGGCTCGCGGCGACACTCGCGAAGCAGTCCGGCGCCTCGCGGACCAGCCCGATCCTGCGCGGCAACTGGGTCGCTGAGGCCCTGCTCGGCGACAAACTGCCCGCGGCCGCCGAAGGACGTCCCGCGCCTGCCGGAGGATGAGGCGAGCGACACGCTGACCGTCCGGCAGCTCACAGAAAAGCACACTTCCGACCCGCTCTGCTCCGGGTGTCATCAGCGCATCGACGCGTTCGGTTTCGCGCTCGAAGGCTTCGATGCGATCGGGCGCCGCCGCGACAAAGACCTCGCCGACCGACCCATCGACACAAATTCAAAAGCGATGGACGGCACGGAACTGCACGGAATGGAAGGCCTGCGCGATTACTTGCTGACGACGCGGCGCGAGGCATTCCTGCGGCAATTCACCCGGAAATTGCTCGGTTACGCGCTTGGCCGCAGCGTGCAGCTTTCCGACGAACCGCTGCTGGCGGAGTTGCGCGAAAAGTTGATCGCAGACGAATATCGGATCAGTTCCGCCATCGATTCGATCGTGCAAAGTCGGCAATTCCTCGAAATTCGAGGCCGCGAAATGGGCTACGAAGATTGACCCTCAGCGATTTTAAAAACATGAATTCCCATCACTTTTCACGCCGCACTTTTCTTCGCGGGCTCGGGGTCACGATGGCTTTGCCTTGGCTGGAATCGCTGAATGTGTGGGGCGATGATGCCGAGCGGGAAATGAGCCCGCCAGCGAGGCACCCGTGCGCTTCGCCGCGCTCTTCTCGGGCAACGGCTTTCACAGCAAGGAGTGGTGGGCGAAGGGCGAGGGCAAAGCGATGGAACTCGGCAAGGTGCTCGCGCCGCTGAGCGATTTTCGGGAGAAGATGCTCTTCATCCGCGGGCTCTACAATGAGGAGGCGCTGAAGGGAAACATCCATAGCTCGCAAACCGGCAACCTGCTCTCCGGCGCACCGCTCGCCTCGGGCGGCGAGATTCGATCGGGCACGAGCATCGATCAGTTGCTCGCGCAGAACTACGGCGCACTCGACCAAGGTGCCGAGCCTCGTCCTCGGCTGTGAGAAATCGAATCCGTCGGTCCACAAGAACTACTCGATGCTCTACAGCTCCCACATTTCGTGGAGCTCGCCGACCACGCCCGACCCCGCTGGAAATCTATCCCGCGCTCGCGTTTGACCGGCTCTTCAAAGACGAAGTGCAGCGCGGCGATCAGAGCGTGCTCGATGCCGTGCTCTCCGATGCCACGGACCTCCGCCGGCGGATCAGCAACTCCGATCAACGCAAGCTCGACGAGTATCTCGACTCGGTGCGGGAGGTGGAGCAGCGGATCGAAAACGCCGGGCAAGAAAGGTGAGCTGCAGGGCTGGCGGCCGACTCTGGCGAAGCCAAACATCCCGCGTCCGCCCGACGGAATCCCGCAGGACATCGGCGAGCACATGCGGCTCATGGCGGACATTCTGGTGCTCGGATTTCAGACCGACACGACCCGCATCACGACGTTGAAGCTGAACAACGATCACTCCTCGCTGCGATTCCCGAACCTCGGCGTGGACTACATGATTCACCATCTGCTCTCGCATTCCGACACCGCGGACTGGCTGAAAGTGAACCAGTTTTTCCTTGAGCAAGTCGGCTACATCGCCCGGAAACTCGACGCGATCCAGGAAGGCCCGCGGACCTTGCTCGACAACTCGATGCTCGTTTTTTGCTCGAGCATGATGACTGGCAATCACAACGCCGATCAGCTTCCGGTCGTCGTCCTCGGCGGCGGCGGCGGGCGCATTCAAGGGGGACGCGTCATCGATTACACCGGCAAACCGGACCGGCAGATGTGCCGCCTTTATCTCTCGCTGATGGACAAAATGAACGTGCGTCTTCCCGCCTTCGGCGACGCCACGCAACAGTTGTCAGAAGTGTGAACAGCTGGGTGAGCTGTGTCGGACGTTGATTCAAACCGACGGTGGCCGCCATCGCGTGAAGGCTATCTCCCGCTCGAATGGTCCCTGGCAGTCGCAAGCAGGCTTGTCTTGATCGGGCCGACGGTTAATTCTCTCGGACGCAACGGGCACGACTTCAGCTAACCAGAAGGCAACTTTCCCGCCGTCCAAAGCCAGATGCCAGATCCGGACCACCAATCAGTTGCAGACCGAACCGTTGAATCGACTGGTCAGCCAGTCAACCCTGGGTTGACCGCCACTTTGCGCGCGGAATGCGAGGCCTTGCGCAATGACGTCGAGCAGGCCACGGGGTTGGCGGCCGACTTCCAGCGGCAGCTCTCGGGAAAATCGAACGAATTTGCCGAGCTCAAACGGGTGTTTGAAAAAACGGCGGCTGACCTGCTCCAACTTCGTTCCAGCATTGACACCCTTCGAGAAGAGAGGCACCGCCTAGCCAATGACGCGATGCGCGGGGTAGCCTTCGAGCAAAGACTGAAGGTCGCTCTGGCGGAACGGGATCAAGCGCAAGCTGCCCTCAAGGCCGCATCGGTCGATCGGCAGAGCCGGGATGCCGTGGTCGAGCGACTCACGTCACAGGTGCAGGCACTTCAAGCCGAGCTGTTGGAATCGCGCAATTCACGCGCTCGCGGAACTCGTTTGGGAGAAAAAGATGTGCCAACCCTGATCGACGAAATGGCGGCTTCGCTGCAAAGACTGCGCATTCTCGTTCAGTCGGGGAGCACTGCTCCGGAACGGGCACCGAGAAAAGGGAGTGAGGCGGTCGACGACGTCATTGAGATTTCGTTCGAGCGCTAGGCGCGGATCGCTTTCCACCCCGTTGAGGGCATTGATTTCCGATCGATTGGCTTGTCCCCAGCGGCCACCCGCCGTTGAATCGAAGCCCCATGAAAACCCTGATCGCTCTTGCCATTGCCTTTCCCCTTCTCGCTGCAGTGTCACATGGCGAAACGCCTGCGCTCTTAAAAATCCCGGTCAAGGATATCGATGGAAAGAGCACATCGTTGAGTGCTTTTTCTGGGAAAGTGCTTCTGGTGGTCAACGTAGCTTCCCAGTGCGGATACACCCGCCAATATGCGGGATTGGAGGCTCTTTATCAGAAATACCACGACAAGGGGTTGGTCGTGCTTGGCTTTCCGGCCAATGATTTCGGGGCGCAAGAGCCCGGCACCGATGCGGAGATCAAGCAGTTCTGCTCCTCCAAGTTCGATGTGACGTTTCCGATGTTCTCGAAAATCCACGTAAAAGGACCGGAACAGCACCCACTCTTTCAAGCCATGACCGGAAGCAGCTCGGCTTTCCCGGGGGACATTAAATGGAATTTCGGCAAGTTCCTGATCGCGAAAGACGGGCAACTTCTCGCCCGGTTTGGGTCAGACACAGAGCCCAATTCTGAGAACCTCGTGAGTCAGATCGAGAAAGCGCTGACCACGAAGTAAGTACGCGGACGAAGCTTGCCGGACCGCGCGTCGCAAAGCCGGGCGGGTTATCTTCCGAGCGATTTCGCGATCACGCGCTTCACGTCCTCGAGCTTTAAAGGCTTCCCGAATGCCGGGTAGCCGTGATGGGTAACATGTCCCTCATTACTCTCTCGGAATTCGATCAAAGCAGAGATGAAGATGATGGGGATGCGAGGAGTCCGTCCGCCGTTGTTGATCTGCGCGGCCAGGTCGACACCGTCCGCATCTGGCATGACCAAGTCCAAAAGAATGAGGTCAGGCTGGAAATCGTGAACGGTCGTTAGCGCTGCGCTGCCGGTATTCTCGATCCGCACCTCATATTCCCTCAGCGTCCGCGCGAGGAGCCGCGAAAACGCGACTTCATCGTCGATGAGCAAAATCTTTGGCTTCGGTTTCATGCTTCAGCGATCAGTCTCTGACTGCGGCACACACCATTTCGAGCACTCTTCGCAAGCCGTCGTCACCGCCTAAACTTCCCTTCTTGGAAGGCGTTCTGGGAATCGGCTGCCAGGGAGCCCCCGATGTATTGCGTGCCGGCTGAGGCTGACCAGTCGAGAGCGGGGTCGTATTGGGAGTCTTTGCCACCCATTTCATCGACTGATATCGGGCGGGAAATACTCCGCCCCGGAGACCGCGGTCCCAAGTGAGAGACCAACGACGAAGCGTAGTGCCTTTTGCACCTGTCTAGGTTGATGGGACATCATGAATGAACCGATAAATTGGTCTGGACGAGAGCGCGAGACAATCGGCGCAGCGAGAGAGCGAACACGCTCGGCGCACGCGCAGAAGTCGGAAATTTGCACCCGCGGGTGCCTCCGCAGATACGAAGAATTTTGGCCATGCCTCTCATGCCATTTTCCTCGCGAATCCTGGAACTCGTCAGCGTTGCTGGGAAGACCGGGTGCTCCAATTGGCCAGAAGCCGCTTTTAGCGGACGGGCCGATTAGCCACGAAGGGACGCACCCGCTGGTATGGCGCAACTTTTCGCGAAATCGACAAATACCCTGGCCCGATTGGCGTTTCCAAGTCTGGTCTGCGGATTGGGCGCGGTCGCCTTGGGTTTTCACACAGGGTTATTTTCGAGCTACGCAACCGTCGTCAACGAGCCCATCGAGCAGCCCGTGCCGTTTAGCCATGAACATCATGTTGCAGGGCTTGGAATTGACTGCCGATATTGCCACACAAGCGTCGAGACCTCGCAGTTCGCCGGGATCCCGCCGACCGAGACGTGCATGACCTGCCATTCGCAAGTGTGGCGCGACGCACCTGCATTGGCGCCGGTGCGGGAGAGCTGGGCGACGGGAAGGCCGCTACATTGGAATCGCGTGAATGACGTGCCTGACTACGTCTACTTCAACCACTCGATCCACGTGCAAAAAGGGGTCGCGTGCGTGAGTTGTCACGGCCGCGTCGATCGCATGCCGCTGATGCAAAAGGCGCACTCGCTCTACATGCGCTGGTGTCTCGATTGCCACCGCGCACCCGAGCAGCATATCGGTCGGGTGAGTGACGTTTTTGCCATGCGCGATGAACCCATCGGCGGCCCGGCCGCATCGCGTCGCGAGCTTCGGGGGGAGGCGCGCGGCGAGCCAACGCCATTCTTCGAGCATGGCCTGCAAGCCTTGCGAGAGGGCCGCGTCCGCGATACGCGCCTCGAGGATTGTTCGATCTGTCACCGATGAGCATTTTGAAGCAATCGCCGCAATCACAATGGCGCACGCTCGAGGAATTCGCGCGGCTGGAGCGCGACGACGAGTTTCCCGCGGGTGCCGCGGAGTGGCCCGATGAATTAAGTCGCCGGCGTTTCCTGCAGCTCATGGCTGGTTCGCTCGCACTGGCCGGGACTGGTGCCTGCACGCGACAGCCGCGCGAGGAGATCGTTCCTTACGTGCACCAACCGGAGGCACTGACACTTGGAAAGCCGCTCTTTTTCGCGACGGCGATGGAACTCGGCGGCGAGGCGTTGGGCATGCTTGTCCGCAGCGACTCCGGTCGACCGACGAAGATCGAGGGAAATCCTGATCACCCCGCGACACTGGGCCGCAGCAGTGTCCACATGCAGGCCGCGCTGTTGACGCTCTACGATCCGCACCGCTCGCAAACGTTGATGAAATCAGGCTCTCCCGCGACGTGGGGGGATTTCCTCGGCGCGCTGGCGGTGCCTTCCGGACGTTGGAAGGAACGCGGAGGCGCAGGTCTTCGACTGCTCACCCGCCGCATCGGTTCGCCGACGTTGCGCGCGCAAATCGCGCGTCTGCTCGCGAAATATCCGCAGGCCAAATGGCACGAGCACGACCCGGCCTTTCCGCGGTCGCCGATGCCGGGCCAACTGCATCTCGACCGGGCGGAGGTGATCGTCTCGGTCGATGCCGATCTCTTCGGGCCCGGCGCAATGAACGCTCGCGTCGCACTCGACTTCGCCAAGAAGCGTCGCGCGGAAGATGGTGCGATTAACCGGCTCTACGTCGTCGAGACGATGCCGAGTCTCACGGGCGCGATGGCGGATCATCGCCGCGCGATGTCGCCTGTGGAAATCGCGGACTTCGTGCAAAGGCTCGTCGCAGCAGTCAGAAATCCGCTGAAGGAGACCGATGCGTGGATCGCTGCTGCTTCGCGCGACCTCATTGCGCACCGTGGTCGTAGTGTGGTGGTCGCGGGTGATTTTCAGCCGCCGGAAATTCACGCTGCGGTGTTTGCCATCAATGAGGCACTCGGCAACGTCGGCGTATCGGTCGAGTATATTGACCGCCCCTTGGAGCCGCTCCCCAGCGCACTTTCCGAGTTAAGCACCGCCATGCGCGCGGGCGAAGTCGAGGCGCTTTTTGTTCTCGGCGGGAATCCGATTTACGACGCCGCGGCCGATCTCGATTTTGCCGGGGCGCTCGCGAAGGTTCCGCTCTCCGTTCATCACGGACTCTTCTTTGACGAAACCGCCGAACGATGCGCGTGGCATTTGCCGGAATCACATCTTCTCGAATCGTGGAGCGATGCGCAGGCCTTTGACGGATCGCTCTCGATCGTGCAGCCACTCATCGCACCGCTGTATCCGAGCAAGTCCGCGCACGAACTTCTCGCGGCGCTGCTCGGCGAAGGACCGGCGGATGGCTACGAGATCGTCCGCGCTTCTTGGAAAGCTACGAGCGGCGACACGGATTTTGAATCCACGTGGCGCAAGGCGCTGCACGATGGAAGACAGGTTTCCAGCCTATCGGTTGCGACGACGCTAAAATCCGACCAAAGGAATTTGAACGCACGGCAGGGTAGTCCGCTGCATCCGGCTGGGAGCCTGACTTCCCTCATTATTCGGCCCGATCCGCATTTGCTCGATGGGCGCTTCGCGGAAAATGCGTGGCTTCAGGAACTGCCGAAGCCCTTCACCAAACTCACTTGGGACAACGCCGCGCATTTGAGTCCGCGCACCGCAAAAAGTCTCGGTCTCGCGCATGGCGACGTGGCGGAGTTGCGCTATCGCGGGCGCTCGGTGCGCGCGCCCGTTTGGATCCTGCCCGGGCACGCGGATGATTGCGCGACGATCCATCTCGGCTACGGCCGCACGCGTGCTGGCGACGTCGGCACCGAGTGTGGATTCGATGCCTTCGCCCTGCAGACTAGCGACGCCCCTTGGGGTGGGCCCGGCCTTGAGATTCGCAAGACCGGCGAGCGCCACGACTTTTCCACAACGCAGGAGCACCAGCGGATGGAAGGACGTGAACTCGTTCGCGTGGAAACGCTCGGTGTGGCGCCGAGAACCGACACACGCGCCGCCGCCCGCGCGCGATGAAACACTTTATCCCCGATGTCGAATACGGACGGCCCGCGTGGGGCATGGTGATCGACCTCAATTCGTGCATCGGCTGCTCGGCCTGCACGATCGCCTGCCAGGCGGAAAACAATATCCCGGTGGTCGGCCGCGAGCAGGTGCTGCGCGGACGAGAAATGCATTGGATCCGCGTGGATCGCTTATTTCGCGGGCAGCGTCGACTCGCCGCAAATCCTGCATCAGCCGGTGCCGTGCATGCATTGCGAAAACGCGCCGTGCGAAGTGGTCTGCCCGGTCGGCGCGACTGTGCACGATCACGAGGGGCTCAACGTGATGGTCTACAATCGCTGCGTCGGCACCCGCTATTGCTCGAACAACTGCCCCTACAAAGTCCGGCGCTTCAACTTCCTCGCTTACAACGACACGGCGTCGCCGCAGCTCAAACTCATGCGCAACCCGGAGGTCAGCGTGCGGATGCGCGGAGTGATGGAAAAATGCACGTATTGCGTGCAACGGATTAGCGCCGGGCGCATCGCGGCGGCCAAGGAATCACGCCCGATTCGTGACGGCGAAGTCGTGCCAGCCTGTGCGCAGGCGTGCCCGGCGGACGCGATTACTTTTGGCGATATCCATGATCCTGAGAGCCGTGTCGCCGCGCAGCGTCAGTCCCCGCGGCACTATGCGTTGCTTGCCGAACTCAACACCCGACCGCGCACGACGTATCTCTCGCGGGTCCGCAATCCGAACCCGGAGATCGGTTAAACCATGGCCGACACCGCTCAACGCAGCGCGCAGATTACCGACCGGCTGACTGGTCTCGTCTTGCACGAACCGCTGCGCCGCGGATGGCTCGGCGGCTTCGCGCTGGCGTTCGTATTTTTGATGCTGCTGAACGTCAGCATCGCGTGGCTCTTGATCAGAGGCATCGGCATCTGGGGCGTGAATCAGCCGGTTGCGTGGGGCTTCGCGATCGTGAATTTCGTCTGGTGGATCGGGATCGGGCATGCGGGCACTTTCATCTCTGCGATCCTGCTCCTGCTGCATCAGCAATGGCGCACTGCGATCAACCGTTTCACCGAGGCGATGACTCTTTTCGCCGTCGCGTGCGCGGGACTTTTCCCACTGCTCCATTTGGGAAGACCGTGGGTCTTTTACTGGCTCGCTGCCGTATCCCGACACGATGGGTCTCTGGCCGCAGTGGCGCTCGCCGCTGGTCTGGGATGTCTTCGCGGTCGGCACGTATCTCATCGTCTCGCTGATGTTTTGGTTCATCGGTCTCATGCCCGATCTCGCGGCGATGCGCGATCGCGCGGAGCGCAAATGGGTGCGCGTGATTCTACGGCCTCGGCGCGCTGGGCTGGCGCAATTCCGCGCGCCACTGGAAACGCTACGAGACCGCTTACCTGCTGCTCGCTGGACTTGCTACGCCGCTCGTTCTCTCGGTGCACAGCGTGGTGAGCTTCGACTTCGCGGTCGCGATTGTCCCTGGCTGGCACTCGACGATCTTCCCGCCCTACTTTGTCGCCGGCGCGATCTTCTCCGGCTTCGCGATGGTGCTCACGCTCGTGATTCCGGTGCGCGAGATTTACGGACTGCACGATGTGATCACCGAACGGCATTTGGAAAACGCGGCCAAGGTCATGCTCGTCACCGGCCTCATGGTCGCGCTGGGCTATGTGAGCGAGCACTGGATGGCTTGGTATAGCGATGAACGTTTCGACGAATCCATGACACAAAACCGGATGTTCGGCCCGTATTGGCCAGTCTAGTGGACCGTCATGGCCTGCAATGTCGGCGTCGCCGCAAGCGCTGTGGTTCAAGCGCGTGCGCACCTCGCCGCGGCTTCTCTTCGCCGCTGCGCTGCTCATCCAAGTCGGCATGTGGAGCGAGCGCTACGTCATCGTGATCACCAGCCTGCATCGCGACTACCTGCCATCGTCGTGGGGGATGTTTCACGGCACGCTCTGGGATTGGGCGACGTTCGCCGGCTCAGTTCGGGCTCTTCTTCACGCTGCTCTTTTTGTTCATTCGGCTGCTGCCGATGATCTCCATTGCCGAGATGCGCGAACTCGTGAAACCGCGGAGGAAGGTCAATGAAGGATCGCGAGCTCTACGGGATGGTCGCGGAATTTCTTAATCCCGGGCAGTTGCTCGACGCCGTGCGAAGCCGCGCGTAATGCGAAATTACCAGCGTCATGGATGCCTACGCGCCGTATGCCGTCGAGGGTCTCGCGGAAGCGCTCGGCATGCGTTTCACCGGCGTGCCGTTCACCACTTTGCTCTTCGGCATCGGCGGCGGGGCCACGGGATATTTGATGCAGCTGCTATTCAGCCGCGATCGATTATCCGATCAATGTCGGCGGGCGCCCGTTGCATTCCTGGCCGGCGTTCGTGCCGATCACTTTCGAGCTCACGGTGCTGGCTGCGGCGTTCGGCGCTGTGCTCTCGATGCTTGTCCTCAACGGTCTGCCGCGTCCGCATCATCCGATCTTCGAGACGCCCTTTTTTCGCGAACGGAATTCGTCACGCTTTTATCTCTGCATCGAGGCAGTGCGATCGAAAGTTCGACGCAGCGAAGACGCGGTCCTTTCTCGAAGATCTAGCACCAGAGCACATTTGGGAGGTGCCGGCGTGATGCGTGGCTTCGATTCAGTTTGGAAAAATTCGGCTCTTTTGCTCGCTCTTATCCTCACTGCCTGCCGCCGCGACATGGCCGATCAGGCGCATCACGAACCGCTTGAGTCGAGCAACTTCTTCCGCCAACCACGCTGCTTCGCGCCCACTCCCAGCCCACACGATCGCCCGCGGAGAACTGCGCGCCGATGCGCACTTCTACACTGGCCGCGTCGGCGGACAACTCGTCACCACCCTGCCCGCGCCCGTAACCCGCGCGCAACTCGAGCGTGGGCGCGAGCGCTTCGACATTTTCTGCGCCGTCTGCCACGGCACGCACCGGCGAAGGCAACGGAATGATTGTCGCAGCGCGGCTTTCCTCCCCGCCCTCGCTGCATATCGATCGCCTTCGCGATGCTCCAGTCGGACACTTTTACGAAGTCATGACCAATGGCTACGGCGTGATGTATTCCTACGCCGCACGCGTCGAACCGGCGGATCGCTGGGCGATCGCCGCCTACATCCGCGCACTGCAACTCAGCGAACACGCAGCACTCGCCGACGCCGCACCCGCGCTGCGCGCGAAGCTGGAGACAGCAGCGCCATGAACGTCGACGCATTCCAGACCCTCACGCGCTGGCGCCGCACGGCGTGGGTCACCGGTGCCATCGGGCTCGCTATTTGCCTGATCACGGTTTTCTTCGCACGAACGCGCACCTTTCAAGCGTATTGGATGGCGTGGATTTTCTGGTCCGGCATCAGCCTTGGCGGGCTGCTCATTCTCTTGCTTCACGCTCTCAGCGGCGGCGCTTGGGGAAAGGCTGTGCGCCCGCCGGCCGAAGCCGCCGCGATGACTTTGCCGCTGATGGCATTCATTTTCGTCCCCGCCCTGTTCGGGCTCGGCGACATCTTTCCCTGGATGCATCCCGCCGCGTTCGCGGGTCACGATTGGCCACATAAACGCGCCTTTCTGACTGCTCCTTCGTTCATCGTGCGCAGTCTTCTTTACCTCATCGTGCTCGTCTGTCTTCACGGCACTTCTAGGCCTATGGTCGCGGCCTGCAGGCTGGCGGGCGCGCCTTCCGTATCCGCCCGCAAACCCTGTGCGCATCAGCTCCGCTGGGCATCATCGCCTAGTGCTTTGCGGTGATGCTCTTCGCGTCGACCGATTGGGTCATGTCGCTCGAGCCGCAATGGTACTCGACGATCTTTGTCGTCATTTTCGCGATCGACCACTTTCTCTCCGCGCTCGCGCTCGCCGTCTGGGTAGCCGCGCGCCTTGCGCGCTTCGATGCGCCGCTTTCCACCAAGCAGCTTCACGATCTCGGCAACCTGCTGCTCGCCTTCGTCATTTTCTGGGCCTACGTCACCTTCTCGCAGTTCCTCATCATCTGGTCGGGCAATCTACCCCGCGAGATTTCGTGGTATCTCGACCGCAGCGTCGGAGGCTGGCCGCGCGTGACTGTGGCGCTCGTGGTGATCCAGTTCGCCGTGCCGTTTGTCCTTCTCCTGTCGCGCGCCGCGAAGCGCCATCGGACTGTGCTCGCCCCGATTGCCGCGCTCATTTTTCTCGCGAACGCGATGCACGTCTGGTGGCTGATCGCGCCGTCTTTTCAGCCGCATGGCGTCCTCATTCCCTTCTTTGAATGCGCTGCGTTCATTGGCCTCGGGGGCGTTTGGATGGGAATGTTTCTCGGCTTTTTGAAAGAGCGCTCGTTTGCGCCGGAGCTCACGCAGGAGGTGCCGGATGCGTGAGTTCAACTCGCCGGGATACGAGCAGCGCGACGTCTATCTGCGCGGGGTGCTATGGACGGCCACCGGCTTGGCCGTGACCTTGATCGTCATCTTCATCGCAATACGGATTTTCGAATCGGTGCTCGCCAGCCGCTATGATACCGGTGCCTCACGGCGACTCGCTCCCAACATTGAAGTCCCGCCACCTCGACTCCAAACCAACCCGGCGTCCGATCTCGCCGAACTGCGCGCGGCTGAGGAGGCTCAGCTAAGCAGCTACGGCTGGGTCGATCGCCAAGCCGGCGTCATTCGCATTCCGATCGAGCGCGCTATCGAACTCACGGCGGAACGCGGTCTGCCGGCGCGCCAAGTGGGGCCGAGAGGGAGGCCATGAGTCGTTTTGCGCTCGCCATCGCGTGTCTGTTTGCCTTCGCCACCGCTGCGAAAGGGCAGACGCTTTCCAAGGAACAAATCGCGCGAGCGGACATCGAGCAACGATTGGGACAGCGCGTTCCGCTCAACGCCGTCTTTCGTGATGAAGAAGGCGCGCCCGCCCGCCTCGGCAACTTCTTCGGCGAACGCCCGATGATTCTCGCCTTCGCGTATTACGAGTGTCCAAGCCTTTGCACCATCGTTCTCAACGGTCTCCTCGAAAGCGCGCGCAACCTCAGGCTCGATGTAAAGCGCGATTTTGAAATCGTGGTCATCAGCATTCATCCCGGCGACTTGCCCGCGCAGGCCGCAGCGAAAAAGCACACCTACACCATGCGCTACAGCCGGCCCGGCACTGCCGAAGGGTGGCATTTCCTTACTGGTGATGCCGATGCGATCCGGCAGGTCAGCGAGGCTGTGGGCTTTCACTACTTTTACGACAAGGCGAGCAAGCAATACGCCCACGCCAGCGGCATCGTGGTGCTCACCCCCGATGGCGTGGTCTCGCGCTACTTTCTCGGCATCGAGTACCCCGCGAATGACCTGCGGATCGCGCTCGCGGATGCCTCGCAGAAGAAGGTCGGCTCGCTCGCCGATCGCCTTCTCCTTCTTTGTTTCCACTACGATCCGACGACTGGCCGCTACAGCTTGCTCATTGGACGCGCCCTGCAAGTCGCCGGCGTCGGCACCGTGCTCCTGCTGGGGACGATGATCGTTCGAATGTCACGGCGGAAAAACGCTGCACAGTTGAATAGCGCTGCCGCAATTGCCGCCTTCCAACTACTGCCAGAGCGGGCCTCTGACATCGCCAATTCGGTGGACGCGATCTTCTACTCCCTGCTCGTCCTGTGCGGCCTGATCATCGTCGGAATCAGCCTTACGGTCCTCTTCTTTTGCATTCGTTACCGAGCTAGGTCGTCGGCAAAGCGGCAGGTGAGGCAGCGGTCGATGCTCTTTGAGATTACTTGGACAAGCGCGACGCTCGTGATCTTCGTCGCGATCTTCATCTGGGCAGCGATCGTCTATTTCCGCATGTCGCGCCCGCCGGCAAACGCCAGCGAGATTCACGTCGTCGCAAAGCAATGGATGTGGAAGCTCGCAGCACCCGAATGGCCGCCGCGAGATCAATGAGCTTGCATCTGCTGCTCGGCCAGCCGGTGAAGCTGGTCATGACTTCGCAGGATGTGATCCACGACTTCTACGTCCCCGCCTTTCGCACCAAACAGGACGTGTTGCCGGGCCGCTACACGGCGGAGTGGTTCACCCCGACGCGACCCGGCACCTATCATCTCTTCTGCGCGGAATATTGCGGGATGGATCACTCGACGAATGGGCGGCTGGGTTCACGTGCTCGGAGCCTGCTGCCTACGCCCGGTGGCTCGCTACTGAGCACGGCCAGCGAATCCATCGTCACCGCCGGCGCGCGGCTCTTCCAGGCGCCGCGGCTGCAGCGGCTGCCACGCGCCGAACGCGACGATCCGCGCGCCGATGCTAGAAGGCATCTACCGCAAACCGGTCGCGCTCTCCGACGGCACGACGGTCATCGCCGACGACCAATACATCCACGACTCCATCCTGCTGCCGAACAGACAAATCTCCGCCGGCTACGAAGCAATGATGCCCACCTATCAGGGCCAACTCACCGAGGAGGAAGTCATGCAGTTGATCGCTTATATCAAATCTGCTTGGTGACGGAGGTCAGCCATGAGCATTGTCGCCACTCCCCAGGCCGCGCTCCAGCCCGCAACCACTAAACCGCACTACCTGCACGAACACACCGTCAGCTCCTGGCTGCTAACGACTGATCACAAACGCATCGGCATTCTCTACATGGTGTCGATCACCCTTTTCTTCCTGATCGGCGGGGCAGCTGCGACCTTGATGCGACTCGAACTGGCCACCCCGCAAGGCGACCTGGTCACTTCCGATCACCTACAACAAGCTCTTCACATTGCATGGAGTCGTCATGGTGTGGTTTTTTCTCATTCCTTCCATCCCCACGGTGCTCGGCAACTTCCTGCTGCCGTTGATGATCGGCGCGCGCGATGTCGCCTTCCCGCGGCTGAATCTCGCGAGTTGGTATCTCTTCATGGTCGGGCGGGGTGTTTGCCCTTTGGTCGATCATCGCTGGCGGCGTTGATACCGGCTGGACCTTCTACACGCCCTACAGCTCCACCTACGCGAACGGCCACGTCATCGCCATGGCGACGGGCATCTTCATCGCAGGGTTCGGCTCCATCGCTACCGGCCTGAACTTCATCGTCACTACTCATAAAATGCGTGCCCCGGGCCTCACTTGGTTCCGGCTGCCGCTCTTTGTATGGTCGCTATACGCCACTAGCATTATCCTCGTGCTGGCAACCCCAGTGCTTGCGATTACCCTGGCACTCGTGGCGCTGGAGCGTGCTTTCGGTGTCGGCATTTTCAACCCGGCGATGGGAGGTGATCCCCTGCTGTTTCAGCACCTTTTCTGGTTCTATAGTCACCCTGCCGTTTACATCATGATCTTACCCGGGATGGGTATCGTCAGTGAGCTAATCGCATGCTTTGCTCGTAAACGGATCTTCGGCTACCGGTTTGTGGCTTACGCAAGCATCTCGATTGCCGTGCTGGGCTTTCTCGTTTGGGGCCATCACATGTTCGTCAGCAGCCAGTCGATCTTCGCTGGGATGATCTTTTCGTTGCTGAGCTTCCTCGTCTCCGTTCCTTCGGCGATCAAGGTCTTCAACTGGACCGCCACTCTATACCAGGGCGCAATTTGGTTTCAGACGCCGCTCCTCTATGCGTTGGGGTTCATCGGGCTTTTCACGATCGGGGGTCTAACTGGGCTCTTCCTGGCTGCCTTGGCCGTGGATGTGCATCTCACAGATACCTACTTTGTCATCGCGCACTTTCATTACATCATGGTGGGCGGAATGGTCATGGCTTATCTTGGGCGGGCTACATTTCTGGTGGCCGAAGATCACCGGGAAGTTCTACCCGGAGTTTCTCGCGAAGCTCTCCGCGCTTTTCATTTTCGGAGGGTTCAACCTCACCTTCTTCCCCCAGTTTTTGCTTGGGTATATGGGGATGCCCCGGCGCTACCATGCCTACGCGCCAGAGTTTCAGATTCTAAACGTCCTCTCCACGGCGGGCGCATCCATACTGGCGATCGGCTACCTACTTCCGTTGTGTTACCTTTTGTGGTCGCTCAGATACGGTCGAGACGCCGGACCCAATCCGTGGCAGGCGACTGGGTTAGAGTGGACCACGGCATCTCCCCCGCCCCAGCAAAATTTTTTGATCATTCCGATCGTGACGGAGGAACCTTACAACTACAACACGGTGGCCGCTGCCCAGTTGGCCCAAAGTGAGGCTAAAACATGAATCCGAGCACGTTCGTGGCCCACCAATTTGAGGATTCATCGCAACAGCGTGAGGCATCGACGCTTGGGATGTGGATTTTTCTTAGCACCGAGGTGCTGTTTTTCGGTGCATTGTTTCTAGCCTACACCGTCTACCGCATCCGATATCCTGCCATTTTCCTCGCAGCCAGCAATCATACGCTGATTCTGATGGGAACGGTGAATACGGCGATCTTGATTCTGAGCAGTTTCACGATGGCCCTAGCGGTGCGCGCCGCGGAGGTACGCCGCAGCTTGATTACTGCCGGTTACCTTTCTTTAACGGCTGCTCTCGGAGCCGCGTTTTTGATCTGCAAGGCCTTCGAATACCAACATGAGATCCACGAAGGCTTACTTCCGGGACCGACTTCTCACCTTCATTCGCCGGACGGGAGTGTCGGCGAGATGTTCTTCTACCTTTATTTTCTGATGACCGGAGTCCACGCCCTCCACGTGACGATCGGGGTCGGATTGCTTGGCATCTTTGCCTTCCGGGCTTTGTTTTCATCCAACCTTACCCGACTCGCGACAGCAGTTGATCTCCTCGGGCTGTACTGGCACTTCGTTGACCTCGTTTGGATCTTTCTTTTTCCACTTCTCTATCTCGTTGGGAGGTCGTCATCGTGAGTGGCACTAAAAAATATCTGAAGGTGACTGCCGGATTGATGGCGCTGCTGGCTGTGACCGTGGCTGCCGCTTACATCCACTTCGGCGCTTTCAACATCGTCGTTGCGATGTTGATCTCCGTCGCTAAAGCCTTGTTGATCCTGCTATTTTTTATGCACGTGGGTCGCTCCACCCCGCTGGTCCGAGCCTGTGTGTGCGCAGGCTTTTTCTGGCTTGTTTTGATGATGGCACTGACGCTCAGCGACTATCTCACTCGCAGCTGAGCCGGAACTCGAGGTTGCTCTAGGAAGCGAGATGTTCGGAAGCAGCAATTAGATGTGGCTTCAAGCCACTCAAGAGCCCATGGGACCGAGATCCTGTTTAACGCGCCGGTTCGTTCTCCTTGGCCACACTGGAGATGAATTCTGCGTGCGCACCTATCGCTACCAACGCCACGCCGCCGATGACGTTACCGATCAAGGTTGGCACAAGATAGCTGCCAAGACACGCCGCCAAGGAAAGCTCACCCCTTACAACAAGGAAAAAAGTCTCCACTGATCCGGCGATAACGTGCGGCAAATGAGCGAGCCCAACCAAATATGCGATAATGATGATGACCCAAATGCGCGCGGACTCCGCGAACGGAAGGAGCCATACCATCAGCGCAATTAACCACCCAGCGAGGGTCGCGCGTAAGAGGATTGTCCAGAAGCTCGGTTGGATCACGCTGCTAGCAATTTCAGTTAATACGGAACGCACATCCTCATCAAACAGCGGGGTGCGAGCAAGGAGCGTAGCAAAAGCAAAAGCTCCAACCAAATTTGCGACCAGCACTACTGCCCATAGGCGCGCTACGTTGCCAAGTAAAGGGAGGTTCCACTTCTTGAGTAGCGGCAGAATCACCGTTAGTGTATTCTTAGTAAAAAGCTGCTGGCGCCCAAGGATCACGACCAAAAAGCCGATGCTATATCCAAGTTTCGTGAGCAGTTCTGTCCAAGAACCTGTTGGCAAGTGCAACCGGAGCAGCGCCTCGGAAACGAAGGAAAGGCCCATCGATAAGCCCGCCGCCAGTCCGGAGAAACCCAGCGCAACGCTCGTCCGTTGCAACTCATGTTCGCCTTCGTCGTAAATGGCAAGATACACGACCTCGCCAGGCGGCGCGGTGCGCTCGGCGATTTCCTCCTCTTGTGAATCGGCGGTTGGCTTGTTTGCCACGGGAATTCGTTTGCGTTGCTAGAAATGCGGAAGTAGCTGAAAAAGCGGCGGTCTCTTTCTGGGATGAGAGACATCCAAAGACCTAGCAAAACCTCGATCGCACCGGCGACGCGCGTCATTTGAAGATGGTTTGCGAACTCGTCGATCACCGTCCGGCACGGCTCCGGTCCCACTTTCCAGAGCAAACAATGACGACGAGGATTGACCGGCACTGAGCAGACCGTCGCCCGTTAGAACCGTGCCCCAGACATCGAGTGGTTGTTTCATGCGATGGAGTTCGTGTGCTGAGCGTCAATGGGTTGTCGATTTCGCCACCCGATTTTTCCGAGGACACGGACGTCCACCTCTCTGGGGATATCCGAATATCGTGAAGCCCATTCAACTCCACAATTATCTATGAATAAAATTCTTTGCCTCGCCGCAATCGCTCTTACTCCAACGTTTAGTCCTCTCGCGTTCAGCCAGGAGCATAAGGACCCTGCGAAAGTCGAAACAGCAGTTGCCGTGCTTCAGGCAACCGAGGGAAGTAAAGTTAAAGGGGTGATTACTTTCAGCAAATCCGGCGCGGGCATCAAAGTGGAAGGCGAAATTTCCGGGCTCACGCCGGGAAAGCATGGTTTCCATGTGCATGAATTTGGCGATGTGACTTCGACGGATGGGAAGTCCGCAGGCGGGCATTTCAATCCTGGCGGCGAAATGCACGCTGGACCGGATGCCGAGCATCGGCACGCCGGAGATTTCGGCAACATCGAAGCGAGCAGCGATGGAACTGCGAAGATCAGCTTCATGGACAAGCACATTTCGTTTGAGGGTGCCAAATCGATTCTTGGGCGCGGGCTCGTAGTGCACGCCAAGGCTGATGACTTGAAGTCGCAGCCAAGCGGTGAGGCGGGGGATCGTGTGGCAGTCGGGATCATTGGGGTCGCGAAGGCGAAATAATCGGCGTAGGCGCTTCCATGGTTTGGTGGTAGTCGGCGAGGGATTTCCCCCATCTCTACTCTAGGGTGACGCCCTCTTCCGTAGCGTGATTGGATGCCGAAGTGACCACCTCCATTACCGTCCGATGCGTCATTGCTTCTTGTTTATTCTGATCCCCTGCTTTGCGTGGGCGGAGACGGTTAAGTATGACCTAACCATTCAGGAAAAGGAGGTGAACTTCACGGGGTCTCCTCGCCGAGGGATGGGCGTGAACGGAAGTATTCCGGCACCGACCCTCACCTTCCGGGAGGGAGACCTGGCGAGGATTCATGTCACCAATCAAATGTCAGTGCCAACATCGATCCATTGGCACGGCATGCTGGTCCCCAACCGCATGGACGGTGTACCGTTTGTCACCTTTCCACCGATTGAACCCGGAAAATCGTTCGATTACGAATTCCCCATTCGCCAGCAAGGGACCTATTGGTATCACTCACACACGGCGCTGCAGGAGCAAAAGGGGCTTTATGGTGCCTTGCGCATCCTCCCCCGGGGCGGATTGGTCGAAGGAGATTTGGACCGGACGGTCGTCTTGTCTGACTGGACGGACGAGAGCGCCCACGAGGTGCTGCGCTGGCTTAAACGGGGCAGTGAATGGCCGGC
The DNA here is from genome assembly GCA_963767975.1 of uncultured Verrucomicrobiae bacterium. GTDB lineage: Bacteria > Verrucomicrobiota > Verrucomicrobiia > Chthoniobacterales > Chthoniobacteraceae > CAIURC01. Next base: position 48,569 of record CAVYGI010000008.1, on the reverse strand, counting down.
GTTGCAAAGAGGCACCTCACAGTCGGTTATCGGCGCCTTGAAGGCCGGGAAGGAAGGAGACTTTTGGAAACGGGAATTGCTCAGGATGCCGCCCATGGACTTATCGGACGTGGCTTACGATCGTTTTCTCGCGAACGGGGAAACGGAGCATCGAATCGTTGCGAAGCCCGGCCAGCGGGTCCGTCTGCGGATGATTGACGGCGCATCGTCCACCTTCTTTCATCTGCAATTCGCAGGCGGTCCGCTCGAGGTTGTTTCTGCGGACGGGCAGGATGTCCAACCACTGCTTCAAGACCGCCTTTTGATTAGCGTCGCTGAGACTTACGACATCCTCATTCGAGTTCCAGGACCAGGGGCATACGAGCTTCGTGCCACCGCGCAGGACGGATCCGCATGGGCCTCGATCTGGATCGGAAACGGAGAGCGCCATCCGGCACCAGCGGTGCCACATGCGAATCTTTATAACGCGATGGGGAAAATTCAGTTCTCCAAAGTTTTCGCACTCACCCCAGGCGGGAGCATGGGTATGCCAACGCGGCAAGTGGTCGCTGGAAGATTTGACCGACCGGGAAAGATGGGTAGGCAGATGGGCAAGGAAGCGATGACGGGCGGGATGGAGATGGATCACTCTACTCCGATGAAAATGAAGGGTGCGGCCTCCAACACCCTTGGGAAAAGCTTGGGCGGAGCAGCCAGTGCACACGAGGGGAAGAAGCATAGCTGGGTTTTCCTTCCTTTGGGACCCGATGTCGCGTCACGCCAACCGTTGGCCATGGATCAGAAGGTGTCTCGTCCCGGCCCACCTTACGAAGATCTGCGCGCCATAAAAAACACCGCGCTGGCGCCAGATCGCCCAACTCGCGAGGTGAGGCTAACACTCGACGGTGATATGGAACGCTACGTCTGGTCGCTCAACAATAAGCCGCTTTTCGCCAGTGATTCGATCAAGATCAAACAGGGAGAGACAGTGCGTTTCATCATAATCAATCGCACCATGATGCACCATCCGATGCATCTGCATGGGCACTTCTTTCGAGTGATCAACGGGCAGGGAAATCACGCTCCCTTGAAACATACCGTCGACGTAGCTCCCATGCAGACGACTGTCATCGAATTCGCTGCAGAGGAATTAGGAGACTGGTTATTTCACTGTCATCTTCTTTATCACCTCCAAAGTGGGATGGCCCGAGTGATCCATTACGAACGCTTTTCCCCGTATCCCGATACTGCAGCCGTGCGCCATAAGCTTTATAGGGATCCCTTTTATTTCTGGGGCACCGCTGATCTCCTGAACAACATGACCCAAGGGTATATTCAGCTCTCCAACGATCTCAATATCTTCAACTTAGAGTGGGAAGCCGGCTGGCAGAATGTGTCGGACACAGAATGGGAAACCACATTCTTGTATGAGAGATATTTCAATCGCTTCTTCCGCATTTTCGGTGGCATTAACTCTAAAGGCGGCCTGACGACCGATCCGTTGAAGATTAATGCCGAGCATCATCGTGGGATCTTTGGGATTATGTATAAGCTTCCGCTGAATATTGACCTGCACGCATGGGCGGATACGGACGGGGGTGGACGAGTCGCGCTGGCGAAAGACATTTCACTCACTCCGCGTCTGATGCTCGGGGGTGAAGTGCGCTACGACACCCATGCCTACTGGGAAGAGCGCGTTCATCTCGATTACCTGATAAGCAAGAACGCATCGCTCCTCGGTCAATGGCATTCAGACTACGGTTGGGGCGTAGGCTTACGAGTGCGCTTTTAGCTGTGTTTGCGGTGCCCGCGACGGCTCACAAGTTCGACTCGCCTTAACCCAACGATTTAGCACAGGTCCTAAACCATCGCGCAACCGGCACATCTGTTGAAGAATGCGCAATGATCGAAAGAGCAATCGTCAAGGCGATTAAGTGAAACACCTCTTCCCCTCGCAACCCGCCAAGGCTGTATAGCGCGAGCAATCCATAGACAACCGACGCAAAACCTTTAGGTCCAAACCATGCGGCGACCAGTCTTTCCCGCCAGGCAAGCGCGCTACCGACGAGCGAAAGCAAAAGTGCAGCGGGTCGGGCTACAAAAAGCGCAAGTGCGCAGAAACCGTAGCCCGCGAGCGAGATCTCGCTGAGAAACCGCGGCGAGATCAGTGCTCCAAAAACGAGCAATGCGGCCAGTTTTGCCAGTTCGGCAAAGGTCTCACCGAAATGCTTGAACGTCTCGCGTGCTGCGGGAGTGACGCTGGCGAGAGTCATACCAGCGGAAAAAGCTGCGAGATACTCATTCGCGTGCACAAGCTTGGCCACGGAAACGACCACGAGTCCGACTGACACGCCGTAAAGCGTCTCGTAAGAACTGGCGACCGCGCGCATGTGCCGGCGCACAATTAATCCTGCCAACCACGGCACAGCTACTCCCAGCGCAATCCCACCAGCCAATTCCAACAGCAACTCTCCCACACTCATATCCCAGCCGCCGAGCATCGCAAGAAATGCCAGAACTACCGGCAGGGCGAGCCCGTCATTTACCCCGCTTTCGACATTGAGTAGATGCCGCAATCGCTGGGGTATTTCCTCGCGACCGATGATCGCCGCTGCAAAGACGGGATCGGTCGGACTCAGAACTGCGCCGATCAATCCCGCTTCCGCCCACGGCATCCCTGCCACGAAATGCGCCAGCCCGGCCGTAATTATCATGGTCAACGGCATGCCGAGCAAAAGCGCTCGTCCCGGCAACCTCCATGCTGCCACGAGATCCCGCACACCAACTCGCATCCCATCGGAAAATAGGACACTAAGGAGCGCCACGTTCGCGACCCCCGTCACAATCGGATCCGACGGTTTCACTGGTAACAGATTCAACATCCCGTCTCCGACCAGAAATCCGGCAAAAAGAAACAACACCGCAGTCGAGATGACGCTCCGCTCCGCGAGCTCCGAAATGATCACCGCAGCGAAAAGCGTGAGAGCAAAAATGAGGAGGGCAGTCATGAAACCAGGCGCGTCGCAGCATCAATCCGAGAGATTCGTGTCAAGCCCCGGCTCTGGCCCGCCGCGACACTCCATATTCTGTTCAGCGCCAGCGACGCACAACCTCAATTGTGTCTAGGCCGCCGCGCGGTGCGAGGATTACCAGCCAATGACTGAAAACTCTAAAAGTGCCGGGGAGGGGACTCGAACCCCTAAGGATTTCTCCACCAGATCCTAAGTCTGGCGCGTCTGCCAATTTCGCCACCCCGGCTTCTCTGTAGAGCGAGCAGTCACTTGCGTTGATACTAAAGCTTTGCCTAGAGCGATGGCATGAAACGCGAAGCGGCGGGTTCTGCAACGGCTCGAAAAATACTCAGCACGGATGGCAGTTTATGGGCTTCTGAGATTCGCGCAATCGTCGAGTGCTGGGAATCTACAGGCGAAAGGGACTCATTTAGAAAGAACCTTGGGCATCGGCGCGAAAGCGCACTTCGCCAACTGCACACGGCCCTCGGGTTCCGAGCGGCTCGTGACTCAGTCAAGCGGGCGACCCATCACGTCAAAATTCGATAATCAACGCCCTCGGAATTCACGCACGGTTGCCCCAACATCACAGCTTGTATTGCGGTATTTTCATCAGCTCGCCGTCCTTCAAAGCCGATTGATGCGCGACGATTCCTGCGACCGTCAAATTGAGCGCCGTGGCGACATCGACCAGCGGGTTACGATCCTCGAGGATCGCACTTACGAACTCGTTCGTCAGATAGCCGTGGGAGCCGCCGTGAAACCCAGGCGAAACGCCGGGCGGCAGCGGTGGGCGCCTCAATGAAGGCAGCTTTTTTTCGAGGCCTTGATACTTGCCGTAAAAGGACCCGCGCTGTCCTCGCACACGTCCCATCTCGCCGTCGGAGCCGGGCGTGTCCCAACTAACAATCATCCGAGACGTTCCACCTTCACTGGTTCGGAAAAGCGCCACCTCCGTGCCGAATGGATTCTTGTAAACATTGTTCCCCGGTTTCAAGTGCTCAATCGCGCTCGGCATTCCGAGACAGGACACTTCCGTGAAACATCCGCCCGTCACGCAAACATAATAGGCATTCGAATGGGTAGGATACAACTGAGGAGGCAGACCGATGCGCCAGCCTTTGTAGGAGTCAATCGGCTGCGCCATGTAGTGGTAGTATTCGCCTTCGGAATAGACGAGCGCTCCCAACCCACCCGCTTGGTAAATCTGCCGCATCGCGAACAGGTCCTCATGAAAGGCGGATGTCTCGAACATCATGTATTTGAGACCGCTTTTTTTAACGGCGTCGAACACACGCTCGGCGTCCTCCAGCGAACCAAAAACGGCAGGGACGGCAACAGCGACATGCTTGCCGTGTTTCAGCACCTCGAGGCAATGCTCCGCGTGATGTGGAGCATCTGTCGCGACAAATACCGCTTCGATCTCGTCGTCCTTCACGAGATCCTCAAGCGACGCGTATGTCTTCGCGCAGCCCGTTACCTTCGCGAGCTCGGCGCAGCGTTCGGGGATCAGATCGCTTACTGCCACCACCTCGACATTGGGATGCTTTTGGAAAAAGAACTGCGCCGAAAATTTGCAGACACCATAGCCGACGAGGCCTACGCGGATTTTTCGATCGGAGATCGGCTTCCATCCGTGAGAGGCATGGGGATCGGCGACAGAATCCTCGAAACCGGCAATCGGCTTCTGCGGAGTTTGCGCTGGCGCGTTTAACCCAAGGGCGGCTGCGCCGAGACCAATGGTGTGAAGAAACGCACGGCGGGTGGTGAAGTTGGGCATAAAGGGGGCTTTGATTACCCTCCTAATGTCCGCGAGAGTTGCTAACGAACTCAAGCCTCGCGCCGGGCGCGAATTCCACGCTCACTGGGGAATCAACGGGCAGAAAGCGGATCCGAAACAAGTGTGCGCCACGATCCGGCGAAGGGCGCTCCGGGCTATTCGGACTGCGCGCTGATCAGGCCCCGATGGCGAGAAGTTTGTGGTCGAGATCGGCCCGATCCTCAAACGCGATGACTCTCCCTTGCGCGCTTGTCGGCGGCGCTCATCGTTGCGTGCGGCTCGGAGGAGCCCTCCGAACAGGCAGAAACGAATCGGGCGTCTGCCCTCGACCTAGCCGCGCAAACAGCCGCCACAAAAGCCCCGCCCTCCCGCGCCCTGCTTGGGCTGCTTGTGCTGGCGGAGGCTGAGTCGCCGGTGCGCTGCGTGTTCGCCTTCTGCGTTACTCGTCGCAGGTGCAGGCGTATTCGGGGTTGGAGCAGTTCTTGCAGATGTGCGTCTCGAGTTTGATGCGGAAGTTCTTCGGCTTGGCATCCGCGCTCGTCTTGGCTTGGACGACGACTTGATAGCCTTCGCCTGCGGGCAGTGGCGCTTTGGAGACGAGGAGGTCACCCTTCTTTTCAAACTCCAGCTTGGTCTTCGCCGCCGGGAGCTTCGGCGGTGGCGGTGATGACTTGATCGGCGGCGGGCTGTTTCTTTCCAGCGGCGTCGTAGAAGGCGATGCTGACGGTGCGGTCTTTCTCGACGAAGAACTCGGCGTTCTGGCCTTCAAGTTCGAGGATGCGGCCTTTGCGTGGACCGGCTTTCACTTTTGCGTCGGCGAGCGCGGGCGCGACGGCGAGGGCGAGGACGGCGAGGATGTGGAGCAGTGTTTTCATGGAGTCAGGTAGTGATGAGTTCCGGTGCGGGTTTGGTGGTTTGGTTTCTGGGTTTGGTTTTCCGCTCGAGCCACTCGTAGAGCACGGGCACGACGAGCGAGCGTGAGGAAAGTGGAGGTGACGATGCCGCCGATGACGACGGTCGCGAGCGGGCGCTGGACTTCCGCGCCGGCGCCGGTGGCGATCGCCATCGGGACGAAGCCGAGCGATGGCGACGAGCGCGGTCATCAGTTTCGGGCGCAGCCGCGTGAGCGTGCCTTCGACGACGGCGTCGCGCAGACCGCGGCCCTCCTCGCGGAGCTGATTGATGAAGCTGATGAGCATGATGCCGTTGAGCACCGCGATGCCGCTGAGCGCGATGAAGCCGACGCCGGCGGAGATGGTGAACGGCATGTCGCGCAGCCACAGCGCGAAGATGCCGCCGGTGACGGCGAGCGGCACGCAGAGGAAGATGAGCGCAGCCTGGCGGAGCGAGCCGAAGCTCAGGAAAATCAGGACGAAGATGAGCGCGAGCGCGAGCGGCACGACGATGGCGAGGCGCTGCTTTGGCTTCGACGAGATTCTCGAACTGCCCGCCGAACTCGAAGTAGTAGCCGTCGGGAAACTTCACCTTTTCGCGAATGCGCGCGCGTGGCTTCCTCGACGAAGCCGGCGGTGTCGCGGCCGCGCACGTTGATGAGAATTGCTCACGCGGCGCTGCGTGTCTTCGCGGGCGATCTGCACGGGCTGCTCGACCAGCTTCACCTTCGCGACCTGGCCGAGCGCGAGCAGGCCGCCCGCTTCGGTGCGCAGCGGCAGGCGCTCCATCGCGGCGAGGTCGTTGCGGCGCTCCTCGGCGAGGCGGACGACGATGGGCGTGCGGCGGTTGCCTTCGATGAGCGTGCCGACTTCCTTGCCGGCGAGCGCGGTTTCGACGAGCCGGTTCAGGTCGTCGGCGTGGACGTTGAACTTCCGCAGCGCGTCGCGGTCGGGCTGGATCTCGAGCATCGGGATTCTTGCCGATGCTGTCGAACTCCGTCTCGCCGCCGCCCGGGATCGCGCTGAGCACGCTCGCGCACTTCGCCGGCGAGGCGTTCCAGTTCGTCGTAGTTGTCGCCGAAAATCTTGCACAGCAGGTCGGCGCGCGCGCCGGCCATGATTTCGTTGAAGCGCATCTGGATCGGCTGCGAGACGAGGATGTTCTGGCCGGGCACCTGATCGAGCGAGCGCCTTGCGCATCAGCTCGCCGAGTTGCTCCTTGGTGATGCGGCGTGCCGTCCACCTTGCGCCACTGTCTCGCGCGGCTGGAGCATCGAGGTAGGTGTCGGCGACGTTGGGCTTCATCGGATCGGTCGCGATCTCGGCGGTGCCGATGCGCGAGAAGATTTCCTTCACCTCCGGGAACTCCCGGCGCAGCACAGCTCTCGCTTTGCTTCTGCAAATCGACGGACGACGGCGAGCCCGGCGCTGCTGCTGCGGATGAGCTGGAAGGTGAAGTCGCCCTCGTCGAGTTGCGGGATGAACTCCGCGCCCAGCCGCGAGAAGACGAACAGCGACCAGCCGAAGAGCGCGAACATCGGCAGCGACGACGAGCCAGCGGAAGCGCAGGCCGAAATGCGAGCAGCGGCGTGTAGATGCGCTTGGTGAGCGTGACGAGCCAGTTGTCCTTCTCCTCGATTTTGCCGCCGCAGAAAGAACGAGCAGAGCACCGGCATGAGCGTGAGCGCCAGGACCAGCGAACCGCCGAGCGCGAGCATCACGACCACCGCCATCGGCTTGAACATTTTCCCCTCGATGCCCTGCAGCGCGAGGATCGGCACATAGACGACCGTGATGATGAGCACGCCGAAGAACATCGGGTTGGCGACTTCCTTCGCCGAGCGCAGGACTTCGCTGCGCGCGCTCGGCGGCGGTGAGTTGGCGGCCGAGCGCGTGTTGCTTGTGCGCCGAGATGGCGCACGATGTTTTCCACCATCACGACCGCGCCATCGATGATGAGGCCGAAGTCGATCGCGCCGAGGCTCATCAGATTGCCGCGACAGCCGCAGCTCGCACCATGCCGGTCATGGCGAAGAGCATCGAGAGCGGAATGGCCAGCGCGACGATGAAGGCCGCGCGCCAGTTGCCGAGCAGCGCGAAGAGCACGACGACGACGAGCAGTGCGCCTTCCGACAAGATTCTTTTCGACCGTGTGAATGGTGCGGTTCACCAGCTCGGTGCGGTCGTAGAGCGGGCGGATGACGACGCCCGGCGGCAGCTTCTCCTGAATGTCCGCGAGCTTCTCCCGCACGGCGTGGGCGACGAGGCGCGTGTTCTCGCCGGCGAGCATGATCGCCGCGCCGACAAGCGCTTCCTCGCCGTTCGTCGGTGCTCGCGCCGGTGCGAAAGTTCGTGCCGATGCCGACAGTGGCGACTTCGCCGAGCAGGATCGGGTTCACGCCGCCGGCGAACTTCAGCGGCAGCTTGGCGATCTCCTCCGTCGTCGTGACGCGGCTCGCGGCGCGGACGATGAGTTGTTCGCCGCCGATCTCCACGTAGCCGCCGCCGGCATTGCGCGTGTTCTGCTCGACGATCTCCGCGAGCGCATCGAGCGAGAGCCCCGCTGCCGCGAGCCGCGCCGGATCGGGCTGGATGACGATCTGCTTTTCGTAGCCGCCGCTGGTGTTCACCTCCGCGACGCCGGCGGTGCCGCGGAGCAGCGGCTTCACGCTGATATTCCTGAATCTGCCGCAGCGCCATCAGCTGCTCCTGCGCGTGTCGCCGGGTTTGTGCGGAGCGTCAGCGGTGTAATCGAGCGCGTAGTAAAAGATCTCGCCGAGACCGGTGGCGATCGGCGCGAGCTGCGGCGTGAGGCCGGGCGGCAATTCATCGAGCGCGCCCTGCAGCCGCTCCGTCACGAGCTGGCGCGTGCGATAAAGGTCCACGCCGTCCTTGAAAGTCATCGTGACTTGCGAGAGGCCGAACTTGGACAGCGACCGCAGCTCCATCATGTCGGGCAGGCCGGCCATCTCGCTTTCGATGGGAAAGGTGACGAGCTTTTCGACTTCCTCCGGCGCGAGCGCGGGCACGCCGGTGTTGATCTGCACCTGCGGATTCGTGATGTCCGGCACGGCATCGATCGGCAGCCGCAACGCCGCCCACACGCCGACGCCGATGAGGACGAACGTGGCGAGCAGCACGGCGGCGCGCTGCCGCATGACGATCTCGATGAGCCGGTGCAGCATCGGGAAATCTAGTGGCCGCAGGTGCAGGCTTTTCCGCCGCGCAGGACTTGCAGCTCCGCCAGCCACAGCGACATCACCGGCGAAACGACGACCTCGTCGCCGGTGTAGAGCCCGTCGGTGATTTCGGCATGATCGTCGCTCATCGCGCCGACCTTCACCGGGGTGCGCACGTAGAAGTCGGCATTCACCGCGTAGACGAAGTGCCCTTCGGCTGTCGTGAGCAGCGCTGAGCGCGGGATGGCCGTGACCGCATCGCCGGCCGGCGCCGCGGAACGTCGCAAGCACGCGCGCGCCAGTCGGAAGCGGCGAGGCGCTTTCCACGCTGACCTCGAAATCGCCGAGCGTCTGATAAGCCGCTTTGTCCACGCGCGGACACCACGCCGCGCTCGCGCGGAGCGCCGGGCGTGTCGGCGACGAGTTCCACGTCCATGCCGGGTTTCACGATGGCAGCCTGCTCCGCCGTCAGCCAGCCCGCAGCGGCATTCGCGGTGGGTGAAAAGGACACCTGTTGAATCCCGCCCCCGTCCCCCATCACGTGCAGCGCGACCGTGAAGGACGGCGCGACCTTCGCCTCCTCGACTTCCGCGACCTTGAGCGCGATGGCTTTCTTCATTGCGTCGGTGAGCGCGATTCCTTTGTCCTTCTTGTATTGCGCTCCGTTCTCCGGCGGCTGCGCTTGGTGTTCCGCGGTTGGCTTCGAGCAAGCGGCGAGCGCCGCGGCGACAACGATCAGGATCAGGATTTTCATTTGATGAGTTTGGTTCCGGTGAGCAGTTCGATCTCGGCCTGCGCGTTCAGCGCGTCGGCCTGCGTGGCGTAGATGGCTTCGAGCGCTTCGAGGTAGCTCGATTGCACTTCGAGGTAAGTCGTGAGCGGCACGGCCCCGAGTCGGTAGTGGCGATCCGCGAGCGCGGCGGCTTCGCGCAGTTGTTCGGCGACCTTTGGGTTCCAGCGCGCCATTTCCTTGCGATGCAAATGCGTAAGCCGCGGCCTGTTCGCGGATCTTCCGCTCGACTTCGCGCTGGGCGAGTCGCAGCGAAGTCTGCGCCTGAAGTTCACGCGCTTTCGCCGCCTCGATGTTGCCGATGTTGCGATTCCACAGCGGCAGCGGCAGCGACACCGCGACGCCCGCGACGCTCTCTTTTTCGCCCGCCTTTTCCTGCGAAAACTGCGGCCCGATCGTGATGCTTGGCCACGCTTCATTTTCGCTGAGCCGCACCTTGAAGCCCTGCTGCGCGAGTTCGATCTCGCGCTGTCGCAGGGAGAAGTTGCCGCGTGCCGCGCGACGGATGAGTTCCTCGACGCCCGGCAGGTCGGCGAAGTTCAGGGTCACGATCCGCGATGGTCAGCGGCGTCTGGATTGGCAGGCCGCGCAGTTGATTGAGTTCGTAGAGCGCGCTCTGCGCTTCCTGCGCCGCCTCGCTCGCCTCTCGCCGCAGCTTGATGACCGAGGCCTCGATGGCGCGCGTTTCGAGCAGCGGCGTCACGCCCGCCGGTCTCGCGCTGCACGAGCGTCGCGACGAGTTCCTCGCCGCGCGTGGAAACCTCGCGTGTCGCCTCCGCCCGGCGTTGCGCCGTGAAAAGTGCGAACGCCCGCTTTCGCACCTCCGCCGCAAGTGCCGCCCGGAATTGCTCCAGCCCTGCATCCGCCAGTTGCACCTGACGATCCGCAATGGCCTTGCGCAACGAAATCCGGCCCGGCCATTCAAAAGTCTGCTGCACCGACACCGCCCACGCCGTGCCTTCCGCAGCCACGTCGCCGCGCACCCGCTTGCGCCCGACCTCACCCGAGAGCTCGGGATTCGCCCAAGCGCCCGCCGGCCTTACGCTCGCCTTTCGCCGCAGCGATCTCAGCTTCGTAAAACTTGAGTTCGGGGTTCTCCGCGAGTGCCTGCGCGACCAGCGCATCGAGCGTGATCGGTGCTGGCTGTTTCAGCTCCGCCGCGAGCAACGGCAGGGCGAAAATGAGTAAAATGAGGGTGCGGAAAATCTTCATGCAAAAGGTCGGTGTGATGGACGGATGAAACGGCGCAGCAAAGCGCCACGGCGCGCGGGGGCGCACCGCCAACGGGATCGGCCGAATCCGAAGGGACTCGGCGCTTAAGCCACCAGCGAAGGCCCGCGCACCGGCAGAGCCTTCATCATCACATCACACCACGGGGGAGGCGGAATCGCCGCCGGATCGGGCGGCGCCTTGCAACTCTCCTTCGCGACCACGGCAGCCAATCGCTTCATGAGCTCCGCCAGATCGCCAGCCTCCGTCCACACCGGGACCGGCAAAACCAGAGGAACGAGCGAAGCCAGATTCACTCCGGAATCGAGCGTCACGCACGGCGCGCAGTCATTTTCACTGCACGGCTGACTGCGTTCGGACTCACCCGTAGATTTTTCGCTCAAGCAGCATTCCGCAGCCCCGCCTTTCACGTCCGGAAATGCCGCCGCGATCACGCAGCGATTCGTGGAGACCACGAAGAGCACGGCGAAGGCAGCAAACAGAATGGCACGAAGGGACCGCATCGGTAGCGAGGTAAGTAACCCAAAACGTTCCTTTGGCAAGCATGCGGCGGCCAACGACGGCCGCAACATGCCGAAAGAGAACTGCGCTCGGGAACCTTTTATCGCGACAGATCGAAACGCACCGGGACTTCGACCCGGCTGGAGGTGGCAATTCCGGCGGTGCGGGCGGGCTCGAAAGTCCAACGGCGGATGGCCTGCAGTGCCGCGGTGTCGAGCAGCGGGTAGCCGGAGCTTCGGGAGAGTTGCGCGCTGGCGACGCGACCCTCGGCGGTCACTTCGACGGCGATAAACACGATGCCCTGCTGACCCGCGCGGCGTGATTCGGACGGGTAGGTGGGCTTGGGATTGCTGCGGTAGCGCGGCTGCGCGCTCGTGCTGGGACCGCGTTTGGCAGCGGTCTCTGACCGGGGTTCGGTCCCGGTCTCGCGGGAGAGCGAGGCGGGTGCCGCTGGACTTCGCATGGAAGCCGCGGGGCGCGGTTTTGGTTCTACGGCGCGAGGACGAGGTGGCGGTGTTGGCTTGGAAGCGGGCTCGGGAATCGGCACAGGCAGTGATTCGGGCGGCGGAACGATCGGCTCGGAGTTCAGCGGAAGTGGAGCCGCCGGCTCAGGTGGCGGCTCTGCCGCAACGGCCAACACCGGCGCAGATTCCACGATGCCGAGTTCGATCGCCGAGGGCTCGTTGGCGACGGCAAGTGGTTGCGCAACCGTCTCAGGATGCAGCGCGAAGAGGAGCAGTGCATGCATCCCGACGGCGAGTGCGGTGCAGACGATTCGGGCACGGCTCACGGCATGAGTGGCTTCGGCTTTGTCTCAAATGAGACCTTGGTGATGCCGCACTTCCGCGCCTCATCGAGGACGAGGATAGTCATGCCGAGCCGAGAATCTTCGTCGCCATTGATGAATACTTTGGGATCGGCATTTTCCGCCTTCAACTGATGCAGGGCCGCGGCGAGATCCGTGGCGTGAATTGGCTGCTGGTTGAAGAGCACCGCGTTGTCGGCCGTGACGGTGATCGTCGTGAATTCATCACGCTTTTGCGGCTCGCCGCTCTCTGCGCCAGGGAGATTCACCGGCAAGCCTTTACTCTTCACCATCGAGAGCGACACCATGACGAACGTCGCCAGCAGAAAGAAGATGATGTCGATGAGCGGAATGATCTCGATGCGTGCCCGCCGGGCGCTGCGTGGCGATGGAATGTCCATCAGGCGGGGTCCGTTCGCCGCGTGCGCGTGACACAGGCTTCCAGCTGGGAAGCGGCGTCGCTGACTTCGTGCCGTGCTTGCTCGAGTTGCGCGTTGAGAAAGTTGAATGGAAGCAACGCGAGGATGGCCACCCCGAGGCCAAAGGCTGTGGCGATCAGCGCTTCCGCGATGCCGCCGGTGATCGCTGACGGCGCGCCGAGTTCCTGTCCGCCGAGGATGCTGAAGGAGCGAATCATGCCCGTGACGGTGCCGAGCAAGCCGAGCAACGGCGCGACCGTGATCGCGGTATCGAGTAGCGAAAGGCCGCGATTGTAGCGCTGCAACTCGCGCCCTGCTGCTCGCGCGACGGCATTCAACTTGATCCTCGTGCGAAAGCGCGTAGCAGAGCGTCCGTGCAATGAAATCGCGCGAGCCGTGCCCGAGCTGTTGCGCCTCCTCAATGTCGTCCCGCTCCACCGCGGTGAGCATCCGCTCGACGACATCCGGCTGCCGGCGAACTTTCTCGCGGAGAATGAAAAACAGGCGCTCCAAAACGACGGTGAGCGCGACGATCGAAGTGAAGCAGGATCGGCCACATGATCGGGCCGCCTTTGTGAAAGAGTTCAAGCATGGGAGAAGTGCGAGACGTGGCGTTACGGCAGCACAGCGGTGGCCCACATGATGGGTTTGCCGTCACTTTCCTCCGTCCAAAATACCCGGAACCCCTGCCCCGCGATGACCACGCGAGGATGAGTCGCCGTGGCCGTAGCCGAGGAAAGGCGCTGCGGCTTGCTCCAGCTCTGTCCGGCGTCTGCGGAGATCGCTCCCCAGATGCTGGATGTCTCGCCGGCGCGACTGTCCCACACGGCGGCGAGTCGGCCTTCTGCGTCGGCGGCGAGGTCGGGGTGGGAGGCCGTCGCGTCGCCAATTTGTTTCGGCTCGGATCCCGGCTGGTCGCCGCCCGTCACGGCCACGTGGTAGATGCCAGTGCGGCCGGTTTTCCCTGTCCAAGCTAGTGTGTGAAAAACGCTGTTCGCACCTCGGCCGGCCAGCGCCAGGCCGCCGCCGACGTGTGGGCAGCCGTCGAACTGCCAATCAAACCCGCCCGCCGCCACCGCCGGCAGCCAGCGCTGCCCGCGATCGCGCGAGCGCACGAGCCGCATGTCGCGCGGACTGCCGTCGCGGAAGAGGATCGCCACTTCTCCGTCCGAGTCTGCGACGATCGCGTTGCTACAGCACTCACACGTGGCGGTTTTCGCAGTGACATTCGCCGACCAACTCCTGCCGGCGTCTCCACTGCGCGCATAGCGCAGAGCTTGCCTGCCATCGCGGCTGTCGAGCCAGGTCAGGTGGAACGCGCCAGCGCGATCGGCGGCAATGTCGATGAAGCCGTGCCCCGTGGTGGTGCCGTCGTCAGCAGGGTTCGGTCCGGCGCGCCACGTCTTGCCACCGTCGTTGGAAAGCGCCGTCGCCATCGGACCGGAGCCCCACTGATCCGTGCCAGCCGTCGTCCAGACGGCAATCACGCGATCACCCATCGCGGCCACCTGCGCATCCATTCCCCGGTGGGGCGAAAAAGGCGGAGGAAGACCGGCGTCGACTCGCGCGCCTGCCACCCACGTTGCTCCACCATCTTGGGAGTTCCGGTAAAGCACCGTCGCTTGATGGCTGCCTTCCGCATATTCGCTGGTCAGCAAATGCAGGCGCGAACCTTCGGCATACACATCCAGCGACTGCACCCCGCTTGACGCAGTGTGGTCGTGAGGTGGAGCGGTTTGCTTCTCCGCACTCCAAGCCGAGCCAGAGAGGCAACCGACGATTACGAGGAAGAGAGCTCTCATGCGACGGGATGAACCGAGCGACGTCATGGCGTGCAATTTTACCATTTCCACTCGAAGCCGGCGAAGAACGAACGTGGCTCACCGGGATGAAAGACACGCGGCACGCCGAACGACGTTCTCGCGTCCGCAATGGGCTCCGCACTCGAAGCGAAACGCTCGTCCGTCAGATTACGCGCTTCCGCAAAGAGCGTCCAGCCTTTGCGGCTGCGGTAGCCGACGCGCACTCCCAAGGTGGCATAGCCGTCCGCGTAAAGGCTGTTGGCGTAGTCCGCAGGCTGACGCGAAACCCACTGGACATTGGGGCTCAGGTAGAAGCCGGTGCGGGACTCAAACATGAGCTCCGCGCGGTAGTAGAACTCCGGGGCGCCAGCGAGTTGGTTGTTGCCATACGCATCGCTGTCATCGAACCGGAAATCATTCCAGTTGAAGACCTGCCTCAGCGTGAGCTTGTCTGCTGGCCGGTTCCTGGGCAGACTCCAACTCTTTGGCCAACTTGATCCCGGCGTCATCGCCACGGAGCTGCTCTGCCATAGGATGGCGTCGAGCCCGAACTCCACGCCTTGATGGTGAGTGTTCGGACCATTGATCGTGCCAAGCGGATTGCCAGCGGCGTCATTGACCGTCAGTAACTCCTCGCGAACCCAGGAATAGTAGTAGGCGATTTCCCACTTGAAGCGGCCCTCCTCCCCGCGCGTCCCCACTTCCACCGTCGTGGCGGTCTGTGGGTCGAGATCTTGGGTCAGGACGTCTCCAAAGGGCCCACCGAGGCCGACAATCTCGACACTCGTCGGCGGTTCGAAGCTGCGGCTGACATTGGCGAAGAGCTGGCTCTGCGGAGTCAGATCGTAAAGCACCCCCAATTTCGGGCTGAAGCCATAGTAGTCCTGGTCGCGGGACTGATCGCCATTCGCGTCGCTGAGGAAGTCGTCATCGAAGTTGCGGACGGAGTACGTGAAGGAACCGCCAGCCAAAACGGAAAGCTTGTCCGTCAGGTAATGCTGCTCTTCCGCGTAAAGATCGTAGTTGACCGCGGTAGTGTGACCATCGGCCACATGCCCTCCGTGCTTTCCGAAGTCGTTGTTCAGCCGTTCATCATGCAAGAGGGTCGCGGCCGGCGTGAAGCCAACCGTGAACCGATTCTTGCCACCCAGCCAATCTCCCTCATTCACGTAGCGCAATTCTCCACCGACGCTGTTGTAAGTGCCGATCCGCACCCCCAGACCATTGAGGAAAAACGGATTCCAAAAGAGCGGGTGATCGAGATAGAAGTAGGTGTAGTAGAGACTCGCTTCGAGACGGTGCGTGCTGTCCATCTTCCACGTGGTCTTGTTGGCGATGCGGAACCAGTCGACGTCCCTCCGCTGGTCGAAGGCGATGGCATCGGGATCAGCCTTGCGCGGCGACGTCTCCGATCTCGTCCTTGGTCAGGTTGCCGGGCAGCGCCGTGCGGCTGCGCACGTAGGTGAGGAAGATGCGTGTCTCCACGTCGTCGCTGATGCGATAGCCGAAGTTCCCGAAGAAGCGCTGGCTGTCCATGTCCGAGTGCTCCTGGAAACCCTCTCGGATCATGCCCGTGACGCTTGCGTAGTAATCCCGAGGTCCCGCTGACCCCGCCGGAACTAACCTGGCCGTTGAAGTAGTCGAAGCTGCCGCCTTCAAAACGCAGTCGGAGACGGTCCGACTCATACCCCGTGGGACTCACGAAGTTGATGGCTCCGCCCAGCGTCGTCGAACCGTAGCGCAGGGCATTCGATCCGCGCCACACTTCCACCTCCCGCACCGAGAGCGGTTCGATGGATTGGAAGTCGCCGAAGCCATCAGCCAGGCTCACGGGCACGCCATCCTGCAGGAGCTTGATGCCGCGCAAGTGAAAGCCGAGATCCAATCCGCTGCCGCGGATCGAAAGCTTCACTTCATCGCCGTCGCTGCCGCGTCTCGGCGCGAATACACCCGGCACGCTGGCGAAGACGTCTTCCAAAGTGGAAGCGCGTCCCAATCGGAATTCCTCGGCATCGATCACCGAAGTGCCTCCGGGTGTCCGTGAGAGCTCAGCCCGCGCTTCTTCGACGCTGGGCACAGTTAACGATCCGCCTTCGCGGGCGCCCGTGACGACGACGGTCGGGAGCGTGGCCGTTGGATTGGGCGTCTCGGGCGATGGCATTTTGCGCCGCGAGCATCAGGGCTACAGCTGTGGTAAGTGAGTAAGGATTTTTCATGAGGAAAGGTTTTTGTGGTGGGGCAAAGAATTGAGAGATGAAGAGTCCGACCGGGACGGACTGCGGAGATTCAAGGAAAGGCACCGTGCGAAAGGCACCGCCAGTCGATACCAAATCGTTCCGGTCCGTGGAGAGGCAGAGCCGCGGAGAACCGGCGCGATGGCGGTTCATGTTTTCCCGGCAGGAGCGAAGAAAATTTCGCCCCGCCGATTCAAGGCAGCGGTACGGCTGCGCAAAGCGTCGCAGCAACGCAACAAAAGCTCCTCAATCCGGCGATAGGCCGGTTGCCGGAATCTCAGGCCGCCTGAGGTGGCGGCTCCGGCGGCTCCAAGCTGCGCGCGGCCAATGCCGGCACACCAGCGGAATACTTCCACTCCGCACCTTGCGGCAAAGGCAATCGCAAGACCGTGCCGAGCACCGCATCGACCTTCACGACCACCTTCATGACCTGCCGCTTTTGCTCATCCGCCCGGCCGCTTTTCACGACTTCGCATAAATCGCACGGATGCTCGCCGTCCAAGATCTTCTCGATTGCGGTGACCAACGTTTCCCCCCGTGCGTAATTTGCCAGCATCCCCACCCACGCCACCGATTGCAGCGCAAGCCAGTGCCCGCCGAGAATCTGCACGGCAGCGAAAAAGACGACGAGCCTGGCGAGGCGGGTGAACAAGGGCGCAGGTTTAGGCGGCGATTTCGAAAGAGGCAAGCTGCGAAGCGAAGCCGACGCGGCGTCCGAGAGTTCGCCGCCGCGGTCACCACTCAAAACCGATCGAACGCGCCGAAACAAACGCGGTGATTTGCCCGGGTTCCGATCGCAATTGCGCTTGTCAGCCCGTCCCGCTCGCCCCTCTCTTTCCGCGCACATCCTCATGGCCGCCGACTACACTGAAGCCAGCATCAAGACCCTCAGCTCGCTGGAGCACATCCGCCTCCGCCCCGGCATGTACATCGGCCGCCTCGGCAATGGCGCGCACGCGGAAGACGGCATCTACGTGCTGCTCAAGGAGACGATCGATAATTCCATCGACGAATTCATGATGGGGCAGGGCAAGAAGATCGAAGTCGAGATCACCGATCGCAGCGTGAAGGTGCGCGACTACGGCCGCGGCATCCCGCTCGGCAAGCTCGTGGACTGCGTTTCGATCATCAACACCGGCGCGAAGTACGACAGCGAGACCTTCCAAAAAGCCGTGGGTCTCAACGGCGTCGGCCAAAAGGCGGTCAACGCGCTCTCCCTCAGCTACCGCGCGCAGGCCATCCGCGAAGGCGAGACGAAGGTCGTCGAATTCGAGCAGGGCAAGCTGAAGACGCAGTCGCGGGTGACCAAGACCACCGAGAGCAACGGCACGCTCGTCGAGTTCACGCCCGACGAGGCGCTCTTCGGCAAGGACTTCAAATTCCGCACGGAGTTCATCGAGGACATGCTGTGGAACTACGCGTTCCTCAATCGCGGGCTCACGCTCACGCTCAACGGCCAGCGCTTTAAGTCCGAGCACGGGCTGAAGGATCTGCTCACCAAGGAACTCAGCCGGCGAGCCGCTCTATCCCGATCATCCATCTCGAGGGCGAGGACATCGAGGTCGCGCTCACCCACGGCAACCACTACGGCGAGGAATACTGGTCCTTCGTCAATGGCCAGCACACCACCATGGGCGGCACGCACCTCGCCGCATTTCGCGAGGCGTTCGTCGCCAC
This sequence comes from uncultured Verrucomicrobiae bacterium, assembly GCA_963767975.1. Lineage (GTDB taxonomy): Bacteria > Verrucomicrobiota > Verrucomicrobiia > Chthoniobacterales > Chthoniobacteraceae > CAIURC01. The sequence goes on along the minus strand of CAVYGI010000008.1, from coordinate 30,269 downwards.
CATCCGCAATCATTTCAAGAAAGACTACGACGCCGCGGATGTTCGTCAGTCCATCGACGCCGCCATCGTCGTGCGCGTGCAGGAGCCGGTCTTCGAGTCGCAGACCAAGACCAAGCTCGGCTCCGCGTCGGTCGGACCGAAGGGTCCGACGATCAAGGAATTCGTCGGCAAGTTCCTCCAGCAGTCGCTCGACACCTACCTGCACAAGCACCGCGAAACCGCCGAGATCATCAAAAAGAAGATCGAGGAGAACGAGCACGAGCGGAAGGAACTCGCCGGCATCCGTAACATCGCCAAGGAGCGCGCCAAGAAAGCCTCGCTGCACAACAAGAAGCTGCGCGATTGCCGCCTCCATCTCGGCGACAAAAACCCGCGCGCCGAGGACAGCACGCTCTTCATCGTGGAAGGTGACTCCGCCGCCGGCTCACTCACGCGCCACGCGCGACGTGCAGACCCAGGCCGTCTTCGCGCTGAAGGGCAAGCCGCTCAACACCTACGGCCTGACCAAGAAGGTCATCTACGAGAACGAGGAATTTCACCTCCTGCAGTCCGCGCTCAACATCGAGGACGGCCTCGACGGCCTGCGCTACAACAAGATCGTCATCGCCACCGATGCCGACGTGGACGGCATGCACATCCGCCTGCTGCTGCTCTCGTTCTTCCTGCAGTTCTTCCCCGACGTCATCCGCAACAACCACCTCTTCATCCTGCAGACGCCGCTCTTCCGCGTGCGCAACAAGAAGGTCACGCAAGTATTGCTACAGCGAGCAGGAGAAACAGGCCGCCGTCACCGCGCTCGGCGCCAGCCACGAGATCACGCGCTTCAAAGGCCTCGGCGAAATCTCCGCCGGCGAGTTCAAGGACTTCATCGGCGAAAACATCCGCCTCGACCCGATCAACCTCCACCACCTCTACAGCAGCGACGAACTGCTCTCCTTCTTCATGGGCAAGAACACCATGGAGCGCCAGGAGTTCATCATCGAAAACCTGCGCGTGGAAAAGGATCTGGTGGAAGCAGTGGCGTAGCCGTCGCCGCGTTCCAGCCCACTCGGACCCTCGCTCCCAAGTTGCACTTGGGAGCGCCCCTCCACGCTGCGAAGCTTCGCTTCGCCACACTACCTCCAGAGGTCGCACCGCATCACCGGCACCGCGCCCGGACACCACTCATGCGCCGAAGAATACCGCCAGTGCTCCGGCGCCGCCACCAGCCCGCGCTTCACCGGATTGTTGTGCAGGTAAGTCAGCTTCTGCTCCATCACCGCATCGCTCTCGATGGCCTGCGGATGATACCCCTCCTGCCACACTTGATAGTCCGACTCCTCTTTGTAGCCCGGACACACTTCGCGCAGCAGCCGCAACAGCCACGCGGCATTCTCCTTCCGGAACTGCTCGAGCAGAACTCAGCCATGCGCCCGCAAACCGTCCAGCCACTGCGAAAGGCTGAGGAGGCGCCCTTGCTGAACTTGTTGTCGTACGCGTTCCATTGAGGAATCGCGCGGGGGCTTGCCTCTTTAGCTCCACCGTCGGCTGCCCGGCGCCGGCCCGTAGGCGGCGAGCACGCCATCCGTGTTGATATGAACGACATGTTTGAAGATGAAGGTGTTCGCTTCGCGACGGTCGCAAACGGCGTTCAACCGCGCCGGGTCAAATTCGTTGGTAACGAGGTAGTGGTCGAAGCCCCGCTGATCGCGATCGAACCGCACATACTCTTTGAAGTCGTCCCAAAGCTGGTCTTCGCGGTCGGCGCGGATGGACCATTTCACATTCACGAGCGCAGGTCGCGGCCAGTTCGGATGCTGAATGATCAAGTCAACTTTGGTTGCTTTGTCCTTCGCGCCAAGACCGTGAAATCCATCGACCTCGGCAATGCTTGTCCGCGTTCGTGCTTTGATTTCTGGACCGCACGCCGCGTTGACGACCGCGGCGAGCACGTCTTCAAAGCCTTCGCCGAGCAGATTCTTGCGCTTGTTCTCCTGCTTCCAGTATTCGCGCAATCGATCCGCAATCGTGTCGAAGATTTCCACCGGCGGTTGCGAGCGCGAGAAAGGGCTTGAGGGCGTCGCCGATGATGCGCTCGATTTCCGGGTCTGCCCCCGGCATCGGGAAATCCTGGCCGGAATAAACGGCCCGCTGCTGCGCGCCTTTGTCTTTCTTCGCCTGCTGCTCACTCGCCAGCGCTTTGAGATAATCCTCAAGGGCCTTTTGGAACAACCAGTCGAGTTGCTTGCCGAGTTCGAGCGGCGTCGAGTGAAGGGTGCTGGCAAGCCAATGATGAAAGGCGAGCGAACGCGCATACCACAATCTGCCGGGCTGGCATTTGTCGCTCTCATAGCAGTGAGCAAGTCCCGTCGTGCGATCCACCCAGAGCAACATGCCATACACACGCTCCCATGCGCGGGCAGTGTCGGGCGCGCCTCTCCTCGCTGAAATATTGGGCGATGAGCCGTCGGCGGTTCTGCTCACCGAATGGCGTTCCCTGCAGAGCGCGGGTGATGATGCTTGCGAGTCGGAGTCCGGTGCCATGAATCAAGCCGCCTCGGTCGAGCCCGACAAACTGCGGAGCGAGCAATTGCCTCAGAGCCTTGAGCCACCGCGCAGGCGAGGAGCGGTGGCACGGCGTTGCCGGCTTGCCGGTAACGCGAGTGCGCCGGGCCGCCGTCGATGCGCCCCGCCAAGTTTCCTTTGCGCTTGTCCGTCGTGAATGACGAAGCGGTCGGGAAATGATTGAATCCGCGCAAACTCACGCACGGAAAGAGCGCGATTCACGGCGTAGTGATACGCGGAGTCAGCCTTTGTATTCAGTGTCCATGCCCACATTGCCGGATGGAGTTTGCGGTAGGCGTAGAAATGACGGCGGGAAAGCAGGCCTGTTGCCGTTATCCTGTCCCCATCGTTGTCCGCTAAGATAGCGCTCAAGCAACTGGACTGGCAGGTCGCGATGGTTTCCTCCTTGCGGAATACTCCGCAGCCGCATTGCGGTGTCGGCATTGATGCGGGGAACTTGCGTATTGTGAATCTCATCGCCGGCTTCGTGTCGCATTAGCGCTTGATAGGCGCGACTCAGGAGCGGGCAAGTCCGAGTAGCGCAGTGCGTCGCGCCGGTTGCCGATAGGCAAGTCGCGGAAATCGGAGATTGCCTGTGCTACGGTGACGATGCCGAGGTTGCGAGGGTCTTCTAAAACATGCCGCAAGCGCTCCTGACCAAATCGGCGACAGATGCTCAATCTCGTAATGCGTGGGACGGACACCATTGCGTCGCGCGAGCGCGAGCGCCGACGTTGCACCGCTACCTTGTAAGAACGGTGGCTCTAAGTTCAGCCGGCGATGGCATCCGAGAAACAACAGCCGTTTGCGCGTCTGCGGCACGCCGAAGTCCGCCGCGTCCACGACTTGGGAACGCACGATGTATTCGCCATTGAGCGCCAAATCCTCCGCAATTTGTTCGCGCACTCCCATCTGATCCATGCCGGTGACGTTCTCCATCACGAACGCGCGCGGAGTAGTAACGCCCAAGCACGCGCACAAACTCCCGGTAGAGCGAATTCCGCGGGTCTTCGATTAGCCGAGAGTGATTCCGCACTTGCGAGAATGCCTGGCACGGCGGGCCGCCAACTACCATGTCTGCGTGACCTGCAAGTTCTACCACCCACTCGCGGATTCCCGGCTTGCGAATGTCACCGCAAATCGCCGCCGCATCGGGAAAGTTCAGCGCGAAGGTCGCAACAGCGTCAGGGTCGATGTCGGTTCCACCGAGCGTGCGGAAACCAGCGAGTCGGAAGCCCTCGGCGATGCCGCCCGCACCGCAAAAAAGATCAAGTATCGTGAGCGTGTGAGCCGTTCGATGCGCGGCGGGAAGCGGCGGGTCTTCGCTCACAACCGCCGATTTGCCGGCCGGAAACGAAACCGCTTCATCGGCTGCTTGCGCTTCAATGGTTTCTTTCGGCGCAGCGGCTTTTGCCGGTAAAGCGGAAGCGGCTTTTCGCAGCCACTTTTCTTCTTCATCGGCGTGCTCATGGGGTGAAGCGTAGCACGAAATCAGGGATTTGGTTTCGGTGCCAGGTGAACTTCCGACATCGGCCTTCTTCTCCCGCTGCGGGGCGCGTTCGACGTGGCTGGCGCTTTGCCAGGCGCGGAGTTTCTCGGGTTGGCGGGCGTATTTGTTGTGGATGATGGCGTCGAGTTCCTGGACGTCGGCGGTGGCTTGGCCGAGGTGCTGGCCGATGAGGGAGGTGCTTTCGACGCCTTCCTGGTTTTCGCCCTGGTTGTGCATGTTGGCGTCGCGGATGGCTTCGCGGTCGGCGCGGAGGTCGGTGACGAAGTCGGCGGGCATTTCGTAGGCGATGAATTTCGCGCGGAGGGCGGCTTTCGCCGTCGTGGTAGCGGCGGGGTCGCCGGGCTGGTCTTCGAGCAGGCGGAGGAGCGCGTCGGCGTGGGTGCTGATGGCAGCTTCGCTGGGGTTGTCGGGGATGCGGTAGGGCGCGGCGAAGCCATTTTCGGAAAGGGCGATGCTGCGGGCGGTGCGCGCGATGTTTTTGAAATCGAGCGTGAGGGCGTCGAGCAGGGTTTCCTTGCTGACGCGGGCGGGGCGTTGTTCGGCCTTGGCGTCGTCGAGGGCGACGAGGTGGGCGTCGATATTGGCGAAGTGGGTTTTCGCTCTGCTGCCCGGTGCGAAGTCGGCGGCGTTTTCGCGGCCAAAGGTTTGCACACGGGTGAGCCGGTCGTAGCGGCGCTGGTCACGATCATTCATACAAGTTCTGCCTCCTGTCTCTGGGTTGATGTTCGGGGTTCCTCGCGACGGAACTTCCCTGCCCGCCGCGCGCGCATGAGAGTCTTCTCCCGTCGGATTTGGCAAGCTAAAGGTCGGCGCGGAACGGGGGTGGGGCGGCTCACTGGCCGGGGGAGTGGGATCATGGGGGCGCGCCCTTCATTCCACGGCCCAGAGGTCGACCGGCGACGACCCAGAGGTCGATCGACATGCGCCTTGAGAGGGTCTGACCGCACCCAGAGCTGGTTTGCACTTACCCAGAGGTCGATTGACACGCACCCAGAGGCTTCCGCGCACCGACCGGGAGCAGGATCGTTCCCACCCAGAGGCATTTTTCCTTGGCCCAGGCCAGACGTGGCGGCGATGGAGAGCACCCGTGGATCGGACGCCAGAGACGGGATGCCACCGACCAAGAGCCGGGCGACGCTCCATGGGAGCGTCGTGCCCTCGCCCCGAGGCGGGATTTTTCGCCCCGCCGTGTGCCGAGCGGCTCCTCCGTGGAAGATGTGCAGCCTCCTCGCTCCCCCCGCATGAGACTCAGCGCCGAGCCCAGACGCAAACAAGCCTCCCACGTTTCCGTGGGAGGCTTGTGCGATGGGCGATGAGTCGCCGGATTGGTGGGTGCGCGCTTACTTCACGTCGAAGCGGTCGAGGTTCATGACCTTGTCCCAGGCGGCGACGAAGTCGGTGACGAACTTCTTCTCGCTGTCGGCGCAGGCATAGACTTCGGCGAGGGCGCGGAGGATGGAGTTGGAGCCGAAGACGAGGTCGGCGCGGGTGCCGGTCCACTTGGGCGCGCCGGTTTTGCGGTCGAAGGCCGGCGAAGGCGTTGCCGCAGGGCGAGACCTGTTTCCACTCCGTGCCCATGTCGAGCAGGTTGACGAAGAAGTCGTTCGTCAGCGTCTCGGGGCGCGTGGTGAGGACGCCGTGTTTCTCGCCGTCGGCATTGGTGCCGAGGACGCGCAGGCCGCCGACGAGGACGGTCATCTCGGGCGCGGTGAGCGTGAGGAGTTGCGCCTTGTCGATGAGCAGCGCCTCGGCGGGCACGGTGTATTTGCCTTTGAGATAATTGCGGAAGCCGTCGGCGATGGGCTCGAGCGACGGCGAAGGATTCGACGTCGGTCTGCTCCTGCGAGGCGTCCATGCGGCCCGGGGTGAAGGGGACGGTGACGTCGTGGCCGGCATTCTTCGCGGCCTTCTCGACGCCGGCGCAACCGCGCGAGCACGATGAGATCGGCGAGCGAGACTTTCTTGCCGCCGGTCGGCGCTGCCGTTGAAGTCGCTCTGGATGGCTTCGAGCGTTTGCGAGCACGTGGGCGAGCTGCGCGGGCTGGTTGACTTCCCAATCCTTCTGCGGCGCGAGGCGGATGCGGGCGCCGTTCGCGCCGCCGCGCTTGTCGGAGCCGCGGAAGGTCGAGGCCGAGGCCCAGGCGGTGGAGACGAGCTGCGAGACGGTGAGGCCGGAGGCGAGGATCTTGCCCTTCAGCGCGGCGATGTCCTGCGCGTCGATCAGCGGGTGATCGACGGCGGGAATCGGGTCCTGCCAGATGAGTTCTTCGGCGGGCACTTCCGGCCCGAGGTAGCGGGCGCGCGGGCCCATGTCGCGGTGCGTGAGCTTGAACCAGGCGCGGGCGAAGGCGTCGGCGAACTGATCGGGATTCTCGAGGAAGCGGCGCGAGATTTTCTCGTAAGCCGGGTCGACGCGCAGCGCGAGATCGGTGGTGAGCATCGACGGGCGCGATCTTCTTCGACGGATCGTGCGCGTGCGGCACGGTGCCGTCGCCCGCGCCGTCTTTCGGCGTCCACTGCTGCGCGCCGGCGGGGCTCTTGGTCAGTTCCCATTCGTAGCCGAAGAGGTTCTGGAAAAAGCCGTTGCTCCACTGCGTGGGCGTGGTGGTCCAGGTGACTTCGAGGCCGCTGGTGATCGTGTCGCGCCTTTGCCGGTGCCGTAGCTGTTCTTCCAGCCGAAGCCCTGCTCCTCGAGGCCGGCGGCTTCCGCGTCCGGCGCCGACGTTCTCCGACGGGCCGGCGCCGTGGGTCTTGCCGAAGGTGTGGCCGCCGGCGATGAGCGCGACGGTTTCCTCGTCGTTCATGGCCATGCGGCCGAAGGTGTCGCGGATGTCGTTGGCCGCCGTGCAGCGGATCGGGATTGCCGTCCGGGCCTTCGGGATTCACGTAGATGAGGCCCATCTGCACGGCGGCGAGCGGGTTCTCGAGATCGCGCGATGGATGCGCCACTTCGCTGTCGTCGTCCGACACGAGCACGCCGCTCGCCTTCGACGCCCGGCGAACCCTGCGCGTAGCGCATGTCGCCGCCGAGCCACGTCGTCTCGCGACCCCAGTAAACATCCTGATCCGGCTCCCACGTGTCCGCGCGGCCGCCGGCGAAACCGAACGTCTTGAAGCCCATCGTTTCGAGCGCGACGTTGCCGGTGAGGATCATCAGATCGGCCCAGGAAATCTTGCGGCCATACTTCTGCTTGATCGGCCAGAGAAGGCGGCGCGCCTTGTCGAGGCTCACGTTGTCCGGCCAGCTATTGAGCGGCGCGAAACGCTGCTGCCCGCGCCCGCCGCCGCCGCGGCCATCGCCGGTGCGATAGGTGCCGGCGCTGTGCCAGGCCATGCGGATGAAGAGCGGGCCGTAGTGGCCGAAGTCCGCCGGCCACCAGTCCTGCGAATCGGTCATCAGCGCCGCGAGATCCTTCTTCACCGCGGCGAGATCGAGCGTCTTGAATTCCTCCGCGTAATCGAAGTCGCCGCCCATCGGGTCGGACTTCGCGGAATGCTGGTGCGAGCAGTTCGACCTTCAGCCGGTTCGGCCACCAGTCCTGGTTGGTCGTGCCGCCGCCGGCGGTGGCCGCGGAGTGTTTGAAGGGGCATTTGCCCTCGGCAGAGGGAGTGTCGTCGGTCGGATTCGGCATGGTTTGAAGTAATTGGGCCCGGAGGGACGGTCGCTAAGTTAATCGAGCTTCTGCGTTTTCGGGGAGGGAATGTTGAAACATTTGCGTCCTTTCGCAACCACAGGATTGGACTCACGGCGGCCTGTGATTGGGGCGCGCCGCGAGTCTGGATGGCAGAAGTTTTCAGACGCTTTCTTCATGACGCGCTCGATTCTTCCCTCCATCATCCGCGGCCCTTGGTGGGGCGGTCCCCCTCCCCGCCCTTCGCTTTTCCGCCATGCCCAAGAAGAAATCTCAGTCCAAGGAAGACAATCAGCCGCAGCTTCCGCTCTCCACACACGGAAGTGCGTCGGACGAGCCGACGTCAGAGCCGCCCGCTCCGCTCGAGAGCGAACTAGAGCAGGATACGGCGTTGCTTGAGGATGCTGGTGAGCCTGAAGCTGTGGTGCGCCATGGCAAGGTGCAGGACGATGAGGCGCCGCTGGCGCAGAGCTATCGCAACTGGTTCCTCGAATACGCGAGCTACGTGATCCTCGACCGCGCGGTGCCGCATATCGATGACGGCCTGAAGCCGGTGCAGCGGCGCGTGCTGCACACGCTGTGGGACATGGACGACGGGCGTTTTCACAAGGTGGCGAATGTGGTCGGGCGCGACGATGAAGCTGCATCCGCATGGCGATGCGTCGATCGGCGCGGCGCTGGTCTCGATCGGGCAGCGCGGGTGGCTCATCGAGCCGCAGGGAAATTACGGCAACATGCTCACGGGCGACGATGCGGCGGCGCCGCGTTACATCGAGGCGCGGCTGACGAACTTCGCGAAGGACGTGCTTTTCAATCCGAAGACGACGACGTGGCAGCTCAGCTACGACGGGCGCAACAAGGAGCCGGTCACGCTGCCGGCGAAGTTTCCGATCGTGCTGCTGGAGGGCGCGGATGGCATCGCGGTCGGGCTCTCGACGAAGATCCTGCCGCACAATTTCAACGATCTCTGCCGCGCGGCGATCAATCATCTGCAGGGAAAGAACTTCCGCATTCTCCCGGACTTCCCGACCGGCGGGACGGCGGATTTTTCCGAATACAACGACGGCGAACGCGGCGGGAAGGTGAAGGTGCGCGCGAACGATCGAGGTGCGGTCGAAGGTGTCTGCTCGCGGTGACCGAGCTGCCGTACGGCGTGACGACGACATCGCTCATCGAGTCGATCCTCGCGGCGAACGCGAAGGGGAAGATCAAGATCAAGCACGTGGACGACAACACGGCGGACAAGGTGGAGATCCTCATTCACCTGCCGGCGGGCGCGGAGCCGAAGAAGGTGATCCAGCAGCTCTACGTTTTCACGAGCTGCCAGGTGCAGCTCAATCCCGCGGCGTGTGTGATCGTGCGCGATCCCGAGACGGGCGACGACAAGCCGCACTTCCTCGGCGTGCGCGACATTCTCAAGACCAGCGTCGAGGCGACCAAGGCGCTGCTCAAGCGCGAGCTCGAGATCAAGCTCGGCGAGCTCGAGCAGCAGTGGCACTGGGATTCGCTCGAGCGCATTTTCATCGAGGAGCGCATCTACCGGAACATCGAGAAATCGAAGACGTGGGAGAGCGTGCTCGAGGAGATCCGCAAGGGCCTGAAGCCGTTCCTCGGCCAGCTCCGCCGCGAGGTCACGGAGGAGGACATCACGCGCCTCACCGAGATCCGCATCAAACGCATCTCGGCCTACAATCGCTTCCAGGCCGACGAGGCGATGAAGAAGATCGAGGAGGGCATCAAGGAGACGAAGGCGCACCTCAAGAACCTCACCGGCTACGCCGTCGCGTGGTTCGAGATGCTCCAGCAGAAATACGGCAAGGGCATCAAGCGCCGCACGAGCTACGACGAGATCGCGCAGATCGACGCCGCGCAGGTCGTCTCCGCCAACCAGCGCCTCTACGTCAACCGCAAGGACGGCTTCATCGGCCTCAACTGGCGCCAGCACGAGTTCGTCACCGAATGCACCATCCTCGACAACGTGCTATGCATCATGCGCGACGGCTCGCTCAAGGTGGCGAAGGTCGCCGACAAGGTCTTCATGGGCCGCGACATCATCCACCTCGCGATCTGGCCGCAGACGGCGACACGAACTTCTACACGATGGTCTATCTGGACGGCGAAAGCGGGAAAGACCTTCGCCAAGAAGTTCCAGATCGGCGGCCTTTCCCGCGACAAACTCTATCCCTTGGTCGAAGTCCGAGAAGTCCCGCATCATCTACCTGAAGATCAGCGCCGACGGAAAAGGAGATGCCGCAGACGCTGCACGTTTCGCTCGATGGCCGCAGCGGCGCCCGCGTGCGCGAACTCGAATTCGACCTGACCCGCGTGCCCGTGAGCACGCGCACCTCCAAAGGCCTCACCGTCACCAAGTGGTCGGTCAAGGATGTCACGCACCGAGAGCCTTCGGGCAACCGAGCAAAGGAGTAACTTACCCGGGGTCGCTGCCAACGCATGGGTGGCCGCAATGCAGTGCCTCGTCGTTACCAAGCGAATGCCTTTCGAATCGCGCTTATATCTTGCCTTGGTCCGGAAAGGTCCGTGAGGTGCCTCCATGAAAACTGCCACCCTCCGTCAGTTGTCCTGTTCCTCCCCTCGGGTCGTCGCCGAAGTGCTCGAAGCTCGCATCGCGCCGGCCATCTTCATCGTGAACACGCTCAGCGATAGTGCCAACGATGCGGCGGGCATTTCGGATGGTTTGCTCAGTATGCGCGAGGCGATCATCGCGGCGAATACGAACGCGGCATTCGGCGACGCGGCCGCCGGCGATGCCTCCGGCGATCAGATCTTTTTCGACGTCTCGCTGAACGGCGGGACAATCGATCTCGGGAGCGGAGAGCTTTCGATCACGGATGATTTGCAGTTGTTCGGGCGCAACCCCGCGGGTGGCGCGGTCGCAGGGATCACGATCAATGGCGGCGGGCTCAGCCGCATTTTTTCGATCGATGCGGTTTCGATCGGTGCGAGTATTTCGGTGACGCTCACGGATTTGAAAATCACGGGCGGCGAAAGCGGTGTGGGGAACTCCGGCGGCGCGATTTTCATCACAGCCGGCGAGACGGTGAAGCTGACCGATGTGACGTTGATGGGGAATCACGCGGGGTTGAACGGCGGCGCGATTTTCAACGACGGCAGCAGCCTGACGATCGACTCCACCGCGATCGTGAACACTTCGCTGATCAGCGGGAATTCCGCGAGCGGTGCGGCGGTCGGGCAGGGCGGCGGCGGCATCTTCAGCGCCGGAGGAACGGTGACGATTTCCAAAACGGCGATCATCTCGAACACGGCGATGATCGGCACGGGCAACGGCGGCGGCATCCTGATCGCCGGCTCGACTGGCATCATGATCAACGGCTCGACCGGCATCTTGAATGTGATCGATAGCGCGCTCTCGAAAAACTCGGCCGCGCGCGCGGGCGGCGGCATCGAGAACAACGGCGCGACCGTGCTGCTGACCGATACGACACTCGGCGGTGCGACCGTCGCGGACGGCAATGTCGCGGGCATCAACGGCGGCGGCTTGCACACGAGCGGCGCGGGTTCGGTGACGGTCAGCGGCGGAAATGTGTCGCACAATGTGGCGCTGCAGGAAGGCGGCGGATTGTGGAATTCGGCGACAGGGACGATGATCGTAAATTCAGCGGCCAACGTGGAGAGCAACGAGGCTCGCGGCGATGCGGACATCACAGGCAACACGGCGCTCCTCCAAGGGGGCGGTGGTATTTTTAACGACGGTGGCACCCTGACGATCGACGGCACCGCCGGCCCGGTGACCATCAAAACCAATCTCGCGACCGGCGCAACCCGCGGCAGCGGCGGAGGCATTCTTTCCATCGCAGGCACGGTGATGATCACGAACTCCGACATTTTGTCGAACGAAGCCGTTCGCGCCGGCGGCGGAATCGAGATCGTCACCGGGAGCGTGACGATCACGAACTCCTTCGTGAACAACAACGACCTCACGACGTCGGGTCTGCTCACCTCGAGCGCAAGTCCTGGCAATGGCGGCGGTCTGCACCTCACGGGCGCGGCATCGATCACAGTGAACGGCAGCTTTTTCACGGGAAACAAAGCGGCACTCGAAGGCGGCGGACTGTGGAATTCCGCGGCGGGGACGCTGATTCTGAACCTCACGACGGTTTCGAATAATATCGCCGGCGGCGCGGCGCTGACCAACGGAGGAGGAGGCGTGTTTAACAACGGCGGCATCGTTTCGGTGAGTTCGAGCACGATCAGCGAGAACGCCGCGAACGGCGCGCTCGGCAGCGGCGGTGGCATTTTCAACAGCACCGGTGGCACTCTGACCGTGGTAAATTCCGGCGTCCTCACCAACAGCGCGAGCCGCGCTGGCGGCGGCATCGAGACCGTGGCCGGCACGACAGTCACGATCATCAGTGGGTTGGTGAACTCGAATACCGCTGGGATCAACGGCGGCGGGTTGCACACCACAGGCACGGGCACGGTGGTGATCAATGGCGGGCAATTTTCGAACAATGTCGCCACGCAGGAAGGCGGCGGGCTGTGGAATTCCAGCACCGGCACGATGTTCATCCGCAGCTATCTGGGCAGCAGCACGTTGATCCAGAGTAACACCTCCAACGGGAACGCGGTCGAGCAAGGGGGCGGTGGGCTTTTCAATGATGGCGGCACAGTCGTGGTGAAAGATGCAACGATTTCCGCGAACACCTCCGCCGCAACGGCGGTCGGCAACGGAGGCGGCGGCATCTTCAACGACGGACGGCTGATGCTCCAGAACGTCACGGTCAGTTTGAACACGGCCAGCGCGGGCCTGGCCAATGGCGGTGGGATCCTGAACTCCGACGGCGGCACTCTGACGGTCATCGGTGGCAGCATTGTCAACAACGGGGCCGCGCGCGCGGGCGGCGGCATCGAAAACAATCTCGGCACCGTCATCCTGACCGACGTGGAACTCGGCTTCAATACCGCCGGCATCAACGGTGGCGGGCTGCACACGAGCGGAGCGGGCTCGGTTACGATCACCGGCGGCACGGTCCGCGACAACACCGCGACGCAGGAAGGCGGCGGCTTGTGGAACTCCACGACCGGCACGCTCATCGTGAAATATCAGTCGTGTTGCGACGAAGGCATCTTGGACACAGATCACCAGTAACATCGCGAACGGCAACGGAACGGAACAAGGTGGTGGCGGCATCTTCAACGACGGCGGCATCGTTCGCGTCACCGGCGCGAACATCCGCTTCAACAGCTCCACCGCAACCTCCCCTAACAATGGGGGTGGCGGCATTTTCAACGATGGGACGCTCATTCTGAACGGCGTCACGATCGATTCTAATTCCTCCATCAATGGATCGGGCAACGGTGGCGGCATCCTGAATTCTGACGGGGGGACGCTCACCCTCATCGCCGGCAGCGTCTCCAACAACCAAGCGGCGCGGGCCGGCGGCGGAATCGAAAATAACCTCGGTACCGTCACGGTCACCGACACGGAATTTTCCGGTAACTCTGCGTCGATCAATGGCGGCGGTATCCACACATCGGGTGCGGGTTCCGTCACCATCACTGGGGCGGTTTTTTCCAATAACAACGCTACTTCGGAAGGCGGCGCGCTGTGGAATTCCAACACCGGCACGCTGAACGTCACCGCCACCACGATGCGTGACAACGACGCCAGTTTTGGCGGCGGAATCCACAATGACGGCGGCACGCTGGCGGTTACCTTTAGCACGATCAGCGGCAACACCGCCTTTAACAGCGGCGGTGGCATCAACCTCGACCCCGCCTCCGGCTCGAACGGGACCATCCAAATCGTCGGCAGCACGATCTCCGGCAACTCGACCTTCTCTGGAAACGGCGGCGGCATCCACGCCATCGGCGGGGCTGATCTCACGGTCTCCAACAGCACGATCGCGAACAACTCCGCGGCCAGCCTAGGCGGCGGACTTTACCTTGAAAACACCACCGCGCAGCTCAACAGCACCATCGTCGCGGGCAACGACGACCAACGCGGCTTCACCGATGTGGTGCGCAGCGGCGGCACGCTCAATGCCGATCATAGTCTCTTCCAAACCTCCACAGCCGGGACGATCAACGGGACGAACACGAGCAATCTAACCAACGTCGACCCGCTCCTCGGGCCGCTTGAGGACAGCTTCAACACAGGCACGGGATCAGGTCCCCAAATACACCGCCTTCTCCCCGGGAGCCCGGCAATAGACGCAGGTTTGAACCCGCTCAACCTCGCTCACGATCAGCGCGGTGTGGGATTCGCGCGCGTTCGCGGCTTCGCGGCCGACATTGGAGCGGTGGAAAATGAGACCTTTGCCGTGATTCAGAGCTTCGTCGTCGGCAATGGAAAAACGGATCGCATCAGCGTTTACGGGCCTGCCGGAGCGTTCCGGTTCGACATCAGCGCCTTTGGCGGCGACCGCGCGATCAACAAAGGTCTCAGCGTCGCAACTGGCGACGTGAATGGCGACGGCGTTGAGGACGTTGTCGTCGGCGCGACGGCGTCGCGGCTCGGGCCGGTGGTCAAAGTTTTCGACGGCACCACCGGCACGCTGCTGAACACTTTCTTCGCATTTGATCCGACGTTCCGCGGCGGCATCAACGTGGCCGCAGGAGACGTGAACGGCGACGGATCCGCCGACATCGTCGTCGGTGCCGACACCGGACGGCTCAACGGCCCAAGCGTCCGCATCTTCAACGGCAACGGTGCCGAACTCGGCAATCTCGATCCGTACGCCGGACTGCGGCACCCCGGCATTCGCGTCGCCGTCGGCGATGTGAATGGCGACGGTTTCGGCGACATCATCGCCGCGCCTGTGAAGTCGTCCTTCGGCGCGCTCATCCGCGTCTTTAGCGGTGAGAGTGGCCGTCAGATCGACAACTTCCTCGCCTACGACGACAAGCGAGTGCGCGGCGTCTTCGTGAGCGCCGGCGACGTCAACGGGGATGGGATCGCCGAGATCATCACCGGAGCCGACGCAGGCTCCGCCTCGGCCGTCCGCGCGTTCAGCCGCCCCGGATTTGGCCAGCCGTCCGCCTTGCTCGCCGACTTCACCGTCTTCGCCTCGAACTTCAAGGGCGGCGTTCGCGTCGCCACCGCCGACGTGAACGGCGACGGCATCGCCGACATCATCGCCGCCAGCGGCCGCTCCACCACGCCCCAAGTCGTCATCTTCAGCGGCATCGGTCCCGCCCAGCTCAACTCCCTTTCGTTCACCGAAACAGAATTCCGCACCGGGATCTACGTCGGCTAAATACCGCCGCAGTCGGCGGATTGGAGGGCACCGCTTCGACGTGCGGTCACCTCCCAATCGGAAGGCACCGGCAATTTAACGCGCTCACTTGAGGGAACGTTCATCCCTCAAAAAGCAAATCGCCGCCCGGGCGGACCCGGACGGCGATCTGGAAAACGCTCCGCACCGGCGCGGCCGGGCGAAGCGAGAATGGTGGCTCGAGGACTACTTGATCTCGACCTTGGCGCCAGCCGCTTCGATCTTCTTTTTGATCTCTTCGGCCTCTTCCTTGGTGATGCCTTCCTTGAGCGCCTTCGGAGCGCCCTCGACAAGCGCCTTGGCCTCGGCGAGGCCGAGTCCCGCGACGCAAGCGCGGACTTCCTTGATGACGGCGATCTTGTTCGCGCCGGTCTCTTTCAAGATGACGTCGAAAGAGGTCTTCTCCTCGACTGGTGCGGCGGCGGCTCCGCCAGCAGCGGGTGCGGCGGCAGCAACTGGAGCGGCGGCGCTGACGCCCCACTTCGTTTCGAGGGATTTTACGAGTTCGGAAACTTCGAGGACGGTGAGTCCGCTGAGCTGTTCGACGAGTGCGTTGGTATCTGCCATATATCTGTCTTCTTGCGGTATCGTCGCATCCCGAGGCTTCGGGACATTTCAGCCGGGCAGCCGCCCGACCGACGAGGAACCATTTGTTTTTGGTTTAAGGTGCGAGAGCCAATCGCGGCGCTCGCGGAATCCGCCGGTCACCCGGCGAAAAGGGTTGGTTTGGGTTAAGCCAAGGGAGCTTCGGGTTCGGCTGGGGCTGCCTCGGGAGCAGGCACGGCGGCTTCGCTCGCCGGAGCTTCCGGAGTCGGCGCGGCGGCTTCGCCAGCGGAGGATTCGGGAGCGGGTTCCGCGGCGGCTTCCGGCGCGGCTTCTTCCTTGGCTTCGGGAGCGCCGCCGCCTTGATCGACCTTTGCCTGCAAGACACGGGCCAACGCAGACGCAGGTTCGTTGAGGACGCGAACGAGTTGGCTCGCCGGTGCCAGCAAGGTGCCGAGCAGCTTACCGAGCAGGATTTCGCGCGAGGGCAGGTCCGCAATGGCGTCGATTTGCTCGGTCGAGACGACCATGCGATCAACGACACCGGTTACGACCGCCGGCTTCTTGAATTCCGCCGTGAAGGTCTTCAGCACCTTCGCCGCCGCGGCGACATCCTTGTCGCCGACGACAATCGCGTTCTGCCCGCGCAGTTCGCCGAGTTCGGGGTAGCCGGCTTCTTTCGCGGCGCGCTTGAGGAAGGTATTTTTAACGACGTGGCAGCGGGCGCCGACACCGGCAAGCCGGTTGCGGAGTTCGCCAAATCGGGAAACGGTCAGGCCCGTGTAATCAGCGACGAAGAGGAACGGAGTGGCGTTCAGCTTCTGCTGGAGGTCTTCAACGATGACAGCTTTGTCTGGATGCATGGTCAGTGGGCTCCGATTAAGATTTAAGGAACGAGCCGGCATCAATGCGCAGCCCGGGGGACATGGTGGCGGCAAGTGTCACGTTCTCGACGAACGCGCCTTTCGCACTGGCCGGGCGCGCCTTCACGACCGCCTCGATCACCGCGCTGCCGTTGTCCGTGAGCGCCTGCGGCTCAAAGGAAATCTTGCCGACCGGCACCGCGATGTTGCCGTTTTTGTCGAGCTTGAACTCGACTCGCCCAGCCTTCACCTCGCGCACCGCTTTCGCCGTATCTTCGGTCACCGTCCCGGTTTTCGGGTTCGGCATCAGGCCGCGCGGCCCGAGCACTTTGCCGAGCTTTCGAACTTCCGCCATGCACGCCGGCGTGGCCACCGCAACGTCAAAGTCCTGAAAACCGCCGACGCACTTCTCGATCAAATCCTTGTAACCAACATACTCCGCGCCTGCTTCCTTCGCAGCGCGAGCGGCGTCGCCTTCGGCAAATACAAGCACACGGACGACTTTACCCGAGCCATGCGGCAGCGGGCAGGTGCCGCGGACCATCTGGTCGGATTGGCGGGGGTCAACTCCGAGCCGGAACGAAAGCGTGACCGTCTGGTCGAACTTCGGGGCTGGGAACGATTTGAGGACCGTGATGGCCTCGGCGAGCGAGTAGCTCTTCTTGCCGTCCACCTTTTCGGCGGAGGCGCGATACCGTTTGCTGCGTTTGGTTTGCATGATTGGGTGCAGTGCGAACGAGCGTCAGCTCTCCTGCGGTTAGGGTTGAAAAAGGGCGGTTAAAATCCACACCCAGCCGTCAATTGCAAACACTTTCTTTGGCGGCAGCGGACTCCCCTAGTTTTTGGGAGATGCGGTGCGGGCCTCGATCTCGAAGCCCGGGGCGAGTTTCTCTCGCAGGCGGCTGCGAAGGGTGGTGAGCGCCTCTTGGCGGAGTCCGGCGGTGTTGGCTTTGTTGCGCGCAAGGAAGGTGAGCGTCCGAATCTCGTCCTCCAGATCCGTCGGGCTGATTTTGTTCCAGATGCCATTTTCAAACGCGAGGATCTCAAGGCTGGTCTGCTCGACGCTGAGGATCGTCGGCGGCGGGAGATCGGCGGTCACGTGGCTGCCTTCGATCTGCACCGCGAATGGGCGGGTGAGATCGAACCCCACTTTGACCAGAAAGACGCCGCGGAGCTTGAGGCGCTTCGTGCTGCCAAGCCATTCGTGTTCGGTTTCATGCTCCACCTGCGTCTCGCGGCTGACGACGGCAAGCTCGAGGACAGACGTGGTCTGCTCAAAAAAAACGCGATCGTGGACGGTAACTTTTGGCTGCAAATGCGCCACCTCCGCGAACGCCTCGCTGACAGTCCGCGCTGCCTTCGCCGGCCACGCCTCGACGCGCCAGAAAGTCCAGCCGCCGGCGATCAACAGCATCGCGACGAGGAGCAGAAAAGTGGCGCGCCAACTCAGCCGCGACTCACTCATGGGCGTTCCTCCCGCTCGCTGTCGACCGGTTTGCTTTCCGGATGAAGAAACTGCTCATCTGTGGTGCACCCCCTCTGCGGATCAGTGCCGCGCCTCGCCGCTGCCGACAGACGTGGTGCTGCCCTCGTGCAGGCGGCGGTGAAACATTTCCAGCGCAACGGTGAAGCACTGCTGCGCGAGGACGGGATTGTAACGCGGCCCTTCGTCGCGCAGGAAGGCGTGGGCGGCATTGAATTCCAGCCACTGGAAATTCACGCCCGCGGTGTGCAGCGTCTCCTGGATCAACCGCCGGCCTTCGTACGGGACGTGCGGGTCCTGGCGTCCGAAAATCATCAGCAATTCGCCGCCGATTTCTCCGCTCGCGGCACGCTCGAGCGAGTCGTCGTTTTGCCTCTCGCCGAGCCCGCGCTTGTGAATGTCGGTGGGGTAAAAGCACGCCGTCGCGTGCACGTCGGGATTCATCGCGGCGCGAAAGGCGAGATGTCCGCCGATGCAAAGACCGACAGCGCCGAGCGCGCCAGTGCAGGCGGAGTGCCTTTTTAGAAAATCGAGGACCGTACGCGCATCGGTGTCGTAGTGCGCGAGCGGTTTGGTGATCTTCAATTCATTGCCCCGGTCGGCGCCCGCGGAGTCGTAGGCCAGCACCTTCCCAGCGGGTTCGTATTCGTGGTAAATCTCCGGCACGGCGACGACGAATCCGTTCCCAGCAAGGAACGCAGCAGTGCGACGGATGGGACCTGTCACCTGGAAAATCTCCGAGAACAACACAAGACCCGGGTATCTTCCCTCCGCCGCGGGTCGGAAAAGGTGCGTGCGCATCGGCCCGCTCGGCGTCGGCAAGTCGATGGATTCGTGATCGAGAATGGTCATCGAGGTGGCGGTTGAAAACCAATCGCCGGGGGAGGTCAACCGCCGTAAGCCCGCACGCGAGATTTCCAGCCGGGAAGCCAACGCGCCTCATTGCGCTCCGGCGGGGCATTCCGCACCCGGCGTTCGAGCACCGCGGCGGCGCTGTGCCCGAAAGCCTTTGGCGCGCTGCCTTCGCTCGCCATGCCCGCGAGCACTTGAAGCAAGCCCCATCCTTCGCCCTGATAACGTTCGGTCGGCTTGGTCCCCTCGCCTTTGAAATTCACGTAATCGATGAGCGCAAAAGTTCCGGCGCCAGTTGAGGCAAGCCGCCGAAAATTCGCGCGAATCTTCCCGCGCTGCGGGGCCGGCGCGGCGTCCAGCAACTTGGGGAGCGCCTCTTCCATTCGCTGCGCGAGGAAACGACTTTGGGCGGGGACAGTCGCCGCGAGGAGGTCGCGCAGTTCGTTCATCCGCTCGCTGCGGAAATCCTTTTGAAGTTCGGCGTGCGAACTCCACGGACAGTCAATGTCCTCGCGCAGCCAGTCGGGGACTTTCGCACCGCTGTCGCGCAGCGCTCGCACGAGCTTCGGGAAGCTTTCTTCGAACGGCCCGTTCACACCGCGCGGATACCAAATGAAATGGCCGATGCCGAGTGACGCGAAATTCTCGCCGGCATTCCACGAGGTGAGCCCATCGCGCGTCCCACCGCACTCATTTTGCCAGACGCGATGTCCGATCGACTCGAGCTCTTTTTCCGAAAGCGCAGCCGTCGCCGAGACGGCCAGCAACATCAGCAGCAGCAAGGGTTTCATTTGAATCATGAGCAGTCGTTGAAATTGGAGCGGTGAACAGTTGGAAGTCGAGTGCGCCCGTGGCAAGCGCGGTATGCGACAAAGCTACCCACAGCTTCGCATGACCGCCGCGTATCGCTCAACGCTCAACGTCTAGGGTGAGAGGTTCGGCGCCCTTCAAAAGTCTTCTTTCATCCGCGGAAACTTCTCCTCATCCGCTTTTTGATGACGCGCGCGCGGCCGGCTCAGTAGCTTCGCCTCCATGCAAAAATCCGATGGAATGAACTACGCGCCCGAGGGCAAGCCAGCGCCAGTCGTAGAAAAAGGCGAGTTCCCGTTTGCCGCGGTCGCGCTCGATCACGGTCACATCTACGGCCAGTGCAAGGGTTTGATCGAGGCCGGTGGCGAGCTGCGCTACGTCTACGATCCCGATCCGTCGAAAGTCGAAAAGTTCTGCAAAACTTTCCCATCCGCCGAGCCGCTCGCGAGCCTCGACGCGGTGCTGGAAAAGCCGGAGATCAAGCTGGCCGCAGGCGCGGCAGTCCCCAGCGAGCGCGGGCCGCTCGGCCTGCGCGTGATGGATGCGGGGAAGGATTACTTCACCGACAAGACGCCTTTCACCACGATGGCGCAGCTCGAGTCGGCGCGAGCAAAAGTCACCGAAACGGGGCGCAAATACGCGGTCTATTTCAGCGAGCGCCTGCACGTCGAATGCGCCGTGCGCGCGGGTCAGCTCATCGAGCAAGGCGCGATCGGCCGCGTCGTCCAGGTACTCGGTCTCGGGCCGCATCGCTGCTCGCCGAGCACGCGCCCGGACTGGTTTTGGTCGCGCGAGAAAACGGGCGGCATTCTTTGCGACATCGGCTCTCACCAGTTCGAGCAATTCCTCCACTACACCGGCGCGAAAAGCGCGCGCATCGTCAACGCGCAGGTCGCGAATTATCACCACAAAAACTTCCCTGAATTCGAGGACTGGGGCGAGGCGAACCTCGTCGCCGACAATGGCGCGACCAATTACATTCGCGTCGATTGGCTGAACCCCGACGGCCTCCCGACATGGGGCGATGGCCGCACCTTCATCCTCGGCACCGCGGGCTACATCGAGCTGCGGAAATACATCGACGTCGGCCGTGAGGAGGAAGGCGACCAGCTTTACCTCGTCGACCACCGCGGCGAGCAGCACATCCGTTGTCACGGCCAGGTGGGCTATCCGTTCTTTGGAGCGCTGATCCTCGATTGCCTCAATCGCACCGAACTCGCGATGACGCAGGAGCACACCTTTCTCGCCGCCGAGCTCTGCCTGCGAGCGCAGGAAATGGCGCACCGCATCGAGTGATCGGCTTTCCGAGTGGACAGCGGCGAAGCGCGAGCTAAGAAATGCGCCTCATGAAATCCATCCTGTCTCTCCTCGCCATGGCGGTCTGCGCGCTCAGCTTCAGCGCGTGCCAAAACACACCCGCTCCCAAGAAAGAATGCTGCGCCGCCAAAGCCGGCGAATGCACTCCCAAGCCGGGCACGACTTCCGGTAAAAAGAAGCACTAACCAACTCGCCGGGTCACTGGTGACTCGACAGTTTCGGGCGAGCGTGCGCGGAGATCCTCCGCCGTGCGCTCGCCCTTTTTTTGCGGGCGGAAAGCGCGGCTACCATTCCGCCACCACGCCGTCTTCCGTGCGCCAGACCGGATTGCGCCACCGATGCCCGACCGAGGCGGCTGCGCGCACTTTTGCTTCATCGATCTCGATGCCGAGGCCCGGCTTGGTCAGCAAATCGACGAAGCCTTCGCGGTAGTGGAAAACACTGGGATCGACCAAGTAATCGAGCACGTCGCTGCCTTGGTTGTAGTGAATACCGAGCGACTGCTCCTGGATGAAAGCATTCGGGGTGCAGAAATCGACCTGCAATGAAGCGGCCAGGCAAATCGGACCGAGCGGACAGTGGGGCGCAAGCGCGACATCGAAAGCCTCGGCCATCGTGCCGATTTTCCTCAACTCGCTGATCCCTCCGGCGTGCGAGACATCGGGCTGAATGATGTCCGCGCCGCCACTGGCGAGCAGTTGCTTGAACCCCCATCGCGTGAACTGCCGCTCGCCTGTGGCGATCGGAATCGACGAGGTGCGCCGCAGATCGAGCAGCGCCTCGTTGTTCTCCGCGAGCACTGGTTCCTCGATGAAAAGCGGCCGCACGCCCTCGAGTTCGTGCATCAAAATTTTAGCGGTTCCTTTGTGCACGCGGCCGTGAAAATCGATCGCGATGCCGAACTCCGGTCCGCACGCTTCCCGAATCGCAAACGCGCGCGCGACCGCTTCGGAGATTTTTTTCGGTGAGCCGATCCACTCCACTTCCTCGGTGCCGTTCATTTTGATTGCGGTGTAACCCTGCGCCTTTTTTGCGAGCGCTTCCTTCGCGACATCGTCCGGCCGATCGCCACCAATCCAAGCATACACGCGGATCTTCTCGCGCACCGCACCGCCGAGCAGCTCATAAACTGGCACACCGAGCGCCTTGCCTTTGATATCCCACAGCGCTTGATCGATGCCACTCATCGCACTCATCAGCACCGGTCCGCCGCGGTAGAATCCCCCGCGATACAACACCTGCCACAGGTCCTCGATCCGGCGCGCATCTTTACCGATGACGAAATCCCTCATCTCCTCGACACACGCCGCGACCGTCGCGGCTTTGCCTTCGACGACCGGCTCGCCCCAGCCGACA
The DNA here is from genome assembly GCA_963767975.1 of uncultured Verrucomicrobiae bacterium. Classification (GTDB taxonomy): domain Bacteria; phylum Verrucomicrobiota; class Verrucomicrobiia; order Chthoniobacterales; family Chthoniobacteraceae; genus CAIURC01. The sequence continues at coordinate 8,103 of CAVYGI010000008.1, read as the reverse complement.
ATCCCGCTTTCAGTCGTAATCTTGATGAAGCACCAGCGCGGGGCGACGAGGAATGTTTCGAGGGAGCGGATTTTCATTCTTTCTAAGGGCGCGCATCGTTCCGCATTCTCCGATACATGACAAGAATCCCCACCCTCCTTTCCGCCGCGCTCACCGCCCTCGCGATGAGCACGATCGCTCACGCCGTTCCGATTCCGGACGACGCCAAAGTCAACGGCTTCGCCATCGGCGCCCAAGCCTACACCTTCAACCGGTTCACCGCTTTCGAGGCGATCGAGAAAACCGCGGCTGCCGGAGGCAAGGTGATCGAGTTCTACCCTGGCCAAAAACTGAGCAAGGAAGAGCCCACGGTGAAGTGGGATCACAACGCACCGGACGATGTGGTCGCGAAGGTGAAGGCGAAGCTCGCGGAGCACAAAGTTCGCGCCGTGAATTACGGAGTCGTCGGCATTCCGAAGGACGAGGACGCTGCGCGGAAAATCTTTGAATTCGCCAAGAAAATGGGCCTTTACGGCATCACCACGGAATCGACGGATGCCATCGATACGATCGAGAAGCTCGTGAAGGAGTACGACGTGCGAGTCGGCTTTCACGATCATCCGCGTCGCGTCGATCATCCCGAGTATCGGATGTGGGATCCGTATTACATCCTCGAGGTCTGCAAAGGCCGCGATGCGCGCATCGGTGCCTGCGCCGATACCGGCCACTGGCAGACTTCCGGGCTGAACCCGCTGTGGTGCGTGAAGACGCTCAAGGGCCGCATCGTCAGCAGCCACCTCAAGGACAAGGAGGCCTTCGGACAGAGCCACGATGTGCCCTACGGAACGGGAGTCGGAGAGATCGGCGCGATCCTCGATGAATACAAAGCGCAGGGCATGGAAGGGAATATTTCGATCGAATACGAGTATAACTGGGAGAACTCACTGCCTGACGTGACGAAGTGCGTAGACTTCGTCCGCGCGCACAAAGCGGCGAAGTAATCGACCGCAAACCAAGTCTGGGCGGGCATCGGAAGGTGCCCGCCCTTTTTGCGTCTAGATCGCTACTCGCGCTTCGAGCATCGCGAACGCCTCGGCGGCGACACGTTCGACGCTGACCTGCGCGAAGTCGCCGTCGGGTGCTTCAACTACTTTCACCAGCGGATTGGCGGGAGCCCACACAGCCGGATCGGTGGCACCGAAAAGAAGTAGACACGGAGCGCCGACCGCGGCAGCGAGATGCGAAATGCCGCTGTCGTGCCCGAGAAAAAGCTCAACCCGCTCGAAGACCGCTGCGAGGTGCGGCAGAGGCAAATCGCGGGCGAGCATAAATTTCCCGCGAATCTCCGAGCTAAAATCACGGAGCGCAGCTTCATCCGCCTCGCCGCCAACTAATAGAATTTGCCGATCGGGCGACTTCTCGATGAGCGCTCCAGCGACGGCCGCCCACCGTGGCGTGGGCCAGTTCTTGCGTGCACTCCCACTGCCGGGATGAATAGCGATCAGAGGGTGGTGACAGCCCGAAAGGAACTTGTCCGCAAACGCGCGATCCGCCGCGTTTGGAAAGATTTGGGAGGCGTGGCCGTCCAGATAAAGCGCCAGGCGATCCAACGGGCGCGCGAGTTGAATTGCCGCATGCGCGGAATCGTCGAGACGCGCGTAAGCTGGGAGAATGTTGCGAGCGCCGGCGCGGCGCAGGTTGGCCTCAAAGTAGCCATTCGGATCGTAGAGATAGCTGACGATCTGCTGAAAGCTGCTGAAATACTCGACGAGTTCCGGAGCGAGATCCGCGCCCGGCGTGAAGAACGCCGCCATCGGCGCATACTCGATCGAACGCGTGGCATCGGCGTAGAAGCGTTGCTCGGCGAGCGCGACGATGTGCTTGTAGCCAAGGATCTCCAAGTGAGCGGCGGGGAAACTTTCCCGCAACAGACGGATCGCCGGCAGCGTGAGGATGAAGTCGCCAATCGCTCCACCGCGAATCACGAGGACGCGCGGTTGAGCAGACATGCTAAGTCGTCACGCGGTAACCAACGCGCCGCCGCGGAATTACGCCTTCTGGTTCGGCGAGAACCCACCCAAGGCCCCCTGCCCCTCCCACTTCTCCGGGCGATTCCACGGAATTGTGCTGACGCGATTGGGATCGCTGGAGCTCTCGTTTGCGCACCCACCCAACGTCAGCTGCCGTCGGCACCGAGAACAAAAGAAAGGCCGAAGCAGCGTGCCATCCGAGACTTGGGGAGCACTCCAGCGCTTGACCTCGAGAACGACCGTGTCCCCCGGCTGAAGGGTCGCTGACCTTTCACGCATTGATCCGGGGACGATGTCAGCAATCGATGTGGAAGGCTCGACCGTCGTCACTTTGACCTTGGCGATCGGTTGATTCCGCGCGTCACCAGCATCTGGGCATTGGCTTTGACGCCACTCTTGTCGCCAACGCTAAGCACCACGAAATTCCAGCCCGCATTGTACGCGAGCACTTTGCCGGTCAACCCATTGCGGGAGATGCCTTGCTTGTATTCCTGCACCGTGCGCTGCGCACCAGCCAGCTTGTCCTCGGTATCCTTTTTCTGCGATTCCAGAGAAGCCTGTACCTGCTTGGCCTCCGCGAGCTCGGTCTGAGCCTTGGTGAGCTGCGCGGTGAGATCATTCTTTTGCGCAATCATCTGCTCCGGGTCGATGTTCCCCAAATTTCTCCTTCAGCTTGGCCATGTCGGCATTGGCCAGTTCCAGAGCCGCAGCTTTCTCCTCCACCATCTTCGCCGCATCCGCCAGCTTCTTGGTGGTGTCGTCGAGGTCGGTCTTCAGCTTGGTGATATCCATCTCACGCATCTCAAGCGTGGCCTTGGTCGCCGCGAGGTCTTCCTCCGTCTTCTTCAAGGTCGCCTTGGTCGTCGTCAAGGTGTCCTGCGTGGATCTGAGAGTCGCTTTGGTCTGTTTCAGATCTCCTTGCAGGGCTTCCACCTTTCCCTTGGTCGCAAAGCCGAGGTAGGCCGTGACTGCGATGAGCAGTAAGGAAAAGCCGAGGAGGAATTTAGCCATATTGGAGGGTAACAGGAGTGAAGGGATTCACCAGCGGGTGGGAGCCGCAACTGGCGTGGGCGCACTTTTAAGCGTCGATTTTTCCGCGATGCAAGTGGTTTCACCGATTTGTCTCACAAAAGATTTGTATCCACGTCAAATCATCCCATATTCCGCGGCCTCCGCCAGGGACTATGGATTGCAGGCTGACGAACCCCGCCAGGACCGGAAGGTAGCAACGGCAGTCTGACCTGCATTGTCGTAGCTCTCTGGCGGCTTTTTTCGTCTTGTAAGACGCAGGTTTCCTGCCGCGCTGGGCTCGCGCATTTTGCGATTGGCGGCGTTGCCCGATCCCGGTAATTGCGCGCCATGTTTCGCACCGGCGCCCATTTTACCATCCTCGTGCTGGTGATCGGCCTTGTACTGCTGCGCGAGGCGAGGCAGGAGCCGATGCGGCAGTTTGATGAAAGCTTTGCCGACTTCCTGGCGCGCAATAGCCACCGCACCGAGGACCCTGCGCCGGTCACGTTGATTGAGGTCAATGCCAACAGCTTGAAGGATCATCCGTGGCCTTGGACGCCGCTCGATTTTGCGCTCTTTTTTCAAGCGGCGAACAACTTCCAGCCAGAGGTTTTGGCAACCGATGAGATCCTGCGCTGGGATGAGCGCGAGACGAAGATCGACACACGCACGAAGCTGCCGCAGTACAAAAAAAATCCTCCGCGAACATCTCCTCCGCGCCCGCAAAGTCCTGCTCGGCGCGCGACTCGGCTTTCCGGAAGATCCAGACCTGATTCCGCCGTTGGAAGAGGTGCCCCTGATCCACAACGTGCGTGGGGACGTGAAGGAAATCGCGGAATTCACGACGGTCACGTCCCAAGCCGAGGATGACTTCGACTTTCGAGCACGACCGGCTTCACCAACCTGATCGACACCGGGCACGAGGTGCATTCGGTCCCCCTGCTGCTGCGCTACCGCGGCCAGGTCGTTCCGTCATTCGTGCTGCAGAGCTTGATGCTTTGGGAGAAGTTAACACCCGACGATTTGCAGATCGAAGCCGGGAGGGCCATTCGCGTCGCCGGTCGTTTCGAGATTCCGATCGATGCGCGCGGCGAGATGCGCGTCGATTTCGGTGTGCCGCGGAGCCGCATTGGCCTTGACGAATTGGTGCTCGCGAGCGCGCAGGCGGACGCAAACACCCCGACCAACATCTCCCTCGATGTGATCAACGGGAAACTGCTGCTCCTTTCGCGCACAGACCCGGAGGCGCAGACCCTGCGCCTTGCGGCAGGACGCCGCGGTTCCCCTGGCGAACTCCTGGCCGCGGCGATTGCCACGCTGCAAAACCGGTCCTTCCTCCACCGCGCGCCGGTATGGGCGGAGTTCGTGATGATCGCGCTCGCAATGGTCGCCGGAGGCTTTGCGCCGCGATGGTCCCGCCTCGCCGTGTGTGGCGGCGCGATGGTCTTCGTGGTGATTTACGTGATGTTCGCGCTGACTTTTTTCGGCGCGCGCCTAACTTGGCTGCCTATCGTTCTGCCCGCCGGGTTGGCGCTGTTTGTGGCGGTCTACCGGTTGGTGAGCCCGGCTGTCGTGCGCGAAAGTTAGTCCGCTGTGGGATCGCATATTTCGATCGGAACGCACCGCTTCGGAGCGGCCAAGGCTCCGTCCAGACATCGCGAATCAGTGCACCTTGTTCAAACTCGGGGCGTGCGTCGCGCTCCTTGCTTTTGAAGGCTCACAGCCTAGCTTCCCTACCCACCAATGCCCCAGGAACCGAGTATCGAAGAAGCACGCGGACGTATTCAACGGCTCGTCGAAGAGATCGCAGCGCTCAGCAAAAGGGAGGTTCGGAGCGAAGAGTATTTCGAGCAATTTCTCGCCCGTGTGGTGCAGGCGTGCGACGCGAAAGGCGGCGCCGTTTGGCTGGTCGGAAAAACGAGCGCGGATGGTAAAAGCGAGTTTCAGCTCGCGGCACAAGTGGAGTTCGAAGCAACGCTGTTTCAGACTGACGAACAGCAACGCGCAAATTTGCTTCGGACGCTTTCGGAGGTCGTGCAAGCCAAGCGTCCGTTGGTCTTTGCTCCCGCTCATTCGCAGGGCGATACCGGCTCGCTCCAGAGCCAGCTTCAGCAGTTGCAGGGCGCCACGCCCCAGCCCGAGGGGAACAAGACACCCTATCCCTTCGTCAGTGTCCCACTTTTTCTGAAAGATCAGGTGCTCGGTGTCCTCCAAGTGTGGATGCAGCCCTACGTGGTTCCGGCAAACTACTCGGAATTTGCCACGTTCCTGACTTCGCTGGCGACGTATGTGGAGCAGCATCTCCAGTCGCGCCGACTGGGCACTTTGGTCGTCGAGACCCAGCGGCTCCAGCACGTGCTGAAATTCACGAGCGATCTCGCGGGCTCACTCGATCCGCTGGAGGTCGCGCGACTCTCGTCGAATTATGGACGTGATCTCATCGGCTGTGAACGCTGCTCCGTGCTGCTCTTGGAAGGCGATCGGTGGCGCGTCATGTCGATCTCCGGGCAGGAGGTCGTGGAGAAAAAGAGTTCGATGGTGAAAGCGATGAGCGCTTTCGTCGGCGCGCACGCCGCACCGGAGATCGTTTTTCTCAGCAAGAAGGAACTGCTGGCCCGCGCTGAATCCGCGCCCGCGGGGAATGGCACCGAGACCAATGGCAATCTTTCGCCTGCCGTCCGGCGGACGGACGAAATCGACCTCGCGTACTTCGATCTCGCTCACGTCGTCAGCGGGCTGATCGCGCCGATGCTCGACGATGACAAGCAGCTCGTCGGCGCGTATTTCGCCGAGAGCACGACGGAAGGATTCTTCGACAGCGCGGCCGGCTCGAAGGAACCCGCTTCGACCACGCGGCTCACCGAATGGCTCGCCACGCACACCGGCAAATCGCTGCGCGCCGCCGAGGATTACCACTCGCTTCCTTTCCTCAGGATCACGAAGCGGCTGCGCGACACGCGCCGCCTCCTCACCGGCCACAAGCGGCGCCGCTCGCTCGTGCGCCTCACCGTATTCCTCACCATCCTCGCCTGCATCTTGTTGTATCCAAAGATGGATCGGATCGACGGCGATTGCGCGCTCACGCCGATGCAGCGGACGGCCATCGTCGCGGAGATTCCGGGCCGCATCGAGCGGGTGCTCGTGCGGGAGGGAGATCACGTGAAGGCGGGCGATCCGGTGGCGCATCTCGACACGCGAAAGCTCGAGACCGAGCTTGAGGCAAACGCGCAGGATCGCCGCCGCCTCAACGCGGAAGCCGAGCGCTACCGGGCTCTCGGCGATGAAGCCGCCGCCAATGTGGCCTTTCTCCAGGCCACAGTGGCCGATCAAAACGAGAAGCGCATCAATGCCGACATTGCGTCCGCCGTCCTGCGTTCGCGCATCTCCGGAGTCGTCGTGACGAAAGATCTCGAGCTTCACATCGGGGAGTACTTGCAAGCCGGCGCCGCGTTTGCGGAAGTCGCCGCGCTCGATCTGTGGGAGGCGCAGATCGACCTGCACGAGCAGAAGATCGGCTTCGTCGAAAAGGAACTCAGCAAAGGCCACCCCGTCGATATCAGCTTCGTTCTCTACAGCCAGAGTTCGCACGTCTTTCACGCGAAGCTCGCCCGCCGCGAGCAGATCAGCTCGCAGGCGATCGCCCGCGAAAAGGAGAACGTCTTCCTCATCACGCTCAAGAACATCGAAGTGCCGCCTGCGCTTCAGTCCGCCCTCAGGCCCGGCCTCACTGGCCGGGGCAAGATCGAACTGGGCCGCCGCCCGCTCGTGGCGATTTGGGGCTCCCGGATTTGGGAGTGGTTCCAGATGCGGATGATCGGCTAACCGCGCACCCTTTTCATGAAACTCATCCTCGCCCTTTCCGCTTCGCTCTTCCTCCCTCTGGCCGCCGCGCGCGCCGAGGAAAAGCAGGGCCTCGTGATCCCGTTCAAGACCGTCAGCGTGTCCTCGCCAGTCCTCCAGGAAGTCATCGACTCCGTGCTCGTCGATGAAGGCGACGAAGTGAGCGAAGGCCAGCCGATCGTGCAACTCCGCGCCGAGCGGGAGGCGCTCGAAGTCGAGCGCACGCAGAAGCTCATCGAGTTGGGAACATTCAAGGCCTCGGGAGCGCAGACGCTCTTCAAGGAGAAGATGGGCAGCAAGGAAAAATGGCTCGAAGAACAGGCGCAACTCGAGCTTTCCACGATCCTCCATCGGGTGGCGGAAACCATGCTCAAGGAGAAGACCGTCCGATCCCCGCTCGCTGGCGTGGTCGTCAAAAAACACAAGGAAGCCGGCGAGTCCGTGGACCGCGCGGAAAAGCTCATGGACATCGTCAACATCGACCAGGTCTATGTGCAGTTTTACCTCGATCCGCTGCTCATGGCGACGACGAAGGAAGGCCAGGAAGTCCGCATCAAATTTCCCGTGATCGCCAACGCCGAGTTCACCGGCAAGATCACCTTTGTCGATCCCCGCATCGACGCCGGGAGCGGTTTTTTCCGCGTGAAAGTCCTGCTGGAAAACAAGGACCGCGTCGTCAAGGCCGGCATGCGCGCCACCGCGAATTTTGGAAAGGCGAAATAGCGCATTCTGATGTCCGCCGCCGCCGTCCATCCCGAGCCGATCGCTTCACCGCAGGCTGCGCCGCAGGAGAATGTCGTCCTGCCTGCGCTGCGCGGGGATTTGATCGTCACGCAGCAGCTTTTTGAAGGCCGCAGTTACTACGTCGTCAAGGATCCCGTCTCGCTTCAGTATTTCCGCATGACGGCCGAGGATTACTTCCTCGCCACCCTCTTCGATGGAAAGCGCACCTTTGCCCAAATCCGCGAGGACTACGTCGCGCGGCACCGGCACGTCCTGCTCGAGTATTCGCCCGAGGAACTCAACGAACGCGTGCTCCGCTTCGCCAACGACCTGGCTCTCCTTCAGTTCCTCTCGGCGCAAGGCCAGCGCCTCAAATCGCGCTTCGAAGCCGCCCGGAAAAACAAAGCCAAGAAATCGTTTCTCTACAATCTGGCCAACCAGGTTTTCTTCATTCGTTTTTCGCTCTTCGATCCCGACCGGCTCTTTGGGCGGATGGCGAAGCCGCTTTGGTGGATGTGGA
>CAVYGI010000007.1:0-199152 GCA_963767975.1 uncultured Verrucomicrobiae bacterium | reverse complement strand
ATTTGTAATCAGTAGGTCGTCGGTTCGAATCCGACTGTCGGCTCCAATCCAATCTGCGGTTTTCGACCAACTCAGGCTTGATGAGTTGGACTTTTGGATGGCGGTGGTCGGCAAATTCTCACCGCGAGACCAGCAGGCTAATGACCCGGGACGGAACGTGTGCGGAGTTTAGGCCGCAGGAGGTGAGAGGCTTGCTTCCGACTGATTGTCGCTGTTGATCTCGCCAAAGACGTCGGCCGTGAGCTCGAAAGAGCGCAGGCGCGCGGGGTGATCGTAGATCTGCGCGGTGACGATAATTTCGTCCGCGTCGGTGGCTTCGATGAGCGTATCGAGTTCGCGGCGGATCGTCTCAGGCGAGCCGACGGCGGAGCACCGCGTCATGCGCTGCACATGCGCGGCTTCCAGCGGGCTCCAGAGATCGTCGATCGAATCGATCGGCGGCAGCAACTCGGATCGCGCGCCGCGGATCAGGCCGAGGAAGGCCTGTTGGAGCGAGGTGAAGAGGCGCGTCGCTTCGGCGTCGGTGTCGGCGGCGATGACGTTCGCGCCGACCATGACATGCGGCGCGGCGAGTTGCGCGGAGGGTTGGAAATGCTCGCGGTAAAGCGCCGAGCGCGTGGTGCAAGTAATCCGGTGCAAAGTGCGAGGCGAAAGCGAACGGCAGGCCCAGTTCGGCAGCGAGGCGCGCGCTGAAATCGCTCGAGCCGAGCAGATAGATCGGCACGTTCAATCCGGCGCCGGGGATGGCGCGCAACGGTTGTCCGGCGGCAGCGGGCGCGAAGTAGGACTGCAATTCCGGCGACGTCCTGCGGAAAGGTGTCGCCGCTGCTGCCGAGTCCGCGGCGCAGCGCGCGGGCGGTCGTCTGATCACCGCCCGGCGCGCGGCCGAGCCCGAGATCGATGCGGCCGGGATAGAGCGACTCGAGCGTGCCGAACTGCTCGGCGATGACCAGCGGCGCGTGATTTGGCAGCATGATGCCGCCGGAGCCGACGCGGATGCGCGAAGTGCCGCCCGCGACGTGACCGATGACCACCGATGTCGCCGCGCTGGCGATGCCCGCGATGTTGTGATGCTCGGCGAGCCAGTAGCGATGGTAGCCCCATTCCTCCGCGTGCCTGCGCGAGATCGAGCGTGTTGCGAAACGCCTGCGCCGCATCGCTGCCCTGATTGATCGGAGCAAGATCGAGGACGGAGTGCAGAATCATCGCGTGGGCACCTCGCGGCGGGAATTAGTGCACAGCGGCCAACGCCGGGTAGTCGGTGTAGCCGTGCTCGCCGGGCGCGTAGAAGGTGCTGGAATCGGGCGCATTCAGCGAAGCACCTGTGGCGAAGCGCTCGGGCAGATCGGGATTGGCGATGAAGAGCTGGCCAAAGGCGACGGCGTCGGCTTCGCCCGCGGCGATCGCCTGCTCGGCCGTCTCCTGCGTGAACTTCTCATTCGCAATCCAGACGCCGCCGAAGGCCTTTTTCAGTTCGGGACCGAGACGATTTTCGCCCAGATGATTCGCGCGCGCAGATGAAGGCGATGCGACGCTGGCCGAGTTCGCGCGCGACGTGGCCAAAGGTCTCCGCAGGATTTGAGTCGCCCATGTCGTGCGCATCGCCACGTGGTGCAAGGTGCATGCCCACACGATCCGCCCCCCAGACGGAGATCACGGCATCGGTGACCTCGAGCATCAGACGCGCGCGATTTTCGACCGAGCCGCCGTATTCGTCCGTGCGGTGATTCGAGCTGTCCTGCAAAAACTGATCGAGCAGGTAGCCATTCGCGCCGTGAATTTCCACGCCGTCAAAGCCCGCGCGCTGCGCATTCTCCGCGCCGCGGCGATAGGCCTCGATGATATCGGGGATCTCACTGGTTTCCAGCGCGCGCGGTGTGACGAAGGACTTCAGCGGGCGCACCAGGCTGACGTGTCCCGCCGGTGCGATGGCACTCGGCGCGACCGGCAATTGACCCTCCAGAAACATCGGATCCGACATGCGCCCGACGTGCCAGAGCTGGAGTATCATCCGCCCACCTTCCGCATGCACAGCGTCGGTGATGGCCGTCCAGCCGCGCACCTGCTCGTCCGACCAAATGCCGGGCGTGTCCGCGTAGCCGACGCCCATCGGGTCGACCGACGTGGCCTCGCTGATGATCAACCCGGCCGTCGCGCGCTGCCGGTAATATTCGACCATGAGCGCATTCGGCGTGCGCGTGACGCCGGCCCGTGCGCGGGTCAGCGGCGCCATGATGATGCGATTTGGAAGTTCGAGCGCGCCGACGGTGAGTGGTTGAAAGAGATGGTTCATAAAAAAATGGGTAGTGGTGCGAAGATGGTGGCGCGGAATTCATCGAACATGCGCGGAAGGAGAACGTAACCGGTCTCGCAACGGACGCTGCGCGAGATCGAATGTAGCGATATTTTTCGAGGAGTCAGACATGGCAGGATCAATTCGCTTCTCGCCGGTTGTTGGTCCCTCCGTGGTGGCCGAATCGCCTTCACGTCGCGTCTCCGTGAGAGGTTGCGGCCCCTTCCGGCACGACGCCGCGTTTACGATTTCGCTGCAGCGTGAGCTTGCAGAGCTGCACGCATTTCTTCCAAAGGCGCGGGTTGATCGAACCAGATTTCGAATGCCAGCGCGCCTTGATGGAGGAGCATGGCAAGGCCGTTGGCACTTCGCGCGCCGGCTTCATCAGCAGCGAGCATCAGCTTCGTCCGGGCCGCGGTGTAGATGGTGTCGAAGATCAAGAGATGCGGTTGCAGGAGCGCACTCGCGAGCGGCGATGAATCCGTGCGTTTCATGCCGACGGATGTGCAATTGATCACGAGATCGGTCTGCGCGAGTTGTGCGCGGAGCGCGGCTTCCGACCACGGCGCGACTTCCAGCCGTTCGCCGGGACCGGAAACCCGAGGCCCGCGAAACAAGGGCTGAAGCTCCTCCGCGAGCACCTGCGCCTTTTCGAGCGTCCGATTTACGAGGACTAGCCGTTCGCATTGTTCGAATCCGCACTGCATCGCGATCGCCCTCCCCGCGCCACCGCCCGCGCCAAGCACGAGGACGCGTAGGTCGCGCAGGTCGACTCCGAATTCCGCGCGCACGGCGCGCACCAACCCCGGTCCATCCGTGTTGAAGCCAACCAATTCCTTTCCCTCGATGACGACCGTATTCACCACGCCGATGCGCCGCGCGTGCTCATCCACGCGGTCCATCAGCGCGAGCGCGGCGGCTTTGTGCGGGATGGTGCAATTGACGCCGATAAACCCCTGCTCCGGCAACAGCCGCAGTGCTTCCGCCAATTCGTCTTCGCGGATGTGCAGTCGGGCATACCGCGCCGCGATCCTGCATTTCTCCAGCGCCGCATCGTGCATCGGCGGCGAGGCCGAATGAGCGACGGGATCGCCGACCACCGCGAGCCGCAAGCGCACGGCTGCGTCTTCGGTGGCCTGCGTCCAGCCGCGTAAATCTTCGAGTGAATAGACGTCTTTCATCAGGGGAGCTGCTGAACTCGGTGGAATGAACTCGGTGGCTGCACGACCACAGACCCTAATTCCCAGTCTCCGTTTTCGCCGCGTTCTTTTTCACGTCGAACTCGTCCCAGAATTCATACGCGGGCTGCGTGAGCTTTTTGTAGGAAAGTCGTTTGATCGACGGATGCTCGCGCAGGAAGTCGATGTCTTTGCACTGCATCGGAATCATCACCGCCTCGAGATTCTTCATCTCCGCCAGCGGCGTGAGGTCGATCAGGTCCACGCAGCCGCTGAGATTGAGCTCGCGGATAGGCGCGCCGGCGATCGGCTTGAGGTCACTGATGCCTGTCCGGCTGATGTCCACCGTCTGCAAAGGAAGGCCGTGCAACGCTGATAGATCCTTGAGATTCCGGCAATTCGCGGCGAAGAATTGCTCCAGACTCTTGCCGCGCAGCGGGCTGAGATCGGTGACAAGCGTGCCAGAAATACGGACCGACTCGAGCGGAGAATCCGCGAGCGGCGACAGGTCGGTGATCCGCGTATTTTCCGCGCTGAAAGATTTGAGCGGCATATCCAGCAACGGCGCAAGGTCCCGCACCAGCGTGTGATTAAGCGACAGACTGCGGATCTTCCGGCCCTTTAGCGCGGTCAGATCGTTGAGCCGTGTGTCGTCGAGAATCAGGCTGACGACCGGCGCATCGCCGAGCGTCCGCAAGTCGGCGAGCGGCATCTTGCTCATGTCCACCTGCAGCGTCTCGTCGTCGAAAGTGAGCACGCGTTCCTTCAGCCGCGTGCGGTCGAAGTAGGCACGCCAGGTGTTCGCGAAGACTTTCTCGTCCTTGCCGATTTCCTTGAGCATCGCCACGGCTTCATCCACGCGGCCTTGCTTCAGGAGCGCCGCATGAAAATCGCGCAGCATCGCCGGCGTCAATTTTCCCTGCAGCTTCATCTCGCCAATCATGTGCTTCGTCAGCGCGAGGTTCTGCTTCGCGCCGGCTTGCTTCGGATCGCGCAGCAGCGCTGCGTCATAGGAAGCGATCGCCTCCGGCCAGCGCAAAAGCGATTGCAGGATGTTGCCGCGCAGCGCGAGGTAGTTCGGTTCGTTGGGCACCTGCTCGATCGCGTAATCGATCTTGTCGAGGGCCTCGATGAATTTCCCGTCTTCGACGAGATTGCGCGCTTCTTCAAAAAAGGTCGGCGCCGTGCCTTGCAAATCCATCAGTCGCTCGGCGGCAAGCTGTTCGCTCTCGATCGCACGCCGGGCGTTTTTCAGGGCGTATTGCTCGTTGTCGAGCGCGCGATTCTTTTCCTGTGTTAGCTGGTAGATGAAGCCGATGACCAGAACGTTGAAGATCACGAAACCCGCGGCCAGAAGCGCCGTTTCTCCTTTGTGCCGGCCGAGGAAAAGCAGCCCGTGTTTGAGCAAGCTGGCGCGCTCGGCCTTGGTCGGAAATCCCCCCTGCCAGGCGGTGAGGTCGGCCTGCATTTCCTCCACCGACTGATACCGCGCCGCGGGTTCGCCGTTCATCGCTTTCATCACCACGGCGGAGAGCCCGTCCGGGATGCGGCGACCGGGACAGTGGATCAGCGCGACGTGTGCTTCGGTGATCTCGGGACGTTGATGGCGCGATGATTTCGGCTGTTGATTGAAGCTCGATGGAGGCGTGATTTCGCTGTTGAGGATTTTCTCGACCACCTCGGCGACGTTCGCGCCGCTGACCGGCGCGCGGAGAGTGAGGATCGCGTAGAGAATTTCGCCGAGGACGAACACGTCGGAACGAAAGTCGATCTTCTCAAGTTCGCCGCGCGCCTGCTCGGGGGAGATGTAGGGCGGCGTGCCGACGATCAATCCGTGCATCGTCTGAAAGCCGCGTGCGTCCGTGGACGGCTCCTCGGTGATCGTCTGCACCGAGGCGTCGCTTTGATTCGGCCGTCCAGCGGTCAGATTTTTGGCGAGACCCCAATCCATGACGAGCACTTCGCCGTACGCGCCGATCATCACGTTCTCCGGCTTCAGGTCGCGGTGGACGACTTCCTTCGAGTGCGCGAACGCGACGGCGTCGCAGATCTTTTGGAAAATCGTGATCAGGGTCGCGAGCGGATACTTCTCCACAACGCGCACGTTGCCGTGCCGCAGCCCGCGGAGCACCTCGTCGAGGGTGGTTCCCTTGACGTACTTCATCGCGTAAAAAGTCTCTCCCTGGTCATCGATTCCGAGGTCGTAAACGGGCACGATATTCGGATGCTCGAGCTGTCCGGTAAGCTGCGCTTCGTCGATGAAACGAAGGACATTCTCCCGCGAGAATTGCGCGCTGGTTTTCATCACCTTCATGGCGACGGTGCGGCGGATGCGGAGGTCGCGCGCCTGCATCACCACGCCCATCCCACCGCGCCCGATCGTGGTGATGACCCGGTATTTTTTGGACTCGAGCATCTCCCGCACGGGCTCGAGTCCGAGGTCGCGATCCCACAGCGCCGCGGCGAGTTGCCGGCTCGCTGCTTCCTTCAAACCGATGCGCAGACGAGCGCTTCCGATTTGCACCTCCTGGTCGCCGCGAACGCGGGTGGGAATTTGCACCTGCACGCCGTCGATGAAGACGCCGTTGCTGCTGCCCGTGTCTTCGATGATGAGCTCGAAGCCGCTGAAGATCAGCCGCGCGTGGTGTCGCGAAACCTCGTCGGCATCGACCATGATGTGGCACGTCAGGTCGCGCCCGATTATGTATTCACCGTGCTCGATCGCATATTTCGCGAGGAGCTGCTGGTTCGAGTATACGATGATCTCACCAAGGATGGCCTCGGGCTGGAGAGCCGCCGGGGCAGCGTCGCCGCCGGGATTTGGAGCACGGGAATCTTTCACGGGAGTTTCAGGTCGCGAGCCCGCATCAGACATGGACATTAGCCGAAAAATCGAACGGCGTGCTCCATGCAAATGGAACACGCCGTTGCGAAAGAAGTGGCTCGACTTAGAGTCCGGGAATGGCCGGCGGCAGCATGGCTCCGGCACCGGGATCGGCGGGCAGCGCCGGATCACCCATCACAGGCGGCGGCATGGAGAAGGCATCTGGCGCGGGAGCCACGGTGGGCGGTGCTTGGTCCAGATTCGGCACGGGCTCGACCTTCGCCGCCGGTTTCGGAGGCGGCGGAGTGTAGCGGCTGCGCCGTGAAGAATACATATCGCTGTAAATAGTCTTGCACCCCACAAGGGCGAACGAGACGGCCAAAAGCATGAAAAGACAACGGGTAGGGCGGGACATGCCGCAACTTTATTGAGATGCGTCTGCGCCTCGTCAACATCGCTCGCACGCAAACCATCGATTTGTCGAAATCGGGCTTTGAGATGCTCACCACTCCAACGCCGCTTCTTGAAACGCGAAAGGCGCGATTGCTCGCGCCTTTCGAGGACTTGTCCTGGCGTTTCTGATTACTTCGTCGACGGCATGTAGCGGTAGAACACTTCAAGCATCAAAACGGAAAGGGTCGTGCGATAGAACGGTCCGGCCCCGTCCGCTTTTGTCTGGTATGATCCTGCCCCACCTCCGCCGCCGGTCGGAGGCCAGGAACCGTCCGGGCTTTGATTGTCGGCGATCTCATCCTGGAACATCCGGTTCCAAGTGCTCCATGCCGTGCCGCCATACATCAGGCATGCCTGCGTGTTGTAATACCACGCGTATAGATCAGCGGTCTCGCTCTTGTATTTCACTGGGTGCTGCTTCTTGCTCTGATCGAGCATGAATTCGATGCCGTCCTTGACGGTCTTATCCTTCTCCTGCTTCCAGAAATAGGTGCAAAGAACGCCGACACCCGTGAGGCTGTAGCGATCTTCCGCTTTGCGGTAGCCGAACCCACCATTCGGGCCCTGCACGCGCTTGAGATTGGCCATCGCTTTGTCGAGCGCTTCATCGACGCCTTTGATCCCGAGACCAGTGAGATGGGCCGCTTTGAGCGCCTGGATTTCCCATCCGCTCACCGAGGTGTCGCTATCCGGGCCTTTCGCGAAGCCGTACTGCCAGCCACCATCGGGAGCTTGCCCGTCCACGATGTAGCCGACCGCCTGCTTGAGCAACTCCGCGAAGCGCTCGTCTTTCGTCATCGTGTAATACTCTCCCATCGCGTAGGTGGCGATGCCGTGTTCGTAAACACCAGCGTTGCCGCCCCAGCCGTCTTTCGTGAGGGACATGCGGCCCTGAAATTCAGTGCCCTGTTTCAGCAGCCAATCGACGCCGTTTTTGACCGTCGGACCAAACTCCTGCGATTCCGGCGTCTCGCCGTGACCGAGAAAGCAGAGTATCGCCAACCCCGTCATCGACGGCTTGTGCTCGTTGCTCCACGAACCGTCCGGTTCCTGATGTTGCTTGAGCCAGCGCAGGCCCGCCATCACGGCTTTCTCGCTCTTGTCCTTCATGTTGAACTTGGAAGCCGCTGCCATCCGCGCAGTGCCCCCGGCGCGACCGGCCATCGCCGCGGGAAGTCCTTTGCCCGAGCCGCCGCCGACGTTTTTGGGCATCTCGGTCATCTTGACATCGCCCAGCGCCTTCATGACCGGCATCGGAGCCGCCGCCATCGCAAAAGCCGTCGGCGCAGCCGTAGTGCTTGTGATCGCGCTCACGGTCGGAGCGCTGACCGTCGGTTGCTCCGGCGTGAAAGTCTGCGGCGTCAGATCGGGCTGTTGATCCGGCGGCTGTGTGGAAACCTCGTTGCCGACGATCCCGCCATCCGCCACGAAATCGGGCGGCTCAACGTATGCTTTGAAAAGCACGACGCTCCCGCCGACGACGACAAGGATGATGTGGAGCAACAGCGAGAAAGTGAAGAATCGCGAGGCCGCGAGCTTCTCTTGCAGACGCTTGGCAAAGGGCGTTTTCTGGGGTGCTTCGTCCATGGTCATAAAAGAAAGGTTCTAATTCGTGGTGTCAATCCCGAGGGGCCGGGAATCGGAGGTTTTCGAGGGTGAGGTTGCGGCTACGTCGAGGAATACGGATCGGTTGCCCCGACTCTTAGATCGACCTCAAAAAAACTCGTCGTCGGGGCGTGCTATTTTTTCAACAGGAACTCCGCAAATGTCGTCGCAGTGAACTCCCTCCAACGCGTCTCGATCTGCTCCGCACCGGGCATCCCTGCATGAACGAACAGCCCGTAGCGCAATCTCAGTGGCTCACCAGATTTGATCACGTGCGCGCCGGGAAAAGTCAGCGCTGCGCCGTCGGACCGATGATCGGGAAGACAAACGGCCGCGGATGTTCCTCACCGAAATAATACCGCGCGATCTCCGATCCTTCTCGCTGAAAGGAAACCTGGCGCAATGGCAGCGGGACTGCCTGCAACTGCGGGACCGGCTTCGGCTCGCCCGCGCACGCACTTCCCAAAAGCAACGCCCAAGAGAACGCAGCGCGCCTCATCGTTCCAGCTTGGCCTCGTAGCGTGCCAGCACGTGCACGAACTCAGACGGAGTGGCTGCTACGCGCAGTTCTGCCTCGGAGGAGGGGTTGCGCAGGACCCGCGCAAGCAGGCCAACGAGCCGCAAATATTCAGAGTCCAACGCCGCCGGCAGGGCGATGCAGAAAAGATAGCGAATCGGCTGCGGACAGCCGGGAAAAAGCACCCCGGGATCGGCGCGCCCGACGCTCATCACCATGGCGGAAACCGCCGCGGTGCGGACGTGCGGGATGCAAATCGCGAACTCGCAGCCCGCTTCCGCCGCGCACGGAGCTGCAGCGAGGAGCGCAGCGGAAAGCTTTTCGTAGTCGGTCACGGCCTCGTCGTTCCGGAGGAGCGCGATCACTTTTTGCAGCGCCTCGGTCGGCGTCACCCCGGCCACTTCGAGCAGCACATTCTCCGGCAGAAGCATGTCGGCGATCGCGATCATACCGCGGTTCCGCTCCACTTCAGCTTCTGCCGCAGCACGTCGAAAAAGGCCATTCCCGGCAGCGTGGCTAGTGATAGTCGGCGTGCCGCTTTCTGCACGCGAATGCGATCGCCGCGTTCGATCGGGATGGCATTCTGCCCGTCGAGCGTGAGGAAAATCGCGCTCTGCGCGCGTGACGCCGCGATCTCGATCGTCGAACCGTCGTTCACGATCATGGGCCGCATCGTCAGCACATGCGGGCAAATTGGTGTGATTACAAACACCCCGCTGTCGGGCGTCAGCACCGGTCCGCCGGCGCTTAGCGAGTAAGCCGTCGAGCCGGTTGGCGTCGAGACGATCAGCCCGTCGGCATTGTATTCCGAAAAGTTCGCGCCATCGATCAGCACGTCGATTTTGATCAGCCGGGAGAGCTCGCCGCGGCTGATCACCGCGTCGTTCAACGCGCTTTCCGCGAGCACCATTTGGCCGTCACGCGTGACCTCCACGGAGAGTAGCGTCCGCTCGGAAAGGTTGAAGTTTCCCGCCTCCAGCGCCTCGACTGCCTCGGTCCAAGCCGCCGAACTCACGGAAGTCAAAAAGCCAAGCGAACCGAGATTGATACCGAAAATCGGCGGCATCCGATCCGCCACTTCATGCACCACTTCCAGCAGCGTCCCATCACCGCCGAGCACGATGAGCATGTCGCACTCCCCTGCCAGCTCGCGCGCGGTCGCCGTTGATGTTTCGCCGAGCAAATCCGCCGTCCTTTTCTCGAGCAAGAGCCCGCGTCCGCGACGCGCGAACTCTTCGCACAGACTGCGGGTCAGCTCTGCCGCACCCGGTTTGCGGGCATTCGTGATCAGGCCGAAACGGCGCGCAGGCATGCGAGAAATTCCTTGTTCCCTTCCCCGCCGAGGATCGGCGATTCGATCAAGCCGCACCATTTCCGCCCGAGCGTCGACGTCGCAAAAACGCGGATCTTTTCCACCGCCTGCTCATGCAGTGCCGCATCGCGGACCACCCCTCCACGCGCTACGTCGGTTTTTCGGAGCTCGAATTGCGGCTTGATCAGCGGGACGATCACGCCGCCAGAACTCATCAACTCACACGCGGGCGGCAAGATCAAAGTCAGCGAGATGAACGACACATCGATCACGCAGACTGCGATCTCCTCCGGGATGTCGGCTCGCGAAAGGTAGCGCGCGTTCAGCTTCTCGCGCACGACCACGCGCGGGTCGCTGCGAATTTTCCAATCCAACTGTGAATGCCCGACGTCGATCGCGAAGACCTTCGCTGCGCCGTGTTGCAGCAGGCAGTCCGTGAAGCCGCCGGTCGAGGCGCCGATGTCGAGGCACGTTGCGCCAGTCGGATCGATTGCAAATTCGCGCAGCGCCGCTTCCAGTTTCAGGCCGCCACGCCCGACATATTTGTCCGCTGCTTCAACCGCGATTTTCGCATCGTCCGCGACTCGTGTCCCGGGCTTGTCCACGACGCGATCGCCGACCCTCACCGCACCCGCCATGATCGACCGCTGCGCCTTCTCGCGGCTCTCGCACAGGCCGCGCGCAACGAGCAGCAAATCGAGGCGCTGCTTTTCAGCCGACATGCAGAAATTCCACAAATGCGCTCGCCACCTCTTGGCAGCCCGTCATCTCGTCGGCTGCTTCTCGTCGCTCGTCGTCTCGATGAGCAAAATCGAGTGATGCGGAATCCACAAATCGCTTTGCTCCTTTCGGATAACAAGCCAACGATGATTTGCTCGAACGAACTTTCCGGCCACGACCGTCGATGCCCCGTTGATGTTTTGAGTCGTCGGCGCGACCGGGAGGCTCGCCGCTGTCCCTAGCGCATCGCGCCGGATCTGCACCACGATCGGCTCCCCAGCGGGGAACCCGGCCAAATCATCCGTGCGACTGCAGCCGCTCACAACCACCACGGCCGCAAGCAACAGCGCGGATCGACAGAGAGTGCGGAAGTTCATGCAAGCGGTATGAAGTTCGCCCCGCGGAATGGCAAGACGCCACAGCTCCTGGTGGCGTAGATCACACACTCCACCCAGCGGCTTCTCCCGCGAAAAGACTTGAACCTCGCTTTTTTCGCCAGAATATCCCGCCCCCCAATGTCCGAACCCGACCTGCGCACTGCCATCAAGGAAATGATGGTGGAGAATCTGATGCTGAAAGTGACGAAAGAAGAGATCGCCGACGACCTCCCACTGTTCGGTCCCGACGGGCTCGGTCTCGATTCGATCGACGCGCTGGAGCTCGTGGTCTCCCTTGAGAAAAAGTTCGGCGTGAGCGTGCCCAACTCCGAGGCCGCCAAACAGGCGCTCGCAACCGTCAATTCGCTTCACGACTACATCGTGGCGAACCGGAAAACCGGCTAGCTGTAGAGGGCGTCGGCAAACTCCGAGTGTGACTGCCTAAGCGGGCATCCGCTCGTCCCCAGCGGCTCGGCTCAATCCCCCTCTGTCTCCGCCGCATTGATCGCATCGATCACCAGGCGGAGCATGCCGAAATTGGAGCGGCGTGGGGCGAAAACAAGACGTGGGAGGTCGGCGATTTCGGGCTCGTTCTGCTCTTCCGGGAGCGCCGCGCATTGCGAGAATTCCTGGCTTTCGATGATCTCCGCAAACTGCGTGTTGAGCGCGTCCACCGCCGCCTCCGTGAGCTTTTTCTCGAGCCGGAAAACCATGCGTCGGCCGACCCAGCGATAGGAGTGGAAGTTGCGATAGAATTGCTCAATCTCTGCAACCGCGTCCTCGACGTCGTGAGCGATTTTGAAGAGGTGAAAATCGTCCGCCGAGACGAGGCCGAGCTTGAGCAGATAGTCGCCGAGAAATGCAAACCACGTCTCCCAATAGCGTCCGCCCGGCTTATCCACGAGCACCACGGGGATGATGCGCGCCTTGCCCGTCTGCATCAGCGTGAGCACCTCGAAGCCTTCATCCATCGTGCCGAAGCCGCCCGGGAAAAGCGCGACGGCGTGCGTCTCCTTCACGAAGTTCAGCTTGCGCGTGAAGAAGTAGTTGAAGTTGACCAGCTTCGCGTCGCCGTGAATCGTCTCGTTCGCTCGCTGCTCGAACGGCAGCCGGATGTTCAACCCGAAACTATTCTCGCGCCCCGCGCCTCGCTGCGCGGCGCCCATGATGCCGTCGCCCGCCGCCGGTGATCGTCATGTAACCGAGCTCCGCATCCGCCGGGCAAACTCCTCGGCCGCGATCGCCTCCGGTTCCGTCGCCAGCGTGCGCGCGCTAGCCGAAGATCGACCACCTTTCGCTTGTGCCGATACGGCGCGAAAATACGCGAGGCGTAACGCAATTCCTTCAGCGAACGATTGAAGAGCTTCAGGTCCGCCGTCGCGATTTGATCGCGCGCCATCTTCAGCGCCGTGACGATCATCTCCTCGATCAGCTCGCACGAGGTCTCGCAGCCGAAATCCGCGACGAGCTCCTTGATCCGCTGATCGATGTCCGGCGTCGACCACGGTCGAGCCGCGTTGAGTGGGAAGTGCGTTGATGCCGCCAGCGGTGAAATCTTGCAAAATAGTATGGAGTTGAGAGTTGAGCGTTCCGGGCGACCGCCGCTAAAGCCGCCCGCCTTTCCTACCTCTCAACGCCCAACCCTCAACTCTCAACTTCCCAAATGATCGTCGTCATCCGCCCCAACACCCCTCGCGAGAAAATCGACGAGGTCATCGACGAAGTGCAAAACGCTCGGCTACGACCCGCGGCCGATCTTCGGCACCGAGCAGACCGTCATCGCGGCCATCGGCGACGAGCGCACGCATCACACGCTCGAGTCGCTCAACGTCCTGCCGCAGGTCGAGAAAGTCATGCGCGTGCAGAAGCGCTACAAGCTCGTGAGCCGCGAATCGCATCCGGCAAATTCGGTCGTCGAACGTCGATGGCGTGGAGGTCGGCGGCGCGAAGTTTTCGATCATGGCCGGGCCGTGCTCGGTCGAAAGCGAAGAGCAACTCCTGACCACCGCGCGCGCCGTGAAAGCGGCGGGCGCCACGATCCTGCGCGGCGGCGCCTACAAGCCGCGCACCTCGCCCTACGAATTCCAGGGACTCGGCAAGGAAGGCCTGCGTCTGCTCGCAGCTCGCGAAGCAGGAAACCGGGCTCAAAATCATCACCGAAGTGCTCAGCGAGCGCACGTCGAGCATGTCGCGGAAGCCGCCGACATCCTGCAAATCGGCGCGCGCAATGCGCAGAATTTCCAGCTCCTCATCGAGTGCGCGCAGACGGGCAAGCCGATCCTGCTCAAGCGCGGCCTGAGCGAGCGCATCGACGAATGGCTGCTCGCCGCCGAATACATCCTGGCGCATGGCAATCCGAACGTGCTCTTCTGCGAGCGCGGCATCCGCACCTTCGAGACCTACACGCGCAACACGCTCGATCTCGCCGCCGTGGCGATCGTCGAAAAAGGAATCGCACCTGCCCGTGATCGTCGATCCGAGCCAGGGCTGCGGCCGTGCCGACCTCGTTCGCGCGCTTTGCTGCGGCGCGGTCGCCATGGGCGCGGATGGCCTGCTCATCGAGGTGCACCCGAATCCGGCCGAGGCGCTCAGCGACGGCCAGCAGCAAGTCGATTTCGCCGGCTTCCAGCAATTGATGGCCACCCTTCAACCGCTCCTCGCCGCGATGGGAAGAACGGTCTGAAAGTTTAGCATTCAGGCTTCAGCATCCACGGGCCCCGCGCAGCGCACTCCCAAAACTGCTAAACCCTAAATGCTAAACTACATCTGGCTTTCCTTCCTGCTCATCGCCGTCCTTGTCGGTGGCTTCAGCGGAAAGCTGCCGGCGATGACGACCGGCGCGTTTGAAACAGCCGAAACCGCGGTCATGAAAATCGCGCTGCCGCTGGTCGGGCTGATGGCGATTTGGCTTGGCATCATGCGGCTCGCCGAGCAGTCCGGGCTCGTCCAGATCATCGCGCGCGCGTTGCGTCCGCTGATGCGCGTGCTCTTCCCGGAGGTGCCGCCCGACCACCCGGCGATGGGCGCGATGGTTATGAACATGGCGGCGAATATGCTCGGCCTCGGCAATGCCGCGACGCCGCTCGGCCTGCGCGCCATGGAGCATCTCGAGAGGCTCAATCCACGCCCCGGCACCGCAACGAATGCGATGTGCACGTTTCTCGCGATTAACACCGCGTCGATCCAACTCGTGCCGACCACTGCGATGAGTTTGCTCGCCGTTGCGGGCTCGAAAAATCCAGCGGCGATTGTCATCACCGCTTTTCTCGCAACGTGCTGCGCCGCGTGCTCCGGCGTGCTTTCGGCGAAGCTCCTCGAGCGTCTGCCAATCTTCCGTCTCGGTCCCCATTCTGCAAAGCTTCCAGGCTCGATTTTCCCCACGCCGGTCGTCGCCGATGAAGTCGCCATCGAGAAAATCGACCCCCGGCCTCTCACGCGCAGCGGTCGCGTCGCGTTGACTTTGTTTGTCTTGGCGTTTGTCGCGATGTTCTCGTCCCTCGCTTTTACCGATGCCGTGAACTCCGCTCTCGCGGGAATAGGTTTCAGCCTGCGGACTCCGCCGCCGCCGGAATTGATGACCGGAAAAGGTCCGATCCTGCGGATGCTCTTCGCCGTTTCGATCCTCGCCGTGCCGTTTTTGTTGTCTTTCTTTCCGCTCTACGCCGCGCTTCGGGGGGTCAAGGTTTACGAGCAATTCGTCGAGGGCGCGAAAGAAGCGTTCGGCGTGGCGCAACGCATCATTCCTTTCCTCGTCGCGATGCTCATCGCCATCCGCCTCCTCCGCGATGCCGGCGTGATCGATGTGATGACCCGCACTCTTCGCCCCGCGCTGGATCTCGTCCATTTTCCCGCGGATCTTTTGCCGATGGTTTTGATGCGTCCGCTCAGCGGCAGCGCCACGCAAGGGATCTTCGTCGAGCTCATCAACCGCCTCGGTCCCGACACGCTCGTCAGCCGCATCGCCGGCACCATTTATGGCAGCACTGAGACAACGTTTTACGTCCTTGCCGTTTATTTTGGCTCTGTCGCGATTCGCAAGACGCGGCACGCGGTGATCGCGGGTCTGACCGCCGACACGGTGGCTGTAATCGCCTCCATCGCTGTGTGCAGGCTGCTTTTCGGCTGATCAGGGCGTCTTCGCTCCGACGGGAAAAAAGCCTGCTTGGAGGACTGCCTCCTGTCCGGATGGCGTGAGAAAAAAGTCGAAAAGTTTTCGCACCGCGCCGGTCGCCTGGTTTCCAGCCACGAGGAAAATCGGGCGGGCCAGCGGATAAAGCCCGCTGTCAATATCGGCAGTTACCGGCTGCGTGATTTTGCCGTCCTTCAACTTAATCCCCAACGCGAAGAGCCGCCGTCCATCCGCATACTTTGGCGGCACCAACGACATCGAGCCGGCGTTGAATTCCACCGAGTCGCGCGCGTCCTCGGGGCTCCCGACGATTTCAAATTTGCCGAGCGGTGCGTTCCGGACCTCCTCGTAAAGCCAGCGCGCGAACTCTTCCCACGCGCCCGGGCCCGACGCTGGCCGGTAAAATTTGATCGCGCGGTCGGGGCCACCAACAGCTTTCCAATTTGCAATACGCCCCTCAAAAATCTCGATCATTTGCTCACTGGAAAGCGCTCGCACACCCGCCTCCCACACGTCCGGCGCCACGACCAGCGCATAGGTTTGCGTGGCGATGCGCCGCTCCTCGTAGCGACGCGCCGGGAAGTCGGCGCGGTCTTCCGGCGTCAGCGCCCGCGTTGTTACGGCGACATCAATCGCTTCCATGCCAACCGCCGCAATCGCTTGGCTGCTCCCGCCACTCGCGAAAATCTTCAGCTCCACTCCGATCGTCTCTTTGATCATAGGCGCTGCGGCCCGCACCACCGCCGTTGCCGCCGTCGAACCTTGCACCCGCAAGACTTCCGGATCGGCCAGGGCTGCTGCGCCGGTGGCAAAAACGAACGCGAAACCGAGGGTCAAGAAGTATCGGGCCGTGCGACGTGTTCTGCAATTTGGAGGGGAGGAAACGGACATCCCAGCAAAAATGCTCGCAGCCTCTCGCGCCGTCCAGCGTTCGCGCGCATCAAGTTCCAAAAAAAAACCCGCGCTGCGCATCGGGGGGCGCGCAGCGCGGGCTCGAGGAGGAAAGCGACGGTGGAGAGGCTTTCGAGGGAAAGATTAGCGCTTGCTGAACTGGAAGCGCTTGCGGGCGCCGGGCTGGCCGGCCTTTTTGCGCTCCTTCATGCGCGGGTCGCGGGTCAGCAGGCCTTCGGGCTTGAGCAGCGCGCGGAGTTCGGGATTCGCCTCGGTGAGCGCGCGGGCCACCGCGAGGCGAACCGCGCCGGCCTGGCCGTTGACGCCGCCGCCGTGAGCGTTCACCGCGACGTCGAACTGGTTCGACGGCCTTCGCGATTTCGAACGGGCTGGAGCACCGTGTTCTGCAGAGCGACCGTCTTGAAGTACTCGTCGAACGGGCGGCCGTTGACCTCGATCTTGCCCGTGCCGGGCGACATGCGGATGCGGGCGACGGCGTCTTTGCGGCGACCGGTGGCGATAAATTCCTGGGACATGATAGGGATGAAAAACTTACGCGATGTTCGGTGACGGCGACCGGGCTGCTGCGCGGCGTGCGGATGCTCGGCGCCGGCATAAACTTTGAGCTTCGTGTAAACTGGCGCGGCCGAGCTGTTGTGCGGGATCATGCCCTTCACCGCGTGCTCGACGAGCAGCTCGGGACGGCGCGCGCGGCGCGGCCTTGACGCTCTCGCTCTTGTGGCCGCCGACGTAGCCGGAGAAGCTCATGTAGCGTCTTCTGCTCTTCCTTCTTGCCGGTCACGCGCACCTTCTCGGCGTTGATCACGATGACGAAATCGCCGGTGTCGCAGTGCGGCGTGTAGATCGCCTTCTCTTTGCCGCGCAGCAGGTTGGCGGCTTTGACGGCGACGCGGCCGAGCACCTGGTCGGCGGCGTCGATGACCCACCACTGGCGCTGCACTTCGTTGGCTTTGGCGGAAAATGTCTTCATGGTATTCTGGTTCGGTTCCCGTCGGAAAAGGGTGCGCAAACTAGGCGGCCATCCCGAGGCGTGTCAACCGACTTTTCCGATCGCAGATATTGCGATCGCTCGCCGAAGCCGCTTCGCGACTGCATTTGCAGCCGACTCGCGACCACTTGACCGCGCCGCGATCTTGACCTCGACCTTCCCCGCCGACATGGACTCCGCGCCCATGCCGCTTCCGACGCCCAGCTCCTTCGCTCGCCGCCCGGCGCTGGCACGAGGTGCTCGCGCGCCGGACGGCACCCCGCGGCCGCTCTTACGCGAAACTGCTCGGCGATCTCGCCGATCTCGCGCCGGCGGATCTGCGCGTCGCTCGACGATCGCATGGAGGCCACGCTCCGCGAGATGGGCGTCACCTTCGACATCATCCGCAACGATCCGTGGGGCCGGCAGCCGTGGACGTGCGATCTGCTGCCGCACATTTTCGCCGGCGAGGAGTGGGCGCTGATCGTGCGCGGCTTTCGCCAGCGGCTGCGCGCCTTCGAGTGCTTTCTCGCGCGACGTCTACGGCAAGCGCGAAATCCTGCGCGCCGGCGTGGTCCCGATCCACGCGGTGCTCGGCAGTCCGCATTACCAGAACGCCGTCGATCGGCCTGCCGCGCCCGCGCGATCGCTTACCTGCACCTCAGCGGCATCTGCCTCGCGCGCGACGCGCGCGGCGCCTGGCAGGTGAAGCATCACCATTTCGGCCACGCCACCGGCATCTCCTACATGATGCAAAATCGCCGCGCGCTCGCCCGCGTGGTGCCGGAGCTCTTTCAGGACGCGCCGGTGCAATCGCTCGCCGAGACGCCGCTGATCGATCCTCGAGCGGCTGCGCGAGACGGCCGCCGCCTTTCGGCGGCGAGCCGACCGTCGTGCTGCTCTCGCCCGGCGCGGGCAGCGCGGTTTCCAGCGAGCAGAGCTTCCTCGCGCGGCGCATGGGCATCCCGATGGTGCAGGGCGGCGACCTGCTCGTGCTCGACGATTGCGTCTATCTCAAGACCGTGCGCGGCCTCGAGCGCGTCGAGGTCATCTACAATCGCGTGGCCGACGCCTGGCTCGATCCGCTCGTCTTCCGCCGCGACTCCGTCCTCGGCGTGCCGGGCCTCGTCCATTGCCTGCGCAAAGGCACCGTCGCGCTGGTCAATGCCGTCGGCTCGCAGCTCGCCGACGATCGCACGCTGCTCGCCTTCGCTGCCGCAGATCATCCGCTTCTATCTCGAACGAAGCGCCCATCCTCCCGACCGTGCCGACGCTTCTGGCTCGGCGACATCGATCAGCGCGAAGATCGTGCTCGAGAATCTCGACGAGTACCGCATCCGGCCCGATCTCGCGCGAGAACACGCACGGCTCGTGGGAGCGCGCGAGCCGGTCCCGACGACGAATCGAGGCCTGCGCAGGAGATCCGCGAAGCGCAGCCCGGCCACTTCGTCGCGCAGCCGCGGGAGGAAGGGGCGACGACGATCTGCTTTCCAATGGGCAGCGCAGTCGAGCATC
This sequence comes from uncultured Verrucomicrobiae bacterium, assembly GCA_963767975.1. Lineage (GTDB taxonomy): Bacteria > Verrucomicrobiota > Verrucomicrobiia > Chthoniobacterales > Chthoniobacteraceae > CAIURC01. Next base: position 180,350 of record CAVYGI010000007.1, on the reverse strand, counting down.
CGCAGGATCACATCGTTTTCGCGGTGCGCACCGGCACGGATTTCGAGTGTTTCCCGGCGCGCTGACGCGCGTCTATTCGCGCACCGATGCCGTTGGCGAATTCGGCTTCGGCTGGACGAGCAAGGATTCCTGGGTGCTGAGCGACGAATCGACGGCGCCGTTGCTGCCCGCCCTATCGCGCGCGTGCGCCCGATGCGCAGCCTCCCGCCGCGGCAGGTCACGAGCCGCGTCGCCGAATCCTTTTACTGGATGGGCCGCTACCTCGAGCGCGCGCACCATCAGGCCTATCTCATCAGCATCATCGAGACGCTCGAGACCGAGGAACTCAACTGCGCCGAGCGCAAGCATTATCGCCCGATGTGGAACCGGCTGCTGCCGCCGCTCGAGAAAAGCGCCGGCACCAGCCGCCGCAGCATCGCCAATCGCCTCGACCGCTACCGCCTCGTCCTCCTGCCCGAGCCGGGCTCCGTGCGTCACGCACCTTCCTGCGCGCGATGCACAATGCCGAGAGCGTGCAGGACAGCCTCAGCCCCGAGGCGTGGGCCACGCTCAGCAACCTGCGCACCCGCTTCCAGCGCACCCGCTTTCGCGAGCGAGCTCGCGAAGCCGAGGCCGTGCGCATCACGCGGCGCATGGTCGGATTTCGCCACGCAGCTCATCCCGCAGTTCTTCGCCGTCGCCGGCAAATACCATGCTCGCCGACGACGGCTGGCGCTTCTGCGAAATCGGGCAAATGCTCGAGCGCGCGATCATCACCGCAAACTCCGTCGTCTCGATCAGCAGCGCGCTGATCTCGATCCGAAGAAGGCCCGCTGCACGGCTCGGAGATCGAACTCAGCGCCTTCCTGCGGCTGCTCGGTCGCGCGACGCCTACCGCCGCATCTACCAGATGCGCGCCGAACCGATCCCCGTCCTCGAGCTCGCTCCAGCATCCCCAAGTCCCGCGTAGTCTCCGGCATTGCCTGAGAAATGCGGCGACCTCCTGCGCCAATCCATTGCCGGCGAAGCACTCGACGCTGCGAAAGCCCCCGTCGCTGTCGATGAACTCATGCGGGAAATCGCGCGCATCGACTGGCGAAATTACGTTTCAATTCCTGAGGAAGAAGACGGCACTAGCGAAACTCGCCTGCACGGTCCCCAAGCACGCCCCGCAGAGCTTGAGCCTCTCCTTGTCCACCTCCTCGACCGCACGCGCGATCTGCACACGTTGATCTCCGACAGCTTCCTCAATCACCAAGCGCGCATCGCCCAAGTCTCTCAACCGCTGCTCACCGGCCTGTAGCGGCGCGAGCGGATTTTTAAACGAAAGTCTCGGCGAGTGTGTCCGCCATCAGCTTGCCCCGGCGCGTGAGCACGAGCCGATCGCCCCGCGCATCGAGAAATCCATCGCGCTCAAATTGCGCGATGTCTGCGCTCCACGGCTTCACGGTCTCGCGGGCCACTCCTCGATTGGTGCGGAGACCGAACGCGATGCCCTCGCTGCGCCGCATGGTCGTCGAAAGCTCTTCAGCAAAGGATTCCGCGACCACGCCGAGCTCGATGCGGTCGCAGTAGCTCGAAGTGTCAGCGACATTTTGCCAGCGCCGCGCACCGACAGTGGAGAAGGCGCTCGGACCGAGTCCGAGGTAATCCCCGCCGAGCCAGTAGGCGAGATTGTGCAGGCAATCGCGACCGGGTTTGGCGTAGTTCGAAATCTCGTATTGCTCGAATCCGGCGGCACTCAGCGTATCCATCGTAGCCTCGAAAAGGTCGGCATCCCATGCGGCATCCTGCGTCAACTCACCGCGCGCAAATCGCGCGAAAAAGGCCGTGTCTTCCTCAAACGTCAGGCAGTATGCCGAGATGTGTTCGGGCTGAAGCGCAATCGTTTTTGCCAGACTCGCATGCCACTGCTCACGGGTCTGGGTCGGCACCGCGAACATCAGATCGAGGTTCACATTTTCGAACCCAGCCTCGCGCAAAATGTCGTAGCTGCGCTCCGCCTGCGCGCCGTTGTGGACCCGGCCGAGCACTTTCAAGAGTCCCTCATCCCACGACTGAACGCCCATACTGATGCGGTTCACGCCGAGTCCGCGCAGCGCCCGCGCCTTCTCCAGCGAGACGGTCGCGGGATTCATCTCCAGCGTCCACTCGCGGAGGTCCGAAAGATCGAGCCGCGCCCGCAGGCCGCTCAATAGATAATCGAGCTGCGGTGTGCTCAGCGCGCTCGGCGTCCCGCCGCCGAAAAAGATCGTCTCCGGGTGCACGCTCCCGCTCGAGCAAGCGCCCATCGAGTTCCGCGAGCACGGAGTCGAGGAACCGCTGCGTCTTGTTCCGGTCACTCGCCTCTTTGTAGAAGCTGCAGTAAGGACAGACCTTCGGACAGAAAGGGATGTGAACGTAAAGATGGCGGATGGGGTCGGTCATCGGGACTGAACGACCTCAGGCAAAGCTTCGCTCATCGCAGAGAATACGCGTCAGCCGCGAAGCGGCAACTGGCTCAATGCGCCGTCGCTTTCTCCGCTCCGAGGCCAGTGTTGGCGCGGACGGTGAGTTCCGTGAACATGGCTTCCGCGCTGGGTTCGCGCTTGAGCAAAGTGCCGAGAATCGCTGCGAGAAATCCGATCGGAATCGAGACGATCCCCGGATTTTTCAGCGGGAAGATCGGGGCGTGGTGAATCAGCGCCTTTGCATCGAGGCCCATCACGCTCGGGCTCAAAATGATCAGCACGATGCTCGACAAAAGTCCGACCGCGAGACCGGCGACCGCGCCTGTGGTGTTGAACCGCTTCCAGAAAATCGAGAAGCACGATCACCGGAAGATTCGCGCTCGCAGCAACGGCAAAGGCCAGACCAACGAGAAAGGCGACATTGATGGTCTGCAGTTTGATCGCCAGGACGATCGAGATCGCGCCGACGACGAAGGCCGTGATCCGCGCCACCCGGACCTCTTGTCCGGGCCGATGCTCTTTCCCGTGGTGAAGAACGTTCGTGTAGAAATCATGCGCGAAACTCGTGCTCGCGCTGATCGTCAACCCCGCAACCACCGCGAGAATCGTCGCAAACGCCACAGCGCTGATGAACGCAAAGAACACCTCGCCACCCAAGGCGTGGGCGAGCAGTGGCGCGGCCATGTTGTCATTCGGCACGCCGCCCACCGTGATGTTCGCGGGCGTGAGAATAGTTGCCGCCCCGAAGCCGAGACACGTCGTCATGATGTAAAAAAGGCCGATCAAAATCATCGCCCAGACGACGGACAGTTCGCGCCGTCTTCGCGTCAGGCACCGTGTAGAAACGGACCAGGATGTGCGGCAATCCGGCTGTGCCGAAAACGTAGCGCCAGCCCGAGCGAAATCAAGGTCCAGCGGTCCCCAACGGATTGGCCGCAGTGCGACCGAAAACGAGCCCGGGCTCGAGAAAGTTCTTCGTGGTCGCGACGCCGTCCGCACCGATCACAGGAACGTGCGCGATCGCATCGAAAAACTTCGCGAAGCTAAAATCGAAATGTTTCATCACGAGGACGCTGAGCAGAATCGTGCCGCTCATCAGCAGCACTGCCTTGGTGATCTGCACCCACGTCGTCGCGAGCATCCCGCCGAAGACCACGTAGACGATCATCAGCACGCCCGACGCCGATGACCGCGCACTTCGTAGCTCACGCCCGGAGCATGAGCAGCTTGCACCAGCGCGCCTGCACCCACCATCTGCGCGATCATGTAGAACGTCGAAACCGTGAGCGTGCTGAGCGAGGCCATCGCGCGCACCGGGCGCGGACTCAGGCGATACGCGAGCACATCGGCCATCGTGTACTTGCCGGCATTGCGCAGCGGCTCCGCGACGATGAACAGCACCGTGAGATACGCCACGAGGAAGCCGACCGAATACATGAACCCGTCGTAGCCCGTTGAAGGCGATCATCCCCGCGATGCCCAGAAAGCTCGCCGCGCTCATGTAGTCGCCTGCCACGGCAAGCCCATTCTGCCAGCCGGTAATCCGCCGCCCGGCGGCGAAGTAGGCGCTCGAACCGCTGGATTTCCGCGCGCTGAAATAGGTGATGACCAGCGTCGCGACCACGAACGCGATGAACATGAGCAGCGCGACATGAGACTGCGGCGCATCGGGAATCGCGGCGTTGGCTGCCGCGGCGAGGGAGAGAGTAAACATGAGTTTTTAGCGTTTAAATTTCGCGAGGATGGCAGCTGCGCGTTTGTCCCAACCGGTTGCGGCGAGCACGTAGAAAAAGGCCAGCGCCCAAGCCATGAAGAACTGTGAGAGCGCGAAGAGATACGCGATATTCACCTCGCCCGTGACCTTCGTTTTCATGAAATCCGGATACCAACCGACCATGATCGGCAGGGCGAAATAATAAACCGTGAAGAAAATGGTCGCAGGCCAGATGAAGCGCGCCTTCGCCGCGAGCAGCGACTTGAAATCGGCATCACTCGCGATCGCCTCCCACGGAGCGGTGCTGGCTTCGTCGGCAGCGGTGCGCTCGTGGGCGGGCGGAGGGATTTCTCGCCCGACGCGGGAAATGTCGGTCGGGGAGCCGGTTTCGGGCGTGAGGTCGCCGCTGGGCTGGGAATTCATGGGCGGGGACGCTAACGGCGTCCGACACCGAGCGTCGAGAGGAGAGTCGCATGCGAACCAGGGAGGATCGTTTGGACACCAGAGGGCCGCTGACCACTCGCGATCCATACATGCTCTTCTACCCATCCACCACGCCGCTCGACACCGGGCGCGCGCAAATTAGCCTCCGCGCTCGAACGTCTCCGCCAACTCCCTGTCTCATCTCGCCATGTCCCTCAAAATCGCCGCCTCGCTGGCGTGCCTCGTTGCCCTCCCCTGCTCCATTTTGCTCGCCAAAGACGAGCCGCCGAAACGCGAACTGGTCCTCAAGCCGATCAAGTTCATCGAGTACGATCTGCCCAACGGCCTGCACGTCATCCTCCACGAAAACCACGCGGCGCCCGTCGTCTCGACCTACGTGCTCTACCATGTCGGCAGCAAAAACGAGCGGCCCGACCGCACCGGCTTCGCGCACTTTTTCGAGCACCTGATGTTCGAGGGAACGGACAACATCCCGCGCGGCACGATCGACAAATTCATCTCCGGCGCCGGCGGCAATCTCAACGCGAGCACCTCGTTCGACCAGACGGACTACTATTTCAATCTCCCGACCAATCAGCTCAAGCTCGCGCTCTGGATCGAGAGCGAGCGCATGATGCACGCGAAGATCGACGAAGCCGGCGTCGAGACGCAGCGCCAGGTCGTGAAGGAGGAAAAGCGGCGCGGTGTCGACAACCAGCCCTACGGCTCGCTCTTCGAGAAATCTGGCCAAGCTCGTCTTCAAAGGCACGCCCTACGCCTGGGTGCCGATCGGCTCCGTCCAATACATCGACCAGGCGACGATCGAGGAGTTCCGCGACTTCTACAAAACCTACTACTCCCGAACAACGCGACGCTCGCCGTCGCCGGCGACTTCGATCTTGAAGCAACGAAGAAGCTCGATCGCCGACTACTTCGGCGCGATCCCGCGCGGCGCGGAGATCAAGCGGCCCGAGGTCGAGTCTGCCGACCGCAGACCGCGCCGCAGTGAAGCTCGACGTGGAGAAGGACAAACACGCCGCTCACCGCCACGCTCCACGCCTGGCGCGCGCCGGTCGGAGACGCACCCCGACGCCTACCCGATCGAACTGCTCGGCAACATCCTCTCGAGTCGGGCCGCAGCTCGCGGCTCTACAAGCGGCTCGTCGAAAAAGAGCAGGCCGCGCTCGAACGTCGAAGCCTTCCCCTTCCTGCTCGAAAAGGCCGGCATGCTCGGCGTCTTCGCCACCGGCCAGCAGGGCGTGACGCTCGAGACAGCTCGACACGCTGATCGCCGAGGAAGTCGAGAAAGTGAAAGCCGACGGCGTGACCGAGGAGGAGTTCCGCAAAGGCGCTCAACCAGAAGGAGGCGGAATTCGCGAGCGGCTTCGGCACGATGAATCCACGCGCGCCAAGAACCTCGCGCGCTACCACGTCTTTTACGGCGACGCGAACCTCATCAACACCGAACTCGACCGCTACCTCGCCGTGAAGCGCGAAGACCTCCAGCGCGTCGCGCAAGCAATATCTCACCAAGGAGGGCGTGAACATCCTGCGCTATCCCGTGCCCGCGGCGCCGGCGGTCGAACAAGTAAATGATTTCGAACTATGAAAAACGTCCTCTTCCTCGCCGCGTCCGCCGTCCTCTGCGACCACGTCGCTGCGCGCCGAATCGACCGCACCAAAAAGCCCGAACCCGATCCCGCGCCGGCCGCGTTCTTTCCCGGACTACCAGCACGGAGACGCTGCCGAACGGGCTGAAGGTTTTCGTCATCGAAGACGACCGCAAGCCGACGATCACGCTGCGCCTCTCATCCGCAGTCGGGCTCGATGCTCGATGGCGCGAAGACCGGCACTGCGAGCTTCGTCGCGGGCCTGCTCAATCGCGGCACCGACCAAGCGCGACGCCGCGACCTTCGCGCTCGAGACCGATTTCATCGGCGTGAAAGTCGAAGCGGCGCGCCGGCGCCGATTCCATCTCCGTCTCCGCGGGCGGACTGACGAAATACACCGACAAGATTCTCGATCTGTTCGCCGACGCGGTGCTGCATCCCGTCTTTCCGGCGGAGCAGTTCGCCAAGGCAACAGCGCAAGACGCTCTCCGCGCTCGAAGCAGAAAAACAGGAGCCCGCGCAGCTCGCCGACAAGCTCGCCGGCAAGGTCATCTACGGCGCGCATCCCTACGGCGCCTACCGCACGCCGAGACCGTGCAGATGCCATCCACGCGCGACGATCTCGTCGCGTTTCACCACGACGCACTTTCTGCCGAACAACGCCTCGCTCGCCGATCGTCGGCGACGTGAAAGCCGACGGACATCCTCGCCGCTGATCGAAAAGGCGCTCGGCGAGCTGGAAGAAGGGCGAATGCCGAAGCTCAAGCTGCCCGAAGCTCCGAAGATCGCAAGGCGTCACGATTCATCTCGTCGATCGTCCCGGCTCGGTGCAATCGAACATCATCGTCGCGGCGCCCGGCCCGGCGCGGAACATCCCCGACCTGCCGGAAGTCAACGTGCTCAACGCCACGCTCGGCGGCGGCTTCAGCGGACGTCTCTTCCAAAATCTGCGCGAGAAGCACGGCTGGACCTACGGCGCGTACTCCGCCTTCGACTACGCGGAAATTCGCCGGCGCGTTCGAGGCCACCGCGGAGACGCGCAACGAAGTCACCGCGCCCGCGATCGCGGAGATGCTCAAGGAAATCGCGCGCCTGCGCGACGAGCCGGTGCCCGAGCAGGAGCTCGCGCTCCAGCGCCAGTACAACGTCGGCAACTATCTGCTCAGCCTCGAGAACACGCAGCCGCACCGCGCAGCGCGTGCAGGACATCGACCTCTACGGCCTGCCCGCCGATTTCTACAAGACCTACGCGCGACGCATGGGCGTGACGCCGCGACGGTCACGGAACTGGCGAAGAAATATCTCACCGCGGAGAACGTCGCGATCGTCGTCGTCGGCGAGGCGAAGGAGATCCAGCCGGAGCTGGAGAAGATCGGCAAAGTCATCGTGTACGACACGACTTGAAGCCGGTCCGTGAAGTGAGAGTTGAGGACTGAGCGGATTGCAACGGCGGGGATGCCGTTGCGCTGAATTTTCTTCGCCTTTGTCTCTCGACTTTCGACTCACGACTGCGAACTCCGCGCCCCTCGCGGCCGCCTCGCGCCATCGCCGACCGGCTATCTGCATCTCGGCCACGCGCGCACTTTCTGGATCGCGCAGCAGCGCGCGGACCGCGGCGGCACGCTGATCCTGCGCAACGACGACCTCGACGGCGCGCGCTGCCGACCGGAATTCGTCGCGCGATGTTCGAGGATCTGCGCTGGTTTGGCCTGCGCTGGAGCGAAGGTCCGGACTGCGGCGGCCCGTATGCGCCCTACGAGCAGAGCGAGCGGCTGCCGCATTACCTCGCCGCCTTCGAACGGCTGCGCGCAGGCGGGCTCGATCTATCCCTGCACCTGCTCGCGGCAGGATGTGCTGCGCGCGCTCACGGCGCCGCACGACGGGCGAGGAGGAACCACTTTATCCCGGCACCTGCCGCGGAGCTCCGACCGACTGCCCGCGCGCCGGCGTGAACTGGCGCTTTCGCGTGCCCGACGGCGAGACGGTATCCTTCACCGACGGCGCGCTGGGCCGCAGGCGCGCAGGTGGCGGGCGCGATTTCGGCGACTTCCTCGTCTGGCGAAAGGACGACCTGCCCAGCTACCAACTCGCCTGCGCGGTCGATGACGCCGCGATGCAAATCACCGAAGTCGTGCGCGGCGCGGACCTCGATCACCAGCACCTTCCGCCAGCTCCTGCTCTACCGCGCGCTCGGATCTCACCGCGCCCGCATTTTTCCACTGCCCGCTGGTGACCGACGAACACGGCGAGTCGCCTCGCCAAACGCCACGACGCGCTCAGCCTGCGGACGCTGCGGGCGCAGGGCTGCACTCCGAGAAGTGCTGCCGCGAAGAAGTTCGCGTTCGCCGCGCTAGTGCGGAGCAGCCGCCGACGCTGCTGGCCGCGACTTCGGGCGGGTGGAAGAACAGCGCGAGCAGCACGGCCGCGAGCGAGTCCGCGAAGGTCGAGACGAGGAAAAGCCTCGCGGAAATCGACGAGCGCGCCGTGCTTGAATGTGACCTGCAGAATCCGGGGACAAACGGCATTTGCGACGAGCGGGCCGAAGCCGAGGATCATGACGTTGAACAAGCCCTGCGCACTGGAGCGCACGTCCTTCGGAAAATACGCGTCGACGAAGATGTAAACCGTCGCGAAGAAGAACGCGTAGCAGATGCCATGGAGCACCTTGCACGCCGACGATGAGCCACGGAGTGATCTGCGGGAAGAACGCGAAGACCGCGAATCGCGCCGCGTGGCCGAGGATGCCGACGATCATCGTCGTGCGCCAGCCGAGCGACCGTAGGGTCGCGCCGAGGATGAACATGGTGAGGATCTCCGCGATCTGGCCGAGGCTCATCACGGGCATGATCCAGTTGCTCGGAATGCCGACGCCACCCTCGTCCACGGGCGTGCCGAGGAAGATCGCCGGTCCAGTTGAAATAGCAGTTGTGCACGAAGGCGTCGATGAACGTGACGATCCAGAGGACGAGCACGAACGGATGCTTGAGCAGCTGCATCGCTTCGAGCCACGCGAGCGTTCGTCGCCGACTTCACGCGGGCCGCGGCGGCGTGTGCGGAAGCGTGAGGCTGAAGACGGCGAGGAGCGAGCGAGGCGATGCCGGCGACGAGGAAGGTGTAGCCGGTTGCATTCTTCAGCGCATCGCCGGTGAGCCGGAGCCGAGCACCGCGCCGAACCACGCGACGAAGCCACTGCATCTGCGCTGCGTTACTTTGCCCCAATCCACGAGGATGAAAGTGAACGGCCACGCCGCGAGGATCCACCCGATCGTGCCGCCCATGCGCACGATGCCGAACTCCGCCTGCGGATCTTTCATGTGCGCAAAGGCGATCGAATTCGTGATCGACATCGTCGGCACGTAGAAGAGGCAGTGCACGAGCATCAGCAGGAAGAACGGCCAGAAGCTGTGCGTGAAAGCCAGGCGCCGAGATCGCAAGTCCGCCGACGAGATGGCTGAAAGCACAGAAACCTCTCCGCCGCGAAATTGCGATCGGCGAATTGATTGCTGAAAAACATGCCGACGATCGCGGCGACCGGGAAGGCATTGAGAATGCAGCGCCTGCTCGGAGAAGAGCGTGCGCACAATCTCTGGCAGCCCGCCGACCAGGCCCGCAAGCTCCTTCGGCGGGTCGCTCGGTGAGAAACCGAGGCTCGGCAAGTATCCGAAAATCAGCGGCAGCCATGCGCCCCAGATGAAAATCTCGAGCACCATCATGATGAAAAGTTTGCCGCGCGGGGAGGAAGACATGCGCGAGGATTTAGAATGGAAAACGAGGTGCGACAAGCACGCTCCCACGCGCCCGTGTCCATTGACCTCCTCCCAGTGCGCGACTAAGTAACGCCCGTGTTTCGCCTTCCCCTTTCCCTTGGGCTGTCCCTCATCGCGGCGGTCGCTGTCGCCCAGAACGTGCCGCCGCCCAGCTTGCCCGGCAATCAATTGCTCCCTGGCGAGAACTCACTGCCCCCGCTGCCGACCACGGTGAAGCTGCAATTCCCAAACGCTGACCTGAGCGTGATCCTCGACAAATACGAGGAACTCACGCGAAAGAAACTCATCCGCCCCTCGAGCCTCCAGACGAACGCGCCGATCTACATTTTTTTCAACGAAGAGCTGCCGCGTGAGGAGGCGGTGAAAATCATCGAGATGACGCTGCTCATCAACGGCTACACCTTCGTGGCGTCCGAGGATCCGACCATCGTCAAAGTCTTCGGGATCGGCCTCAATCCAAGGAGCGGCGGCATTCCGATCATCTCCGACCCCGATCTCATTCCGGAAAAAGAACAGGTCATTTCCTTCCTGTTTCATCTGAAATACGCGGACCCGACCGAGCTCTCGCAGGTCATCAACGGCTTCATCTCGCCGAGCCAGGCTGGCTATTCGACAATCCTCGCGCTGCCCAAAGCGTCCGCCCTTTTGGTCACCGAAAACACACCGATCATCCGCAATCTGCTCAAGATCATCAACGAGGTCGATCTGCCGCCGGCGACGGTGGACAGCTTCTTTGTCGAACTTCAACGAGCCGACGCGAAAGACGTGCTCGAGAAGCTCGAGAAGATCTTCGAGAAAACACCCGCCGCCACCGGAGCCGCGCCGGTGCCCGGTGTCCCCCGCCCCGTCCGCCCACAGACGACGCCGGAGGGTCTGCCGATTCCGGCCAACGCCACCGCGGAAGTGGTGGCCACGAACACGGTCGAAATTACCGGCCCGGCGACCCTGACCGAGGACTCGCTCATCGTCGGAAAAATCAAGCTCACTGCCGACGTCCGCACGAATCGCATCCACGTCGTCACGCGGAAAGAGAACATCAAATTCGTGAAAATGCTGATCGAGGAGTTTGATCGCGACGTGCCATTCGGCGAGCCATCCGAATACCCGCTCAAATTCGTCACCGCGTCCGACGTGCTCGATCCGGTGATTCAGGCAATCCAGGATCCCGGCGCCAAAGACGCCAGCGGCGGCGCCACCGGCAACACCACCACGGGCGCCCGCCCGAACACCACGAACACCCGCGGGGGAGCGAACAACAACACCTTCGGCAGCACCGGAAGCAACTTCGGTGGGAGCAGCAGCGGCAGCAGCGCGGGCGGGTTCTCTGAGGAACTTCAGACCACCGAAGTCAGCACCGTACCGCGCGCTGTCACGGTCGGGAACACGCGCGTCATCGCCGACACGCGGGCGAATAAAATCATCGTCCTCGGCAACGTGGAGGTGAAAGACAAGATCTTCAAACTGCTCGCGCGTCTCGATGTCCGCGCGCCGCAGGTGATGATCCACGCCATCATCGGGGAGCTTGAACTCACCAACAGCGAGCAGTTCGGCGTCGATTACATCTTGCACAACGGCGGTACGTTCGCCCAGCCCTCCAGCATCACCGGCGGCACCGGCACCGGAACGGGGACAGGCACGGGAACCGGAACCGGAACCGGAACGACGACCACGGGAAATATCGTCACGTTCAACGGCTCCCAGCCTTCGCTCAATCTCAACTAGCTCCTCAGCCAAAACCTCGTGCGGCAGGTCGCGGTTGCCGGCGCCGGCGGGCTCAGCGGCTTCATCGCCGCCGGCAACTCGCTCAACGTCGTGGTCAACGCGCTGAAGTCCACGAATCGCTTCCACGTCGTCGCGCGTCCGAACGTCTTCACGAGCAACAACAAAAAGGCGATCATTGCCTCCGGTCAGGAAATTGCCGTGCCGACCCAAACCCTGACGTCGATCAATAACTCGACGAACATTTCCGACAATGCGTCGGTCAGTTCTTCGATTCAATTCAAGCACGTCGCCCTACAGCTCGAGGTCGTTCCGCTGATCAACTCGGAGCGCGAAGTCACCTTGGAGATCCTGCAGAAAATTGACGAGCTCGTCCCCGGCGGCGACCGCGTATCGACGACAACTCCATCCCCACCATCGCCACCCGCTATCTTAAATCGACCGTCTCCGTGCCGAATGAATCCACACTCGTCCTCGGCGGCCTGATCCGTTCCCAGAATACGAAAGCGCAGACCGGCATTCCCTACCTCAGCAACATCCCGCTCCTCGGCGCGCTTTTCCGCACCGATACGACCAAGAAGACCCGGCAGGAACTCGTCATCCTCCTCCGCCCCGTCGTGAGCATGGGACCGGACGAGACGATCCAGACCCGCGAGCGAAACCAGGAGTTCATGAACATCGAGCCCGACCTTGAAGGCACACTCGTTCCGACGGCATTCGGCGCGCCGTCCGCGCACAGCCTGCAATGCGTCAGCCGCCCGCTGTGCAGTTGAGGGAGAAGGCGCTCGCGCCGAAATTCCGGCAATGATCTCCGAAGCTGACGTCGCCGAAGCGCCGACCGTCCGCCAGCCGCTGGGCGCATTGCGCAAGCCACTCCTCGACATCCTGCGCGGCAGCGGCCTCAGCGAGGAAGAAGCTTCCGAGTTGGCCGCCATCACACCGCCCGCGGGCAGCACTTGGACGGCCGAAATCCTGAACACCGGCAAGGTCGACGAGCTGAAATTCGCCACCGAACTCGGCCGCGTTTTCAAGACTCCGCTCGAGACGATCGATGCCGGCGAAAGTCGAACGCAGTGCCCTGCAACTCCTGCCGAGCCGCTTCGTCTTCAAGCACCACATCCTCCCCCTCTCCGCGAAAGACGATACCGTCCGACTCGCCACCTACGACGTCTTCAATGCCGTCGCGCGCCGCCTCGCCGCACAGCAGCTTGCCGGCAAAAAGATCGAGTGGGTCATCGTCCCGCGCGGGCAGCTGCTCCGCACGATCAAGACCGTCTACGGCGTCGGCGCGGAAACCTTCGACGAAATCCTGCCTCCACCCGCACCTACGACGGCGACGCAGACCGCGAGCAGGCGCAGGACATCACCAGCGACGACCCCGAGGCGAGCGTCGTCAAATTCGTCAACCAGGTCATCCGCGAAGCCATCCACGAGCGCGCCACCGACATCCACGTCGAGCCGCTCGAAAACGACCTCCGCATCCGCTACCGCATCGACGGCATCCTGCACGAAGTCGCCGTGCCGCCGCAGCTTCGCGTGCTCCAGAGCGCGATCATCTCGCGCCTGAAAGTCATGGCGCACATGGACATCGCCGAGCGCCGCCTGCCGCAGGACGGCCGCATCAATCTGACCACCAACGCCGGCGCCATCGACGTCCGCGTCTCCACCATTCCGACCGTGAACGGCGAGAGCATTTCGCTCCGTCTCCTCTCGCGCAGCGAGACGCTCAGCTTCGGCCTCGACCGGCTCGACATGAGCCCGAAGCAGATCGGCACTGTCAAGAAGCTGCTCGCACCAACCGAACGGCATCATCCTCGTCACCGGCCCGACCGGCTCGGGAAAATCGACCTCGCTCTACTCCTTTCTCTCCTCGATCAATGCGGTCTCGCGCCGCATCATCACCATCGAGGAGCCGGTGGAATACCGGCTCCCCGGCGTCTCGCAGATCGACGTGAAACCGGAGATCGGTCTCACCTTCGCCAACGGCCTGCGCGCCATTCTGCGCCAGGATCCGAACATCGTGATGGTCGGCGAAATTCGCGACTTCGAGACGGCGGAGATCGCCATCCGCGCCGCCATGACCGGCCACCTCGTCTTTTCCACGCTGCACACGAATGACGCCGTCAGCGGCATCACGCGTCTGCTCGACATGGGCATCGAGCCCTTCCTGCTCGCCAGCGTCGTGCGCGCTTTCATCGCGCAGCGCCTCGTCCGCACCATCTGCCCGGACTGCAAGGAAGACGACCGGCTACCCGATCGATTACCTGCAGGAGATCGGCGCGCCGATGCCGGAGGACATGAAGTTTTACCACGGCGCGGCTGCGACCATTGCCGCCAGACCGGCTACCGCGGCCGCGCCGCGATCTACGAAATCTGTGTCGGTCAACGAGAATCTGCGGCGCCTGATCATCCGCAAGGAAACCGGCAGCGCGCTGAAAGCCCGCGCCATAGCCGACGGCATGGACACGCTGCGCGACGACGGCTGGCGGCGCGTTCTCGCGGGCAGACGACGGTCGAGGAAGTCGTCCGCGTCACGCAAGCGGACGAGGCGATGACGGAGACGGATTGAGTAAAATCAATCCTATCACGCTCGGTGTAAGTTAGTAACGTTGCTTCGCTTCGGGCGATGAGTCGTCTTGGTGCTTTTGACCTGCCTCTGAGAAGCCCCGTCAGTCTTCTTCGGAATCCGAGCCCCACAAGTGCTCCTGAGTCCACTTTGCCTCGTAAAGCTTGCAGAGTCCGATGGCTGGTGCGACTCCCCCAGTGAACGATGCCGCAGTCGTGTATTGCTTGTCCTCGTCGTAGGTGCCGACGGCGATGACGACGTGCTCGAAGTGTTCGCTCAGCGTTTCAAAAACCCGGTCGATCGCTTCCTGTTGAGATTGGTTCATAACGGTTAATTACGACTTGGCGGCAGTTGATGGAGATTCTGCGGGACCGAAAAAAGTCAGATACACTCCCCCGTCGAGCACGCGCCCGACGTAAAGCGCCAGCTCACGCGCGTGGTAATCTCCCCACATCGTCGACTCCCCGCACGGCACTTTCCGGCCCGGCGGGATGTAATCCCAACCATTCGGCCGATGGTAAACTGAGTGCAGCAGGATACCTTGATGATTCGGATCGGTACTGAGATACGCCTCCGAAAAAAGGGTGTCGGCAATCGTCAGTCCGCCGTGCCAGTAGCGCCCGGCCTCGTCATTCTGCCCCCGCTTGCGAAGGTAATGCCCGAGCCGCAGCAACCCTTGCGCGGCGATCGCCGCCGCCGAGCTATCGACCGGTTCGTGCTCATTGAATGGGTCGGCGATACGCTCGAGATAGTTGCCCATTTTCGCCAGCCCCGGCGCTCCGGTGTCCCAATATGGCACTCCGTCGAGTGGGGTATTCGCGAGATAGAAATCACCCGTCGCTTTCGCCGCATTCAGCATCACTGCTTCCACCGCTTCTCTTCCGCCAACGCGCTCGAGTTCTGGATTCCCAAGCGTAGCGATCCATTCAAGCTGTTCGGAGAATCCGCACAACACCCAGGCCAGTCCACGCGTCCAGGTGGTAAACGGCGAATATCCTTGCTGCGAACTCGCGCAGCGATAGGTCCCGTCGTTTACGTTAAAAACGCTCTCCTGCGCCACCCGCCCACGCACGTCGTAAACATCGCGGTTCGTGTGGTAAAAGACGGCCCATTTAGCCGTCGTCCGCGCGTGCTCAACGAGACGCCGCAGCAGCGAGATCTGCTCGTCGCGTTCTCCCATCCCGGCGTGGCCGAGATGATGCGATAGCGCGAGTGCTCGCAGCGAACGCATCGTCGAAGCAAACAGGGAATGCGGACCGTGAAACGAGTGGATGTAGCCCTCGCCATTAGCCAAGTGGGTCCAGCGCATCGCCTGCCCGGCACCCGAGCATTTCAGCGCGAGCTCATAAAGTTGGCGCTCCCGCTCGTTGCCTTCGAGACGTCCCTCGCGCATCAACCGCCACAGATTTCCGTAGGTGCTGACGTTATTGAAGCCGTGGTCGTGTCCGCCGGCGTTCGTCAGTTGCTGCGCCATCCGCTCCAGCGTCCGGTCGCGTCCGAGACGCAGGAACGATTCTTCGCCCGTCGCATCGAATTGCAAAAGCGCTGAGCCGTAGGCAAACCCCTGGGTCCATTCAGTCCAACCTCGAGATGTATATTTGCCTCCGCTGGTGAAAACAGGCGTCGCTGAAGCGGATTTCTCGTCCGCATCGAGCGACCAGATTTTTGAGGCGGAATGCTCCCAAACGCGGCGAGCCTTCCGCTGCAAATCTTCCGGGCGCAGATCCTGATTGATGCGAATCATCGAACCAATCGGTTCATCCCACCGAGCACGGCTGCGACCACCATTCGATGAGTGCGGCCACGCGCCTCATCCTACGATCAAGCAGCGGTCGACGGAAGTTCTTCGCCGACCATGTAGCGGATGAAGCGGCGGATGCTCAGATTCTCGCCGAGCGCCTTGCTCTTTGTCCGCGAGCAATTGGCGATCGTCTGGTCGGGGTTCTTGATGAACGCCTGATCGATGAGGCACGACGCCGCTGTAGAATTTGTCCATCTTTCCCATCGACGATCTTCTCGATGATGTTCGCCGGTTTGCCGGGAGGCACCTGGTCCGCGGTAGATCTCGCGCTCGCGCTCGACGAGTCGCCGCGGGCACCGGCGCTGCGATCGACGCTGATCGGGATTGGCCGCCGCGATCTGCAGCGTGATGTCGCGGACGAGTTGCTTGAAGTCTTCGCTCGTGCGCGGTCTCGTCCTTCTTCGC
Organism: uncultured Verrucomicrobiae bacterium; assembly: GCA_963767975.1. Classification (GTDB taxonomy): domain Bacteria; phylum Verrucomicrobiota; class Verrucomicrobiia; order Chthoniobacterales; family Chthoniobacteraceae; genus CAIURC01. The sequence goes on along the minus strand of CAVYGI010000007.1, from coordinate 163,916 downwards.
GCCGACTTCGACGAGCACGCCGACTTTGCCGCCGGTGTGGATGTAGGCGGCGACGAGCGCCGTGGCCGGTCACTTCGACGCGGTCGCTGCGGCGGATGCAGAACGTTTTCGCCGATCTTCTGCACGGCGGCGACGCGGTCGGGCTCGAGATCGGCGCCGGGCTCGCTGGCGATCTTCTTCGCGATCTCGTCGGTGAAGGCGTTGAAGCTGTCGTTCTTGGCCACGAAATCCGTCTCGCAGTTGATCTCGACGAGCACGCCGACTTTCGCGCCGGGCAGGATGGCCTGGGCGATGACGCCTTCCTTGGCCTCGCGGTCGGCCTTCTTCGCGGCGCTGGCCGCGCCTTTTTTGCGCAGCACGTCGATGGCGGCTTCGAGGTCGCCGTTGGTTTCGGCGAGGGCGCGTTTGCATTCCATCAGGCCGGCGTTGGTCTTTTCGCGGAGGGTTTTGACGAGTTGGGCGTCGATGACGGTGGCGGTGCTCATAGGGATAGTGTGGATGGCTTGAGGGTTGGAAAAAGCGAAGAGACGAGAGCGGCGAGCCCTCGTCTCTCCGAAATGGACGTTCCGAGACGGGCGCGAGTTATTCGCTGACGCCGGCGAGTGCTGCCTGCTCCTTCTTGCGTGCGGCCGGTGCTGCGCGGAGACGATGGCGTCGACGAGCTTCTGCAGGACGATGCGGATCGCGCGGATGGCGTCGTCGTTGCCGGCGATCGGGTAATCGATCAGCTCGGGATCGGCGTTGGTATCGACGATGGCGACGATCGGGATGTTGAGGCGCTTGGCCTCGGCGACGGCGATCGCCTTCGCGCATCGTGTCGATGATGACGATCGCGTCCGGCAGCTTCTCCATGTCGCGGATGCCATCGAGATTGCGCTTGAGCTTCTCGCCCTCGCGCTTCACCGCCGCGATCTCCTGCTTGCCCATCTTGCTGAATACTCGGGCTGCTTCTCGAGATCCTCGATGTACTTCATCCGCGCGATGCTCTTGCGGATCGTCGTGAGGTTGGTCAGCGTGCCGCCGAGCCAGCGCTGGTTCACGTAAAACTGCCCGCACGCCTGCGCCGCTTCCTTGATCGCTTCCTGCGCCTGCTTCTTGCAGCCGACGAAGAGCACCTTGCCATTGCGCGCCGCGACCTTGCTGAGAAACTTCGGTGGCTCGTCGAGCTGCTCGACGGTCTTGCCGAGATTGATGATGTAGATGGCGTTGCGCTTCTCGAAAATGAACGGCTTCATCTTCGGATTCCAGCGTTTGGTCTGGTGGCCAAAGTGGACACCAGCCTCGAGAAGTTCCGTCATCAGTTCAGTGGACATAAATAGTAGGCGTGCTTTTGGAAAAGGGGCGCGAAGTGTGCCTCAGTGAGAAGATCGGCGCAAGGGAGATTTTCCGAAATTTTCCGTGACGCAAACTGCTCCCGTCCGATTCTGCGGATCACTTAAGCCACAGCACCTAGTTGTCCGACGCTAAAGGTTCGTCTGTAAGATCAACCGAATTTTGGATCGGACCCGTCGGGGTGATCGGCGTTGCGGCGACCGTCGGTTGAAGCTGAACGCTCCCCGCTAGACCATCGCCGTAGAACACGCCGCGTCCGATCGACTGATTTTGGAGCAGCACTCCCGTGAAGCTCGTACGATCGCCCAAATCTTCGCCGGAGCGAAATTTCCCACGGAATGTCCCGCTCTTCCGGTCGAGCTTTACATTCACCGCGTCCTGACCGGGATTGAGCACTTGATATTTGTCATTTTCCGAGACGCGCAACTCGTGCGTGAACCCGGTCACATTGCCGCCGCTTGCGGTGATCGTGACGCGCCCGGCTTCAACATCTTCACGAGCGAGCGCCCTTCGATCTTTGCCCGGGGGAACGTAACGAGAGCCTGTCGCCGTAACATTGGCTTCGAATCCGTCGGATTTTCCAGGGTTGCTCGACCAACTCAACGCCCCGGTCACAGAATCTCCCAGCGCCAATTCACCGCTGACCGTCGAGCGACGCGGTGTGGCGAAAATCGTCAGAAGCGGACCTTCCGAAGTGCCGCCCAGAAACGCCGACGCCGCGAATTTGCGTCCGTCTCCGGTGCGTCCCTTGATCCTCGCTTCCCCATCTTCATTAAGCTTGATCGTCGCCCATCCGTGGCCCTGCGGCAGTGCGTTCGCATCACCCGTCGCCGGAGTTGTCGCCCCGCTCGTGTCCGTCGTGGAGGTTGAGGGTGCAACTCCCGGTGGCAGATTGACCGTGTATCGACCCGCCAGTTCCGCTCTCCTATCGTCAGAAAGTTCGGCCACAGCCACGGAACTGCTCCACTTCCCTGCCCCGAAATCTGCCGTTATCGAATTACTCGAATCACCGACCAAAATCGACAGCGCGACTGGAATCGTTGCGCCGTCTGAGATGGCGTTGCCTCGAAAATTCCCGTCTGCGTCGAATTCGCCGAACAGCGCGTAGCTCTTCGCCCCGATTCTGAGCTTGCCGCTGAACGCCCCGGTGGCCGTGGCATTGAGCCGCACCGAACCAACCACCTTCCCGCTCGCGTCTTTCACCAGCGCGCTGTGAAGGCCGACACCGGCAACACGCGGGCTGCGAATGGTAACCAGCGCAGTCGACTTTCCTCCAAAACCATCCTCGATCATGTAGCTGAAGGAGTCCTTGCCGGAGAAGTCAATGCCGGGAGTGTAAGTCACCGTAGCTCCCCTAATCTTCGCCGTTCCATGCTCTGGTGCCTGGCTAATCGCACTCAGCGAAAACTTGTCGCCATCTAAATCCCGATCGTTTTCCAGCACCCGAATGACAAGCGGTCCCGGACGCGAAAGCACGACGGAGTCTGCGACCGCGACCGGCACCGTGTTTTTGGTGGTGAAGGAAAACGAACTTGTTGCCGGCAATCCCGGCACCGCTGGAGGCGTTGGCAGCGTCATGACGGTAACATCATTCGGGTCCTTCAAGACGACTCGGTAGAAGTAAGTGGTATCACGCGCCAGTGCAGGCATCGGGTCATTGGCATCGCTGGGATCACCGAATTTCAACGACACGCTTTTCCTGATATCCGCCGCCCCGATCGGAACCGCGTTGCTCGGTGTCGTAGGATCGTCCGGCGCCTTTCCAAAGATCACGTAGGCCTTGAAGTCCGCAGTCCCATTTCCTGTCACCGAAATTCGAATGGTCGCAGTCGTCCTTCCCACGCTCGTTGCGCCGGCATGCATCACTGTCGGTTGATACGCCGCGGTGCTAAAGCTTGCATCTCCCGTGCTGGCGCTACCCAAGGCATTCGCCGCGGTTGCTCTCAAATGATAGGTCTGCCCACCCACCAAGCCAGTCACACTGGCGGAGGATTCTGTGCCTGTGGGATCAGTGGCGTTGACTTTGGAACCGGTCGCGAAAGTCCCGTATCCTGTGGTGAGTCCGTAGCTGAATTTCACCGTCGTAAATCCTTCACCCGGATTCACCTTCGCGCTCAAAGTCGCGCGTCCGCTTCCGCCATCGAGTCCCGCGGGATCATTAATCACCGGAGGGGAAATGGCTCGCGCGTCCACGCCGGCCAGCAGCACCGCCAGCAACGCAGCAAGGATCGGGGGAAGTTTCATGCCGGTCACATGGTGCGCGAAATTGGCCAAGGCGCAAGTGGCTTCCCCCAGCATTGGACCACTTCGCGTTCCGCCTTTAGGGTGAACAGGTCCACTAAGCTACGCCCGCGATCGTCTCGACGAAGCGCGCGTACAGCCAGCATAGGTCCGACAAGCGGTTGAGGTAACGGACGATTTCTGGATTCACCTCGCAGTCATGGTCTGCCAAGTCCACCACTTCACGTTCCGCCCGCCGGCATATCGTCCGCGCCACATCCAAAAGCGCACTCTCACGCGTCGCGCCAGGCGTCGCCCAATGTTTGAAACTAATCCGATGATCGTTTTCCAACTCGTCGATTCGGGCAGTCAAATGCTCCACCATCGACGCATCCACGAGATGAAAGCCAGCTTTCGCGTATCGCTCCCGATCACTGACATCCACACCGATCTCTCCCATCAAGGTCACCAACTCCTTCTGGATCGAGAAAATGTGCTCAGTGATGAACGCGTTGTCGCAAAACGCCCGGACCATGCCGAGCGCGGCATTCAACTCATCGCATGCTCCGTTGGCACTGATTCTAGGGTTCGTTTTCGGAACCCGGCGCCCAAACATGAGCGCAGTCGTTCCATCATCTCCTGTCTTGGTAGCAATCGACATCTTAGCAGGTGGAGGATGAAAATGAGAAAGGGTTGAGAGCGGGAGAACAACTCCAACTCTCAACCCCAAACTCAGAACTTGAAGGTCCTAGCCGACCGCTGGCTCTGGCTCTTCGAGCGTCTCTGGCAAATGATCGCCGAGCGGGATGATTTTTACATCCTTGTGCCCAGGGAAGCCAGTGCCCGCTGGGATCAAGTGACCCATGATCACGTTCTCCTTGAACCCGCGCAGATGGTCGATACGACCAAGCGTCGCGGCTTCCGTGAGGACGCGCGTAGTGTCTTGGAACGATGCCGCTGAGATGAATGAATCCGTCTCAAGAGAAGCCTTCGTGATGCCCAGTAGGACGGGAACCGCTTCCGCTGGCTTGCCACCTTTCTCGACGACCTCAGCGTTCTCTTTCTCGAACGCGAGCTTGTCGATCTGGTCACCCCACAGCAAGGAGGTATCACCGGGTTCCGTCACCTTCACCTTGCGCAGCATCTGCCGCACAATGATTTCGATGTGCTTATCCGCGATCTCTACGCCCTGTAGTCGGTAAACCTCCTGCACTTCGTTCACCATGTGCTCCTGCAGTTCCTGCGGCCCGCAGACATCGAGGATGTCATGCGGCGGCACAGGACCATCAGTGAGCTGCTGGCCTTTCTTCACGAAGTCGCCCTTGAATACGATAATGTGCTTGTTCAGCGGCACGAGATGCTCCTCCTCGGCCTCTGTCTCGGGATCCTTGACGATGATCTTGCGCTTGCCGCGAACGGTTCCGCCGATCTCGACGTTGCCATCGATCTTGGCAATCTCCGCCGCATCCTTCGGACGCCGAGCTTCAAAGAGCTCTGCCACACGCGGCAAACCGCCGGTAATGTCCTTGGTCTTTGCGATCTTTCGAGGAGTCTTGGCGAGCAACGCACCGGCCTGCACCTTTTTGCCTTCGGAAACCGTCACGTGCGCGCCAGCAGGAATCGAGTAGCTGGCGATGACTTCTTTGCCCTCGCCGACAATGACAATTTGCGGATGCAAATCTTCCTTGTGCTCGATGACCACGGTGCCCATGACGCCGGTAGCTTCATCGACTTCGCGGCGCACCGTTACCCCGCTAATCATGTCTCGGAACTCGATCTTGCCCGTCTTCTCCGTCAAGATCGGAACGTTGTAGGGATCCCACTGGACAAAGATATCGCCCTTCTTAACCGCACCGCCGTCCGGCAGGTTGATCACCGATCCGATCACGACGTTATACTTCTCGAGTTCACGACCGTCCTTGTTGTGCACGGTGATGGAACCGTTCTTGTTCAGCACGATCCAATTGCCGTCGAGCGCCTGCACCGTTCGGAGTTCATTGAACCGGATGGTACCCTCGTTCTTGGCTTTGATGACGGGCTGCTTGAAGGTCTGCGACGCCGTGCCCCCGATATGGAAGGTACGCATCGTCAGCTGTGTGCCGGGCTCACCGATCGACTGCGCCGCGATGATTCCAACTGCTTCGCCGAGCTTGACCATCTGCCCAGTGGCAAGATTGCGACCATAGCACTTGATGCAAGTGCCGCGCTTGCTCTCGCAAGTCAGCACCGAGCGGATCTTCATCTGCTCGACCCCGATGCGGCTGATCGCATTCGCCGTCACTTCGTCGATCAAGTGGTTCTTCTTGATCAATGCCGTATTCGTGACCGGATCTTTGATGGTTTCGCAACTTACGCGGCCATTGATCCGAGTCGCGAGTTCAACGACTTCCTCGTCGCCCTCGTAGATCGACTTCACAATGATTCCGTTGACAGTGCCGCAATCCTCTTCGTTGATGATAACGTCCTGCGACGCATCGACGAGTTTGCGGGTGAGGTAACCGGAATCGGCAGTCTTGAGCGCGGTATCGGCAAGTCCTTTGCGCGCACCATGCGTCGAAATGAAGTATTCGAGAACCGTGAGACCTTCGCGGAAGTTGGACGTGATCGGGCGCTCGATGATTTCACCGGAAGGCTTGGCCATCAGTCCGCGCATACCGGCGAGTTGCTTGACCTGCTGCCGGTTACCGCGGGCGCCGGAGTCCACCATGAGGAAGACAGGATTGAGTTCCTTGCGGCCCTCGTTGTGCTCCAGAGTCCGGAACATGACGTTGGCAATTTCTTCGCCCGCGTGCGTCCAGATATCGATGATTTTATTGTAACGTTCGCCATCCGTGATAATGCCTCGGCGGTATTGTTTGTCGACCTCGCCAATTTGCTTGTAGGCGCTGTCGAGCTCCACCTGCTTCTCTTTCGGAATAATCATGTCCTTGATTCCGATCGAGATGCCGGCCTTGGTCGCCCATTTGAAGCCCATCTCTTTCAGGTCATCGAGCATCTCAACTGTCGCCTGATGGCCCGCAGCTTGATAGGTGCGGAAAATAATGTCCGAGATCTGCTTCTTCCCGCAGGCTTTGTTGAAGAAGCCTACGCCTTTTGGCCAGATCTGATTGAAGACCACACGGCCTGCCGTCGTCTCGATGACCTTCAAAGTCGGATCGCCGTAAACGCTCTTCGAGCCCAAGTCTGGGTTCTGGTAGCGAATCCGGTCGTGCACCTTTACGGACCCTTCGGACATCGCGAATTCAACCTCGTCCGCATTCGCGAACAAAGGAAGCCGGTCGGGTTCTGCCGAACCCGCGAGTTTACGCGGGTTCTGCGAGAGGTAGTAGCAGCCAAGCACAATGTCCTGCGACGGTGTTGTGATCGGCTTGCCACTCGACGGCGAGAAGATGTTGTTCGGCGCCAGCATGAGCATGCGCGCTTCCATCTGCGCTTCGACAGAAAGAGGCACATGAACAGCCATTTGGTCGCCATCGAAATCGGCGTTGTAAGCAGTGCAGACGAGCGGATGAATGCGAATTGCTTCGCCTTCAATGAGCTGCGGCTCGAAAGCTTGAATCGACAAACGGTGCAGCGTCGGCGCGCGGTTTAGAAGGACTGGATGTCCTTTGGTTACTTCGTCCAGGATGTCCCAGACCTCCGGCGTCTGACGCTCGATCATTTTTTTCGCGCTGCGAACTGTGTGGACGTAGCCGAGTTCCTTCAGTCGGCGGATGATGAAAGGCTCGAACAGAACGAGCGCCATCTTCTTGGGAAGACCGCACTGGTTGAGCTTCAACTCCGGCCCGATGACGATAACGGACCGGCCCGAGTAATCAACGCGCTTGCCCAGCAAGTTCTGCCGGAAACGTCCGCCCTTGCCCTTGAGCATGTCGGAGAGCGACTTGAGCGGACGGTTGCCAGCACCAGTAACAGCACGGCCATGACGACCGTTGTCAAAGAGTGCATCGACTGCCTCTTGCAGCATCCGCTTCTCATTGCGGATGATGACATCGGGCGTCTTGAGCTGCAGTAGGTTCTTGAGTCGGTTGTTCCGATTGATGACACGACGATAAAGATCGTTCAGATCGCTTGTCGCGAAACGTCCCCCTTCCAGCGGAACCAACGGACGAAGATCCGGCGGAATGACTGGCAACACTTCCAAAATCATCCACTCCGGGCGGGTATGAGAAGTCGCGAATCCTTGCGCAAGCTTCAGGCGTTTCGCTAGTTTCTTCCGAATCTGCTTGGACCGCGTCGTGCCCATCAACTCTTCAAGCTCTTTCTGCAACTCAGCGAGTTCACAGAGCGAGAGCAACTGGCGGATGGCGTCCGCGCCCATGCCGGCAGTAAAGGTCTCACCATATTGCTCCACGGCTTCGCGGTATTCCGCTTCCGTCAAGAGCTGAGCCTTTTGCAAGGGAGTCTGACCCGGATCGATCACCAGATAGTCCTCGTAGTAAATTACGCGCTCGAGCTGACGGCTAGACATGTCGAGCATCAAACCAATGCGCGACGGCATGCACTTGTAGAACCAGATATGAGTCACTGGCACAGCGAGTTCGATATGTCCCATGCGCTCGCGCCGAACGCGGGCGAGGGTGACTTCGACACCGCAACGGTCGCAGATGACCCCTTTGTGCTTGATGCGCTTGTATTTCCCGCAGGAGCACTCCCAGTCCCGGGTAGGACCAAAGATGCGCTCGCAGAAAAGGCCACCTTTTTCGGGCTTAAAGGTCCGATAGTTGATGGTCTCGGGGTTCTTGACTTCACCATGGCTCCACGAGCGGATGCTCTCTGGAGAGGCGACAGTGATGCCGACTTGGTCGAAGCCTACAGCACGCTCTTCGCCGATCAGTTCACGAAAGTTGGTTTCGGACATAAATAAGATAGCTAGTTAGAAGAGGCTGATGGAATTAGATGAGCCCTTCCGGAAGGATGGGTGCCTTGCCGCCGACTTTGACGTCGAGGCCGAGCGACTGCATTTCTTTGATGAGCACGTTGAAGGACTCGGGCGTGCCAGCCTCCAGCGAATTGTCACCTTTGACAATGGACTCGTAGATGCGCGTGCGGCCGGCCACGTCGTCGGATTTGACAGTGAGCAACTCTTGTAGCGTGTAAGCCGCGCCGTAAGCTTCGAGCGCCCAGACTTCCATCTCGCCGAAGCGTTGTCCGCCGTACTGCGCCTTACCACCGAGCGGTTGCTGGGTGACGAGTGAATAGGGTCCGACTGCGCGGGCGTGGATCTTGTCTGCGACCAAATGGCCGAGCTTCAGCATGTAAATGTAGCCGACTACGACCTGTTGGTCGAAGAGGTCGCCAGTCCGACCATCATAAACGGAGGACTTGCCGCTCTCGTTGATCCATGAGTAGCCCTCGATCTTCTGGGCGTCCTTCATGTAGTCGAAGATCTGCTTTTCGTGAATGCCATCGAAAACAGGCGTCGCGACCTTGAAGCCGAGCGCTTTGGCCGCAACTCCGAGATGGGTCTCGAGAACCTGGCCGACATTCATACGACTCGGCACGCCCAGCGGGTTGAGCACGATGTCGACGGGCGTCCCGTCGCTGAGGAACGGCATGTCTTCTTCCGGCACGATGCGCGCAACAACGCCTTTGTTACCATGGCGTCCCGCCATCTTGTCGCCGACGCTGAGCTTGCGCTTGCTGGCTACGAAGACCTTGACCTGCTTGATGATTCCGGGATCGACGTCATCACCGCTCTCGACTTTGTCCATCGAGCGCTCATGCTCGAGCTCAAGTTCAGCAAACTTGTGCTCGAATTGTCCAATGATCTCGCGGATTTTGTTGCGGATCGGCGAGGGATCGATATCGACGTGATCATAGACGCCGGCCAACTTGCGCAGCAGGGTCTTGGTGATCTTCCGGTTCGCCGGGATAATGATCTCGCCGGTCTGCGCGTTAACGACATCAAGCGGGATTTTTTCACCAAGGAGGATGTTCGATAAAGCTTCCGTGAGTTGCTCGTGCAACTCGTCCTTCTTCTTGGTATGCTCTTCGTCGATCTGCTTCGCCTGGCGCTTGGATTCCGCCGGTGAGAGCTTGATCTTCGTGATCTCTTTTCGGCTGGAAACCTTGACATCCATGACGATGCCATAAGTGCCGGACGGAACGGTCAGCGACGTGTCTTTTACGTCCGCAGCCTTTTCACCGAAGATAGCGCGCAGGAGGCGTTCTTCAGGCGCGAGTTCCGTTTCGGACTTAGGCGTAATCTTGCCGACAAGGATGTCACCGGGCTTCACTTCGGCGCCGATGCGGATCACGCCATCGGGGCCTAGATTGCGCAGTGCTTCTTCGCTGACATTCGGGATGTCACGCGTGATTTCCTCTGGCCCAAGCTTGGTGTCGCGAGCGCCGATCTCAAACTCGTCGATGTGAATGGAAGTGTAGATATCTTCCTTCACCACGCGTTCGCTGATCGTGATCGCGTCTTCGAAGTTGTAGCCATTCCAAGGCATGAACGCGACCAGCACGTTGCGCCCGAGAGCCAGCTCACCCTTTTCCGTATTCGGGCCGTCGGCGATCACATCGCCTTTGTGAACTGACTGGCCCTTTTTAACGATTGGCTTTTGGTTCACGCACGTGCCTGCATTGGAGCGAAGGAACTTGCGGAGATCGTAGAAGTAGATGCCCTCCTCCGGATCATGCTTGAGCTTCTTCTTCCCTTCAGGAAGCTGCCCGTCCTTGGTAACGATGATGAGGTCGGCCGTGACACTTGCCACCTTGCCATTGGCCTCGCATACGATGACAGCCTTGGAGTCGCGGGCGACTTTGCCTTCCATGCCGGTGCCGACCAGTGGTGATTCGCTGATGAGCAGCGGCACGCCCTGGCGTTGCATGTTCGAGCCCATCAGCGCGCGGTTCGCGTCATCGTGCTCGAGGAAGGGAATCAGGCCCGCCGCCACGGAGACAAGTTGCTTCGGCGAAATGTCCATGTAACTGACCTTAGCCGGCTCGACTTCAAGGAAGTCTCCACGGTATCGAACCGCGACTTTCTCAGTCGTAAAGTTACCCTTCTCGTCGATCGGTGAATTTGCCTGCGCAACGAGGAACTGTTCCTCGCGGTCGCCGGTGAGGTAATCGATCTCATCGCTGACGCGACCGTTGACGACTTTGCGATAAGGCGTCTCAATGAATCCGAAGTCATTGATTCGCGCATAAGTCGACATCGAGCTGATGAGGCCGATGTTCGGACCTTCAGGAGTCTCAATGGGGCAGATGCGTCCATAATGCGAAGGATGCACGTCGCGAACCTCGAAACCTGCACGATCTCGCGAGAGACCTCCTGGCCCAAGAGCCGAAAGACGGCGCTTGTGGGTGAGTTCGGCGAGCGGGTTGGTCTGATCCATGAACTGGCTCAGCTGTGATCGACCGAAGAAGTCGCGAATCACTGCACTGAGCGCCTTGGGATTGATGAGCTTCTGCGGCGTCATGCCTTCGACATTCACGTCGAACAGCGTCATGCGCTCCTTCACCAACCGCTCGGTGCGGGCGAGACCCACGCGGCACTGATTGGCGAGCAACTCACCGACGGTGCGCACGCGGCGTGAGCCGAGGTGATCGATGTCGTCGAGCATTCCTTCGCCACGGCGCAGACCGATGAGATACTTCATCGCGGCGATGAAGTCCTCCTTGGTCATGATGCGCTCGTCGAGCGAGATGTTCAGGCCCATCTTTTGGTTGAGCTTGTAACGGCCCACGCGGCCGAGATCGTACTTCTTCGGATCGAAAAAGAGACGCTTGAGCAAGCCACGCGCATTCGGGACAGTCGGTGGGTCCCCAGGGCGGAGGCGGCGGTAGATATCCTTCAACGCCTCCTCTTCATCATGCGCCGGATCCTTTTTGAGCGCCTTGATGATGGTATCATCGTCCTTGGTGTCGACAACCTGCACGTCTTTCACTCCGAGTGCGATGATCTGCCGGATGGTTGCCTTGGTGAGAGGCTCAAAGGCACGCGCCACAGTGATTTCGCCGTCGCGAACATCGGCGATGAGCACCTTGGTCGCGATCTCTTCTTCCTCGAGAGACTCGCTGAGCTTCAGTTTCTCGACGGAGTAGAAGAGCTTGATGATTTCCTCGTCGCTGCCGTAGCCGAGCGCACGAAGGAAGGTGGTTGCGAGAAACTTCCGACGGCGCTTGCGGCGATCGAGGTAAATATAAAGCAGGTCGTTCGTGTCGAACTGCACCTCCAGCCACGAACCGCGGTCTGGAATGATGCGGAAGCTGAAAAGCACCTTGCCATTCAGATGGATGGACGACTCAAACGCAATGCCCGGGGATCGGTGAAGCTGCGAGACCACGACGCGCTCGGCGCCATTGATAACGAAGGTGCCCTGCGGCGTCATGAGCGGGATCTCGCCCATGTAAACCTTCTCCTCCTTGGTTCCCTTCTCCTCTTTCAGTGAAAAGGTGACATGCAATGGCGCGCTGAACGTCTGACTCTCGCGCATCGACTCACGGACATTGAGCTTCGGCTCGCCAATTTCGTAACTGGCAAAATCAAGCGTGACTTTCTCGTCGTAGCTCTGAATCGGGAAGACCTCTTTGAAAACCGCCTGCAGGCCCATTTCCTTGCGCTTGCTGAGTGCGACATTGGTCTGGAGAAACTCAACATATGAGTTGAGCTGAACTTCAATCAGATTGGGCGGATCAATGACCTCGCGGATTTTGCCGAAATACTTTCTCTCTGACATGACGTTGGGTGCTCGATGCTGCGTGGTTTCGATCATGGCCGTCCCCCGCGTCGCAGCGTGCGGAGAGAGCCGGAAAATGTGGATTATCTCCGCGCCGGGACACGAAACGCAGAGGCGCAGAAACGCAGGGGGTTCGAAAACACCTCTGCGTTTCTGCGTCTCTGCGTTAAAATTGCGATCCCTGCGGCGGCGGCGGTCAAAGAAAAAGCGTGGCCCGAAATCTGTTTTCGGGGAAAATGGGACGCGGAACTTCTGTCAGTCCGCTTCCCTTCGCAAGAAAAAACTTGCTTTATTTTCGACTTAAAAGCTACCGCGTGCCGCATCGATGAAGGCGCGCACGAGGTTCATGTCCTTCCGGCCAGGTGCAACCTCCACTCCGCTCGCGACATCCACCGCAAACGGCCGCACCACACTCACCGCCTTCCCGACATTTGCTGGCGTCAGCCCCCCGGCGAGAATCACTGACAGCGCGGGATGCCGTCTCACGGTCTCGGAGGCGAGGATTAAGTCGATCGCTGTGCCCGTGCCGCCAAAAGCCCCGGGGACATGGGCATCGAGCAAAACATGCGCGGTGGAAAAGTCTGCGAGGCTGGGAATGACTGAAACGTCTGTCAGCCGCGTGGCCTTGATAAACGGCCGCCCGGAGCGCGCGAACTCGGCGCAATATTCCATATCCTCGTCGCCGTGGAACTGCACCATGTCGATCGCCGGATGCTCGGCCACGCGGCATGCCTCGCTCAGGGGCACGTTCACGAGCACCGCAACTTTGGTCACAAACGGCGGAAGCTCTCGAATCCAAGGAGCGTTTTCTGCGAGCGCGAGGAAGCGCTTCGAGCCGGGGAAAAAATTGAAACCGAGGGCATCGGCCCCAAGGGCGATCGCAGTCCGCGCGTCGTCGAGATTCGTTACTCCGCAAATCTTGACCCGCGCTCGCACACCCGCCTTCGCATTCATTTCGTGCTCTCGGCGCTCGGGCACGGCGGGAACTCAAAGCTCGGCATGGTTCCAACGAGATGCACGATCCCGTCACCCCATTTCTGCTGGATGGCGCGCAGATACGGGTGGCCCTCGACGATTCGTCCCCGCTGCTCGACGAGCAACGAATCGGTTCGATAGGCCAGCACATCGAGCGGCGGACCGACCGCGACGTTGCTTTTCATCGTCGCCTCCATCGAGAGCAACCCGAACTTCACCGCCTCCGCGAGTGTGGTGTCGAAGCTGAAACCGCGATCGAGGATCGGCTTGCCATATTTCGATTCGCCGATTTGCAAAAATGGGGATTCGCGATTGGCCTTGAGCGAGTTTCCTTGCGGGTAAACGTAGTGAATTTCGTGCGGCTGCCCGCGGATTTGTCCGCCGACGATCATGTTGATATTGAAGCTGAAGCCATCGGCAGCCAGCGCGGCGCGATCCATTCGGTCGACTTCGCGCACCTTCGCCCCGACGTAGCGCGCCGTGGCAAAGAGGGTCATCTGATTAAGCAACGTCGCGCGCTTGGGGTCGTTTTTTGCGAGCTCCAAATCTTCCTCGATGAGGGCGACAACCGACTGAGTGAGCGATAGATTTCCCGAAGTCATGAGGCACAGGAGGCGCTCACCGTCATCGGCGTAGACGCGCATTTTCGGGCGAATGTTGATGTTGTCGACACCAGCACTCGTCCGCGAATCGGAAACGAAAACGAGTCCTTCGCGGCACAGGAGACTAAGGCAGTAGGTCATGGGAAATTTCGATTTACTCGATCACGCGGCCTTGCACGGGCTTGATCTTTTCGGGGGCAGGCCCCGGACGGTGCGTGCTGACGCGGATGCTCCCGCGGAAGCTGCTGTCGCCGCTGTGAAAGAACGCGCTCAAAATCCAATTCACGATACTGACAATGAGAGCGCCGAAAAAGGCCTGTCCGAAGCCGGTAATGTGAAACCCGGGAACCAGCTCTGCCACCAGCCACATGAGCAGGGCGTTCACGACCAGGATGAAAAGACCGAGCGAGAGCACGATGAACGGCAGGCTCATCAAAAGAAGAACGGGCCGCACGAGCGCGTTCACGATGCCAAGTAGCAACGCGACGATCATCAGTGCACTCAAGCTGTCGTAGATCATGCCGGTGAGATGCGCGGCGGTGGCGACAGCAATTGTCGTAATCAGCCAGCGCATCAGAAAGGTTTTCATGCGCGGGAAGATAGGCCACGGCTGCGGCTTTCCAAGCGAGCACGATTCGCTGCGAAATGGCTCACCGTAGCGCAACGAATTTTGCGCTCGTGCACAACGGATGGCTCTCGCATTCATCTCTCATGTTCGTCCCGGCCTCGCTTCCCTTCGCTTCATCATCGTCTCAAAAATCACGTGCTGGGGTGCTGAGAATATTCGCCCTTGCCGCGCTGCTGGCGTTCTCCGGATGCGTCACACCGGTGCGTTTTGGGCCGTTGGATCCCTACGTCCCGAGCAGCACCGTGCCTTACGATCCGAGCGGCGACGAAGGCTATGCCTATCGTTCAACCGCGACTGTTTCGCGACGCGTGACCGTCACGACCACGGAGCATAAAGCAGTCGTCCCCGTGCGGCGCTAGAGCTTGAAAAGCGGCTCCGAAACTGGCAGACCAAGCGCCGTCATGGCACATTTTCCTGTGTCAGTTTTCGCGACCTGAAACCTCCCGCCAGTCTTCATTTTATGTCTACGCCTGACCCCCAAATCACCGTGACCGAAGCCCGCACTCATTGCCCTCTCTGTGGAGCGCCGCTCGACTCATCGCTTCCGAACGAGTGCCCGAAATGCGATTGGGTTACCGGCTATCGACAGCGTCAGACTTCAGGAGGCGGTTCCGTGCGCGACCGTTTCTCTGTGGTCCTGAGCGTCGTTCCCGGGCTCGGTCATATTTATAAAGGCCACCGTCTCCTCGGCGCGATCCTCATGCTCGGCAGCGTCTTCGCCTTCTTCGCCGCCTTTCTAGCCGGGACTGCGAGCGCTGGCTGGGGCATGCTGCTGATGCCCCTCTACTGGATCGGCGTGATGATGCACGCCTATTGGCTCGAAGATTTGGCCTTCGCGCCGCCCAAACGCTGAGCGCTCGACAAATGCATTGATCGATCCGCGCGGATGCAGTGAATTCCCGCGCTCCGCGGGTGGCCGTCGCCGCCCGGGATGTCACTTCATCACTTCTTTCGCTCATGCTTTCCGCCGGAATTGTCGGTCTCCCCAACGTTGGTAAATCGACGCTCTTCAACGCGGTCACTCGCACCCAGAAAGCGCAGGCCGCCAATTATCCGTTCTGCACGATCGACCCAAACGTCGGCGTCGTCACCGTCCCGGACCCGCGCCTCGCCGCGCTGAGCAAGCTCTCCTCGTCGAAGAAGATCGTCCCTGCTGCCATCGAATTCGTGGACATCGCCGGGCTCGTAAAAGGCGCGAGTGCCGGCGAAGGCCTCGGCAACAAATTCCTCAGCCACATCCGCGAAGTCCACGCCATCGTGCAGGTCGTGCGCTGCTTCGAGGACGCCGATATCCACCACGTCAGCGGCACCGTCGATCCCGTTCGCGACATTGAAATCATCAACACGGAACTCGTCCTCGCCGACCTTGCCGCCGTGCAGAAACGAGCCGAGCGCAATACGAAGCTCGCGCGTTCCGGAGACAAACAGGCGAAGGCGGAAATCGCGGTTTGCGAGAAATTGATCCCGCATCTCGATCAGGGAAAGCCGGCGAGCACGCTCACGTTGAGCGATGAAGAACAGAAGATCGCGCGCGAATTTTTCCTGCTCAGCAGCAAGCCCACCATCTTTGCCTGTAACGTCGCCGAGTCCGACCTCGGCACCGTCTCCGCGCTCGTCGCCGCGTCCGGTGAAAACGAAGGCGCGCTGCCGACCGACAACGTCGCGCTGACCCCCGCCGCCGTTTTTGTCAAAGCAGTGCAGGATTACGCGCGAGCCCATTTCGCGACCGAGGCGATCGTTATCAGCGCGCAAATCGAGAGCGAACTGGCCGAACTCGCCGATGAAGAAGCGGCCGAATATTTGCGCGGACTCGGCGTTGCCAGCAGCGGTGTCGGCTCGCTGATTCGCGCCGTCTATCATCTCCTCGGCCTCCGCACCTACCTCACCACCGGCGAGCAGGAGACTCGTGCGTGGACCATCCGTGCCGGCGACAAAGCGCCCGCCGCCGCCGGCGTCATCCACAGCGATTTCGAGCGCGGTTTCATCGCGGCGGAAGTCGTTCATTTCGACGACCTCATTTCCCTCGGCAGCAACGGGAAAGCGCGCGAGGTCGGCAAGCTCCGCATCGAGGGAAAAGAATACGTCGTCAAAGATGGCGACGTCGTCGAGTTCCGGTTCAACGTTTGATCCGCACGCGGCTCGCGTGCCGCATTCGGCTACCGGCCGAATGCCCCGAGAGCGTGCAAGATTCAGACCGGGTTGTTTGCATCGACAAGCGACAACCGTTGCGGCCAGCGGCGCAGCTACCACCCTGGGCCGAAAGCTCGAACCTAGAGCACGAGCGGCTCGCCGGGCGTCGGGGTGATCACTTCACTTCCCGGCAAATCGCCGCGCAGCGTCTCGCGAAACCAATTCATCGCGGGCAGATCGCCATGCACGAGCACGATCTTTTTGGGTCGCACTTGATTGACGTAATCCCGCAAACTTTCGCGCGAAGCGTGCCCGCTGAAATTGAACTTCTCAACCTGACAGCGCAGCTCCTGTGGCGGAAACTCTGCGCTGACCTGCACCATATCTCCCGTCGCCGCTTCGCGAATTTTTCCAGCCGGTGAAGCCGGGTCCGCGTAACCGACAAAGATGAGCGACTGCTTCGCATCGCTGAGCACGTGGCGCGCGACGATGTTCGACACCGTTTTTTCCGTCATCATTCCGCTCGAGAGCGCATAGATGCGCTCCGGCTTGATCGCCAGCGTCGACGCTTCCTGCCCTCCCACCACAAAGGGAGCAACCTCGTCGAGTAGTTGCAAATCCGGGTGCTGCCGCGCGGTTTGATGCGCGAGTTTGTCCGTGATCTCCGTGAGCTTCGCGCCGAGTCCGCCGATGTAGATCGCGCAATCTCTTTCCAACAATCCGCGCATCCGAAAGCCGTGAAACATCGCGAGCAATTCCTGCGTTTTGCCGAGCGCGAAAAGCGGCATCAACACCCCGCCACCGCGCGCAAACGCTGCCTGGATGGCTTCCGCCAGCCGCTGCTCCTCTGCCGCGCGCGTGAACCCCTCCGGCACACCGCGGTCGCCGCGCGTGGTCTCCATGATCAAAACGTCGAGCGGTTCCTGCGGAAAACGCGCGCCGCGCATGATCGACTGATCCTCAAAATTCACGTCGCCCGTGTAAAAAAGCGTGCGCCCGTCCGCCCGCAGCAACGTGCCCGCTGAGCCGAGAATGTGACCGGCGTCAAACAGCTCGAGTGAGACGTCCGCGTCTTCAGCACGAGAAATCCTCTCCCCCGCAAGATCAAAACGCTGGTGCAGCGGCGCGGGACGCCAGCGGCGCACACAACCATCGATTTCGCGGTGCGTAAAAAGCGGATATTCCGCGAGACCTTCATCCCGCTTTTTCATCATGACGTTCACCGAATTGTGCAGCATCGCCTCGCTCGCGGCGCGCGTCGGTTCCGTCATGAAAACCGGTGCGTTGGGCTGCTTGCGCATCAGCACCGGCAGCGAGCCGAGGTGATCCTGATGCGCGTGCGAAAGGACGATTGCATCGACCGAATCGTCGGCGAGCAGCGCGTGATTGGGCAGCCCGCCGAGCCCATCGATGCGGGGATGCATGCCCGCAGTCGAACACCACCCGTTTACCCGCCGCTTCGATCAGGTACGAGTTCGCCCCGATTTCGAGCGCGCGGGTCAGATTGGTAAAAGTGAACGGCATTTCGGAGAGCGGCGGACGATGCGGACGCGGCGGGAGTGTGTCCAGTGCCGTCTCCCGAGACGTGCTTCAAGATTCGCGCACCGGCACACCAAGGACTCACCTCCACGCACAAAAGACCCGCCCGCATTGACTTCCCGACCCCCACATCTACTTTTCGCGCGGTGAAGAAAGCCGCGAATCTCGAACCTGCGATTGATAAAAATCAGGCCCTCAAAAGCACGTTCGAGCTGATCAACGCGCAACTCTACTCCGTCGAGGAACGCATCCGCCAACAGGCTCGCGCCTTTGATCCAGCCGTCGAGGGATACGTCGCCTATGCCATCGAGAGTCACGGCAAACGCCTCCGGCCCGCGCTCGCCTTGCTTGCCGGCGGCGCAACGGGAAACATCTGCCCCAGCCACTTCGACCTCGCCGTCGTCGTCGAATTGATTCACGCCGCAACCCTCGTTCACGACGACATTCTCGATGGCGCGGACAAGCGCCGTGGCCAGCCGACGGCGAATGCGAAATGGGGCAACGCGATTTCCGTACTCCTTGGTGACTGCCTTTTCGCGCACGCGCTGAAGCTTTCGCTCGAGCTTTCCGAACGGCGAAATTGGACGCCGCATCGCTCACGCCGCGAGCGATGTTTGCTCTGGAGAAATCATCCAGACACAGCGCCGCTTCGACCTCACGCTCAGCGTTCCGGATTACTACAAAATCATCGAGATGAAGACCGGCGCGCTCTTCGCCGCAGCCACGGAACTCGCCGCCCTGCATCAATGAAGCCGCGCCGGAAGTCATCAGCGCCTTCGAGATTTTCGGACTCCGGCTTGGCACCGCTTACCAAATCTACGACGACTGCCTCGACCTCGCCGGCGACGAGGCGAAAGCCGGCAAGACGCTCGGGAGCGACTTGCGCAAAGGAAAGCTGACCCTGCCGATTCTGCACCTCCTGCAAAACAGCGACGCCGCGGAGCGTCATCGGCTCAGCGAGATCATCCTGAACGGCGAGGAGTCCGACCTCGATTGCCTCGTGGAACACGGCGATCGACGGCGGTGCGATCAACGCGGCGGTCACGACCGGCCGAAAGATGCTGCGCGAAGCGCAGTCGCAACTCGAGCTCGTGCCTCGTAACAAATACCGCGACGCGCTGACCAATCTCGTCACGACGGTGGATGCGATGATCGCGCCGTTCGGCGGGTAGAATTCGCGCAAAACTTGCGGTTAGTTCCGGCTTCCACCCTCGGGCTGCCGAGTTTAGACCAGCGCCGGAATGGCTTCGCTGACGATTCACGAACTGCCCGAGGACGAGCGCCCGCGCGAAAAACTTGATCGCGCTCGGCGCAGCTGCGTTGAGCGACAGCGAACTCATTGCGATTCTTTTGCGCACCGGCATGAAGGGCGCGAGCGCCATCGATATCGGCCGCGCACTCCTCATAAAGTTCGGCTCGCTCGGCGGGCTCGCGCGGTGCAGCGTTCGCCGAACTCGCGAAGATCAAAGGCATCGGTCCGGCCAAGGCCGTGCAACTCGCCGCGGCCTTCGGTCTCGCGAGCCGCCTCGCGCGCGAGACGCTCACCAGCGAGCGGCATGGACACGCCGGACCTCATCTCAGAATTACTCGGCTCCGAGATGCGCGCCCTGACCAAGGAGTCGCTCCGCGTCGTCTTACTCGACACGAAACTCCACCTCATCTGCGTCGAGCAAATTTCACTCGGCAGTTTGAACGAAAGCATCGCGCATCCACGCGAGATTTTCCGGCCGGCCCTCATCTACGCAGCGTACGCGGTCATCGTCGTGCACAATCATCCCTCTGGCGATCCCACCCCAAGCGAGGCGGATCACACCTCACGCGTCGCCTCGCCGAGGCAGCCAATCTGCTCCAGATCCGCCTGCTCGATCACGTCATCCTCGGCTCCGCCGACAACGATCGCCGCCCGTGGTTCAGCTTCCGCGAAGCCGGGATTGATTTGAGCTGCGCGAGCAGTCATGGTGATTGGTGATTGGCAGACCCGCTGGCGACCAATCACCAATGACTGACTTCCTATCACGCCGCCCATGATTCACCCCACCGCTCTCATCCACCCCGACGCCCGTCTCGGCACGAACGTCACCGTCGGTCCGTTCGCGGTCATCGAGGGCGCGGCTCAAATCGGCGACGGCTGCACGATTCAAGCACACGCGGTCATCGGCGGGCAGGTGGTGATCGGAAAGGAAAACGTCGTTGGCTACGGCGCGATCATCGGCGGCGACCCGCAGGACTTCGCTTTCAAGCCCGAAGTCCGCAGCGAGGTGCGCATCGGCGACGGCAACAAAATCCGCGAATACTGCACCATCCATCGCGGGACTTCCGAAGGCACCGCGACCGTCGTGGGAAGATCGCTGCTTCCTCATGGCCGGCGCCCATCTTGCGCACAATGTCGCGCCTCGGCGACCATGTCATTATCGCGAACAACGTCGCTGCTCGGTGGGCATGTCCGCGTCGACGATCGTGTCTTCATCGGAGGCGGTTGCGTTTTCCACCAGCACATCCGCGTCGGTCGTCTCGCCATCTGCCAGGGGCTTTACGGCGTTCAGCAAAGACGTGCCTCCGTTCACGGTTGGAGCGGAGCGAAACGGCGTGGCCGGGCTCAACATCGTCGGCCTCCGGCGCGCCGGCTTTGACAGCGCCGCGCGCGCGGAAATCAAGCAAGCCTTCACGCTTCTTTATCGCAGCGGGATGAATACTCACCCAGGCTCTTGACGCGGCAGCGGAGCGCTCGTGGGGACGCTGAGGCGAAGACATTCTTCGAGTTCGTCGAGTGCGTGCTAAAAAGCGCGGCATCTGTGATCTAATTGCCGGACGCGACGGAGCAGCTTCATCAGGGACTTTCTGACGCGAAGAATTCTTCGCATTGCCGAATCCCTCCTTGTCCTCCGCCTTTCCGATTGCGCGACTTCACCAGTGCCCATAAAACACCGGCCCGAATGAGATTCGCCCTACCTCTACTCGCGCTTTCTCGCCCTCTGTCTTGGTCGGTTGCGCAACTGCTCCCCCGAGGGCTTCCAAGCCTGCAAAGCCAGGGCAAAAAACGGATGACCGTGCGGACCACCGCCTACACGCACACCGAGCCCGGCGGGCGCAGAACGCCATCGGACGGGCGTCTTGCGCTTTGGCGGCGACGTCGACAGCAGCGCCGCGGACTGGTCGTGGATGCCGCTCGGCACGCGCTTCACGATGCTGAACGGTCGAAAATACGTCATCGAAGACTACGGCTCCGCGCTGGTCGGCCGGAAGACGATCGACCTCTACATGCCGAGCCGTGCGATGATGAATCGCTGGGGCGTGCGCCACGTCGAAATCGAAATCCTCGAGTGGGGCTCCGAAGCCGATGAGCCTGAAGCTGCTCGCGGGCCGCATGCGTAACGCCATGTCCGCACGATGGTTGCCGCAGCTGCGGAAGCACATATTCCAGCTCCGATGTCAAGCGTCGGCTGAGATCCTCGTTCAACATCCATGAACATCCTCGTCACCGGCGGCGCCGGCTACATCGGCAGCATCTGCGTCGAGCAACTCCTCAATGCCGGCCATACCGTCACCGTCTTCGACAATCTCACCGAAGGCCATCGCGTGGCCGTCGACCCGCGCGCCACCTTGATCGTCGGCGACCTGCAGAAGCGCTGCGACATCGAGGATGCGATGGAGCAGGCTCGGCCCGAGGCCGTCATGCACTTCGCCGCCAACGCGCTGGTCGGCGAATCGATGGACGACCCGTCGAAATATTTTCGCAACAACGTTTCCGGCGGCCTCAACCTGCTCGACGCCATGGTCGCGGTCGGGGTGAAACGCTTCGTCTTCAGTTCGACCTGCGCCACATTCGGCCCACCCGACCGCGTGCCGATCGACGAAACTTTGCCGCAGCGGCCAATCAATCCGTACGGCGAATCGAAGCTGATCTTCGAGAAGATCCTCCGCTGGTACGATGAAATCCACGGCCTGAAGTTCGTTGCGCTCCGCTACTTCAACGCCGCCGGTGCCACCGAGCGCTACGGCGAGGATCACCGGATCGAGACGCACCTGATTCCGAACGTCCTGAAAGTCGCGCTCGGGCAAAAATCGCACGTCGAGATTTTCGGCACCGACTACGAGACGCCCGACGGCACCTGCATCCGCGACTACATCCATATTCTCGACCTCGCCCAGGCGCACATGCTCGCGCTGAGCACGGCGGAGAGCGCGTTCTTCAATCTCGGCACCGGCGGCGGCACCAGCGTCCGCGAAATCGTCGCGACCTGCGAGCGAGTCACCGGCAAAAAAATCGCCGTCGTCGAAAACCGCGCCGCCCCGGCGACCCCGCGCGTCTGATCGCCGCTTCCGACAAAATTCACCAAACCCTTGGTTGGAAACCCCGATTCCAATCCATCGACACCATCATCGAAAGCGCTTGGTCGTGGCATGTTCGCCATCCTTCCGGTTACGGCGACTGACGATCCATTTTGCGCTACTTCGCCGCGCTTCCAGTCAGCCGCATCGTCCTTTGGTGCTACTTCATCTGGTACGCCTTTTTCACCGCGCGTTATTTCGATCCGAGCCAGACGCTCTGGCTCACTTCACTCGGCATCGCCGGCATTGTGGGCATCGCGCTGATTCTCAGCACATCCACCGCAGGCACCCGCCTCGAGCGCTGGCAGACCTTCCGCCTTTTCCTGATGCCGTTCTGCGTTTCGAGCTTTTCCGCGCTCGTCAAAGGTCACGGATTTTTCCTGATCTTCTCCCCGTCTAACCGGGAAAATCTCATGGCGCTCGGACTCTGCGTGGCGTTCTGCGCTTTTGTGGTGGGCGTAAAATTTGCCCGACGGTGACGGAGCCAGCCTTTATCCCCTGACCTGCCCGTCGCCTCGGAGGAGATATTTGTAGGTCGTCAATTCCTCGAGGGCCATCGGCCCGCGGGCGTGGAGCTTGTCGGTGCTGATGCCGATTTCAGCGCCGAAGCCGAACTCCCCGCCATCGGTGAAACGCGTGGAGGCATTCCAATAAACAGTGGCGCTGTCGATTTCCTGGAGGAACCGCTCCGCCTTTTTTTCGTTCTTCGTGATGATGCCGTCGCTGTGATGTGAGCCGTGCTCCTCGATGTGCGCGATCGCCTCGTCGAGATCATCAACCACTTTGGCCGCGAGAATCAGGTCGAGAAACTCGGTCCGGAAATCCTCCGGAATCGCGGGCACAACCCTTCCAGCGTTGGCAGTTGAACGCTGACCGGTGAGCATTTCGAGGACCCGATCATCGCCGCGAATTTCAACGCCATGACTGAGCAAAACCGGACCGGTCTGTGCAAAAAACTTCGCGGCCACGTCGCGATGCACCAACACCGTTTCGATAGCGTTGCACACCCCGGGGCGCTGGCACTTCGCGTTCACCACGATCTTTTCCGCCATCTCCAAGTCCGCCTCGGCGTCGACGTAAATGATGCAGATGCCGTGGTAGTGCTTGATCACCGGCATGCGGGCGTGGTTGACGACCGCCTCGATGAGCGGTTTCCCGCCGCGGGGGACGATCACGTCGAGGTATTGATCCATCGCGCAAAGATGCTTCACCGCCTCGCGATCGGTCGTTGGAATGAGCAGCACGCTATCGGCAGGCAAACCCGCGCGAGCCGCTCCCGCACTGAGCGCAGCGGCAATGGCGACGTTTGAATGGATCGACTCGGAGCCGCCGCGGAGGATCGTCGCGTTGCCGGTCTTCGTGCAGAGGACGGCGGCGTCGCTGGTCACATTGGGGCGCGATTCATAGATGATTCCGACCACGCCGATCGGCACGCGCACTTTGCTGATCCGCAGCCCATTAGGCCTCGTCCAGTCCTTGATGATCTCGCCGACGGGATCGGGCAATTCCGCAACCTCACGGATCCCATCGGCCATCGCCGCGAGTCGCTTCGGATTCAGCGCGAGGCGCTCCAACATCGCGCCGGAGATTCCGTCCGCCTGCGCGCGCTCAAGGTCCTTTGCGTTCGCGGCGAGGATCGCCTCGCCGCCGCTCACCAGTTCATCCGCCATCGCCCGAAGCCCGGAATTTTTTTGCTCGGAACTGGTGCGTGCCAGAACGCGTGCCGCCGCTCGGGCGCGGCGACCGAAGTCGAGAATTTGAGATTGCAGGTCGCTCATGGAAAAAGGGAGTCAGCACATGGCTGTGCTTGCTGCGCGCGTCAAGTCGCGGCAACGAATACGCACCGGGAAACGCGCGAGGCTTATGGACGCGGAAGCAGCCGCAGCTCCGCGCACAGTGCGCTGATTTGCTTCGTTGTGTGGCGGGCGGAAAGAGTGATGCGGAGGCGCGCCGTGTCACGGGGCACCGTTGGGTAACGAATGGCGGGCACGAAAAATCCGCGGTCGTTCATTAGCGCGGAGGCCGACAGTGCGGCATCCGCGGAGCCGATGATGTGCGGAATGATCGCACTTTGAATTCTCCGCCCTGCGGGAAAAAGCTGCGGCATCTCCGCGGCGAAATGGAGGAGATTGGCGCGCAGAAGTTGGCGCCTTTTTTCGCCGGCTGGCGAAAGCAGGAAATCGATCGCGGCGCAGGCGGCCGAGGCGGAGGCGGGCGCGGGCGCAGTCGAGTAGATGAAGCTCCGCGCGCGATTGATGAGCAGATCGAATCAACGTGCGCCGGGCACAGACGTAGCCACCGATGGTTCCGAGGGCTTTGCTCATGGTGCCCATGTGCAAATCGATCTTCGCGCTGAGCCCGAGATGATCGGCGAGCCCGCGTCCGTTCACGCCGATGACGCCGACCGCGTGCGCCTCATCGAGCAGCAGCAGCGCGCCGTAGCGGTCTTTCATTTCCACAATTTCCGCCAGCAGGCTCCAGTCGCCGTCCATGCTGAAGACCGATTCCGTGACGACGAGCACGCGCGCGTCCGGAAAGTTGTCGCGCGCCCACTGGAGATGGCTCTCGAGTTTGCCGAGATGGTTGTGCGGAAAGATGCGGACGGCGGCGCCGCTGAGCCGCGCACCATCGAGCAGCGAAGCGTGGCAAAGTTTGTCGAGGATCACGACATCGTCTTTGCGGACCAGGGCGCCGATCGTCCCGAGCGCGGCAGCATACCCGCTCGTGAAACTGAGTGCGGCCTCGGTGCGTTTGAACTCCGCGAGCTTTTCCTCCAACCGCACATGCGGCGTCAGTGTCCCGCAAACCAACCGCGACGAGCCGGAGCCGACGCCGTATTGATCGATCGCCACTTTCGCGGCTTCCCGCAGCGCCGGTTCGGTGGCGAGGCCGAGGTAATCGTTCGAGGAGAAATTAAGCAGCTTTTTGCCCGCGAATTCCATCGCCGGCTGCTGCGGCGATTCAAGTTCGCGCATTTCGCGCAGCAGCGAGCGCGACCGCAGTTCGGCCAGTTCGGCGGCAATAGTAATCGGCACTGGTGCGGATGAGTTGAGGGTAGGAGTGGAGGAGACGAGATGGCAGGCGATTCCGGTCTCACCACTCTCAACCCTCGACGCTCAACTTCATGAGGCGAGTCCCCACGCGAGCAGTTTGTAGGAGTCGGACCAGATCGATTTGTCGTCGCCGAGCAGGACGGCGATGACCTCGCGGTTGCCGTCCGACGCGCTGGAGATGAGGCAATACCCGGCGGCGTTGGTGAAGCCCGTCTTCATGCCGTTGCAGAGAGGGAAGTTTTTGAGCACGCGGTTGGTCGTGCTGAAGACACGTGTGCGGCCATCGTTGAAGCGCCAGGTCACGCTTTTCAGATTGACGATGTTTCGGAACGTGCGGTTTCGATACGCCGCCATGGCGACGCGCGCCATGTCACGAGCGGTGGAATACTGGCCGGGTGCGGGCAGCCCGTTGGGATTCACGAAGTTTGATTGCGTCATGCCGAGTTGCTGCGCTTTCGCGTTCATCCGAGCGGCGAAATCTTTCGACGGATCCGGCATTGTCTCGCGCGAGGGCTCGGGCCACGTCGTTCATGCTGTGCACGAGGAAAATGCGCAGCAAATCACCGCGCGAATACACTTCGCCCGGCCGAAAACCGAGGATCGTCGGCTCGGCCCAAGTGTCGCTCGGCTCCACGCGGATCTCGCGTTCGAGCGCACCGGCTTCCGCGACGAGCAGACCGGTGAGAAGCTTCTGGGTGCTCGCGACGGGACGCGTTTGGTCGGCGTTCACTTCGTGCAGAATCTCGCCCGTGTTCGCGTCCAGAAGGATCGCCGAAGCCGCGCGCAACCGAGGCGCCGCGTCGCCGGGCTCAACGGCATAAACCTCAGGCGGCTCCGGCTTCTTTGGCTTGGCTGCGACCCTGGCTGGAGCTTTGGCCCCGGGTTTCTTCGACGCTTCCTTTTTCGGCGCAGCGAGGGTGGGAGTGGCCAGCGAAACGGAGACAGCAAATAGGAGAATGGATGAGAAACGGCGAATCATGGAGCTGCGTTAGTTAATGAATTCAGCCGCAGGCGCAAGCCGCGCCACACTGCGCAAACCCCGAGCTATTTCGGCGGAGCAAGCTGCTTCGCGATCTGGTCGTCGGGCGCAGCGCCGAGGTCGATCGCTTTTTGATAATGCCGCCGCGCAAGTTCCACGGCGGGCGGCACGCGCTGGAGATAGAAGACGGCGAGATTGAAGTGCGCCTCGGCGTAATCCGGAGCGAGTTCGATCGCCTTTCGCATCTCGTCTTCCGCGCCGGAATACCAACCCTTTTTGCCGATCGTCACGCCGAGATAGTGGTGCGTTCGCGCGTCATTCGGCTCGAGCAAGACGGCCTGCGCCAGCGCCGCGAGCGCGGCGTCGAGGTGATCCTGATCGTATTCGATCGCGCCGAGGATCAGCCAGGCAAGGCCCGCTTCCGGTGCCACGCGGACGGTCTTGGAGAGCAGTGCCGCGGCCTCCGCGTAGCGCCTCTGACGATACTCGATCAGCCCGAGATTGATCATCGTCGAGGGATTATTGGGCGCGAGTTGCAGCACTTTTTCGAAGCCACTTTTTGCGGTGGGAAGGTCGCCCGATTGGAAGGCCGCAAGCGCTTTGGCAGAGAGCTTCTGCGCTTCTTCCGAGATCTTTTGGTCACCGGATCTTTCGATCGAAGGCGCGGGATTGAGGCGAAAAGACGGGCTTTCCGCGCGGACTGTGGCCGTCGCAAAAAGCAACGCCAGCAACGTTCCGAGGACGGAGCTACTCCGCACGGCCAATCTCCCGCGCCCGCTCTGTCGCGGCACGCACCGCGGCGATCAAGGCCGCGCGCGCGCCGTGATTTTCCAGCGCTTCGAGCCCGGCGATCGTCGTGCCGCCGGGACTGGTGACCATGTCTCGCAGGGCCGCGGGATGCTCCCCGGTTTGCAATACCATCTCAGCTGCACCGGCGACGGTCTGTGCGGCGAGTCGCAGCGCCAGGTCGCGCGGGAGGCCCATCAAAACTGCGCCGTCGGCGAGCGCTTCGACGACGAGATAAATGAAAGCAGGGCCACTGCCGCTGAGGCCGGTGACGACATCGAGGAGTGCTTCTTTCACTTGGAATGCCGTGCCGACAGCGCCGAAAATCTGCTGCGCGACCGCCGCGTCTGCCTCCGTGGCGTGTTGACCGAGCGCGAATCCGGCAGCGCCTTTGTGGACGAGTGCGGGCGTGTTCGGCATCACGCGAATCACGCGGGCGCCGGAGCCAGCAGCTGCTTCGAGCGTCGCGATCGTCAGTCCAGCCACGATGGAAAGCACGAGCTTTCCGGCGGTGTCGATTTCGCGCAACGCCGCGAGCGCATCCGGCGGTTTGACGCAGAGCACGAGAACATCCGCGCTGCTCGCGAGATCGGAATTGGTGGCGACCGCCCGCACTTTGGCGCTGCTCGCCAGAGCTTCTGCGGCGGGGGCGAAGATGTCGGTCACGACGATATTTTCCCGCCCGATCATGCCGGAATGCACCACGCCTTGAACCAGCGCAGCCGCCATTTTGCCGGAGCCAATAAAGCCGAAAGTCATGGTGACGAGAGATAGCCGCGCCGACGGAAGCGTGGCAATCCGCAATCCGCGTCAGCGACGGCGGCGGCGCAATGCAAGAAGCGACCCACAGCCCACGAGGAGCGCGATCGAGGAGGGCTCAGGCACAGCGCGCAACACGACGTCGTTTCCACCGGCGAAGGAATTCGCCCCGCTTCCGTCGGCCACGAAATTGCCCGTGTAGCTGACTTCGAAAAGAGCCCCCCCAGCGAAATTGACAAACCCGCCCTGCGCGAAGGTGCCGCTGACGGCTTCGCTGCCGTCGTTGACCATGATGAAAAAGAGCGTGCCGAGCGCAGGATTGAATCCGTTGAGCAGCGAACCCTGAAGCGTCGCGCCATTCAGTGAAATGCTGCCGGTGACATTCAGCCGATCGTAAGTCGCAGCAGGGTCGCCGCCGGCCGTCGTTCCGCCGAGTTCGATCACAAGTTTGGCGGTGCCATCCATGAATGTCACGTCGCCGCCCCGCGTGGCGTCGCCCGTGTTCAGAATGCCAGCGCGATTCGCCGCGTCGCCCGGCTCCAAGGTCCCGCCGCTCTCGACGAGCACACCGCCAACGGTGCCGTTGCCGCGAAGCTTTGCGCCGCTGCGGACGCGGGTGAGAAAACTGGAAACCGTGGAGCCTGTCACCGAGATTTCGCCTTCGTGGATGATCGTCGCTCCGTTCAAGGAACTGTTCCCGCTGAGTTCGAGCAAGCCCGGCCCGGTCTTGAAAAGATCGCGATTCGTCGATCCCGAAATCGAACCGCTGAGTCGAGCGAAGTCTCCCGTCGAGCTAACGTTATCCTCGACCCGGATCTCTCGTGCCGAGTAGGCCACGCCGGTCCCGTTCAGATCGATGTTGTCGACGAAAGTCACGCGGTTCGTCGCGCGGGTGGAGCCGAAGATCAGCGCCTGATTACTGTCTACAAAATACGGATCCTCCCACGTCAAATTGGTCGCGCCAGCGCCGTTTAGATCGACCGAGGCATCGCTGCCAAAGGCCGCAAACCCACCGCTACCCCGATCCGCGCTGGACAAGCCTCGATTCGCCAACGGAACCGGCGTGATGCCCGTGCTGAGGTCGTCGCCGCGCCAATTGAGATTCCCATCCGTATCGCCCAAGGTCCGCACCAGCGTGCCGCCGCCGACGATTTCCAGTACTCCCCCCCGAAATTCAATTTTCCCGCCGGTCAGGCTCGATCCCGGCGTGGCGCGCACCGTTCCGGCGTTGATCGTCAGCGTTTTCGTTAGCGCGGCATTCCCCGGATTTGTAAGGACGAGCGTGCCGGCACCCGATTTTGTGAGGGAGTTCTGCTTTCCGCTCAGATCCGTTTTCGCCACGGAAACACCGAGAGTGAGGACTGCGCTCTGCACATGAAAGTAGCGTGAGCCTCCCGGGCCGCTAATCCCGCCAGTGCCGGCTCCGCCGTTGACGATCGAGAAATCATTCGGTCCCGTCAGCAGGATGCCATTGGTGCTGAGGGAGCCTGCGCCGTTGATGCTCAACGTCTGCCCCGGCCCGGGATTGATCTTCAGTGAAGCGAGCGAGGAATCGCTGGCACTGGTAATCGAAGCGTTCGGGATGGCAGAATCAATTCTCGCGTTGGTGGACGTCAGAAAAGAGGAGCCAAACAAACTCGTTACCACCGGAGCGATTCCGTTGGAGCCAGACGTGGCAAAATCGCTGCCGTTGACGGTCGCCCAACCAATAGCGGAATCCGAGATATCACTGCTCGTGAGCAACCCGCCGGCACCGGTGGTCGTGATATTGAAAACCAGGATGCGCGGAAGCGAAGTGCTCTGACCGGGAGCCACGGTCACCCCCGCCTTGCTCGCGGTGAAATCGACGGTGTTGCGTGGGGTCAAAGTGCTCACCCGCGAATACGACGCAATGCTCAAGGTCGTGCCAAAATTTCCCGGCTGACTGACGTTGATGGTGAGAGCGCCGCCACGCGGATTCTTGGCGTTGCCGAGTTGCAGCCGTCCGATGAATTCGTTCGTGCTATTGCTCGCGTTGCCGAGCAACGAAAATGTCCCGCCGCTCACGGTCTCAATGCTCGTGTCGTTGGCGGCGCCATCGCGCAGACGGTCGCTGTTGTTGGTCGCAGTATTATCGAGCGTGAACGTGCCGCCTTCGAGGACGACCGCTCCCGCGGACGCCGTGCCCAGCGTGGCGTTCCCAGCAAGCACGAGTCCCGCGCCGTGTCCGACTGTCATGTCGTCATTGATCTGGACTGTCCCGGTCAGGGTCTGCGTCGCGACTCCGCGCACCGCCAGTTTGCCCGCACCCGTGCCTCCAGCGGCGTTGTTCGAGAACGTGCCATCGAACGTGGCATTGTTGCTGGCAAAGAGAACGACATCGCGCCCGTTGCCGTTCGAATCGCGCACTGTGACTGTCCCGCCAGTCCCGGAAATCTGCCCCATGCGAAGCTCATCCACCGAAGTGATCTGCGCGGACGGTGAGGAGAAATTGATCGCATTCCCACGCAGCGCTGACGCTGCTGCCGGCGAAACATTGGCCGCCGCCTGCGCAAACGTGACGGTCCCACCCGCGAGATTGAGCGCGCCGGTCCAAGCATTGCCCGAAGAAATGCCAAGGCCGGGACTGCCAAACCGATAAGTGCTCGTGCCTGATTTCGTGAGATCGAAAATGCCGCTGAGCGCGCCATTGATCGTGACCACGCCCGCGCCATTCCCAGTAAAGGAAACCGGCGTGCTCGCGGAGATGGGCAGATTCAGATTCACCGCACCCGCGCCAGTTTGCGTGATCGCCGGGGCCGTTCCGCTGAGTCGGACAGCGTTGCCCGCGAGCGCCACCGGACCAGTGGTGCCAAAGGTGAATTGATTCAAAACGAACGCCGCACCACCGGCGGGAGCGACGTCGTTGGTCGCCGTGTAGCCGCTTCCATTGAATTGTAACTGATCGCTCGCATCTATCCCGGTTGGCGCCTGCCCACCGATCCATTTCGAAAAATCACTCCACATTCCATCGAGAGCGTTCCACGTAAACG
The DNA here is from genome assembly GCA_963767975.1 of uncultured Verrucomicrobiae bacterium. GTDB lineage: Bacteria > Verrucomicrobiota > Verrucomicrobiia > Chthoniobacterales > Chthoniobacteraceae > CAIURC01. The sequence goes on along the minus strand of CAVYGI010000007.1, from coordinate 132,883 downwards.
TTTGTCCCACAGCTGAACTCAGGCCCAAAACGCCGACGGCAACAATGACCGGAACAGCAACGTGACGGCAGATTTTTAGTGTCTTGGAGAGGTCCATTCGAGGGGCCGAAAAAAGCATTATCAACTAAGCTCAACAATCGCGGCTGTCCAGCCACGCGACAGCCAAATGTAACGTGCCCGTTACCTGTTCGTCACCTTCAGCCCACTTCCGCTCTCCGCGGACAGTCTCAGCTCATGCCTCGAGAGCAGCGTCGGGTTGGCGAACCGGGAACCGGAGAACAATCGTCGTTCCCTTGGAAAACGCACTCTCCGCCCGGACAGTCCCGCCGTGCGTCTGCACGATGTGCTTCACGATGGAGAGCCCGAGTCCCGTGCCGCCCTGCTCGCGGGTGCGCGCCTTGTCCGCACGGTAGAAACGCTCGAAAATATGCGGCAAATCTCCCGGCAAAATCCCCACGCCGTTGTCCTCGACGCGCAGCTCGATTTCACCCTCGATCATCGCCGCGCGCACCCAGACGTGCCCGCCGGCGGGCGAGTATTTTATGGCGTTGTCGAGCAGGTTGCTCACCACCTGTTCCAGCCGCAAAACGTCCGCAACGAGCGGCGGCATCCCCGGCGCGACCGACAGTTCCGTGCTGATGTTCTTGCGCGCACTACGCAATTTCCAGTCGCCCATCAACTCACGCAGAAAGCTTTCAACCTCGATCTCCTCGAGCTGCAAGCGCATGTCGCGCGACTCCAGCCGCGCCAGGATGAGCAGGTCCTCGACGAGCGCATTCAGCCGCAGCGAATGCTTCTCGAGCACGCCGATCGTTTCGACCAACTCCGCGCGCGGCATATTTGGATTGTCGCGCAGATTTTCGAGATAGCCGTGGAAGATCGAAAGTGGCGTGCGCAACTCGTGCGAGACATTGGCCACGAATTCGCGCCGCATCTCCTCAAGCTGTTTGAGCCGGGTGACGTCGCGGAAAATCGTCACCACACCCTCCTCGCCGGAGGCGTTGCGCATCGGCATCGCATGCACGGAGACGAAGTGCGGGGTCTTGCTCGCGCCCACCGAGACTTCGCGCGACTGTGGTTCCCAAGCCGTGAGCGTGCCGGAGATGATCTCGTCAAACGCCGACTCTCGCAGCGTTTGCAGCACGCTTCGTCCGAGCGGGTCCGCGGCGAGCCCGAAAAGGTTCAATACCGATGGATTCACAAGCCGGATATTGTGCTGCCGGTCTACGACCATGACGCCGTCTTCCATGCTCGCGAGGATGGTTTGCAGGTTCATTTCCTCGCGACTGCGCCGCCGCCGCAGCCGTTCCCGCGCCTCGGCCAGCCGTTCCAGCGCCGCTGCGATCCGCACGAATCTCCCACCATTCAAGAACACAAAACTCCTCGGCTCCCGCGACTCCACAAGGTCGTCCACGATTTGCTCGAGCTTCGTCCAATGCCGGCGAAAGCGGCGATGCCGCCACGCAACGACCGCTAGAACGGCGGCGAAAATCAGCGCGAAAAACCAGCCCATCGCGGCGGGAGTTGATCAGCAGCCCGGCTCGATGATCCGATAGCCGAAGCCGCGAATCGTCTCGATGCAGTCCGCGGCGTGGCCGAGTTTTTCGCGCAACGCGCCGAATGTGCGTATCGACCGTGCGCGTGTCGATCGCGCTCTCGTAGCCCCACACGTCGTTGAGCAACGTGTCGCGGCTCTGCACGCGGCCGCGACGCTCGATGAGCAGTGCGAGCAGCTTGAATTCGGTCGCGGTGAAATCCACCGGCTTTGCCCTTCACCGTCACCTCGTAGCGCGAGCGATCGATGCTGATGTCCCCGAGTCGCAGCGTCTCCTCCGGCTCGCTCGGAGTGCTCGCGCGGCGCATGACTGACTTCACGCGGAGCACGAGTTCGCGCGGACTGAATGGCTTCGTGATGTAATCGTCCGCCCCGAGTTCAAGCCCGACGATGCGGTCCACTTCCTCGGCCTTCGCCGTGAGCATGATGATCGGGATCAGGCTCGTGGCCGTGCTCCTTTTTCAAGACCTTGCAGACCTCCAGCCCCGACATCTCCGGGCAACATCAGATCGAGCACGATGAGCGACGGCAGCGGATTCGCGCGCCTGTTCGAGCGCGGACAGCCCGTCCTCGGCCTTGAGGACATTGAAGCCGGCGTTCTTGAGGTTGATCGAGACGAGGTTGAGCACGTCCGGCTCATCGTCGGCGACCAGGATTCGTTTGTTCGCGGCTTTGCTGCTCATGGATTCGGCGCGGAAGTGTAGGAACGGGTCTGCCCCCGGCAAGCGGCGCGTGTGACATTCCTGTAACAGTCGCCGCCAGACGGCGCGGAAATCGCACCGGCGTTCAGGCTCTTCAATTCCGCGCCGGTGTTCGCGTCGGTGATCGTGAATTTCTCGTGATGGAACGTCGGGTCGGCGCGGAAGGTCAGACGGCCGGCGTATTTGCGCTCGATATCGACGAGCAATTCCTCGTCCTCGGTGCGCAGGCGCTGCAGGACGTGCGGATGGACGATCACCTTGATCTCGTGGATCGGTGTCCTGATGCTTGCGCATCACCTGGTGCAGCGCGCGCTGGAGCTCGACGCTCATGGTCATCGCGCTCTTCACTTTGCCGCGTCCGCCGCAATACGGGCACGAGCTCGTAGACCGCGCCGCTGATGCTTTCCGCCGCGCGCTGGCGGGTCATTTCCATCAGCCCGAGCGGGGAGATGGGCAGGACGTGCGTCTTCGATTTGTCGCGCTTCAGGCGATCCTTCATCCGCTGATAGACCGCCTGCTGATCCTTGCGCGATCTTCATGTCGATGAAGTCGCCGATGATCAACCCGCCGATGTTGCGCAGGCGCATCTGCCGCGCCATTTCGTCGGCGGCTTCGAGGTTGGTCTGCAGGATCGTCTTGTCGACGTCTTTGCCGCCTTTGTTGCGGCCGGTGTTCACGTCGATGGCGATGAGCGCCTCCGTTTCGTCGATGACGATGTAGCCGCCGCACGGCAGCCAGACCTGGCGATGAAAGGCGTCGTCGATTTGCTTCTGCACGTTGTAGCGTTCGAAGATCGGCTGCGGCTCGGTGTAGTGCTTGATGCGGCTCGCCGAGCGCTTGGAAATCTGCCCGACGAGTTCGGTCATGCGTTTTACCGAGTGCTCGTCGTCGCAGATGACTTCGTCGATTTCGTCGGTGAGAAAATCGCGCACGGTGCGCTCGATGAGGTCGGGCTCTTCGAAGACGCAAGTCGGCGCGGGCTTGGTTTTCATCGCGTCCTCGATCGCGCGCCACTGCTCGACGAGCAGGCGAGATCGCGGACGAAATAGCGCGCCTGCTGCCCCTCGCCGACGGTGCGGACGATGACGCCCATGCCTTCCGGGCACGTTGAGTTCCTTCAGAATCTTGCGCAGGCGCTCGCGCTCCTTCGGCGATGTCGATCTTGCGCGAAATGCCGCTCTGGTCGCTGTAGGGCATGAGCACGAGGTAGCGACCGGCGAGGCTGAGATTCGTGGTGATGCGCGGGCCTTTGGTGCTGATCGGGCCTTTGGTGACCTGCACGAGCACCTCGCTGCCGACCGGATAAATGCTCGGAATGTCTTTCGCGGTGATGCGCTTCTTGTCTCCTTCTTTCCGCGCAGGCACGCTCGACCTGCTCGATGCCGCTATCGAGCGCGGCGGGGAGCGCGTCCCAGAAATGAAGGAACGCGTTTTTTTCGAAGCCGATATCGACGAACATCGCCTTGAGGCCGTGCTCGATGTTCTTCACGCGGCCTTTGAAAATGCTGCCGACGATGTTGCGATCGGTCTGCGCGCTCGATGGTGTATTCCTCGAGCACGCCGTTCTCGAGGAGCGCCACGCGGCGCTCGAGTTTTTCGGAGTTGATGATGAGTTTGTTGCCGGTCTGGCGGGGGCGAGGCCGATCAAGGCGTTTGACACGTTCGGTCATGGAAAGGAGTTTGGGGTAGAGCTTTGCTGAGCACTTTTTGGGGTAATTTTCAGCGGCCGGGACGCCCGGCGGGTGCCGGAGCGGGACGCTGATTGGACGGTTGCCGGCCGAAGAACTTCTGGAAAAAGCCGCGGCGATCGGCGGGCGGCTGAGCGGGCGTGGCGCGCTGCGGCACGCGTCCTCCGCGGTCGGGTCTGGAGCGAATGTTCGGGCGTGGCGCGCGATCTGCTTTTCGGTCTTCGTCTTCTGCGGCATTTCGGAGTGCTCCGCCGTCTCCGGGTCGGCTGCCAGGTCGGCCGGCACTTCGCTCACTTTGTAATCGACACTTTCGATCTGGGCGAAACTGCCCGACGGCGGGATCGAGCGGCTTCAAGCCGGGATCGTAGCCCTTTTCCAGCGCAAGACTTTCCTCGAGGATGTGCTGCGCGATCGGCGCGGAGACGCCGCCGCCGGACTTTGCGCCCTGCACCATCACGCAGATTGCGTATTTCGGATCTTCATACGGCGCAAAGCAGATGAACCAGGTGTGGTTGTCCTTCACTTTCGTCAGCACGCCGCGAGCGTCTTTCGTCTCGCGCCAGAACTGCGCCGTGCCGGTCTTGCCTGCGACCTGCACGTTTTTGACCTGCGCCCGTTTACCGGTGCCGCCCGCTTCGTTGACCACTTTCCACATGCCGCGGCGGACCGCCTCGATCTGGTCGTTGGTGATGCCCATCGTGTGCAAATCCGCGCGAACTTGAGGCTCGTGCGGTGCGACGATCTTGTTGTCGTCGTCGCGCACGTCCTTTCCTTTTTGATCGAGGACGCGGTAGACGAGCTTGGGATGAAAGGAGATGCCGCGATTGGCGATCGTCGAAGTGACCATCGCCATCTGGAGCGGCGAAGCCTCGACGGAGCCCTGGCCGATCGAAACGTTCGCGGTGTAGCCGTCGCGACCAGCGTTCGTTCGGGCTCACTTGCCGCAACCACTCCGGTCCGGGCAGGATGCCGGATGACTCTCCCGGAAAGCGGCACGCCGGTCCTTTTGCCGATGCCAAGCGCGTCACCCATCGCGTCGATGTTCTCGATCTCGGCGCGCGTTGCCCCATTGGTAGAAGAAAGCGTTGCACGAGAATTTGAGCGCGTCAGCCACCGTGAGCGGACCGTGCGCGCCGCCTTTGTCGGCGATCCAGCATTTCATGAATTTCCCGCCATACTGCACGCCTCCCGAGCAACTGAACCCCGTGCGCGCGGTGAGCCCCTTTTCGCAAACCGGCGAGCGCGGTAACGGCTTTGAAGTCGAGCCCGGCGCGTACCCTTGAATCGCGCGATTCGTGAGCGGATCGGTTTCATCGTCGGTCAACTTTTCCCAGTCGGGTTTGGTGATGCTTGGGATGAAGTGGTTCGGATCATATGAAGGCACGGAAACCATCGCCAGAATTTCGCCCGTCTTCGGATCGGCAACGACTGCGGCCCCTCGTCCGATGCGCGCCTCACGCAGCGCCCGCTCGGCGATGTATTCGATGCGCGCGTCGATCGTAAGGTAGACGTTGTTCCCCTGCTGCGGCTCGCGCCGGCGCTCGGTAGCTTCGCGCTCGATCACGCCTTTCACGTTGCGCTCCATCACGCGCACGCCCGGCTTTCCGCGGATGTATTTGTCGAGGTAAAGCTCGACCTGCGACTTCCCCTCCACGTCCGGCTGGTAGAAGGTGTAGTCCTCGACGTCCGGCAATTTATCGATGTCCAGCGGCGCGCCGACGTAGCCGAGCAAATGCGCGCCGAGCGCCCCGTAGATGTATTGGCGCACCGGGCGCAGCGAAATTTCGACGCCGGGGAGCCCAACGTCGTGTTCGGAGAATTTCGCGATGGTTGGAAAGTCGAGCTCTTCCAGATAGGTGAACGGCACCTCGGTGTCGTTGCGGTAATGTTTCTGCAGACGCTCGGAACTGTAATCTTTCGCGAGGTCGAGTTCCTGCAGGCGCGGGACGATGCTCGTGTTGACGATCTGGACGATATCCGCTTCTGACTTTTCCGTGAGCATCTGGCGCACAGGCGCCTTGTATTTGGTCGTCGGGACCCAGCCGTTCTGCCGCTTGAAGCCGCGCACCATGTCGGGCAGGTAAAAGTCCACTTCGTAGCTCGCGCGATTGCCGACGAGCGTGATGCCATTGCGGTCGCGAATTTCCCCGCGAACCGACGGGATGCGGACGGTCACCTCGGAGCGCCCGGCGATCTTTTTCGTCCAGTATTTTCCGCGCGCCACTTGTTCCCACCAGAGCCGCCCGATGAGCGCGGCGAAGCCCAGCGCGATGATGAATCCGAGAAAAAGGATCCGCCACTCGGCACGCGGGCCGTTCCGCGCAGTCCGGAGAGATTTCGCCATGCTAGAACCTCCCTTTCCGCTCGGGCTGCGGATCATATCCGACCAGTGCCCCGAGGTAGTTGAGAAAAAAGAAAAAGAGCGGCGAGAGCAACGCCGCAATGAGTCCGGCACCGCCAATGCGCCACCAGATCTCGTGATTGAAAGCAAACGTCACCGGCTGCCGGCGGATACAAATCACGACGTATTCGGCGAAGACAATCGCCGAGGTGCAGACGCCGGTCAGGAGGCAGTGAATCTCCCAGCGCCCGCGTAAAAACAGGGGCCGAAAGCCGCTCATGATCGCGCCCAACGCAGCGTAGAGCACAATCGACCAGCCCATCGCGATCTCTGGATCGCCGCCATCCACGACTTGGGTGCTGAGCGCGTCCCACATCAGTCCACCGGCAAACGTCACGCCGAGCATTCCCCACAACGGCAGAGCCAGCGCACCGTAAAACATGACGATCGGCATCAGCATGACGCGCGTGCCCGCGGGCGGAATCGGCCCGATGAAATGCTGGACGACCAGTGACAGGAACATGCCGGCGAGGAGGACGAAAAAGAAAGTCATCGCGGACGATGGAGGCGGGTGAAAAATTGGCGGGTCACGGTCGAGAACAGATCACCCAGCGGGCGACTGAACGTCCCATGTTCGACGTCCAACGCCCGACGTCCAAGAAAAGACAACACATCGCCGCGTTTCGTTGAATGGAGGCGCCCTCCGTTCATTTGGTATTCCCCACGACCACGAACACATCCTGGATCGTCGAAAGATCGACCGCCGGCACCACCGTCGCGTAGCCGTCGAGTTCTCGCACTTTGAAATCCTTCACCGCGCCGATCAGCACGCCCGCGGGAAAAACGCCGCCAATGCCCGACGTGTAGATTTTCTGGCCGGGCTTCAGGTTCGCCTGCTTCGACAAAAAGTTGAGGCTGATCACCGGCATCGCGGTCTGCGAAGTCCGCTCACCACGGATGATCCCCTGCTCGCGCGTTCCCTCGACGGTCGCGGAAACATGGCAGTTTTCATCCGAAATAAGCACCACGGTCGCAGCGTGCGACGTGACGTTTTTCGTCGTCTTTCCGACCAGCCCCTCTTCCGTGAGGACCGGTTGATCGGGCTCGATCGCTTCCGCGGAACCGCGGTCGATTTTGATCGTATTATACCAACTCGAGGCATCGCGAGCGATGATCCGCGCCGGCATTAGTTGGAAGACCGCGCGCTCACGGTAGCCGAGTGCGTTGCGCAGGCTGTTGTTCTCGGCTTCGAGTCCGCGCAGCGTCTGATTTGTCGCGCTCAGTTCTTTGTTCACCACGGTCAGCCGCTTGTTGTCTTCCTCGAGTTGATTGAGCGATTTTAGCCCCTCGCGGAAGGCGGTGTATTGCCGCTCGACCGATGAACCGCGCTTGAGAAACGGCGCGATCATTCCCAGAAATCCGGACTGCACCCGCTGCATATTCCGAGGGCTGACGACCGCAAAAAGCGCAATCAGCGCGACAAGGAAAACAACGACCGCGATGATGTTTCCACGTTGTCTCATCACGCGCAAAAGTGAATCGCGAACGCGCGCTGCGGGGCGCGTTCAGGAGGCGAATGGCGGCATTTCACGCCGAGTCGCACCGGCCGGAGGTGGCTCATTCCACGATCGGTCAGGTGTTCCAGCGCGAATCGCTCGTGGAGACCTGACGGAGGAATTTGATTTCGCTCAGCGCGCGTCCAGTGCCTTCCGCGACCGCACTCAGCGGATCTTCGGCGACATGGACGGGGAGCCCGGTTTCTTCGGTGAGCAAGCGATCGAGGCCGCGCAGCAGAGCGCCGCCCCCGGCGAGGACGAGCCCGCGATCGACCAGGTCGGCGCTGAGTTCCGGCGGGCAGCGCTCGAGGGTCACACGCACAGAGTCGACGATGGTCGAAATGGGCTCGAGCAGGGCCTCGCGGACTTCCTGCGAAGTGATGGTGAGGGTCTTTGGCAGTCCGGCGACGAGGTCGCGGCCTTTGACCTCCATCGTCGTCTCTTTTTCGATCGGGTAAGCCGAACCGATCTTGATCTTGATGTCTTCCGCAGTGCGCTCGCCAATCATCAGATTGTAGGCGCGCTTCATGTATTGAATGATGGCCTCGTCGAGCTCGTCGCCCGCGACACGGACGCTGCGACTGAAGACGATGCCAGAGAGGGAAATCAACGCGACCTCGGTCGTGCCACCGCCGATGTCGATGATCATGTTCCCCGCCGCATCCTGCACGGGCAAGCCGCAGCCGATGGCCGCAGCCATCGGTTCTTCGATGAGGTGAACTTCACGCGCGCCGGCGTGCAGCGCGGATTCTTTCACGGCGCGTTTTTCGACCTCCGTGATGCCCGACGGCACCGCAATGACGACGCGTGGTCGTGGACGAAAAAACGTCCGTTTGCCGTGCACTTTTTGGATGAAATGACGGAGCATCGACTCCGTGATTTCAAAATCGGCGATGACGCCGTCCTTCAACGGACGAATCGCGACGATATTGCCAGGGGTGCGGCCGAGCATGCGCTTCGCTTCGTCGCCGACAGCGAGCACCCGGCTCGTGCCTGCCTGCACTGCGACAACAGAGGGCTCGCGCAGCACGATGCCGTGATCTTTGACGTAAACCAGGGTGTTGGCTGTGCCCAAATCGATGCCGATATCGTTTGAGAACAGACCGAAGAGTCCATTAAACATTCAGAGTAACCTTTTGCTTGTGAGTCGTAAATTGCCTGCGCTGCGTGGTGCGGCGGCAGTGCCGCGGAAACGCTGGGGGTTGCCGCGAAATCAGACCGTTTGTCCGCTGAAAAGTGGATACCAATAGGGGTTCCGTCGCGGGAGCGTCAAAAGAATTCGCGGGTTCGCTGCGTTGCTGGCGAAGGGCAATCGGGCGAGGTCGTCGAAATGGCCTCGCGAGAGAATTTTCGGCAGAAAAAAGGGCGGGAAGCCTTCGCCTCCCGCCCGGGTGTTGAAGATTGGGCTGGGGATTACTTTTTGTCTGCGTCCGCCGGCTTTCCGCCATTGGCGCGGCGCTCCGCCATCTTCGCCATTTGCTCTTTCCACTTCTCCTGCTGCTCGGGCGTGAGGATCGGTTTGATCTTCTCCTCCTGCGCCTTGAAGATTTCCATGAACTTCGCGCGCTTGTCTTCCTGGCTCGTCGTCGTGTCTTCACGGAGCGCCTTCATCTTCTCGCGATCGGCTTCGACGATGGGCTTGATTTTCGCCACCTGCTCGTCGCTGAGACCGAGATTTTCTTTCATCATCGCGACGCGGTCGCGGCGGGCTCCGCCGTCCGCGGGCTTGGCGTCCTGCGCCTGGGATTGCATTGGAGCGATCAAAAGACCGCCCAAACTGAGGGTGAGAACTGTCAGCAGTTTTTTCATGTGGCTGGTTGGAACCCGGCCGCTTCAAGGAAGTTTCGCGGGACGTTGCCGATTCGCCATCCAGTCGCCGGACCAGGAAGCCAGCACTCACTCGCTCAATCGCACGTCGTCGTGGCGTTGGTATTCGCCGCGCCAAAATTCTTGCCGACCCACCCGCGCCTCCTACACTCCGCGCCCTCTCAATTCCCTCACCACATCTACTAATCACATGAGCCGAAAAATTCGCATGGGCATGGTCGGAGGCGGTCGCGGCGCCTTCATCGGAGCCGTCCACCGCATCGCCGCCAATATCGACGGTCAGATCGAACTCGTCTGCGGTGCCTTCAGCTCGGAGCCCCAGCGCTCACGCGATTCCGGCGCGGACTTTTACCTCCCGCCCGACCGCTGCTACGGCACGTTCGAGGAAATGATCACCCGCGAAAAAGCGCTGCCGCTCGGCGAGCGCATGGATTTTGTCTCCATCGTCACGCCGAATCACATGCACTTTCCCCCGGCGAAATTGGCGCTGGAAAACGGGTTTCATGTCCTCTCCGACAAGCCCGCGACCTTTGACCTCGCCGAAGCCAAAACCCTCGCCGGGCTCGTCAAATCCAGCGGCCAGCTCTACGGGCTCACGCACAACTACACCGGCTATCCGCTGATGAAAGAAGCGCGCGAACTCGTCCACAGCGGCAAGCTCGGGAAGATTCGCAAAGTCGTCGTCGAATACCCGCAAGGCTGGCTCGCCACCCGCGTCGAGGCCACGGGCTCGAAACAGGCCAGTTGGCGCACCGACCCGAAACGAAGCGGCGCCGCCGGCTGCATCGGCGACATCGGGACGCACGCCGAGAATCTTGCGGAATACGTCACTGGCTTGAAAATCCGCGAGCTCGCCGCCGACCTCACCGCCTTCGTCGAAGGCCGTGAACTCGATGACGACGGCAACGTCCTGCTCCGCTTCGAAGGCGGCGCGAAAGGCGTCCTGCACGCCTCGCAGATCTCCGTCGGCGAGGAGAACAATCTGAGCCTCCGCGTCTACGGGGAAAAAGGCGGCATCGAGTGGCACCAGCGGGAACCCAACACCATGCTCGTGAAATGGCCCGACCAGCCGATGCAAGTCTATCGCACCGCGAACGGCTACCTCAGCCCCGCAGCGCTGGCCGCCGGCCGCACACCGCCCGCGCACCCCGAGGGTTATCTCGAGGCCTTTGCGAACATTTACAAAAACTTCGCCGGCCACATCCGCGCGCTTTTGGAAAATCGCGAGCCCGATGCGCTAGTCACCGATTACCCGAAAATCGAGGACGGCATGCGCGGCATGGCCTTCATCGAGGCAGTCGTCGCCTCGAGCCACGCCAACGCCGCGTGGACGAAGCTCAACGTCTGAGCCGCGACAATGCGGCGAGAGCCGACGCCAAAACTGGAGTCCGCGCACCTCGGATGACAATCGGGCTTGAAGCGACAAACCGGGCGCATAGTTTCTCCGCCATGCCTGAAACCGCGCCTGTCGGCTACGACTCAAAAATCGAAGGAAACGTGATCGTCACGCGGCTCGATGCCTCGATCAATTGGATGCGCAAAAACTCGCTCTGGCCGATGCCGATGGGCCTCGCCTGCTGCGCCATCGAGCTCATGGCGAGTGGCGCCTCCCGCTTTGACATTGCGCGCTTCGGCTCTGAAGTGATGCGCTTTTCACCACGGCAAAGCGACGTGATGATCGTCGCCGGCACGGTCACTTATAAAATGGCGCTCGCCGTCCGCCGCATCTGGGATCAGATGCCGGAGCCGAAGTGGTGCATCGCGATGGGTGCATGCGCCTCGAGCGGCGGCATGTATCGTAGCTACGCCGTGCTGCAAGGGATCGACCAGCTTATCCCCGTGGACGTTTACATCAGTGGCTGCCCGCCGCGCCCAGAGGCCTTGATCGAAGGACTCATGCGCCTCCAGCGCAAGATCGAGGGCGAGGAATCGTTCGTCTCCCAGAAAAAAGAGTTCCTTTCCACCTTCGCGTAATCCGCCATGACCGCCGCTTCACTGACCACCGCCATTGCCGCTCTCGAGAAGAAATTCAAAGTCACGCGCTTGCCGGAGTTCCGCGGCGAAACGACTTTGCTCGTTGAGGCCGGCGAGATCACCGAGCTCGCCCGCTTTTGCAAGGACGAACTGGGCTTTACCTACCTCCTCGACATTTCGAGCGTTGATAATTTCGGCACTGAGCCTCGCTTCGAAATGGTTTACGAACTTTACCAGTTTGAGCGCGGCGAGCATCTCCGGCTGAAATTTTCAGTCTCCGAAGATTCGCTTGAAGTCCCGACCGTCTCCGGGATTTGGAAGACCGCCGATTGGCACGAGCGCGAGATCTTCGACATGATGGGGATTAAGTTCAGCGGTCATCCCGACCTCCGCCGTATCCTCATGTGGGATGGCTACCCGTTTTTCCCGCTGCGCAAGGATTTCCCGCTCGCCGGCCGCCCCAGCGACATGCCCGACGTCGCATTCACGAAACGCGCCCCACTTGCCGGCGGCCCCTTCGTCACCGTTCCTTCGACCGCCACGGCCAAGGACCGAGAGCCGCGTTCCCGCGCGCTGGATTAAGTCAGCTCACGGCGACGAACTCGTGCGTCAGCGCTCCGTCGCGGATGCGGCAGAGGGTGAATCCTTTCAGCGACGAGCCGTCGTGATTGGTGCGCCACCAAGAGCAGCAACGACCTGTGGAAAGGGTCGCGTTTTTGTCGACCCGCTCCGTGATGCCGTGCCAGTGACCGCTCAACGCCGCGCGAAAATCGTGGCCCCGCAAACGCTCCGAGACCGCACTCGCATTTTGCGGGCGCAGCCAGTTTCGCCCGAGCGGAAAGTGCGTGAGGACGACAACCGGCGCACGTCGCGGCACGTCCGGTAGCGTGCGATCGAGCCAATGGAGCGTGGAGTCGGAGATGCGCGTGCGATAGACCGCGCGACCCTGCGTGGTGTCGAGCGCGAGGAATTGCCAGCTGCGGTGCGTGAAGCGCCGGTTGAGCGGTGCGCCGAAGATCTTCTCGAACGCGGCCCGGTCGCCGGCCTCGTTGTAGTCGTGGTTGCCGATGATCGGATGCACGGGCATCGGCAGCGGGCGGAAAATCTCGCGCACCGCGCTGAGTTGCGCGGTCGTGCCAGCATCGGAGAGGTCACCGGCGAGAACACAAAAAGCAGGCGCAGGCCGCAGGGCGCGCATCCGAGAAACGACGCGCGCGAACCATTCTGCGCACCGCGCGTCGCGGTAATGCAGATCGTTGGCGACCACGAAATCGAAGTCGCGGCTTGCTCCGCCGGCCCACGCGCGAACGGCCATTCCCGGCGCGATCGCGATCGCCGCGGCTGATCGAAGCGCCTGCCGCCGAGTGCAGGAACCGACCGGCAGAGCTGATGGCGACGGCGTTCGCGGGCGATCGATCATTTAAAGTGATGCGATGCGCCGCCCACCGGTTTACGCAAAGGCGTCTGGCCGCCAGCCCTCCGGCGCATGGGATCGAAGGCGACCTCGGCGCCGTCCACTTTCATTTGATAAACCATCCGCAGCAGTTCGCCCAGCCGTCCACGCGGGAAGCCGCCTTTGCTCGCAAACCAGCCGAGATATTCAACTGGTAGGTCGTAAATCGGCACGCCGCGCGGCGGCAAAAACGCCGGGCCGAACTTCCCGAACGGCATGTGCGTGCGCTCGATTTCCGCGAGATCCGCAGCCATGCGCGCAACGAGATCGCCCGCGTCGTGAGAGTCCCCGGCGGTCACGCACGCGTGTCGGTTACCCGCCACTCCCCGTTGGTCGCGCATGCCGCGCGATGCTTCGCGAACAAATGATCATCGCAATCGCCCCCGATTGAAGCAGCACGCCAGCTAGCAGCGCAGCGAGTGGCAATTGCTCGATCCGATCCGGTGTCCCGAGGATCCAAAGTATCGAACTCATGAACAGGGCCACGGTCAGCCCCAGCAGCAGGACGATGACGTAGCGCGCCCAGTATCCGCGCTGAAAGAGCGCGCCGATGAGCGCAGCCGAGCCGAGCGCGCTACCGACTAACTGACCCCGCAGCATCGGCCACGGGTTCATCGTGTGCAGTGCGTAGCCCATCAACGCGGCATCGCCGGCGAGCACAAGGACGAGCACGAGCAGAAGCATGGCTTGAGCACCACGACGGCGAGATTTGGAGCGGGAGGAAGGCACAGCGAATTAAAGAGCCTCGGGCGCGAGTTCGAGGATGCGGCCGGGGAGCCAGCCGAGCTTGTCTTTGAAATTGGTCGGACGCGTGTATTCGAGCACGAGGACGCGACCACCGCCGATCTTGAGCACATCAATCGGCCGGCCCAACGGCGCGAGAACCGTCTTCGTGCGCGCCTGCCACTCACCGCTACTTTTCCTTTCCATGTGCATCGAAAGGACATCGAATCCGACGTCGTCCGGTGCCGCCGGAGGTCCCAGCAAATTTCCAAAGCGCGTGACCAGGAAACTGTTGCGCAGCGGCTCTGGGAATTCGCTCCCGCACCAAACTATCCCGCCCGGCGATGAATGAGCATCAAACGTCGCCAGCGGCTTTTCCGCCGAACCGCCAGCAGCAGGGCCCAGATTTCGCACCGGCAAAGTAAAAACGCTTTCCGGTGGCGGAGGCGGCGTGTGCGCATAAGGCGAACCCGGCTTCACCGGCCAATCGGAGAATTGATACGGGAAGCCGTAGTGATGCCCCGGCTCGATGAAATCCATCTCTTCGGCCGGACTCGCGTCGGGTCCATTCGCGATCGTGAAAAGATTCCCGGCATCGTCCCACGCAAAACCAAATGCGTTGCGGATTCCCCGCGCAATCACTTCGATTTCGGGCTTCTCCGCCGTTGGATCGAGCCGCCAGAGACAGGAGGTGTGGTCCACTTCTCCGCCGTGGAAATAGTGCGGATCGTTGCTCGTCTCGCCGCCATCGGTGCGCGAGCCGCTGCTCACGTAAAGCTTGCCGTCCGGTCCGAAAGCAAGATGGCTGACGCCATGATTCATCCCGCCGACGCCGCGTGGGTAAGTCGTCGTGAACCAAGGCTGGAGCTTGCCCGGATGCCCATTGACCACCTCGCTACTGCGCCAGATCACCACTTCGTTAGTGTAAATCGGGACGCCGGTTTTGAGGTTCTGATTCGTCACGATCCAGAGCCTTCCTTCCCGATCCAGCGTGCAGCCGAGCGCGACATAATCGCCGCGCTTCTCATCGATATACTCTCCGGCTTTGATGACCGAGGTGAGGGCCCCGCTTGAGAAATCGAGGGCGTAGACACTGCCATTTTGCGCCAGCGCATAAACCTGTTTTTGTCCGCCGGTGAGCCGCACGCAAAACTCCGGCAACGGCGCGATCTCGCGCAATTTCCAGCCTTTTGGCGCAGCCGGTAGCGGTTGGAAAGACGCGGCCTTTTCCAATTCCGCGTATGTTTTGAACTGCGACTTCGCTCGGGCACGCGCGACCTCCTCAGCGGAAAATTCCCCCTGCTCATTGCCCCACGAATTCGTTACGAAGGTCAGGACATCAGCGACCTGCGCATCGTCGAGCATCTGCGCGGGCATGGAGTTATCGTAGGTTTGGCCGTTGACCTTGATCGAGCCGGAGAGGCCTTCACACAGCACTTTTACGGTCCGTTCGCGGTCGGCCTTCATCCAATCCGATTGGGCTAACGGCGGGTAAACCGGCGGCACACCCTGACCGGATGGCTGGTGGCAAATCAGACATTTCTCCGCGTAAATCTTGCCTCCGCGCTCCATGCGCTCAATCGCGGGCGCCGCTGAAAGCATGGCGTCAGTAAAAAGCGTGACGGCGGAAGCAGACGCAAACAACAGGGGGCGCAGGAAAAGCATCGTCTCGAAAATGCAAGGTCGGCTCTTGCGAGTCAACCGGTCAACCCGCTCGCACCGCAACCGCGCGGCTGCGAGAACCTATCGCTTGCCAAAAACAGAAAAGGCCACCCACGACTTGCGGGCGGCCTTTTCAACGAAGCGAGCGGCGGTTAGCTCACCTTCTGCACTTGCTTCCATGTGCCCTCGCGGGCGGAATCGAGCACGGCGTCGCAGACGTACTGCGTTTCGAGCGCGTCGCGGAAAGTCGGGCGGCACGGTTTGCCTTCGCCGCGGCCTTCAGGAAATCGGCGACCTGATGCGTGAAGCGTCTCCGCGTAGCCGATCTGCAAGCCCGGCACCCACCAGTTCTTCATGTAAGGCTGATCGCCATCGGTGACGTGCACGCTGCGCCAGCCGCGGACGATGCCCTCGTCGCTGGTAGTCGAAGAACTGCAGCCGGTGCAGGTCGTGCAGATCCCAGCGGATCGAGGCGTTCTCGCCGTTGATCTCGAGCGTGTAGAGCGCCTTGTGCCCGCGGGCGTAGCGCGTCGATTCGAAGAGCGCGAGCGAGCCATTGTCAAAGTGCGCCATGGAAGGTGCAGGCGTCGTCGATCTTCACTTCCTCGACCTTGCCCGTGCGCAGTGTGCGTGCGCTGCTTGATGAACGTCTCCGTCATCGCGCTCACATCCATGATCGAGCCGTTCAGCCACAGCGCCGTGTCGATGCAATGCGCGAGCAAGTCGCCCGGTCACGCCGCTGCCCGCGGCCTTCGCATCCAGACGCCAGAGCCCGGCGCCGCCCTGCGGGAGGTCGGCGCTGATCGTCCAGTCCTGCAGGAAATTCGCGCGGTAATGGAAGATCTTGCCGAGCTTGCCGGAGTCGATGATCTGCTTGGCGAGCGTCACCGCCGGCACGCGCCGGTAGTTGTACCAGACCGTATTCGGCACGCCGGCCTTCTCGATTTCGCGCACCATCTCCTCGCCTTGCGCGCCATCGAGCGCGAGCGGCTTTTCGCACAGCACCATCTTGCCCGCGCGCGCGGCGGCGATGGCGATCTCAGCGTGCGAGTCGTTCGGCGTCACGATGTCGATCGCGTCGATGTCCTTCCGCTCGACGAGCTTCCGCCAATCGGTCTCCGTGGATTCAAAGCCCCAGTTGTCCGCGTAGGCCTTCAGCTTCGTCGCATCGCGTCCGCACGCCGCCTTGAGCACGGGAACGAGCGGCGTATCGAAGAACTTCGCCGCGTTGTGGTAGCCATTCGCGTGCGTGCGGCCCATGAAGCCGTAGCCGACGATGCCGATATTCAGTGGTTTCTTTGGTGCTCATATTTAGGGAGAGGTTTTTTGGGAAAAGGGCGGCGATTGCAGCACGGATCGAATCAACTGACAACTCCCGCGCCTTTCTCCCTCGCGGGAGCGGCCCGGGAAATTGATTGTCCCAAAACCCCGCTCACCCGCTGTTACTTTCACGAGACCAAGACTCTCGCGAAAGCGGATCTTCCACTTTCGATCACCCAAAACCCAACAGCCGATATCCCATCCTCATGAAAAGACTCCCCATCCTCGCGCTAACCTGCGCCCTCGCTCTCGTCACCGTCTCGCCTGCGTTCGCCGGAAACAAAGCCGCCAAAGGCGCCAAGCCGACCAAAGCCGAGCGCCAGGAAAAGCGCAAACTCATCCGTGAGTACGACAAAAACGAAGACGGCAAGATCGAGGGCGCCGAAGCCGAGACGCTGCGCAAGGCCTTCGATGCCGACAAAACCGGCCCGGTAAAATCGCTCGACAAAAACAGCGACGGCAAACTTGACGACACCGAAATCGCGGCGCTGAAATCCCGCCCTGCGGGCGCCAAAGGCAAAGCCGCAAAGCCAAAAAGAAGAACGTCTAGCCCTCCTCCTCCGCCCACTGTGCCTGGAGAATCCGCGCTGCGCGAACTCACGCGCGAACAGCACCTCATGCTGCTGATGACGCAACACCAGCGCCGAATTTTTTCCTACATCTACACGCTCGTGCCCAACCGCCCCGACGCGGAGGACATCCTGCAGCAGACGAGTCTGATCGCGTGCGAAAAGTTCGACGCCTTCACACTCGGAACCGATTTCGCCGCGTGGGCTTGCCAGATTGCGTATTGGCAAGTCCGCGCCGCGCGGCAGAAATTTGCGCGAGCGAAAGTGATCTTCAATGACGAGCTCGTCGAAACGCTCGCGCAGACAGCGTCGGAGCTATCGGTGGAAGTGAGCGCTCGGCACGAAGCCCTCGCGCACTGCCTGCAAAAGCTGCACCCGCGCGACCGCGAACTCGTGCTCACGCGCTACGAGCCCGGGAGCAGTGTGGACACCGCCGCGCGGCGCTCCGGTCGCACCCTGGACGCGGCTTACAAAGCTCTCACGCGCTTGCGTAAGCTGCTGCTCGATTGCGTGACCAATCAACTTTCCCTCGGGGACACCGCATGAAATTCAATGACGCCGAGCGCTTGGAATTGAGTGAACTGTGCAGTGCGCTCGTGGATGAAACGCTGACGGAATCTCAGGGCACCCGGCTCGCGGAAATCCTCGGGCGCTCCGCGGAAGCGCGGCAGTTTTACGTCCGCACACTCGCGCTTTCCGCCAGCCTATTTGGCTATGCGTCCGAGCTGCAATCCGAGCCGCAGGACGCGACGTCGATCCCGGAAAACGAACGCCCCGCCGGGCGGCTTTGGACCGTCGGCGTCCTCGCGGCAGCGGCGCTGGTGACGCTCGCGTTTTGGCTCGGAGGCTTTGAAAAACGGGAGTCCAAAGAGGCAGCACTTATCGCTGAGCAAGATGTCGACGAATCTGTTGCGCGACTCACCGGAGGCAAAGATCTGCGCTGGTCTGGCGGTTCACTTTCGGTCGGCGACGAATTGCGCCGCGGCCAGCAAATCAAGCTGGTGAGTGGCTTCGCGGAGATTACCTTCGACAGCGGCGCAGAAGTTGTTCTCGAAGGCCCGGCGGTGCTGGACCTCACTTCCGCGTGGGATGCCGTGCTCCGGCACGGGGCGCTCCGGGCCAATGTGCCACCCGAGGCCGTCGGATTTCGCGTCTCTAATTCCGCGGTCGAAGTGGTCGATCTCGGCACGCAATTCAGCATGTTCGCGGACGAGCATGGCGCGACTGACGTTTTCGTCCTGAAGGGTGCCGTGGAGGCTTCTGCACGCGATACGAACGGGCAGACTTCGACTCCGGTGACTTTGCGAGAAATGCAGTCTTCCCGGTTCGCCCGCACGGGCGTGAGCGCGGTGCGCGACCGTGAAAAGAAGTTGGCGCGTCTTGGGCGGAAGGTCGCCTTCGAGCGGGCTGCGGCCTCTCCTGATTACGTCCACTGGAGCTTCGATGAGCCGCAGGGCTCGCAGGCGCACGCCGAATTCATCGGCGCGCTGCGCGGAGGTTTTGACGCGCGGCTCACTCCGGCAGCGTCGGAGTCACGCATCGCAGGTCGCTGGGAAAATGCTCTGCATTTCGACGGCCACCTTTTTGCCCGCGCGTCGTTCCCTCGATCCAAAAAACGCGTTGCACACACCGTGGCCTTTTGGACGCGCGTGCCGGCCGATGCGCCGATCGCTGGAACCAGCGCCATGCTTTCGTGGCAGGTGCCCGGGAAAGTCTCGCGCCTCGCCGCCATCAGCTGGAATGCCGATCCAGCCCAGGGCGCTCTCGGCGCATTGCGGACGACCATTGGCCGCACCGTGCGGGTGGGAACCACGCCACTGCGCGACGGAAAGTGGCATCATCTCGCCGTCGTGCTGCCGCCGGCTCGCGGCGATGCGAAGCTTGAGATCAAAAGCTACGTCGACGGGCGACTCGAGGGCGTTTCGACGCGCGGCGCGGCGCGGCGGCGCGGCGTGATCGAGCCCGACGAAGTCACTGTGGCCGGCAGTGATCTCTGGATGGGGCGGACCCCCGGCGCAGCCGACAAAGGTGGGCGTTTTCGTGGCGATCTCGACGAACTTTTCATCGCCAATCGCGAACTCTCGCCCCGGGAGATCCGCTTTCTCCTGCGCGAAAATCGGCCCGCCCCCGCCGCGTGGCTCGCGCCCGATTGACGAGAGCTTCAGCCTTCGTCCGCACAACTCGCTTCGACCCAGCGCAAATAAGCAGGCAATCCGTCAGCCGCCCGAAATGCGACCAACTCTGGAACTTCGTACGGATGCAAATCGCAGAGGCGCGATTCGAGCGCCGGGTAGCGGCCAATCGTAGTTTTGATGAAAGCCACCACTTCCTGCGCCGACTCGATTTTTCCCTGCCAGCGATAAATCGACTCGACCGCCGGACCGCAATTCACACACGCAGCGAGCCGCTCCTCCACAAGGAGACGGGCAATCCTTTGCGCCTCCTCGACGCTGGCAAATGTGCTGACGACGAACAGGACTTCTTCGGCCATGGCTCCAAAGCTCTCGCTCACACGGAGTTTTCGCGACTACGAAAAGACACGGACACGTCACAGCCCCATACTCAAACTTCCTCTGACCGCCGGTTTTCGGGATGGCACCACGGCTGCTTAAAGGCAGTGCATGAAGTTGTTTCCCTTGCTCGCTTTCGCCCTCCTGACCCCGCTGCTCAGCCATGCCAGCGAGCTCTCGAACCAAGTCCTCCGCGAGATGAATTTCGCACGCACCGCTCCGCAAGAATATGCGGTGCTGCTGCAAAACCGGATGGCGTCCATGCACTCAAGTTCCGCCGTGGCGGAGGCGGTGCGTTTTTTGAATCGGGCGACTCCGCTGCCACCGCTGATGTCGTCGGAGGGCCTCAACGCTGCCGCGATGCTGCACGTTGAGCAGTCCGGTCCGCGTGGTGCGACAGGACACGGGAATGCCTTCAAGCGCATGTCGAAATTTGGCCGATACCAAGGGTCCGCCGGCGAAAACATCGACTACGGCCGGCACGACGCGCGCGGGATCGTGATGCGGCTGATCGTTGATGAGGGCGTGCGCAGCCGCGGACACCGCGCGAATATTTTCAGCCGAAGTTATCGGGTGGCCGGCGTCGCCTGCGGCGAGCACGCAAGGTTCGGCGGAATGTGCGTGATGGATTTTGCGAGCAGCTACGTTGAGCGCAGCGGCACGCTCGCAGGACTCTGATTGCGGCCACCCTTCGCTGTTTCTTCGGCTACACGAACTCGATCACACCGAAGCGTTCCGGGGTGTGAAAGGTGGAGCGAAAAGGCGGCGACCATGCACTTAATTCGCGCAAGCGGGAACGTGGACGATCGATCCGGCAGAAGTTCGCCCGCCACGCCGCGCCGGCAGAGGGGGCTGGGCCGGAGATCAAGCTGCGATAAGGAATAGCGAGCTCCGCCGTCCAGGACGCTCCCTGTTTTTCCACGCGCGTCTGCAAGCCTTCGCAGCGCCACGCCACAGCTTTCGTGTAGCCGCTACGGCTGCGGCGCAGGACAAGGTCGAGGACGGCATTGAGTGGGTTGACTTCGATCTCGAAATAGCTCTCCAAGTCTCCAACCGGATCGAGAAAGACCTCCACCACTTCCTCGGTGAAAAGCGGCGCATCACGCGCAGTCAGCGTCGCCCACGGTTCTTGATCTTCTGCCTGAAAGAGAACGCGGAATTCTTCGTCATCCCGCGCCACTCGCACCGAGGTCCCTTGCTCCGGCGCATCGCCAGTCACTGCCTCCCTCAAAGCACTCGCTTCAATCGCCCGCCAGAAATCGGACTGCGCGTTTGCGGAAAGCGGAGGAAGTTCGCGAAAACCACAAGCGATGCACGGCAGCGCGAGCATCAGGCAAATCTGCAGCCGCCGGTCAGATCGGCGCCTTCATCGAGAAGACGCTGAGCATCGCGCCGATGAAGGCGAGAATGGCTACAATCCCGAAGACGAGGATGCCCGTCGCGAGCGGATCCTTTTTTGTTTTCTTGCTCGAGAAAGGAGAGGCATTTTCGAAATCAGCGGGCCGCACGCTCGACTCCGCGACGACCGCCGCCGCCTCCTCCGTGGCCGGCATCGGGCGCTCCGCGGCGAGGTGCTCGGAAGTGTAGCTGGCCTCGATATTTCCGAACACAATCAGGTCGCCGTTTTGCAGCGGACGCTCTTCCTCGGGAGCGACGGCTTTCCCATTCAGGCGCGTGCCATTGGTCGAACCGATGTCTTTGAGAATGTAGTCGCTCGCCCCCGAGCGAACTGCGCGTGATGGCTGGAAACCGAGGCGTCGTCGATCTGGATCATGTTATCGTCGACGCGGCCGAGCGTGATCAGACTTTCGGTGAGTTCGTGTGAACTTTCGGTGCCGTCGGGGAGGGTAACCTGGATCTGGGGCATGGGCGGGAGGCTAGCGGCGCGGGCCGTGTTCATCAATGAGTTTGGCAAACTGCTGGAAAAAGTAGCTCGCATCGTTCGGTCCCGGCGCGGCCTCGGGGTGATACTGCACGCTGAAAACCGGCAATTCCTTGATGCCGCATGCCCTCGACGGTCTGGTCGTTCAGATTGATGTGCGTCACTTCCACATCTCCGCGGCAGCGAATCGGGATCGACCGCGAACCCGTGATTTTGCGAGGTGATCGTCACCTTGCCGGTCGCCAGATCCTTCACCGGCTGATTGCCGCCGCGATGGCCGAACTTCAGCTTGAAGGTCTTCCCGCCGAACGCGTAGCCGAGCATCTGGTGGCCGAGGCAAATGCCGAAGATCGGCGTCTTGCCCATCAGGTCGCGCAGATTCTCGTGCACGTAACCGAGCGCCGCCGGATCGCCGGGGCCGTTCGAGAGGAAGACGCCGTCCGGCTTCAGCGCGAGCACGTCCTCCGCCGTCATGTCCGCCGGAACGACGTGCACTTTGAAGCCCTCCTGCCGCAGCCGGCGCAGGATGTTGCGCTTCATGCCGAAATCGTACGCGACGATGCGATGGCGTGACCGGCGGCAGCTTCTCGAAACGCTTCGCCGTCCTCGGTCGCCTCCGTGTTGGCCGCCATCGCCTTTCACGATCGTCCACCGGCGGCGTGAGCTTGTTCTTCGGATCCCAGTCGTAGGCCGCCTTCGGCGTGACCTCCTTGACGAAATCCATGCCGACGACGCCCTCGCTTCCTTCGCCCGCTCGCGCGCACCGCTTCCTCGACGGAAATGTCCTCGCGTCGTGAGGCAGCCTTTCATCGCGCCCTTGTCGCGCAGATGCCGGGTCAGCGCGCGCGTGTCGATGCCCTGGATGCCGGGATGCCCAGCGTTCTTCAGATAATCGTCAAGCGTCCGTTCCGAGCGCCAGTTGCTCGGGACCGGGCTCAGTTCCTCGATGACGAAGCCGCGCACATGCGGCTCGCGCGCTTTCCTCGTCGAGCGCGTTCACCCCGTAGTTGCCGATCTGCGGGTAGGTCATCGCCACGATCTGCCCGCGATAGGAGGGGTCGGTGAGCACCTCCTGATAACCCGTCATCGACGTGTTAAAACAAACCTCGCCCACCGCAGAGCCCGTCGGCGCCAAACGATTCGCCGATGAAAATGTCGACCGTCTTCGAGAGCGAGAATTGCGCGCATGTGGGCGCGCAGCAAAACGTCTGCGCGTCGCAATTTGAAGCGTAAATCGCAGCGGATTACACCGGTTCGCTCGTCTCCGCTTTCAGCAAATCCTCCAACGCTTCGCGCCGCGAAATCATCTCCACCGCTCCATCCGTTTCGAGCCAAAGCTGCGGCGCCTTCCCGATGGAATTGTAATTCGACGACATCGCATATCCGTACGCACCCGCATCTCGAATCGCCAGCAGATCGCCCGTTTCCACGCGCGGCAGCGCGCGCGGGACGAGCAACTCCGCCTCGTCGCGCGTGAACACATCGCCGCTCTCGCACAGCGGGCCGGCTACCACGATCTCCTCTTCATTGCCCGATTTTCCCACGACCTCAATCCGGTGAAAACTCCCATACATCGCCGGTCGCACGAGATCGACAAACCCCGCATCCACCATCGCGAATTTCATCCCGCGCCCCTTTTCATTCGTCCGTGTTTGCTTCACGTCCGCCACACGGGTGACCAGCGTGCAGCCCGGGGCGACATAGTAGCGCCCCGGTTCAATCTCCAGACGAATCGGCCGTCCCGCCGCCGCGCACATTTTCTCACGGCACTCGGAGAACAAGCGCTGAAGCGGCTCCAGCGGCACCTGCGCATTCGGATCGCGATAATTGTGCGGGATGCCGCCGCCCAAACTCACTGCGCCAACCTCGGGAAATTTCGGAATCAATTCCGCAAACTCCGCCGCCAGCTTCGTCAGATTTTCCACGAGTTCCTCGAATTTCGGACCGCTCCCAATGTGCGCGTGCAACATCACAATCCGCATCCCTGCGCGCGCCGCGGCATCGACTGTCTCCGCGAGATCGTGCCACCAGATTCCGTGCTTCGAGCTCGGCCCGCCCGTGTCGCAAGAGTTCACATGCCCGTGCCCGAATCCCGGATTCACGCGAATCGAAATCCCCCCGCGATACCCCGCCCGCGCGAGATCCCCGATCATCCCCGGCGAGCCGATATTCGGCAAAATCCCGTGCTGCAAAACGACCTCCATCGCGTTGTCGCGAAACACATCCGCCGTGAAGCACACCACCGGTGGCTCGCTCCCCGCCGCGTGTCCCGCGTGCAGCGCGCGCAGCACTTCATTCCCCGACACCGCGTCGATCCAAATCCCGCTCGCCTGCATCTCGCGCAGCACCTTCGTCGCCGGGCACGCCTTCATCGCGAACCGCGCCTGCACGCCCTCCCCGCTCATCAGGAACTTCACATCCGCAATCCGCCGGCGGATCACCTCCGCGTCATAGAGCCAAAAGGGGGTGCCGACTTTCTCGGCGAGCGAACGCAAAAACGCGGGATCGAGATTCATAAAAAAGGGCGCGCATCATCGCCCCCCCCCGCCGCTTGGCAAGACCCAGCCCTGACATTGGCAACCCTTGTCCACAAAGCGAAGGGAGGCGGGTCGGGTTCGCTTTTCCCCGTCGGCATGTCACGGTGCCCTCCTCATGCCTCTGGAACACCCGACCGTCGAAGCACTTGCCAAGGTTTTCGCCGAATGCCGGCAGGAGATCATCGACGAATGGCGGACGCAGGCGGGCAGGATGCTCGCGGAGTTGAAGCTCGATCAGGTCACGCTCACCGATCATGTCCCGGAACTCGTCGCCGGGATCATCCGCGAGCTGTCGGATCGCCGGGAGGGCGCGGTGCAACCCGATCCCGTGCCGAGCGGGCAGCCGCGCCATGGAGTGCAGCGGGTGAGCGATGGCTTGGATGTGGGCGAGGTCGTGGAGGAGTTCAATCTCCTGCGGGCGGCCTTTTCCACCATCGCGGACCGGCACGGTCTTTTGCTGATCGGTGAAGGGGCGCGAATCATCAGCCGGCGGATCGATGCGGATGTGCGGATGGCGGTGGTGGCGTTTGCCGAGCGGCAGGCGCATCTGCTGAAGGAGAGCGAGGACGAGCATCTGGCCTTTATCGCCCACGATCTGCGCACGCCGCTGAATGCGGTGAATTTGCTCGTGGATGAGTTGAAGGAGGCGTGCGCGGATCACGCGGTGCCGGAGGTGGGGGAGCATTTCGACGCCCTGAAGCGCAATCTGCGGCGCGTAGAGGGGCTCATCAAACGGGTGCTGGATTCCCATGCGCAGCCGCCGGGGATGGTGAGCTCGCTGCACCCGGAGCGGCGCAATTTCGAGCTCTGGCCAGTGGCGCAGCGGCTGATCCTCGACCTGGCGGCGGTGGCGAAAAAGCACGGCGTCGCGGTGGCCAATGAGATCCCACGCCGGCTCACCGTCTGCGCCGATGCAGGGCTGATCGCGCAGGTCTTTCAAAATCTGCTCGGCAACGCTTTCAACTACGCTCCGCGAGGGCGTGTGACCCTGACCGCGAGCGAAGACGCCGAGGGCGTGGTCTGCACGGTGCGCGACACCGGCGAAGGGATCCCGCCCGAGATGCTGCCGAAGGTCTTCGATAAGCTGGCGAGCGACCCGGAAAAAGAAGGGACCGGCATCGGGCTGGCGATTGTGAAGCAGATCGTGGAGGCGCACGGAGGAACGGCGACCGTCGAGAGCACGCTGGGAGCCGGCGCGAGCTTCCGCTTCACCCTCCCCGCCGCGGCGGGCGCCGTCAGTTCGTCTTCAGCACCTCGATGAAGGCTTCCTGCGGGATGTTCACCCGGCCGATGGCTCTTCATCCGCTTTTTGCCTTCCTTCTGCTTCTCCAGCAGCTTGCGTTTGCGGGAGATGTCGCCGCCGTAGCACTTCGCGGTCACGTCCTTGCGCATGCGCGCTGACGCTCTCGCGGGCGATGATCTTGCCGCCGATCGCGGCCTGGATGGCGACCTGGTAGAGCTGCGTGGGGATGACTTCCTTGAGCTTCGCGGCGAGCGCGCGGCCGCGGCCTTCGGCCTTGTCGCGATGCACGATGCGAGCTGAAGGCATCGACCGGCTCGCCGTTCACGAGCATGTCCAGCTTCACCAGCTTCGTCGGCGCGGTAGCCGGCGTGCTCGTAATCCATCGAGCCGTAGCCGCGGGTGATGCGACTTCATCTTGTCGTTGAAATCGACGAGGATTTCGTTCAGCGGCAGCACGCGTGGTGAGCATCACGCGCTTGGTGTCGAGCGTCTCGGTGTGCTTCACCTCGCCGCGCTTGTCCATGATGAGCTGCATGAGCGCCGAGATGTATTCGTTCGGCACCATGATGAAGCAGCTGCACGATCGGCTCGCGGATTTCCTGGATGACGCTGGCGTCGGGCAGGAGCTCGGGATTGTCCACCATGAGCACTTCGCCGTTCGTCTTCACGCACCTCGTAGATGACCGACGGATACGTGGCGATGATGTCCATGTCGTACTCGCGCCGGAGCCGCTCCTGGATGATCTCCATGTGCAGCAGGCCGAGGAAGCCGCAGCGGAAGCCGAAGCCGAGCGCGACGCTCGATTCGGCCTGGAAGACGAAGGCGGAGTCGTTGAGCTGGAGCTTGCCCATCGCCGCCTTGAGGTGCTCGAAGTCGGCGGTGTTGATCGGATAGATGCCGCTGAAGACCATCGGCTGGATCTCCTGGAAGCCGGGCAGCGGCTCGGTCGCGGGCTGCGTGCGTGCCGGTGAGCGTGTCGCCGATCTTTGATCTCGGCGGTCGTCTTCATGTTGGCGATGACGTAGCCGACGTCGCCCGGCGCCGAGCTTCGCTGCGCGGCATCTTCGGCATGCTTCGGGCGGAAGACGCCGACCTCCTTCACCTCGTAGCGGCCGGTTGTTGCTCATCATCTTCACGCCGTCGCCGGCCTTGATCGTGCCGATCGACCACGCGCACGTAGGTGACCACGCCGCGGTAGGTGTCGAAGGTGGAGTCGAAGACCAGCGCGCGCAGCTTGTCGTCGTGCCATGTCCGTCGGGCGGCGGGATGCGCGCGACGACGGCCTCGAGAATGTCCTCGATGCCGATGCCCGCCTTGGCGCTGGCGAGCATCGCTTCATCGCGCGGGAATGGTGAGGATGTCCTCGAGCTGCTTCTTGCACCGTCGGGATGTCGGCGTTCGGCAGGTCGATCTTGTTGATGACCGGGATGAGCGTGAGGCCCTGCTTCTTCGCGAGGTGGACGTTCGCGACCGTCTGCGCCTCGACGCCCTGCGCGGCATCGACGATCAGCAGCGCGCCTTCGCACGCGGCGAGCGAGCGCGAGACTTCGTAGGCGAAGTCCACGTGGCCCGGCGTGTCCATCAGGTTGAGCTTGTAGGTGTGCCCGTCCTTCGCCTTGTAGGTCATCGTGACCGGGTGCGTCTTGATCGTGATGCCGCGCTCGCGCTCGAGATCCATGGAGTCGAGGAGCTGATCCTGCGGCTCGCGCTTCTGCGATCGTGCCGGTGAACTCGCAGCAGCCGGTCGGAAAGCGTGGTCTTCCCGTGGTCGATGTGGGCGATGATGCAGAAATTGCGGGTCCGGGTGTGCGGCATGGAGTGAAAGCGCCGGGCGGCGCGGGCGCGGAATATGGAGGCCCTCCGCAGACGGGTCAACGCCTCGTGGCCATCGGAGGCGGCGGCGGAATCAAGCTGCGGCGAACGCGGCGATCGAAGCTATGCCCAAGGCGCGGGCGCGAGCTTTTGCTCGGGCTCATGAGCCGGCGCGCGGAACGACATGCAGACGGTAAACAGCGCGGTGAAAACGAGGTCGCTGACGAGCGTGTGCCGGTAGAAAAACCACGTCGAAGGATAGCCCGGCAAACCGGTCGTGAGCGCCTGCAGCCAGCCGCCGACGTTTTTGGCATACGCGGGCTCGCCGAGCCATGAACCGGTGTTGGTGATCCCGTAAAATACGAGCGATCCCGCCAGCGCCGCCCCGAGCATCCCGGCGAGCCGGACCTTTCCGCGGAGCGCAAAACCGAGTGCCACGATCAGCGCGAGTGCGAGGTATCGCGGCAGGATTTCCATCGTGAAGAACGGCACGTGGTAGTGGAAAAGATTCAGCGCAAGGTCGCTCAGCAAAAGGATCGCGAGCGGCAGGAACCACGCGGCGCGGCGCGGCAGATAGACCGCACCGCAGAGTGCGATGGCGGCGACGGGCGAAAAATTATGAAGCCACGTCATGTCCGCGCTGCCGGCGATGCCGAGCACCACGCGGGAAATTACGACGACCAGGAGCAGCACAAGCGGAGCAATCATGGCGGAACCGTGCCGCGCGCTTTCGATTCGGGCAACATCGAAGTGCAATGGCCTGCCAATCCTGTGCTGGAGCGGCTCGGGACGAAATCGCTTGCCGCGCGAATCGTGCTGCCTACAGTCCGCCGCCAGTTCTTTGCGAGTCAAAATAGCCTGCGGGTCGAACGATGGAATTCCGTGAAATTCGGAAACAGTTGCGCTGCTGTGACTGGATACGACTCCCCAATAACCAATTTTCGCGCGAGCGAAAGTGAAGGTGGGGAGAAGGATGGCGAAGTCATTTTCGCCGAGAAGCCAGAAGTCAGAACATTTCCTCGATCCGCGCTCATTCGCGCCGCCGCTTTCATAGTGGCAGGCCCTGCCACGGGCAGCGGCGCGGCAAAACTTCTTCGCAAAAAAGAAGCAATGAGGGATCGCTCGTCTCGTTGACCACGGCACTTTCACGCCCGTGGCCCGGGCTTCGGTCTCTCTCAATCCCATCGAGACAGACCATGAAAAATGTATTCCTCCTTCTCGCGACGGTTTCCGTTGCGACGACCGCAATGGGCCAGTCCCTGACACCGGCCAACGGCTTCACCAGTTCCGAGCTTTTCAATCTCGGCTCCGGCTACACCATCTCCGCCTTGGGCGCGAGCAGCGGCGGCGATATCTTCTACCTCGCGAGCGGCGATTTTGGGAGCGGTCCCACGACGGAACTTTTCCGGCGCACTGCGGCCAGCGGTTACTCCAGTGCGAGCCAGACAGCGATTTTCGACTTCGGCTCCAAACTAGTCGGATCCTTCGTGAAGGTCAGTGGCAGTACGGTTTATTTCGGCGAGAGTGACCTCGGCTCGATCCACTCGATCTCGATTAGTGGTTCCGCAGCCTCTCACCAGTCCATCGGGAACATCGAAAATCACTACGATCTCGCCGTGAATGGTTCTGATTTGTTCGTCTCGGCGAACCCGGGCTACGCGGGAAACAAAGTGTTTCGGCTCGTGCTTTCCGGTGCCGGTGCGCTCCAGCAACTCGACACGATCATCGACACCGGCGGCGACAATTCCGGTCCGATCACTTTCGATGCGGGCGGGAATCTTCTCTACGGCGCGACCGGCGACATCCCCGCTTTCATGTACGACGCACCGCTTCCGGCCCATCAGAAGGGCGGCGTGTTTTCGTTTAGCAATATTTCAGGCGCGATCGATTCGAACCCCGCGGCTGAGGACCGCACCATCGCGCTCAGCAGCGGCTCAAAAATCTTTTCGCGTGGAAGCAACCAAGCCTTCTCCACGCTTGGACTGGATCTTTTCCAAACAGATGGAACAGACAGCTTTAGCGACGGCAGCTCGAAGCTGTTCGATTTGCGAGTGGGCCAGCCGGCAACGCTGGTGGGAAGCACCGGTGCAGGGGAATTTTTCGGCGGACTCTCCAGCAGCGACACGGCTGTCTTCGCCACGGTGACATCCACCTACGCCAACGGTCCGAGCGCCGTTTTCCGCGTCGTTCCCGAACCATGCAGTGCGTTGCTTGCCGCCCTCGGAGGCTTCTCATGGCTTGGTTTCCGGCGATCACGGGCGGCGCGGGCCGCATGAAAAAGCGCGGCTTCACGCTGCTCGAACTGTTGGTTGTCCTCGGGATCATCGCGGTCCTGGCCGCGCTGATTTTTTCCAGCGTGGAGAAAATGCGGAAGCTCGCGCAGGGCGCCTCCTGCGCGAACAGCCTGCGCCAGCTCGGCGTCGCGACGTCGCTGTATCTCAGCGACAACAATCGCGTCTTTTTTTCCTACTCAAAGACCGTCCCGGAAGGCCGCCTCTGGTATTTCGGACTGGAGCCGCACGGCGGCGGAGGGGCGGAAGGCAGCCGTGTGCTGGACCAGACCAAAGGTCCGCTTTTCCCCTACGTGCAGCAGGTCGGCGGCATTCAAGTCTGTCCGGCCTTTCCGTATCAGTCCGCGCTCTGGAAGCCGAAATTCAAAGGTGCGAGCTGGGGCTACGGATTCAACACCGCCCTGTCTGGCCTGAACTTTTCCAGCCTCGAGCATCCGGCACGCACGCTCATTTTCGGCGACTGCGCGCAGGTCAATACCTTCCAGCCGCCCGCGTCTGCAAAAAAGCCGATGCTCGAGGAGTTCTACATGATCGAGACGAGCTTCAAGACGATTCACTTCCGCCACGGTGCGCGGGCCAACATCCTGTTTGCGGATGGGCACATCGACCCCATGAGCCTTTACCCCGGCACCGAAGATACGCGGATGCCCAAGGCTGCCGTCGGCCGCATCACGCCGGTCGGCAGCTCCGAGTTTTTGCGCTGAAACTGGAAAGTGCTCTTGGTGTGCAGCCCGTGGCCCCGTAGCCTCGGCGCACCCACCTTCCCATGAGCATCTTCGCCGACGCCAATGCCGCCGCCATCGAGTCGCTCCAGGCGATGCGAGCGCTCGAGCCATCGCTCGAACGCGCCGCAAACATCGTTGGCGACGCTGTGACTTCCGGCGGGAAATTGCTCGTCTGTGGCAACGGTGGCAGTGCCGCGGACGGAGCGGACTTCGCCACGGAATTTGCGTGCCGGTTCATCACAGATCGGCGTCCGTATCCCGCATTGAATCTCACCGGATGCGGCAGTCTCACCACCGCGATCGGCAATGACTACGGCTTCGAGCAGCTCTTCGCACGGCAGGTGCAGGGCTTCGGGAAAAGTGGCGATGTCCTCGTCGCACTCACGACCAGCGGGAACTCCGCGAATATCCTCGCCGCTCTCCACGCTGCGCGAGATCTCGGACTCTCGAGCATCGCGCTGCTCGGTCGCGATGGCGGGAAAGCACGCGGCCTTGCCGATGTCGAACTTATCGTCCCCGCGTCGGCGACCGCCCGTATCCAGGAAGGTCACAAATTTCTCCTCCACGTCCTCTGCGAAATCGTCGAGGAGCGCCTGCTCGCCGCTGAAAAACGCGCTTGAATTTCGGCGTGCGGAAATCTGACCGCTCCGTGCTCCCCGAGCGCGAAACAGAGTGCTGCTCAGTTCTGCGGCGGACCGCCGGACTCCCACCATTTTGAGAGCCGCGCGGACGGGAAGGCGGGAATGGCCAGACCCGCTGCGGCATAGTGCGAGGTGTCGTTGAATAAGGTGAGTCGTGCGCGGACGGGGTCTTTGAAATCGACGATGTTCAGCGCGCACGGGCTCTGATCGAGATTGTCGCGATAGCGCCTAGGGTCAAAGCCGAGGAGTGAACTGAGCAGCAACCGGATGGTCGCCTTGTGCGAGACGACGAGCACGTTCTCACCGGGATGAGTGCGGACGATCTCGATGAGCACGGGCAGAGCGCGTGCGGTCACGGCAAGTCCACTTTCGCCGTTCAGTGGCGCAAAAGTGTAGGGGTCCTTTTCCCAGTCCGCCGCCTCGTCCGGGAACGTCGCTTCCACTTCGACCCGAGTCATCTGCTCCCAGCGCCCATGTGAAATCTCGCGCAGACCATCCCGTTTTTGGGGTTCGAGTTGGTGCGGTTCTGCGAGGATGCTCGCGGTCTCAACAGTCCGCCCGAGGGGGGAGGCGTAGACGGCGCCGATCGATTCACCCGCGAGTCGCAAAGCAAGGCGGCGAGCCTGTTCCCGACCTTCGTCGGAGAGTGGGACATCGGTCGCGCCGGCGAAGCGATCCTCCGCGGTGAGCACCGTTGCGCCGTGCCGGATGAGGAAAATGCGCGTGTTCGCGGAAGGCATGCGCGTCAGTGCACGGCGCGCACCCGATGCGGGCAAGCCTTTTCAAATTGGTGCTCTCGGAACTCCGGGAAACCGTTTGCAGCGTCTGCGGCGCGCCCCTAGTTTTCGCGTCTTATGATCGACTTGGAATCGCTGCCTGACGTCCACGGGCATTTCGGCCCCTATGGCGGGATGTTTGTCCCCGAGACTCTGATGACGGCGCTCAACGAGCTCACCGCCGAGTATCAGCAGGCGCGGCTCGATCAACAGTTTCAAATCGATCTCGCCGACAGCTTGCGTGACTTTGCCGGGCGACCGACCCCCCTCTATTTTGCGGAGCGGCTCACCCGGGAGTTAGGCGGGGCTAAGATTTATTTGAAGCGCGAAGATATGCTCCACACCGGTGCGCATAAAATTAACAATGCGCTCGGTCAGATCCTACTCGCGCAGCGCATGGGGAAGACGCGGATCATCGCGGAAACGGGTGCCGGCCAGCACGGCGTGGCGACGGCGACGGTCGCGGCGCGCGCCGGTCTGGAATGCGTGATCTACATGGGTGCAGTGGACATGGAGCGGCAGGCGCTGAACGTCGCGCGGATGAAATTCCTCGGCGCCAAAGTGGTCGCCGTCACCGCTGGGCAGGCCACGCTGAAAGAAGCGATCAACGAGGCCATGCGCGACTGGGTCACCAACGTCCGCAGCACGCACTACATCCTCGGTTCGGCGCTCGGCTCGCATCCGTATCCGATGATGGTCCGTGATTTTCACCGCGTCATCGGCGACGAGGCGCGCGTGCAGATTCAGGAAAAAGAGGGGCGTCTGCCCGACCTGCTGATTGCATGCGTCGGCGGCGGGAGCAACGCCATCGGGCTGTTCTGGCCATTCCTGAATGACGAGGGCGTGCGAATGGTGGGAGTCGAAGCCGGCGGGCGCGGCATCCGCGATGGCGATCACGCGGCGCGTTTTCAAGGGGGGAAACTCGGGGTGTTGCAGGGAACGAAAACTTTTCTCCTCTCAGATGAGGACGGCCAAATCCAGCTTACCCATTCCGTCTCCGCAGGGCTCGATTACGCAGCCATCGGGCCGGAGCACGCGTATCTGCGGGATGCCGGCCGGATCGAATATGACTTCGCAACCGATGACGAAGCGCTCGCGGCGTTCCAGAAGCTGTCGCGCGTCGAGGGAATCATCCCCGCCCTCGAATCCTCGCACGCGGTTGCGCATGTGCTAAAAGTCGCGCCGCAGATGGGCGCGGACGAAATCGTCGTCGTGAACCTCTCCGGACGCGGCGACAAGGATGTCGCGCAAGCGGCGGAGATGCTGCTCGGCTGACGTTATTCGAGGCGGATCGTCGCGGAGCGTCCGTGGGCGTCGAGGCCTTCGAGCGCGCTGAACTGCGAGATCGTCGGCACCGATTTTTCGAGCGCTCTGCGGTCGAGACGAACAATGCTCGTCCGACGCTGAAACATGTCAGCCATCAAGCCGGGGAATGATTTGCCCGCGCCGCCGGTGGGCAAAGTGTGGCTCGGACCGGCGACGAAATCGCCAGCGGCGACGGGTGAGTAGCCCCCGAGAAAGATCGCGCCGCTCGTGCGGATTTTCGCGGCGATCTCGTCATCGTTCTTTGCGACAATCGAAAGATGCTCCGGCGCAAAATCGTTCGCGATTCTCACCGCATCCTTGAGGGACTTTACGAGGATCAGCGCGCAGTCCTTTTCGAGCACGCCAGCCAGATGTTCCTGCCGTGTGAGGGCCGCGAGCTGGAGCTTCAATTCCGTGTCGACCGCCGTCACGAGCTTGCTCGAATCGGTGACGAAAAGGATTGAACTGCCCTTGCCGTGCTCGGCTTGCGCGAGCAGGTCCGCGGCAATCCACGCGGGATTCGCCGTGTCGTCGGCGAGGACGAGGATTTCGCTCGGTCCGGGCAGGAGATCGATTGCCACTGTCCCGAAGACTTGGCGCTTCGCTTCAACCACATACGCATTGCCAGGGCCGAAGATTTTTTGCACCGGAGCAATCGACTCCGTGCCGAAGGCGAGCGCTGCGATGGCTTGGGCGCCGCCGACTTGGAAGACCTCCGTGGCGCCGGCGAACCGCAGCGCAAAAAGCAAAGCTTCGTTGATTTTTCCAGAGGCATCCGACGGCGTGGTGACGACGATCTCCGGCACGCCGGCGGCGGCGGCGAGGGTGACGGTCATGATCGCCGTCGAAACCAGCGGCGCGGTGCCACCGGGAACGTAAATGCCGACGCGCTGAAACGGGTCGAACCGCTCACCGACGCGCGCGCCCTGCGCGTTTTTCATGCTCCAGCTTTGGCGCAGACTGCGTTTCGCAAACTCGCGGACATTCTCGTGCGCAGTCGCCAGCGCGCGCTTGGTCTCGGCATCGACTTTCGCCTTTCCGCGCACGCGCAAATCAGTCGGCGAGAGGGTCGGGCCACCAAAACGCGCGGTAAATTCCAGCAACGCCGCATCGCCGCGCGACCGGATGGCGGCGATGATTTCCCGCACGGTTGCTTCGACTTCCGGCGCGGGAATGGCGTGGCGCTGCAACGAGGCAAGGGCACTGGAAAAATCGGGATCGCGGTGACGAAGGATGCGCATGAAACCGGCGAATTTAGGATTCCCGAGGTGCCTTGAAAAGAGCGGTGTTGGCGTTCACTTCGCGAGGCCAAAAGCCACGGACTCGAACGACGGCCCTGGCGGAATGGCCACCATTTTCCATGCGGTGAAATCGCGCGAAACGTGAACATTTCCGCCCCACGAAAAGCCGAGCGCCAGCACGCCTTCCCGAGCCCACGCGAGACTGCACGGGATGCGCTCGGACAGGGCGACCCAAGTCAGCCCGTCCGGCGAACTCCATGCCTTTTTCCCCCCGCTCACCAGGAAGCGTTCGCCAGTCCAGACGATGCGCGAGAAGTCCTCGCCCGGTGTGGTCGCGTGACGCTCCCATGTGTGTCCGTCGTGCGAGCTCTCGATGAGCCCGTCAGGGCCGACGACGACGAAGTGCCCGGAACCATATGCGATGTCACGCGCGGGAGGAGTGTCGATTTGTTCGGAGGTGAAACGGGTGCCGTCCTCCGTCGCCGCGCGCCAGCTCACGCGGCGCTTCTCGGCGTGGACATCGACGTCGCCGATGATGACGAAACGTGCGCCACCTTCACCGCTGCCGAAAGCCGAACGACGCGCGTGCACCGAGCCTTTCACGGCCAGTTTTCCGCCGGCTTGAAACGTCTCGCCATCGGTTGAAAAAAGCAGCTCGGAGTCGTGTCCGGCGACGAAGCGACCATCGCCGAAAGCGATGGTCGCCACGCGGCCTTTGACCTGCGCGAGTTCGGTCCACTGCTCACCGTCGCGCGTGCTCAGGAGGTGCCCGATTTTCGCGCCGCCACCGACGGCAATGAAGCGTCCGAGCCCGAAGGCGACATTGAAAAGCACGTTGTCATCGTCCTTCGCTTCGTCGCTCCACCGCTGATCACCGGTCCAAATCTCACCGTCGACTGAAGTCATGCGCCGCCCGCCGTAACCGACGGCCACGAAGCGTCCGGCAATCGGTTCCGCGGCTTGGAATTCGGCAAGGCACAGCCCCGTGAAAACCACCGCAGCGATGAGAAAATGTCGTCGAAACATCAGCGCACCATGAACGCCCACCGGGCTTTGCGGAAGCGCGGGCATGCGCGCGTCCCGCGGTACTATGGCTTTGGCTGCGCGCCGGGTTTCGCCGACCCGCCGTGAAGCAGAGACTCCACGGAGTGCAGGATGTCGCGGACGGCTTCGCCGTTGCCCGATTTCGCGGCTTCGCCGAGTCTCTTCATCGCGGCCTGAAGCTGCTCGCGCACTTCCGGATCGTCCGTGTGTTTGGCGGCTTCGCCAATTTCACGCATTTTGTTTTTCAGCATCTCGTTGCCCTCGGCGGACGCGCCATCACCGCGAGACACTTTCGGCGAACCGGCGGACTTTTGCGTTTCGCGCAGCTTGCTCATTTTCTGCTCGATCTGTTCCCGCTGTTCGGGCGTGGCGTCCTTCATTTTCTCCGCAAGTTCGCGCATCCGTTTTTCCGTGCCGTCACCGTCGTCGCGCGATGCGCCATCGGGTCGGTTGGCGTTTTTCGGCGGACGCGAGCCGCCGTCCTGCCGCAGGTTGCGCAGCATGGCTTCGAGCTGTTGCTTTGCCTCTGGGAGGTGACCTTCTTTCGCCGCCTGCTGGATGCGCTCGAGATTTTCCACGAGTTCGCGCGGAGGCTCGCCGCCGCCGGAACGCTTCGCGATTTCTTGCCGGACCTGCTGAAGTTTTGCACGAAGGTCGCCCCCTTCATTTCCACCGCGGCTGGCGTTTTCCTTCA
The DNA here is from genome assembly GCA_963767975.1 of uncultured Verrucomicrobiae bacterium. Lineage (GTDB taxonomy): Bacteria > Verrucomicrobiota > Verrucomicrobiia > Chthoniobacterales > Chthoniobacteraceae > CAIURC01. Next base: position 96,812 of record CAVYGI010000007.1, on the reverse strand, counting down.
TCGCGAGCGCTTGCAGTTTGGCGACCTGCTCGGGCTTCAAGAGAGCACGCGCCGCAAGGCTGCCACGGAATTGGAGCGCCTTCATGACGTCCTCCGCCTTGAGCATCGCTTGAAAGCGTTCCGTGGCCTCTTCGGCATTGATCGGCGACTGGCTCATCGCTTCCTGGAGTGCTTTCGCACGCTCTTGCATGCCGTCGCGGTGCTTCGTTGCCTGCTCGCGCATGCCCTCTCCGATGCGCTGGATTTCGCGGATCTGGTCCTCACTCAGCCCAAGATCTTCCCGATGGTTCATGTAAAATTCCAAGGGCACCAAGGCGGGGGCGTTGGCGGCAGGTCCACGCGGCGATTGTTCCGCCAATGCTGGCTGGCAAAGGATTCGGGCGGTAAGGACGGCAGCGGTGAGGACGGGGATCAGTGTGGTTTTCATGGGATGATAGGAGATTGGTTTTGGGTGAGTAGGATGTCGGTTGGGTATTCGGGAAATTCTGGAAGTGCGTTGCGCTCCAAGTCGGCCTCGATGGCGGCGAGCAACTCTTCCACGCGAGCATTCGAGGCAACGAGGCTGGCTTCCGGGGCGCCGACGTCCGGGGTTGGGGGCGTCCACCACCACAGCGCGGTTGCCGCGAGCAAAAGCGCGGCGGCGGCGAGCGCAAATTGCCTGGCAAAGGTCACGCGCGTCTCCCGCCGAAATGAGGACTTGGTACGTCGAAGTGCGTGGTCGTGCATGGCGCCGAACGGGGGCGCTTGCTCTCGCTGAGCTCGATGGAGCGCGGCGAAGAGCGTCTTCAAACGGGGATCTTGCTCAGCGGACATGATCAGTGAACGCGGGCTGCATCTCGGCGCACAAGACGCTGCGGAGCCGCTTTTTCGCGCGGTCGTAGTGCTGTCGGACGGAGCCAACTGAGACCGACATTACGACGGCGGCTTCGCTCAGACTGAGGTCGTGTTGAAAAACCAAATGCAGCACTTCCGCCTGCCTCGCCGGAAGCAGCGAGAGCGCCGCGGAAAGCTGTTCGGGGCTCGTGGCCGAAGCGATTTCTCCTGTCTCCTCGGGCGCCGCGGGCGAGACCACGGAGACCCAATCGAGAAAGGAGTCGGCCATCCGCTGCCACCGCTTTTGGCCGCGCCGCCGCTCCAATGCGGTCAGGCGCACAACGGCGAGCCACCAGGTTTTCAGCGAAGACTTCTCGCCGAAAATGGCGCGGCCCGACGCTACTTTGACATACGCTTCCTGAAGCGCATCCGCCCCCGCATCCCCGTCTCCGCCGCAGCACGCCGCAGCCCAACTGAAGGCGTCTTCGTGAAGCGCCGCGAGTTGGTCGAGCAAGGCCAAGGGAGCAGTCATGCATTTCACAAGTAGTGACGCCGCGCGGGCTTTGTATGACACGCCGTGAGTCTCGCCGCGTTTTATTTCCCGGAGAAAGGGGCGGCGAATCACCCGCGTCGGGACGAGCGCTCCACTCGGGATGTGCACCCGCAAAGATGGAGGTTGAGGGAACCGCTTCGGATTGACGAGAGTCAGGCTCGAGCTGCCATCTCGGCACGCTCTTTCTCCACCACCCATGCCTCCGACCAAATACATCACTCCACCGGAATGGAATCTGCCGCCCATCCGGTTCAACTGGCTTTGGCGCGCCCTCGGGATCGGTCTGGCGATCTGGATCAGCTTCTCGCTTTTCGTCAGTGTGCCGGCCGACTCGGTCGGGGTGGCGATTCGGCTTGGGAGATTCAAGGAGGTGGTGAAGCCAGGACTGCACTTCAAACTCCCGCTTGGCATTGATCAGATCAAAATCGTGCCGGTGCAGCGGCAGTTGAAGCTCGAGTTTGGCTTCAAAACCCCAGGTTCTCAGAATCACGACCAAAGCTCCGACGAGCCGGACGGCGAGAAAACCATGGTCACCGGAGATCTGAATATGGCCCTCGTCGAGTGGGTCGTGCAGTATCGGATCGATGACCCGAAAATGTATCTTTTCAACGTCCGCGAACCCGGCTGGACGCTGCGCGATGCGAGCGAATCGGCGATGCGCGAAGTGATCGGCGACCGCACCGTGGACGAGGTGCTGACCATCGGCCGACAGGAGATCGAAAACGAGGCGTTGCTCGGGATGAAGAGGCTTTCCGAGCAGTACGGGCTCGGCCTCACGGTGATGCAGGTGCAGCTCAAAGATGTGCATCCTCCGCGAGCTGTGCAGGCGAGTTTCAACGAAGTGAATCAGGCGCAGCAGGAAAAGGAACAGGCGATCAACGTCGCGAATGGTGAATATAACAAAGCCGTCCCGCGCGCCCGCGGCATGGCCGACCAAAAAGTGCGCGAGGCCGATGGTTACGCCCTCAAACGCGTCAACGAAGCGCGCGGCGACGCTGAGCGTTTCCACGCTTTGCTGGTCGAATATACGAAGGCCCCCGAGGTGACCCGCAAACGCATGTATCTTGAAGCAATGGCCGACATTCTACCGATGCTGGAGCGAAAAATCATCCTCGACGAAAAAGCCGGACAGATTCTTCCGCTGCTGCCTCTCGATCAGAAAGGAGGTGCAAAGTGAGCGTCGGAAACTGGATCAAAATCGTGCTGCTCCTCGGCGTCGTGCTTCTACTCAGCGGCGTCGCTTACGTCGTCCCCGAGACGGAGCAGGTCATCATCACGCAATTCGGCAAGCCGGTTGGCGAACCCATTACGGAGGCCGGATTGCATTTCAAAATCCCCTTCATCCAAGACGTGAATCCCATCGAAAAACGCGTGCTAGAATGGGACGGGCCGAGCGCCGAGATGCCGACGAAAGATAAACTCTACCTCGTCGTCGACGCCTTTGGCCGCTGGCGCATCAGCGATCCGCTGCGCTATTTCCTGCGTCTGCGTGATGAGCGGAGCGCGCAGTCCCGGCTGGATGACATCCTCGGCAGCGAGACGCGCAACACGATCGCGCGGCACAAGCTCGTCGAGCTGATCCGGACCACGAAAGATCGTACTGCGGCGATCGATGACGCGCTCGTGAGCAACAACAGCGGAACCGTCGCGGCGGGCCTTCCGCCGATTCAGTTCGGGCGCGTCGCTCTCGAGCAGGAGATCGGCGATCAGGCAAGGGCGAAGCTCGCGGAGTTCGGGATCGAACTGCTCGATGTGCGCTTCAAGCGGATCAATTACAATCCGGCGGTCAGCGCGAAAATTTTCGATCGCATGACCAGCGAACGCCGGCAGATTGCCGAGCGTTTTCGCAGTGAGGGCGCAGGCGAAGCAGCAAAGATCATGGGCAGCAAGGAGCGCGATCTTTTCGAGATCGAATCCGAGGCCTACCGAACGGTGCAGGTGACGCAGGGCAAGGCCGATGCCGAGGCGGCCGGCATTTACGCGGAGGCCTATAATTCGACGCCCGAGGCGCGCGAGTTCTACGGCTTCACGCGAACGCTCGACACCTATCGCACCGTTTTTGCGAGCGGCACAACAGCGGTGCTGACGACCGATGGAAGCTTCCTGCGTTTGCTTAAAGGCGAAGACAGCCCGGCGGCTGCTACCGCTCCCTCGACACCGGCGAAAGCTCGGGCCGTTCCGTCAACGTCCGCGCCCCCAACACCTTCGGCACCCGAGCCGCCAAAGCCCACTCCCCCGCCGCCTGCTGAGGCCGCGGTGCCAGTTCCGTAGAGCGGTGCGATGGCGGGATTGACGATCACTTTCCTCGGCACCGGGACCTCGCAGGGCGTACCGATGATCGGCTGCAATTGCGCCGTGTGCACGTCACCTGATCCGCGCGACCAGCGCACCCGCTCATCGCTTTACGTGCAGACACCAGACTGCTCCTGGGTGATCGACACCGGCCCGGATTTTCGCGCGCAGTGTCTCCGGGAAAAAGTGCGCGCGGTCGATGCCGTGGTCTACACCCACTCGCACGCCGATCACATCATGGGCTTCGATGATCTCCGCGCTTTCAGCCCGCGAGACGGCACGATCCCCATCTACGCCGGAGCCGAGACGATGGCCGATCTGCAGCGGGCCTTTCTCTTTGCATTCAATGGCTTGAATCGGTTTCCGGGCTACATCCATCCCGACCCGCGCCTGATCGACGGGCCGTTTCTGCTCGGCGAAATCGAGCTGACGCCACTGCCGGTCAAGCACGGCCGCGCCCACGTTTTCGGATTCCTCTTTTCACGAAATGGCGAGCATCTCGCAGCGTATCTCAGCGACTGCAAAATCGTCTCCGACGCGGTGCTGGAGCGGATCGCCGGAGTGCGCCATCTCATCGTCGATGCGCTCCGGCATAAGCCCCATCCCACGCACATGAATCTCGAGGAAGCGCTCCTTCTGTCCAAAAAAGTGCAGCCGGACCAAACTTGGCTGACCCATCTCTGTCACGACTTGGGACACGCCGCGACTGAGTCGACCCTCCCAGCGGGCGTGCGCGTGGCCTTCGATGGAATGAAGCTCGAAATATGACATGCGACCTCCAGTTCTGGCTCCAAACTCCTGCCGCGCGAACGAGCCCGGGAGTGACTTTTGCCCACGCCGTCCGGACGAGGGCCTTCGCCGCGGTTCTTGCCTGCGTTTTGATCGGATCGGGGGCGGCGGGTGTGGGCCGCGCGCAGCAGAACGGGATTTCCCAGCGGGCTTCGGACGGTGCCGGACCCAAATCGGACGCGTCGATGGCGATCGTTGTTTTCAATGAAAACGATCCCGACTCCGAGCCGCTCGCGCGTTATTACGCCGAGCGCCGCGGGATCGCCAAAGATCATCTCGTGGGGCTGAAATGCACGACCGCCGAAGAAATCAGCCGCGAGGAGTACGACCGCGACATTGCCGGACCGTTGCGGCAGATTTTCGAGAGTCGCGGCTGGTGGAGATTGCGTGCTGCCGATGATCCCGCCGGGCGCGTCGAGGCAACGACAATCCATTTCGTGGCGGTGATGCGTGGCCTTCCGCTGCGCATTGCCCAGACGGCGAATTATCCCGGCGACAGCCCGAACGGTCCACCCGCCATCGCCGCGCACAATGAAGCAGCGGTTGATTCCGAGATCGCGGCGCTCGGGCTGTTCAGCTCGAGCATTTCGGGCGTCACGCAAAACCCCTATTTCCGCAGCTTCACGCGCATCGAGGACGCGCGGATCCCGGCGCTCCTGCTCGTCGGACGGCTCGATGGGCCAACGCCGGAGACCGTGAGACGAATGGTTGTCGACTCGATCATGGCCGAGCGCGAAGGCTTGCACGGCTTCGCCTACATCGATGCTCGCGGCACAAAAGATCCCGGCTTGAAGGAAGGCGACACCTGGCTTTTCAAGCTCGCCGCAGAGGCGCGCAAAAATGGCATTCCGGTGATTCTCGACAGCGGTGAAGGGGTCTTCCCACCCGCCTACCCGATGCGCGACGCGGCGCTCTATTTTGGCTGGTATACGGAAAATGTGAGCGGCCCGATGGCGCGTCCGGATTTCCAATTCACGCGGGGCGCCGTTGCGGTCCACATCCATTCATTCAGCGCCGTGAGCCTGCGCGATTCGAAGAAATTCTGGTGTGCACCGCTGCTGGCCGCCGGCGCGGCAGCGACGCTCGGCAACGTCGCGGAGCCGTATCTGGCCCTCACGCCGCAGCTCGATGTATTTTACGACCGGCTCCGTGCCGGCTTCACGCTCGCGGAAAGCGCGTGGGCTTCCGAGTTGGCGATTTCCTGGATGACGACATGCGTCGGCGATCCGCTCTACCGGCCATTTCCAGTGGATTTCACCCTCGAAAAAGCGTCAGCCGAAGACGACTGGCTCGTTTATGCTGCGGGAGCCAACGCGTGGTTGGAGGACACCGCGGACAACGGCTCGACCCTCGTAAAAACGGCGGAAGCGCGAAAGAGTGGCGTAATTTTCGAGGGACTCGGCTTGTTGCAAATCGTCGCGGGCCAAGTCACGGCGTCGATCGAATCTTTCGCGAAAGCGCGGAAATTCTACGAGAATCCCGAGGATCAAATTCGCGTCACCATTCACGAGGTGATCCAGCTCCGCGGACTGGGCAGGGCCTCCGCGGCGCTCGGGCTCACGCGCAAAATCTTACGGCAATTTCCGAACGCCACCGCGTCGGAGGTCTTGAAGGCTTTTGAGTCCGAGATGGCCCCACCGCCCGCGGCTCCGGCGAAGAATTAATTCACACCGCAAAGCGCGACAGATACCACGCGATGATCTGTGGCCCGGCAAAGAGCCAGGTCAGTGCGGCGAAGGCAAGGTAGGGACCAAATGGAATTTTCGCCGACCACTCGCGACGGCCGATTGCGATGGTCGCCAAGCCAATGACCGCGCCAACCGTGGAAGCGCCGAACACCGTGAACAGGACTGCCTTCCAGCCGAGAAACGCCCCGATGCAGGCCATGAATTTCACGTCGCCGAAACCCATCGCCTCGCGAGGAATGGTGATCTCGGTGACCGCTCCGGCGATGCTTTCGAGTTTGATGAGCTCCCACTTTTTCCCAGCGATCTCGAGACGATCAAAATGGAACTCGAGGAGCGCATTTTCGAAGCTCTCGCCGTCAATCTGGGCTCCCGTCGTTTGCATCAGGAGACGGTCGGAATCGCGTGAGAAAAACTCGCTCCAGAGCTGCGTTTCTTCACCGACAATGAAGTCGGCGTCCTGACCTTTTCGAGTCCAGTTGAAAGGGGTCGTTTTCTCAAAAACGATGCGCTTTTTGCCGAACGCTTTTTTGCCCAACTCGACGACACCCCACAGCAAAAAGTAACCAGTGGCCGCGCCGGCGAGCGCCCACAAACCAGCCTCCAGCCTTGAACTGACGCCCATCATGGCGGGCATCGCGAGGCTCAGCAGGATGCCGGCGACAGCGCCGCCCCAGGTTATTTCATCGGGGATGATGAAGAACTCGAGGTCGATGAAAGTGGCGACGACGAAGAGGCTGACGAGAATGAAATATGGCAACGCGAGCTCAGGATGCAGCGGCCACACATGATGCCAGATGGCGAGGAAAAGCAGACCGGTGAGCAGCTCGACGCTAAAGTAGCGCACCGAGATTCTGCCGCCGCAATTCCCACATTTTCCACCGAGGATGAGCCAAGAAAAAAGCGGCAAATTGTGGTGCCACGGGATTTGATATTTGCAGCTCGGGCAGAAGGAGCGCTTCGGTTCATTCACTGACAAATCGCGGGGCATCCGATAGATGCAGACATTCAAAAATGAGCCGATTGCCGCGCCAAGGATGAAGGCGAACGCGGCAAAAAGGAGGTCGTAAGCGTGCGGGTTCACGGCGAGAGAGTGGAAAGCAAAATGGAAATGCGAAATGGAAAAGTGGATGCGGGCGGCGGGGTCTGCGGGCTATAAGCGGGCCATGAAGCACCACGCATTCTTCCTCGTCGCCTTCCTCGCGCTCGTCATCGCCCCGCAAGTCCGCGCGGAGATCAGCCCGATCAGCGTGCGCGTCGAAGTGGTAAGCAAGGATGAGAATGAGAAGTTTGGCAAGACGCAGAACAAGTCGCTGAAGGTCTTCGTCTCAAATAGCTCAGCGCAGGCCATGGAAGGTCTGACTTTAAAATATTATTTCTTCGGACGAGACGTCAAAGACCGCGACATCGTGGTGCTGCAAAAGGGCGAGAAGGCGGCAAGTGCCAAGGCGCACGGCAGCGAAATCGTCGAGACACCAGTGGTATCCGCAAAATCCACGGAAGCGCACACCGTCGGCGGAAACTTCGGCAAAAGCAGCAAAACGAGTTACGCCAAGCCGGCCAAAAAGGTGGAAGAATCCGGGAAGAAGATCACGGGATATGGCGTGCAGATTCTCGACCAAGAAAAGGTGGTCGCGGAGTTTTTCAGCTCGCCCAGCCTGAAGGAAAAGCTCGGCGCGGCGGTGAAGTAATCGAGCCGCTCCTGCGGGGCAGCGGGGCAAACTTCATCCGCGCGGACGGGCTCCTGCTTCGCCCGCGACATTGCCAATCCGTGCCGGACCGCTAAAGTCCGCGACTTTTCCGCTACCATGCTCATCATACCCCGCCTCGCTCCCCTTTGCGCCGCTCTGCTCGTCATTGCCAGCGCCTTCACCCCGGCCAAAGCCGGTGCGCAAGCCGCGGCCTACGTGATCTCCGACAACACCACCGGCTTTACGCTCGAGAGCTCGAATCCCGATAAAAAGCTGCAGATTGGCAGCCTCACGAAAATCGCAACGGCGATGGTCGTTCTTGATTGGGCGGCGGCTAAAAATGCCGATCTCGGCCAACTCGCCACCGTCCCGGATTCGGCTCAGGCGCTTGGCCAAGCCGGCATGGGCCTGCGGCCCGGCGATGCCTGTTCGCTCCGTGATCTTCTCTACGCCGCGCTGATGCAGTCGGATAACTCCGCCTCACAAACCCTCGCCGACCACGTCGGCCGCGCGCTCGGCGGCGGTGGACGCGAGGTCTCTGCGGTCGATGTTTTCGTGGCGCAGATGAACGCCCTCGCCCGCCGGCTCGGCATGTTGCGGACGCGTTTTCTCAATCCTCACGGTCTAGACAACATGGAGAGTTCGCTCCCCTACTCCACCGCGAATGACCTCGCACTGCTTACCCGCTACGCGATGAGCACGTCGGGTTTTCGCTTCTACGTTTCGCAAAAAGAACGGCGCGTGAGCTTCATGAGCCCGACCGGCGAGCAATCGCAATATCAGCTCCAAAACACCAACGAACTCGTCGGCGTGGGCGCGATCGACGGGGTCAAAACGGGGACTACCCGGAAGGCCGGTCCGTGCGTGATCATCTCCGCGGCGCGCGCGCCAGAGAGCCGGCAGGAGGGCGAAACCCACGTGATCACGCCCCGTCGTTTGAATGTGGTGGTCCTCGGGGCGCCCGACCGTTTTCAAGTCGCGTCGAGCCTGCTGGCTCGGGGCTGGCAGCACTACGATTCCTGGGCGGCCGTCGGCCGGCCGGCCAAAGGCTGGAAACCGTCGCGCTGATGGCACACGACTTGGTGCCCGTGAAAAAGCGGATCGGTGTACTGACCAGCGGCGGCGACTGCCCGGGCCTCAACGCGGTGCTGCGCGGAGTCGTGCGTGCCGCGGCGAATCTCGACTGGGAAGTCATCGGTTTTCACGATGGCTTCGAAGGTCTGCTCGGCCGATGGCGATTGGGAGCGGCTTACCGTGCGCCGGACCGCGGGCATCATGCATCTCGGCGGCACGATTCTGGGCACGACGAACAAAGGCCATTTCGTCGCCAAGATCGGCGCGGGATCAAGCGCCCAAGCGCCTCCGCGAGTCGATCGAACAGGCTCGCGCCACGCTGGCGCGGCCTCGACATCGAGCGCGCTCATCGTCATCGGCGGCGACGGCTCGCTGACCACGGCACTGCAGCTTCACGAGGCCGGCATCCCGATCATCGGCGTGCCGAAGACCATCGACAACGATCTCGAGGCGACGGCGATGACCTTCGGCTTCGACTCGCGCGGTCGCCTGCGTCGCCGATGCGCTCGACCGCCTGCACACCACCGCCACGAGTCACAAACGCGTGATGGTCATCGAAGTCATGGGCCGCCACGCGGGCTGGATCGCGCTCTACGGCGGGCTCGCCGGCGGCGGCGATGTCATTCTGATTCCCGAGATTCCCTTCGATCATCGAAAAGGTCGCCGAACGCCGTGCGGCAGCGCGATGCAGACGGGCTGCCTCAGCACGCTCATCGTCGTGGCCGAAGGCGCACGAGCAGCGTGATGGGCAGCGAGTGCTTCCGCGACACAGGCGCCGGCGAATACAAGCTCGGCGGCATCGGTGAGATGTCGCCGCGGAGCCTCGCGCACCGCACCGGCAAGGACACGCGCACCTGCGTCCTCGGCCACCTCCAGCGCGGCGGCGCGCCGACCACGCTCGACCGCATCCTCGGCACCCGCTTCGGCGTGAAAGCCGTGGAACTGGCGATCGCCGAGGGCAGTTCGGTCAGATGGTCAGCTATCATCACTACGAAATTCGCGCCGTGCCCATCGCCGACGCCGTGCATCGCCTGCGGCTCGTTTCGCCGCGCAGCCAGATGATTGAAGCCGCGCGCGCCGTCGGAATTTCCTTCGGCGATTAGCGGCGGGAAAAAGCCAAGGCGCCGTGCTATTCGCGGACGTCCTCGACGTAGCGCGCGATGCGGAAGCTGATCGGCGGACCGACCAAAGCGAGCGCTTCGTCGTAGTGGATTCCACCCGAGCCGGATCCCAGCATTTCAAAGGAACGCGCGGCGATGGACCCGTTCCACGAGACGTTGCCGGAGAGTTGGACGTCGTGGCTGGGTCCGTAAAGTGCCGCCGTGATCACGGCGTCGCCGTGCGCGCGCACCGTGCGCATCTCAGTGCCGGTGACTTCCCCGTAGATCTGCAACTGCGCCGCGCGATTGCTGTTGCCGGCACCGGTGTTGATCGGTCGATCCTGGAAATCGATGTGGCCGCGCACGAAAAGGATCGCGGTCACATTCGGCGGGACTGTGATCGAGCCGGTGCCGACATCGAGATTCCCGTTGATGACAATGACGACGACTCCCGGCTCGCCGCCCAATGGCCCGGCGATGCGGATGGGGCCTTGATCGCGCGACACGAGATACTGCTTCGGCGCGCTCTCAGGACCGGCTACAAACGGGCTGCCGAGTGGCGGCGGCCGGAGATAAACGCCGGATGTCGGACGCGGCACCGGCGACATTTCACGGTGAAAATCATCGCGGATTTGCGCGGGGTCGAGGTGGATCGCGCCCGCCACATTTTCATGCTCCGGAGTCGCCGGATCATCTCCCCCGTTGGTCGCGACCTGCCCGCGAACCCGCGCGCCGTTCGCAGAAATCAGCGGGGCAAAAGACACGCCGGGGGGACATCCGCGATTGCTCGCGACGTGCCCCTTCTCCTGCACGAGCGAACTCCCGGCACCCGGATAAATTCCACCGACGCCGGACTTCATCGGGTCACGGGAATCGAAGCTGTCCACGCACCAATCGACGCCCGATCCGAGAGTGAGCGAGCGCCCTGTCCACAGCGCGAGTTCGAACGGCGGGATGGGCTCGACCAGCACTTCGACCACGCGCGAGACGTTTGGCGTGGAAATGGTCATCGGCGCGCCGACGTCATCCTTGCGAAGCTGCGGGCGCACGCTGCGGAGACTGAAACGCCGGAGCGAAGCATCGAACTCTTCCTGCGCCTCGTAGGCCACCGGGGGGAGCGCGCAGGTCGCCATCGAGCGGATGCGAAACCACTGCTGCGGACGCGTGGCGGTGGTCCCGAGCGCCCACAGCTGCACATCGACTTCGGTCGGGATTCCGCTCGTCGAGGAGATGTTGAGGTTATCGAGGAAGATCGGTTGGGAGGTGGCTTGCGCGGCGGAGACGCTGCCGCCGAGCAGCGAGAGCAGGCCCCCGACGAGGCTGCCGACCGTATTCAGGGTCGTGGAGAGCACCGGCCCGATGACGCCATTGGATTTCGTCTGCCATCCCGGCCACGGCTTCGGCGCGCCACCGATGGCGTTGCGATGAAGGTCGCCCATCGCGGCGTCGATGCCTGCTTCAGCGGCGGTGCGGGCCTCCTGCCACGCGGCATTTTGGTAGGCCATGCGGAACTTCGGCGTCACGCGGCGCAGGGTCAACGCGGCGAGGAGCGACAGTGCGGCGAGCACCGTCATCGTGATGAAAAGCGTGCTCCCGCGGCGGTGGGCATTCATCCGGAATCGCGCGCGTTGCGCAGCATGATTCTGTCGTGCGTGGAAACTAGCGGCCGGATCCCGCTGTAGGGTGAGCGGAACCAGACTTCGGCCGCGCAGGACTGCCGGTCGGGCGCAACGACGACACGAAGAAAGAGATCCGCCGCGCTCCTGACGATGACCTGGGTCGAATTCTCCTCCTGCCGGACGAAGCAAATGCAGCCTTCCGCAGCGATGAAGACTTTGCGAAATGAAACGGTCACCACCGGCGCGGGAGTCGCCCCGGAGCCGTACGCCGGGCGGTCGCTGGCTGCGGATACCGGCAGCGGTTGATCGTAGTCGCTGCTCTCCGGCGCGTTGCTTTTGTAGTAGCCAGGGAGGGTCAGGACGAGCGCCGCATCCTCCGAGACATCGATCGGACCGGCGACGGCATCGCGGGGCGCACCGTCTTCATCGGTGGCGCTGACCTCGATGGCGCGGCGGAGATCACGTGCGAGAAAATCGATGAGCCGGCGCTGATCGGAATAGCTCGAGGCGTAGGTTTCGCTCGAGTGCAGCGTCTTTTGCAGAGTCGCGGAGCCGACCAGCAGCGCGCCGATGACGAGCACGCTAACCCCCATCGAGATCATCATCTCGGCGAGGGTGAATGCTGCGGGCGGACGGGAAAAATTCATCGTGATTCCGCCCGCCCGAGCGCGCTCCCGAAGATCCCGCTCCGGGTCAAACCCGCGCGGCAAACGATCGTTCGCAGGTGCCGTTCATGCGCGCCCTGCACATCGCGCCAGGTGATTCGGCTCTCGAACATGAGCGTCCGTTCTCCGCTGAAATCTCCCGATTGCTCCACCCGGGCAAAGCCGCCCTGCCGCAAAATGCTGAACGATCTAGGCACGGCGCCACGAGCTAGCGCGGGATTCGGCACCGTCACCTGCAGATATTCGGTGAGGGCGGAATCGGCGACTTCGACTTCGCTCTCGGTGGCCACCCGCATCAGTTGCGCGAGCGATTCGGAGTTGGAAATCTGCGGCCACGGCGCCGCGCGAATCGCCTCGATGCGCTGCTGCAACATCTGGCTCCCTGCTGCCGCCTGCCGGGTGCAGCGGAGCGTGCGAATGCTCCGGACATCGGTCGCGAGAATGCTCCCGAAGCCGATGCCGATGAGCAGCGCGGAGACGAGCACTTCCACGATCGTAAAACCGTCTGGAGATTTCCGCGCAGCCGCGGAGAAAAAATTCATCCCCGCATTCCAAGCAGATCGCGTTCCGACGCGCGGACGCTCCATCCGCATGCTTCCGTAATTCGCGAGGACCGGTGCGGTGAAGTTTGCGGGATTCCAGCCGACCGATGAGGTCGAAAGCAGCAGCCCGGAAAATGCGCGCACGGCACGCAGCGTATGATGTTTCCCGCGAGGCGTGAAAGAGCGCGTTCGCCAGAGATGGAACTGCTCGCAAATGCGCGGCATTCTATCCTGCGGATCATTTCTTTTGCCGGGTCGAAGGTTGATCGGATCAACGCCATCTGCCTAACTCTCTCCATGAATCCCATCGTCCCTCCCACCCGGCGCAGTTTCATCAAGACGACGACCAAAATCGCCGCCGTCTCCGCCCTTGCGGGGCTGAAAATTCCTTTCGTTCACGCAGCCGAAGACAACACGATTCGCGTGGTCCTCGTCGGGTGCGGCGGACGTGGCACGGGTGCCGCGGACAACGCGCTTTCGGTCACCGGTCCCCCGGTCAAACTCGTCGCGATGGCCGACGTGTTCGAGAACCGTCTCAAGGGGAGCTACGACGCTTTGAAACGGTCTCACCAAGATCGCGTTGATGTCCCGGAAGATCGGAAATTCATCGGCTTCGACGGCTACAAGCACGCGATGGACACCTTGAAGCCGGGCGACGTCGCCATCTTCACCACGCCGCTCGCGTTTCGCTGGGTGCATTTTCGGCTACGCGATCGAGAAGGGGCTCAACGTCTTCATGGAAAAGCCGGTGATCGCGGACGGTCCGAGCGCCAAGAAGATGTATGATCTCGCCGAGGAGTCGGAGAAGAAGAACCTGAAAGTCGGCGTCGGCCTGATGTCGCGCCACAGCAAGCCGCTGCAGGAGCTGCACGACGCGCATTCAGGACGGCGAGATCGGCGACATCCTCCTCATGCGCGCCTACCGCATGGCCGGACCGCTCGCGTCCGCCTTTTCCGAGAAATGGCCCGGCAAGCCGAGCGAACTCCTCTGGCAGATCAGCCGTTTCCACAGCTTCCTCTGGGCGAGCGGCGGCTGCTTCAGCGACTTCTACATCCATCACATCGATCACTGCTGCTGGATGAAAAACGCCTGGCCGGTGAAGGCCCAGGCGCTCGGCGGGCGGCATTACCGCTACGATTACGTCGACCAGAATTTCGACAGCTACTCGGTCGAATACACCTTCGCCGACAATACCAAATTCCTCATGGACGGACGCTGCATGGTCGGCGCGGTGCCGATGTACAACAGCTTCGCCCACGGAACCAAAGGCCTCGCCGTCCTCTCGAAGAACGGCGACTGCGGCACGCCGTCCAGCACCTACAAAGGCCAGGCTCTGACCGGGAAAACCTGATCTGGCAGAGCACCGACACCTCCAATCCCTACCAAAACGAATGGGACGCGCTCATTTCCGCGATTCGCGAGGACAAGCCGTACAACGAAGCCAAACGCGGCGTCGATGCCAGCGTCGCGACTTCGATGGGCCGCATGGCCGCGCACACCGGCGCAGGAGATCACTTGGGATGATATGCTCAATTGTCCGCACGCCTTCGCGCCGGATGCCGACAAATTCACCATGGATAGCCCGCCGCCCGTCGCATCCGACAAGGATGGTCGCTACCCCGTGCCTCAACCGGGAATCGTGAAAAAGCAGGAATACCAATCCTAAGCACTCGCAAATTCGATCCGACAATTGGCCCGTAGCAGCCGACCCGAAAGGGTTTGGGGCAGGCTGCTACGGCTTCCATTCGGAGCCGCCTTTTGCTCACTCGCAGACCGCCGCGAGCGTGGATTCGGTCGCGTCATCGAACGATTCCGCAACCCGCAGTGCGGCAGCCCGTTCCTCTGGAGGATCGTTTGGCAAAGCTGCTCGGTCGCGATGTCGTTCGCCCGCCGCGCTGTGCGAAAGAGCAACTAATTTCCGGCGATCTTGAGGTGTCCGAACGCGTAGACGAACGCCGCGAGTTTCGCGGGCGTATCTGACTGCGCTTGAAAAAACATGCTCCACTAATCGAGCCACACCCGCTGACAGGCTCCCTCCGACGCCTTCCCGAGACGCCTGACCCCACCGTCGGGGAGCCGCCTTCAAGCAGGTTCCGCGAGTGTTGCGCCTACCGTCGCCGCGCGGCAGATGTGAACCAGTGGCGCTCGATCTCCGGCCAATGCCGTCGCGCTGTTTCTTCACTGTCTTCCGCTCGTGCCGGCGCGCTCGGCGCCGGGCCGAGCTTCAGTTGATGCGCCAGCGACATGGCATCAAACGGGGCACGCACTTTCACGTCATTGTCGAAGTAAACGAAAACATCGCGCCCACTTTTCGCAGATGGCACGCGAGGGCCGCGACGTTCCGTGCCCGATGGCGTGCCGCCTTTCGCCCAAGCCGCAATCTTTCGCGCCCACTCCCGGCGCGCCTCGTCCGTGTAGCCGCTGACATAAAGCTCCTCGTCGCCGTGCAGCCGCACGTAGACAAAATCGCTCGTGACATCCTCCATGAACGGCCACTTCCCAGCCGTGTCGGCGACCACGAGCGCGATGTCATGCTCGCGGAGCAATTGCACGAACTCCGCCGTCTCGAAGCTCGGATGCCGGACCTCCAGCGCGTGCCGCAGAGGACGTCGGCGATCCGTCTCTGTGCTCGCTCGACTCGTGTTCTTCAGCGCGTGCTTTTTCGCGAGCTCCGAAGCCGCAAGCGTGTCTCTCGGCAGCAGGTCGAAGAACCGCGCGAGGCGATCGCGGTCGTAGCGGAAATTCGGCGGCAACTGCCAGAGGACGGGTCCGAGCTTTTCCTTTAACTCGAGCACTCCCGAGGCAAAGAAATTGGCGAGCGGAAGCTCCACGTCCTGCAAACGCTTGAGGTGCGTGATGAAGCGCCCACCCTTCACCGAAAAGATGAACTCCTCCGGCGTCGCTTCGCGCCACGCGCGGTAGCTTGTCGGGCGCTGCAGCGAGTAAAAAGTCCCGTTGATCTCGATCGAGTTCACCTGCCGCGAGGCGTATTCGAGCTCGCGTTTTTGCGGCCATCCTTCCGGAAAGAAGACGCCGCGCCACGGAGGATAAGTCCAACCGGAAATCCCGACGCGGATTGATTTCATCGCGTGAGGAAATCGCAACTCGCCCGGGTCGCAGTCGTTCAGAAGCTGGGGCTCGATTCTCCACGCGGCATGCCGAACGCGATGCGTTCAACCATCGACGGCAGCCTTCGAGCGCCGCCCAAAGCGTTCGCCATCGGCACCCGGGAGCGCCACGCCCAAGTGAAGATTCACAGCTCGCGTGCCCGCCATCGCAATGCGGACGAGCAACGCCATCCGTGCGGTTTCGCTCGCCTCCTGCCACGTCGGCTCCACCGCGACTTCGAACCCGCAATCCCTGCGCAGCATCAGTCCCCAGCCCGCCGGCAACTCATGCGGCTTGGCCACCCCTTCCTCCGCAACGACGTAGTGCAAATTGGCAGCGCGCCAGCGGATGAGCTTGGCAAATTTCGTCTGTCCATGAAGGCGGCTGGAAAGCACGCGCAGTTCACGCATGATCCTGTCATACGGCTCGAAGCCCGCGTCCTCAAAGCGGAAGCTGTCAAACTCCGCAAATAGCGTATCGGCGTGCCGGAGTGACGGCAGGTGAAGACGCATTGATTCCTCATAAAGCGCGCGTAGCTCATGCAACCTCGCGAGACGCGCCGCCAGGCGTTCGGCACAGCGCGAGTCTTTCAGAAAATCGCCGCGGCCTTGTTTGCATTCGAAGATGACGGTCGTGCCCACATTCACCGTCGCGTCTCGCGTCTTGCCGGCGTGCTTCGTCGGCGGTGGTCGGTAAGCGGCCACGTCGAGACGCGCACCGAGAGTCGGTGCGGACACCTCGGCGGCAGCGATGCGGTAGCCGTGGCATTGGGCCCATTCCAGCGCCAGGCGTTTCAGCGCGCGATGCCGCTCCGATTCGTTCCTTGCCGTAACCATCGTTCAAAACAACTCCCGCTGCGCCGGCCTGGCTTGCGCAATGGCATCCGCGCGAAATATGGGCCTTTCCACAACCGGCATGCGCGGATGCTCGAAGTGGGAATATTCCTCGGGCGTCGCCGCACGAGTCACGATTTTTAAGAGCGGCGCTCCGTCATGCGGATCGATCAACCCACGCAGCACGAGTCCCTCCGGCACATCGTCCCAGCGCAACTTCCGATCGCGCTCCGAGCGCTCGGCAAATCGCTCCGCCGGCACATCCACGAGTTCTCCTCCTTTTTGCTTCCACCAGGCCAGCGACTCACTCCGAGCGAAGCCCGCCCAGACAAATTCGCCCTCCACATCCGGCGCACGCCAGACTGCGACGACCTTCCCCGGTCTCAGCATCCGGCTGTTGAGTTCGAAGGCAGCGCACATGCCTCAATTTCCACACCTCCGCACCGCATCGCCACTTCTTTCCTCCGCACACCGGCCAGGCAAAGTTGCGCTGCTACGACTTGACGATCAACACCGGACAAGGCGCGTTTTCGATCAACGCCTCGACACTCTGGCCAAATTGCAGTTCCTCGCCCGACCAGGCTTTCGTTCCGAGCACGATCAACTGATGGCCACCCAAGCGCGCCTGCCGCACGATCGCGGTTTCCTTGGCGGGGCTCACAATCGTTTTCGTCGAGACGCGCGCACCCTCGCGCAGTCCGAGGGCCAGGATGTCTGCGAGCAGCGCGCGACCGGTCCGGATGCGGCGCTCCGGATGCCGCAGCAAATCGCTCTCCGCCGGCGGCACGGACACATGCAGCGCCGTGATCGACGCACCGCAACCTCTGGCGATGGCAACCGCGACCTCCGCGCCAAACCGCGAATAATCCGCGCCGGTCGTCGGCACTAGAATGCGCTCAAGACGCGCGCCCTCCGGAGCGCGCCAGGCTTCGGCGTGCAGCAGGATGGCGATGGGACCGGTGAAGCCGCGGACAATTTTTTCGACTGCCGGCGGGAGCCCGCGAGCTTTGCGCGGTCCGGATTTCCCGAGGCCGAGGACCAGCAATCCATATCCGTTTTTCGCTTCATTTAAGATCGCGGACGAAGCCGAATCATCAGCGTTTTCACCCATCTCAGTGACCGAGCGGACGGTGATCAGATCGCGCATCGGCCGCCGCTTCTCGACCTTCTCCACCAGCGCATCCGGCGCATTCGGCGCCGCGGCTTTTTGAGCGCTTTTCTCCATTTCCAGCGCCTCGATCATTTGCGCCGCAGAGTCCGCAGCATCCTCCACATCCTGAGATGTGCCCGACGGCGTCTCGCTGTCGCCGACGGACCGCGCCGCATCGATCACCGTGGCGGTGATCTCCCGCGCACCGACGAGCCATCCCGCGAGGCGACCCGCCAGCCGACCTTCGCCGCTCGCATCGAGGCCGACGAGGACGCGCTCGAGTTTCGGCATCAAATCCTTTTCCTCCGCCTCCTTCAGATCGAGTCGCTCCTTTTCCTCGGGCCGAATCTTCACGCGCGAGAGCGCCCACCGCAGCAGCGGCGGCATCAGCAGCGTTGTCACTACCGCCATCAGCACGATGATCGTAAAAAGGCGCACATTCAACACGCCCATCGCGAGACCAATCGTCGCGAGGATCACCTCCGTGGAGCCGCGTGCATTCATGCCCAGACCGATCGCGAGCGATTCCGCGGGCAGCAGCTTGGCCACTCGCCCGCCGAGGTAGCAGCCGCCGAGCTTTCCGACGCTCGCAATGGCGATAACAACCAGCGCGAGCCCGAGAATTTGCAAGTCGCCGAGGACTCGCAGATCGATCGACAAACCCGCGACGCCGAAGAAAACCGGCATGAAAAGCGCCACGATCAGGCCGCGCAATTGTTCCTCGATATGCTTCGTCAAGATCGGCGACTGCCCGACCATGATCCCCGCCACGAAAGCGCCGAGCACGGTATGAACGCCGATGAAATCGGTGATCACTGAAAGCACGATCATCAGCACCAGGATCACGCTGATCACAGGCATCTCGATGATGAAGCGATCGTTCGCCCAGCGGATGATGCGCGCGACCCAGCGGTGTCCAATCGTGAAGCAGAAAACGAGAAAGGCGACCGTGCCGAAAACGCTGATCATCACAGGGCCGAGCACGATTTTGCCATGCGCTGCGAGGCCACCGATGAAGGCGAGAATCGTCCATCCGATGGTGTCATCCAAGATCGCCGAGGCGAGGATGATCTGGCCCAGATCGCGCCGCAGAAAATCGACCTCGCGCAGCACCGCCGCAACGATCTTTACCGAAGAAATCGAGAGCGCCGTCGCCAGGAAAAGCGAGGTCAGCAGGCGCTGCTCCGGATCAGGGAGAACACTGTCGGGGAGCAGTTCCCCGAGGATGTAGCCACAGGAAAACGGGATCAAAATCCCTGCTGCAGAAACGATGGCTGCCGTGCGCCGCACGCGTCTAACCAGCGCCAGATCGGTCTCCATCCCCGTGAGCAGCAGCAGCAAAAGCACGCCGAGCTCCGAGACGGCACTGAGCATCGGCCGCGCTGCCGAGGCGGTGGGAAAAATCTGCTGCTGGACCTGAGGGCCAGATCGCCCCGAAAACGCTGGGACCGAGAATGATTCCGGCCAGCAACTGGCCGATGACTGCCGGCTGCCCAACGCGCTGCATTGCTTCTCCGAGCAACCTCCCCACGACGATCAGTAGCGCGATTTGCGTGAAGAAGATGACGACATGGTGGTCGTTGTGCCCCGGCACAGCCGCAAGCAACGGGCTCAAACTCGCGAGAGATGTGGGCAACGGAAAACTGAACATGTCAGCTCACGTTCAGCTGCGGACGCGAAACGGTAAAGCCTCGGCTCACACCGCGTCCGTCAGTCAAGGAGAGGGATTTCGCAGAGGGAGGAAGAGGCATCAGGTCTGCGCCGCATTCACCGCAAAGCCGAAACACACCGCAAATAGTGATCGGCTCTGGCCCTGTCCTCTCTTTTCAGAAACCCATGGCGCTGCAGCGCCGAAACGGGACCGCTTCGACCCTCAACCGGAAAGGCCTCGCCGCGGTTGCTCGCGACGCAAGCGATCAAGTTGCTCACCGAACTCATCGACGCTTTCGGAAAAGAGAGCGCCAATCCGAACCAGGACTTGGAAATAAGCGCGTGCCGCGCGACCACCCGCAAAAATTCGCGTGCCCGAGGGGAGCAACCGCGCCAAGTCAGCAAGCTCCTGCGCGAGCAGCGGATCGTCTTCTGGGTAAACCATACTAAGCGCGATGGCTGAGGCATCGTTGCGCAACACCGCGCCGGCAAGTTCGTGCGCCGGGAGATTTGGGCCGAGGTAAATGGCACGCCAACCGAGGTTGGCGGCGATGGACGCAGCCATGACAGCCCCCAGCTCATGCAGTTGTCCGGCGGGCGTTCCGACAATGATCCGCGGTGCCTGCAGCGGAGTCGCAATTTGACGCGTGAGGTTCCCGAGAAACACCTTTACCGAGTCGGTGAACAGATGTTCGTGCGCCGCGGTTAGATCGCCCGTGCGCCAGCGCTGTCCAATTTCCTGAGCGAGTGGCGCGATGACCAGACGCAGCAAACCTTGATTTCCAAGCTGCAGAAGTCCGTGGCGGAGCGCCATGTCGAGCGACGAATGGTCGAACCGCATGGTTGCGTCGAGGGCGGACTGACGAAAAGGCGCCCCGGAATCCTCGGGGGTTACTCCTGATCTGGCGGCGGGTTGGCGCGGGGTTTCTGCCACCAACTGTCGAAGCCGCTCCGGCGGGAGCGAGGCGATCTTTCCGATGCTGTGCCCGAGCTGAACCGCCTGATATAACATTGCCAACCGTTCAATTTGGACTTCCGAATAGAGGCGCTGTTGCCCGGATGAGCGTTCGGGCTCGACTGCGCGGTAGCGCCTTTCCCAAGCCCGAATGACATGCGGTGTCAATCCGGTGCGTTCGGCAGCAACTTGAATGGAGAACGAATGTGGCATCGTCAGGAACTTGTTAGACCGTAGTTGCACATTCTCAAGAAACATTTGACAACTTTGCTGGTTGAAACAGGTTCCGTCTAGACACTCCTTAGACATCCACCTAGCTACTCTTCACTCCATGCCACGGTTTACAAAAAATATTGCGACGAGCGGACGGGTTCTTCGCGCTGCAGGCGCGCTTCTTTTGGCGGTGGGTGGATGGCTGCTTTGGCCGCTTTCGCAGTTTGGAGCCGTGATCCTTTGGCTCAGCGGCGGCTTCATGGCCTTGGAGGCTGCTCGCGGTTGGTGCGCACTGCGCGCCTGCGGCGTGAAAACGAAATTTTGATGGTGAGCAAAGACGTCATCATCATCGGTGCGGGACCGGGCGGTCTGGCGTCCGCGCTCCTGCTCGCGGCTTCGGGCGTGAAGGTTAAAGTTTTCGAGCGCCTTCCGACGGTCGGAGGGCGAACGTCGTCGATCGAAGCGGACGGCTTCAAATTCGACCTCGGGCCGACCTTCTTTCTCTACCCAAGGGTGCTCGAGGAGATCTTCGCAGCGGCAGGAACATCGCTCCGCGCGGAGGTGGAAATGGTGCGACTCGATCCGCAATACCGGATCATCTTTGGCGGTGGCGGCGTGCTCGACGCGACCCCGGACATCGCGCGGATGGAACAGCAAATCGGCGCGATCGCGCCCGCCGACGTCCCGGGATTTCGCCGTTTCCTGGACGAGAATCGCAGCAAGCTGCAGCGGATGGAACCGTGCCTCGGCATGCCCTTCCTCGGCTGGCAGGACTTGTTGAATTCCCGGCTGCTCAAGATGCTCCCGATGCTTCGTCCGCATCAGTCCATCGACACGTATCTGGGTCGCTTTTTCCGAGATCCGCGCATCCGACTCGCCTTCTCCTTTCAGTCGAAATACCTCGGCATGTCGCCGTTCCGCTGCCCGAGTCTTTTTTCCATCCTGTCATTTCTCGAGTATGAATACGGCGTCTTTCATCCCATCGGCGGATGCGCCGCGCTGACGGTCGCGATGGCTCGTGTCGCCGAGCGTCTCGGGGTGGAAATTTGCACGGATTCTCCCGTGGAAGAACTGCTCTTCGAGGGGCGCCGCGCGGTCGGCGTCCGCACTGCCGCCGGGCGTGGAAAAGGCGGGCGCGATCGTCATCAATGCCGACTTCGCTCGCGCCATGAAACGCCTCATCCCCGACCGTCTGCGGCGGCGCTGGACGGACCGCAAGATCGCGGGGAAAAAGTTCTCCTGCTCCACCTTCATGATGTATCTCGGCGTCGAGGGCGAATTCTCGCTGCCGCATCACAACATCCACATTTCTGGCGAGTACGAGCGGAACCTCGACGAGATCGAGAACCAACACGTCCTCTCCGACGATCCCTCGTTTTATGTCCAAAACGCGAGCGTCACGGACACTTCGCTCGCGCCGCGGGGCATGAGCGCGCTTTACGTTTTGGCGCCAGTGACGCATCAGCATGCGAATGTGGATTGGTCGCGCGAGAAAGAGCGTTTTCGCGCGAAAATGTTGCGTCAAATCGAGAAGGCGGGCTTCACCGATGTCGAGCGCCGCATCCGATTCGAGCGCATCGTCACGCCGGATGATTGGGATGCGAAATACGAGGTGCATCAAGGGGCGACTTTCAACCTCGCGCACACGCTGCGGCAGATGTTGCACCTGCGGCCGCACAATCGTTTTGAGGACGTGGACGGCATCTATTTGGTTGGCGGCGGCACGCATCCGGGGAGCGGTCTGCCGGTGATTTTTGAATCGGCGCGCATCAGTTCCCGCCTGCTGCTCGCCGACCTCGGCGTCTCGCCAATGCTTGATCGCGAGGCCACGGCGAATTTCGCCCCGTCGATTTGGAGCCCGCGTGATGAAAGCCGTGCGTGCCAATTCCGCCTCGGCCGCGCGCTGTCCGAAGCCTTCCGTCATTCGGCGTCCGAAGCCGATCAACCCATTCGTGCCCTGGCCATGAATGCCGTTTTGGAATCGCCATCGAGCGCCCTCACCTCGAGCCGCGCCACCGGATCTCGCGAGTCGGTGGCGCCGATGTCCGAGCGGCTGCGCGTGGTGCGCCGACTGCGGCGTCTCATCGCGGAAAATGCCACGGACCTCGCGGCGACCACTGCGGCGGTTTGGCGCCGTCCGGTCGCGGAGAAGCTGGTCTCCGAGGTGCTGCCGCTGGCGGACGCGTGTCGCTGGCTGGAGCGGAACGCGGCACAGATCCTGGCGCCGCGCCGACTTGGGAGGCGCGGCCGGCCGTTTTGGTTGCAGGGTGTTTCGGTCGAAGTGCAGCGCCAGCCATTTGGAAAAGTGCTCGTCATTGGGCCGGCGAATTACCCGCTCTTCCTGCCCGCCGTGCAGACGCTGCAGGCCTTGGTGGCAGGCAATCGTGTGCTGTTGAAACCCGCACCGGGCACCCGCGAAGTCGCACGGCATTTTGCGAAGTTCCTGTCTTCCGCCGGACTCGATCCCGCGTTGCTCACGGTTTTGCCGGACACCGCGGAGGCCGCGCGCGAGGCCATCGTGGCGGGCGTGGACAAAGTGGTTTTCACCGGCTCTTCCGAGAATGGCCGCGAGGTGCTCGCGTTGCTGGCCGCCACCAACACGCCGTCGGTGATGGAGCTTTCCGGCGACGATGCGGTCATTGTGCTGGCGGATGCCGACCTCGACTTGGTGGCGCGTGCCTTGCGGTTCGGCGCGCGGCTGAATGACGGTGAAACGTGCATCGCGCCTCGAAGATTGATCGTGGTCGAGACCGTCGCGGATCCTCTGCTGGCCTTGATCTCCGAGGATCTGGACCCTCGCTTACAGATCGAACGCGTGCCCGATGAAACCTCCGCCATCGCGCTCGCCAACGCGGCCGACTTCGCGCTCGGCGCGTCCATTTTTTCCCGCGATATCCCTCGAGCCCGGAGCCTCGCGGCGCAGATACGAACCGGCTTCGTGGTGATCAATGACCTCATCGTGCCGACGGCGGACCCGCGTGTGCCGTTCGGCGGCGCGAGAGCGAGCGGGTTCGGGAGCACGCGCGGTCCGGAGGGCTTGCTCGAGATGACATTCCCGCACGTCGTCACCGTGCGACGCGGCCGCAGCCACCCGCATTTCGACCCACCCGGAGAACACGACGCCCGCTTGTTTGCCGCCTACATTCGCGCGGCGCATGGACGCCGCCGGCTTGGCGCGCTGCGCGAGTTTTTCGCGGCGCTCATCGCGAAAGTGCGGGGGAGCAATTCATGAAAACCATCGGCATCATCGGCGGCGGACTCGCGGGACTTTCCGCGGCATGTGTGCTCGCGGCGCGCGGGCGGAAGGTCACGCTTTTCGAACGCAACGACTGGCTCGGCGGCAAGGCCGCGCAGCTCCACGAGGAAGGCTTCCGCTTCGACATGGGGCCGACGATCGTCACGATCCCGTCGGTGCTCCGCCGCATCTTCGCCGAGGCGGGCGCGCGGCTCGAGGACTACCTCGAACTCGTGCGGCTCGATCCGCAGTGGCGCTGCTTCTTCGACGACGGCTCGGTGCTCGATCTCGCGCAGAACCCCGAGGCGATGGCACGAACGCTCGATGCCTTTGCCCCGGGCACGGATTCCGGCCGGCGCTACCGCGAATTCATCGACTACAGCGCGCGGCTGGACGGCATTTCGCAGCGGCACTTTTTCTACAAACCGATCGGCGGCATCGGCGACATGTTCGAGTGGAAGGCGTCGTTCGATCCGAAGATGCTCGGCGATGTCCTCGCGATGCGGATGGGGCGGTCGGTCGCGGGCACGGTGCGCAAATTCACGCCCGACCCGCGCGTCGCGCAGATGATCGATCACTTCACGCAATATGTCGGCTCGTCGCCCGCCGGCTCGCCCGCCGTGCTCTGCGGCATCGCGCACATGCAGACCGATGAAGGCGTCTGGTATCCTGTCGGCGGCACGCGCGCCGTCCCGCTCGCGCTGGAAAAGCTCGCCCGCGGGCTCGGCGTGGAGTTCCGCACCGGCGTGCAGATTGAAAAGATCCTGACGCACGGCGGCGAAGTCACCGGCGTGCGGACCACCACCGGCGAGGAGATCGCGCTCGGCGGCGTCGTGTCGAATTGCGACTCCGTCCGCACGCATCGCGAGCTGCTGAACGGGCGCGCCGGCGCGGCGTTTGCGCGGCGTCGGAAGTATGAACCCGCCTGCTCCGGGCGTCGTCCTCTACCTCGGGCTGGACCGCCGTTACGAGCACCTCGCGCATCACGACTTCGTCTTCAGCCGCGATCCGCACGAGGAGTTCGAGTTCATCTACAAAAAAGGCGAGCCCGCGCCCGACCCGACCTGTTACCTCGCTGCGACCACCTGCACCGAGCCCGGCACCGCGCCGAGCGGCGGCGAGGCGCTTTATGTCCTCGTGCACGCGCCCTATTTGCGCCCGCATCACGATTGGAAAAAGATGCTCCCCGCCTATCGCCGCGTCATTCTGGAAAAGCTCAAGCGCACCGGCCGGATGCCCGACCTCGAGTCGCGCATCGTCTTCGAGCGCGCGCTCACACCGCAGGATATTCACGAGCGCTATCAGGTGCTCGATGGCGCGATCTACGGGCTCGCGAGCCACGGGAAATTCCTCGGCGCCTTCAAGCCCGGCAACCGCAGCCCGGACCTGCGCGGGCTCTACCTCGCCGGCGGCGCCGCGCATCCCGGACCCGGCATGCCGATGGTCCTCATGTCGGGCTGGATCGCTGCCGATGCGCTCGACCGCGACGCCGCGGCAGGACGGCCGCGTGAAGCTGTCCTCGCCGGATGAAGACGGCCCGGCATGGCCCGCTGCCCCGCGTTTCCGCAGGCGTGCTCCGGGTGTTCACAGCCTACACCCGCCGTTATTTGCGGCGGCGTTTTCACGCCTTTCGCATCTTGAGAAGTGGCCTTCCGCCGCGCGAACTCACCCGTCCGATCGTCGTCTTTCTCAATCACTCCGCGTGGTGGGATCCCTTGGTGAGTCTGCTCGTCGCGCGCGAGTTCTTCGCCGATCGCCGCTCCTTTGCCCCCATCGATGCGGCGATGCTCGAGCGCTACGGCTTCTTCAAGCGGCTCGGATTCTTCGGCGTTGAACAGGGCAGCGCGCGCGGCGGCATGGCCTTCCTGCGCACCGCGGAGAAGATCCTCTCCACGCCGGGCTCCGCGCTCTGGCTCACGCCGCAGGGGCGCTTTCAGGATGTGCGCGAGCGCCCGCTGCGGCTGCGCGATGGACTCGGCGCGCTCGCCGCCCTCGCCCCGCAGGCCGTCTTCATCCCGCTCGCCATCGAATACGCCTTCTGGACCGAGCCCCGGCCGGAAATCCTCGTCTCCTTTGGCGAGCCCATCGTGCCGGAAATGGAGGAAGCGCGCCGGACGCCCGAGTGGACCAAGACCTTTGCCACCGCCCTCGAAATGACGCAGGACGAACTCGCCGCGCGCTCCTGCCGGCGCGATCCCGCGGAGTGGCGGATGCTCGCCCGCGGTGCCTCCGGCGTCACCGGAATCTACGATACCTGGCGCCGGCTGCGGGCCCGCTGGCGCGGGGAAAAGTTCAACGCCGAGCATCCGGCTGAGGTGCGGCGATGATCCTTTTCCTCACCCTCGCGAGCCTCGGGCTCGCCGTCATCCCCGCCGCGCTCTTCCTGCGCAATCTCGCCCTTTACGCGCCGCTCCCGCCGCGCGAAGCCGGCCGCGCCCGCTGCTCGGTCCTCATCCCCGCGCGCGACGAAGAGGCGAACATCGGCGCCGCGCTCGACTCCATCCTGCGCAGCCAGGGCGTCGATTTCGAAGTCATCGTGCTCGACGACGGCTCCACCGATCGCACCGCGGAGATCGTCGCCGCGCGCGCGGAAAGTGACGCGCGCGTCCGACTCGAGACCGCGCTCCCCCTCCCCGCCGGCTGGTGCGGGAAGAACTTCGCCTGCCAGCAACTCGCCGACCTCGCCCGCGAACCGTGGCTCCTTTTCATGGACGCCGACGTCCGCGTCTCGCGGCTCGACTCCCTCGCGCGGCTCACGCAGTTCGCCGGGCAGAGCCGCGCCGCGCTCATCAGCGGCGTGCCGCGCGAAGAGACCGGCGGTCTCCTGGAAAAGCTGATCATTCCCCTCATCCACTTCATCCTGCTCGGCTTCCTCCCGCTTCAGCGCATGCGCGCCAGCGCCGACCCGCGCTTCGCTGCCGCCTGCGGGCAAATCCTCGCCGTCCACCGCGAGACCTACGCGCAGACCGGCGGGCACGCCGCCGTCGCCGCGCGCATCCACGACGCCGTCGCCCTGACGCGGCATGTCCGCGCGCGGGGTTTCGCCACCGACCTCTTCGATGCCACCGACACCTTCCACTGCCGCATGTATCGGAGCGCGGGCGCGGTCTGGCACGGCTTCGCGAAAAACGCGCACGAAGGCCTCGGCTCGGCAGCGCTCATCGTCCCGGCGACCCTGCTGCTTTTCATGGGGCAAGTGCTCCCGTTCGTGTTGTTCGCGTTTTCCCCCGAACCGCTCATCCGCGGCCTCGCCGCCATCGCCGCCGCCGCCGCGCTCCTCCCGCGCCTCGTCGCGTTCGTCCGTTTCCGCCAATCGCTCCTCGGCGCCCTGCTCCATCCCCTCGGCATCCTCCTCCTCCTCGCCATCCAATGGTTCGCCTTCCTCCGATCCTGGCGACAGCGCCCCTCCACCTGGAAAGGGCGCAGCTACGCGCCGGTGCGTGAGGGGGATGCGGCGTGAAGGAGTGCGCCTGCGGGGAGTGGTGATGGGTGAGTGGTAAAGACGCCTCGTCACCAACCGTGACGACCCTGTCACCAACCGTGACGACCCTGTCACCAACCGTGACGACCCTGTCACCAACCGTGACGGCCCCGTCACCAACCGTGACGACCCCGTCACCAACCGTGACGACCCCGTCACCAACCGTGACGAGCCCCGTCACCAACCGTGAGGAGCCCGTCACAGTCTGTGAGCAGCCCGTCACAGTCTGTGAGGAGCCCGTCACAGTCTGTGAGCAGCCCGTCACAGTCTGTGAGCAGCCCGTCACAGTCTGTGAGGAGCCCGTCACAGTCTGTGAGCAGCCCGTCACAGTCTGTGAGGAGCCCGTCACAGTCTGTGAGCAGCCCGTCACAGTCCGTGAGCAGCCCGTCACAGTCTGTGAGCAGCCCGTCACACTCCGTTTTGAGCCCGTCACACTCTGCTTTGAGCCCGTCACACTTTGCTTTGAGCCCATCACACTTTGCTTTGAGCCCGTCACACTTTGCTTTGAGCCCGTCACACTTTGCTTTGAGCCCGTCACACTTTGCTTTGAGCCCGTCACACTTTGCTTTGAGCCCGTCACACTTTGCTTTGAGCCCGTCACACTTTGCTTTGAGCCCGTCACACTTTGCTTTGAGCCCGTCACACTTTGCTTTGAGCCCGTCACACTTTGCTTTGAGCCCGTCACACTTTGCCGTGAGCCCGTCACAGTCCGTGAGCAGCCCGTCACAGACTGTGAGGAGCTAAAAGACCGGAACTCAGCGCGGACGGCGCCTCTGGGTTAGAGTTCTCTCGACCGGGAAATGACGCCGTGATTGTTTTGGGGCTCGCGGGTGTGGCTGCTGGCTTGTTCGGCTGCCGCGCATCCCTCGTTTTCCCCACTCATGAATCCTCCACGCGCGTCTCTCTTCTCGAATCTCCCTTCGTTTCGCTCTCCCGGCCGGACGCCTGACCCGGCTGCGGGGCGGCTGCGGCCGGGGGGGCGGGAGCGGTGGGGCGGGAGCTTTCGGCGGACCGGGATGGTGCTTTTCGCGCTGATGCTCGGGAGCGCGGACGGGCTGGGCCGCGCCGGTGCGGGTGGAGGTGTCGCGCGATGGGTGGATTTCGTCCTTTGAAAAGGAGCGCGAGGGCAACAACGGCGCGGCGCCGAAGCTCAAGCTCAAGGGCATCCAGGAGTTTTTCCTCATCGACTTCGATCCCGCGCCGCTGCGGGGGCGGAAGGTGGTGGCGGCGCAGTTGCACGTGCATCTGGAAGGGCCGGAGACGCTCGGACGGATCACGGTGTCGAGCGTGGCGGAGGAGTGGGTGGAAGGGACGGGGACGGGCTATGCGCGGACGCCGGGGGCGAGCAGCTTTCGTGGGCGCGGACGGACGAGGAGCGCTGGCGGGACGTGGATATCACCGGGGTGATCAATGGGCTGGGCGGGTCGGTCTGGGGCTTTGGCGATGCCTCGCCGCGCGATGCCGACGGCTGGCAGGTGATCCCGATCGCGCCCGGAGTGGTGCAGGCGCGCCTGGATGGGCGCAGCCACGGCTTCAGTGTGATGGACGACGTGGGCAGCGAATACACCCGCACCGGAAACACGATCGAATACCGGCCGTTCCCAATCGCTACGTGGCCAGTCGCGAAGGCAAGCGCGGCACCGCGCCGTATTTTACCCTGCTGGCTGGAAGACGGAGCCGCGCCGGCTCCGGCGGTAGCGCGTCCTTCACGGAAGCGCGCAGTGGCGCCGGTAAAGCTGCCGCCGCTCGCTGGAACGCTCGCAACGGAGGCCGAAGCTCGCGGTCGAGTGCCGTGACGAGTTCGGCGAACCGCTGTCCGCGCTCGAGTTCTTTGCGGCGCGCAACGAGACGATCGGCTTTGCCGCTCGCGACGACGGCTGACGACGTCGCGATGGAGTGGCCGCGCGGATGAAGACCACGCTTTTCTCGATGCCGAAAGTCGGCGGACAGGTGGACCCGCTGGTGCCGGTTGGCTTCACCGGTGCGCCGGTCGCGACGACGGAGGACGGTGGGACGTTCGTCGAAATCCATGTGCCGAAGGATGCGAAGGCGGGTCGCCACGCCGGTACGTTGCGCGTCGGCGGACGGACGCTGCCCTGCGCGGTGACGTGTGGAACTTCACGCTGCCGGATCGCCTGTCCTTCATCCCGCAGATGAATTGCTACAGCCTGCCCGGACACGAGCGCGACTACTACCGGCTCGCGCACGAGCATCGGACGTCCTGAACTCGCCTCTCCTAGGCTGGACGGGCACGGTGGAGCCGGACCGCACCAAAGATCCGCGCCGATGGGCGTGGGATTGGACCGCGTGGGACGCGGAGTTTGGCCCGCTCTTCGATGGCTCGGCGTTCGCCGGCACCAGGCGCGGGCCGGTGCCGATCGAGACGTTCTATCTCCCGCTCAATGAGAACTGGCCGATGGATCACGAGCGGCATTTCGCGGCGGCTACTGGATCGAGTCGGCTTACGACGAGGCCTACTGGCAGCGAGTTCCGTGCGGCCGCGGCGCGCTTCGCGGAGCACTTCGCGGCGCGCGGATGGACGGAGCCGATGTTCGAGTTTTATCTGAACAACAAAGTCTATTTCAAACGCGACCGGGGCAACCGCTGGGACGCATGCTCAGCGCGCCGTGGATTCTCGATGAACCGGTGAACACGCAGGACTTCTGGGCGCTGCGGCGCTTCGGGA
Source organism: uncultured Verrucomicrobiae bacterium (assembly GCA_963767975.1). Classification (GTDB taxonomy): domain Bacteria; phylum Verrucomicrobiota; class Verrucomicrobiia; order Chthoniobacterales; family Chthoniobacteraceae; genus CAIURC01. The sequence continues at coordinate 66,677 of CAVYGI010000007.1, read as the reverse complement.
TCGAGTTCTGGCGCGGCGTGGCGGCGCATCCGGGCGCGCACTTCGCCTTCCGCGCGGACATCTCGCGCCCCGAGTGGCAGCGCGACCTGCTCGATGGCGTGACGAGCGTCGAAGTCGTGAGCGGCGCGCTGCGGACGTATCACGATCGCGTCCTCGAGCCGCGCGCAGCGAGTTCGGGAATCTCGTTTACATGTATGGCTCCGCCAATCGCATCGGCACGCCGAACGTGATGCCCGCCGCCTGGTGCGTGGAGACCTGGGCGCTCGGCGCGGACGGCGTGGTGCCGTGGCAGACCATCGGCAACGCGGGCGTCCTGGCAGAAGCCCGACGAGCTGTCGCTGTTCTATCCGACCCCCGACGGCCCGGTGCCGAGCCTGCGGCTGAAGTCCTTCCGTGCCGGGCAGCAACTCGTCGAATATCTCACGATGTTCACCGCGCTCTCCGGCGAGAGCCGCGAAAGCGTCGGCGCCGCCGTGCTGGCCGAGCCTGGTCTGCGCGCGAGCACGGAGAAGAAGTCGGAAGCCGACGCCGGCAGTTCGGTCTTCGGCCGGCGACGCATCGATCCATCTCACGCTGCGCCAGCGCCTCGGCACCTGGCTGAACGCCAAGGCGCCGCCGCCGCGCGAGCGCTGGCACGATCCGCGACCCGCTCGCCGCGACCCGTCGAAGGTGTCGCAGATCACGCCCCTTTCCGCTGCGAATCCGTAGATCACGGGGCGGCCCGCGTTACGGGGGGTCCACGGTCACCCGCACGGAGCCGAAGCCGGGGGCGGCGGCTGGGGTGGTCGTGCGATAGGAGACGGTCTCGGTGCCGTCGCCGTTGTTCAGGCTGCCGAGAAGGGTGAAGTTTGCGGGGGCCCAGGTCGCCAGATCCGACGGAGTGGAGAGGGGTGAAGGTGAGGTCGCTCGCGCCGATGTGGCGGCGGAAGCGGAGGACGAAATAGTCGCGCGACCCGCCGTCGACGGTGAGCGATTCCACGGCGGCCTGCGGGGCGAGGTCGGTGGACGACGCGAGCGGGCTCGATCTTCATGGCGTATTCGATGGCGTTCGGAGAGGCCGTCGCGGTCGGCGTCGTCGAGCGGACCGGTGAGCGTGAGCGCGGGATGCGCGGTGAGCCAGGCGGCGTAGGTGATGATTCTCGATGACGCCGGGGCTGCCGCCGAGGGCGGCGCTGCTCGTCCAGTTGGCGCGAGCGCGTGGTTGCGGGAGTCGTTTGCGGACGGATGAGCTGCAGCGAGTAGCCTTCGCCGTCGGCGCTCGCGGGCCACGGGTCGGGGTCGTCGTAGGCGAAGCGTTGCGATGGTGGCGCCGCCTGCGGAGGTGAGCGTGAGCGTCTCGCCGCCATGCGCGAGGCTGGCCGTGAATTTGCCCGCGGGCGCGGCGCCGTAGCGGGCTTGGAAACGCGGCGGGATTTTTCGCGAGCACGAGCGCGCCGCCGGGCGGCGAGGACGGTGCTCGCGGTGAAGGTGAAGCTGATGCCCGCAGTGAAGGCGCGCCCGCGAGTTCGACGTTGGTGAGGCTGCGGTTGTGCAGCTCGATGAATTGGAAGTCGTCCGCGTCAGTGAAGCCCGCGATCGATTTCCGCCGAGCGTCGGGCTCGGCGGGGTGATAGTGGATCTCCGAGATGACGATGTTCGCCGCGCTCGCGGCGACATTCGCCGTGCTGCTGGTGATCGTGATGCTGTCGGTGCCGGTGAGCGTGCCGTGCTGGTCGCGCGCTTGCAAGGTGATCGCATTGCGCCCGCGGTGAGTGGGACGCTGACGCTCCAGGTGCTCGCGGAGGTCCACGTCACGGCGAGCGGCGCGGGCTGGCCGGCTGCGCGTGATGCGTGTACACGTCCACCCACCCGGTGCCGTCGAGCGTGATGGTGCTGGCGGCGGTGGTGAAGTTCGCGCCGCCATTCGTGGTGATCGCAAAGGGCACGCTGGCCGGGAGCGTGGGTGAGTGCGTAGTTGGCGCGCGTCGCCGATGTAGCCGCGATGCCGCGAACTCGCCGCTTTCGCCCGTGACCGCGGCGAGGTGGTCGATCCACGGCGTCATGTAGGTGGAGTTGAAGGTCGTGTTCACGAGGTCGAGCACATGGCTGTCGAACTGTCGCTTCTAGGCGACGTTCGTGAAGAGCGTCTGAATGTTTTGATAGGTGCCGTTGATGTCGGTCGTCGGGATGAGCGGCGCGTTCGTACGCGAGGTGGAACGCGCGGTCCAGATCCCACGGGAGCGCGATGAGCCGGCCATCGGTCGGGCGGGCGTAGAGCCGCCAGTTGTGCGGCGAAAAGCCGGCCGTATTGGTCGTCGTTGCCGTAGAGGCCCATGATCGCCCAGGTGCGCATCCACTGGTCGACGTCGATGCGTGGCTTCGATCTCGCTCGGTGAAGGCTGAGCCGCTGAGCGCGAAAGCGCGATTGAGCCGCATGATCGGGCGCGTAGTCGTCGGCCTTGCGGCGATTGCGGAGCTGCCAGCGCCCAGCGGTAAGCCTCCTTGTCCGTGCCGCGGTCGGCGAGGTCGTAGGTGCCGCGGTCGTGGTTGTAGGGGTTGTTGAGCTTCAGGCTCTCGGGGTTGCCGTCCGACGGTGTCGTTCGGCTGATAGAGCAGTTCGTGATTGTAAGAGGTGCCGTTGCTTTCGTCGGGGAAGAGGCTCTTCAAAAAGACGCTCGTCGTGCGCGGCGGCGGCGATGAGCGCGGGGGCGTTCACTCCGCCGGGACCGATGACTTTCGCCACGTCGTCGTACTGGCTCCAGTAGCCGCCGCCCGCGCGGTTGAGGATGTGCTTGGTGACGATCTCCTTCATGTTGCCCGCGCGCTCGATGCTGACGTTGGTGTGCACGCCGCGGAACGGCTGATCGGGCGGGAAATCGATGCTGTAGCCGAGCTCGGTCGAGCTGAAGCGCCCGGACGCGCTGCCTTTGAGGCCGATGCCGCAGTCGTAATAAACCGTGCGCTCGTCCTCGATGACCGTGCCGGGGAAAGGCTGGTTGCTCATCCGGTTCGTGTTGCACGAAGAGCGTCGTTTCGTCGGCCGGGCGACATGAGCACGCGGAAGGTTGCCGCGCAGTCCGCTGGTGTCGGCATTGCCGTCGTTCACCCGAAAAAATGCGCCGCCCTTTTCGCCGGCCGCGGGCCAGGTGGCGTTCGCGCCGCAGCGTGTCGGTGGCGCTGATGTAAAACTGCACGAGCGAGGCGGCGGCTGCCCGGGAATCGTGCCGGTGTGGCGCCCATCGGCGCCGGCGCGTCATGCGCGGCGCTCAGCCAGCCGCCGCTGTTCACGCGGTAGAAAAGTGCCGCGCTCGCGACGCCGTCGGGATCGCTCAGCAGCGCCGAAACCGTGGTCGGCGACGCCGCCGGCGGGACGACGGGCGAATGCGCGACGCCGCGTAGCGGTCGGGCCGGTATTCGCGACCGCGGTGCTGTTTTCCGAGCCCGGCGTGCCCCAGGCGTGCCGACGCTCAGCAGCGAGGTGCGTTGGAGATAGTTGAAATAGAGCCGCGTGTTGATCTGGTTCGACCCGGCCAGCCATTTGCGCGCCGGAAAGAGATGCGGTAGGTGTTGCCGACCGTGACCTGCCGCCCGCCGGTGAAGGTCGTCTCGATCCGGTTGTGTTTGTCGTCGGTGTGGCCGGTGGAGACGACGCGCAGGCATTTGTTCGCGGCGTTGTCGGGGTCGGCGACGACGACCGTGCGGCCATGGATGCCGTGCGTGCCGAGCAGACGCCACTTCAGCGGTGCGGTGCCGACGCGTATCGCGCCTGGAAGGTGCCGTTCTGGATGAACTCGATGTTCGCCCCGGCGGGATTCTCCCGCACGCTCACGTCGTCGATGAGCACCTCGCCGGACTCGAGCATCCCGAGCAGGAAGTCCTTGAACGCGTCATTTCCGATGCCGTCATCGGTGGCGACGCGCCGTGTAATCGATCGTCTGCCACGTCCCGAGATGCGCCGTGGCGCTCGGCGGACCACGCTTCCGGCGCGGCGTTGTCGGCGTCTGGCGTCGCGCAGTTCCAGGCTCGCGCCGCCGCCGTCCGCGATCTCCGGCCAGCGCCCGCTTCCTCGTAGCTGACCTCGTCGGCGGGATTGCCGATCGCGTCTTCGAGCGTGAGACGATCGCCACTCGCCAAGGTTGCCGGTGAAGTTCCCGACGATCGGACGCCCCGGATACTTCGCGAGCAGCGCGGCGGAGTTGTTGGAAACGACCAGAAACTGCCCCGCGCCGAGCGTGGTCCCGGCGGGGAAGGTGAAGCCCACGCCGTCGGTGAATTTCCACCTGCCAAGATCCACGGTCGCGCCGCTGCGATTCTTCAGCTCGATCCACTGCTCCGGCGACTCGTCGAAGGCGTGGTAGAAAGATCTCGTTGATCACGATGCCCGTCGCGAGGCGAAGCGTATTCGCCGCGCCGAAGGTCGGCCGCATTCGGCCGCAGCCAGCGCCCCGTGCCGGCGCGTCTGCCGCGCGCGCGCGCGTGCCCGCGACTTTCACCGCGTCGACGAGCTGCGTCGGCGTTGCGGAGAAAGAGACGCGCGTTGTTCGAGCGGGCGAAAGCCGAGCGTGGCTTCGTTGATCACGAGGTATGCGCCGGCCGCGAGAGTCGTGGCTGGGAAAGGTGTAGGTCGCGCCGGTGTCGCCGTTCACGATCTGCCAACCGGTGAGGCGTCGACTGCCGCGGGCCGAAAGTTGAAGAGCTCGAGCTGGAACTGCGCGTCGCGCCGCGCCGCTCACTTCGTTGAACGCGACCGTCGGCAGCGTGGCATTCCACGCGGTCCCGCTCGCGAAATTCGCGCGCGCCCGGAGTGCCGTTCACCGCGAGGCTCCACGCCCAATTTGCCGCCTGACCGCCGCCCTGCGGATCGATCTTCGCCAGCGTGAAACCGGAGCCGTCCGGCGCGACCGGCCACTGCCCGGAATCGCTGATAGCTCGAACTCCGTCCATGAGCCGGCGCTTTTCCAAGCTCGCGGAATAGCGTGCCCAGATCCGGCAGTGCCGGCGCTCCGCCGCGGTGGGATGAAAAGCTGGAAGCCGCCCCAGTTCGCCTCACCGCCGGGCGTGTCGGCGTTGCCAATGATTTTCCCCGTGGCGTCCGGATGAATCGCCGCGATGAGCGCACCGCCCCCGCTGGCGCGTGTCACTGCCGCGTCATCGGCGAGGAGCCGTTGCCGTTCGTGTCAGCCTTGATGCGGATCCTCGCGCAGCTGGCTCCCGTAGATCCACAGGCCGTAAGTCTTCGCGGATTGAGACCGGTGAGCTGCCAGGTGACGCTCGTCGCCGAGTTGCCTGCGGCGAGGAAAAGGTAATCGGAGGTCCGAGGCGCGTTGCCCGACGCATTGCTGAAGCCGCTCACCGTGCCGGTGATGACGAAGGCCGACGCTGGTCGCTGCGCCCGCGCTGTCCTTCGAGCGCGGAGCGTCGGGTTCGCGTGTGGTCGCGCGTGCCCGGCAACGGTGAGCGCATTCCAGACATTGCCGAAGCCGCTCGCCGGCTCGCGGGCCGCTCATCAGTGTCGGCGCGACCTGGCCGAACTGCGCCGCCGTTGCCGTCGCCCTGAATATCCACGCTCCAGAGTTCGCTCACGTTGCCGGCGAGCCCGGCGGGTTCGGACGGGTGCGCAGGGCGGAGTTGTTGTTCCAAAGCTTCAAGGTCTCGCCGTCATTCGAGAGCGCGCCGGTGAAAGGACCGAGCGCGCCGCGCGAAGCCTGTCGCCGCCTGCAAAGCCGCGGGATTCGCCGCGACCACGAGGTAGCCGCGTGCCGGGATGACGGTGCCCTCGGGAAACTGAAACGTGATCGCCGCCATCGAACCGCCAGCCGCTCATGTCCACGTTCACCGAGAGCTGATTGTGCAGCTCCACAAACTCCAGCGCCGGCGTCTGTCGGGTTGTAGTGGACCTCATTCACCACCACGACGCTGTCGCCCACGCCGAATACCGAGCCGCAGGCAAGCAGCGCAGCAGCGAGCAGTGGCAGCAGTTTGGCGAGGTTCATTTTTGTGGGTGAAAGTTAGACCCTTGCAGCTCGCCCCGCGCGGCTTTCCCCGTTGAGCGCCCGCACTTCTCCGCCAAAAATCTGGCGGCGCGGGAAATGAATCATGCCCGCCGGTGGCGGCGCAGACCGAGCAACAAACCGAGTCCGCCGACAAGCGAGACGGCTGTGCCCGGTTCGGGAACGGCCATCAAGGCCACATCATTCCCGACCGGAGAGCCGAAATTCGCGGGCGTCGTGCTGCCAGATTCCGCCCGGTAGCTGATGAGATAGTCCTGGCCGTTCGACCCGAAGACATGAGCACCTTCGGCCAGCCCGGCAAAGGTCCCTGTGACCGCGCCGCCCCCGTTGTTCAGGATGACAAAGAAGAGATCGTTGGGCGACCCCACACTCTTGAGATACGTGCCGCTGAGGGAAAGTGTTGATCCGCTCACATCCAACAAGCCATTGACAGCGAGTTGGTCGTAGCCAGTGGCCGGGGCGGTGGAGTTCAACTCGAGGCTCAGCATGGAGCCTCCAGAGAGAAAAAGATCCCCGGTCGTCAGCAAGCCTGGACTCGCACCCGGAGCCAGCGTGCCGCCGCTCAGAACACTCACCGGTCCGGTGGTGCCCGTCCCGCCGAGCTTCCCACCGGAATTCACCGTTGTGCTGCCACTGATACTTCCATTCACGAGCAACGTCCCGGCATTCACGGTGGTGCCACCGGTGTAGCTATTCGTGTCATTAAGACTCATGGTCCCCGCCCCTGTCTTAAAAAGCGCGCTGGCTCCGCTCCCCATGGCCCCGATGATTAAAGGCGCGGAAACGGTGAGATCGGCAGCGGGACTGCCCGTGACGTCCGCCACATCGAAAATGTTGCCGCCAGAAGCAGTGAGATGGATGCCGTTTAATCCTGCCGCGACTCCGGTGGTATTGATCGTCGACGGCGCATTTCCGCCGACTTTGACCGTGCCCTTCAAGCTCAACGACTGGACCGGCGAATACGCACCATCCGTCGAGGTTAGCGTCCCACCATTCAGGGTGACAGGACCGAGCGTGTTGAAGGGACCGTTGCCACCGGCCTGCGACCCGGAGACCGAAGCAATAGTGCCGCCATTGACAACGAACTCGACGATCGGCAACGCGCCGTCGTTGCCGAGAATATCGTGCTGCTTGAATTGCAGCGTTGTTCCCGCGTTGACCAAGACCTTTCTCCCGGGCGTCGTCGGACTACCAAGTGCCGTTGTCGCGGGCGAGTTGCCATGCAAGCCGCCGGTAACGGCAACAACGCCGCCGTTAATCGTGACATTCCCGGTGAAGGAACTTGCCGTGCTGGGAAGGGTGAGCATGCCGCCCCCGATCTTAGTGAGACCACCATCCGCCGTTCCGACAAGTCCGTCGTCGTGCAGCAATGGCTGGCCGATGGTAATGTCGCTCCCGTCGGTATCGATGATCGCGCCGCCGGCCTTCACATTTGCCGCCGTGAGCCCCGCCATGAAATTCGTTGTCGCGGTCGCTGCCTTGAGCGTACCGCCGTTGAAATTGAAAGTTGCCGTGCCTGAAGTCTCCTTCGCGAGCGCCGGCGTAATCAGCGTGCCGCCATCGAGATTGTAGATGCCGTTGTTCGGGCCACCGCCACCGAAACTCACCCTGCCCGTCGTTGTCACAATCCCCGCGCTCTGCGTGAAAGTCCCGGTACCCGTTCCCTCCCCATATCCGCCGATGTAAATTGTCCCATTCACCTGCAACACTCCCCCGTTGATCGCTACCGTGCCCGTGCTGCCATGCGCTCCGATCACGAACTGCGAACCCGCCGTCACGCTTCCCGAATTCAACGTGAAATTCGCCGTAGTCCCAGCTGCTGCACCAATGTCGATCAAGCCAGGGCCGGCGATCGTGCCCCCATCCACCACGAGCGTGCCCTCATTCACCAGCGTACCGGACGTGTAAGTATTTGCTGCGGTGAGAGAGAGCGTTCCGGCACCGGTTTTAATCAGCCTGCCACCGTTTTCGCTATTGTTGTTAAGGACCGCCGAAATGATGAGATCGGCGGCGCTGTTCCCCGTGACATCCGCGACATTGAAGGTGGCCGCATTCGCCCCCTGCCCCGAGCGAAACGGTATTGAATGATCCGCCTCCCACCGAGATATTGGACGGCACGTTCCCGCCGACGGTGACCGTGCCTTTTAAAGCAAATGCACCGTAGCCGCCCCCGTTGGCCCCTCCATTGGCAAGCAGAGTGCCGCCGTTCAGGTTGAGATTCCAGATCGCGTTGAACCAACGCCCATCTGCGACATTGACCGTGCTCGCCAAAGTGCCGCCCGCATTGATCGTGATGACCGGCGTCGACGGGGTCGATGCATTCCCAAAAGTGTCGTTTTGGTTGAACCCGACAAGACCACTGTAAATCGTCGCAGTGTTGGCATTGCTGTTCCCGGCAGGGAAAGTAACGAGCGAAGCGCCATCAAACCAGTGCATCGAATTCCAATCGTTGATGGTGCCGTCCCAAGTATAATCCACAGCACTGACTCGGACGGAGAGGCAGACGAAGGCGCAAGTGAAGCCCAGCGCTTGAATCCGGAACCGGCTCAAAATGCCTGGAGTGATGCGTGTGGAAAGGATGAGATGCTTCATGGGGGGATTTTTTCGTATTCCGATCTGCGAGAACAATACGGCAGCCATCGTATGAGCAGCGACGAGTATCTCAACTGCACCGTATCCACTTCCATGCGACGAATATCCACATCGCTCCGTCACCGCATGCCAGCCTCAGCGCCGGGCCCGATAATCTGAGGGCGTCATCCCGACGACACGCATGAAAGCGCGCGAGAAGACCGTGGCGCTATGGTAACCGACCTCCGGGGCAATGGCCTCGAGCTTCGCGGCGCGAGCCTCCAGCAACTCGCGGGCACGCTGCATCCGGATATAAGTGACGTGCTCCATCGGCGTGCGACCTAACTCCAGCACGCAGACTCGGCGCAGGTGCTCAGCACTCATGTGGCAACGCTCCGACAGTGTGTGGAGCGTCCAATCGTGAGCCATGTCGTTGACCACCGCCTTCCAGAGTTCGCTCAGGCGTGAAGTCCCCCTCCAGGGACTGGCTGCCCGCTCGGCGAGAGCGTGCAGCAAGCTCGCCCAGTGGTGGCATAGTGCTGGATCGCGCGCCCCTTCCCACTCCGCCCGCAGTCCGGCGATCACGCGGCCGATTTCCTCCGCCCCTGTGCGCAACCGCAGCGGAGACTCGGCACCCACTAGTGGCTTTATCCACCGCGGCTCCTCGTAGCGTATCCACGCAAACGTCCAGACGTTCCCCGGCACTGCGTGCAACGCATTCAACACGCGGGGCGGCGCCATGCAGAGCGCCCCTGCGGCCACCCGCTGCCACCGTCCTTCCAGCAGCATCCGCCCCTCACCCTCCAGACATGCCAGGAAGAAACTGCCCGCTGGCGACAAGCGGACGCGGTTGTACGGCGCGTGGGCAACGTCGATCCCGATGCGCGCGATCCGGCGGGTGTCGAACTCGGCATACTCTTTTGCCTCCAAAGCCCAGCGACGGGTCCGCGGTCCATTGATGGTCGTTTCCTGGAATTCACGGGCGCCGTTGAGCATATTCGCGCCGGCATCGTAGTGCGTGTTATCCCCGGAATCCAACTTGATCCCTCCCTCCGCGCACCCCCGTTGGGAGTGAGAAAGGTGGAGGCGAGGGGAGTTGAACCCCTGTCCTGAAAGCTGTCAGCGCCGGCTTCTACATGTTTAGCCTCGCCATTAATTTAGAAAACCGACCGCCGGCGGGCGGGCCATCAGTTTCCGAGCGTCCACGAGACAACTTCTCCCTCGGGCGCGGTCACTCCACCCTCGAGATAGCCTGCTGTCATCGCTCCCGGAACTAGCAGGCGTCGGCCCGGGAACGTCGCAGTCAATTAAGCCGCGAGGGCCAACTCCTCCGAGGAGAAGTTAGCTTCAACTACGTTGTTTGCAGTTATGTTTTGCCCAGAGGTTTTAACGAGGCCAACCAGGCTTCCTCGACATGCCGCCTGCGTCTCGAACTAACAGTCGAAACCAGTACGCCCCCGTTATTTTTTGGGAGGCTGGAACAATATGACCGATCCGCCCCTTTGCAACCACGGATCCATATCACATGCCGCTCGCGCTCTTCGCCGACCTGCGGCATCTTCATGGCCGATGAAAAAGCGCCTCCCCTCCCTTGTTCTCGCACTGCTCGTAGTCGTTGCTTTCGCCGGATGCGCGAGCCGGCAGCCGAAGTCCTCCTCGCAAATTTACCCAGGCGACAGCCCGTCCATCCATTATACCAGCCGCGAGGCCGCGGGCGGACCCCTCGGCGGCCGCTAAAGTTTCAGCGCCACACCGGAGCGATTCGCACAGTTAAGCCGAAGCTGCCTCCGCCGCTCGCGAAGGAACGACGAGCACCGGGCACGCCGCACCTTTCAACACGCCGGTCGTCACGCTCCCGACGAGCAGATGGTAAAAGGCGCCATGGCCATGCGAGCCGATTACGATGAGATCTGCGCCATGCGTGGCGCTCTCCTGCACGATCTTTTCGATGCTGGGCCCCTGGACGTGCAGGGCTAGCACTTCCTGCGCGCCGCTCTGCGCGACTTCCGCTTTCAGACGATCCAGTTGCTGGTGAAAGGACCGCATCTCATGCGCGATGGTCACGCGGACGGGTTGCGGGCCGGCTTCGAAGCCAACGAAATCGGGCTCCGGCTCCTCCACGTGCAGGAGGATGAGGCGCGCTTGAAAAGCGACTGCCATCACCTTCGCCGCCTGCACAACGCGATCTGTCACGTCCGAAAAATCCACGGGGACCAGGATGGTTTTCACATTCATGAAGTGACCGTAACGCCGCCCGCTCGTGGGGGGAAGCACGCTGCAACGGCATGCAGCGCTCCACCTCCCGCTTCGGGACCGCCTTCGACAGTTGAAGGTTGGCGTTCGAACGGTGAAGTTCCGCGCCTCTGGCACCGCGTGATGCCGAAAAATGTCCGACCTGTTTACCACCGACTCGCCAGCCGCAATCCCAGCTACGGCTCCGCTCGCGCAGCGAATGCGTCCTGCGATGCTCGCTGAGTATGCGGGACAAGACCACATCCTCGCGCCGGGGAAACTGCTGCGCCGGGCGATCGAGGCGGACCGCATCTCGTCGATCATCTTGTTTGGTCCGCCCGGCACGGGAAAGACCACGCTCGCCGAGATCATCGCGAACGCCACACGTTCCCGATTCGAGCGGTTGAGCGGCGTCGAGAGCAACGTCGGTGACCTGCGCCGCGTCATCGCGAGTGCCGCCAACCGACTCGCAAACAAGGGCGAAAAGACGATCCTTTTCATCGATGAGATCCACCGGTGGAACAAAGCGCAGCAGGATGTGCTGCTGCCCGACGTCGAGCGCGGAACGGTGCGTCTCATCGGCGCGACGACGCACAATCCATTCTTCTATATCAACAGCCCGCTCGTTTCGCGCTCGCAGGTTTTTCAGCTCGAACCGCTGACGCCGGAGAGCCTGCTCTCATTGCTCAGGCGCGCTCTTTCCGACCCTGAGCGCGGTCTCGGAAAGCAGCGCGTCCATGCCACCGACGAGGCGCTGCGGCATCTCGCGATCACCGCCGATGGCGACGCGCGAAAAGCGCTCAATGCGCTGGAGATCGGCATCCTGACAACATCCCCGGGCGGTGATGGCGTGATTCAGTTCGACCTCGCGGCGGCGGAGGAGAGCATTCAAAAGAAGTCGGTCGTCTACGATGCCGATGGCGATCAGCACTACGACACGATCAGCGCCTTCATCAAAAGCATGCGCGGCAGCGACCCGGATGCCGCGCTCTACTGGCTCGCGAAAATGCTCTACGCCGGCGAAGACATCCGGTTCATCGCGCGGCGCATTGTCATCTGCGCCAGCGAAGACATCGGCATGGCCGACCCGCAGGCGCTCGTGGTCTGCGTAGCGGCGCAGCAGGCGGTGGAATTCATCGGCCTGCCCGAAGCGCAAATTCCGCTCGCTCAAGCGGCCGTCTATCTCGCGACTGCACCGAAATCGAATCGCGCCTACGCCGGCATTGCTGCTGCGAAAAAGGAAGTCGCGGAAGGGGTCACGCTGGCCGTACCGCGCGCTCTGCGCTCGACGGGGCACAGCAAAGGTGCGAAAGCGCTGGGTCACGAGGGTTACCAATACAGCCACGACTTTGAAGGGGCTTACGTTCCACAGTCCTACCTTCCCGAAGGCCGCCGGTATTACGATCCGAGCGATCAGGGTTACGAAAAGCGGGTAAGGGAACGCCTCGACTATTGGCGCGCCCTTTTCCAAAAAGCGCAGGCCGAAAAGCGGTGACGGGCCTTGGCGGATTGACCAGTAACTTTCTAGCAAGCGCTCTTGTCCCAAAGGCGGGTGTCCGGCGTCCCACCGAAAAGCGGTTGGCGGATTTAACTTCGCGAAATTAGCGAGCGGTCCGAGGTCCGTCGTGTCGAGGACGGCACGACCAGCACTCGATACGAGCGCGCTCCTCGCCGTCCCTCCGACGCTCGCCATATGCCGCTCCGTTTGACTTCCCCCACCCTGCTTCGCTACTGCTAGCCGCCTTGAGCACGATCAAAATCCCCCGCGGCACAGGGTCGATCACGCTGCTCACCGCCACGAGCTTGGTCGTCGCAAACATGGTCGGCACGGGCGTCTTCACGAGCCTCGGTTTTCAGGTCGGCGGATTGCCCTCGGGCTTTGCGATCCTTGTGCTGTGGCTGATCGGCGGGGTCTGCGCCTTCTGCGGATCGCTGGCTTATGCGGAACTGGCGGCGGCGCTGCCGCGCTCGGGGGGCGAGTATCATTTCCTCTCGAAAATCTATCATCCCGCGGTCGGATTTCTCGCCGGCTGGATTTCGGCCTCGGTTGGCTTCGCCGCGCCGGTCGCGCTCGCGGCGATGGCCTTTGGCCGCTACTTCGAGAGCATTTTTCCCGGCACCGGTGCGCTCATCCCGTCGCTTGGAATCGTCGCGCTGGTCACTGCGGTTCATCTGCGCGGCGGGGGCTTCGGCAGCCTGTTTCAGAATGTCGCGACGTCGCTCAAAGTGCTGCTGATCCTTGCCTTGATCGCCGCCGGACTTTTCGCGGGCGGTTCGCAGCCAGTCCGTTTCTTACCGACCGCGGGAGACGGCCAATTGATCACAAGCGCCTCGTTTGCCGTCAGTCTCGTTTATGTGATGTATGCCTACTCCGGCTGGAACGCCTCGACCTACATCGTCAGCGAAATGCGCAATCCGGCACGCGATATACCGCGCTCCGTGGCGCTCGGCACCGCATTTGTCATCGCGCTCTATCTCGGCCTCAACGCCATCTTTCTCCTCGCCGCGCCGATGTCGGAACTCGCCGGAAAACTCGAAGTGGGACATGTCGCGGCGGCGCATATTTTCGGCGACGCCGGCGGACGGGTGATGGCCGGATTGATTTGCGCGGGTCTGGTTTCTTCGCTGAGCGCGATGACCTGGGTCGGGCCACGCGTCGCCATGGCGATGGGCGAGGACTGCCGTCCGTTGCGTTTCCTCGCGCGCAAGTCGAGCGGCCAAATCCCCGTCGTTGCCATCCTTTTTCAAAGCGCCATCGTCGCCGCCTTGCTGCTCACTTCGACCTTCGACGCGGTCCTCACCTACATCCAATTCAGCCTCACGGCGTGCGCGTTTCTCACAGTGCTCGGCGTTTTCGTGCTGCGCGTGCGCGACCCGGAATTGCCGCGTCCGTACCGAACTTGGGGCTACCCCGTGACGCCTGTGATCTTCCTCGCGGTGAGCGCGTGGATGATGTGGCACCTCCTCTTTTCTCATCCCAAGGAATCCCTCTTCGGACTCGCCACAATGCTGCTCGGCCTGCTTATTTACTTCGCGTCCCGCCGGGCGCCGCAACTCGAAGCGCGCGCGAAAGCGTAGCGCTGCGATCTTGAGCAGAGACCCGCGTGTGCTCGCGGCTCCGGCGATTTATCGATGAAAATCCTCAATTTCTTCGCGTTGGTTTTTCTCGCCGCGCAGGCGTTTGCGGAGACTGCAACACCAAACGAGCAGGCCCGTTTTCTCGCCGGGTTGCCGGTTCGGGGATCCACTCTGGAGGCCTACTCCCGCGAAAGTGCCTACGCTACGCACGCGAGTTTCCTGGATCAGCAATGGGCGCGAAAAGAACAGCGTTCGCTCGCGCCGGTCCGCGCGTGGGCGGGCGCCCATGGGCAGGATTTTCACGGCAAATCCGGCACCGTTTTCTACCTCTTCAGCGGGCCGGATTTTCTCTACGCAAACACTTTTTTTCCCAACGCCTCGACCTACATCCTGTGCGGCACCGAGCCCGTCGGAGCCGTGCCGGACATCACACGCATCCCACCACCGGCTCTCGAGGCATCGCTCCGCGATTTGCGGCAATCGATGGGGACGATGCTGAGCTACCACTATTTCATCACCAAAGAGATGCGGGTGGACCTGAAGCGCGATCAACTCGGCGGCACGCTGCCCATCCTCTACGTGTTCCTCGCACGACTCGGCTGCACGATTCAGAGCGTCGAATTCGTGGACAACCCCGCACCTGGCGTCCGTATTGCCTTTCGCGGCAACGGGGGCCGCTCACAGACCCTTTTCTATTTCAAAACAGACCTTTCCAATGGGTCGGCAGGTCCCTTCCTGAAGTGGTGCGAACGGCAGGGGCCGGGGATGAGTCTGCTGAAGGCGGCCTCGTATCTCATGTTCTCCGACGGCTTCTCGCAGGCGCGTCGGTTCCTGCTCGAAAATAGCCGAGTAATCGTGCAGGACGACTCGGGTATACCGCTCCATTTCTTCGACACCCGATTCCGGGTGCAATTGTTTGGGAACTACGTCGGGCCGAAGGAAATCTTCGATCAATACTACCAGCGCGAATTGATGGATGCGTATGAAAGGAACAACAGCGGTCCGGTGAATTTCGGCTTTGGGTACCATGTGCAACGCGACCGTGCGGTGCTGATGGTAGCCACGCGAGAATAGCTCTGGATCTTGTCCCCGCTTCGTTCGGGGGCACCTTTGGCCCCGCATCATGAATGTGTTTGTCCGATCGATTTCGCTTCTCGCCGCTCTCGCTCTTGGCGGGCACCTCGCAGCGCAGGAAGCTGTCTCACCCGACTTGCAGGCGAGGTTTCTGGCGGGTTTGCCGGTGCGCGGCACACCGCTGGAAAGCGCGTCGCTCACCTCTGCCTGGACGGAACATGCGATCGCGCTCGACGCTGCGTGGAAGGCGCTCGAGCGCCGGCAACTCGCACCGATCCGCGCGTGGCGACCGGATTTTCTCGGTCCGGTAGCGGACGACCGCGGGCCGCTCTACTACATGTTCAGCGGGCCCGACTTCCTTTACGCGCACGCCTTTTTCCCGAACGCCTCGACATACATTTTGTGCGGCATCGAACCCATTGGCGCACTGCCGGACGTGGCCCCGGTGCCTCCAGACGCACTCGCGCAATCACTTGCTCTGCTGCGCCAATCGCTCGATACAGTTCTGAACTTCGGCTTCTTCATCAGCAAAAACATGCGCGCGGAATTCGCGCAAAATCGACTGAACGGCACGTTACCCGTGCTCTACATCTTCCTTGCGCGTTCCGGCTGCCACATCGATGACGTGAGTTTTGTGGGGCTGGAAAAAAGCGGGTCGCCGGCAGCAGGCCGGACTGCCAACGCGGGCGTGAAAATCACGTTCACCGCACCAGGTCAGCCGCAGCAGACGCTTTACTACTTTTCGACTGACCTGTCCGACGGGCCGGTGAAGAAGAGCGGATTTTTGACGTGGTGCGAGGCGTTTGGGGAGGGCCGCAGCTTTCTCAAAGCAGCCTCGTATCTGATGCACGGCGGGAGCTTCGACACGGTCAAGAAGTTCCTGCTGCAACACAGCACGTTGATCGTGCAGGACGACTCCGGCATTCCGCTGCGGAACTTCAATCCGGCGGACTGGCGTCTGCGTTTTTGCGGTGCTTACCCCGGCCCAATCGAGATCTTTCAGGAGCACACGCAACCTGCGCTCGCGGATGCGATGCGGCGCAGTCACGCCGCGCCACTGCCGTTCGGGTTTGGCTACCGCTGGCAGCGGACCGAATCGACGTTGATCATCGCGGACAAAAAATAGCCCGCGGCGGAATAAAATCCGGAGGAGCTTCATTCAGCGGCCGAGCAGCAGGCGCAAAAATTCGGCGTCCGAAAACTTTGCGTCGAGACCTTGTCGAACGACGATCAGATCGAGTGAAGGGATGACATAAAGCCGCTGATAGCCCGAGCCGATGGAGGCCACGAGGTCGGGCGGAGCGGCGCGGCAAATGCAAGCGCTCCGCCAATCCTGCTGCGACCACTTTTTCTCGAGCATGTCCTCAATGTCGAACTCGCGGGCGCCGGGGTTCGCCGCGGCGCGGTTGTTCCAGAAGCCCATTCCAAACGCGGAATTAGCCGCGGTCCCGCGCAGACATTCACCAAGTGAACCAGTGCGAACCACCGGCGCGCCGCCACGCAAAATCAGCCGACCGACGCGCGACCATTGCTCGGCATTCAGCAGGAAGCCGCTGGCGAGAAGCGGATTTCCCAAGCGGTCGAATTTGTAATTCTGCGTGCCAAGCCCCAGCGGGCGCAGGACTTTGCGTTCGAGGAAGTGGACGGGCGTAACGCCCCGAGAGGCGAGTTTGCGCTTCAGAATCTCGCTGAAAACCTGCAGCGCCGCCGGGCCGTAGATGAAGCTCTGGCCGGACTTCGCGACGATTGGAACGCGCAATGCGACGGCGTTCCGGTCCGGCAAATCACGGTGGAGGGGGAACTCGGCGTCGAGTCCGCTCGTGAAGTTCAGCAGTTCACGAATCGTCACGCGTGATTTCGCGTCGTCCCCGCGCCATTCCGGAAGCGTATCGGCGGCGCGCTCGTTCAAGTTCAAAATCCCCTCCTGCTCCGCCACCAGCGCGGCAAGAATCCAAAATCCTTTCGTGCCGCTGTAAATCTTGTGCGGTTCCCCCGGTTTCCCGCCGTTTTCGGCTTCGCTCAAAATCACCTTCCCCGCTTGCACGACAAACAATGCCAGGCCGCGACGACTGCTGGAATAACGTGCGGCGGCGGTCAGGTTCTCCCGAGGCAGTTCCGCCTCTGCAACTGCTGTGGCGAGGATGCAGCCGAAAATGACCGCGAGGAAAGTTCGAGCAGGCATGTGCTTCACTCCCGACGTGGCGAGGCGTCGAGATGCTGGCACTTTTCGCAGACGCCGAAAATCTCGAGGGTATGTGTTACTTTTGCGTAACCCATCTGTCGGGCCATTCGTTCAAGAGTGTCGGCAACGCAAAAATCGAGCGTCTCGACGGCATGACAGACCCGGCAGACGATGTGGTGGTGATGATGTTCGCCAGTGTTGAATTCGTAGCGATAAGCGCCGTCACCGAAGTCGCACCGCCGCACCAGCGCGATCGCTTCCATTGCCGTGAGGCAGCGATAGACCGTGACGAGGTCGCACCCGCCTCGGTCCATTTTCTGGTGGATTTCATCCGCCGTGAATGGCCCGTGCTCCTGCGTGAGTACGGCGAGCACCGCGCGACGCGGCGCGGTGATGCGCTGGCCGTGACCACGCATGGCCTGCAACGCCGTTTCGAGCGTCGCCGTGGGCGAAAGATGAGAGTGCGCCATGCGAAGGAAAAGTTCCCCGCACCGTGTTTTCACGAGAAAGATTTCGCAAATTGAATCTCCGCGCGGGAGTGGATGAGCTGGGAATCGAACCCAGAACCTAGCGATTAAGAGTCGCTTGCTCTGCCAATTGAGCTACTCATCCGACACTCGCGGGAGGCTGCGGAGGCGGCCTCAAAACGGGCGCGCACTCTAGCGGCAGCGGTGCCCGGCTCAAGGATTTTCTTTTGTGGTGAGCCACCTAGAGGAACGCCTTTCTATCCCCAACTGCGGCACACGATCTGCGGCACGCTGGCCTTGCTCCAGCCCGTATGAATCCCCAGCGCATCCTTCTCATCGCCAATGATCCAGCGCTGTGCACGTTTTACGGCGAAGCACTCGCGTCCTCAGGATTCCACGTCAGCGTCGCATCGAGCGGTGCCGACGCTTTGCTGAGCCTTCGGGAGGCAGCGATCAGCGCGGTGGTGATGGATCTGATGCTCCCCGGGATGAGCGCTGCGGAGTTTTTGCAGACCCTTCGCGCCGACAAGGCAACTCGGCCCTTGCCGGTGATCGGACTCCCGACCGAACTAGAACCCCTCGCTCGGGCAGCTGTGAAATCGGGCCTGACCAAGCGTCTAGAGCGCTTCTCCAATCCCGTAGGCGCAGTGGTGAAAGCGCTTCACGCCGCCTTGGACATCCGCGCGGGCGATTTGCAGGCGTCGGGCGAACCGCCGCGACTCGCCGGGAAAGTCGCGATCCTCCAAAACCGCGTCACCACCCTGCGCCGCTCGCTTCAGTTGGCGACCAGTTCTGAAGTCTCGACGACGAGATTCAGTCAGTTACTTCAGGATCTGCACGACTTTAGTTCGCTCGCCGATCTCTCGGGAAACAAGGCGCTTTTCCAAATGGCGACCGCGTTGGAGGCGCTCGCCTTTGATTTGCACCAAACTCCCGCAGGCGTAACGCCGTCCATCTGGCGCACCGTCGGGCAAGGGATAGATCTCCTCAGCCACCTGCTCTCGAGGACCCGCGTACCTTCGGCGCCGTGTGGGAACACCCAGATCTTTGTGGTCGAAGACGATGCGCTCGCACGCCAACTAATCTCCAGCGCTGTCGGATTGGTCGGGCTCTCTTCGGTCTCCGCAGCGACCCCTGCCGCCGGTCTCAGCATCCTCTCCGTGACGGCTTTCGATTTGATCTTCCTCGACGTCGGGCTCCCGAAAATGAATGGCTTCGATCTTTGCGCCAAGGTGCGCGCCCTGCCGCTCCATGAGAAGACACCGATCGTTTTTCTCACGGGGGCATCCACTTTTCAAAATCGAGTCCAGTCGAGTCTGAGCGGCGGGAACGACTTCATTGGCAAGCCGTTCAACATCGCGGAACTCGGCGTGAAGGCTCTTCTTTGGACCATGAAAGGGCTTCCGTGCGAGGTGTCGAACCCGGCCTTCCAACACGCAAACAGCTCTTGATTTGCGAATCATTGGAGTCGTTTGATGCGACACTTTTTCAGTAAGGTAAAAATTTATCAAAATCCCCTTGCGCGACCCCAGAAAGTACCTAAAAGAACGTATCCCCTATGAAGCTTTTTAACTTTTGCGTCCGGAACACGTTTGCCGTCCTTGCCTGCGCGATGACCGCCCCGCTGCTTCAAACCGTCTCCGCGGACACGGCGACCACCGACCCGGTGGGATTCGTGACCATGAACATTTCCGGGACTGGCGGGACTACGCCGAAAAAGATTTCATTTAAGTCGCTCGGTCTGACCCAACCGGTGGTCTATCAGGGGAGCGCGGAGACGGTGAGCGTCGGCAACAAGACTTTGACTGACAACGAAGCGACTTGGACCGCGGACCAGTTCAACGGCGCGAATGGGCTTTACTATGTTGAAATCGTGCGTCCGGCGGGGCAGCAAACGGCTGCCCCGGGCGAGGGCACAACTTACGATATAGCCTCAACGAGTGCCAAGACCCTCACCACCGTGCAGGCTCTCGCATCGAACCTCGTGAATGGTGCGGTCTTCAAGATTCGCAAGCACTGGACGATCGCGAGTGTCTTTGGTGCAGCGAATACGGCTGGATTGGGTTCTGGAGATGACTCGAGCACGGCAGATCAAGTTCAGATCTGGACCAACAACGGAGTGGGCGCTGGTTTCGCTAGCTATTACTATCAAGTGGCACCAGGGTTTGCCGGAGGGGAAGGATGGCGTTCTGCCGGAAATGTCTTTGCCGATGCTGGCGCGACGCCGATCTATCCCGACGACGGTTTGGTGATCACGAGAATTAATTCCGCCAACGTGAATGTCGTGGTGATGGGAGCAGTAAAGACCGGCCAGACTTCGGTTCCCATCCAGAGCGGCGTTAACATTCTCTCGAATGTCTATGCCGCGCCCATGACCCTCGCGAGCAGCGGTCTTCAAGGGAGCGGAATCGCGACCGGAGACGACTCCACCACCGCTGACCAAGTGCAGATCTGGAACGGCACCGGCTATTCGTCTTACTACTATCAAATTGCCCCGACGTTCGCTGGCGGCAATGGCTGGAGGTCAGCCGGCAACGTTTTTGACGATGCAGGGTCCACTCCGATTCCCGTGGGTTCCTCGATCGTCATCCGCCACACCTTCGGTTCCGCATTTAATTGGGTTGCACCTCAGCACCCGACTTCACTTTAATTCGTTCGCCCGCTTCCAACCCCCCTCGCATGAAACATATCTTCACCCGCTTCGCCATTGCCGCCTCTCTGCTTGCCAGTGCGAATGCAGCAACTCTCGTTTGGAATGCTTCTTTGACTCGTAATGGCTTTGATGCGCAGAATGGAACTGATCTCGAAGTCGGTAATCTGGTGCGCGCGGGGACTTTCGACATCAGTGACGCCACGATTCAGGCCAACAGCTCCAATGTTGCTTTCTTGGACACACACTTTACCGAAGCGGCGTTCAGTCGCATCGGCAATGGAGTGAATGGTAATGCAGGGCATTTCGCCGAAAACACCACTAGCACCACGAATGCAGCGGCTGTCGCCAGTAAACAGATTTACCTTTGGGTGTTGCGGTCTTCTAATAATACCTCCAATGCTCAAAGTTTGCTGACCGCTTTTGAGATAGGGATCTACTATGAGCCGTTGTCTAGCAACGGTGCGTGGCAATTCACTTCGGATACGGGTGCCGGGAGCAATACCATTTCCACCGGGCAGATGACGGACGGCCAAGCAGGTTCGCTCAATCAGAAATTGCCTGAAGCACAGGTTGTCGTTGGGCGTTTTGGACCAGGGACGACGATTAGCACAAAACCCGCGTTCACGCTCGCTGGCGTTCCTGAGCCCGGGAGCGTTGTCCTGGCTATCGTTGGCGGCATGACTCTTCTCGCCCGGCGACGCAGGATGGCCTAGCTGCTTCGCACTCTTTTTCTCGCATGAAGGCAAGCCACTCGGCTTGCCTTTGTGCTTTCCGGACTTAGCCTTCGCGACTGATGCCGCAATTTAGTTTCGTCGCCCGGAACCCGGAGGGGAAGTTGGTCAACGGGGTGATCACTTGTGTGGATCGTTCTGCGGCGATTCATCAGGTGGAAAAGGAGCGGAATGTTCCGATCAAAATCTTGGCCCTCGGAGGGAGCGAAAAGGAGGCGTCACTCGCGGCGGCGGCGGAGCAAAAACCAGCGGTGAGTGCTGGGTCCGTTGTCACGATCTCCCACACCCAGCTCTACCTTTTCACGGAACAACTCGCGCATCTCCTCTCTGCGGGGATGACCCTCGACGAAGCCTTGGGAATTCTCGTGAGGCGGCTGAAGCATCCGCGACTCGGCGCTCTCTCGAAGGCGCTCCACCAAGGCTTGATTGACGGACGCAGCCTCTCGCAGGTCATGCGTGATTTCCCACGGATTTTCACGCCGCTCTATGTGAATATGGTCTCTGCGGGGGAGGCCAGTGGCGCGCTTTCGGAGATCCTGCGACGACTCGTGACCCACCTTTCGGAGCTCAAATCGCTTCGCGACCGCGTGCAGCAAGCGATGGTTTACCCTGCCTTGCTCATCGTTGTCGGGCTCGGGCTCATCGTCGTCTTCATCAAAGTGATGGTCCCGCAGTTGATGGGTTTCTTCAATAAAACCGGGCAGATCCTCCCCTTGCCCACGCGAGTGCTGCTCGAGATCAATCGCCTTTTGACGAGCTATTGGTGGCTGGCCGTGCTCATCGGGTTCGGGCTCTTCGCCGCCTTCAAGGCGCTCACCCGGACCAAGGAAGGGCGGCACGCGTGGGACAGCTTTATCTGGAAGCTTCCACTTTTCAGTCTCATCATTCGCTATCGGTACTTCGCGCAGTTCGCTCGGACCCTGGGGACGCTAATCGAAAATGGCGTGACTCTGCTGCGCGCGCTGGAGCTTCTCGAGGAGATCTCCGGTAATGAATTCGTGCATCAAAAAATGAGTTCCGTCCGGCGCGCCGTGGTCGACGGAGCAACGCTCTCCGTGGCCCTTGGGGAGCAGAACATTTTCCCGGAACTCTTCGTGGACATGATGTCGGTGGGTGAACAATCCGGGAAGTTTGGCGCTACGATGCAAATGATTGCGGACGTCTATGAGCGCGAACTGGACAAACAGGTGCAAATCACTTCCGCGCTGATTCCGCCGCTGGTGATGCTTGCCATCGCAAGCGTCGTCGGGCTCGTCGTCTTTGGCATTCTCAGCGCGGTCTTTAGCCTGACACAGGGCTTGCACGCGTGAAGCCGTGCGATAAGCATGCCGACCCGCTTTTCACCCCTAATGATGCCGCGCCTGCCCTTCATTTTCGCAGCACTCATGACCCTTGGAACTGCTGCGGTCGCGCAGGAACTGCAAGGTACAGCCAACACCGTTTTCCGTCTGGCTGGACCTGCCCTCGATTGGCACCGCGCGGGGAATCAAGACCGCGCTGCCTATTTGGATCGAATCCGTGCAGCGCGAGCACGTCACTCCAACGCCGACGATCTCCGAGAAAACAACCTTTCGCATCCGGCTGCGCCGGCTCGGGAATCTCAACTCGGAGGTGCAATTGCGGCTCTTTTTTCGAGACGATCCGGGAATGAGTCCCACTGTGACGGGATGGACAGAGACAGGTGGGAAAATTTATACTTCGAGCAGTTTGGGCGCTGGGTTGGGTTTGCCAACTTCGGAGAAAATCACCGTGCCGGTCGCCGGTCTCGATTATCTCGACATTGAGACGCCCGGGAACGGGGAACTCTTGCGCGGAACCTTCATCGCCACGTTGCGAAAGTATGAAGCCCGGCACGCGCTCGACTTTGAACCTTCGGACGCTGTCCATGATCCGTTCCACGGCCCGCCTGAGGCTCAACCCGCCCGCGACGACAGCTACCTTTATGGCCGAGTGAAGGCCACCATCGATGTCGCAACGGTCAAACTCGTTCCCCGCGCAGCACCGCGTTCGGCTTACGCATTCGAACTTGATGCCGTCCCACTTCTGGCGGTCGTTACCTTCGAAGCGCTGAATATTGACCCGCTCCATCCTCCCGACCTGACGATCAACGACCGCCCGCTCGGCCGCGTTGCTTTGCAACTGCCCGATTTGGCTGATCCGGGTTATCAGGGCGAAGTGCGGGCACTGGAGCGCGACATGCGCTTTCGCTACACAGGCTGGGTGCGCTGCCAGCAGGTCGTCTCTGGCTCATCGTTCCTGGCCGGGTTGAATAAGCTCGCGATCTCGCTTAATAAAGACTCTGGCCCGATCGCCGTTCGCGCCGTGGAAATCGAACTCAAGCATTACTGGCAACAACTCGAATATCACCTGACCCCCTGACCATGATCCTCTCGCGCCGACATCCCGTTTCTGCCTTTACGCTTCTGGAAATCATGATTGTGGTTGTGATCATTGTGCTACTGCTTGGCTTCGCGATATCCAAGATGGGCGGCACTTTGGATGTCGCGAAAGAAGCTCGCGTCCGCGGTGACATTCAGTCGATCAGCACGCAGTTGATGGTTTACCAGACGATGAATGGCTTCCTGCCTTCAACCGAGCAGGGTTTGAAGGCGCTCATCGCACGGCCGGAAAGTGAGCCGAAGCCGCGGAGTTGGCGCAAATTGATGGATGAGGCACCGATGGATGCCTTTGGCCATGAATATCATTACGCCCAGCCCGGCACTCACAATCCTGATAAATACGACCTTTTTTCCGGCGGACCGGATGGTAAGCCAGGCACTCCCGACGATATCGGAAACTGGAAACAGGATTAAACTGCGAGCCCGAAACCGTGAACGCCAGCTTGGTGCGCCAATCAAACTGCCAATGTCCGTGCTTCCCCAGACACCGGGAAGAAAATTAAAGCTCTTTCAAGCCAGCGATCCTTTGAAGCAATGGTGGTCGCTGGGGGAAATGCGCTTTTGCGCGCGCTGCGAGCGATTATTTACCGGGCACGATATCCGGCTAGCCGAAGATGCGTCTGGGGAAGTGAGATTTTCGTGCCCGACCATGGGCTGCGAAAGCGGCTGGGCAGATTGGGAATACCCTCAACTGCACTTGTAACAGGGGAGATTTTTTCCGGGGCTTCCGATTGACGGAACCTCAGTGGTGGCTATTTTCCGCGCCCACAATATGTCCAACAAACCCAACTCATTGGAACGAATCGAAGCGCTGAAAGCCGAGATCGCCTCCTTGGAAAGCGCAGCCGTCGACGAATTGAAAGCGCGCCGTAACTCTCTGGCCGCGGAGATCGCCTCCGTCGACGAAGAACTCGCGCGCCTTACAGGCAAATCGCCGGAGAAAAAAGCAAAGCCCGCGGCCAAAGGCAAAACCCCTGGTAAATCCATCCCATTGCAAGAGCTCAAGGAACTCCTCGCCAATGCGCCCAATAAAACTTTGGGTATCCGCAAGGAAGGCCTCGATCTGGCTAATATCAAGACGCTGGCTAACGCCAACCCCGGCTTGTTGCAGCTCGGCAGCAAAGGTCCTTGGCCGACCGTTACGTTGCTTCGCTAACCGTTCCTAACCGCCAACTACCATCGCAGATGCCTCGCCGGGAGACTGGCGGGGCATTTTTGTGTTCATCGAAGACATCATCGGTGACAAGGATTGACGCGCCGTTGCCCCCTCTCGTGATCCCACTTTTCTCTCTCCCCGGAATGCGGTCGTTTCGCTCAACTCTCCCGACTGAACTGCTCGCCGCGGAAGCGACGCCGGTCATTTTGCCCAAAATCAGCGACCGCCACCGCTTGTGCCAGCTTGAAACCGCGGACGCCGTCCCGCTTTTCTCGATCATCGAAGGCAGCCGCACTTCTCTTCGCCAATGGTTGCCCTGGCTCGACGCCACCCGGAGTGCCGGGGATGTCCTCAGCTTCATTGAGCGGACTCAGCGTGAATGGGACAACGGCGAAGCCTTCCACCTCGGGATTTTTTACGACGAAAGAATTGTTGGGGTGATCGGCCATCACCGTATCGACTGGGCGAGTCGCGCCGGGGCCTTGGGATACTGGCTGGCGGAGACTGATCGAGGAAAAGGTTTGATGACCGCGTCCTGCCGCACCGTCGTGCGGCACGCCTTCGAGGTGCTGGGACTGCACCGCATCGAGATCCGCTGCGCCGTGGATAATGGGCGGAGCCGCGCCATTCCGGAGCGGCTGGGTTTCACGCTGGAGGGAGTCCGCCGGGACGCGGAGTGGCTCTATGACCGGCACGTGGATCTGGCGATTTACGGTCTGCTCCGCCGAGAATTTGAGCCGGTAGTTATCTAAGCGGCCGCACCATGTCCCCTGTCCATACCCCGCCGATGTCCCCGCCGGTCCCGATGGCCTGGTATCGCATCCTCTACGTTCAGGTTCTGCTCGCTGTCTTTGTCGGCATCGCGGTGGGCGCTCTTTTCCCCGACTTCGGGAAGTCCGTGAAACCGCTTGGCGACGGCTTCATCAAGCTGGTCAAAATGATCATTGCGCCGGTCATTTTCTGCACGGTCGTGCATGGCATTGCTTCGATGTCTGACTTGAAGAAGCTCGGGCGCGTGGGCGGGAAGACCCTCCTTTATTTCGAGGTCGTCTCGACGCTGGCGCTCATCGTTGGCCTCGTCGTCGTCAATGTGCTTAAGCCTGGCGCGGGCTTCAACGCCGACCCGCGCACCTTCGATCCGCACATCGCGCAGAGCTACGTGGCGCAAGCGCATTCGTTAAGTCTGAAGGATTTCCTCCTCGGCATGATTCCGGGCAGCTTTTTCGGCGCATTCGCGACGGGCGATTTGTTGCAGGTGCTGGTGGTCTCCGTCCTCACAGCGTTCGCGATCTCGGCGCTTGGCGAAAAGCGAGTGCCGATTCTCGCCGCGATCGACTCGGTCTCGCAGGTGTTTTTTGGAATCATCCGAATCGTCGTGAGAGCCGCGCCGATCGGGGCCTTCGGCGCCATGGCTTTTACGGTCGCGAGCTATGGCCTCGGCGCGCTGAACAAGCTGTTGCTATTGATGGCTGGCTTCTACCTCACCGCTGGCTTTTTCGTGGTGGTTGTCCTCGGACTAATCGCGCGGTGGAGCGGATTTTCGATTTTCAAATTCCTGCGCTATATCCGCGAAGAGTTACTGCTGGTGCTCGGCACGAGTTCTTCCGAGCCGGCGCTGCCTGGGATGCTCGTCAAAATGCGGGGTCTCGGCTGCGCGGAATCCACCGTCGGGCTGGTCATCCCCACCGGTTACAGTTTCAACCTCGACGGCACGAATATCTACATGGCAATGGCCGCCGTGTTCCTCGCGCAAGCCACGAACACGCCGCTCGATGTGCCGCATCAAATCTCGCTGCTGCTCGTGGCGATGATCACTTCCAAAGGCGCGAGCGGCGTCACTGGCGCAGGATTCGTGACGCTGGCAGCGACGCTCGCGGTCATCCCTTCCGTTCCGATCGAGTCGCTCGCGCTCCTGGTCGGGATCGATCGCTTCATGAGCGAATGCCGTGCGCTCACCAATCTGATCGGCAACGGCGTCGCCACGATTGCGATCAGCCGGTGGGAAAATGAGGTCTCACCCGCGACGCTCCGTGAACGGATGCAAGTTGGGTGAGCGAGGCATCCTGCGCCGTCTCTTAAACGAGCTGCATTAGAATGTCGGACGCGGACTCGCTGCCGCCGATCTTCAGGAAACGGGCGTTCACGAAGGCGTTGACCGCGGAAGCGTTGCCCACGGTCAGCGACGTGATCGAACTCGCCTCGATGGCAAATTGGTGAGAGCCGAGCGGGGCGTCGGTCAGGATCCCGGAGCTCGCTCCAATTTTGATAGCCCCGATCGCTCTCGCCGAACCGGACGGAGCCAGACCCGGAGCGGCTGTGTCGTTGCCGTCGCCAAAAATGCCTCCCGGACCCGGATCGACCCCGGCAGCGATGCTCGTGGTGGAGACCATGCCGGTCACGGTGATCGAGGCGATCCGACCAGCGCGGGACAAAATGTCGGCATCCAATCCGGCACCTCCGAATGTGGCATCGGCCCCGAGATTGACACCGGCGAGGACCAGCGAGTCAGTGAGATTGGCAGCAACCGACGTTGAGCCAATCGAGATGCTGCTGAGACTGTCGCCCGCCGCGATCACACTGCCGATCACCGTATCGGAGGCGACGACCATGCCGATAGATCCGGTGCTGACGATGATCGAATCGCGAATCCCAGTGACGGTTCCGCTCAAGGCTTTCATCGCCACGTTGATATTTCCCATCGCTCCGGCACGGACGAGGACATCATCGAGGCCGGCACGGTCACCGACGGACTTCAAGTTCTTGATGCCAAAGCCACTGAAGACGGTCTTCACAATGATCTCGTAGTCTTTCACCCCTCCTGCGGAGGTCTTGATGGTGCCCAGCGAGCCATTCGTGGCGACGATATTCTGCCGGGTGGAGTCGCCATACACAGTGTCTCCTGACGTGGTGCCGACGAAGTCGAACGCAGTCAGCGACCCGATGGAATCGGCGACCAGGGTGCCGGAAAAAACCCCCTTCACTTTGATGTTCCGGACCGATCCGCTGGAGAAAACACTGCCGCTGAAGTTGCTCTTCACGGTGAAGGTTTTCATCGAGGAAGCGCTCGGATCAGTCAGCGTGATCGTCCCGGCGTAGTCCCCGTTGAGCTTCAATTTTGCCATGGCACCGGCATTCAAAGTTGCACCGGCGAGGAAGGCCGCTGCGTTGAAGGTGCCGACCGTTCCCTCAATGAAGCAACCAGTGCTTCCCCATGAACCGGTAGGGATGGAAATGGCTCCGACGTTGGCTTGAGTGAGAGTCCCGAATCCGTAGCGATCCACCTCGAGGTCGCCAGTGAAATCGCCGTGCCTGACCTTCAGACTCGTGATGCTCTGCGTGGTGCGGATCGCTCCGGGGAAGGCCCAGCTATCGATGATTACTTTCCCCAACCCACCACCACCCACGCCACCGAGATCTCCCGGCGTGCCGTCGCCGGTCACATCGATGACCACGCCCGGACCGTTGATGGTGTGGATCGTGAGGTTCGGGTGATGGTTGTAGGTATCGGGAGCTAGGTCGCCGGGAGCGTCGTAGCTGAGACCGTCGCCGAGTCGGATGAGCGTGTTGGCCGCGAGGTCGTAAAGTTTGAGCTTATCCACCCGCCCGCGGATGTAGAGGTCGGGCACGTTGTCGGCGACGCCGTCTCCGAGAGTTACGCCCCTCCCGAGGGTGATTGAACCGATGACGGCAGTCGGGTCGAGGCTGATGATTTTATTGATGGTGATCGGCGAGCCACGGAGCGGCAACTTGATCGCGAAATTGGTCGTCACGTCCGTGTTCGAAAGCGTGATTGTGTCGATGATCTGACCGCCCATCCCGTCGGGAATCGTGATCACTTCGATCTGCCCCGCGCCTTTCACGGTCAACCGGTTGCCGTCCACGGTGATGGTCCCGTTGCTGACCGTCTGCACCACACCGAGCACGAGCGTTCCCGTGCCGGCTTGGACGAACGTGCCCGGCCCGTCGAACAGACCGGAGAGGGCGAGCGTCGTCTCGCCGTCGATGTCGATCGTGGCCGTGCCACCCGCGTTGCGAATGAAATGCCGGCCACTGCTGAAGCTCGCGGTTGTGTGCAGCGTCGCCGTATCGAAGGAGACGGTGTTGCCGGAGTTTCCCAGAGCGCCGTCTGAGGCAATTTGAAGCGTGCCTCCGCTCAGCCGCACCTCGCCTAGAAACGTGTTCGCTCCCCCGAGGACGAGGGTGCCGGCACCAGTTTTCACCAGCGAGATGTTTCCCGAAATAATCGCGAGGGTACCCGTGCCGAAGAATGCCGGGCTTGTATTATCGACGGTGAGTGAAGCGCGCGTCGCCGAAGAGTTGGTAATCGATTTTTGGCCGCTGAAACCGACGTCGTGTGCGAGACCTCCCACGGTTTGGTCGAAGCCGTTCAGATCAAAGGCAGCCGCACTGTTGCTACTGTCTCCAAGGCCGACCGTGAGCGTTCCTCCGACCGGCAGCACATTGTTCGCACCGATTTTCAGCGTGCCGACGCCAACCCGCGTCCCGCCCCAACTACCCACTGAATTGATCGTCCAAGTGGAATCGTCTGCTTTGAAGACCGTGGCATTCGGAGCCGAAATCACACCGTTGACCGTGCCAGTGCCCGAGCCCCGCAGGTCTAGCGTGCCGATAAATCCAGCGGAGGGGTCCGCGGAGATGGCACCATTGACCACCAGCGATCCGCCTCCGCCGAGACCGGCGAAAAACTGATTTGCCCCGTCGCCGGCGAGCGTCACCGGCCCATTCCAGACGGCGCTGTTTCCCGACCCGATCAGCGCGGAGCGCAACGACCCGGCGGCGGTGGCATTCATCGTGAGCCCTACGTTACTGATTCCGACACCCGCGAGTTCCAGCGCTGTCCCGTGCCCTCCGAAGACGGTCCCGGGCGAAAGTGTCACCGTGCCGCTGGTCAGCGCGCCGGCATGGCTCAGTCGCAAAGTCGTGTTCGAAATGGTGCCGCCGAGAGAATCGACCATGACGTCGCCGGTGAAGGAGTTCGCGCTCGCCAGGACTACCGTTCCGCCTCTGGACACCTTCAGCAGACCCGACCCGGAAAGATTCCCGTTCAGCGTCAGCGTATTTCCCGAGGTCGCGAAAATTCCACCGCCGACCCCGGCCGCGATTGAGATGGCGCGTGCGGTGGTGAATGTCCCGGTGCTCTCGAGAGCACCTCCCGCGAGAGAAATTGCATTCGTCACGTCCCCAAGCGCCGCGTCTGTGGCGACGCTGAGCACGCCGTCGCCCACGACGAGCGCTCCTGCAAACGTGCTGTTGTTGCTTTGCAGAACGAGCGTTCCGGGTCCGGATTTTGTGAAGCCGAACCCGTTTCCGCCGTCACTCACGGAGCCGGCGAAAACGAGCCGATTTCCGAGAGTCGCCACATCCACGTGGGATGCCGAGCTGAGGACCAAACCACCGCTGAGTGTGACATCCCCGCCGCGCGATTGGATCGCCCCGAGGCCCCCGGCGCCGTTGCCTCCGAAGGTCACCGCTGTCGCGATGCTGAGGTTGCTCCCACCTGCGTCGAAGGCGATCGACGCGCCGGTCAGGACCGTCGCGCCTCCTGTCCCGAGAGCGGTGGCACTGCGCACTTCCAGCGCGCCTGCGACAATGTCCGTGCCGCCGGAAAAAGTGCTCGTGCCACTGAGCGCCAGCTTGCCTGCGCCGAGTTTTGTCAGGGCGCTGGTTCCGCTCAGAGTTCCCGAGAGCGAGCTTGCTTGTCCGCCGATATTGAAGGTCAACCCGCCGTCGCTGGCGATCGATCCAGCGCCAACCGCATCCTTCGCGATCACCTGAACGGAACCGCTTCCGCTGGTCGTCAAGCCTGCGCCAACCGTTACCGTCCCAAGTGTCCCCGCATCGATCGACAGGTGTTTGTTGGCCGCCAGCGTCACCGCTTGGTTGAGGGTGACACCACTTCCGCTGGTGAGCGAAAAGTCGCTGCCCCGCGTGATCGCCGCGCTCACCGAAATCGGTCCCGCCCCGGCCTGACCGATGGCGAGCGTGCCGGACGTGTTGATCAATCCGAGTTCCGCCGCGGAAAGCTCCAGGCCTGTAGAATTCTGCGTCGAGCCCAAGTCGATCGGCACGCCGTCCGCCGCCCGCAGCACCACGCCTGCCGTCCCCGAGATCGAGCCATTCGCAAAAATCATCCGTGCTCCGGTGTTTGTCCCGGAAAGCAACGTGATCGTCCCGCTCGTCGCGAGGGGCGTGGCGCTGTCGTAGAGAATGCCCGCCCCTGCGGCATTGCTCCCACCGTTGCGCACGGTGCCGGTCACGTTAATGTTTCCGCTGGTTGAAGAGAGTTCCCCTGCGGCGGTGATCACGACGCCCTTGCTGTTTGCTTCGTCGGCGCCGCTTCCAGTCAACGAAATCGCGCCGGTCATCGAGATCACCCGGGAACCCGTCCCTGAAATGACGATCCCGTCGCTGTTTGATCCGGCGCCGCTGGTCAGCGGACTCACGCCCACAAAATTCACGTCTGCCGACCCCGTGGCGGTGATCCCGGCGCCATTGATGACTACTATCCCGAAGCTGTCGCCCCCGCGTCCGAACCCGGTCTGCCCATCCAGCGAGATTGCGCCCGAGACCGACGTGATCAGGGCTGACGCACCGGAAACGCTGATGCCATGATGACCGCCGCCGTTCAGTCCCGCGGAACCCCGCCCCAGCATGCTGATCCCCGCCGTCCCGGTGGACTGCACCACACTGTCTTCTAGTCGAATACCGAGCGACGTCCCTGCGCCCGCTGCGGTGCTGAGTCCGGTGAGGGAAATCGCCCCGTCCGCCGACCGAACGAGCGATCCCCCGCTGATCAATAGACCCGGTGAATTTCCGGCCCCCGTGCCGGAAACCGTCACCAGCCCTTGATTGGCTCCCAGTCCCGTCGCCGTTGAGAGCAACTGTGCGCCATTCGAGAGCTGGACCGACACGTTGCCAGTGCCTTGAAGGTGAATGTTGCCAATCCCACTCGTCGTGACGACCGCCCCGTTCAAACCCACTCCCCCGGCCGCTGCGGTAACGCTGATGCCGCCGTCCACCACGTTGAGACTCGACCCGACGGACAAGGCCACGCCAGTGCTCCCAGTCAGCGTGATGCCACCCGTGCCGCTCGTGGTCAGAGCGGACCCGGTGCCGGAGACGGTCATCGCCCCACTCGTCGTGGCCATCAGGTGATGGTTCGCGGCCAGCGTCAGGGATTGGTTGAAATGGAGCGCTCCTCCGACGTTTGCCGTGAACTCACCCAGCAGTGACAACGCGCTATCGAAGTCCACCGTGTCTGGCCCCCCGCTGCCGCCCACGCCGGTATCGAGTGTGAAATCGCCAGTGATTGAGGCAAACACAACCGACACCGATGTCCCCGTGCCCTGGTTGACGCCCGCCCCGCTGGCGGTGACCGCTTGACCGCCACTGTCGGAGATTACGAGGTTCCCGCCCGAGAGGACAAAGCTGAGCGTCTCGGTCCCCGCTGCGCCGCTGTCCCCGAGCACGGAGAGATTCCCGCCGCTCAGCGAGACGATGGTCGCAGGGGCGATGCGGGCTTCGAGCGGCTCGATGGAAAAGCAGGTGCCGCGGTGGTGGGGGAGTCGTAGCGCGCTTTTCATGGGGGGATTTTTGACCGACGACCGCCGAGTGAAGCCACGATTTACCGACCACGAGAGGCCCGGCACTGCTCCACGATTCGCCAAAGAACAAACGCGGCCTACTCCCTTCACCCATCATTGTCGAGCGCTTAAAATTCTCCGCACCGCCCGCCCAGTGACTGACTCGCAAAACGGATTTCTAATTCGTGCATGATTCGGAAAATCGGCTATCACTCCCCGTCTCCGGCCTGCGCTCCGCCGGTCCCGGCCTCTCGAAACGACCTCGTGACTGCTCACCTCCGTCTACTCACTGCTCTGCTCGCGCTCACCGGGATGGCGCGCGCGGGTGTCGTCACTGACGGCACAGTGGGACCGGCGGGTTCGATTGGGAAAATCGGCCAGGACTTCAGCATCCCGGCCAGCCTCGGCACAAAGGCCGGCGGCAACCTCTTCCACAGCTTCAGTGAGCTGAACCTACTCCAAGGCGAATCCGCCACTTTCAGCGGCCCCGGCGACGTTCAGAATATCCTCGCTCGCGTTCGCGGCCCCGAAT
The DNA here is from genome assembly GCA_963767975.1 of uncultured Verrucomicrobiae bacterium. GTDB lineage: Bacteria > Verrucomicrobiota > Verrucomicrobiia > Chthoniobacterales > Chthoniobacteraceae > CAIURC01. The sequence goes on along the minus strand of CAVYGI010000007.1, from coordinate 34,008 downwards.
CGAGCATCGATGGCACGCTGCGCTCGACCATCCCCGGAGCGAATCTTTTTCTCATCAACCCCAACGGCGTGCTCTTCGGCCCGAACGCCGCCGTCGATGTCAGCGGCTCTTTCACTGTCACCACGGCGGACTTCCTGAAGCTCTCCGACGGCGGACGCTTCGACGCAAAAAACCCCGCAGCGGACAGCCTGACCAGCGCCCCAGTCAGTGCTTTCGGCTTCACCGCGCCTGCCCGCGTGAGGTTCAACCGCACCGCGCTGACCTTCGCCGACCACTCCACGTTTTCCGTCGTCGCGGGAAATATCGACATCGTCGGCAACGGCGTGGGCGCGCCGAAAACCATCGGCGGCGACGGTGTCTCGATCAATCTCCTGAGCCTCCGGGGCGCGGGTGAGGCGCGTCTGCCCGGCGCGGTCACCACCGGACTCGTGGACGGTTTTTCGACTCTCGGCGACATCTCGCTCACCGCGCGGGCGCAGGTCCGGACCGGCGGCACGCGGGCCGGGCGTGTGGTCCTGCGGAGCGGCAGTCTCGTCGCGGTCGATCAGAGCGGCATTTCGTCGGAGAATTTCGGCGCGACTCCCGCGCCACCGGTCGACCTCGCGGTGCGCGGGCACGTCACCGTCAGTTCCAGCGCGTTTTTGACGAGGACCAGCAGCAGCGCCGCCGCCGGGGATTTCAGCCTGCGCGCCGGTTCACTCGACCTCGACACCAGCTCCACCATCGGGAGCCAGGCGCTTTTCGGCGCGACCATCACCGCCCGCACCGGCCACGTCCGCGTCGAGGCCGACAGCATTTCCATCGCGGGTGAGAGTTCGATCTCCGGCTCGACCAATGGCCTCGGCAGCGGGAGCGTCGTCGAGGTTAAATCCCGCGATCTCAAAATCGTCGGCGACCTTTCCGACACACAGACCGGGATTTTCGCGAACACCTTCGCGCTCGATGGCGGCAGAGGCGGCGATGTGCGCGTCGATGCCGGCACGCTGTCCCTGAGCTTCGGCGGTTCCATCGCAGCCGACACCTCCGGGCAGGCCCGCGGCGGCAACGTCCGAGTCCGCGCCGACATCCTGTCCATCGCTGCTCACGCCACTTCGTCGGATTCCGTGAAAACAGGCATCTTCGCCGACTCCCTCCTCGCCGCGACGGCCGGCGTCGGCGGCCGGGGCGGCGACGTGACGATTACCGCCGGGACGCTGCGCATCGCCGACGGCGGCCTCATCTCGACGAAAACCGTGGGCCTCGGTGCCGGCGGCGATACCTCCGTCTCGGCGCGCGAGATGTCCATCTCCCGCGGCGCCTCCTCGCTCTACACCGGCATCGCAGCCGACGCCGCCGCGGGCGCGACGCCAACCAAGGACAGCGAGGTGCCGCGCACCGGCTCCGGCGGCAGCGTGCGCGTGACCGCGGATGCGCTCCACATCTTCGACGGCGGCCAGATTTCCGCCAACACCGCGACCTTTGGCAAAGGCGGCAGCGTCAGCGTCCACGCCAGGTCGATCGACCTCACCGGTCGCGCCGATGGCCTTTTTACAGGCATCTCCGCCGAGAGTCTCCCGCCTGTGAGTGGCGGGGCGGGCGGAAACGTCGAGGTCGTGGCGAGCCAGCTGCGCGTGCTCGAAGGCGGCGGCATCTCGGCCAATACCAACGGCGCGGGCGCGGGCGGCAGTGTCTTCGTGAAGGCCGACAGCATCCTTCTTTCCAACCCCGCCTCCGATCGTTTCACCGCCATCTCGGCCGTCTCCAACTCCCCCACCCGCGCCGGGCGCGGCGGCAGCATCCGGGTCGAAGCCCGCGACCTCGCAATCATCGGCGGCGGCAGCATCTCCGCCACCACCGCTGGCCCGGGTGCGGCCGGCGATGTCGCCGTTGCCGCCGACTCCGCGCGCCTCCTCGCCGGGGGCCGCATCTCCGCCGACACCAGCGGCACCGGAGCCGGCGGGAGCATCGTGGTGAAAGGCACCTCCCTTTTCATCTCCAGCGCCAATGCCCAGCAGCGCACCGGCATCTTCAGCCGCACCCTCGCCTCCGGCACCGGTGGCGTCGGCGGAAAAGTGGACATCGTCGAGCGGAACATCACGCTCACGCGCGGCGGGGCCATCGTCGCCAGCAGCGCCAGCAGCGGCACCGGCGGCAGCATCAACATCGACGCCCGCAAGCTCGCTCTCGACCACGCCGCCTCCATCGAGGCCTCCGCCACCGGTCGCGGCGTCGCCGGCAGCGTCGCCATCCGCGTGCGCGACCCCCTCACCCTCCGCAGCGCCGCCGCCATCCGCACCACTTCCGCCCTCAGCGACGCCGGGACCGTCTCCATTACGTCCGCTTCCGCCATCGACCTCCTCGACAGCAGCATCACCGTCCAGGCTCTGCTCGGCAACGCCGGTCGCATCGAGCTAATCGCCCCCAAGCAGCTTACCCTCCGCAACAGCCAGCTTCTCGCCGTCGCCGGCCTCAACGGCGGCGACATCTTCATCGACCCTGAGTTCGTCCTCCTCGATCACAGCCTTATCAGCGCCAATGCCGCCGCCGGGCGCGGCGGCAACATCACGCTCATTGCCGACTACTATTTCAACTCCGAGACCCTTATCACCGCCACCGGGAGCCAGGCCGGCACCATCGACATCGCGGCCCCGGAGCTCGACCTCAGCAACGGCCTCGTCAGCCTACCCGGCGGCCTCATCGACGCCTCCGCCCAGCTCCGGGACCAGTGCGCCCGCCGTCTCGGCGCCGACTTCAGCAGCTTCCTCGTCCTCGGACGCGGCGGCATCGAACTCTCCCCCACCGACCCGACTCCCAGCGTGCGTAGGCGGGCGAAAAGCGCACCCAGCCAGTAGTCACGAGCTCGCCCCGAACGGGCCGCTCTTCCATCTCACCGCGGGTTTGCATTTCCGGCAAGACTGCGCCGGTCCATGGTCTTTACGATCCCGAGATAGCGGCTGAGAAAAGGCAATCCCCCCAGCGCCGGCAGGAGATACCGCGCCGTGCAAAGGAGCCCGAGCGCCAGCGCCACCGGCGTTGCAAAATAGGGAGCGTACAGCGCCACCAGAGCACCGTCCCGTGTTCCCGCTCCTCCAAATGTCGGCACTGGCAGCAGCCCTGCCAGGATGGCCAGCGGCGACAGCGCCAGATTGCGGACAAACGGCACCCACGCCCGCAGCGCTAGGATGAACATCCAGATTTGCAACAGGTGCAGAAACCAGATGAAAACCGAGGCCGACGTCACGCGGAGAAGCCGCAACTTGCTGCCCCAAAAGTAGTCGTGCATCTCTCCCCACGAGGCTCCCAGCTTCGACAGCTTCGCCCCCAGCTTGCCCGGAGCCCAGCTACCCGCCTGCGCAAAAAAGAACCCCGCAAACCTTTTAGACCCCAGCAACAAACACCCCGCCGCCAGCATTCCCAGCACCACCGCCGTCAACCCCCAGAACACCCCGTCTTTTCGCGGAAAAAGCGCCAGTCCAAACATGCACCACAGCAGCAGCGAAAGCATGTCGCAGCTCTTCTCAAACACTACCAACGACAGCGCCAGCGACCCACTGAGCCCGCTGCGGTCCTTCATAAAATAAGCCTTCGCGATATCTCCCATCTTCGACGGCAGCACGAGATTCAGCACGCTCGCCACGAGGATCAACCGATTCGCCTCCCCGAAAGGCAACTGCCCCGCCCGCGGCATTAGCATCTGCAACCGCCAAGCCGTAAACATCGTCAGCGGCACGACCATCCCCAAGCTCACTGCCATCCACCATCCATCGCATTGAGCGAAGATGGCCACCAACGCCGCGCGATTCTCCGGCCCAATCCTCCAATAAATAAAGCCCAGGATCAGCGCACTGATCACCAGAGAAAGAAGACGCTTCAAAGGTCAAAAGATGCGCTCCAGCGCGAGCGGGGCACCGTCGGGAAGCGACCGTGTTTTTTCCGTGAGATCGAGCCAGGGCTGGAGCTGGCCCGGTCTGGTAGGTGCGGCTCATCACCACGTAGATCGAGGTCTGCGAGCGCGCCGATGCCCGACTGCGCTGACCTTGTCCCACGAGGGCGTGGTGAGTTCGTCGATGACGCGGAGGCGGTCGCCCTCCCACGCGAGGGTGCGGGTGAACTGCAGCGGCGCGGACTTTTTCCCGGTGATGAGCAGGCGCTGCAGAAGCTTGCGGATGAGGTCGGGAAAGAAGCGTCCGACGGTGAACATGAGCACGCGCAGGACGACGAGATTGAACGTGGTCATCTGCTTGGTCTTGGCCCAGCCGAGCTTGCCGCGGATGGTGATCGGTCGTCGGCTCCGAGCGTCGACGTCGATATTTCCCGACGAGATGCGCGACGGCGTTGCGCGACGTTTGCCGTCCACGACTGCGCGGAGAACTGCGTGTCGGAATGGACGAGCTTGCCGTCGCGGAAGAACTTGAAGACGCCGCCTTTGTTCAGCGCGAGGTAGAGCACGCTGTCGCCGCGGCGCTCGATGACGATGCCGGCGTTTTGAAAATGCAGGCGACCCGGCGGCGGTGCGCGGCAGGCGCCGGGCGCTCGGCGATGAAGTGCTGCGTAGGCGAGCAGATAGCTCCAGGTGTGGTGGCCGATGATGTGGTCGTCGGCGTAACACGAGCCGAGGCCGTGCGGCGAGGCCGGCGAGGAAGCGGTCGTTGATCGCCAGCGCCTCCGGCAGCCAGTTGCCCGGCGAGTCTCGAAGCCGTGCGGGAAAAAGTTGTAGGTGTTGCGGCTGGTGTATTCGCCGCCGAACGAGCCGTCGGGATGGACGAAGTGCGCGGCGAAGTGGATCGCCTTTTCGCAGCGCGGCCTTGAGCGTCCGGCGGACGGCGTCGAGCTCGTGAAGCTGCGCGAGCAGCGCCGATGGTCAGCGTGTGATAGCCGGGATCGCAGCCTTCGTATTCCTGGAACCAGCCCTCCTCGTTCTGCCACTCGAAGCACGCGCGCGAGGCGTTTGCGCTTTGAGCTTGTCCCAGCGGTCGCTGGCGAACAAGCCGCCCCGCTTTTTCGAGGCAGAGAACGATGAGCGCCTGATGATTCGTCAGCCGCCCGCTCTCGTGATGATCGGCGAGCCAGTCGGCGCGCTTGCTGAAGAAGTCGAGCATCTCCGCGTTGTGGAGACTCGAGCAGCTCGTAGCTTTCCAGGCAGGCGAGCAGCGAAAACGCCGCGGCGCCCGCGGCTTTTTCAAAGGGAAAATAATCGTCGCACGAGCCATCGGCATGCGCGCTGCGGGCGGCGTAGAGGATGCCGGCCTCCACCCATTCCTTGATCGCCGGCTGCTGGTAATAACGGGTTGCCCGCGATCGGCAGCGTGTAGGCCAGCGCGAGCGGCCAGACGAACTCCGCGGCCATGCCGCTCGGGAAATCGATGATCTTGTAGTGCCAGAAATTGCGATCGAAACAGCCGTAAGTCGGCGAATGTGCGTTGCGATCCTGCAGCGTCAGGATCTTCGGAATCTGCGCGAGAGCTTCGCGGGCGAAGAGTTCGCGGCTCATGGTTCATCGGTATTCGATGCGCTTGCACCCGGAGCTGGATGTCCTCGAGCAGCTTGCGATTCACCGCGATGACGTCGGCGACGACGCCGAAGATCCAGAGCTGCACGCCGATCAGGATGAGGATCGCCGCGAGGATGAGGCTCGGCACGCGGGCGCGCGTCGGGTCGTCCTGAGAAGAGCACACAGCCAGCGCATGCCGATCAGCGACGCCCGACGGCGAACGGGAACGCGCCCGAGCCACGTGAAAAAGCGCAGCGGCTTGTAGGTGATGAAGATGCGGAGGATCGTGAGGATCGAGCGCTGGATGTAGGCCGCGCATCGACTTCATCAGCCGCGACGGGCGCAGGAAGCCATTGGTGCGGATCGGCACCGAGACGATGGCCATGTTCTTTCTGCCCCGCCTGGATGATCGTCTCGAGCGTGTAGGTGTATTGCGAAAAGACGTTGAGCTGCATCGCGGCGTCGCGGCTCATCGCGCGGAAGCCGCTCGGCGCATCGGCGACCTCCGTGCTCGCTGGCCACGCGCACCACCCAGCTGCCGAGTTTTTGCAGCAACTTTTTCAGCGGCGAAAAATGCTCGATCTCGGTGATCGGGCGCGCGCCGACCACGATCTCCGCCTCGCCGCGCAGGATCGGCTCGATGAGCTTCGGAATGTCGTCGGCGTTGTACTGGTTGTCGGCGTCGGTGTTGACGATGATGTCCGCGCCCGCGCGCAGGCAGGCGTCGAGCCCGGCCATGAAGCCGCGCGCGAGACCCTGATGCGAGCCGAGATCGACGACGTGATCGACGCCGTTCGCGCGCGCGACCTCGATCGTCTCGTCGGTGCTGCCGTCGTTGATGATCAGCCACTCCACCTTGTCGACCCCCGGCACCTGCCGCGGCAGCGCGCCGAGCGCGATGGCGAGCGTGCCCTCCTCGTTGTAGCACGGCATCTGGATGATCAGCTTCTTCAAGGTGCGCGATGCTGCGCGGCTCAGCGGAAGCGGTGAAGCAAAGTTTTCGCCTCAGCTTTTCACGAACGTGAAAACGCCGTAGCGCATCGCGCCGACGCGGTAGGCGAGCCAGATGCGGAAAACGGTCAGCGCGAAAACGCGGTTGCGCGCGTGCTGATTGAAAAGAAAGCGCAAGTAGCTCGGGCGGCTCACGAGCTTGGCGGCGAAGCGGCGGACGATGATCGGCCACGTGCGGGAAATCTGCGACGTCACATCCTCGAAGCGCTCGGTCGCAAAACCCGTGGCGGCGGCAAGTGCGCGGTAGTCGCTTTCGCTGCCCATATCCGGCATGCGTCCCTCGCGGCAAATCGGCTCGAGCAGCCAGCGTTCGGCGCGCCGCGTCGGATGTTCGCATGCCAGCCACGCGCAGATCACAAGTCGACTTCCGGGGCGGAGAATCCGATGTGCTTGTTCGAAAAAGCGGCGCTTGTCCGGCATGTGCTCGGAGCTCTCGATCGAGATCGCCGCGTCGAAGGTTTCAGGTGGAAAATCCGTCTCCAGCCAATCCGCTAGATGCCACGCTGGGTTCGCAGACCCACTGTTTTTCCGGACGGCAAATGCGTGCTGCCGCGGCGAAATCGTGACCGCGCACACGTCTGCGCCAAACTCGTGCGCCAGCATCCGCGCCGTCGCACCGTAGCCGCAGCCGATGTCGCAGACACGGCTCCCCTGCTTAACCCGCGCTTCGCGGGCGACCAACTCGACGAGCTGCCGCACCGCCATTTCGCGCGGCTCTTTTCCCGTGAGCCACAGCCCGTGATGCACGTGCTCGCCCCACACCTCGCGGTAGAATTCGTCGAGCTCGTCGTAATGCGACGCGACCGCGCTGCCGGCGATTTCGTCGCGGGAGGCGATCATCTCAATGCTGCTTACGCGTGGCCGAGACAGTGGCGTGCACGCCTTGGTAAATCTTTTCCTCCGCGAGCAGCGCCGTTGCCTGAATCAATTCAGGATGCTCGCCCGCCGCTCGCATTCGCGCGGTGATCTTCGCGAATTCCTCGCTGCGCTGAAGCGCCGGCATTCCCTCCAGACTTTCGAACCACGCGCGCAAATCTTCGTCCTCGAGCAGCACCTCGACGAACTGCAGAAGCTCCTCGCGCACCGCTTCGCCGCTCACTTCTTGTTTGTTTTGATCACGATCTCGACCCGCCGATTTGGCTGCTGCTCATCGACATCCTTCTCCGACGGAACGATCGCATCCGCGCTCCCGCGCCCGATCGTCTGGATGCGCTCCGGCGCAACCTTCATCGTGCCGACGAGCCATTCTTTCACCGACTCCGCACGCCGCTCGCTCAGCGCCAAATTGTAGTCCGCCGAGCCGGTCCAATCGGTGTGTCCGCTGATGACAAAGGTCGCGTCGGGGTAAAGAGAAATGAGCTGTCCGAGTTTCTTCAGCGCGTCCAGCGCCTCGGGTCGAAGGTCCGCTTTATCGTGCGCAAAGAGCGCTCCGCCGGGCATCGCCACCGGTTTGTCACTCGCTCCCGGCGCGCCGAAATTCGCCAGTGCGTCCTGAATCGACTGGCGACCGGGAATGCCCTCACTGCCGCCGATCGCGTCGCCATCTTTGCTGCCGGGCGGCAGCGTGATCGACGGCTGACGCGGTGACTTCACACTGTTGTTCAGCAGCGCCGTCGCGATCGAGCCGAGTTCCTTGTCACCACGGCCGGAACTCGCGGCATCGCTTTTCGCGATCGCATCCCAATTCAGCGGGGTCGCCTTCGGCTTGTCAGTCAGCAGCGGCGAGGAAACCTCCGTCGCTTGCGGCTTGAGTTCGATGTCTTTGATCTGCGGTTTCTCGTCGGGAATGACGATACGCTGATTCGGCAGCTTCGCCGGTAGCGTGACGCGCAACTCCTCGGGCTCCTTCAGCAGCTTCGGATCAATGGTCACCTTGTTCACGACGAAGCGCGGCGGCGCGAGCTGCGGGCCCGCGTTGAAGTTGAAATTATCGAGCTTCTTAAGCTGGAAGAAAACGAAGAGCCCGGCGTGCAGCAGCAGCGACATCATTAGCGCGCGAAACACCCATTTGCGCATCAGCGGCGCTTCGCCGGCGTTGGAACGGTAGGTTTCGTATCGGGCCATGCGGGATAAGATACATCAGAAGCGGATTGCCAGAAGCCCGAAGACGCGCGTCCCGCGAATTTCCCCGTGCGGCGCGAGCGACTTTGCCCTTGAGCCGATCACCGGCCCTGCGCACTTTCCCGCCCCTATGAGTCAGGCCCCAGCCGCACCGAACCAGATGGAAAAGATCGTCAGCCTCTGCAAAAGGCGCGGCTTTATTTTTCAATCGAGTGAGATCTACGGAGGCATCAATGGCTTCTGGGATTACGGCCCGCTCGGCGCGGAATTGAAACGCAATCTCCGCGACACCTGGTGGCGCACGATGACGCGTGAGCGCGAGGACGTCGTCGGACTCGATGCCACGATCATCATGCATCCCGCGATCTGGAAGGCCTCGGGGCATGTGGACACGTTTGCGGATTTGATGCGCGAATGCTCCGTCACGAACAAGCGCGTGCGCGCCGATCACGTCGAGCCGCAGAGCGGAACAGTGATGCGTTTCACCGCGGCCGAGGCTTCATCCGGCTGGCGGATGGATCGCCACTTCACGGTGCTCATGAAAAAGTCCGAGCACATCGAAAGCTTCCGCAAACGCGTGCGCGCAATGCTCGCGCAGTCCGCGGGTGCGGCCGCGGGCAAGCCGGAGGAACTCACGCTGCACGGCGAGGAGAAGATCGACGTGCTCGAAAACTCTGTGGATTTCCACCCCGAGACCGGCGGCCTGCTCACCGAAGCACGGCCTTTCAATCTGATGCTGAAAACCTACGTCGGCCCGACCGCAACCGAGGACGATATCGCATATCTGCGCCCCGAGACCGCGCAGGCGATCTTTGCGCAATTCAAGAATGTCGTGGATAGCACGCGGGTGAAAGTGCCGTTCGGCATCTGCCAAATTGGCAAGGCGTTCCGCAACGAGGTCACGCCGCGCAACTTCACGTTTCGGTCCCGCGAGTTCGAGCAGATGGAGCTCGAGTTCTTCATCGCGCCGGACGAAGCGATCCACCTGATCCACGGCCAGGTCGCCGCCTGGTCGGAGAGCGCCGACCTTTCCACACCGCAGCCGAATTGGGGTTGGGAAATGTGGCACCGTTACTGGGTCGCGCAGCGAACTGCCTACTATGCCGGCATCGGCCTCGGCTCGGAGGTGCTCGCTTATCATTGGCAGACGACGGAGGAACTCGCGCACTACGCTCGCGCTTGCGTCGATATCCTCTTCAAGTTTCCGTTTGGCACCGAGGAGTTGGAAGGCATCGCCGCGCGCGGCGATTTCGATCTCACGCAGCACCAGAAACACAGCGGCAAACCGCTGGAGGTTTTCGACGAAGAACTCCGCGCCGCCGCCGCGAAGCTTACCGAAGATCAACGCCGTGACTTCATCGCCGCGGTGCAGGAGCAGTGGGCCAAGCGACACCAATCGCGCGAAGCCGCCGCCCTTTTCTGCGAGCGCTTGCTGAAAGGCTTTTTCGTCCCGCACGTCATCGAGCCATCTGCCGGCCTTGATCGCCTCGCACTCGCCGTCCTGGCGTTAGCCTTCACCGAGGTCGAGAAAACCGACGCGAAGGGAAACAAGGAGACGCTGAGCGTCATGCGTTTCCACCCGCGAATCGCTCCGAAAAAAGTGGCCGTCTTCCCACTGCTCAAAAACAAACCGGAGCTCGTAGCGAAAGCGCGCGCGGTCTTTGAATCGCTCCGACGCCACATGGCCGCCGACTACGATGAAGGCGGCTCGATTGGCAAACGCTACGCGCGTCAGGACGAAGCCGGCACGCCCTTTTGCCTCACAATTGACTTCGAGACCCTTGGCGAAAAAGGCGACGAACTCCGCGACACCGTCACCCTTCGCCACCGCGACGACGCGCGTCAGGAACGGGTGAAAATCAGCGAGTTGCTGGGAATGCTCCTCCCGCAAATTTCGTAGCCTTGCTTCGAAATCCCGAGAACATCCTCGCGGCACCAGCCGCAACGATCGTTCAGGGCGTATCCGTTGCGACCGGCGAGGTGACATCCTCCCGTAGCGCGGCGGCGACGGCACGCAGCGAACTCGGCTGCCAGACCATGAGCGGGTGCATCGTGATCCAGGTTTTCACGTTGCGCGCACCGGCGACTTCGGAGCTGCGGGCAGGCAAAATAATCAGGTCTAGCGGTGTCCAGAAGCTGGTGAACCGCAGGCGCTGTAAACGATCCGCATCACTCGCCAGATCGAGCAGGAATGGGCTTCGAGGGCGCATCTGGCGACAGCCAGGATTGCCGATGGCGTAGGCCATCCAGGTGCCGTGGTGCGGCGTTGAAAGAGTGACAAAGCGATCCACGCGCTCCAATCCGCCGAGACGCTGGAGGTAATAACGCGCGACGAGGCCGCCCATGCTGAAGGCGACGAGATCGAACTTCTGTCCGGGCGGCAAAATGGGTGTCGGCGTGTGCAGCGACTTGTTGCGCCAATTCATCGAGTCCGCGCTGTCCCCAACTCGGGCGCAGAGTCAGCGTTGTGGCCTCCCAGCCTTCGCGCCGGAGGTAGCGCGCCATGCGCTCCATCTTAGCTCCGGTATCCTTGATTCCGTGGATGAGGAGCACGGGATTCCGTTCAGGAGATGGAGGAGATTTAGCCACGGAGCGACAATTAAAAAGCAGGCAGCAGAGGCTGGAGAGTAGAGCGCGGCCCGCTGCGGTGATCATTCGACGACGCCGCGGCTGCGATAATGAACGACGTGGAATTCCGGTTGGCGAAGGACAATTTCGACCTGCTCAAATCGATCCTCGAAGTCTGGAAAATGCGCGTCTCCTTCCATCTCTCGTTGCACGACGCTGAGGTAAAGATCGGTGCAGCGCGGGAGCAGCTGCTGGTAAATCTGCGCGCCACCGATGACGAAAACATCGCGGGATGGCGGATGCTTTTCGAGGGCCGCGAGCAACCGCGGGAGACTACGCACCAGCCAGACCTCGCGCGGAGCAAGGCGTTCAAAACCGAGCTGGTAGGCGCCACGCCGCAGTCGCGCGGACCAGTGCCCGACCAGCGGGCGATCTCCGCATTTCTCGAGAAAGGCAGGATCGCGCGAGAGCCGGCGCGGGCCGCGCGTGAGCACGATATTCGTGCGGTTCGGAAGCGGCCGGGGGAGGCTGTCAAAAGTCTTGCGCCCCATCACCACGAACCCGCCGGTGGTCAACTTTTTGAACCATCTGAAATCCTCCGGCAAATACCACGGAATTGCACCGCCCGCGCCGATCACGCGATTGAGTGACATCGCGGCAACGGCCTTCATTGCCGACACGGACGGCCGAGGCGCTGCGAAGTGGAGACGAGGTTCGGGAATGTCACCCGGTCTTCGCTCCCGCCCTTTCGACGTGAAATCTGCCGCCTCATACCGCGATCGGCGCTTTGATTGCGGGATGCGGATCATAGCCGCTCAGGGTGAAATCCTCGAAGCGAAACGCGTCGATCTCCCGCACGTCCGGATTCAGGGTCATCGTCGGCAGCGGGCGCGGCTCGCGGCTGAGTTGGAGCCGCGCCTGCTCCACGTGGTTCGAGTAAAGATGCAGGTCGCCGAAGGTGTGGACGAAGTCGCCCGGTGTGAGTTCGCAGACCTGCGCCACCATCATCGTCAGCAGCGCGTAGCTCGCGATGTTGAACGGCACGCCGAGAAAAATATCCGCGCTCCGTTGGTAGAGTTGGCAGCTCAAGCGCCCATCCGCGACGTAGAACTGAAAGAGCGCATGGCACGGCGGCAATGCCATCTGGTCCACCTCCGCAGGATTCCAAGCCGTGACGATGTGCCGCCGACTGTCGGGGTTCTTTTTGATCTGCGAAATCACCTGGGCGATTTGATTGATCGAGCGCCCATCCATCGCGCGCCAGTCGGTCCACTGCGCGCCGTAGACGCGGCCGAGATTCCCCTCCGCGTCGGCCCATTCGTCCCAAATCGTGACGCCATTTTCGCGCAGATATTTCACGTTCGTCTCGCCGCGCAGAAACCACAGCAGCTCGTGAATAATCGAGCGCAGATGCACCTTCTTTGTCGTGAGCAACGGGAATCCGCGCGCGAGATCGAAGCGCGCCTGCGCTCCGAAAATCGAGTGCGTGCCGGTGCCAGTGCGATCGGATTTGATCGCGCCGCGTGTCGAGCACGAGTCGGAGGAGATCGAGATATTCGCGCATCGGAAGAGTGATGCTGCAAACCGCGCGCGGCGGTGTCCACCCCGAACCAAACGCGCGACAGCGGAGCCGTCGCGTGCGTTACTGCGCTCGCATGTTCTCCCGGATTCTCTCGGTCGCGATCGTCATTTTCTGGCTGACGATGACGACGCTCCTCGTGCGCATGGAACTATCGCCGCGGGATTCGCGGCTGAAGGCGGTGCCGGTGGAGCACGTGATGAAATTGCTCTTTTTGCACGAGCAATCGCTGGATTTGAACATCGCGCTCGATGGCCAGCGCGTCGGCTATTTGCGGCTGCATCCTCGGCAGGAAACCGGTGCGCAGATGCGCCTGCTCGACTTTGTCGGAAACTTGCAGGTGCGCCTGCCACAGGCCCCGAAGCAGCGTTTCTCCTGGAGCGGAATGTTGGAGATGAATCACGACTTTGAGCTCCAAAGCGCGTCCCTCGGATTCACCATGCACGAGCCGGAAGCGTATCGCGTGGACCTCCAAATCGACGCACCACACAGGACGGTGCAGGTGCTTTGGAAGGCGGGCGACCGCGTTCTCGAAGAAGAGACTTTCACGCTCGACGAATTCGGCGCGCAAAAGGCGATGAAGCATTTCGGCATCGATCCAAATATCGTGCGGGCTGCCAGCGGGAATAGCGGGGCGAAGCCGCTCATCACCGCCCAACAATCGTCGCTGCGCATCCGCGGCGAGAGCACGGAAACGTATCTCGTCCTCGTGCGGCAAAACGGGCAGACTCTGTGCGAAATTCAGGTGAGCCAGATCGGCCAAATCCTCGATGTGAAAACCTTTCTTGGCTACCGCCTCGCCCCGGAAGACCTGATGCCATGAGGCTTTCCGGGCTTCTGCTCATCTAGTTTTCAATCCCCTCTCCCTTTGATCACCGTTCGCGCACTCTCCAAAAACTTCGGCTCGCTCACGGCGGTGAATGGCCTCGATCTCGACGTCGCGCAGGGCGAGTTTTTCGCGTTCCTCGGCCCGAATGCCGCCGGGAAAACGACCACGATCAAGATGCTCGTCGGGCTGCTGCAACCCTCCGCCGGACAGGTGGTGATCGGAGGTTTCGACATTCAGCGCGAGCCAGACCGGGCCAAGGCGCAACTCGCCTACGTGCCCGATTTTCCCTTTCTCTATGACAAGCTGACGGCGTCAGAATTCATGCGCTTCGTCGGCGATATTTTTCAGCTCGAGAAGAAGGAAGTGACGCAGCGCGGCGGTGAGCTTTTCGAGAAATTTCATCTCACTGACTACGCGCATGAGCTGACCGAAAATTTGAGCCACGGGACGAAACAGCGGCTCGTGATCGCTTCCGCGCTGCTACACAATCCTCGCGTGCTCGTGATCGATGAGCCGATGGTTGGGCTCGATCCGCGGCACGCGCGCATCGTGAAAGATGAGTTCAGGGAACGCGCGCAAGGTGGCATGACAATCTTTCTTTCCACGCACCAACTGAGCGTGGCCGATGAGATGGCGGATCGTGTGGGGATCATTCATCGCGGGCGATTGATCGCGCTCGGAACAGTCGCGGAATTGCGCAGCTCCAGCACGGGGGCCGGCCCGCTCGAAGATGTGTTTTTGTCGCTCATCGACCACGAGGAAGCGACTCGCGAGCGGCAGACGCCGAGCTGAATCGGCGCCGTGTCTTGCGGTCGCAAAGTGGCGCGCTACGCTCCGCGCCCCATGTTTGAACTCCTTGCCACCGATCCCTCATCGAAGGCCCGCCGGGGCCGTCTGACCACGGCGCACGGCGTGATTGAGACGCCAATTTTCATGCCGGTTGGCACGCAGGGTTCGGTGAAAGGCGTGTCGCCGGCGGAACTCCACGACCTGCAGGCGCACGTGATTCTCGGAAACACCTACCATCTTTTCGTCCGGCCCGGCATGGAGGTCATGCGGCACTTTGGCGGGCTGCACAAATTCATGTCGTGGGATGGACCAATCCTCACCGACTCGGGTGGTTTTCAGGTCTTCTCGCTCGCGAAGCTCCGTAAAATCACTGACGACGGCGTGCACTTTCAAAATCATCTCGATGGCGCGCCCTGCTTCCTCGGGCCGCGAGAAGCGATGGAGATTCAAGCCACCCTCGGCAGCGATATCGCGATGATCTTCGACGAATGCCCGCCGTATCCCTGCGAGCACGATTACGCCGCGAGGAGCCTCGACCGCACCCTCGCGTGGGCCGCGCGATGCAAGGAGGTGTCCACTCCGGGGATGAAATTCGGCATCGTGCAAGGTGCCACTTTTCCTGAATTGCGGCGGCACAGCGCCGAGGCGCTCGTGGCAATTGGCTTCGATGGATACGCGATCGGCGGCGTCAGCGTCGGCGAGCCCGAAACCGAAATGATGGCAGCAGTCGAGGCGAGCGAGCCATTTCTTCCTCCGGAAAAGCCGCGCTACGCAATGGGTCTCGGCACGCCGCCGCAGATGGTCGAAATGGTCGCGCGCGGGGTCGACATGTTCGACTGCGTGCTGCCGACGCGACTCGCGCGGAACGGCACCGCCTTCACCGCCGGCGGCACGATCAATTTGAAAAACGCGCCCTTCATATTTGATCAGGGCCCGATCGAAGAAGGCTGCACCTGTCCGGCCTGCCGGCAGTTTTCGCGCGGCTACCTGCGCCATCTCGTGAAGGCCGAAGAGATCCTCGGCCTGCGCCTCATCACGCTGCACAACCTCCACTTTTACCTTCACCTCATGGAGCGGGTGCGAGAGGAAATCAGCGCCGGCACCTTCGCGGCGTTCCGTTTGCATTTCGTCGCGAACTATCGTCCGCGCGAGGAATGACGGCGCCGGCGGGAAAACGCACTTGCCGAAAAGCGCACGTTCGCTACCTTCCCGCCCTCACGTTTTTCGATCGTGAAAAAGCCAGTGTAGCTCAGGGGTAGAGCAGCTGTTTCGTAAACAGCAGGTCATGGGTTCGAATCCCATTACTGGCTCCATTGTGCCGATCCTCTGTAGCAAAGGCTTCAGCGCGGCGGATGGGTGTCCGAGGCGAGGACACTTTTCCGATTCCAAAAGACGACCCGTTGGGCTTCGGGGCTATGTTTCTGGCAGTCAACGTCTTCTCCGCGGCATTTGGGGCCGTGAAGACCCCTCACCGCGCAGCCGCCGCACGACCTCGCGCGCATCGTCCTCCACTCGGGCGCCCGCACCGAGATCCTCGCCGGCGTCCGCGCCATCACCCGCCGCGCCGACCTCGAGCGCATCTGGCAGATCGAGCAAATCCAGCCGCAAGCCGGCCGCTGCATTCTCAACTTCTACGGCTCACCCGGCACCGGCAAGACACGCGCCGCCCTCGGCGTAGCGCTGCTCCTCGGGAAGCCGCTCTACCAAGTCGACCACTCCGTCGTCATCTTCATCGTCAACGGATGGGGCGCGACGCAGGACTGGCCGCACAATAACTACGCCTACCTGCGCGAGCGCACGCCCGGCGCGCAGTGGCGCTTTACCATGTGGGACGCGGAGGGCGCGCTCGGTCGCTTCGGACAGTCGAATCAGCACAACAGCTTCGAGAACGAACTGCATGTGACGAGCGGAGTTCGCCGGCTTCCGAAGGCACGATGGCCGCACTCGTGTTTCGCCGCGCGCATCAAAATGCCGAATTCAAAATGCTCTTCGCCGATCGGCTGCAGAAGCATTTCTTCAATGGCGGCGTGATGGCGCGCCCGAATTTGAATGGGCGCTGGAACGGGCTGCGCGCCCAGGTCGAGCCGCTTATCGGCGCGGTGTTCAATGGCGGCTTCAACAGCTCCAATTGGGACGCGTGGGCCAATCGCGACGCCACCTTCCTCGCCCCAGGCGCGCAGCATCGGGCTCTGGCGGACGATCGTCGCACCCAGCATATCGCCGCTTGACGGAACGATCGGCACTGGCGCCACGGTCACGCTCTGCAATCCGAACGGCAGCGGCATGATTTACTACACGACCAGCGGCGCCGACCCGCGTGCAGTCGGCAACGGCGTGCAGGGCAGCGCCTACACGGGGCCGATCCCGGTCGGCGTGCCATTCACTGTAAAGGCCCGTGTGCGCAGCACCGGCGGCGTGTGGTCGCCGCTCATGGAAGGCAGTTTCGCGCCGCCCGCGCAGCGCATCGTCATCACGGAATTGCACTACAATCCGTCCGTGTCGGACAACCTTACTGCGGGTTTTTGGAACTCACGAATGTGAGCACCCAGCCCGCGTCGCTCAATGGCGCGAACTTCACGCAAGGGATCACGTTCACTTTTGGCAATGTCGCGCTGGCGCCGGGCGCGAGCGCCGTGCTGGTGCGAGATGCGGCGGCCCGGTGGGACTCATGGCGCAAAAGTGCGCATGGGTGCGCGGCGCCGCCCGCGTGATCGGCATCGACATCCAGCCCTATCGCCTCGCGATGGCCGAGATGGCGGCGAAGTCCGAAACAATCAATGCCGCGAAGGATGATGCCGTTGAGCGCATCCGCGAAATGACCGGCGGACGCGGGGCGGACGTTTGCGTGGATGCCGTGGGCATGGAAGCGGATCGCTCCGTCATGGACAAAGTGAAGAACGTTTTGCATGCGCAGGCCGGCAGCATCTCGGCCCTCGAGACCGCGTGCAGCGCGGTGCGGCGTGGCGGCATCGTGAGCATTCTCGGCGTCCATGGCATGGCCTACGACAACTTCCCGCTCGGCCAAATCTTCGACAAGGCGATCACCATCCGCGGCGGCCAGGCGCCCGTGCAGGCTTACATCGACGAACTGATGACGTGGCTCGACGATGGCAGGATTCGCCTCGACGACATCATTACTCACCACCTCCCGCTTGCGGATGCCCCGCGCGGTTACGCGATCTTCAACGAGAAGAAAGAGGACTGCGTTAAGGTCGTCCTGAGACCTTGAGCCATCGTCCGCGCGTCGAATCGAATCGCCTTTTTGGGGAAGAGTAGGTAAAGCTCCTCCCGAGTCTGGCTTACGCCGTCCGCACTTCCGGAAAATCCCGCCGTCGCGCCAACTGCGTGCCGTAGCGTTCCAGGAAGCGCTGCTCCGCCTCCGGCGTGCAGATGAGCAGGATGCGCTGGCCGGCGTGCATCACCTCGTCCGCGGGCGGGATTGATCTGCAGCCCGCCGCGGTGCGCAGCGCGACGACGCTGCAGCCGGTCTCGCGCGGGATCGCCGCCTGCGGCGAGCGTCTTGCCGGCGAGCGCGGGCGGCACCTCGGTTTCGCAGACGTGCAGGCCCTCGGCGACCATCAGCACGTCGGCGCGCTTGAGGTAATTGAAGATCGCCGTCGCGCCCATCCACGCGTAGGAGAGCACGAAATCGGCGCCCGCGCGGTGCAGCGTGGAGACGTTCCGTTCGCGCACCGCGCGGCTGATGATCTGCACGTCGGGCCGCAGCCGGCGGCAGTAGATCGTGAGGTAGATATTCTGATCGTCGTCGTGCGCGGTGATGACGATCGCGGGCGTCTCGCGCAGGCCGGCGCGCTCCAGCGTGGCGAGGTCGGCGGCGTTGCCGTCGATGTATTTTTCCGGGTCGCGAATCCGCTCGGGGCGCATCTCGACGATCCGGTAATCGATCTCCCGCTCCGCCAGCGCGCGCGCCGTCGCGCGGCCCACGCGCCCGCCGCCGATGATGATCACCGGCGCGCTGCTCACGTGGTAGATGCAGAAGAGTTCGTCGTAGCGGCGGAGCTGCTCCGCCGAGCCGGCGAGGAGCAGCACGGAATTCGCGTCGATCATCGTCTCCGCGGTCGCCACCTCGAATTGTCCGCGCGTCCAGATGCCGATGACGCTCACGCCCCGCGTGGTCGCGCAGCCGGCTTTCCGCGAGCGTCTTTCCCGCCAGCGGCGTGCCGGCGGCGGTCGCCTCGGCGATGAGCACCTCGCCGAATTCGCCGATGACGTGCGCCGTCGCATCCGCGCCGATGATCCGCCGGGCGAGCGCGCTGGCCCATCATCTCCGCGAGTTGGAGGACGTGCGTGCTGCCGGCGAGCTGCAGGATGTCCACGGAATCGGCGGAATTCGCCGTGGTGACGATCGGCACGCGCTCGCTCAGTTCGCGCACGGTGAAGGCGATGTTCGTATTCACGAAATCATTGCCCGTGGCGACGACCATCGCCGCCTGCTCCGCCCGCGCCAGGCCGTAGGTCTCCGGGCGATCGACTTCGCCGAAGAGCACGCGCACGCCGAGATCGTGCAGCCGCAGCGCCTCCGGCAGATCGCCCACCAGCAGCACGTAGGGATAGCCGTAGTCCGTCGAGCTTGCGCATGAGCGAGACGGTCACCGGATCGTAGGCCGTGAGGATCACGTGCCCGCTCGTGGCTGCCGGCAGCTGCCGCGGCGCGCGCGCTTCCGCCTGCGCCTGCATCCACGGCGCGTAGAAGAACTCGATGAACGTGAACGGCAGCAGGATGAGCAGGAAGATCATGCCCGAGATGCAGCACGACGATGGAGAAGGCGCGGCCCGAGATCGCTGGTGAAAGTGATGTCGCCGAAGCCGAGCGTGCTCATCACCGTGAGCGTCCAGTAGAAGCCGGTGATCCAACTGTGCTGCTGCCCTTCCAGCGCCATGAGCACGTGAAAGAGGACGCTGTAAGCCGATGACCATCGCCGCCAGCACCGCGACGAAGCGCAGCAGCAGCCGCACATTGCGCCGGCTGGCGGACTGGCGGACGAAGAAGGAAAACTGCGCGGTAAACGATTTCATTCACGGGCACCGCGGCGACCTCGATACCAGGCCATGAGCGGTGTGACGGTGATGCCGTGGAGGATGATGGAGACGACGATCGCGGTGAGCGTGAGGGAGGTCAGTTGCCAGGCAATCTCCGGGCTGAGGCCGCGGTTCAGGGCATACATGAGATAGTAGAGCGAGCCGATGCCGCGAATGCCAAACCATGCCATGAGCCCGCGCTCCGCCGTCGCGACGCGCGATCCCAGCAACCCGATCGCGACGGCGACCGGGCGGATCACGAGTAGGATCAGCGCGATAAACCAGACCTCCTCGACCCGCAGATAATCGCGCGATAGCGCTGCGCCGATAATCAAAACGAGCGCCACTTCGGCGAGTCGCTCGATCTGCTCGTTGAAGCTCAGCACTCCGCCGGCCATGTGCGCCGGCGTCTCCGGCGCGTCGGGCGCGGGGTTCTCTTCTTCCTCCTCCGCGCCCTTCGCCGCGATCACATCCGTGGTTTCATGTTCGCGGGTGCGTTCCCTCTCGATCGCCCGCAGCGCGAGGCCGGCGGCAAAGACGGCGAGGAATCCGTAGCTGTGCGCGAGGAGCGCGGCGCCGTACGAAAGTGCGATCAGCCCGAGCGCGATGAACTCGTCGCGCCCCGCGCCCCCTCGGTCGCGCCGACGCAGCCAGAGAATCAGCCTCGCGACGGCCCAGCCGCACCCCGCGCCGATCCCGAGCCCGCCGCCGATCGCCCAGAAGACATCCACCGTCCACCAGCGCCAACCCCACGCGCCGAGCTCATGCAGACCGAGCAGACCGAGCCCGAGCATCACGAATGGGAACGCCGTGCCGTCATTGAAACCCGCCTCGCCGGTGAGGCTAAAGCGCAGGCGATCGCGGTCCCGCGGATGCGCGACTTGCACGCCGGAAGCCAGCACCGGATCGGTGGGGGCCAGGATCGCGCCGAGAAGCACGGCGGCACCCAGCGGCAAGCCGAGTCCGAGCACGCCCGTGACCGCGATGAGCCCGACGGTGATCGTCATGGAGGCGAAGGCGAGCCGGAACGGTACCCACCATTGGCGATCGCGCATCGGCACGCGCAGCTTCAGACCCGCGGTGAAAAGCGAGACGATCACCGCCACTTCGGCGATGCGCTCGAGCACGTGCGCATTCCCGATCGCATCGAGCGAGACCCATCCGCAGCCGAACGGCCCGAGCAGCACGCCCGCGGTGAGATAGATCATCGTCTCCGTGAGCGGCAGCCGCTTCACCAATGATGCAAGTCCCGCCACTGCGATGAGCAGCGCGCCGAGGAGCAGATAGCCGATATCGAAAGTCACTACCTGCTATCGTAAGCGGAATCGATGGGGCACTTGCGAGCTTTCCGCCGTGCCATTTTCAGCGCGGCGGAGGTCGGCCGAATTTTACGCCCGGAAACGTCGCCGCGATCGCGCGAGTCACGCCATCCGCGCGGGATCTTTTCGCCGGCATTTTCAGCCTCTCCGAGAGTTCGTAGGCGCTGCGCTTGACCCAATTGTGCGCCAGCTTGCCGGCGCGCATCTTCCCAGATCGAGATGCCGGTGAACTCCACCGCACGATCATCAGCCGACGTGCCGAACATCCCGCGATTGCGCCCCTTTGCCTCCCAACGCGAAGTCACGCGCCGACCATCTGCGCTCGTGAAAATGTCGAGATTTCGCAGGCGCAGGTCGGCGATCTTTTTCTGGAAGATGGCGATCCACGCCTTGAACGCCACCCGGCCCCGCACATCATCGCCGGCGCTCGTGAGGATGAAATTCTCGGTCATCAGCCGATCCACGAGCGCGATATCATAGGGCGGATTCCACACGCCTTCCCAAAACTGCAGCAGCATGTGCTCGGACGTCGGCTGCCCGGTCTTGATGGCCGTGAGCGCATCGACGAGCCGCGCGGGCTCGGCGCGGTTGCGATAGTCGGCATCGAGGAAGGCGTAGGTCACCGTGCCGTCCGGCGCGATGACGTAGGCGGCGGACAGCGGCAGCTCATCGGAGGCGTCGCCATTGCGCTCGTTCAGCTTCGCGCCCTTCTGCATCGCAGCGGCCACATCGGGCGTCATTTTGAAAACGATACCATAACCAAGGCAAAGCCGTCCGTGAACACCGCGTCCGCACCTTCATCAGCAAAGCCGTCATCCTCCTCGTCCGCCGCGAAAAAGAACCGCGACGCCGACCACCTGCAGAACTTCGTCTACGACCAGCTCGCTGGCCTCGATGCCCAGCAGGTCGCCGATGACCTCCTCGCCGCCGGCTCGCTGGGCCGTGATGAAGCCCCGCGAAATCGAACTCCACGGCGACTGGCTCTACCGCGGCCTCCTCGTCAGCAACCGCAACTTTGAGCCCTATCTCAGCCGTGCATCACAGCGGCCTCACACGCTGAGAGAACAAGGCGTTCTCGAACGAGCCCCACCTAATCTGCGCCTCACAGCGCCGCGTCCTAGGAGGCGACGCGGCGTTTCGCTTAATGATCTGCGGACCCGAAGAAGAGGCGTTTTCCGCAGACCCGCGTCCATGTCGCCATCCGGGGAATCTTCCCCGACCTACCACAGTCAAACGCGTAGATGAAAGTTCGACCCCGAATTTTCTGCGAGCCCTTGGTCAGTCCTAATTCTTCGAGTGACCGTTCCGATTACCGCATTGAGTCGTAGCACCAAATCGCGCCGAGCCGGCGACTTTCCAACTCTTCTCTAAAGAACTGCGGTGAGATTAGCAGGCGCTTAGCGTCGGTGTGAAAACCTGAAGGCTCGTCGAGCCTAGCTACCACTTTTCCATCGCAATCGATCCAACTTCGATCGAGGGAGTTCGGACGTAGTTGGCTATACTTCCGAAACTCCGGAGTTATGCCAATTCCGCAGGGCTTGTAGTGTTTTACCGGTCTAAACCCGCCACCTCGCGCATCGGCGAAAAAGCTCTCCGTGTTGAGCGAGAAGAGACATCTGCGTCGAGACATGCAGACGGGCAGTCCGGTTGTGTTTTCGAGATAGGACTCCACTCGGTGATAGATTTCGACGAGCCCGCTGTCGGGAACCTCAGTTCGTTCGAGGTTCGCCCGTAAGTCCAACTGCCTGATCCACTCATCTACGCTTTTCTTCATGCCGTGTTGAGAGTTTATTTATCCTCCACGAACACCAAGTCGTCTCTCTGAAGTAATCCTAGGACTTCCAAACGCCGCGCTCTCCCAAGATTCGCGGCGTTTTTTCGACAATGATCTTGAACGACCTCGTGCTCAAGTGCGTCCGGTAAATCTTGACGTCCACGGGGAGCGCACCCTTTCGACAGGCCGCCGCAAGCTTGCGTATGGTCGTCGGCTGAATCTCTGGGCCGAGGTACCATCGAGTCCACGGCTTCCGGAGTGAACGGCAAGTACAGCCCTTCCCTCAGGTGTGGACGATCAACCACAGATCGCCACTCCTTCTCATACCTCCACTCCACGCTTTTTCTGACCATCAGGGACAAATACATCTGATAACGATCTTCCCGATTCAGACCCAGATCGTTGGCATTAAAGCGAGGACGGCGTCCTCCATAGTCCACTTTGTGGAAGAGGATCCCGGGTGGAGATTGCCACATTTCTAAAGAGCGAAAGCCGACTGCGAAACCCCGATGGCTGCTTGCGTAATGACTCCACATCAGAACGCCGTCATTTCGTTCGGACATGCAAATGACACCTTTGCTAATGACGGTTTCCGTCCAAAACGCCCGAGGATTTCTTCCGCCTTCGTCGATCCGTTTTTTAACTCCCTTCACCATCGCATCTGTCACCGGGCCATCGTAAAGGTCGGGCCGCGAGGATAGATATTTCCAAATGGTGCTCTTTGAGGTCCGTTGCGCCAGCACCGGAAAACAATCGAACGGATCGTTCAGTTTATGCCATGCTGATACTCTGATCTGGCGTTCTACTAAGAGCTTGTGTGTCGGGAAGCGACGAGAGGGTTCCGAGCAGTACATGAAAAGCACCGGCGGCGGAAGTTCTCCACCTCGCTTTGGAACCGGCTCTACTAGACCCATTGGGTTAGAGGTTAACTGCCTGTTTTCGCTCCACGCAAACGCTAAGTCGGTCTCGACTCTCGTATTCCTCGAACTGGATGTGCGCCTTCCACTTCGACTTGAGGTAGCGGCGCTCGGCGCGGATCCGTTCCTCGCTGCGGAAGAGCGAATTGCCGCCGAGGTTGGTGTCGCGTTCCTGCTCGAAGCAAAACCGCGAATCCTGCCAGACGATCCGTCGCTCGAGGAACTCGCGCAGGCACGCATCGATGTCGCATTTGCAGGTCAGCAGCTCATCCCACCGCGGCTCGCGGCCGACCACTCCCACCACGCCGCCGATCCAATGCGTGAAGGCGATCGGCTTGTTGCGCGCCAACAGCCGCGGGTCCGGTCGCTAATGCGATCATCGACGTCCAGGAGCTAAATTTGACGGCGAATCCCGGTCCTCCCATCGCGCGTTCAGACAGTGCACGTCCCGCTCTCTGAGGATTTGGCCCCTTCGCCTGATCATCCCGGTCACCAAAGCCAAAAGCCCGATGGTAAAAGTTCGGGGATCGATGCACAAAGCTACGTCCTGCCGCGAAGCCTTGGCGGAGGGCAATTCACGCCGATTCGCTGGCCTAAACGTGAGGCGGGAAAATTGGCGGATGAGAAATTTCAAAGAAAGAACTGGCTCGCACGCTCTCGTATTCACCGCGATCCTAAAGGGCCGTGGATTGCTGGACGTAAGGTGCTGCGCGCCGCGCTGCTCCTTCGTCCACCGTCGTCATTACTTAAACCTCGATCTCCCCATGAAACGCCGCAGCTTCCTCAAAACCTCCCTCCTTTCCACCGCCGCACTCTCCCTTTCCCCACGCCTGCGCGCAGCCAGTGCAGGCGCGAACAGCGACATTCGCATCGGGGTCGTCGGCTTCAATGGCCGCGGGCAGGACCACATCGGCAACTACTTGAAACAGCCGGGCGCGCGCATCGTAGCACTTTGCGATGTGGACTCGAAGGTCCTGGACAAAGGCGTCACGCAGCTCAAAGCGAAGGGGCAGGAGGTGACGCCTTTTCAGGATTTGCGGAAGATGCTCGAAAGCAAAGAAATCGACGCCATCTCGATCGCGACGCCCAATCATTGGCATTCGCTCGCGGCGATCTGGGCGATCCAGGCCGGCAAGGATGTGTATGTTGAAAAGCCTGTTTCGCACAATGTGTGGGAAGGCCGGCAACTCGTGAAAGCCGCGGAAAAGTACCAGCGCATCGTGCAGATGGGCGTGCAAAGTCGCTCTGCCTTCGGCATCGCGGCAGCGATCGAGTGGGCGAAAGCCGGTAATCTCGGCAAACTGATTTACGCCCGAGGGCTCTGCTACAAACGCCGCCCGAGCATCGGCAACACCGAAGGCGCGCAACCCATCCCGGAGTCGGTCGATTATGATCTCTGGTGCGGGCCCGCCGAAAAGCAGGACCTTCACCGCAAGAATCTGCATTACGATTGGCACTGGGTCTGGGACACCGGCAACGGCGACCTTGGCAATCAAGGCATCCACCAGATGGACATCGCGCGCCGGTTCACCGGCGAGATGGCCCTCGCGCCAAAGGTCTTTTCGGTCGGTGGACGCCTCGGCTACGTCGACGACGCCGAGACGCCGAATACGATGTTCGTGTTCCATGATTACGAAAAGGCGCCGCTCATTTTCGAAGTACGCGGGCTGCCGGAAAAAAGCGACGCGAAGGAGATGGACAAGTATCGCGGCGCGAGTGTCGGCGTGGTCGTGCAGTACGAAAAAGGGCACATCCTCGTGCCGAATTATAACGACGCGATCGCCTACGACACCGACGGCAAGGAGATCCAGAAATTCGGCCGCGGTAAAGATTCGCCCGCCGACGCCGAAAACCATTACGCAAACTTCCTCGCTGCTGTCCGCAGCCGCAAAGCTGCGGACTTGCACGGCCAAATCCTCGACGGCCATATCTCAAGCGCGCTCTGCCATACGGGCAACATTTCGTATCGCCTCGGCAAAAAAACGGCGCCGGAAGCCATCCGCGAAAAGATCAAAGGCCACAAGGAAGCGTCCGAGTCTTTCGAGCGCCTCGCCGCCCATCTCGATGCCAACGGCGTGGACATCACGAAGGATCAACTGGCGCTCGGCGAGTTCCTCAAAATGGATCCGACGACTGAGAAATTTGTTGGCAATGCCGACGCTGACAAACTGCTCACCCGCGACTACCGCGCGCCTTTCGTCGTACCAGCAGAAGTCTAATTCATCCCAAAACAATGCGCATTCCCATCCTGCTCTCCCTCCTCGCAGCCGCAACTCTCCAAGCGGCACCCCTCGCGCCCATTCCGCTTTGGCCGGATGGCGCGCCCGGCGCCCTCGGCACCGCGGACAAAGACATCCCCACACTTACCGCATTTCTCCCTTTGCCGGATAAAGCCACCGGCGCAGCGGTCGTCATCTGTCCCGGCGGAGGCTACGGCGGACTCGCGGGCCACGAAGGCGCAGGCTACGCGGAGTGGCTCGCGGACCACGGTATCGCGGGGATTGTGCTGAAATATCGCCTTGGCTCCGGCGGCTACCGCCATCCGGCGATGCTGAACGACGCGGCGCGAGCGATGCGCCTGACGCGCTCCAAAGCGGGCGATTGGAAGATCGATCCGAAACGCGTTGGCGTCATGGGGTCAAGCGCTGGAGGACATCTGGCGTCCACGATTCTCACCCATTTTGATGCCGGCAAAGCCGACGATGCTGACCCGATCGAGCGCTTTAGCTCGCGACCAGACCTCGGGATTCTGTGCTACGCCGTCATTTCCATGGGCCCAAACACCCACGGCGGTTCAAAGGCCAATCTTCTCGGGAAAGAGCCCGCACCTGAACTCGTCGAACTGCTTTCGAACGAAAAACAAGTCACCCCGCAAACCCCACCGTGCTTCATCTGGCACACTTGGGAGGACAGCGCGGTGAAGGTGGAAAACTCGCTCGATTTTGCCGTCGCACTGCGCAAAGCGGGCGTCCGTTTCGACCTGCACGTTTATGAAAAAGGCGGCCACGGGATGGGCCTCGGCGGCAAATCCGGTGGGCCGATGCACCCCTGGGCCGCGGACTGCCTCTTCTGGCTGAAGGCGCAGGGCTTCGCAAAGTAGCAGTCCCTCGACCTACCCGGAGACATTCTCCAATTCCCGCGCCTGTTCCGCGCGGTTCGCGGCATCTTCTGCTTCCGCCAATAATCTCAGCGCGAGCCGCGCGAGTGCTGTCGTGATGACGACCGTCACGAGCAGGCCGCCCATCCAGAGCCCGTATTCGCTGATGTGCGGGTGATTTTCCCCGCGCCAGACTTTCAAACCCAGCTGCGCAAGGGTGCCGAGATAAGCGTAAAGGAACAAACCCGGTGCCTGGCCGAGCGCGACCCAGAGCATGCACGTGCCGAAGCGGATGCGAGTCACGCCGTAGAGGTAGTTCAGCAGGCTCGTGGGAAAGAGCGGATGCACTTGGCTGAGGAATATAATCTTCCAGCCGTCGCGTCCGATCGCTTCATCGAGAGCCGCCCATTTTTTCTTCCGAAAAAATCGCTGCTCGATCCATTGCCGCCCGAGCTTGCGGCTGAGCCAGAAAGCCACCGCCGCCCCGCCGACATTGCCCGCGAGGTTCATGAAAAACCCCCACCACAGTCCGTAGAAAAGCCCGCTTCCGATCGCGAGCACCCCGGCGGGAAGCAGCAGCACATTGCACACGCCGTAGAGCAGCGGATACAGCACAGCACCCCAGAACTGCATCTGCCCGAGCCGCTGTTGCGCGCTCGTAATGTAGTCCAGGACCGGAAAAGTCCGCACGACCCACGCGACGAAAATCGCCGCAAAAACGAGTCCGATACCCTGCCAGATAAACGCCCGTCGAACGCTGTTCATCGCGCGTAAAGCTGCGATCGATCGAGTCTGCGCGAGTCAGATACGCACTTCACAAACCCGCCTCCCGCAACGCCGCGACCATCACGGAAAGATGGCGCGGCTCCAGTCCTGCGCCGCCTCCGATCAAACGAGCACCCCGCCGCGCCAGACGCACGGCAAACTCCGCAAACGCCTCCGGGGTCAGAGAAATCCCCGGCGCTCCAACCCCGGCAAAAATCGCAGTCAGATGCTCGGATGAAACCTTGTCGAAAGTCCGCTGTCCCGAATCCCACCGACCTGCGAGATTGATCCCGATGACATCCGCGCCTGCATCGATCAGGGTCGCGGAGGCGCGGTCAAAATTCGTCCCGTCCGGCAGCACCCCGGTCTCATCGACAAGCAGCGAGCAAATCACCGGGCAATGATGCAGCGAATGCTTCACCTCCAGCGCGAGCAGCATTTCCCCCAAATCGGAAAAGCCCTCCAGCAGAATCAGCCGCGCGCCGCCGTCCATCAGCGCACCCATCTGCTCGCTGAACACCTCCCGTCGATCGATCCCCTGCTCCGCTGCGCGCGCACTGGTCAAGTCCAACGGCCCGACGCAACCCGCGACGAAACATCCAGTTCCCCTCACCGCCTCGCGCGCGATTTGTGCAGCCGCCCAATTGATTTCGCTCACCCGGTGCTCCAGTCTGTGCGCCGCAAGACTCACCGCGTTTGCTCCGAAGCTCCGCGTGCGGACGACCTGTGCACCCGCGGCAATCCACGCCGCATGCCCCTCCAAGACTCGCTCCGGCTCGCTGACGCAAATCTCCATTTCACTCTCCCCATCCGGCTTCCCATCGGCCACCAGAACGCCGCGCTGTAGTGCTTCCAGAAACTCCACGTGCAAAAGATTAGTTCAGCGCGAGGCAGCCGGAGGAAAGTGCGAGCGCCGAAAAAAGGAGGAGCGTTTTCATGGATGAGAACTCTACTGGTTTTCTTCGGCAAAGGAATCTGTGGAACGAATTGTTTTAGCTCCCCGAGGGAGCACGCCTTCGCGCGCGGGCACGCTGAGTGGCAATCACCAAACCTGTCGCCTCCATGGCATCAAGCACCGTAAAAAATCACTCCAGATCCCAAGGTGGCACGAGCGCTGCTAAAGTATCTCCCGCAAGCTAGGGACCACGCCATTATATTCACGTTCCGACCTCAGCCTTGCCCAAGCGCGATCAGCAATGATCGCGCTTTCTTTTTTACCGCAAGCCGACCGCTCCCAACGCGTTATCGTGCAGCAATGCCGCGGCGCTCGTCTCGCGCCAACAGAGAGCGGGTGAAGGGAATCGAACCCTCATTTCGATACCCACCGGTGAAAAGAACTCTTGCACACTGTCGGAGAACGAAGTAAGACGACCACGAACAACTGCGATTCGTCTAACCTCCCGTCTTACCCGAAAGGAACCTTCATCATGCGTGGCATTTGGAAACATCCGAAAACTGAAAACTGGATTGCCCGATACCGAGGCGCGGAAGGAAAATGGCTGAACCGCTCCACAGGAACGGCAGATGGGAAAGAGGCGGAACGGATCGCCGCTCAATGGAAAATTCAAGCGGAGCGGGAGCGCGATCGGCAGACTGCCGATGTGTCCCCTGCCGGAATCACCGACACCGTCGCCCGAGCCGAACGATTGGCCCGCGGCGGCAGACTCGATGCCAACGCTGCACGAGAACTCATCAACGATCTGTTGGCCGCAGCCGGTCAGGAAACGCTCAACGCAATGACCAACCGACGCCTGTGCGAAACGTGGCGAGCCAGCAAAGTCGGCGCCGTCACCGACCGTTCGCAGTGGAAATACGATCAAGTCAGCCGGCAGTGGCTCGAGTTCCTGAATGGCAAGGGCGACAAGATGCTCGAAGCTGTGAGCCGCGAGGATACCCTCGCCTACCGGGACCGTCTGGCAAAAGAGGGACTCTCATCGCGGACGGTGAATCAGACGATCAAACTCCTCCGTAGCATCTACTCCGAAGCGGTGGAGGAAGGACACCTCGGCCGCAATCCGTTCGTTGGTGTGCGTGATCTGCGCGAAACCGGGACAGACGTTCGCCGCATGCCGTTCACGATCGACGACGTGCAAGCGCTGATCAAAGTGGCGGAGGGCGACTGGAAAGGACTGATCATCCTCGCGGCCACGACCGGTCTGCGACTCATGGACGCGGCCCGCCTGAAGTGGCGTCAGCTTGACCTTCAAGCCGGCCTCATCCGCATCAAAACCTCAAAAACCGGCGCCGAGCTCACTTTGCCGATTCACCCTCACTTTTCGAAATGGCTCAGGAAGCAAACCCGCGGAATCGGCGCGGCTGCCGTGTTTCCCACCCTTGCCAACAAGGGCGGGGCAGGCAAGTCCGGTTTGAGCATGGCATTCAAGCGGCTCATGGAGCGGGCCGAAATCTCCGGCGGCGTGGCGCGGATGGCGCGGGAGAAGAGTCGTGGCCGCACGACGAGCCAGAAGTCCTTTCACTCCCTGCGCCACTTTGCAGCGACGCAACTCGCTTCAGCAGGCGTGCGGGCCGAGGTTGCCCGTCAGATTACCGGCCACGCCGACGCCGGCAGCCACGCAAACTACGTCAACGCTGACATCGATGCGCTCCGAGGAGCGGTGAACGGCATTCGCCTCTCAGCATGAGCAAACGGAAGGATTGAACGCTGGCTCAGTTGATGGGCACCGAGCACTCCGCGTTGATGGGCACGCTCGCGAAGCTCGTTGCCATCGCTACACGGCATGCCAGAGCCAAGCAAATGAGCATCCCGCAGCGACGGCAATCGTCACGAAACGCAATCCGAGCGTCATCAACCAGCAAGGCATCCGCATGTCGAGGGCTTCTCGCATCCCCGGATCAATGAGAACGCGCAGCGGCCTGTGCTCGGCCGACTTCACAACATCCGCACTCGAGCTTGGAGGTGGCGATGAAGCATCTCGATGCTCTGCTGACTACCAGCAGCCTCCTCATGGAAGCATGGCCGACGCAATAACCGCCTGAGTCCCTGACTAGCCTGGTTGGAAGGCAGCTGATCGATGGTTCCCATCCCGATTCCCGTGATATCTGCCGCAGAGAGGCTGGCAAAATCTGCTAACGATTCGATCGACAGCTTCAACCAAGGCTGCGGCCGAGCAGGCGGGTTGCCTCGGAACTCGCGCCCCGTCGGATCGCCAGGATGGCCACCCCGACCGATGGCTGTGCCGGGCACCCGGAAGGGGCGAAAGACGATGCGCTCACGGCAGATTTTTCACGAAAGGAACCATGTCGCAAGGACGTTCGCGTCCGGCAACCGTCGACTGGCTGCAATATCAGAGGTTGCTCCGCCGCCACCAAAATGCAGAGCCGAGAGGGCTCGCAAGACAAACGCTGAAGCAGGGCTTGATTGGCTAAAGGGCGCGCAATCCGGCTCGAAGGTGTCCAGCCGATTACGTAGCCCGTGTTCGGAGCTGGCTACGCGTCCGCACGAGATGGATCGGACGCTATGAGTTCGTCCATCACGAGCGAGGAGACAGCCGACTCTGCCGGCTGAAATTCCAAACACCCGAAGCCGGGAGATTTTTGGCCTTGGTGGATGGATGCCTGTCGGGTGCTGGTCCCGTCCAGCTAACGTGGAAGTCGCTCAATCAGTACAGCGGATTCGGAGCGGGCCCCGTGCGGGTGGACATGATCTGGCTGCGAAGCAGAATGGCCGCCAGAGCCGACAAAGATCGTCTCGCCGACGAGAAGTGTGAAAGGATCGCGCGGATTACGACCCCTTCCTGGCTGCATCGGGGATTCAAGGCGTTCGTAGCACACTGAGCCGGATGGCGGAGGTCGCCGCGAGAACGCTCGCCGAAACCTAGGGCGCGGGTTTGCGGACCTCCCGGGCACGAGGTGCGGGTAACCGCTACGGGAGGATGCGTGATCACACGCGTATGCCCAAAACACCACAAACGCCCGCAAATGTCCCCGTCCTCACAGTCAACCTCTCCGAGATCCCCGCGCTGCTCGACGGGCGGGGTGAACCGATACCTCGCGCCGCTGGGAGGACGCTCCTTTACTCGCTAGCGACCCGCGGCGAGATCGAAACGGCGAGTATTCGGATGAAGCGCGGCAAGCGCGTCTTCGTGACCGCGAGCGTCGTGCGATGGCTCCAACGCCGTATGGCGGCGACTCACCGCCCGCAGATGGCTGATTGCTCTCGTGGCGCTGTGGCGAACACCGGAGGCGAGCGCCAGTGATGAGCACGCTCCATCATTGCGGCACCCCGGACGCTTCACGCGTTGCTCCTAACGTCCTAGCGCCGAAGCGCGCCGTTCCTGTAACCTTCACCGATGGCAGTTGCGACCTCGCGCTAGTCGAGCGGCGCGGCGAGTTCGTCGTCTATCACCGCACTCATGGGACGCGCTGCCGTGGTTTTGAGTTGGTGCGCCTCCGCAACCACGCTGCACGTCAAACTCACTTCGGCTACGTCGATTCCCGCCAGAGCTTCCCGATGGCAAACGGGTGGGGCAAAGACGGAGTCTCCATCCGCGACCGGGAGGAGGCTTTGGATCGCCTCGGCGAATCTGTCCGCATCGGCTCTTTGGCGTCAGCGGCTCGACTGGCGAAGGAGGGCCGCACGCGATGACCGGCAGCAAAGAAGCCGCCCCGGCAAGGGCGGCCAGCTCCGGCGAAGAAGCGATCAAAGAATCACATGCCACGCCCCCATTGGCAAGATCCGTCACCAAGTATGCCAACGCCCAAGACAGTAAGCGGCGATGGGACACGCACAGTTCAGGGAATGCCTGAGTTTTATTAAGGGCAACAAGGCGCACGCAGCACGCATTCGAGCCCTTCGCCCGCTCTACGCTGAGCAGGAGCGCACAAAGGTGGCGCATGAGGCCGACCCGGCAAATGCTGAGTTGAAGGCGGATCATCATGCCGCAAAGGGCACCTATGCCGAGGGCAAGAAAGACCTGCCGGCCTTCACGATGAGCGGCACTTTTCCCGCCAAGCGGGGTATTGCCGGGCTCGAAACCTACAGCGGTTTGCTACAGGCCGACTTCGATCATCTGGCAGCCAAGGGCTTCGATCTCGCCGAGTTGAAGACGCGTCTCGACGATGGCCGCATGGCTTTATTCTGCATGGAGTCGCCGAGCGGTGACGGCCTGAAGCTCGCCATCCTCGTGGATAGCGGGTCGGAGGAGCACGCGGAGGCGTTTCTGGCCATGCAACGCTACTGCGTGGCCACCTATGGCATCGAGCCCGATGGAGCCTGCAAGGATGTGTCGCGCCTCTGCTTTTTGCCGAGCGACCCCGACCTGTGCATCAACGAGGACGCCACCCCGCTCGATTGGCGCGCATGGCCGGAGCCGACGGTGGAAGTTGTCGCCGATGAGGAAGATGAGGACGCCAGCAGGCTCCCGCTCGACGCCTTCCCCGATACGATGCAGCGATTGGCGACTCCCTGTGAAGCCGTCTATCAGGTGGACGCTGCATTGCCCGCCGTGTCTGCGTTGGCGGTGATGAGCGCGGCATTCGGCGGAGCTGTGCGTTGCGCGGGTGCCACCAATGGGCGGGAGACGCCGTGCAATCTGTTCACGGTGATTGGAGCGCCGAGCGGCTACGGCAAAGGTGTGTGCGGCGCTCATTGCAAAGCCACTGACGGATGCCAGCCACAGGCAAGCCGACCTATGGCTTGAAAACGCGCCCGCAGTGCCGGGCGGACATCGCCATTGCCGAAAGGAAGAAGCGGAAACTACTGTCCGAGCTGGAGGACCCATCGGGCCCGACCGGTGCGAGCGCGCGGGCACAGTTGATCCGGCTGGAGAGGCGGGACATCGCGAAATGGACGCTGGAGGCCAATGTCTGCCCGCCCTCTACACCGGCAGCGCGACGGGCGCGGCACTGGTAGAGACGCTGCAACGCAACGATGAGCAGTGCTATTCCCTCGCGCTGGAGGCGGGAGACGCCATCCGCGTGATGGGCGGGCGCTTCACTGCCGACCAGAAAGGCGACTTCGATCTGGCCTTGTCCGGCTACAGCGGCGAGCCGTTCGCGCAATCCCGGAAGGGAAGCGGGCAAGTGAACCTGAAAGCGCCGTGCATGAACATCCTGTGGAGTGTTCAGCCATCCCTTCTCCATGAGCTCTACGGCACTGCGGAGGCACAGGAGCGCGGCCTACTGGCTCGCTTCAATGTCATCCGCTGCGACGCACGTTTGCCGCGCCGACGACGGTATTTTTCGCGTATAGGCGCCCCCATCCGTGAAGGCTGAGTGGGAAGACCTAATCTTGGCAGCTTTGATCTTCGCACGACCGGGCGGAAGATCGTGTTTCAAGCCGATCCCGATGCCCGCGAGCTATTCCGCGCCTGGCACAATGAGGCCGTGGTATTACGGAACGGCGCGGGCCGTGCGAGCGAGGCCAAGTTGAAGAGGTGCCGGGAGAGATGCCATCCGTATCGCCACGATCATAGCGGGCACAGACTGGCTCGCAGCGGGCCAGCCGGAGGGCGACAAGCCACCGTTGACCGCAGAACACGCGGCACGCGGAATTGCCATCGCACGTCACTCGCCCTCGCCGAAACGCTGAACCTCACACGCGGAGCCGTCGCGGAGAAGGAGTCCACCCAACTGGGCGAGCTGCTGGCCATCGTCGAGCGGGAGGGAGGTAGCATCACGCTCCGTCTGCTCCGTGATCATCACGGTTTTGGCGCGGCGCAAGTGGCTCAAATCGTGGCAGCCAACCCCGCCGCGCTGTCGATCGACACGCCCAAACCGGGCGCGAGAGGTGGCCGAAGCAAGACCGAACTGAAACGAGCAACGAGACAT
>CAVYGI010000006.1:0-467617 GCA_963767975.1 uncultured Verrucomicrobiae bacterium | reverse complement strand
CCGCGATTCGCGGAAACTCGCGGCCCGCCGAGTATTCATCCGCGGAAACCGGCGTGCCGATTTTGTGAAAGTAGATCTGCTGGAAAAAGTTCAGGTCCGCCTCCGGGCGTTCGCCGGCGTGCGGGTAGCGCGTGTAGAAAACGCCGGTGCCGTCCGCCGTCCACGCCGCGCTGCCACCGCCCGTGGGATACTGCACGCGCGCGATCCGATCCTCCAGATGCTCGCCATTTTCGGTGCGGTAAAAGTGCAGCGTGCCCTCCTCGCTGCCGTGCTCGGAGAGGCAGACGGCGATCAGCTTTCCATCGGGCGAAGGGACAAACCAATCCATCGCGACCTGCCCCTTGGGCTCGATCTCGTTCGGATCGAGCACCACCTTTTCAGAAGCGAGATCGTCCGCGGAGTCCAGCGTGACGAGCAGTTGCTGCTGTTTCGGCGGCTGGAATTTCAGCGCGAAAAGCCGGCCTGCGCGTGCCGCGAGACCACCATGCGACGGCGTGGTTTTCGCATAGAGCGCGGTGAGCTTTTCCTCGATCTGCGCGCGATCCGGCCGGGCATCGAGCCAGCCGCGCGACCACGCATTCTGCATTTCCGTCCACGCCTTTACGGCTGGCGAGCCCGACTCCTCGAGCCAGCGATATTCATCCACCACCGGCACGCCGTGGTATTCGTCTGTGACGGGCTTTTTTTCGGTGGTGGGCGGAGCAGCGGAGACGAGCGACATGGCAGCGGCGGAAATGGCGGTGAATAGAAATGGCTTCATGAAAGGAAAGACCGTGGAGGGCGCGGGCGTCACCACCGGTACTCGAGGGTCACGGTCGAGCGCCCCTTCGGCAGGGTGAGCGGGATCAATACTTCGCCGGGATCGCCCTCGCGCACGATGCCGCGGTGTTCGCTGGTGATCCGCAGCGCAAGCTTGTCGATGCGGAAGCCGCGCTCGGATTGTGCGCCGACATTCTTTCCCGCCGCTGCGCGGAAGTAGAACGCCGACGGCGCAGCGGGCGCGTCGAACTGCAGCGTGCGCTGGAAGTAAGCATCGCCGTTGGCGTCGCGCGCATCTTCAAAGCGATCCTCCACCGCGATGTCGCCGTAGTGATAACGGAAAGTCGGCCGGCGCGCGGCATCGAGGTGATACCCGCGAAAGCCATAGCCGTGATCCTGCGGGAACGTGTGGTTCGTCTTTCCCTTGTAGGGCCACGCATCCTCCAGCGACTCCAGCCGATGAAACGGGATGCCCGGCGGAAACGTGATCAGCTCCGTCCCGCGCGGTTGAAAGCGCCCGGCATCGATGCTCGTGAAGTCGCCTTTCCACAGCTGCCGCAGCGCCATCTCGCCGGAGTCGAATGCGAGATTGATCCGCTCGGGATAGCCCACCGCGATCCCGCGATAGCCGATGGCGCTTTGCCCGCGGCAGATCTCCGTCACATCGCCGACGCGCAGTTCGTTTGATTGCCGGGAAAGTCCGACCGGTTTTTTCGCGCGCGTGCCATCCGACAGATAAGTCCAGAGCGCTTCGATCTGCTGCGCGGTGTCGCCGCCGAGGATTGCCGGGCGCGTGGACTGCCCATCCGGCCAGAAACCCGGCATGATGACCGTCGGATGAAATCGCGACGGCTGCCGCATGTAGAGATGGAACCAGTTTTTCTGCAGCCGCGCGGTCACCTGCGCGATGTCCAGTGCGCTCATGTCGCCGGATTTCTGCCCATTGAACGCGTGGCACGCGATGCAACTCAGCCCGTTCGTGCCGGTCATCTCGTAGCCCGCGCTCTTCGATTCCAGAATGTCCGACACCTGCGGCAGCGTCACTTTCTCGAGCTGATCCACTTTGCCAAACAGCTCCACGAGGTGCCCCACGTTCGCCTCGCCAAACTGCGGCATCACTGCCTCCACGTAATCGCGCTGCCGTCCGCCGCGCAGCAGCACCTCCGCGATCCATGCCGGCTGCAGCTTTGCGCCGACATGCGAGAGCGGCGGCGGAATGCGCCCCTGGTCGCCAAGCGCTGGCTGCGTGCCGGTGAAGAGCGCGTTTCGCCCCGGCGCGATCCCGCCCACGCCGGTGCGCTCGTGGCAGGCGATGCAGTTGAAAGTCACCAGCGTTTTTGCGAGCTGCTGCGCATCGTCGAGCGGCGGCTTTTCCGCGATTGGCAGCGCCTGCGCGATCCAGCCGCGCTGCTCCGCGTTCAGGTCAAAATGCGGCCACGCGCCAGGTTTTCCGCTCAGGCAGCCGCGATCCGGCGTCAGCTTCGCAAAAGGCGTCGCCGGCGCAGCGGTGATCCTCAGATCATCGTGGCAGTTTGCACAGCCCGAGTTTTGCGAAATGTTCGCGTCCCCGCGCCGCGAGCGCAGCGTCCACCTTCAGCGGCGCGAACGCCTCGATGGGTTTGTCGGACACTGACAGCATGGTCGCCGGGATCGGCCCGCGCGGGAACTGCGGGCCCGCCATTTCAAAGGCGAACCGCGGCTCGCGCCCGGTGTGAAAATAGGTGAGCTCCAGCCGATGCCAACCCGGCGCGAATTCGGCCGATCCCTGGAGCTGCTTCACGCCGCGCCGATCGCTCGGCTCCTGCTCGATCACCGGCTTTCCATCGACGCGCAGCGAGCCGCCATTCATCGTCAGGAAAAAAGTGTGCCGCCCGGCGTGCGCGATGTTCACCCAGCCCTCGGTAACGAATCGCGGTGTGCTGCGGCAGTTTGCCAAAGCGCTCCGGCAAAAAGTCTTCCACCTGCCCCGCGCGCTCCGCCGTCACCTTCTCGCTCGCGAGTCCCTCCCACACCTGCCCGCGATAGAGGGTGTAAGAAAGCGACCCCGGCACCTGCGTCTTTTGCAGAAGAAAATGCGCGATCCGCTCCAGCTCTGGCCCGCTCAGCCGCATGTCCGGCATCCGCCCCGAAGGCCGGCTCGCATGCGGTTGCCGCAGAAAATCGACGAGACTTTTGTGGCTGTATTTCTTCTGCAGCGCGCCAAGCGGTACGGAGTTCGGCAGCGGCACCTCCGCACCCTCCGCGTCGCGCGGCGCATGACACGCCGCACACCCACGCGCATGAAAAAGCTTCTGCCCGCTCGCCGCCGCCACGGCGTCCGGTGCCTGCAGCGCGAAGTGGTTCCTCTTCAGCGAGAGCAAAAAATGCGTGAGCTCCGTCGCCGCCGCGTCGCGTTCCTCCGGACTCAGGCGCGCCAGCACATCGGGCATGGTCGTCCCCGGCTTAGTCCGGTGCGGATCGTGGAGAGAGACTTCCAGGGAATGCGGGTTCACCCGCGACCCAACGTCCGCCAGCCGCGGCGCCTTCTTCGACCGAGCAGCCAACGCCGCGTCACCCGCTGTGTGACACGCCGCGCAATTCAGCTCCTCGATCAGCACCACCCCCTTGAGCGCCGGCTCCAGCTGGCTCCCCGAAACCCCAGCAACCATGGGCTCCGCGCGCCCAGCGGACTCTGCACCGAAGAAGAACAAGCTCGCAAGTGCTGCTGAAGCGAATGTCGCCAGTCGCGGCCAGCTTCCTCGCGGCTGCCTTGAGACGATAGTGGCACCGCAGTTCGCAGGACTTTTGCGGCGCTGCGGCTGGGGGCGACCGTCAAATGTCGTGGCCTGATGATCAGAAGAGCGATGCCAAAAATGGCGGGCCCGTTTCAGGGTGACGCGGTTCGGGGGAGGCACGCGAAATTGCACCATCATCTGATTCGCGTTGAGCCGATGATTGGCAAGGACTTTGAAAAGGTCCGGCCGTGCATCCCGACAGCGGTGTCCGTCGCGATCACGAAAGCTGGCTCTTACCGCGAGAAATACGGATCACTCCTCCGGGACAGTCCACTGGATGCATGAGCGCGGACTCGCGAAGATCAGCACCGGCAGTAGGCGGCGCGACAAGACCAACTGCCTTTCCAAGCCACTCGAACTCAGCTCCAGGAGCCAGCCCAGCAGGCGCTCAGCCGTCAGAGGTTAGCGCCGCAACCCCGCAGGAGAACGATCAGCAACAACGATCCGAGGACGGAAACTACGAGGGACCCGATGCAACCGA
This sequence comes from uncultured Verrucomicrobiae bacterium, assembly GCA_963767975.1. Taxonomy (GTDB): domain Bacteria; phylum Verrucomicrobiota; class Verrucomicrobiia; order Chthoniobacterales; family Chthoniobacteraceae; genus CAIURC01. Next base: position 463,603 of record CAVYGI010000006.1, on the reverse strand, counting down.
GGCGGTTGGAGAAAAAGGCGAACATAAAAAACGAATCGGCACTTTCGCGTATTTTGGCCGAACCATTCCAGGCACAACTCAGTCGGAGCTCTCGCCGCCGCGGCAAATCATGCGGGCATTAACTTCGCTAAAGCCACTTCTCCGTGCTGGCTCGCAAAGATTAGCTCTTTGCCGCCACCGCTTTGTTGTTGTTGCACGCCCGAGATTCGATGATCGGCGGTGTCGTAGACTTGGACGATGCCGTCGCCCGTATCCACTGCCAGACGCTGCTTGTCACCGAAGAACGCATAGCGCGCTTCATTCTGTCCGCCGGCGGAGTTGGGATTTTCGCCGAGCTCTTCCGGCCACCAGCGCTCTGGAGCTTTCATTGGTTCCATGGGCTTCATCGGTGCGATCGGTTTCATGGGAGACATGGGCTTCATCGGTTTCATAGGTGCGTGTGTGGAATTGAATGGTGACAGATCGCATGCACAGGACGCTGCTACCACTTCGTAGCGTATCGCGTTGCTGCGCGCCTGCGTGGGGCGTGGGACGCGAAATCCGAGTGGCCTGCGATAAGTCTGCACCTCGCTGGCGGTGCGGTCTCGGCCCGCCGAAGCTTCAGCAATAGTAGTGGCTCCGCGTCTCCAATCTATCTCCCATGACCCGAGTATTTTTACTTTCACCCGCTCATTCTGGCGGCAAGCGCGCCGCGATGCTAACGCGCCAAGGCGCAAGCTTTGAACTAGCCAGACACGTGCAAATTGGCGCGGCAACCCTGGGTGACGTCTTCACGTTCTGCAGCGGGCTCTACTTCCGCGGAAAGCTCATTTACGCGCGTGAGTTTGCCCAGCCGCCGCCTGGCGTCGCTGGCGTGCAGATCATCACCACAAGTCGAGGGCTGCTGGCTCCCGAGACGTCGATCGGACCCACGGACTTATCCGAGTTCGCCAGGGTAGCTGTTGATTCACGCGAATCCCGCTACACTACTCCGCTGCAGGACGCGGCCATCAAGCTTCTCGACGAAGGTGCGGATGAGTTCATCCTGCTAGGAAGTGTGGCGACTGGAAAGTATCTCGACACCCTACTCCCCATCTTAGGCGCTCGATTGCTCTTTCCCACTGAATTTGCCGGTCGAGGAGACATGAGCCGAGGTGCGCTCCTGCTGCGCGCTGTGGCGGAGAGAGCGGAATTACGCTATGCGCCTGTGCCACTCCTCCTGCGAGCTAGGGCACGCGGCTAGCATGTGACTCGCCACTAAGCTGCAACCGCTTACAAGCGTGACCACTTTTTCACGAGACAACATCGACCTCGCGACTGACGATCAACACGCTTTCTTGCTTCAACGCAGTCTCCATCGACCTCTTAAAAGCACTCATATCGAACTTGGCGCTTCCGTCATCCAGCACCCGGACAATCGTCACCTCATCCCGAAACGTAACTCCTCCCATGCTCCAGGAACCTTCGCTGCTTTGGCGAAGGTGGGTGTAACCGCCGAACGTCTTGCCAAGCCTGGATTTGATCTGTTCGATTTCACAAGAATCAGTCGGCGACCCATCGTTGTGCGTGGTTGGCAGGTAGATCTCATATTCCTTCATCCTCGTTAGGCTGGTTGGCATTTCTCATGACCACAGTCGCATGCGTGGCCGTCGGTGAGGCAGCGAGTGACACACGAACTGAAGCCGGAGCGCTTTCGGCAGGCCACGACGCACTTGATGCGGCGCAGCCATAAATCCGCGGCCTTCTCTTCGTCTTCTCTCAGTTCCTCCGCCAGCTTCCTGACGTCATATGACTCCGAGTAGACGGCCAGTCCGTTAACCTCGACAGAGTATTTGATGACTACCTTCATTTCCTCAGAGAGAGGTTCCGTCGCAGTGAAAAGACCTACATCAGGCATAACAGTTTCAGGGTTCGCATTGATTCGTGAGTGAAGTCCAAATTGCGGGCCAGCAATTCATACATTTTAATAGTGCAGAAAGCGATGTCGGGGCCGGCCTGGCAAATGAGTTCACCGCACCCACCACGAGTGAAGTGGCGATCGCACGATGTGATGATCGAGCCCCGCTCCCCAAGATCGCCAACGAGAGTCCAATCGCCAGTGCCAGCACCAGCGCGAGGATCATGAGGCCAAAGCGCCGCAAGCAATGTGTGCATTCATCGTCCGACCTTGCAGCGTTTCTTAATCAGACTCTTGATCACCTCAAACTGGTTCCCGTGTTCGACAACTTCACGCCCCTCCAGGAAGGTCCGATAATGATGTCCGCCGTGCGCGAGCATGGAGTTTGTCACCACCGTGTAGCTACGCTGCGGATCGAGCGGCGCTTTTCCTACCGTTACCTGGCGAAGACGGCTGCCTTCTGTTGCCTCCTTTTCATAGGTGAACTCGACGCCGCTGCTCTGAATCATCCCGCCCACCTTCGTCTCCGGATCATCGCTGAAAGTATTCGTCACAGCCCGCTCGAGGATCGTCCAAATCTCCGCGCCAGTGAGCTTCATGGTGACTACATTGCCGTCGTGCGGGAGGAGGTTGCGCAACTGCTCGGCGGTGATGGTTCCGGGTTGCAACGCCACGCCATACCCGACGCCGGGCAGCAGCGCAAAATCGCTGCCGGTGGACTCGCGCAGTAGCTCCGCGAAAAGATGATCGACTGCCGATTGCTCATCGCGTTTCCGCGCCTCCTGGCCGGCAAGCGTCTGCGCCCGTGGGAAAAGGTTCGCAGCCTCGCCGATCACTTCGTCGAGCTGCGCACGATACGGAAGTTCAATTCTCTCGATGAGTTCTACGGCTGCGCGATCGGAAGAGACTACAGCGTGATCGAGCGCGATGAGCGTGCGCGTGTGCCCGGCGATCTTCCCGTTTTCGATGGCGAGGTCGAGACGACCGATGTCGGAACCGTGCGCGCCAGCTTGCACGATGAGCGTTCTGCCCACTTTCAGCGCGTCGCGCATTCGGTTGTGACTATGTCCCCCAACGATCACATCGATCTCCGGCACCGACTCCGCGAGTTTTTGGTCAGCGCCCAATCCTAGGTGCGTGAGTGCGATGATCAGGGCGGCACCTGCACGCCGCATTTCGGGCAAGAAATGCCGCGCCGCTTCCACCGCAGGCCCGAACTCCAGGTGTTCCACGTTCTTTCTTCCCGTAGTCAGTGGAGTGTTTGGATAGGCCAACCCGAGAATCCCAATCTTCAGCCCGCCAATTTCCCTCACAACGTACGGCTTGGTGAAAAGATCGCCACTGATGCGGTTAGTAACATTTGCGGCGAGCACAGGAAATCGCGCATCCGCGATCCATTTCCGCAGCTCTTCAGCCGTAAAGTCTGGCTCATGATTCCCAATCGACATCGCGTCGTAACCGACCGCGTTCATCACCTCAAGAAGCGCGCGTCCCTTCGTAAGATCGGCAATCATGGTATCGCCCAGCGCATCGCCGGCATCGAGCAACAACACATTTGGCGTCTCGGCGCGCACCTGTTTCACGACGGCCGCAATGCGGTCGAAACCGCCGATCATCTTTCCAGCCAGTTCACCCTCCCACCCACGCCACGGACGGAGGTGGCCGTGCAGGTCGTTCGTGTGCAGAATCGTGAGCCCCATTGGTAAATCTGCTGCCTGCGCGGCAATCCCTGCAGCCAGCAGCGCGCAGAGCAGAGCCTTCATCATGTCGAGCGAGGCGCCCTTAACCGCCGATCTTGATGTAAGAGTAGCCTTCGCCCTGCTTGCGAATTACTTCGCCCACACCGGAATCAACGGTGATCGCCTGTTCGACGAGATCCTTCTTCTCGACCTTCTCACGGCGCATGGTGTTTTCACACGCGGCAAAGACGACGCCATCGGCGTGCAGCTTCGCCAGCTTCTCCTTCATCTCGGGATTTTCCGCATTTTTCTTTGCGAGCAACAGGCCTAGTCCCTTGCTGTGCGTCACCACGACCAGCTTGACTGAATCTGCGCCGAGCGATTTCTGCGCATTCTCGACATTACGCAGCGCGCCCAGCCATTTGTCAGCGCCATCGCTGGTGACTTCAAAGACCACCTTATGAGCTTTGGCGGCCGTGGATTCTTCAGCGTCAGCAGTCATGGCGGAAATTGGGAGCAGGGTGAGCGCGGCAACCGCGAGGGTTTTGAGGAGCGTTTTCATGGGATGTTTAGTTCTCAGGTTGAGGTTGAAGTGACGAAGCTCAACGGATGACGACTTCAATCGGCAGCCAGTGGTGGATGATATAGCTGCCTCGATCATCATGGTGTTCGGCAGGCTGGGTGCGGCCCTCGGAGTCGGTGGCGCGGGAGATCACCACCGTCGTGCCGGGCGTCACCGGAACCTTCCATTCGTATTCCCAGAGCCGCCAGGCATTGCGCAGCGCCTCACCGCAGAGCTGCGCATCGTGCCACGTCGCACCGGAGTCGGTGCTCACCTCCACCCGCACGATTTCCGCGTTGCTGGACCACGCCGCACCGTGCACGCGATACGGCTGCCCTGCCGGCACTGTCTCAGCAAATTCCGGCCGCGCGCTCTGGGATTTTACCCGCCCGACGGTGATCGGCACCAGCGACGGCGCGCTCGATCCGCGTTCCCAGTAGGCGTAGTCGATCGATTGAAAGTAGCCGTGGTATGGCTGGCACGTGGCTATGATCTGCGTGAGCCATTTGACTGCCGCCATGCCATACCAACCGGGCACCACTGCCCTCAGCGGAAAGCCGTGCGCTGCGGTGAGCGGTTCGCCATTCATCTCATAGGCGAGCAGCACGTCGTCCATCGCCTTGGCCAGCGGCAGACTACGGGAGTAGAAAATCTTTCCCGCAGGCCGCGGCGGCTCCTTGATCTGGCCTTCATCAGCGCCTTCGAGAATGACTTCGCACACTCCAGAATTTAGCCCGGCGCGATCCAGAACCGCAGCCAATGGCACGCCCGGTCCACTCCGCGTTTCCCACCGCTCCGCCCTCCCACTGCGCTCCGTCACGTTGTGGCTCGAGAAAGGTGCGGCCATTCCCTGCGCACTCCATTACTGTCGTGATGGTGTGCCGCTTCATCGCACGAAGGTCGTCCAAGGTGAGTTCCAGCTTCTCTCCGACTTCACCTGCGAGAGCTAGTCTCCACTGCTGTGTATCAATCACTGGGATCGGGAAATGGCAGCGCACATAAAAGCGATCGACTGGTGTGATGAAGGCATCGAGCGACCCAAACGGCATCTCGAGGTTCACCGGCTTTTTTTCGCGCACAATCATGCCCCCATAACCGCGGGGGCTCATCAGTCCCCGAGACCGCGTGAAGTCGGGATTTGGATTCATTTCAATAGGGGCCGGCCACAGAGAAACTTCGGAGGTTCAATGAAGCTTGGCCCGTCGGATGACCGCACGCGGTGAAGCTCTGAGCAACCTATGAGGCAGACTTAGCGGTCGGATGGGTTAGAGGAACGCGAGAAAAGACGGATGACGACAGTCACTGCCACAATGGCACCCACGTAAATCCAGGGTGGGATACCGGTCACCTGCGGGAGAGTGACTTTTCCCCAGTCGCCCCACGCGTCGGTCAGCGGCTCCAAGGCCGGGAACGCCGCCACGTAACCAAGCGCTCCTGCGAGCATGCCTGCCACACCGACCATGGCATCGCGCCGCCCTTCGCCGCATGCCGCAACGCTGGTGCCCGGGCAATAGCCGAAAACGGCCATCCCGATCCCAAAAAGGACTCCGCCAATGATCACTGGGGCGAAAGCCGCCGGTTTGATGTGCAGTGTGGTCCAGCCAAACTGCACCATCGTCCAAATTCCCACCGATCCGACCGCGACGGCGGTGAGCATGATTTTCGCAACAGTCCAATCGGTGAAGAGAAACTGCCCGACGATTACCCGGAACTTGGCGACGCGGCCCTTCTGCAGAAGGATGCCGAAGATGATGCCGGTGATTAGGCCAAGTCCTAGTTTGAGGGGATCTTCAAACATGGTTGCGCCCCTCCTTTCCATAGATCAGGAAAGCTGTGGCAGCTCCACCAGCGAAAATTAGGAACGCAAAGATCCAACTCGACAGTGCGAGTTGCAACGCTCCGCTAATCCCATGCCCACTGGTGCAGCCTTGCGCCAGCCGCGCACCGAACATCATCAGCGCGCCGCCGAAAAAGGCGCCTCCAAAGCGTTTGGCTACACTGGGACCGAATCGCCAACTCCAAAGCGGGGGCACTTTCCGCTGCTCGCGGTCGTTCCCTACGGTTGCACTCAACCAGGCGCCAATGAGGACTCCGATTACGAGCATCCACTCCCAATCGATTTTCGGCGATTTCCCTTCTGCCGCTTTTTTGGTGAAAAGAGGTTCGGCGATTTCGGGTGCGGCCGCTCGTTCTGTCAGGGCCGCCGTATTCTCGAAGGCGGTTGACACCCCAATCGGGTGATCCGCACTGGCGAAGGCGAACCAGCTGAGCAGTCCAATTCCCACGCCCACCACGTACGGCGACCAGGATTTCAAGCGCATTGGATTCATAGGACGGTAAGGCTGTTTTATCGCATGAACTCCAGCGGCCCACCGAGGTGCAGGTCGCCGAGGACGTAAACGATCGAAGGAAACGGAAATAAGGTTTAGCTGTTCCTCCATCGTAATCACGGTGGCGCGTGAGTGCGTGGTTGCTCCAATCGCAGCTTCGTTGAGACCTGAAATGGCTATCGGGCGATCCCGGGACTAGATGCTGCGATGGCTCGGACTTCGGGAAACGGCGTGCAAACACCCAACAAGAAACCACGATCAGATTGGACCAACATGTGCGTGAGCGTGCAGGGAGGCCATCTCTGCCCCCTGCCGCGACGCGCGTGCCCCCTCGCGTGCTACGCCTCAAATCACTTTAACGCCGCTTCCCGCAATTCGTCGGTAGTCATGAAGGTCACGCGGCCACGATTGGCTGCGCGGACCTTTTGCACCTCACTGGCTTGGACCGGGGCAGCTTGGTTGCCGAAGCTATTCCGCACATAAGTGAGCACAGAAGCTAGCTCTTCGTCCTTTAACATACCGCCGAAGGGTGTCATGGGAACCTGCCCGTCGTATTTCTTGCCGTTTACCTCCATTGGTCCCATGAGTCCGAACATGACAATCTTGATCAACCGCTCGGTGTCAGCGGTGACCCAAGGACTCTTTTCGATGGAGGGGAAGGCGGGATCAAGACCTTTGCCGTCGGGCTGGTGGCATGTGACGCAGTAGCCTTCGCGGAAATAGATTTGCTGACCGGCGAGGTATTGCTGCTTTCCCGCCGCGTCGAGGTGCGTCGGCGCGGGCAGACTGGCGTATTCGGGGCGCTCGTTCTCGACCAGGCCGGCCAGACGATCTGCGGCAGTCTTGGCGACCTCTTTGCTCCAGACATCCAATGGGTTGCTGGAGCCGATCGAGACGATCTTCTTTGCGGCGACAATATTCGGCAGCCACGAGGCAGCAACAATGGCTTCCAGCCGCACGCGTCCGTGTCCGTCGGCGGCGGCATTCTCCAGCAAGGCCACGTGATCCGCGATGCGATGCGTGTTGTAGCGCAGCACGCGCACAGCGGCGGCGCGAGCGTGATAGTCTCTCGCAACAAGCATCTGACGGAGCAGTGTCACGTCTACCTCGTTCAAGCCCCATGTCACCCAGAGCGCTTCAAGGATATGGTGTTCGTAGCTGGGGTCATTCTTGTCGAGCGATGCGACCCATGCTTTCACTGTGGGCAGCACTTCGCTGGCTGGATGGGCACGCAATTCACGGCGCGTGCGGTAGCGCGTGCGGAGCTCCGGCTCTTTCAGATTATTCAACAAGGTCTCGATGCTGGCGCCGGCGACCTGCGCGGGTTTGACCAGTGGGCGGCTCGGATAGGTGATGCGGTAGATGCGACCGTGAACGTGATCGCGGAGCGGGTCGCGGGCATTGTGTTGCATGTGCCCGATGAGGACGTTGTGCCAGTCGATAACGTAAAGCGATCCGTCGGGCGCGAACTCGAGATCGACAGGGCGGAAATTGCCATCGCTACTCTTCAACAGGTCGTGGCGGAAGCTTGTCTTCCAGCCGGTGCCATCGTCCACGATCTGGTGCTGTTTGATGCCAAGAAAGCCGATGGCGTTGCAAAGAATGAGGTCGCCTTGCACGTCATCGGGAAAGTGTCGTGAAGATACGACTTCCAGCCCGGAGGTAGGACGCACCTTTTGTCCATCGGGGACAAGATCGATGGTCGCGGGTGTCTTACTTCCAAAGGTCGGCTTTACTTCCATCGGGAGAGCCCAATTCATGGTTGTGCCGGAAGTGAAAAGTAGGAAGTCCTGACCCCACTTGTCGAAGACGAAGCCCCACGGATTTGGGATCGACATCTGGATGGTGCGTTCGAGGTGCCCACGCTGCGGGCTGTAGCGGTAGAAGCCGCCATCCACGGAGCGCACGGGACCGTAGGGCGTCTCGATGTTGCTGTGGAGGAACACGCCTTCACAAAGCATGAAAGCGCCGCTGGGGTCGGCAGTGTAGGCGCTGATCGCATGGTGCGTGTCATGCGTATCGAATCCGCCGAGCACGATCTCCATGCTATCCGCTTTGTCATCGCCATTGGTGTCGCGAAGCAGCACTAGATTCGGCTCCTGCGAGACGTAGACGCCTTCCGGCGCTAACTCGAAGCCGATGGGCAAATTAAGATGGTCAGCAAAGACCGTCTCCTTGTCCGCCTTCCCGTCGCCATTGGTATCTTCGTAGATCAGGATCTTGTCATTCGGCAGCGCATCGCCAGGACGATAAGCCGGATAAGTCGGCATCGTGGCGACCCAGAGGCGACCTTTGTTATCAAAAGACAGCTGCATCGGATTCGCGAGGTTCGGAAACTCCTTCTCGCTGGCGAAAAGCTCGACCTTGTAACCCTCAGGAACCGTCAGCGACTTCACCGCTTCCTCGCCGTAGAGGTAGCTCTCGGTGCCGTTCTTGACGCTTGGCTGGTAGTTGGTCGGCACCGGCGGCAGCGCGTGGGTCTTGCTATCATCCACGGTGAGATCGGACTTCTTGCCGTTGGCAACGTCGTGAATGAGCGCATCACGCAGCGCGGTCATCTCGCGGGTCTTCTGGACCTCATCCGGATAGTTTTGCGGACCGTAGGGATTGTAGCGCCGGCCATAAGCATGCACGCCATTGACCAGATTGTAGTCGTTGTTCCAAAGATAGTCCTTCTGCTTCACCGCCCCATGGACGAGTTCCGGGTCGGCTTTCGAGATGCGCGATTGATACCCATACATGCCGGTCGCGAGGAGGTCCGCAATGCGTTTGTAACCTTCGTCGTTGGGGACGAAGCCTCCGGTCGTGAGCGGTTGCTCGGATTTTGCGTAGAGCGATCTTGTGGGCGAAAACAGATCAATGAAGGTCAAACCATTCCTCTTTGCCACCTTCTCGATGGCTCCCGCGTAAAGGATCAGGTTGGCATTTTCCTTGTCACCACTGGGTAGGTCGCGTTTGGCCGATTGATTTTCGAACGCAATCGGCGAAGCAAGCACGATGCGCGGCGCCGTCTCGCCATTGTAAGCCTTGCTCAAGGTATGCTGCACCCAAGCGTCGAGTTCAGCTTCGAAGTTAGCCAGCTTGGCTGGCCCATCGAAGGATTCGTTGTAGCCAAAGAAGGCGACGATCGTATCGGCTTCCAAATGCGTGAGCCACTGATCCGGCGTCGGAAAGAAGCCCTCGCCTTTGTGGACATTCAGCTCCGGGTGAAACTTCTCCGCGCCCGGAAACGCCCATTGGGAATTGCGGGAAGGATGCGGACGGAAACCGGGCGTGTCTCCGACGTGACCCATGTTGCGGAAGAAGAGTTCCTTATCGGGATAACGCAGGCTCAGCTCGGTCTCGATCCGGCTGTAAAATACATCGCGTTCGGCGAGTCCATTTCCGATCAGCACGATGCGTTCGCCTTTGCTCGGCGGAGCGACAGCTTGGGACCGCTTGTCGGTTGCCGGGTCAGGCTCGTCAGTGAAGCCGTGCGATCCTCCGCCTTTCGGAGTCTGGGCACGCTCCTTTTTCTTAACTTTGGCTGCCGCTTCTTCCGCTGCTTCAGAAGCGTTGGTCTTGGGTTGAGGCTCCGCCTTTTCGTTCCGCTTGGTCTTCGGGTCAGTGGCAGCCGCCGGCTTTGCGCCGGGCGCGGGGATCGGACTTTCGAAGCCTGCATAAGCACTGGGCTTCACACCTGCCGCATAGCGGTTGTTGCCAAACGTATTGGGTTGGTAAGGGCCGACGAGCGCGACGTTGAGGTCGGGCTTGATCGCATTTTCCAGACCCACCGCCCAGAGACACGCATTCACCAGCATGCGACGATAGCCTTCGTTTAAAAAATCTTCCGATGCGCCGTAGAGCGAAGTAAAGACCCGGCCGGTTTTCCCTGCATCAGCCTTGTAAGTGCGCGTCCACTCGGATGGCATCGGCGGCTTGGTGGTATCGGCCGGCGAGTCCGGCGTCATCCCATTGAGCGGCTGCGCCAAAGTGAGAATCTCGCCGTCTGTCGGCTTGCCGACATATCCTCCGGCCTGCACCCACACATCCTTCACTCCGCGCAGGATCGGATGCGACGCCTTCTCTGGCACGATGTTGATGCGGGTGCTCTGCTGGTGATTGCTCCCGTAGTGCCCGATCCACGATTGCCCGAGCACCTGATGACCGAACCCCGATAAGTAGTCCTCGCCCTTGTAGTCCCACGAGTATTTTTTGAATTCACCAGTCGCGGGAATCTTGAACGCGTGCGTAGCCGTGCGCAGCCCAACGATCGGTCCGCCACGTTCGAGATAGGCGGTGAAATGCTTCATTTGCTCCGCGGGGAAATTCTGAAATCTCAGGAAGACGACCGCCAGATCCGCCGTGTCGAGCGCCTCCATGCCCGGCGAGTTGGAGTTGCCCGGCACGATTTCGCCGCTCTTTGAGTCCACGGTGAAGAGCACCGTGCATTTGAACCCCTGATGTTTGGCCAGGATCCGCGCCAACTCGGGCAGGGTCTCTTCCGAGCGATATTCGTGGTCGCCCGAGAGAAAGACGATGTGCTTGCCCTTACCCGGCCCGTCCGTGCCTTCATACACGAGCGGACTCTGGGAGTGGAGGGGGGAGGCCAGCCACAGGATGGCGAACAGGAAGGTAACGAGGGCTTTGGTGGTCATGGGTGTGGGAAGAGAGAGGGATGGAATATTGATCCAAAGGGAGTCACTTTCTTTACCGCAAACAGCCGGGCTCGTGACAATTTTTGCTTTGATCGTCAAACCTTCCGGGATCGGACGCTACGGAATAGCGGCAACGGTGGTGGCCCATCCCGCACGTGGGAGGCGATATTGTTCCCGGCCTAGTCAGACCTGGTTTTTCTTGCTAAATACCCGGGAGATCATGGCCGACGAACCTGCCTCGCCCGAGAACATCCCATTCGACGAACAGCCGACCTTGCGCGCGGGAGCAGAGGAATGCTCCAGCCACGTGCCCGCCGCGGCTCGAACTCCCGGCGGCACGATGCTTCCAGCTACCGGTTTGCCCATTATCGGCACGATTGGCGACTTCGAGGTGGTGGACAAGCTCGGTCAGGGGGGCATGGGCGCGGTCTATCGCGCCCGGCAGGTTTCCCTCGGTCGACTGGTCGCGTTGAAAATCCTGCCCACGCAGTTTGAGGAGGATGAGGACTTTGTCGGGCGCTTCCAGCGCGAGGCGCGGCTCGCCGGCAGTCTCAACCATCCGAATCTCGTTCGGGTGTATGCCTCGGGCGTGGCGGATGGGAGCCACTTCATCGCCATGGAGCTCGTCGAGGGCGAAACTCTCAGCCGGCGGATTAAACGAGGCTCAATGGCCATGAACGAAGGTATCCGCGTCTGCCTCGATGTCGCCCGCGCGCTACAGTGCGGCTGGCAGAGGGCGCAGCTCATCCATCGTGATATCAAGCCAAGCAATATCTACCTTTCCCAGAGCGGGGAGGTGAAGCTGGGCGATCTCGGCCTCGCCAAATCGCTCCTAGGCAACACCACGGGCATCACTCACGCGGGGGCTACCATGGGCACGCCGCACTACATTAGCCCCGAGCAGGCGCGCGGCGACAAGGCCATCGACTTCCGCGCCGATATCTACAGCCTCGGCTGCACGCTTTTCCAGTGCCTCACCGGACGGACTCCCTACGAGGGCACCGATCCGCTCTCGGTCATCAATCTCCATTTGAGCGGACCGCCCCCGGCGCTGCTCAAAGTCCTGCCGAGTTGCCCGATCCCGCTCGCCCGGCTCGTGGGGAAGATGGTCAAAAAACAGCGGCACGAGCGGCACCAGAGCTACGAGGAATTGATCGAACAGATCGAGAGCGTCCTCGCTTCGCTCGAGGCTGGCCCCACCGATACCGGCGCTGAAGCGCGCCTCGCCATGTGGCGCGAGGTGAGTGGCGGTGCCGCCGCGATCCTGCCGAGCGATCCACCGCTCGCCGTCCGCTCGGCTCCTCCTGTCGATCGGGTAGCGAGGTCCAAGGTGCCGCTTTTTGCCGTTCTCGCCGTCCTTGCCGTAGCGCTGGCCATCGGCGGCGTCTTCTTCGTCGTCAGCACGAAGAAGTCCACGCTGACCAAAGCTGAGCTCTACGCCAGCGATCATGCCGCTGAGTCGCAATCCGCCGCGGATAAACCCGCTCCCGCCACGATTCCCGCACCGTCCGCCCAACTCGTGGAGCCTGCTGTGATTAACCTTTGGAATTCGCCGGAGAAGATTCCCCAGAAGCCCGGCATCACATGGGAGGACGGTGCCATGCGTTTGGAGGGGAAGACGGATGGATTTTCGGCTCCCGGGACCGGTCGCCTCTACTATCGAGACTTGGAAGTCCGTGCGGCATTCCGACTGAACACCGACTCGATAAGCCCGCAGCTTTCCGTGCGGAATACGGGGACGGTGGCGACTGGGCAGTATGCCTACGCCATCAATTTTAATCGCCCCGGCAAGAAACTCGAACTGACTGCTACTTCCGCGGGACAAAAAAGGACGATCCTTCAGAGCTGGCCGATCTCGCGTAACCTCGGTTCCGACGAATGGCTCAGAGTCGCCCTTCGGGTGGTCGGTGATCAAATTACCGTCTCGGCCGACGGCGTGGTAATGGGAACGGTGAGGGACGCCTCGGTCATTGACGCGGGTTCCGTGCAAGCCTACGCCACCGCCAACGGCTACTTTCGCGACATCGAATACATCCCGCTCGATGGCGTGGCGGTCAGTACTCCACCCGCCGCCGAGCCGTGGCAGGATGTGCTGCGCGATCCGTCCCAATGGAATCTGTCTGGCGACGCTGAACTGACGCCGAAGGGACTTCGCTTCAATCTGGGCAGCGGCAAGCTTTCCACCAAGGTGCGGGATTTCACCGACGGGTCTTTGCGCATCCAGACTACCTTCGAGGCCGATGCTCACCCCAAGCTGCGGGCACGGCATAGCTCCAGCCGGCACTACGAACTCTCCGTCATGAGCGCTGGACGAATCCAGCTCACGCGCTGGCAGAACGCACAGTTCACGGTTCTGCTCGACTCCAGACTGCCACGACCGCTCCAGCCGCAGGAAAGCTACCAACTCGAACTGCGCGTCAGGGGCGACATTCTTCAGGGCATCTTCAACGGAGTTTCCTTGGGAGAAGTTCGGGACAGCACGTTTCAGCGGGGCGAGTTCAACGTCGGCACCTTCCGCGTCGAGAATACTCCCCGCTTGGTGCCTAAGTTGGAGTTCCTTGATCTCTCCATCGCACAAACTCCAGACGTTCCTACGCGTTCAGCCGAGCCATGGCAGGATCTCCTGAAAGATCTTGCCCGGCTGGAGATGCGGTGGGGCTCAACGGTCACCCCGGGTGGCCTCCGCGTCACCCTCACCGGGGGGGCGCGGCTTCCCGCCGCCGACGCGCCGAAGGATGGCGCCATCCGCATCCGCAGCAAGTTCGGCGCGCCGCGCCCGCAACTCCGGGCCCGCTGGAATTCGCAGGGAGAGGCTTATCAGCTCCATATGGGCGGCGACCGGGGCGTGCTCGGCCGCTGGGATCAGACCGCGCGGCGCTTCAGCGTGCTGCGCGAGTTTCTCGTGAGTAAGAAATTCGAGGCTGGGCAGGAGTACGAAATGGAGCTGCGCGCCGTGGGCCAGACCCTCACCGTAAAGCTGGATGGCGAAACCCTCGGCGCCGTGACCGATTCCACGCTTTCCGAGGGAAGCTTCGGGGTCGGCGCAAACGGCGGCGAACCGGCCTTGGTGACTTCCTTCGAGTTCCTCGACCTGTCGGGCAACGGCACCGCTACCGTGCCTAAGACGCCCGCCCCCGCGAAGACGGGCGCGCCGCTCGTCAATTCCCTCGAAGTCCTCCCGCCCAAAAGCGCCCAAGCGGTCCGGCTTTTTTCAACCCCTGGCGAGATTCCCCGCCGCCCCACGGCTCAACTGGCAGATGGTGTCCTCCGCCTCGACGGCGACGGACATTCCTCTCGTTTCAATGGAACGGACGGCGCCGTGCGGGCCAGCGTGCGGATGAATCCCGATGCTTCCGGCCCTCAGATCGGTCTTCGTGCGAACGGGGAAGATCGCTACTTTCTCGCCGTTCATCCTCGGGAGGGCAGGGTGGCCCTGAATGTCTTTGAGAAGGTGAACGTGTTCTCGAAGGAAAAACCGTCATCCAACACCGAGTTGGGCGTTTGGAAGCTGGCGCGAAGCTATGGACCCGATGAGTGGTTGAGGGTCGAGCTCCGTGCCGTTGGAGACCGGCTGACGGCCTTTGCGGACGGGCAGGAGCTGGGGTCCGTTCAGGATCAAACCATCACCACTGCGGGCAAAGTGACGGTCTACTCGCAGGCCAACGGCTATTTCCGGGACATCGAATATCTGCCGCTGGATGCGGCGCCCACCCCTCGCGGTACGGGAGCAAGCGCTGCCGCCACCAAGGACGCGCCTTTCGTCAATTCCCTCGGCATGAAGTTCATCCCCGTGCCGATCACCGGCGGGCCGACGGATGGACAGCGCGTGCTCTTCTCCATCTGGGAGACGCGGGTGCAGGACTACGAGGCCTCCTGCCAAAGAGACGCAAAATCAAGTGGAGTAAAAGTGGCTGGCTGGACGAGCGCCATCCCGCGGTCGGTATGACGTTCGAGGAAGCCGGGGCTTTCTGCGAGTGGTTGACCCAGAGCGACCGGCAGGCAGGACGTATCAGCGCGAGGGAAGCCTACCGCCTGCCCACAGATCACGAATGGAGCTGCGCCGTCGGGACCGGAGATCGCGAAGATTCAGCCCATCATCCAAGGAAAAAGATGGGAAAATCGAGGGTCTCTACCCTTGGGGCTTTGCCTGGCCGCCCCCTCCCGGGGCCGGGAACTACAATGGCGAAGAGAGCAGCGCCACCGATCAGGGGAACCGGCAGCCGATCCTAACCGGCTACCGGGATGGCTTCACGCACACCGCACCGGTGGGAAGCTTTCCGCCGAATGGCTCAAGCCTTTTCGATCTCGGCGGCAATGCCGGGGAGCGATGTTCGGACCTGTGGGATGAAGGCAGGAATGTGTCTCGCGGCGGCGCATTCGCCTCTGCCGGCATGAGAGCTCTCCGGTCCTCCTCCCGGAGCGTGTTACCACAGATCCAACGTGCTGATTCCCATGGCTTCCGCGCCGTCCTCGCGCCGGTGCCATAAGCCGCCAGCGCGCCTCGGCGCCCCCGTCCAAGGACGCGCCGTTTCGTCAACGGCATGAAGCTTGTCCCGAGATCATCACCGGCGGGCTGAGGGGACACTGCGGGCTCTTGTTGCTCTGAAGAGAATCTTGGGCAGGGATGCAACGGCTTCCGACAGAGGAGCGCATTGTCTCGGGTGCTCTGAGGGCTTGCTCACAACGCCCGTCGTGAAGGGGTTTTCCCAGAATTGAAAACCTTTGACAGAGATCCCCGTCTGTTCTCCCTGCGCGTCGGTTTAAACCCGCGAGAAATCATCCGGCTCTCAACTCCCATCGACCGCGAACCCTGATTGAATCCAAGTAGCGCTAACGGGATTCGAACCCGTGTCCCCGCCTTGAGAGGGCAGTGTCCTAGGCCCCTAGACGATAGCGCCGTTTTAGGAGAGGGCGGCGACGGTAGCGCACCAAGGCGCGCTGGCAAACGGAATCTCAGCGGAACTCTTCGCGATCGTCGATCTCCGGCGCCTCAGTCCCGGCGACGCGGGTCTGCACCAGCTTGTGCAGTGAGCGCTCCTGCTCGACGGCGACGCGAGCTTTGATCGAGGGGTCGAGCTTCAGCATCCGGCTGTAAAGTTTGGTGTAGTAGGCCTTCAGTGCTTCGCGCCGCTCAAAGTCGGTGCGGGTGCGGTGCGCGCGGTTCCACTCTTCCTGCATCACCGGATCCTGGGTCACTTTCGTTTTCGCCTGTCGGAAGCGAATCCGCTCCTGCATCTCATCGGCGGCGATTTCGGTCTTCGATTTTTTTTCTTTCGCGGGCTCGGTGATGGCACTGCCTTTGGGCTTGCGAGTCGGCTCTGGAGCCTCGGGAATCAAGGGCAGTGGCTCCGGCGTGAGTTGCGGCGTCGGCGAAGGCATCAACTCGAGCCGACCGCTGGCGGCGGGCGTGGTCGGATTTCCCGGGATGGCTTCCTGAGCGAACAACGGCTGTGTGGCAAGCAGGCCAAGCGAGAGCGAAAGGAAAAATCTTTTCATGGGAAGTGCGGAACTGCGGATGATAACGCAAAGAAATCGTTTGAAAAGCGCGCCCTCCTCGCGGACAGCCGGCACCATGTCGCAGCTTGCCCGTGCTCCGCGTCCTGTCCACATCGACCTCAGTCCGGTCGAGGTGGCGGCGCGCTGCCGGCATCGTCCGGGGATGGTGTTTTTTGACAGCGCGCTGGAAGGCGGCGACTCCTCCGCGCTCTCGATCGTCGCGGTGGAGCCAACGCATCTTTTGCGCGGGCGCGACTGGGCGGCGTTGAGCGCGGAAGTGCGCGCGCGGCAGATGGACGCGCCGTGCGATGACGGGCTGCCGCATGGCTTCGCGGCGGGCACGGTCGATTACGACGGGACGTTTTGCTTTGGGTTTTACGACGACGCGTTGATCTATCGGCACGCGGATGAGAGTTGGCATGAAGTCGGCGATTTGGCCGGAAAAGTGGGCTCACTGCAGCTCGGGGAAGACACCGTCCCCGAAGGTGCGAAAGGCCCGGCCTTTTCCACTGCGATGACTCGCGAACGCTTTTGCGGACTGGTTTCGCGAGCGCAGGACTACATTGCGGCGGGCGACATTTATCAGGTGAATTTGGCGCATCGATTTCACGCGAATTGGCGCGGCGACGCCTTCGCATTTTACGAGGCGCTCCGGCACTACTCACCTGCGCCGTTTGCCGCGATGCTGCAATTCGAGGGGCGCACGGTGCTCTCGGCATCGCCGGAGTCGTTTCTCAAAATGTCCGGCCGCACCATTCGCACGCGACCGATCAAAGGCACGCGTCCGCGACGCTCCGAAGCGAATGCCGACGAGAAATCCGCCTACGATCTGATCACTTCGGGAAAGGAAATTGCGGAACTCGTGATGATCACCGACCTCGAGCGCAACGACCTCGGCGCAATTTGCGAATTCGGCAGCGTGCGCGTAAAGGAACTGCTCGGGCTCGCGCGCTTCGAGCAAGTTTTCCATCTCGTCTCGACGGTTGAAGGAACGCTGCGACCGGAAGTCGATCATGTCGGCGCACTGCGCGCGTGCTTTCCCGGAGGCTCGATCACCGGCGCGCCGAAAAAACGCGCGCAGGAAATCATTGCCGAACTGGAGCCCGAGCCCCGCGGGCTTTACACGGGTGCGATCGGCTGGTTCGGGTTCAACGGCGAGAGCCAGTTCAACATCGCGATCCGCACCGCGATCGTGGAAGACGGCTGCGCGCATTTCCACGTCGGTGCGGGCATCGTCGCTGATTCGATTCCCGAGAAAGAGTGGCAGGAAACGCTCGATAAAGCCGCGGGCATCCTGCTCGCCGCCGAGCGCATGGGGCGCGACTGACCGGACGAGTTAGCACCCCGAAGAGTCTTCGTGCATTCGTGAGACACGAACCCCAGTCACTGCTGGTCGAGTTTGAAGTTGATGTTGATCTCCAGCGTGTCGCCGCCGAGTCCACGGGGCAGGGGATCGACGGCGGAAACTTTTTCGGCGGCGGCGAGCACGGAGTCGTCGAGTAGCTTGTTGCCGGAACTGTGGGCGATTTCGCGGTCAAGGATCGTCCCATCCTTGCCGATGCTCAGTTTCAAGGTCGTCACGAATTCAACGGATGAGCGGATGATCGAAGTCGGTTGATCCCAGCGATTGTGCAGTCGGTCGTGCAGCATCTCAAAATACCAGCCGAAGTCCGAGGTGCCGGTGCTTCCGGTTCCGGTCCCCGATTTTCCCGTGCCTTTCCCGGCGCCCGTGGCTTCGCCGGCGTTCGATCCGCCTGCGCTTTTTTTCGAATCTGCGGCAGCGGTTTTCGCCGTGCTCTTCTTTGCATCCGCGGCGTCGTCAGCGGACGCAGATTTCGCGGTCGGCGATGGTTTTGCTTTCGGTGAACTCGCTGCGGACGGCTTTGGTTTCACCGTCCTTTTCGGCGACGGCTTTGGGGTGGACTTTGGCGTCGGCTTCGGGGTCATCGGCTTGGGCGTCGCGGGCTTCGGGGTGGCCGGTTTGGGCGTCGTGGGATTTGGCGTAGCCGGCTTCGGTGTGGGCTCCGGCGTGGCTTTGGACACGACGATTTCACTCGGCGGGGGCAGCTCCGGCGGAGGATGTAGCGGTGCGGTCGGTGGCTCGGGAATCGGCTCCGGCAAGGGCTCGGGAGCCGGCTCGGGCTCCGGCTCCGCAGGCGGCGCAGCGGTTTCTTCCGACTCCGTGCTGGCCCCGCCGAGCGCCCCGGCGTTCATCCAGACAAGCTGCTGCGTCGGCCGGTTTGGGCTTCCAGCTTGCGACCCAAAAAATCACGGCGACCCCGACGAGGTGCGCCGTGATCACGACGAGCACGTTTCGCCGAAAATCGCGCGCGTCCGCGGCTTGCGCCGACTCCTCGACGAGATCGCGCTCCATCGCTCAGCCCTCCGGGTTGGTCACGACCGCGATCTTCGTGATCTTCGCGCGCTGCACGGAATCCATGAGGTCGATCAGTTTCTGGACCGGCAACTCCTTGTGCGCGCGAATGACCACGGCCACTTCTCCACGCTGGTCCTTGAGCGCGGTGAGGTCGGCAGTGAGCTGCTCCAACGTTGTCGGCTCGTCGTTGAATTTCACGAGTTCCTCCCGGTCGATGGAAACATTTTGCACCGATGCCGGGTCCACCGCTTTCGCCGCCGCCTCGCTCGTCGGCACCACGAGTTCCACGCTATTTTCCATCAGCGGCGTGGTGATCATGAAGATGATCAGGAGCACGAACGCGAGATCGAGCAGTGGCGTGACGTTCAGCTCGCTCAGCGTCTGCAAGCCGTGGCGGTCGGAGAAACGGCGCATCGCTCAAAGTTGGAACTGCGCTTCGGCGTCCCAGCGGTGAAACTTGATCGTCTTCACAGTCGGCGGCGGTCTCCGTGATCGACGAACTTGTGCTCGAACTCGCTCCCGAGCTCGGCGGCGAAATTATCGAGCTCGACGATCATCGCGCGGATCGTCGTGACGAGGTAGTTGTAGCCGAACATCGCGGGGATCGCGACGAGCAGACCGGTGACGGTGGTGATGAGCGCCGCGCTGACGCCGGGGGCCATCGCCGCGAGATTGGCGGAGCCCGCGGCGGCGACGTCCGCCGAAGGTTTCCATCACGCCCCACACCGTGCCGAGCAGACCGAGAAAGGGAGCGCCGCTCACCGCCGTCGCGAGGATGATCATCTGCGATTCGAGCCTCAGCGCCGTTTCGCCGACCGCGCGCTCCATCGCGCGTACTCACCACGCGCATTTGCGCGGGCGAAATTTTCGGCGCGGAATCGAGGCGCGCGCGGAAGGTCTCATCGACTTCCGCCGAGCCGAGAAGCTGAAACGTCAGCTCCTTGCAGCCCGCTTTATAAACCGAAAAAACCGGCGCACCCTCGAAGCGCAGACGATCGGTGTAGATGCGCAGCGGCTGACGGTCGGCGCGGAAGAGATCGAGAAATTCGCGGCGACGCTCCTTGGCCCGGCGCAGCAGCGTGAATTTCGTGACCATGACCGCCCAGCTGAAAACCGACGCGAGGAAGAGCGCGAGCAGGATGATCCGCGCGGGCATCGTCGATTTCTCGAGGGTGAAGAGCAGACCTCCACCGGAGGCAAGAATCGTGGCCGGGAAAAGCGAGAGCGCCATGAGCGGGATTCCTGTAATGGAAAGTGCCGCCACCTTCAAAGGCAAAGCCTGTGAAACCCAAATCCGCCGCCCTCTCCATCGTCGCCATCGCTGTGCTAGCCAGCCCTGCCGCTTCGTACGCGCTGGAAAATAAATACGATGTGCTCGCGAAAGTGCTGATGCCGTTTGTGAATATTCTCGCGAAGCAGACCAAGAATCCGAATCGCGCGCTCACCATGAAATTGCGGCTCGAGCAGTGGACCGGGATGGCTCCAGAACTCGCTGGGACTCGCGCCGATCTCGCGGTGGAGTATCCAGACAAGCTGCGGCTGCACGGTCCGCTGGCTCGGCGAGGAGATCACGGTCTGTCGCGATGGACAGAGCGTCTGGGTTTTTCCTGGCTCGAAGCTCGAATCGATTTTTGATGCGGCGCGTGCGGCGAAAAGGCTCCCGAAGCCGGACCCGAAATTTCAGCTCGAACCGTTCCGGCTGCCGGTGCCGGAGAAGCAGCTGGTCTTCCTGCCCGCGCTCTTTCAAGTCCGCGACGCGGGCGAGGAATCGCTGGATGGCGTGCTGTGCCGCGTGCTCGATCTGCAGCTGATGCCGGAGCTGGCGAAGTCCGTTGGCGCCGGTTGGGTGGCGCGCGTCTGGGTAGACTCCAATCACCTGCCGACCCGAGTCGTGCTACGACGCGGCGACTGGCAAATCGCCGTCCGCATCGCCGAGGTGAAATTTTCCAAGTCGCTCGGGGACCAAGCGTGGAAGCCAACTCTCGAGGAATCGAGCGACGTGCTGAAGATCACGCCCGCGCAATACGGGCAGTTGTTGGAAATGCTGCGCGCGAAGTAGCTTGCCGCGCGATCTGCTGCGTTGCGCTGAGAGCGGCGGGCGCGCTTTTTACAGCCCGTCGCCGGCTTTCAGCGTCTGTGCGGCCTTCGTAGATGACGTCCTTGTAGGTCGCGCCGGCCGGGATCATCGGCAGCACGTGCTCGGTGTAGGGCACCATCACGTCGAGGACGTAGGGTTCCTTCGGCGTCGAGCATGCGCTGCATGGCGGCGGCGAGGTCCTTCTTGTGCATCACGCGCTCGCACGTCACGCCGAAGCCTTCGCACATCTTCACGTAGTCCGGGTAGATGCCGGTCGGATCTTCGAGGCTGCCGTCGTAAGTCTTCTTCGGGTTGCCGAGGAAGGTGTGGCCGCGGTTGCGATTTGTAGAAGCGATCCTCCCACTGCACCACCATGCCGAGCCACTGGTTGTTCAGGATCATCGCCTTGGCGGCGATGCCCTCGATGTGCGCCAGCGCCAGTTCCTGCACGTTCATGAGGAACGAGCCGTCGCCATCGATGTCGATCACCTGCTTGTCGGGAAACGCCACCTTCGCGCCGAGCGCGGCGGGATAGCCGAAGCCCATCGAGCCGAGACCGGCGCGAGGTGAGAAGCGTGCGCGGCTTCGTCGAAATCGTAGAACTGCGCCGCCCACATCTGGTGCTGGCCCACGCCGGTCGTGATGATCGCGTCGCCCTTGGTCAGCTCGTAGAGCAGCTGGATGGCGTACTGCGGCTGGATGACGTCCTCGGTGTCCTTGAAGGTGAACGGGAAATTCGCCTTCCACGTCGGCGATCTTCGCGTACCAGTCGGGGAAGCGCGGTGAAGTCCGGCTTCACGCGCGTCTTGCCCGCGCGCTCGAGCAGTGCGTTCAGCCGGCCGAGCGCGTACTTCACGTCGCTCAGGATCGGCAGCTTCACGACCTTGTTCTTGTTGATCTCCGAGTTGTCGATGTCGATGTGGACGATCGTGCCGTGCTTGGCGAACTCGCTGATCTTGCCGGTCACGCGGTCGTCGAAACGCACGCCGATGGCGAGCAGCAGGTCGGCTTCGTTCACCGCGTTGTTCGCGTAAACGGTGCCGTGCATGCCGAGCCATTTCAGCGAAAGCGGATGCGTCTCGGGGAAGCAGCCGATGCCCATCAGCGTCGTCGCCACCGGGATGCCGGTGCGCTCGACGAACTCCAGCAACTCCGCCGAGGCCTCGCCGGAGATGATGCCGCCGCCGCAGTAGATCATCGGGCTTCTTCGCCTGCTCGATCAGGCCGATCACTTCATTCAGCGCCACGTCGTCCGCCTGCTGCATCGGGTCGTAGCCGCGCAGCTTCACCTCGCGTCGGGAAAATCGGCTGCGTCGTCGCGATCTGGATGTTCTTCGGGATGTCGATCAGCACCGGGCCCGGCCGGCCGGTCTGCGCGATGTGAAAGGCCTCCTTCACGATGCGCGGGATGTCGTTCACATCCGTCACCAGATAGTTGTGCTTCACGATCTGCGCCGTCACGCAGAACACGTCGGTCTCCTGAAAGGCGCCCTTGCCGATCATGCGCCTGCGGCACCTGGCCGGTGATCGCCACGAGCGGCGTCGAGTCGAGATAGGCGTCGGCGATGCCGGTCACCAGATTCGTCGCGCCCGGGCCGCTGGTCGCCATGCACACGCCCGCCTTGCCGGTCGCGCGCGCATAACCTTCCGCCGCGAAAACGCCGCCCTGCTCGTGGCGCGGCAGATAGCGTGCGGATCTTGTCCTCGCGCTGCGTCAGCGCCTGGTGCATGTGCATCGAAGCGCCGCCGGGATAGGCGAAAATCGTATCGACGCCCTCGCGAATCAGGCACTCGACGAGGATCTCCGCGCCGCTCATCGTCTCGCCGCGCTCGGGCGCGGCGCTGCTGGCTGCCTTCGGTTCAGTAGTTTTGGGCGTGCTCATGGTTTGGAAAAAGGGCGCGAAGCTTAGGCAGAAAGCGCCGGGTCGGCAAGGCGGCGTTTTACGCTCCGGCTCACCAGACGGAAGGATGCAGACGCCGGGAGCACGAATCACATCTTCGCTCGCAGACGCCGCCTCCATTCCCTGCGCCCCTCTCTCACCCGCGCTCGGTGAGAAACTGGACGATTTGCTCGGCCAGTTTGACGCCGATTCCTTCGGTCTCGGCGATTTGTACGGCGCTGGCGCGCTTGAGGCGCGCGACGCTGCCGAACTGCTGGAGGAGCAGTTGCTTGCGGTGCTGGGAGACCCCGGGGCAGTCGTCGAGCAGGCTCTCGCCGATCCGCCGTTTCATCAGGAGTTGGTGATACGTGTTGGCGAAACGATGCGCTTCGTCGCGGATGCGCTGGAGCAGTCGCAGCGCGCCGCTTTGCTCGGGCAGGCGCAGCGGAACGGAATTTCCGGGTCGGTAAATTTCCTCGAACTCTTTCGCCAGCCCGATGATCGGCACTGCGTGCAACCGCAGCCTTTGCAATTCGCGGCACGCGGCGCCGAGCTGACCTTTTCCGCCGTCGACAATGATCAGATTTGGCAAAGATCCCACCTCCGACAAGGGGCGCGAGAGCGCCTCGACGGGCTCTTCCTGCGAGAACTCCGCGGAGCGGTCAATCAACAGTTCTCCGTCTTCCGGCTCGGTGCGTCTTTTCCACCTCCGCCTTGGCCTCGCGGAGCACACGGCTGTAGCGGCGCCGGACCACTTCCGCCATGCTCGCGAAGTCGTCCTGACCGGCCACCGTCCGGATGCGAAACCGCCTGTATAAATGATTCGCCGCCCGGCCATCGATGAAACAGACCATGCTCGCGACGATGTGAGTCGTGCTGATGTTTGAAATGTCGAAGCATTCCATTCGCCGCGGCGGTCCGCCGAGGAGGAGCTCTTCGCCGAGCGCGGCAAGGTCGGCAAGCGGGTCGATATTCGAGCCGACGCGATGGCCAAAGCTCGCGTGTAGCGATGCATCGGCTTCGTTGTTTTGCGCAAATCGTCGAGGATGTTGCGCAATTCCGCGGCCTTCTCAAAGTCGTAGACCGCAGCCATCGCCTTCATTTCTTCCTCGAGCTGAGCCAGCATTTCCTTCGATTGGCCCGAGAGAAAATCGCAGGCGTTTTCAACCCGCTCGCGATACTGCTCGGGCCCGAGTTCGCCGAGCTTCATCGGCACCTGATAGGTCGAGGATTTTAGCTCGCGCTCGGTTGGGTTACCGCGGCCAAAGGTCAGGACGCCGAATTTTTTCCGCATGAACGCGAGTGTCAGCCGCAGCGCGCCGGCATGCGCGAACGGGCCGAAGTAACGCGCGCCCTCGTCGTTCTTCATCCGCGTGAGCCGGAAGCGCGGCCACTCGTCGCGCGGGTCCACTTTCACGAGGAGAAAGCGTTTGTCGTCGCGGAAACTGATGTTGTAGCGCGGGCGGAATTCCTTGATCAGGCGGCCCTCGAGCAGCAGCGCCTCGGGCTCGCTGTTCACGGTGTGCGTCTCAAACGACCAGATGCTGTCGAGCAGCGCCCGCGTCTTCAGATCGGCCGTCATTTTGCGCGACGGCATGAAGTAGTTGCCGACCCGTTTGCGTAAGTTGCGCGCCTTGCCGACGTAGATCACGCGGTTGAAGCGGTCGCGCATCAGATACACGCCCGGCTTGTGGGGGACGTCGCGGAGCTGCGCGCGGAAATCGGGTTTCTCTCGGGCGATCATACGAAAAGGGCGTTCCGCAATTTGGCGCAGTTCGCGGCGATTACGAGCAGGAGCGAGTACGGGAATCATTGCCCCCGAAAGGTTGCATCCGCCAAGCTCCCGGGTACTATGCCGCCCCGAATTTCATGAAATCTGCCGCCCTTTTTCTCGCCTTGATGCTCGGTGCCGCCACGCTTTTCGGGCAGGATGCCGTCATCACCCGCACCGGGGATGAGACGGCGAAAGTCGCGCCGAGCCGGAAGGAAAACGCGGTCACCGCGATCGCGCAGCCCGGCCAGAAACCCGCTCGTGAACTGCCGCTCGGGGATGACTCCACGGTGATCAAATCGCCGGGAGTCACGGCCTCTGAGAGCGCGCTGGATCCCGTGAAACTCTGGACGCTGATCCAATCCGGCGGGTGGGCGATGATCCCGCTGGCGTTCCTCTCGGTCGTCACCGTGATGCTCGTGCTCGTCTATCTTTTCACGCTGCGCCGCAGCGCGATCCTCACGCCGCACTACATGAACACGGCGGATGTCCTGCTGAAAAAGCGCGACTACCTCGGCCTGCTCGCCATCTCCAGCCGGCACAGCGAGGCCGTCGCGCGCGTCGTCCAGCGCACGCTCGATTTTGCGACGAAGAACCCGACCGCGAGCTTCGATACTGTCAAGGAAATCGCGGAAACCGAGGGGCAGAGCCAGGCCGCGTCGCTCCAGCATCGGACGGTTTATCTCGCGGACATCGGCATGCTCGCGCCGATGATCGGACTGCTCGGCACCGTCATCGGGATCATCAAATCCTTCGCCATGCTCGGCAGCGGCCAAGCGGCCACGCCAGCATCCCGCGACGTGCTGCTCGCCAGCGGCGTCTCCGAAGCGCTCGTCGCGACGGCCACTGGGCTGATCCTCGGCATCATCGCGATGTTCTTTTACTCCCTCTTTCGCAACCGCGTGCAGAGCCTCATCTCCGACCTCGAGATCGCCTCCGCGCACGTCATGGGCTTGATCGCGCTGAACTATCACAAGAAGCGCGAGCCCTCGCGCGTCGACTGCGGAAGAGGAGTTTTAAGCTGTCCGCTGCATGAAATTTCGCACCCGCAAGCGCCGCACATCATCGGCTTTCAGATCGCGCCGATGGTCGATATCCTCCTCGTGCTGCTGTGCTTCTTCATCGTGACCTGGAGCTTCGCGCGCAAGGAAATGGAACTCGACGTGAAGGTGCCCGCCGCCGAGAGCGCGAAGGAATCGACACCCGGTGATCAATCAGACGGTGCTGAACGTGAAGTCCGACGGCACGGTGATCTGGAATCGCAAAGCGACCTCCCTTGAAGACCTGCGCGCGCGTCTCAAGCAGCTCTCCGGCTTGTATCCCGACTACGCGATCATCCTGCGCGGGGATCGAAAGCGAGATACGAAGACATCGTGGCCGTGCTCGATGTCTGCCGCGAGGCGAACATCTGGAACGTCGCCTTCGCCACGGCAAAAGTGGAATGAAGCGGCTGAGTTGGGCGGCTTTGGGCATCGCCGCATGTGGTCTGTGCCCGGCGAATATTTGGGCGCAGAACGTCCCCCTGAAGCCTTTCCGGATCGACGACGATACGCCGGTGATGAAGGCAATTCCGGTGCCGAAAGCCGAGACAGTGCCGGTGCCGGAGCCGCCAGCCGTCCCGGCAGATCCACCGCCGCCAGGCGCACCCGCCGTGCCAGTGGCCACGCCCATTCCCAAGGCTACGCGTGTGCCTCGGCCAAATGGAGGAAAGCCGACTCCGCCACCGAAGGCGACACCGGTCGCGCAGGTGGAACTCACCGATCCGACCGGGGAGATACGCATCACGCCGCAGGGGACGATGACCCCAGACAAAGTCCAACTCAGCATCGCCGATGGCTTCTATTCGCGGAAAGCCTATGACCAAGCGGCGCCGGAGTATGAGCGGTATCTGGGCTTGTATCCCAACGCGCCGGAGCGTCCGAGTGTCCTCTATCGCCTTGCGGAATCCTATCGAGCAACCGGCGCGACCAATGCCGCGAAAAACAGCTACGAGACGCTGCTCAACCAATATGCCAATGGCGACTTGATCGGCCCGGCCGCCTTTCGTCTCGCGGAGCTTTACTACCAGGACAAGAACTACAGCGCAGCCATTCCGCTTTACCGACGCGCCTCGGTTCGCTTGCGCGATCCGAAGCTGATCAACTCCGCCAAGTTCTTCACCGGCCGCTGCCTCGAAGGAATGGGGCAGAAGAGGGAAGCTCGGATCGCTTACGATGAACTCGTCGGGGCTCCGAATGACAACCCGTTCTTCGATGCCAGCCGCCTTTCGCTTGCGCTCTTGTTGAAGGAAGAGCCCAGTCGTCAGGCCGAAGCGCTCAAGCAAATCCAAGCCCTCGCCAAACAGACCACAAATGACGAACTTAAGGCTCAAGCGACGGTCTACTCGGGCTTGTGGGAGCTGGAGCTCGATCAGACGGCCAAGGCCGCTGAGGACCTAAAGAAGGCCTTGCAGATGCCGGAGGTGGGACGTTGGAAAGCCATCGCTCAATTCGGGCTGACGCAGATTCTTTTCAACGAGAAGAAGTATCAGCAGGTCATCGAAGAGTTTAAGCAGTCGGGCAAAGAGGCTGCCGCGGAATCGCGTCCGCAGTTGCTCCTGCTGGTGGCAAGTTCCTATCGCCAACTCGGTAAGACGGAGGAAGCCGTGGCGCAGTTCGACCAAGTCATCCACGACTATCCCAACACGGTCTTTGCCAAGGATGCGGCTTACGAACGCCTGGTGTGTTTGTATTCTTCGAATGACCCGAATATCGTGAGTCAGATCGAGCAATTTCTGGCCGCCAATACGGAGCCGCAAAAGCGCGATCAGGTTCAGTTGATGGAAGCCGAGATCCTTTTCAAGAAGCAGGATTACATCGGCGCAGCTCCTATCTACGCCTTGGTGGCGGACTCAAAGACTCTGACGCCGATGCTCAAGAGCGAGGCGCTCTACAAGGCTGGGTTGTGCTACATGGAGACCAAGGACTTCGTGCGCGCGGAGAAAGCGTTTACTGGCCTTATCGACGGCTATCCCACGGTGAAGAACATTCCGGCGGCGCTGTGTCGGCGGGGTTTGGCGCGGTTGCGTTTGAATGACAAAAGCGGCGCACTCAAGGACTTTGATTTGGTCGCGCAGAAGTATCCGAAGACCAAGGAGCGCGAACTTTCCCTCTACCAAAAAGCGCACATCCTCGGCCAACAGGGAGACAATCAAGGTATGGCTGAAAGCTTCAAGCAACTGCTCAAGGACTACCCGGAAACGGCGGAGGCCGCCGATGCGAATTACTGGGTTGGCTGGGTGGCATTTGAAACGAAGGATTACAAGTCCGCGCCTGCGCCTCTCGACAAGGCGCGGAAGCTGAACAAGGACGAATACTTTGAGCGCGCGAGCCTGCGGATCATGCTTTCGTTTTTTTATCTTGAGGACAAGGAAGCTCTGGCCCGGGAGATCGATGCCTACAAGCTTGGTGCTCCCAAGGGCCAAGTTCCCTACGAGGTCTTACATTGGTTGGGACACGGATACTTCGAGTTGGCGATGGCCGCAAAAAAGGCGGACGCCAAGCCCAGCCTTTACAGCAACGCCGCAAAGTATCTCGCGGTAATTACTGACCGGGATGACGCGAAGCCCGATGACTTCCTGAACTACGGCCGAAGTGAGCTCAACCTCGGCGAATTCGAAAAAGCTGCGGCGGCACTGGAGAAGTATTTGGAAACAACCAAGGAACCGAGTCCGCGAGCCGTAGGTATGATGGCATTGGCGCGCTCGCAGATCGGCTTGAAGAAGCTGGATGCAGCGCAGAAGTCCGCGGATGCCGCGCTTTCCCTGCAGCCCGACGGTGAACTCAACGCCAAGGCCCGCATCGTAGCGGGAGATATTCAAAATGCTCGTGGGAACTTCGATGAGGCAGCGCGCATTTATGAAAGTGTGGGCGTAGTGATCGATGACGAGACGTTGACGCCCCAAGCACTGGAGAAAGCCGTAGAGGCTTACAAAAAGGCCGGCAAGGACGCGGAAGCGAAGCGCTTGTTAAATACATTGCAAAGTCGCTATCCAGAGTATCTTCAACGCGACGGAGGGCAGTAGGAGGACGGTTTAAGGAGCCGCTGAGTTTCCGCGAACATGAAGTGGCTGTCCCCGCATCCCCGGCAGCCTTTCATTGGAGTCGCTCTCGCGGCGATCGCTGGAGTCATTGCGGCAGACAGATGGGACGTCCCGCTGGTCCCGATTTACATCGCGCTCGGGCTCTCTCTGCTGTGCGTGGCAGCCTTCCGGAAAACGATTGTTTGCTGGGTCTTCGTTGGCGTCGCGTTCTTTGCCCTACACACCTGTCGGCACCACCACAGTCCGGCGAAGGAGATCGCGCAAAAGTTGGCTGAGGGAAACCGCGTAGCGCGGGCGATTGGAGTCGTCTGGAGCGAACCCGAGCCGCCACAAGTTTGGTCGCGGACGATCAGCGCCCGTTTTCGTTTAAAACTAGAGAGCATCGAGTTCGACGGGAAGCAAATCGCGACCGATGCGCAGGTGAATGTCTCGTGGTCGGGCGCAATGCCCGTTTACGGCGACCGCGTCGAGCTGACCGGAACCGCACAAAATACGACGCCAGTCCGCAATCCCGGGCAGTTCGACAGCCCGTCTTACCTCAAGCGCCTGGGTCTCTACTCCGAAATTCGCGCGCGGTATGCGACGGACTGCCGAATTCTGGGACACGATCGAGGCAATCCCGCGCAGGCTGCCGCAATTAAGGCGCGGCGCTGGATCAACGAGCAACTCAGCCGCGATCTCGAGGACGAACCGCAACTCTCGGCGCTCATCGCGAGCATGGTGCTTGGCTTGAAAGGCGACACGCCGGACGAGATGCGCACGATGTTTCAACGAACCGGGACAATGCACCTTTTCGCGGTGAGTGGGTTGAACGTCGCCATGCTCGGCGCAATCGCATGGTTTCTTTTGAAGTCGCTGCGCGTGCCGCGGGCCGCGGCGATTTTCGTCATCGTGCCGCTGCTTTTCGCCTACGCGCTCGTGACTGGATTGAATCCGAGTTGCGTGCGCGCAACGCTGATGGGGACGCTGCTCCTGTTGTCGTTTCTTCACGACCGGCGGGTGCTCGTTTTCAACAGCCTCGCCGCATCTGCGTTCCTCATCCTGGCTTGGGATACGGAGCAAATCTTCTCACCAGGGTTCCAGTTTTCGTTCGTCCTCGTGAGCGTCATTGTCTTGCTTTCCGCGAGAATCCAGCGGCGGCTCGAGCCGCTCGGCGCGCCGGATCCGTTTATTCCGCGGCCTTTGTGGGGATGGCCCCGGCGGCTGGGAACGTCGCTCTGGAGCGGCTTTGCGGCGGCGCTCGGCGTTTCGGTCTCGGCATGGATCGGCTCCCTCATCTTCACCGCCGGCTACTTTCATCTCTTCTCGGCCTCCACGGTTTTCGCGAATTTCCTCGCCGTTCCGCCGCTTTCGCCGTGCTTGCGCTGGGCGTCGCCGACGCTGCTTTCCGCGCCGATTTCCAGCGCGCTTGCCGTGACCTTCAACAACGCGAATTGGCTCTGCAGCCAAGTTCCTTCTCGGGGTCATCGCGTTCTTTTCTGCCGTCCCCGGCGGTCACGTTTATGTGGAGACGCCGCGTCTCTCGCCTGCGCCGACGGCGGAGATCACCGTGCTCGATCTCGCGAACGGCGGCGCGGCGCACTTGCGTTCGAGCGGAGTCGCGATTGGCTCGTCGATTGCGGCGCGCATTACCGCTATGGCCAAATCGTCCTGCCTTACCTCCGCTCGCGCGGAGTGAATCGTCTCGATGCCTTCGTCCTCACGCACGGCGATGCGCAGCACATCGGAGGCCGCGCCGACGGTGCTGGACGATTTCCGCCCGCGGCAAATCCTCGACTCGCCACTGCTGGATCGCTCGCAGAGTCATCGCGCGATTGACGCGGCGATCAAACGCAGCGGGTTGCGCAAACAGGTCGAGTCAGCGCGGGAGACGCGTTCTCCCTCGGCCCGCGCGCGAGCGTCCGCGTGCTCTTTCCACCGCCGGGAATCCAGCGTGCCAAAGCCGACGACAAGGCGCTCGTCGCTGCTCCTCGAATGCGCGGGCGTCCGCGCGCTTTTCATGTCGGACAGCGGCTTCGCGACCGAGCAGTGGCTGCTGGAAAACGAGCCCGACCTGCGCGCCGATTTGCTCGTGAAAGGCGAGCACGACAAGGATTTCTCGGGCACCCTCGATTTCCTCGCACGGCGTCCAAGCCCAGGCCATCGTCTGCGCGGCGCCGAGCTATACCGACCTCACGCCGCGATGATCGCAGACTGGGAGACAAAGCGTCGACCGCGCGCGGCATCGCTCTTTTCCGCCAGGAGCCGCCGGGCGCGGTGTCCATCTCGATCGAAGACGGCGCATTCGAAGTGCGCGCGTTTCGCAGCGATCAGATCTTCCGCAGCCGCGCGCGATAAATCGGCAGCCCTTGCGCGAGAAAGCGCCGCTCGAAATTAGTCACCGGGTACGCCAGATCGTCCGGCCAGTCGATCCGCTCGAAGCCGGGCGCCTGCGCGAACACTTTTTCCATCCATTGGAAATACGGGAGGTCATCCGTCTTCGACGCGCAACTCCGCCGCCCGGCGCGAGCACGCCGTGCAGCGACTGCATGAATTCCGCCTGAATCAATCGCCGCGGGTGGTGGTAGCGCTTCGGCCACGGATCGGGAAAAAGCACGTGCGCGACCGCGACCGACTCCAGCGGCAGCAGGTGCGTCAGCACGTACGCGCTCTCCACGCGCATCACGCGGATGTTTTCAAGACGGCGGTGCGCCGCCACGCGACAGACTGTCGAGACGCGCCCGACCAGCCGTTCGATTCCGAGGAAATTGCGCTCCGGATGCTCCGCCGCCATTGCGAAAAGAAACGCGCCTTCGCCACAGCCAATATCCACCTCGAGCGGCGCCGCGCGGGGAAACAAATCCGCGAGATCGAGTCGCTGGAAAAAATTCGAAGGTACGAATTCCACGCGGGCGGCAGCGGCCGTCAGCGGGTCGCCGGTTTGGTGATCGGAAAGACTCATCAATCCCAGGAATAGTGATTCAGGCCGTAAATCAAAGCGCTCCCGAGGAAACCTGCGGCGCTGATCAGCAGCGCGCCGATCAGCAGCGCCCCGCGTAGGCGCTGCCGCTGCCGCGAGCCCTCCCGGCATTCATTCGTCAGAATCAGCGCCGCGCAGAGCACCGCCCACACCGCCGCGCCGGTCCCGAGCCAGCGGTGCCACCAGAGCAGTGCAAAGGTTGCCTTGCTGTAGCTGCTATAAGCCGCATTCGCCCAGCCGAGCGCTGCCGCCGGCACCGCGCCGAGCGCGGCGATGATCACCAGGAAACGCACCGTCTGCATCCACGACTCCCGCCGCGTCGCCCACGCCAGCGCCTCCGCCGCCACTGCCACCATCATCAGCGCGACCGGGAAATGCGTGGAGACCGGGTGAAAATTTCCGATCCACTTTACCAAACGCTGCCCAAGCGGCAGCAGCGGCTTCGCCTGCGCCACGATTACCGCCGGCGGCTCCTTTTCCCGCACTGGCAAGCCCTCGCCCGGCGCACCCATCTCGATCCAGCGCCGCACCGTCTCCTTTTCCGCGGTCGTCAGCGGCGGCACATTCGCATCCTCTCCCGGCATCTCGTCGTTCAGCACCATCTGGTAAAGTTCCGACTCCTCGGGCAGTCGCGGAATCACATATTCCGGATTCTCCGCCACGCGTTTCAAGTCCAGCACGTAGCCGAATTTCCCCTTCGGCCGCGGCAATTCGGGTCCATGGCAATCCAGGCATTTCGCCTCGAAGATATCGCGCACCTCCATCGCCGTCTTCAACGCCACTTCGCGCGACACCGCCGCTGCTTCCGCCGCGCCATTCCCCCAGACGGCGAGCGCGAGAAAAAGCAGCGCGCAAGGTGGGAAATATCTCATCGGCAGTGGCAGGAGTAATCGGGAAATGGCCGTGAGTCTTAGCGAGGAAACCCCGCGCCGCAATTGTGTGCGCGTTCAAAGTCGCCTCCCGCCCCAGTATGCGTCCGTTTATCTCGCCACCCGGTCTTGGCGGAGCGCCTCGCGGGATTGCGCGTAGAGGGCGTCGAGCGATCTGCGCAGCTCCGCGCGCCGCGATTCCGCCCGCGCAAATCGCGCCTGCTCGCGCCGGATGAGCCGGTTATCTAGTTTTTCCTCGGGGCTACATCCAAAATGATCCGCGACTCGCGAGGACAACTTTTAGCTCAGTTGGCTGAGGACGCGCAGGTGCGGGACAGCGCGGAAGTCGTTATCGAAAGTGAGCACCGCGGCGTCGGCATGGAGCGCGCTGCAGGCGATGATGAGGTCGGTTACTTGCATGGAGCGACCGCGCCGGTCGAGTTGCCCTGCCAGCGCGGTCGCATTTTCCCAGATCGAATTGATAGTCGGCAGGTAGATCATCGAGCCGAAGAGGCGCGCGACTCGCTCGTGCGCCCCCTTGTGCCTGATGCCGCGCAGCACCTCGATGGTGATGACGCCACAGGTTGCAAAGTCCCAGTCGTTTGCATGAGCGGCGAGTTCCTCGAAGGGGTCGACCCCGGACCGCAGCCGATCGATGAAGAAGCTGCTATCGACGAGCGCGCTTGCCGGCATGACGGGAGGGAGTCTCGGCGGCTCGCGCGGTCTCTGCCGGGAACGGATCTTTCCAGACGTTCTTGAGTTCGTCCGGGCTCAAGCCGAGCCCTTTTTTGGCGAGTTCCTTAAACCGATTCCGCCGGACCATTTCGCTGAGCGCGACTTCGACCGCGCCAGTCTTGCTGGAGACGCCCGTGATCCTCATGACTTCGGAGAGGACTCCCTCATCGATGTGCATCGTCATTTTCACGAACGAAAAGTATGGCATGCATACCATACTGGCAAGCTTCGTCTGCGAAATGATTCAGCATCCGACGAATCCACTCGCTGCTTTGATCACCCGCGCACGACGAAGCTTGTCGCCGCTGATTGCGTGCTGCTTTGGCCGAGTTAACGTCGCTTTGATGAGCCGCTCCCATGATCCCGTCTTGCGCAAACTGACATGGCTGCGACGGCGGATCCTGGTGCAGGAGTTTCTCGAGAAGGTGGTGTGGGTGACGCTGGTTTTCGCGGGGGCGCTGGTGGCGAAAGGGGCGGTGAATCGCTGGCTGCTGGAGCGGATGCCTTGGGAGGCGGCGCTGGCGGGAGCGGCCGGGATCCTCGCGGCATTAGTGGCGCTGGGCTGGACGCTCGCGGGCCGTGCAGAACCGCGGAGGGTGGCGCAAATGATCGATCGCCGCGGGCAGACGAGCGATCGGTTTTTGTCAGCGCTCACTTTCGCGCAAAAAGGGGCAGCTCCGGGGATGACCGAACTGGCGCGGCGGGAGTGCGAGGCATATGTGGCGGGCCGCGATTTCCGGGAGGTGGCACTGGTGCGCATGCCGCGCGAAGTGGCCTGGCTACTGGTGCCGGCGGCCGCGCTCGCGATGTTGCAATGGGAGGCACGGGCGGCGTTTGCGGGGCGCGATGCGGCGCTGGCCGAGGGGCGCGCGGAGGTCGCGCCGACGGCGGAGAAACTGGAGCAAATGGCGCGGGCGGTGGAGCGGAAGGCGGAGGTGGCCGATGATGCGGAGCTACGGAAGCTGGCGGAGAAGTTGAAGCAAAGTGCGGCGCAACTGCGCGCGGAAGCGACGGGGAAAGAGGAGGGAGAAAAGGCGGTGCTGAGCCGCCTCTCGGAGCTGGAGCAGCTCGTGCGGGAGATGCAGAAGACGCCGGCGAAAGCAACGCCCGAGGAGTTGAAACAGCTGGCTGCAGAGCTGGAGAAGCACGTTGCGACAAAGGATGTGGCATCGGCGATGCAGGCGGGAAAAATGGCGGACGCGGCGCAGGAACTGGAGGAGGCCGCGAAGCGCGAGCAGCCTTCCGCCGAAAATGCGCAGGAGGCCCTGAAGCAAGCGCTGGAGCGGCTCGCGGAGCAGCGTCAGCTTTCCGAGGCACTGCAAAAACTCGCGCAGCAGATGCAGAAAGATGGCGGGGGCGGGCCGCAATCGAGCGAGCTGCTGAAAAAGCTGGCGCAACTTTTGCGAGAGCTCCCTGAGGGCCCGGGGGGAGCGAAGCCGCAGCCGGGGAAGATCAGCACGCCGCAGAGTTTGCAGGAACTGCTCGCGGCGCTCCAGAACTTGAAATACGGCGAGAAAAACGAAGGAGCAGGGAAGCCGACGCCGGGCGATGGGGGCGGCAAGGGTCAGCTCACGACTCAGTCGTTCAGCGCGCCCAAGCCCGGCGAGCAGCCGCAGGACGGGCTGGCGCAGTTGCCGACGGGAAGTCCGGGAGGCGAGCACGACACCGGCACCGGCGATCCGCTCGGCGACAAGCCGGGCGCGCTCGGTGGCAAGGGCGCGGAGTTGGCGTTGAAAGGAACGCTTGGCGAGGGCGAATCGCTCTCGCTTTCCATGCCAGCCGGAGCCGACCAAGCGAAGTCGAGCCGGCGCTACAAGGAGCTTTACGAGGCAATGGCGCCAGCCGCGCAGGACGCGGTGATGCAGGAGAAGATCCCGCTCGGCTCGCGCTTTTTCATCAAACGATACTTCGAAGCGATCCGACCGGAGTGATGCAGGGCGTTCGGTCTGAGCCGCCCTGCTCTTCCCGAAACGCCAATCTCACTGGCGGCGAATTCTTTACCAATTGCAAATCACCGATCACCAATCACGCACCTCCGCCGCCATCATGAATCTCGAAGAACAAGTCGAACAATTTCAAACGACCTGCTTCGCCGCCTCCGCGACGAGATGGGAAGATGAT
Organism: uncultured Verrucomicrobiae bacterium; assembly: GCA_963767975.1. Taxonomy (GTDB): domain Bacteria; phylum Verrucomicrobiota; class Verrucomicrobiia; order Chthoniobacterales; family Chthoniobacteraceae; genus CAIURC01. The sequence continues at coordinate 428,153 of CAVYGI010000006.1, read as the reverse complement.
GGTCGGGCAGCGACGACATCTCGAAGGCGTGCTCGTGGCGTTTTTTGCCGGCGGCCACGTGCTGCTCGAAGGCGTGCCCGGGCTGGGCAAGACGATGCTCGTGCGGACGCTCGCCGAGGCGGTGAATCTGAAGTTCTCGCGCGTGCAGTTCACGCCCGATCTGATGCCGGCGGACATCGTCGGCACGAACATCATCATCGGAGGACGAGCACGGGCGGAAGGCGTTCGAGTTTCAGCCGCGGGCCGGTCTTCGCGAACATCCTGCTCGCCGACGAAATCAATCGCGCCACGCCGAAGACGCAGAGCGCGCTGCTCGAGGCGATGCAGGAGCATCACGTGACGGTCGGCGGCACGCAGCATCGCGCTCGAAGCAGCCGTTCCTCGTGCTCGCCACGCAGAATCCGCTCGAAATGGAAGGCACCTATCCGCTGCCCGAGGCGCAGCTCGACCGCTTTTTCTTCAAGCTGAAGGTGCGCTATCCCGACGCGCCGATGACCTGCACACGATCCTCGATCGCACCACGACGAACGAGCGCCCGACGATCACCAAAGTGCTGCACGAATCCCGCAGGAGGTGACTCGCGCTGCGCGAGGTCGTGCGGCAGGTGCCGCTGGCGAACGAAGTGCAGGCGCACGCCATCGATCTCGTGCTGGCGACGCATCCCGAGCGACAAGCAGGCGTCGCCGCTGGCGAAGAAATACGTGCGCTACGGCGCCAGCCCGCGCGGGGCGCAGGCGCTGATTCTGGCCGGGAAAATCCACGCGCTGCTCGACGACCGCTATCACGTCTCGCGAGCGGACATCGACAAGGCCGCGCCGGCGGCCTTGCGGCATCGGATCATCCTGAATTTCGAGGGCGAAGCCGAAGGGACGACCACGGACGAGGTGATCGCGGAAGTGCTGGCGCGAGCTGGCACGTAAGCGCCCAGCCGCTTCCCCCGGCGCGCTGGCGTCTCCGACGTCATGAAAATTCCGGTGATCATCGCAGCAATTTTGGTGAGCTTCGCCGCTGCGCTGGCGGAGCCGGACGACGTGTCAAAGCTGCTCGAAGCGGTGCGCGAATCTCACGACATCCCGGCGCTGTCGGCTGCAGTAATGGATGAGGGAGAGCTGGTGGCGATCGGCGCGACGGGCTTGCGCAATTCGACGGTGCCGATCCCGGTGGCGCTCGACGACAAGTGGCAGCTCGCCTCTTGCACCAAATCGATGACCGCCTCGGTCGCCGCGATGCTGGTGGAGGAAGGAAAGCTGCGCTGGGAGGTGACGATCGCGGAGATGTTCCCGGAACTCGGCGATGACGTTGAACCCGGCTGGCGCGAGGCCACGCTGGAACAACTTCTCGTGCATCGCGGCGGTGCGCCGCACGATCCTCCGCCGGGGCTCTGGAAGCTCGTATTGGCGCGGAAAGGAACGCCGATGGAGCAGCGGGCGACTTTTGTGAGGGGACTTCTCGCTCGTGATCCGGCGGTGCTCCCGGGGACGCACTGGATTTACTCCGACAGCGGATATGCGATCGCGGGAGCGATGATGGAGCGCGCGGGTGGCGAGAGTTGGGAGGACCTCCTGCGGCACCGGCTGTTCGAGCCGTTGGAATTGAAGACCGCGGGATTCGGCACGCCCGCGACGATCGGAAAACTCGACGGACCGTGGGGACATGCCGGTTACGATTCGCCGTATCGCCCGATCGCTCCCGGACCCGAAGCGGACTACCCGCCAGCGATCGCTCCGGCCGCGGCGGTGCACGCCTCGATTGCCGATTTTGCGCGCTACACGCAGTGGCACGTCGATGGCGCGCGGGGAGATTGCCGGCTGCTGAGCGCGGCTTCTTTCCACAGGCTCCACACGCCGCCCGATGGGCAGGAGTATGCGATGGGCTGGGCGGTGACGAAGCGCAAGTGGGCGGGCGGCGTGGCGCTGATGCACACGGGAGAAAATACAATGTTCTTCGCGGTGATGTGGCTCGCCCCTGGCGAGAACACTTCGTTTGTCGCAGCGTCGAATTCCGACAGCTACGAATCCGAGCAGGCGTGCGAAGAAGCGATCCGGCGGCTGATCAACCGTTACTAGGCGGCGCTGCGGAGAGCCCGGACTCGACAAATCGAGTCGGCGTGAAACCCTTGCGCTGACGCGTGCTCGCCGGCATGCGCTACCCCGGAATGAACGCCCCGTCGCAGCCCACCGAAAACCGATTTGCTGGCGGATTTCGCGTGTTCTCCGAGCTGGCAGCCGGAGTGGCTCTGATCGTCGGCAGCGCGGCTCTGATGGCCTGGCTGGCACCGCTGCCGGAGCTGTGGCAAGGCGCGCGATTGTCGATGGCGGATGATCCGAATCTCGCCTTCGCGTTCATTCTCGCGGCACTCGCGGCGCTGTTGAACCGGAGAAACCCACGCTTTTCGCAGATGCTTGGATTCGCGCTCGGCACTCTTGCCGCAGTCACGTTTTTGCATTGCCTCGACCGCTCGACCTTTGTGCTCGATCTCCGCTGGCTGCAAAATCCGCGATCGGGCGACGGCAGCGAATGCCCGGCGGGCGCGCTCGCCTTCACGCTCCTCGGAACCGCGCTGCTGCTGGCTCCGTGGCGAAAGGCCGCGGCTCTTTCGCAGTTTCTCGGACTGATCGTCGCGGCGATCGGACTGCTGGCCGTTTTCGCGAATTGGTTCGACGTGGCGATCCTCGCGAAGCTTCCCGCGGCGGCGAACCTGGCACCGTCCACGGCGTTCCTGCTGGCACTGCTCGGCCTTGCGGTCGCGCTGCTCTCAACCAGAAATGGGCTGCTCAAAATCCTCTGCAGTGACACGGATGGCGGGATGCTCGCGCGCTGGATGCTGCCCGGTTCCGTCCTGATTCCGCTGCTCACAGGCAGCGCGGTCGTGGAGGGAAACGCGCGCGGATTCTACGATGCCGCGAGTGCGATGGCGCTCTTTGCGGTGGCCACAGCCGCGGTTTTCCTCACGGTCATCTGGTCGTCCGCGCATTGGCTGATGCGGATGGAGGCGCGGCGGCGCGAGGCGGAACGAGCGGCGCGGCTGAGCGATGCGCGGTTCCGTCGGCTCGTCGATTCGAATATCATCGGCGTCATCACGGCGGACCTCGCGGGACATGTCAGCGAAGCCAATGACGCCTTTCTGCAAATGATGGACTACACGCGCGAAGATCTCCTCGCCGGCAAAATCCGGGGCGAAGAAATGACTCCCCCGGAGATGAGGCTGCGCACCGAACAGGCGGTCGGGGAGATCCTTGCGACGGGCGTCGCCGCTCCCTTTGAGCACGAGACCCTCCGCAAGGACGGCAGTCGCTTGAAGGTCGTCGTCGGCGCGGCGCGGCTCGAGGAAACGAGTGATTTCTGCGTCGCGTTCATTCTGGATGTTTCGGCGCGCAAACGTGCCGAGGAGGAGCGCGACCGGTTCTTCACGGTGTCGCTCGACCTGCTTTGCGTGGCGGGAATCGACGGGCGTTTTCGGCGCTTGAATCCGGCGTTCGAGCGCACCCTTGGCTACTCGGAGGAGGAGTTGCTCCAGCGTCCGTTCGTCGAGTTCGTTCATCCCAACGACCGCGACGCCACGCTCGCAGAAGTCCAGAAACTCGCGCACTGCGAGCAGACGATCGGCTTTGAAAATCGCTACCGTTGCAAAGATGGGACGATGCGCTGGATGCTCTGGAGCGCCGCCGCCACGCCCGATGGAACGATCTACGCCGCGGCCCGCGACATCACGGAACGCAAGCGTGACGAGGAGGAATTGCGACACACCGCGGTCCAGCTTCAGCGCTCGAATTCCGAGCTCGCGCAATTTGCTTACATCGCCTCCCACGACTTGCAGGAGCCGCTGCGCGCCGTCTCCGGCTGCGTGCAACTTCTCCAGCAAAAATATCAGGGTCAGCTCGACGCACCCGCGGATGAATTGATCGGACACGTCGTCGACGGAGCGGCGCGGATGAAGTCGCTGATTACTGATTTGCTGGCTTACTCGAAAGTCGGCCGCACCGCGCCCGAACCGACGCCGGTCGATCTCGGCGAAGCCTTTGAAAATGCGCTCGCGAATCTGCGCACGGCCATCGAGGAGAGCGGCGCGAAAATCACGCGGGATGTCCTGCCGACGCTGACCGGCGACGCCACGCTCCTCACGCAGCTTTTCCAAAACCTCGTCGGCAACGCGCTCAAGTTTCGCCGTGAGATTCCACCGGAAATTCACCTCGCTGCCGGCCGCCGCGGGGAGGAATGGGTCTTCGCACTGAGCGACAATGGCATCGGCATCGACCCGCAATACTTCCAGCGCATCTTTGGCATTTTCCAGCGGCTGCATACGCGTCGGGACTTCCCGGGTACCGGTATCGGGCTGGCGCTCTGCCAGAAAATCGTCGAGCGGCACGGTGGAAAGATCACCGTGCAATCCGAGCCCGGACGCGGCTCGACGTTCCGTTTCACCTTGCCTGACCATTCGCCCAAATGAAACGCCGCGCGATCCCTGTGCTCCTTGTCGATGACAGCCCTGCCGACGTGCTGCTCACGCGTGAGGCGCTTTCGGAAGGCCGGCTATTGCTTGATCTGCACGTCGTCGAGGATGGCGTGGACGCGTTGGATTTCCTGCGTGGGCGGGGAAAATTTTCCCACGCCCCCCGGCCCGCGCTGGTGCTTCTCGATTTCAATCTCCCGCGCAAAGATGGGCGCGAAGTGCTCGCCGAGATGAAGGCCGACGCCGCGCTGCGCGAGATTCCGGTCGTCGTGCTGACGACCTCCCAATCCGACGACGATATGCATCGCGCCTACGGGCTGTGCGCCAACTGCTACATCGTGAAGCCCGTCGATTTCGCGAGCTTTGTCGCCGTCGTCCGTGGCATTCAGCACTTCTGGTTCAGCATCGTCTCGCTGCCGCAGAAGTGAGCGCCTGGCCTCACTCGATGCGCTGCGCGAGGACGAAGCTGGCGTCGTCGTAGAACTCCGAGGACTTCGCGCGAGCTTCCACGGCGGCAAGCAAATCGGTCGTCGCGCCGTGAGCATTCAGCAGCGCGCCGAAGGACTCCGGGCCGCGCGCCACGCCGTCGGAGGCGACGATGATCATGTCGCCTACGCCGAGTTCGACTTTGCAGTGTTTCAGGCGAAAAGGCGCGCCGGCGCCGAAGCAATCAATGAGCAGCGCGCCGCAGTTGTCCGGAACCGAAAGCTGTGTGGTGACAAAGCCGCCCGCTTTTTTTCGGGCCAGAAAAATGGGTGAATCGCCGACCCATTCGCAGTGCGCCGTCGTTCCCTCGATGAGCGCCGTGCTCAGCGTGCAAGCACTCTCCAGGGTCGCTTGGTCGTCGGCAAATTCCGCGTAGAAACGCTCGTTCACGTCGCGCAGATATTTGCGGGCCTGCAACGCGCAGCGGTCATCGCCGTGCTCGAAAATCCGGTCCGCCGCGAGGCGCTGTTCGATGAGGTAGCTCGCGACTTCGCCACCGTGCGGGCAGCAACTGACGCCATCGGCGACGGCGATGAGCAGCAGCGGTTCCCCGCCATTTTCGATCCAGCGCTGGAGGACGCGGTCTTGATTCTCTGCGCGGGTGCCGGGGCCCTTGTGTCCCATCATGCTCATCTCGAGGACGTGGAAAGGCGAGGTCACGTGGCGGTGGTGCGCGGTGGGGGAGAGCACACGGTTCATCTACAGGCGGGCACGCGGTGTCACAAGGGCAAACCCGACCATCGCGACGCCCCCGTTGTTCTAAGCGCGCTGCCGACGCTTTCGTGGCGAGAGGAGAGTCGCGACTTTTTGCCCGCCGGACTGGCGGGAGGTCGAGAGGCGCTCGCGGAGCATCATCATCACGGCGGCTTCCTCGGGCTTGAGTTGCGTGAGTGATTTCGCAAGCCGCTGATTGGCGTTTTTGCGAAGCGTGGCGATCGTCTGTTTTTGCAAATAGCACTCGAGCACGCCGGGATGGACGTAGCATTTGCGGCAGACCGATGGCGTGTTGCCGAGCATCTTCGCGACCGCCTCCACGGCTTGGGTAATGTTGCGTTTCGCTTCGCGGGTGGAGGCGAAATCCTCGAATTCGCGCAGCGCGATTGCGGCGAGCACCGTGCCCGCCCACGTGCGGAAATCCTTGGCTGAAAACTCGGCGCCGGAAATCTCGCGGAGGTAGGAATTCACGTCGTCGGAGGACACATCGTGCGGGACGCCGGCGTCGTCCAGATAGGCGAAGAGCTCCTGTCCCGGAAGGTCCTGGCAGTGGCGGACGATCGTGGCGAGTTGCGGATCGTGAAGATCGATCGAGTGCTTTTTACCGCTCTTTCCGACGAAGGAAAAGTTGACTCGGCCGCCGCGCACGCGGGCGTGCCGATTGCGAATCGTGGTGAGCCCGAAGCTGTTGTTGGTCTGCGCATACTCGTCGTTGCCGACGCGGATGAGGCTGGTCTCGAGCAGGCGCACGACCGCAGCCAGCACCTTCTCGCGCGGCATGCCGGTGCGCCGCAAATCCTTGGCCACACGGCGTCGGAGAGCGGGCAGCGCCTCCGCGAAGGCGGTCATCCGCTCGTATTTCGACTCGTCGCGAACCTCACGCCAGCGGGCGTGATAACGGTATTGCTTGCGGCCGCGCGCGTCGCGTCCGACGGCTTGGATGTGTCCATTTTCATGCGGCGAAATCCAGACGCCCGTCCAGGCGGGAGGAATGGCGAGCGCTTTGATGCGTCTCAAGACCTCTGCATCGCGGATGACTTTTCCCGCCGGGTCGAGGTAGCGAAAACCATTGCGGTCCGTCTCCCGCGTGAACCCCGGTCGGGCATCGGTGACGTAGCGCAAACCGGCCGCGCGGGCTGCGGCGGTAGAGGCGGCCGCGGGCGGTGGAATTGCGGCCATCGTTCAGCGAGAAAACCGGGGGCTCAGATGCGGCTGTTTTGCGAAGTTGCGCGGGCGGCAGGGCGGCGAGCTTGCGTTCATTGAAAGCAAATCGGCCACCCGCGGGTGCGCGGTCTTGCCGCTCGCGTGTGCGGTTCACGCGTCGGCGCAGCGGCTGGCGAGAGGCTCGAGATTTTCTGCAATCGAGAAGACGCAAACCGGCTCGGTGAGGCCGCGGATGGCCTGCGGCGGATGCGCGTGCAGAGGCAGGTCGACAGGCAACTGCGCACGCGTCGAGGCGGTGAAGAGCAACGGTTTCTCGAGCTTTTTCGTCAGCCCTTCCATCCGCGAGGCTGTGTTGACGGTCGCGCCGATCGCCGTGAATTCGAGCCGCTGCGGCGAGCCGATGCTGCCGATGATGGCGGGCCCGGTGTGAATGCCGACGCCGATGGCAAGCGCATCTGCGCCGTGCAGCGCGAGCTTTTCGTTCAAACCCGGCAGCGAGCGAAGCATCTCGCGGCCGGCCTCGACCGCACAGGCTGCGTGGCTGCTCCCGCCGCCGACGCCGAAGAGCGCCATGAAGCCGTCGCCAAGGAATTTGTTGATCATTCCGCCGTGTTGGTTTTCGACGATCCGCACCATCACGCGCAGGAATTCGTTGAGCACGCGGACAGTTTCTCCGGGCGATTCGGAGGCATTGCGCGAGGTAAAACCGCGGATGTCCACGAACATCACGGTGATGATTTCCTCCACGCCGCTGAGCCCGGGATCACGCGCGAGGATTTGCTCCGCGGCCTGCTGCCCGACGTGCAGGCCGAACGTCTGGCGGAGCCGCTCTTTTTCCCGCAGCTCGACGACCATGTGATTGAACTCGCCAATGAGGAGGCCGAATTCATCAGCGCGGACAAGAGGCACGGAAACATCGAAGCGGCCTTGCGCAACGGCTTGGGACGCGGCGCGCAATTGGTCAATCGGTTCGACGACCAGGCGGCTGATCATCAGCGCGGTGCAGATGCCGAAGGCGATACCGACACTGCCGACGAACATCGCGAACCATTGCGAATCGCTCCCCGGCGACTGCGGCGCAAAGCTGAGCAGGAGCAGCGAACCGATCGGACAGATTCCCGCGGAGACCGCCCACATGACGCCGCGCCAGCGGAGCGAAAGCGCGACCGCGCCCGGCGTGAGGTCGGCGCGGGTCCCGCGAAAAAAGAGCGGAAAAAGTCCCCAGTGGCTCGCGAGTTCGATCAGGAAAAAACTATGCGTGACGGATATGAAGGCAGAGACGCCAAAGGAGATCGGCAAATGCCAGAGCAGCCGCGGATCAAGGCGGGCATTGACTTCCCAGAGCGCGACTAAAAATACCGGGATGCAAAGAAACCAGGCCGCGCCCGAGATAAGCGCGCCCGACCACGGCAGATTAATGACGCGCCGTTGCAGCATACGGAGCTTTTCCGGTGAGGCGGTGGAGCCTTTGCGCAGCTTCTGGATGGCTGGCCGCAACGAGTAGACCATGCGCAGCCAGAGGAAGACGCCGACGGGATAAACCAGCGCGTTGTAGGCGATGACGGTCGCGACGAAACGCTGCTTGAGCGCGGGACTGCTGAGCAGCGGATCGACGACGGCGACGTTATACCAAATGTTGAACGCGCTGCCCAAAAGCTGCGGCACGACCGGTGCAAGCGCCGTCACCAGCAGGACGGTGCGATCGGGGAACCGCATCGAGCGTGGGAGCGGTGCTGTCACGGTGCGCCAGAATCGGGCAGAACCAGCGCGAAAGGCAATCCGCGACGTCCGCGCGAGTTTCCCCTTTCGCGGCGCGGCGCCTCATTCTTACATGAAAAGATGACCTCCGACCGTTCCTCCGCCGTCCGCGCGCTCGTCTCCGACGTCGTGGAAAAGACCCCGGTTTTCGACATGCACACGCATCTCTACGATCCGGCGTTTGGCGAGCTGCTGCTCTGGGGAATCGACGATTTGCTGACCTATCACTATCTGATCGCGGAAGTTTTCCGGTGGTCGGATTTGCCGCACGAGAAGTTTTGGGCGCTATCGAAAGCGGAGCAGGCGGAGCTGATCTGGGAGCAGCTTTTTATCCAGCACTCACCGATCTCCGAGGCGTGCCGCGGAGTCCTCACGACGCTCAATTCGCTCGGCTTCGATTTGAAAAAGCGCGACCTGCCGGCGATTCGGAAGCACTACGCGCAGTGGTCCGTGGGCGAGTTCACGACGAAGGCAATGGAGCTGGCCAACGTGCGCAAGGTCTGCATGACCAACTCGCCGTTCGACGACTTGGAGCGCCCGGTCTGGGAGCGCGGGTTCGAGCGCGACCCGCGTTTTGTCGCGGCGCTGCGGATCGATCCGCTGCTGCTCGATTGGGAGAATTCCGTGCCGAAGCTGCGCGCGTGGGGCTACGACGTGAGTGCCGATTTCGCCGGGCAGACTTTCGGAGAAGTGCGGCGATTTCTCGGTGACTGGACGCGTCGGATCGATGCTCAGTATTGCATGATCTCGCTGCCGCCAGAGTTCGAGCCGGAGACGGGGGTCGCGGGGAGGCTGATCCAGCACGCGATCCTGCCGCACGGACGCGAGCACGGGCAGGCCTTCGCGCTGATGATCGGTGTGCGGCGCAACGCGAATCCGCTGCTGCGAATCGCGGGGGACTCGGTCGGTCCGTGCGATGTGAGCGCGATCGAGCGCCTGTGCGCGTCGGCGCCGGAGAATAAATTCCTCTGCACCACGCTGGCGCGCGAAGATCAGCACGCGCTCTGCGTCGCCGCGCGGAAGTTCCGCAATCTGCACGTTTTTGGCTGCTGGTGGTTCCTGAACAATCCCTCCCTGATCGAAGAGATGGCGCGGATGCGGCTCGAGCTGATCGGCCTGAGCGTGACGCCGCAGCACAGCGACTGTCGGGTGCTCGACCAGCTCATTTACAAGTGGGGCCACTCGCGTCCGATCCTCGCGAAAGTGCTCGCCGACAAATACGCCGACCTCGCGGCGACCGGCTGGGACCCAACCCGTGCGGAGATCGAGCGGGACGTCCACGGGCTCCTCGGCGGGACGCTGGAGCAGTTCATCGGGCGGTAGCGAGAGGCGACCGGTGCGCCGAGAAATCCGTTGACGCCTTTCTTTCGTCGCCGATACCTTCGCCCCCCACAAAAAACCCGAAGAATTCTCCTGCCTGCGGCGCTTTTTCTCTGAGCAACAGTGTGTTCAGAGCGCGCTCCGCGGGCACTTTTTATCTATGGCCGAAGAACTTTCCTACGTGCTCGTCACGCCCTACTCGATCCGCAAGTCCCGCACCGGCGGGATCATCGCTCGACTTATCTCGCGCACGGGTCTCGATCTCGTTGCGGCGCGCATGTTTGCCCCGAGCGTGGAGCTGGTCGAAAAATATGCCGCCAGCATCGTCAGTGATCCAGAGCCGCGGCATCGCGCCACCCAGGAACTGATCAAAAAGTATGTCCTGCGGAACTTCACCCCGACCGAGAACGATCGCCCGCGCGTGATGTTCCTCGTCTTCAAGGGCGAAGACGCGGTCGCCAAGCTCCGCAACACCGTCGGACACATCGTCAACGAGCGCACCAGCGGCGAGACCATCCGCGACACTTACGGCGACTACATTGCCGACGAAAATGGCATCGTGAGCTACTTCGAGCCGGCGGTGCTCGCGCCGCCCGATGCCACGAGCGCCGAGACCAATCTCAAGCTCTGGGCCGAGTATTCGGACAGCGACGGCGGTCTCCTCGACGACTCCGTGCAGTTCCCGGCGGGCGCGAAAGTCGAAAAGACGCTCGTCCTCATCAAGCCCGACAACTTCCGTTTTCCAAACTCCCGCCCCGGCGGCGTCATCGACCTCTTCTCCCGCACCGGGCTCTACATCATCGCCTTCAAAGTCCACCGCATGACCGTCGCGCAGGCCGAGGAATTCTACGGCCCCGTCCTCGAAGTCCTCATGGACAAGCTCAAGGACCGCTCGGCCGCCCTCGCCAAGCCGTCGCCTCGAGAAGGAGTTCAACCTCACCTTCACCGAAGAAGCCACGCAGCGCCTCGGCGAACTCCTCGGCCCGATCAATGGCCGTGAGAATTGGGAGCAGATCGTCAAATTCATGTGCGGTCTCAAGCCGAGCGAATGCCCGGCCGACAAGCGCCACGATCCCGGCTCCGAGAAGTGCATCGCCATCTGCTACCAGGGCGTCGATGCCGTGCGGAAAATCCGCGAAGTCCTCGGGCCGACCGACCCTTCCAAGGCACCTCCCGGCTCCATCCGCCGCGAGTTCGGCCAGACCATCATGGTCAATGCCGCCCACGCCTCGGACGCCCCCGAGAACGCCCAGCGCGAGTTCGGCATCGTCAAAATCGCCGAGAATAACCTCAAGCCGCTCATCGACAGTTGGTTCTCCAGATAACCGCCTTCCCCGCACTTCAACTTACCACACCACACACTTATGGAACTCGCCAACCGCGCCACGATTCTCTCTCCCTCGCTCACCCTCTCCATCGATAGCAAAGCCAAGGCGATGAAGGCCGAAGGCATCGACGTCTGCGGCTTCGGCGCGGGCGAGCCCGACTTCGACACACCTGAGCACATCAAGAACGCCGCCCAGGCCGCGCTCGATGGCGGCTTCACCAAATACACCCCGAGCAGCGGCACCCCCGAGTTGCGCCAGGCCATCAGCGACAAATTCAAGGCCGACAACGGCCTCGACTACAAGCCCAGCCAGATCATCGTCAGCAACGGCGCCAAGCACTCCTGCTACAACGCCATCCTCGCCACCTGCCAGCCCGGCGACGAAGTCATCATCCCCGCCCCCTACTGGCTCAGCTACCCCGAGATGGTCCGCCTCGCCGGTGCCGAGCCCGTCTTCGTCCAGACCACCGAGGAAAACGGCTGGAAGATGACCGCCGAGCAATTTCAAGACGCCATGACCCCGCGGACCAAAATGGTCATCCTCAACTCCCCCGGCAACCCCACCGGCAGCGTCTACACCGCCGAGGAACTCCAGCCCATCGTCGATGTCGCCTCCGATGAAGAGATCCTCATCCTCTCGGATGAAATCTACGAGAAACTCACCTACGACGGCGCCACCCACGTCAGCGTCGCCAGCCTCCCCGGCGCCTACCCCATCACCATCACCGTCAACGGCTTCAGCAAAGCCTACGCGATGACCGGCTGGCGCCTCGGCTACCTCGCCGCGCCCGAGCCCATTGCGAAGGTCATCGACGCCATCCAGAGCCACAGCACCTCCAATCCGTGCAGCTTCGCGCAAAAAGGCGGCCTCGCCGCGCTCAAAGGCGACCAACAGCCCGTCAGCGACATGCGCGAGGAGTTCAATATGCGCCGCGAATACATGTGCGACCGCATCTCGAAGATCAACGGCCTCACCGTCGTCAAGCCGCAGGGCGCCTTCTACGTGCTGATCAATATCGCGAAGCTCTCCCTCAGCTCGCAGAACTTCTCCGATCGCCTCCTGAGCAAACATCACGTCGCCGTCGTCCCCGGCATCGCCTTTGGCAACGACCAGACCATCCGCCTCAGCTACGCCACCAGCATGGACATCATCAAAAAAGGCATGGACCGCCTCGAAGAGTTCTGCCGCACGCTGTAAGGGCAACCGCTCCGGTCTCCCGGGGCATGGAGTGGCCCGCAAGGCCGCTCCCGATCGCATCTTAGGCCGCGCCGCTGGGTTTCCTGGCGGCGCGGTTGCTGTTTTTGGGGGGAGGGGTTGGGGCTGGGGAAGGGAGAATTGACGGTGATGCAGATGGGGTAAGGGGTTGGGAGAGGTGATTGGCGAGTTGGGAGGGGTGAGTGGCGGGTTGGGAGGCGGGGTTGGAAGAGCAGGGTTATTGAGATCGTTTCCCGCATGGCCCGGATTGTTCGCTGAGGTCGATGGGTGCCTTGCTCAGATGCAGGGTTGTCTTGCGGAGGCGTGGCGGAGGCTGACGCGTGGACAAAAATAGCCAACCAAGGCGTCTGAATCGCTTACTGAGGCGTCTAGATGATCCGCTGAGGCATCTGAATGACTTACCAAGGCGTCTGGATGGCTCACTGAGGCGTCCAGATTGCTCGCTGAGACGCCTGAATGGCTTACTGAGGCGTCTGAATGGCTCACTGAGGCGTCCAGATTGCTCGCTGAGACGCCTTAATGGCTTACTGAGGCGTAATGCTCATGAGGCTCCAGATTGCTCGCTGAGACGCCTGAATGGCTTACTGAGGCGTCTGAATGCCAATTCCTGTAAAAAAGGAGACAGTTCCAGAGAAAGCGGGAATAGGAACAGGAAGCCGGGCTTTTCGCTCCGATGGGGCGGGAGGGGACGGAGGGGGCGGGGGAGATGGCGTGGGTCTGGCCGTCGGTGGGCCATTGACGCCGAAGGGGAAGGGCGGGGCGCTGCGAGGGACGCTTTCGGGCTGGCCGGACGGGGGTTCTTTATCCGAAGATGCTGGAATGAAGACGCCGGCGATGAAGCGCAGTTTTGCCAGTGATAACTACTCCGGGGTGTGCCCGGAGGCGGTGGAGGCGATGGCGGAGGCGAATCACGGCCATGCGCGGTCCTACGGGGAGGATGGGTGGACGCAGCGGGCGACGGATCTGCTGCGAGAGGTGTTTGAGACGGATTGCGAGGTGTTTTTCGTCTTCAATGGGACGGCGGCGAATTCGCTGGCGCTGGCTTCCTGCTGCCAGAGTTATCACTCAATCCTGTGCCACGAGCTGGCGCACGTGGAGACGGATGAGTGCGGGGCGCCGGAGTATTTCTCCAACGGGACGAAGGTGCTGCTGCTGCCGGGGGAGAATGGGAAGATCGCGCCGGAAGGGATCGAGCGGGTGGTGAAGAAGCGGACGGATATTCACTTCCCGAAGCCGCGGGCGGTGAGTGTGACGCAGGCGACGGAGCTGGGGACGATCTATGCGCCGGGGGAGCTGAAGGCGGTGTGGGCGCGGACGAAGGCGCACGATCTGAAGCTGCACATGGATGGGGCGCGGTTTGCGAATGCGGTCGCGAGCCTGGGCGTGGCGCCAAAGGAGATCACGTGGCAGTGCGGGGTGGATGTGCTGTGTTTCGGGGGGACGAAGAACGGGCTGGCGATCGGGGAGGCGGTGGTATTTTTCAACAAGGGGATGGCGCGGGAGTTCGAATATCGGTGCAAGCAGGCGGGGCAGCTGGCGTCGAAGATGCGCTTCCTGAGCGCGCCGTGGGTGGGGATGCTGCAGGACGGGGCCTGGCTGCGGCACGCGGCGCACGCGAATGCGATGGCGGCGCTGATGGAGTCGCGGCTGCGGGAGCTGCCGGGGGTGAAGGTGCTTTTCCCGCGGGAGGCGAATGCGGTGTTCGCGGAGCTGCCGCTGGCGGCGATCGATGGGCTGAAGGCGCGGGGCTGGATGTTTTACACGTTCATCGGGGCGGGCGGCTGCCGGCTGATGTGCACGTGGGACACGGAGCCGGCGGATGTGGAGGCCTTTGTGGCGGATCTGCGGGGGCTCTTGTAGCCGGGCCGGTACGCAAAAAGGGCGGGAGATCGCTCTCCCGCCCTCTTCAACGAAGAGGAGTTTAGTAGCGGCTGACCGAGGTCGATTCGACGGTCGAGGCGCTCACCGGACGGTGAACGGAGGTCGACGTCTCGGTCGTGGTGCTGGTGCGGGTCGGGGCCGGGGTCTCGACCGTGGTGCAAGCCGGCAGGAAGGTGACGGTGGCAAGGGCGAGGGCGGCGATGGTCAGTGTTTTTTTCATAAGAGTGGAGTTGGTATGAGTTGAGGTTCTGGGCTGTTCAACTCTCCTATCGCGCACCGCGGCAAAGTTGCGTGCCTCAACTGATGAGTTTGGCAAGGGAAAAGGCGGCGGCGGCGGCGATTCCGCCGATGAGGGAGGTCTGCACCGCGCTTTTCCAGGGACTGACGCCGGTGAATTTGCCTTTCAAGAAGCCGAAGACCGCGAGCGCGAGGAGGGTGGCCGCGATGGAGTAGCGCAGGCCGAGGCCGGCGTCGTCGAAGAGCATGTAAGGGAGGAGCGGGACGAAGCCGCCGACGATGTAGGAAGCGGCGATGGTGAAGGCGCTGGCAAAGGCGCGGCGCGGGTCGGGTTCCTCGAGGCCGAGCTCGAAGCGCATCATGAAGTCGCGCCACGCTTCGGGCCGGCGGCGGAGGCCATTGACGACGATCGTGGCTTCCTCGTGGTCGAGGCCGTAGGTGCGGAGGAGGTCGGCGACTTCGGCGGCTTCGGTCTCCGGGACTTGGACGATCTCGAGTTCCTCGCGGCGGACTTCGCTGCGGTAATGTTCCTCCGCACTCCGGGCCGCGAGGAATCCGCCGAGCCCCATGGCGATCGAACCGGCGGCAATCTCGGCGATGCCCGCCGTGACGATGATGTGTGTGGCACTAATGGCCCCCGAGATTCCTGCCGCGAGGGCAAAGGGGACGGTCAGCCCGTCGGCCATGCCGATGACCACGTCCCGGACGGTGTCGCTGCCGCGAAAATGTTCTTCGTGATGGAGATGATTCATGGCGGCTGGAGTGATACGCGCATCCGCGCTCCCCGCGGAGCGGGAATTGCCGGGACGCTTACGGCCAGATGGATTTCAACTCGTGCGCTTCGAGGTCCGTGAACTTCACCGCGCCGCCTTTCACGCTCACTTCCACGCCGAGATCGGTCGGTTTCGCGATCAACGGGATCGGCACGTAGGTCAGTCCGTCGCTCGCGAAGACGGTGAAATTCGTGCGGTCGGTGAGGATGATCAGGCGCTGGCGTCCAGTCGCGGAGCGGCGCGGGCGCGCGGGCTTTGTCGACGGTGATTTCCTGCTTCGCGGCGTCGTAACGGATCTCTACGCCGCGCACTTTGAAGACCACCTCACTGTCCGGTGCGGGCGTGAAGTCGGCGCGGATCTCGAGCAGTTCTCCGCGGGTCGAAGCCAGCGGATTTGCGGCACCGCGCGGCCAGTTCGATCGCGCCCAAGTCCGTGCGCTTTCGCGCGCAACGACTCGAGTTCCTTGATCGGTTGCCAGGCGAGGCGCGGACCGTCCGGCGTGCTGCGAAGCGAGAGCGCGCACGGGAAGCATTGGAGTTGGTTGAAGGGCATGCCGGGGGATGGAAACTGGCCCCAGCCGATTTGAATCCGGCGATCGTCCGGCACGTCGCTGAAGGTCTGGGCGGCGTAGAATCCGCGCCCGCGATGGCCCGGGAGCTTGGGCGTCTCGGGCGTGAATTTTTCGCCGTCAAAGGTGCCCACTTGGTATTCGCTGTTCGCCGCGGTCAGCACCCACTTCCTATTTTCCGCGTCGCCATCGATGGGCAGTTCGAAGAAATCCGGGCACTCGAAAAAGCCGGGCGTCGTGCTCCGGAGCGTCCAGTCCCGGAGATTCGGCGAGGTGAAGAACTGGATGGTGTGATTCGGCTTCGGCGCACCGGCGGCATCGGGGAGCTGGACGTAGAGCGTGAGCACCCAGCGCTTGCGTCGGCGCGTGCCAGAAGACCTTCGGATCGCGGTTGCCGCCGGTGATTTGCGGGATGACCGGATTGCCGGAGAACTTCGTGAAGTTCCGCCCGTCCAGACTGTAGGCCAGACACTGCACCGTCGGGTTGCCGGCGGCCGTGTAAATCAGCACCAGCGGCGCTTTTCCGTCGCGGCCGAAGCCGCTCGTGTTCTGCGTATCGACGACCGCGCTGCCGCTGAACATCGGCCCCATTTCATCGGGATAAAGCGCCTCGCCGAGCTCCTCCCAATGCACGAGGTCGCGGCTCACCGCGTGGCCCCAGTGCATGTTTCCCCAGTTCCAGCCGTACGGGTTGTGCTGGAAAAAGAGGTGATACTCGCCGTTGAAAAAGACGAGCCCGTTCGGGTCGTTCACCCAGCCGCGCTTCGCGGAAAACTGCGACTGCGGCCGCAGCGCCTCGTGGTAAAGATTCTCCGCGCCGATCATGGCGTCGGCTTGTTTCAGCGAAGTGAGTGCCGTCGAGTTTTCCGGCAGTTGATTCACGCGAAACGGTGAGGCGTTTTTCCCGTCCATGCGCTCACGTCGAGCGGCGCCCACCAGTCGGCATCGTCATCTGCGAGTTCGATGTCGAAGCGCCGCTCAGCCTTGCCCGTCCACGGTCACGGTCACGACGCGTTTCTTCGCGCCGGTCTTCACCGGAAAGTGCAGCCAGCGCTTCTCCGCGACGAGTCTCGCGCGTCGCGTTCTTGGTGAGCTTTGGCGCCACCGGCGGCGCGGTATCGGTCAGGACGATTTGATCGAGATTGAGGTGTCCCCAACCGCCCGTTGCGTCATCGACCACGACGAGATGCGCCGACTTGCCCGCGAATTCCGACACGTCCCAGCCGCCCGGTTCGAGCCGTTCGCTGCCACCGGGCTCGGTGTTCGGACCGGTCGCGGTGCGAACCACTTTTTCGCCGACGACGCAGGTTCACGCAGGTCTTTCCCGCGAATCCGCCGCCGCCGATGAGGAAGCCGAGGAACTTTCGCTGGAGTGGAAATTCGGGCGAAGTGAGCGTGCCCGTCGCCTTGTCGCCGCCGAGGAACGAATTCACCAAACCCTTGCCAGCAAAGCCTTCGACGGTCATCTGACCGGGCAGCGCGCCGCGCGCGGGACCGTTCCCAAAGGCCGTGCCCGTCGTCTTCCAAGCGCCGTATGTCTCGCGCCTCGAAGTCCGCGACGACGACGTCCGGCTGCTGCGCGCGCGCGGCGGAAAACGCGAGGACCAATGACAAGAGGAGAAGAGCGAAACGTTTCATGAGAGGAAAAAGTTCAGGCGAAATGTTGGCGCAATTCGTTCGGCAATTTTGGCGTCGCACCGGGCTGCGTGCAGACAAAAGCGGCGACTTCGTTCGCGCGCTGGTTGATCTCCGCGAGCGGCCATTTCTTAAGCAGACCGAGCGCGAGGGCAGCGGTAAAGGCGTCGCCCGCGCCGATGGTGTCGCTCACTTTCGCCGCGATGCCCGGATGCTCGGCGAGCTCTCCATCAGCCAGCAGCAAGCTTCCGCCGCCGCCGCGCGTGAGGGCGATCGCGCGGAGGTCGAAGCGCCGGGCGAGCTCCGCGAGTTGCGCGGGGACGTCGCCCGCGAGCGCGAACATCTTCGCGAGCACGGGCAATTCGGTGTCGTTGAGTTTTAAAATGTTCGCGAGCGCGAGCGAAGCATCGATGACTTCGCGGGAGTAAAATGCCTGCCGCAGATTGATGTCGAAAATGCGCAGCGCATCGCTCCGCGTGGCGGCGACGAGCGCGCGAATCGCGCTGCGCGAAGGCTCCGCGCGCTGCGCCAGCGAGCCGAAGCAAATCACGTCTGCACCTGCCGCGGCCATGAGCGCGGCGGGTTCCGCGGTGAGACGATCCCACGCGACGTTTTCGTGGATCGTGTAGCTCGGCTGACCGTCCGCACCGAGGCTCACCGTGACGGTGCCGGTCGGCGCGGCGGGGTCGAGGGTGACATGACTCGCGGGCAAATTGGCCGCCGCAAAACGAGCGAGAATCTCGCGCCCGAGGTCGTCGTCGCCGACGCGGGAAATCATGGTGGCATCGGCGCCGAGAGCGCGCGCGTGCTGCGCGAAATTCGCGGGCGCACCGCCGAGGACCGCGCCAGTGGGCAGCAAGTCCCAGAGTACTTCACCGACCGCGAGAATGGTGCTCATGCCTCGATGCCGAGCTGCTTTTGAATCTCCTCGAGCGGCACGCCTTTCGTTTCCGGCACCGCGATTTTCACCCAGACAAGCTGGAGCACCATCATGCCGCAGAAAAAGAGGAACACGTAACCCGGCGCAAAGGCCTCGACCATTTTTGGAAAAAAGGTGGTGAGCAGCGCGGCGAAAACCCAGTGCGTGGCGCTGCCAAGCGACTGCCCGGTGGCGCGATGTTCATTCGGAAAGATCTCGGAAATCAGGACCCAGATGACGGTGCCCTGACCGACCGCATGCGCGGCGATGAATGCGAAGATGCAGGCCGGGACGATCGCGTAATGCTGCGTGAAAAACGCCCACGCGCAGAGGCCGAGCGAGGCGATGTAGCCGAACGAACCGATGGTCAGCAGCGTGCGCCGGCCGAGGCGGTCGATGAGCCAGAGGCCGACGAAAGTGAAGATGAGATTCGTGATGCCGATGCCGACGGATTGCAGGAGCGCGGCTTTTGCGCCGAGGCCCGTCAGCTCGAAAATGCGCGGCGCGAAGTAGAGGATCGCGTTGATGCCGGAGAGCTGGTTGAAGAACGCGACGAAGAAGGCGAGGAGGATCGGAACGCGCAGCCGCATCGACCAAAAACCGCGCGCACTTTTCTGCTGCGACGACGCGGCGACGATCTCGTCCGCCTCGGCTTCGAGGTCCGCGCGGCTCGCACCGGGATCGATTTGCGCGAGCACTTTCAGCCCGCGCTCACGGTCATTTTTGCGCGTCAAAAGCCAGCGCGGACTCTCCGGAATCGCGAGGCAAAGCACCGTGTAAATGATCGATGGAAACGCTGCTACGCCAAGCATCCAGCGCCACGCATTTTCGCCGATGCCGCTGAGCAGCGCGTTCGAGGCGAAGGCGATGACAATGCCAAAAACGATGTTGAATTGGAACATGCCCGCGAGCCTGCCGCGATGCGCGGGCGGCGCGATTTCCGAGATGTAGAGCGGCGCGGCGACGGTCGAGATGCCGATGCCGATGCCGCCGAGAAGTCGCGCGACGATGAAAGACGAGACATCCCACGCGAAGCCGCAACCGACCGCGGAGAGGATGTATAGCACGCCAATGCCGAGCAGGGTGGCTTTGCGCCCGAAGCGGTCCGTCGGCCAGCCGCCGCAGATCGAACCGAGCACCGTGCCGTAAAGCGCCGCGCCCATCGCGATGCCGTGCATCCCGGCGCCGAGGTGCCAGAGCGATTGGATTTTCTGCTCCGCGCCGGAGATCACGACGGTGTCGAAGCCGAAAAGAAATCCCGCGAGCGCGGACGTGATGGCCCAAAAGAGGAGCAGTCCGGTCGGCTTGCGCTGCCGCTCACGGAGCAGCGTGGTGTGGGAGGAGGCGATGTTCATGGGAAGGACGAGGCTTCGGCTCAACGTCCGCGGATTCTGCGCGGGGCGGCGAGGGGATTTGCCGCAGTCACGTGAAGTAAGGGAAAGCTCATCGCTTCGCGGCGATCGAGGCAAGCTCGCGCGACGGGTGCGGCCATGCCGTGGGACCGACCCGCCCACTTGTGAACGCGGGTGCAGCCAACATTACCATTCCTGCCCGCGGCGAGTCCGTTTCAAACGCCAGCCGGATGACATCGAGGTGTGAGCGAGAGGTGCCGGTGAGGTCCGCGGAGTGGAAGGGACCGGGTGGAGGCAGGCTCACTTTTGGCTTCAGCGTCCGGCTCCATGCCCGCGCTTCAACCAGCTGCTGCTTGGTCTCCAGTGCGCGACGCACGCCGCGTTCATTGATTTCCTCGCCAACCTGAAAGCAAGCCACGACAAGCCTTCCACGCTGCTCGCGCAAACGCAGGTGCTTCTTGGAAGCAATCTCGGCAGCGCCCGCGGGCAAAAGGGGACTCTCGAATGTCGGTAACGAGAACGTCGCATTTGATCGGCGAAGAATCGGAGCAGCCGACGTCGCTTGTTCCGCCAAGACATCCGACTTGGACTCGTCTTTTCCCTAACGCCTCAGCCGTGGTTCTCTGGATTGGCGGGAGCTCCTGAGACGGGGCCGGCTTTGACGCTTCCACGGGCGAGGAGCATTTCCGCTGGATCCATCCGATTTTCCAGGAGTGCAAAACCTTTCGGAAAGTCGGAGGGGGTGAGCAGCCCGCTCGGAGACAATCGGAAGCGTTTCATCGTGACCGACTGGCTGACATTTCCGCCGATGGCAAAGAGCACGCCGTCTTTTTTCTCGACGACGAGGTCGCAGTGCGAAGCGTAGCTGCCCTCGCCGCGGGAGGCCTCCGCAAAGTCGATGGGACCCGGGGATCCTTTCGCCACGCGCCACGCACAGATGAGGTCGCCCACTTCGGGGGCACGCGCTTCGAGCGGGCGGCCCCAAAAGCCGTACGTCGGGTTGGGCTTCCGCAGCGCGGCGATCGCAGCAAAAATGTAGGTGCGATGCGCGGAGCTGTAGGCGAAGCGGGCGCCGGCCCCCGAGACTTTCATAATGAACGAGATGAAGGCCGCGGACCACGGCTGGTCGGTGTCCTTGCCTGTGAAGTTCAGTCCGGTCCCTTGCTTCCAATACTGATGCACCCGCGCGGAGGCCTCGTCTTCATCCTCCTGCCGGCCTTTTGCGCCGGTGATGGAACCGTCGAAATCCGCGGTTTGACGGCCGAAAAACTCCCATTCTTGAAGGGCATTCGTCACCGCCGCCTGCACGAAGTCTCCGCGCACGGGTGTACCGGCGCGGACGATCAGGATGAAGGCAGTGTTGTCTTTGAAAGCAGCTTCGCCGTAGTAAAGCGCGGTGCGATTTTGCAGAGCGGAGCGCAGCGCGGCTTCTTCGCCCGCGTCCTGCGGGATTTCGAAAAGCTCGAGCGAGGGCAGCGTAATTGCGCCGTCACGGGGCGCGTATTCGGGCACGTTTTGCAGGCCGTCATCGAACTCGAGCAACTGAAACCCGGTGAGCCGCAGGCGCTGCGACTCCTTTTTTTGCAAGGCAGTGAGGAGCGTTTTCGGCGAGGTGGAATCTTCGTCGGAGAGGGGAATCGAAAGGGTGCGCATGGGGCTTGAGGCGGGGTTTCGATCGAGCGACTGAAGCTCACTCGAGCTTTTTTAACTCAGCTCGAACGGTCTCGAGGTCCTTCACAGGCGTGGTCGGGTCGTGGACGAAAAGTGTGAACCCGGTGGCATCGCGCGAGACGTCAGCTCCCACGTTGGCATTCGTGAGGACGGCTGCGAAATCGATCGTCTTTTTCTGCTGATCCAGGCGATCCCAAATCGCCGTGATTTCCTCAACCAAGGCTTCCCGATCCTTGGTGATGGCTCCACCGAGTTCGCCGGGTTGGGGCTTGTTGCCCGGTTTTTTCACCCGCAGTGTCTTCGGCGGCAGCGGAGGAAGCTGGTCGATGAGCGGACTGACCAACTCACCTGACGGATGGGGGGAATGCGGACCGCGCTCGGAGGATGTCTCCTGAAACAACTGCTGCGCGCTGTCGCTGTGCACCGCGCGACCGCCGACGGCGAATTTTTCCGTGATGGTGATTGCGCTGAGGAACTTGGTGGAAACGTGGATTTTACTGACGACGTTCGGCGTTTTCCGCACGTCGCCGACGGGGTTTCCGACCTTGTCGGTGGGGATGTAGTAGACGCCGTTGCGGATGTATCCGAAGCGAACGTGCGGCACCTGCGTCTGCGGATTCTCGCTGACGTCCAGACCGATACCGGTGGAAATGACGCTGGTGATGTATCCGTTCGTAGCGCAACCGCCGAGGAGCAGGCACAGCGCGAGCAGGACGAAGCGGCGGCAATGAGTCATGCGAGACGGGTGAAGGTGGGCGTGTCCGCAGCGCCAGTGACTTGTCGCAGGAGCGCGGCGGCTTTTTCCTCGATGGTCGAGAGGGAGGCTGGTCGCCGCTCACCGGATTTTGGGAAGATCACCGTGACGAGGTCGCGCACGTTGTTGCCTTTGCGCGCCGCGAGCGACTCCACGGCATCGCGCTCGACGGACGTCGCTGTCGGCGGGGGACGGGCGGGATGCCCAGCGCCCACGCGAGCGCGATGCTGATCTCGCCGATCTTCTCGGCGGTCCGCTGTCGTAGACCTGGCAGGCGGCCATGCGATCTTTGAAAAACACCACGCCGAAATCGCCTGTCCGGGCGCCGAGTCGTTCCCGGATGGCCGGCGGGAGGACGACGCCCGGAAAGACGCGCGAGTCGCAGCCGACACCGTCGGAGACTTCGAGCGACGTGCTTTTTCCCCAAGTGGGATCCTTCGCCTTGCTGCCCCCGGGACCGTCGGTATCGATGTCCGCGTCTGTGGTCATGAGGATGACACCGTCCGGCAGCGTCCGCAGCCCATCGCGTGCTAGGCCTTTGAAGGCGAGGTCACTCACCACGGTCTGCGGCAGCGACTTCACCCGATCCAGCCACGGACCGCTGGGGGTAGTCCCGCTGAGGGGCGGCGGCTCCGCTGTGGCGCGGCGAAAAACGATGGCCGATTCCGTCGCGGCACCTGCGGCGAAGTCTGACCAGCCGATGAATTCCCCTCCCCGGCCGATCCGTAGCCGGGCCGCTTCGATTTTCTCGGCGTCGTCTTTGCCGCTCACCACTTCCACCAGAATCGGCGGCGTTGCGTCGTTCTGCGGCCCGTACGTGATGACGTAGCCGGGTGTGCCGGCTTCGACGCCATCAAACACGCGGGTCACCGCGGCGTTCGTCGGAAAAGTCGGATCGACTGGATGCGTATCCGCGCTGGACTCGATCCCCTCCACGAGGGCTCGCAACTGGGCGACCGTCAGCGGCGCCTTCACGAAGATGAAATCGATTTCGTCGGGAAAGGTATCAGCCATGGCGGTGGAAAAGATGGTTCAGGTGGAGGAATTCACTGGGCGCCGGCACCTGCGGGGAGGGCGGAGCCGCCGTCTTCAGCGGCTTTAGGTGGGGATTTCGGCCGCACCGGGATGATGCCGCGCCATGCCTTTAGTTTGGTGCGTCCGCCTTCTTCCGGCTCTTTCACGGTTTCCTGGACGAGGTGAAAGAGGTACGACTTTCCCTTTTTGTCGCCCTGCGGATGGGTCGCGAAATCGTCCTTGAGCGCGTTCGTGTTGCGCGCGACGACCAGCACGGCATCCGCTGTATCGTTGTTGAGAGCACCGATATCGCCGTTGAGTTTGTTGGCCTGCACCCGGTTGCTCACGACGATTTTTTGCTCCGGCACCGCCCCGGTGGCTTGCGTCCGCACGACTGCCCCGGCGAATCGGCCGCCGCCGCCCGCCGGAGCTACGATCGGTGCCTGCATCACGGTTCCCCGCGATTCCGTGGAGACATCCGCGAAAAGCTGTCGGGCACCGGAGCTGTCCACCGCCTCCTCGCCGACCGCGAATTTCTCCGAAATGGTGATTCCCTCAAGGAACTTGCTGCTGACGTGGATCTTGCTGACCACGGTCGGCGTCTGGGTGACGTCCCCGTTCGCTAGATTTCCCGTCTTGCCCGTGGGGATGTAGTAAACGCCGTTGCGGATGTAGCCGAAACGAACGTGCGGAATTTGCGTCTGCGGATTCTCGCTGACGTCCAGCCCGATGCCGGTCGTGATGACACTGGAAATGTAGCCGTTGGTCGCGCAGCCGCTGCACAGCAGCGCCGCGGCGAGGGCCAGACAGAAAGCGCGGAGTGGTGGCTTCATAAAGTCAGGGCGCGGGTTTTTTTCCCGAATTGGCCTCGAACGAGCCGACCCATCCTGGAGGAATGAGGGTCTCGTGCGAACGCTGGTAGCCCACGGCGAATCCGGCGCCGTTCGCTCGCGTGCGGGCGCCGACACCTACCAAATGGACGTCCGTCACCGTCGCGCCACCCGCCGCTACCGGTGGCTGGGAGACGACGCCAAAACCAAGCACGATCGTGCGCGCCGTACCGTCCCGGCCTTTCCAACTGATGCACCCGGCTGACAGCAGGGAAGGGAGCAGTAGCAGTGGAAGCGACGCCCGAGTAAAGGAGGTTTGCTCCCGAGGCCACCAAACCTCTTGGAGCGCAGGCCTGCACCGCCGCAAAATCTGGAAACAGAAAAGCCACATCCGTGATTTAGCCGCGATGCTGCACGAAACCGTGCGGCTGTCAAACATAGAACTGGCAGGCCGGGGCTTCCTCGGGAGAGTTAAGGTTTTTTGCGAAAACGGATTTCACGGTGCTATTCATTGCCATTCGCCGACCATGCTCCACCGAACCATCGTCGCTTTTTGTATCGTACTGTCCGTCGCCGAGAGGGCTCACGGAGCAGACGCGGCGACGCTCTGGTCGGGGAAAGTGCAGCCGCTCTTCGACGTGCACTGCGTGAAATGTCACGGGCCGCTCGAGCAGAAGAGCGGGCTGGAACTCGACACGCCGCAGGCGGTCTTGAAGGGAGGCGAGGACGGCGCGGTGGTCGTTCCCGGCAAGCCGGAGGAAAGTTTGCTCTACCAAAATCTCGCGGGCAGAGCGGACCCGCACATGCCGCCGAAAAAGCAGCTCACGGACGACGAGCGGGAGATGGTGCGCGAGTGGATCGCGGCGATGGCAGTCGTGCCCGCGAAGCTGGAAACCAAGCCTCGCGACGCGCGGAAGTTTGACGTCAGTGACGCAAGCGATCGATACGCTGATCGCGCGAAGGCTGGACGGCAGCGCGGCGTCGCAGCCCGCGCCGGCGGTGGACGACCGGACGTGGTGCCGGCGGGTCTATCTCGATCTCGCGGGCCGCATTCCGACTGCGGCGGAGGCGGCAGGCATTTCTCGACGCACCCGCAGACTCAAGACGCGCGGCGCTGGTCGATCGGCTCCTGGCCTCCGAGGAATACGCGGTGCGCATGCGCGAACTGTGGGACGTCTTCCTGATGGGCCGCGGCAAACGCGACAACGTCGAGGATCGCCGCGACAAAGAACGGCTGGTGGGCGTTTCTCGAGAACGGCTTTTCGCACGAACCGGCCGTGGAACGAGACGGTGCGCGACTTCCTCGCGGCCCGGCCGGATAAGCCGGAGAACAAAGGCGCGTCGTGGTTTCTCTACGAGCGGCGCAACGAATTTCAGCGCGATCGCGGAAGCGGTCGCGCCGGTGATTTACGGGACGCGAGATCGACTGCGCGCAGTGCCACGACCATCCGCTCGCCCGCGAGATCAAGCAGGGCCACTACTGGGGGCTGGTGGCGGCGTTCAATCGCAGCAAGAACGTGGAAGGCGGCAGCGCGGTCGGCGAATCGGCGGTCGGCGGGTTCATCAATTTCACCAACCTGAAAAAGGAATCGCAGCCGGCGGTGGTCGCGCTGCTGACCGGCCGAACGGTCGAGGAAACGTGGCCGGCGCGGAGATCAGAAGGAGCAGGACAGCGACGACAAATACGTCGATCCCAACGGCGAAGCCGCGCGTGCCGAAATTCTCGCGGCGCGAGGCGTTCGCCGAGGCGGCGACGACCGACAATCCGCTGCTCGCGCGCGCCTTTGTGAACCGCATGTGGGCGGCCTTCATCGGGCGCGGCATCGTGCATCCGGCGGATGAAATGAACGGCCGGAATGAGCCGAGTCATCCCGAATTGCTCGACTGGCTGGCGCAGGATTTTGCCGCGCACGGCTACGACATCCGCCGCGTGGTGCGCGGGCATCGTGCTCAGCCGCGTCTATGCGCTTGGGCGCCGGGACGGACGCGGCGCCGGATGCCTTCGCCGGCGCGCTGGAACGGCCGCTGACCGCCGAGCAAATCGCGCGCTCCTGGCGCATCGCGGCGGGCCTGCCGCCGGACGACGACGCCGCTGCGCCGCGCGGTGATCGCCGCGATGCCCGACGTGCTGCCGCAAGGACTACAACGCGACGTTCCAGCAGGCGCAGTTTCTCGCGAACTCGCCGGCGCTCGCGGCGCTCTCGCAGCCGGCGAACCGGCAACACGGCCGGCGCGCCTCGCCGCTCTGCCGGACGCCGGCGGCGCGGGTGCGCGAAGCGTTCCTCGCCGTCTATGGCCGCGCGCCGGATGCGGAGGAAGCCGGCGCAGGCCGACGGCTTTCCTGCGAAGCCGCGCCGGACAAGCCCGCGCGAGGCGGTGCGCGATTTGCTCTGGGCGCTGCATGACGAGCGCGGAATTTCTGACGACGCCGTGAAGATGAACACACGATCCGTCCGGCCTTGCCTCCCGGCCAGTGCCGCACCGACGAGCACTCGCTGCATCGGCGGCTTTTTCTGAAAGGGCTCGCGGGCGGCGCGCTGGCGCAGTGCGACGAGTTTCGCGGGGCTGTTTCACAATCCCGTCTTTGCCGCAGGAAACGAAGAAGGCGCAGAAGCACTGCATCCTGCTCTGGCTCTGCGGCGCGCCGAGCCAGTTCGAGACGTGGGACCCGAAGCCGGGCCGGCCGACCGGCGGACCGTTCGGCAGCATTCCGACGAAGATTCCGGGCGTCGCATTTCTCCTCGCTCATGCCGCAGCTGCGCGAGCATCGCGGACAAGCTGAACATCGTCCGCAGCATGAAGACGACGCAGTCGGAGCATCTGCAGGCGATCAATCTGCTGCAGCGCGGCAATCCCGATCGCGCGGGCTTCACGCGGCCGACGCTCGGGCAGTTCGCTCTCGCAGGCGATGGGGCAGCTCGACTCGCCGATTCCCAATTTCATCCTGCTCGATCCCATTCCCGGCGGGAACGAATTCGAGGCGTTCAAGGCCGGCAACTGGGCCGGCTGGCTCGGGCGCGGAACACGCGCCGGTGCGGCTCGGCGGCGACTACACGCAGCTCGTCAACGCCGCCGCGGAGACGCATCCCGCAGCACGACCGGAGTCGCGCGAAACGCTGCGGCGATTTCCTCACCGCGAAATACGAGCGCGACCGCAAGAGCGCCGTCGCGCGCAGCCAGAACGCGGCCTTCGAGCGCATGAAAGGGCATGGCCGCCAGCGCCGATCTTTTCGATGTCGAACAAGCTGCCCGCCAAGGATCGCGAGCGCTACGGCCCCGGCAGCTTCGCCCAGCACGCGCTGATGGCGCGGCATCTGGTGGAGAACGGCGCGCCCTTCGTGATGGTCGCCAACGGCATGAACTGGGACAACCACGTCTTCCAGCACGAGATCCACCAGATGCTCGTGCCGGAGCTCGACCGCGTGCTGTTCCATCTCATCAACGATCTCGAAGAGCGCGGCCTGCTCGATTCCACGCTCGTCATCGCGATGGGCGAATTCGGCCGCACGCCGTGGATGAATGCCGCGCGCGGGCGCGATCATTATCCGAATGCCTGGAGCATGATGATGACCGGCTGCGGCCTGAAGCGCGGCGTCGTCACCGGCGCGACCGACGTCGATGGCGTCGACGTCGATCGAGAAGCCCTACAACGAGCAGAATCTCTTCGCGACGATCTTCACCGCGCTCGGCATCGATCCCTACGCCGAGTACGATCTGCCCGGCATGCCGACCTTTCATCGCGTGGAAAACAAGGCGGAGCCGATCCGCGAGCTGCTCGCGTGAACGCATGAAACTGACCCTCGCTCACGATCACAAGCTGCCCACCGGCGTGCTCGGTCTCGCCGTCGACCGGCGGATGGCCAGCGCGCTTTCGCGGCCTGCGTGGACGGCGTGCTCTACGAAGTGCGACCTTGCCAGCGGAAAGGCGGAAGCCTTCGAGGCAAGCACACGAGTCTTTCGCCAGCGGCTGCGTGCTGCTGCCGGACGGGCGGACGGTGATCTCCGGCGGGCTACGACGGCTGCTGCTCTGGCACGATGTGGAGACGCGGCGCTGCTTCGCGCCGCGTGCAGGCGCATCAGTTCTGGAACTGGCAACTCGCGCTTTCGCCGGACGGCAGCCGCCTCGCCACCACGACCGGGCCAATACCTGCCGGGCGGCTGGAAATACGAGCCCGCGCCGGAACGCGAGCCGTCCGTGAAAGTGTTCGACACCGCAGACGCGGCGATCTCCTCGCGAGCTTCAGCCACGCGCCGCCGGTGCTGAGTTGCGCGTTCAGTCCCGATGGCCAGCATCTCGCCGCCGCGAACATGATGGGCGAAGTCCGCGTCTGGGACCTGGCAATCGCGGCCATGCGCGAACCCGTGGCGCAATGGACCTCGCCCGATTTCACCTCGTGGGGCATCGATCAAGACGCACCACTATTGCGGCGGCATCTACGGCCTCGCCTTTTCGCGCCGATGGCGAGTCGCTGCTCTGCTGCGGCATGGGGCCGATGACCGATCCGATGGCCGGCAACGGCAAGATGACCTGGCAGCGCTGGGATTGGCGAAAGGGCGAGCGCATTGACCAGATCAAGGACGGTCAGCACGGCTCCGGCTTGATGGAAACGCTCGCCTGGCACCCGACGGCGCGCATTTCGTCATGGCCGGACGACAGGCGCAAGGCACGTGGAACCTCGCGACGTTTGCCGCCGCCGACGGCAATCTCGTGCATTCGGTGGACACCAAGAAGCGCATCACCCACGCTCGTTTCACGACCGAGGGTCGCTCCCTGATTACCTCGGGGGCCGTGGGTCAGGAGCCGCGCAAACAAGGTGTCTGGCCACCTTGGGGCCGGTTACAGGTCTACGCCGTCGAGGCCTGAGTCAGGGTTTCGTCAGGGCCACAGATTGCGACCGAGCGCGATATCGAAGGGCAGACCGCCATACCCGCGATCAGCTCAAACACGTCGAGGGGTTCGAGGTTCGTCGGTTGTTTCTCCGCGGGTTCAAAGTTCGAGAAGCTTCACGTCGCCGGTGGCGGCGAGTGGGATGTCGTCGTTCGAGCGCCCGGGTGCGAGGATGACCTTTTCCCCGGCGATGCTCAGCGCTCCGATCTCCTGCGCGACGAGCCCGAAGTTGCTGCCGCCGGCAGCCGTGCCGCGCACGCGTCCGCCGATGGTGATGGAGGCGATGCGCGCAAAGATGTCCGCATCGTCGTTCGCATCGGGCGTGAAAACGTCGTTGGCGTCGCCGAACCGGCCGCCCGCGCCGGGCGTGACGGCGAGCGCAATGTCGCTCGCGATGAAGTCGCCCTTGATCTGCACGGAGCCGATCTGCGCGTCGCTGTCGGTGAGCCCGTCGATGCTCAGAAAGCCGCCGTGGATGCGGGCAAAGGTCGCGCTGCCGCCGATGGTGATGCTCCCAAACGCCACATGCGGGAGCGAATCGGTCTCTGCGTTGCGCGACTCGATGCGGACCGGAACGATGCTATTGCCGGTGATCGAGCCGCCGATGGTCAGCGCGCCGATTCCCTCGGCTTCGATATTGGCGAAAGCGACGCTGCCGCCGAGGACCGAGCCGCCGATGGAAACGACACCGACCTTGCCCATCTCGAGCTGGCCGGAATTGAGCGAGTTGCCCGAGCGAATGTCGCCGCGCACGGTCACGCTCGGCGCCTCGACCGTTTCGACACGGCCGGCATTCGGCCCACCGCCGATGATGGAGCCGCCGACGACGACGGGACCGGAATCCTTCCCGATCTCCAAAAAGCCGGAGCCATCGCCCGCGCCGCCGACCACCGAGCCGAGCACGGTGGTCTTGGTGACATTATTGTTGAGATCGACGTCGCCCGAGGCGGAGCCCGAGCCGCCGCGGATGTCGCCCTTCAGCAGGAAGCTGCTTTTGAACCCGTCCGACTGACTGATCCGAAACTTTCCGCTCCCCGCGCCCGCGCCGCCGATGACGGAACCTTCGATCACGACGTTGCCGATGCCGTTCTGAAATCCTGCCGCGCCCGAATCCACGCCGCCGCCACCGCGGATGTCGCCCCGGATGAAAATCGACGCCTTGCCGTCGGCATCGTTCACCTTGAGTTCGCCGCTCGCGAGCCCGCCGCCGCCGCGGATGCTGCCGCCGATGAAGAGCGACTTGGTGATGCCGCCGAGATTGACGACGCCGCTGCGGTCGCCCGCGCCGCCGATGATGTCGCCATTGATTCGCAGACTCGCCGTATTGCTGTTCACGAGGATCTTGGCGGAATCGTCACCATCCCCGCGCAACGATCCGCCGACCGTGATGCTGCCAGCCGTGCCGGCGACGAAAAACCGCGCGCCTCCGGTATTGCCGTCCGCATCGGCGCCGCCGATGAGCGAGCCGCCGAGCGTGACGGTGCCGACATTTCCTCCGATCGCGATGATGGCCGAATTGTCGCCGACCCCGGCACGCAGATCCCCGCCAAGGATGAATTTGGTGACGTTGCCGCTCACGACGATCTGACCGCCCACCGCAGTGGGGATCGCCGCGACGGCGTCCGCGCTGCCGCCGATCACGCTTCCCCGAATCTCCAGCGTGCCGACGCTGCCGATGGAGAAACCGCCCGCGCCGCTTCCGGCGCCGCCGACGACATCCCCGGCGATCAGGACGGAACCTGCTTCACCGAGGCTCAGGCTGCCGGCTTCGCCACCGTTGCCGCCGACGATTCCCCGGACGCGGAGCGTCCCGACGAGGCCGATATCCAACTGCGCAGAGTTGCCGCCTTCGCCACCCTGCAGGATTCCTCCGACGACGAGCGTTTTAATCTTGGTGGCATTGACGCTGGCGGTCCCCGACTCCGCGCCGACGGCGCCGCCGCCGATGAGATCGCCGCCGATGGAGACCAACGCCGCCGCGTTCAACTGCAACTCCGCGGATTGATCCCCGCTGGTGACATCTGCCAGCAACGATCCGCGCACGATGATCTTCGCACTCGCAGGCGTATCGGCGCGGATCAGGGCGGAGCGTTCTCCGCTGCCAGCCCGCAGATCGCCGCCGACAAAAACCGTGTTCACGGAATCGGCGATGAACGAGCCGCTCTGGAAGAAGCTGCCGCCGATCAGCGAGCCGCCCACGCTGAAGCTGCCGACGGCGCCCGCCTGCACCGTGCCGCCGCGCAAGTCGCCGCCGATCGCGATGGACGGCGTGTCGCCCACGTTCAGCAACGCTTCCAAAGTTCCCCTCGCTGACGATCGAGCCGCCGATGACAATCTTGCCCGTTTTGCCGCCCGCAAAAATCCCCGCCACGCCGCTGGCGCTGGAGATGATCGAGCCGCGCACCGTGATCGTGCCGATGTCGCCCGCGCACTCGATGCGGCCGGTGTCGCCGGTGGTTTGATTGACGGCACGGAAATCGCCACCGACGACCACGTTCCCGAGCTTCTGCACGAGGATGCGGCCGCTGGCGATGCCGCTCGAACCGAGGACCGAACCGCCGATCGTCAGCGCGCCAATCTCGTTGGCGCCGATTGATCCCGAATCGACGCCGGTGCCGCCGCGGAGATCGCCGCCGATCACGATCGATCCGATCTTATTCGACGTGCTGATGCGGCCGTCGCTCTGACCGACGATCGAGCCGCCGATCGCGATCTTCCCCCAGGCGTTTGCGGAGAGATCCGCGTTCACCAGGTCGGTCTTGATCGTGAGCGTGCCGACCGCGCCGGCGAAGGTCGCCCCCAGCGTGCCGCCGACTGCCTGCGTCCCCGTGCCGAGCAATCCGAAGGAAGCGACGGTCAGCGCCTTCACGCTCGTCACGCCCGCGGCGGTCCCCGCGAGAATGCGCCCGAGATCGCCATCGATCGTCACGGCGCCGAGATCCAGCGCCGTGCCGCCGCCGACCGTGCTTGCGTCAATGAAGCCGACCGCCGTCAACCCATCGCCTCCCGGCCCAACGCGCGTCGCGATCACGCTCAGATTTGTCCCGGCAAAGACCGCGTTGCGGCTCAGGTCGATCGATTGCAATTGCCGTGGCACATCCGCGGCATTGCTAAACCCGAGGACATTGGGCGCGAGCAGGTCGGCATTCGTGCCCTTGCTGGTGGTGATAGTCACACGATCGCCGTCCGTGTCGGTGAAGGTGAAAACAGCGGCCGGGGCGATGCGGGTTTCGAGGAGCTCGATGCAGCTCTCGAGCCTTTGGCGTGTGGGGGCTTGCTCCCGCTTGGTCCGGGGTAGGTTCATGGTGGTTTTGTTTTTTTTGTGGGCTTGCGAGGATGAAGCGGGAACGAGCTCCCGCACTCCAAAAGTGCAAATCAGACTTCCCCCGCGCGGAGGTCGCCGGTGGCGCTGAGGGTGAAGCCGGCGGTATTGACGGCGGGGGTGAGCGGGACCCGGTAGGCGCCAATGGTGAGGCGGCCGATCTGCTCGGCGACGATGCCGAAGTGGTCGCCGGGGATGCCGGGCGTGCCGGCGGCGAAGCCGTTGATCGTGATGCGCGGCGATCTTCGAGAAGATCGCGTCGGGCGGCGGCTTCGCCGGGGGCTTTTGTGTCGTCGGCAGTGCCGAAGCTTGGCCGTCAGCGCCGCGCGTCACGCCGGCGATGAGCGAGGTGGCGAGGAAGTTGCCGCCGATGCTCACGGCGCCGATCGCGGCGTCGGGGTTCACGGCGTCGTCGATGTTGATGTCGTCGTAGCCGGCGAGGATGAGCGCGCCGCGGACGCTGCCTTTCACGCTGAGGCCGGCGATGGCCACGGCTTTCGCGGCGGTGGCGGGATTGAGGAGGCCCTCGGCCTGGATGCGCACGCCGTCGGGCCCGTCGCCGCGGATGCTGCCGCCGACTTTCACCACGCCGAGATTGCGCGCGGATTGGATGCCGGAATCGGCGGCGTCGAAGCCGGTGAGCGAGCCGCCGATGGTGACGGCGCCGACGTCGCCGAGCGGTGGAATAGATCGCGGCCGGAGTAGAGGCCCGCGCCGCCGCGCACGTCGCCGCCGATCTTCACCGCGCCGAGCGACGCCGCCGATGATCGTCGCGCTCTTGAAGGCTCCTGGCCGCCACTGACCGAGCCGGCGACGGTCACGGACTGGATCGTCGCCATTGGCGTTCACCACGCCGGAGTAGAAGCCCGTCCCGCCGCGGAGGCTGCCGCCGATTTTCACCGGGCCGATGCTGGCGGTGCCGCCGGTGGTGACGCTCCCGGAATCGATGTTCGCGGGATTGGCCACCGTCCCGCCGACGAGCGAGCCGCCGAGCGTGATCGAGGCGATCGTGTCGTCGGCGGCGATGCTGCCGGTGCGACCGGCGGTGCCGCCGAGAAGGCTGCCCTTGATGCTCACCGCCCCCATCGTGCCGCCACTCTCGATCCGCCCGGAGAAACCGCCGCTGCCGCCGACGAGCGAGCCGCCGATCTTCACCGCGCCCAGCGTCGTGACCGCGTCGATCTCGCCGCTGTCGGTCGCCGAGCCGCCGAGGAGCGAGCCGCCGAGCGTGACATTGCCGATGGCGCCGATGGAAAAGAGGCCGCTCTTCGCGTCGCCGCCGACGATGCTGCCGCCGATGGCGACGTTGCCGATCGTGCCGCCCTGGCCGTCGGCGAAGACGCTGGCGTTCACGAGGTCGGTCTTGATCGTGAGCGCGCCGAGGCGGCCATCGAGCACGCTCTCGAGATTCGCGCCGGGGAGCTGCGTGCTCGTGCCGAAGCGGCCCATGGAGTGCGCGGTGAGCGCTTTCACCGCGATGCCGCCGCCGGCGCTGTCGCCCGCGACGATGCGCGCGAGGTCGCCATCAACGCTGACTTTTCCGAGGTCGGTGCCGCTCGCGTCGATGAAGCCGACATTCACGAAGCCATCGCCGCGTCCCGCGAAGGGCGTGGCGGTGATCGTCACGTTCGAGAGGTTGAAGGCGTTGGCTTCATCCGAGAAATCGAGCCGCACGAGCTGCGAGCCGCGCTCGCCGGCGACGAGGGTGAAGTCGTCCGCGCTCAGGCCGGGCTTGCTCGTGCGCACCGTCACGCGGTCGCCGTCCACGTCGGTGAAAGTGGCGACGTTGCCGATGACGACGAGATCGTGCGACGGCGGCGATGGCCATGCCGCGGATCGTGCCGGATGTGCCGAGTGTTGATGAGGCCGAGGCCCGTCGCGGCGCCGGTCTCGAGGTCGATGCGGACGAGGCCGGTGTCGGAGTTGGTGTTGAAAAGCACGGCGTAGGCCGCGCCGGTGCGCGCCTCGATATCGAAGCCACCGATGGAGTCGCCGAGGATCGCGCCCGCGCCAGGGAACAGCTCGCCGATGGGCGTGACGTCGCCGTCATCGGCCGAGGGCGCGCCATCCACGCCGCCGATGCGCACGAGCGTGGCGTCGTCGAAGTCGATGCCGTAAAGGGTGGTCGCCGAGGCGCCGCGGTGCGAGCGGTCGTAGGCCACGGCGAAGATGTTCTCGGAAGAATTCCCGACGAGCCCGGCGAAGGTGAAGACGCCGGTGTCCGGGTTGATCGATACGTTCGCGTCGTCGGAAGAAATCACGCGCACGCGATCCGTCACGGGATCGAAGTCGAAGCCATAATCATGGTCGAGCAGCGCCACCGGCGGGGAAGGTGAACGAGCCGCCGACGGGGGAAAGGGCGCCGTCGAGCCCGAGAGTGAAGAGCCGCGCGACATCGTGGCTGGTGCCGCTGCCATTGGGGGTGAGGCCGAGCGCGTAGAGCTGGCCGGTCGCCGGGCGGAAGTCGATCGCCTCGACCCGTTCATTCGCCGCGAGGCCGGTGATCGCCGTGGTGGAAAGGATCGTCCCCGGCGCATCGGCGCGGATGGTGAGGAGGTTGTTCGCGCCATCGACGAGGTAGATGAGCGGGTTGTCGCTCGCGGGCAGCGTGGAGGGGAAGACGGCAGGCGGTCGCATCCACCTCGCGCACGCGCACGTCGCCGGTCGCGCCGAGCGCGAAGCCGACTTTATCCAGCCCCGCGGTGAGCGGCACTTTCACCCCGCCGACGGTCATCTTGCCGATCTTCTCAGCCACAAAGCCGAACTGATCCGGCGTCGCTCCGCTGCCCGGCCCGACGGTGCCCACCACGGAGCCGCCGATCGTGATGCTCGCGACTTTCGAGAAAATCAGGTCCGCGTTGTCGCCGGAAAACTTCACGTCGTCGGCGGTGCCAAAGCGGAAATCGGCGCCCAGATCGGCGCCCGCCGTGAGGGTCGAGGCGACCCAGTCGCCGCCGACTTTCACCGGTGCCAATGCTGGCGTCCGGATTCAGCGCGAGGCCGATGCCGGCGGCGAGGTAGGCATTCACCACGCTGCCTTTCACGGTCACGCTTTTGATCGCCGGCGCGGCGCTGTCCGCCACGCCGACGGCCGCGATGGTGACGAGATCGCCCGTGTCCTCCGAGCGCAAGTCGCCGCCGATCGTCACCGCGCCGAGGGTGCTGCCGGAGATCGCGCCGCTGACCACCGAGCCGCCGATGGCGACCGCGCCCACGGGGCCGCTGGAGAAGATACGGCCCGTGCCGGGAAGGAATGGGGCGGAGCGCAAGTCGCCGCCGATCTTCACACTCGCGATCCCGTCGAGGCCGACGATGAGGCCGCTGCCGTTCACCACGCCGGACACGGAGCCGCGGATGGAGACGGCGCCGAGCCGGCCGCCCGCCTCGATGATGCCGGAGTTCGGGCCGTTGCCGCCGACCACGTCGCCGCCGATTTTCACGCCGCCGGGGATGCTGCCACTGGCTTGGATGCTCCCGGAGAATTCGTCGCCGGTCAGGTCCGCCACCGTGCCGCCGAGCAGCGAGCCGCCGAGCGTGACGGACGCGATATCGCCATCCGAGTGGATGAAGCCGGCAAGGGCCGCGCCGCCGCCGGCGAGATCGCCCTTGATCGCCACCGCGCCGATACTTCCGCCACTGGAAATGCTGCCGCTCGACGGCCCCGCGCCGCCGAGCATCGAGCCGCCGATGGTCACTTTCCCGATGCTCGTCGTCGCGTAAATCCGGCCGTCGGAATCCGTGGCGCCGCCGACGAGCGAGCCGCCGATGGTCACATTTCCCATCGTGCCGAAGGCGCGAATGCCCGCGCCGATGTCCGGGTCGTTGCCGCCGACGAGGTCGCCGCCGATGAAAATATTGCCGATGGAAGGCGCGACCCCGCCCGACTCCACGCGCGCGCCGAGCAGATCGGTCTTCACGTTGAGCGCGCCGAGGCGGCCAAGGATCACGCTGAAGAGATCGCCCCCCGGGAGCTGCGTGCTGGTGCCGAGCACGCCCATCGAATGCACCGTCAGCGAAGCCAGCGCGAGTGTCGACCGTCGAGATTATCGCCCGCGTCGATCTGCCCGAGATCGCCATCGACCGTCACCTTCCCGAGATCGATCCCCGTCGCATCGATGTGGCCGATCGCGACAAAGCCGTCGCCCTTCCCCGCGACCGGCGTGGCGGTGAACGTGAGCGCCGCATCCGCGAAGTTGGCCGAGGCCGACCTTGAACTGCAGAAGCTGCCGCCCGAGCGCGCTCGCCGCGCCAAAGGTGAACTGCCCCGCGCTCAGCACACCGCCGCCCTTCGTCGTCACCGTCACCTTGTCGCCATCGATGTCCGTGAAGGTCGCGCTCTTCCCACCCACCGCGACGGTGAGCCCGGTCGGCAGCGCCACCGCGATGCCGCGCACCTTCGTCGCGCCATCATCGATCGCGCCGACCTCCGTCGCCGCGCCGGTGGTGAGATTGATCGTGTAAAGATGCGTCCCCCCGGACACGTCGCTGACCCTTTTCTCGATCGCCGCGAAGCCCGCGCCCGTGCGCGCCTCGATGTCGAAGCCGCCGACCTTCGAGTGCGCGACGAGCCCGAGCGAGCCGACCGGCGTGAGCACGCCGCCATTCGGCGAAGGCGCGCCATCCACGCCGCCGATGCGCACGAGCTGATCCGGTCTGGAAATCGAGCGCGTAGAGCGTCGTCGCCGTCGCGCCGGCCCCGCTGCGGTCGTAGGCGATCGCGTAGATGGTCTCTCCGACCCGGGTCGAGCAGCGCCGTGTCGCGCGGCCCGAGCTGAAGGCCGGTGTCCGGGTTCACGCGGAGATTCACATCCGTGTCCGTGACCACGCGGAGCACATCGGCGACCGGATCGAAGTCGAACCCGTAATTCGCCCCCTGCGGGAAGTCGATCTCGATGACGGTGCCGCTACCACCGAAGAGAACGTTGCTCGCCACGCCCGTCGCCGGATCGAGCGTGTAGAGCCTCGCCTCATCATCGCCGCCGTCGAAATCATTGATCCCGAGCCCGTAGAGCTGCCCCGTCGCCGGCCGGAAATCGATCGCCTCCATCCGCTCCGTCGTCGGCGCCACGCAGCCCCGTGATCGCCACATCGGAAAGCAGCGTCCCCGGCGCCGCCGAGTCGAAGGAGATGAGCCGATTGTTTTCGGTGACGGCGAAGATCACCGCCGGAGCGATGCGGGTTTCAAGTGGTTCGATGTTCATAGGATTTGAGGTGGAAGGTTAGGCATGCAGGACGATTTCAAAGGCGTGGAAATCAAGGGTGCGCGGCGGCCAGGTCGCGGCCGATCTTCACCGCGCCGATGTCGCCCCGCGCTACGCACCAGCCCGCTCTCGAAGCTGAGGCCGCCGTTGAGCAAGCCGCCGATCGTGAGACTGACGATCTTTTCGCCCGTTGCCGTTCTGACCGGGAAAATAGCGCGCCGGGTGAACGACGTCTGAGTGGTCCTGTAACGCCGACGGTTTTGCGGTTTGCCGAACGGTAGCGCGACGAGCCCATTGAACAGAGTTTGGGGCCGGAGGGGTCTCGATCGACGCGATGACGAACCGGTGAGAGTTTCCGAGGACGAGCGCCAAGTCCCGCAGGTTTCATAGCGGTGGATAGCCTGCCAATGCTCCCCGCGCCACCGCAAGCCTGCAGCGGAATTAAAGCGCGGTCGGCGGCATCCGTCGGCTGAGGGGAGTCTTGTCGCTAAGTTAACGCAATCCGGCACTGAATCGGAAAGCTCCTGGCGCCTTGGTCGAAGAGTTGTGGATTGTCGTCGGGCCTCTCCAGAATCCCGTGATCACCTCAGACATGCCATTGCCTCGTTCAGCCGGCCCACGGACGGGAAACGGAAGTGAACACCAAATTTTGCACCATTCATTGAAGTAGCTTCCGCTTGGCTTGAAAGGCCAACCAGCTGCCGCCTTTAATCCTGTCCTTCCTCACTCGACGATGCTGCCATTCACAAAACATTGATCGCACCCAGGCCTCTGCTCGCGAAGAAGGCTGCCTTTGTATAGCCTACCCCTTTCCATCTTCCTCTCCATTTATGACGATTTCACCTCCCCTTTTCTCATGCGTGTTCTCCCGCCGCGCCAAGTATGACATCTTGATATTTTCCGTTGCTCTGGTCGCGTGTCTGGGCAGCGCTGCTTCTCGTGCGGTAGCACAGGACGGGGCGGCAAAGCAGAGTGGGGGACCAAGGTCGGGAGTGTTCGTAAATCCGGGAGTCTATTCGAAGGTGGTGGGGCGAAATCTCTACGAGTGGATCCCGACGCGAGATGTGAACTTTGAGATCCGAATGGACGGCAAGGTGAGGATCGTCGCGCCGGAGACGAAGAAGTCCTTTGATGGGAAGAACGACTGTCGCCGTTTCATCTACGATCACGCGCATGTCCGCCTCTCCGCAAAGGACGCGGACGCGCTCTTGGGAGAAGGGCTGGCGCTGCCGCCGGGGAGCTACGGCTTCAATATCCTGTGGCTGAAGGCTCGCTCCTACGATGAGGTGTTGGCGGAGGGGTGGAATCTCACGAACAATCCAGAGACGTATCGCAGTAACTCGACGAAGCCCGATTATTTCTACCTCTCGATCGTGCCGGCTACTCCGGTCACGCCGCGCGCCACGGGACAGGTGCAGGAGGTGACCATTCCCGACGATCTGCAACGCGTGTCGTGGCTGCCGCATTACCAAGTGCTACCTTATGACTTAAAGCTGCCAGCCGATCGCGGCTTTGGCACGACCCGGATTCTCACGGATGTGCCGCTGGAGCAGATCTATCGAAAGGTCACGCAGATCCAGTATGTGTATGGCTTTCTCGATCAGGTGCCGGATGCGCGGAAGTGGCGCGTGCTTCGGGCCTATCCGGGTGACAACAATGAGAAGCTCATTGAGAAGGCACCGATGGACCAGAAGTTCGGATATCTATCTCAGATGGATGAGGACTTCGGCGCGATGGGTGTCAAAGAACATTTGGAGCGAGCGCAGGAGATATTGAAGGGAATCTATGAGCGGCTGGAGAAAGAGAAAGGGGTCAGTTCCCCGAACCAGACGCGGATGTATGACGACTACTTCACGGACCTCGGCGGATTCAGCAATAGCGAGAGTTTCCGTTTTGATTTTAATGCCAATCAGTTGATCGCCGGCCTCGCCAGCCAGGAGGCGGCGCGGAAGCGAGCTGGAGGCAAGGAAGAGTCCAACTATTTCCGGAAGGGCGCGTATACATACCGCAACTGGATGCAAGGCGGGTATCTCGATAGCTTTGAGCGCATCCCCGAAGGGCTGCGGACCTACAACGAAATCTATAACTTCGAAAAGCGCTTCATGGCCGCGCCCGATCGGAAAGTCGGGAAGCTGAGTTGGGTGAATGCTGAAGGTGTGAATAGTAATATGTTCCGCTCGGGTTCGGACTGGAGGCTGCATTTTCCCGGCGGCGACATCCTCCGCAGCGACGTGGTGGCGTGGCCGTTTCACATGATGCTAAATGAATCGTTTTGGACGCTGTTGCTCGGGCACGATTTCTACTTGTGGCACTCGAACATGCCGATGGTGACAGGCCTCGAGCACTTTGAAGATTCTGGAGCGGCCGGCGCGGGCAAGACCCGCTGGCAGCCAACGGGCGGAGAGATCGTAGAATATGACCCCAACAACCCGACGCACCCCCAGAGGACGAAATCGCCCAAGGGGCAATTCCCCAATCACCCGTTCCTGGGAGAGTCGGGAGCGTTCACTGGCGCATGGTTGGTCGCCCAACTGACCACCACAAGCGACCGGCTGAGCAAGACGATCGAATACGCGCCCTTCACCTTTCGGGCAAATGGTGGCGCGTCGCAGCCCGGATACGCCGGGGGCGGCAAGCCGAGTGATGGTTCACTCGGCAATGCGAAACTGAGTCGCTACGGCGTCGCGAATTACGGACAGGCGAACATCGTGAAATCCTACGTCGCGAAAAAGCCGATTTGCCTCTACACCGAGGGCGCTGGCGGCTCAGCGTTGATTTACCAAAACGTCTTCGCCGGCCTCACCGAGGTGAATGATGTGACGGTGCAAACCCGCTTGGGTTCCCGTAACTTCCGCGTGGTGGGGAATACGCTGCACGTCTTTTATGTGCGCTAGTGCTCGTTGCAACTCGCATCGGGTGCCCTCTTAGCCTTCGATCAGATCGTCGAACGTCCGCGGCTCTGTCGAATCAGCGGCGAACGCCGAAAGGATCGTTTCGTGAAGGCACCACGCAGGCGGCGGTTGCCGGTGCGGCTGTTGTGACGCGG
Organism: uncultured Verrucomicrobiae bacterium; assembly: GCA_963767975.1. Lineage (GTDB taxonomy): Bacteria > Verrucomicrobiota > Verrucomicrobiia > Chthoniobacterales > Chthoniobacteraceae > CAIURC01. Next base: position 387,626 of record CAVYGI010000006.1, on the reverse strand, counting down.
GGCATCGGCGGCACCGCCCTGGCTGGGCCGTGGACCGAGCAAGGCGTGGCTGGACCGGGAGCTGATCGAGCTGATCCAAAGGCGAGGGCGGCCTCGGCGCGCGGGACGCGAACACCACAGTCTTTCGCGCGTTGCAGCGCGTCTTGCTGCTGCCGAACCGACGCGCTTGCAGTGCACGGGCGGCGATCACGCGCTCGCGAATCGCGGCAGAGGATTCCCCGGCTCGGTGCTCGTGAGTTCGCGGAACTGGACGGCCGGTACTTCGAGATGAAGATCGATGCGCTCGAGCAGCGGCCCGGAAATGCGCTGCTGGTAGAGTTCGACCTGCTGAGGGCTGCAGCGACACTCGCGCTTCGGATCGCCGAAATAGCCGCTGGGACACGGATTGAGGCGGGGCCGACGAGAACATGAACGATGGCACAGGGAAATCGCTGCAAGTGAGCTTCAATGTTTCCGGCTCACTCCAGTTCCTATCAGCCGAGTTCCGGGTCGTGCGCGTCTCGTTCAAGGGGCCTGTCAGTCGGTCTCCATGTTGGTGCGCGCCAGCGTCGAGATTCAGTCAGTTTCGCTCGGGGTCGGAGCGCGCAGGTCTCGGGGGTGTCAGTTCAGCTCCGGATTGGTGCGAGTCGCCCCCCAGGTTGCCGTCAGGCGGCCTCCGGAATGGTGCGACACGACTCCATGTCGCTGAGGGGGCTCTCCGGGTTGGTGCGCACCGGGCTCTGTTTTCATTGATCCCTCGCTCCCGGCTAGGGCGAAGTAGAACTTCACCCGGCTCTGCGCTGCGATCGCTGATTTCCGTCCGTTGCCGATTGCTTGGGTTCCGCGCGACAAAACTTTTTTGCGAAAGTCGGTAATGTTCGGGAGCAAACTGCAAAGAGGCGGGATGAATGTGCGATTCATCGTTTTCCCCTTTCATGGTGCGCCGGGTCTGGTGTCTGGCGCTTTGCGGCCTCGCGCTGCTGGCTCCGAACGCGCTGGCTTTCCCGCCGGCGCCGAGTTTCACGATTCACGGGACGGCCCGCGATCCTTACGGCTGGGCGCTCAAAGGGGTGGATCAAGGGACCGTCGTGATCAAGCGCAACGGCGCGGTCATCGCCGAAGCGAAGATCAACGAGGCGGAGCGGGCGGGAGAGAATTTCCGCGCGCTGCTGCCCATGGATGGCAACCCGGCCGACCCCTACCGCGCTGGCGCGCAGTCCGCAGGCGTGCTCTTCACGATCGAAGTGCGCTTTCCGACCGCCACCATGCTGGTCAGCAGCCTGACCGCGAGCAAGCGCACCATCGGGCAGCCTGCGGGGATGCTTTTTGTGGATTTCACGGTCGGTGTAGATAGCGACGGCGATGGCATCCCGGACGCATGGGAATGGTGGCAGCTTTCGGAGTTTGGGATCGGGCCGGGCGATCCGCGCTGGTCACTGACCACGCTCGGCGCCGGCGACTTCGATCACGATGGCACCTCAGATTACCTCGAATATCTCGCGGGCACCTTCGCTTTTCTCTCCGAGGATTCACTGCGGCTGACGATCGAAGGGATCGAGTCGGATGGCACGCCACGGCTGCGGGCTTTCCTCGTCGTGGAGAAGACTTATCGCGTCGAATTCTCCACCGATCTCGCCACTTGGACGCCGACGCCGGTGCGCGTGGGCTCGCGAGGTGCGGCGCTGCTGACGAACTTCGTCGCCACCGATACTCAAGACGTGCCGATCTATGCCCCGATCACAGGCGGCGTCGGGAACCGTTTCTATCGCTTGACGCTGCTGCGCTGAGTCTCACCGGGCTCCCTTTCATCCATGAAAACCCGCCTCTTTTCTCTCCTTGTCGGCCTCCTGCTCGCTCCGAGCTTGCGGGCGGAATGGCGCTCGGAATCCTACGCTCTGAAGGCCGGCTGGAATGCAATCTATCCCAGCGTCGATGCCAGCTTCACGACCCTCGACAACCTGCTGGCCGCCTATCCCACGCTGGTGGAAGTCTGGCGCTGGCAGCCGGAGCGCGTCGATCCGCGGCTGCCCAGCGACGTGACCGTGGCGCCGACCGGCTTGGAATGGTCCACTTGGAAACGCGGTCTACCCGAGGAAACGACCTTTAACAGCTTGGCCGCGAACTATGGCTATCTCGTCCGCCTGGAAGACAACTCCGCGCCGTTCACTCTGACGGTGAAAGGCCGCGCGACGCTGCCCGAGGTGCGCTGGCGCGGCGATGCGCTCCATCTGGCGGGTTTCCCGGTTGTCACCACGGGAACGAGGCCGACCTTCTCGACGTACCTTTCGGCCACGGGTTTCGCCGTGGGGAGCGCGCCGATTCTGCGATACAACGGCGGTCCGATCGTCAACGGCTCGAACCCTATCGCTGCCGTGCCCACGGTCAGCCGCATCGAACGCGGGCAGGCTTACTGGATTCGGATCAATAACTTCTCACGCTACTACGGGCCGCTAAAGGTGGAGATGGATTCGGGCAGTCGGGTGGATTTCGGGACGCGGTCTGGCGAGGTGAAGCTGCTGCTCACCAATCTCACGACCGGCAGTCTCACGCTCACCCTCGCCGCGGCACCGTCCGAACCCGCGCCCGCTGGGCAGACGCCGGTGGCGGGCGATGTGCCGCTGAAGGTGCAAGTCGATGCAGAAACGCAATACGCGGCGTTTTCTACGCGGACGATCACCCTCGCAGCGGGCGCGATCCTGCCGGTGCGGTTGACCGTGGATCGCACGGCCATGAGCGGTTCGGCGGGCACGCACTTCGGATCGATGCTGCGACTCACCACCACCTCCGGGGTCGCCGGGCAGGAAGTTTTTCTCCCCGTGACGGCGGAAGTGGGTTCGGTCGCCGGGCTGTGGATCGGCGAGGCGCAGATCACGAACGTGGGCAGCATCGCCATCCGTTACGAGCGCGATCCGGCGGGCAACACGGTCTATGGCGCCGATGGCCGCGCGAGGATTATTGAAGACCTCACCACACCTCAAAACGGCGGCACCCTGCCTAGAGTCAAAAGGCCGTATCCGCTGCGCGTCATCCTGCATGTGAATGCAAGTGGCCAGGCGACGCTGCTTTCGCACATCTATCAGGGCAAGCTCGCCGCGGCTCCGCCGGACGCGCCCATCGGCATCGTGACCAGCGAGGCGCTGCTCGACCCTGCCAGCCTGCGCGACGCAGTGCGGCTCTCCGTAGCGCACCTGCCGCTGGATACCGACCGCGCGCTCGGCGGCAGCTTCACCAGCGGCAGCACCCTGATTAGCGGCGCGATCCTCGATGGCTACAACCGCGCGGATAATCCGTTTGTCCATATCTACCACCCGGATCACGACAATCTGGATGCGCGCTTCCAGACGCTCCTGCCGGCGGGCCGAGAATCCTTCGACATCCAGCGGAGCATCACTTTCGCGATCGACCCCGTCGCTCCGGCGGATGCTTCCACGAGCTGGGGCACGAGCACGATGACCGGCACTTACTCCGAGCTGATCGAGGGGCCTTACAAGACGCCGATCCGCGTCCAGGGCGTCTTCGGCCTTTCCAAAGTCAGCGACATCCCTGCCATCACCCGCCCCTGAGCGCATTATCTACCCAACTTTTTTTCCAACCCATTGCCTTTCCACACCACATGAAAACCGTCCTCCAACGCCTCCTGCTCACCGGCTTTTTCGCCGCCTGCACCAGCCTCGCCCTCGCCCAGACTTCCATGGTGCCCAGCGCCATGAGCTACCAGGGTCTGCTCACCGACGATCAGGGGAATCCGGTCGCACCGACCACGCCGGAAAATCGCAATGTGGAATTCCGTATCTACAATATCGCTGCCGGGGGCACGCCGCTCTGGGGCGAGGCGCAGACGGTTACCGTGTTCAAAGGGAACTTCAGCGTGATCCTCGGCAATGGCACCGCTGTCGGCGCGCCGTCGGGACCGACCGCATTTGCGAATGTCTTCACCAATGCCACCAGCGCGGATCTTTACTTCGGCATCACGCCGCAGGGCGGCGTGGAGTTTGCCCCGCGGCAGAAGCTGCTCTCCAGCGCCTTTGCCCTGCGGGCGAAGACGGCGGAGACAGTGAATGCGACCGCGCAGCCGGGGGGGCAGCCGTCCCAATTCAACTGGCTGGCGGCCAATGACCTCGCCATCAATGGACACAGCAAAGTCATCGGCACCAACGTCATGGAATTTGGGTTCGGCGTCGCGGGTAAAGATGGGAACGCGGGAAAGATCGGATACCAGGCGTTCAGCTCAGGCCTCGACATCGTCGGCGCGGGCGTGGTGGACACCCAGGATCGGCGGATCACGATGTGGGCGGAGTCCGGCACGGATTTCAAAGGACCGATCGGCTTCGGCGAGCGCACAGGCCAGCATATCAACCTCTACAACACCTTCTTCGGCATCGGGGTCCAAAGCGAAACCCTCTACAACCGTACGGCTTCGACCTTTGCCTGGTATCAAGGCGGCGAGCATAGCGGTGCGTTCGCGAACAGTGGAGGCGGAACGACGCTCGCCTTGCTCAATGGCAATGGATTCGACCTCAAGAGCGGGAAGTTTATTGGCGACGGCAGCGGGCTGACGAACGTGCCGATCCCCAGCGCGGTCAACAACCTCGCCGTGAATGGATCGATCTCAAAGATCGGTCACGGACCGTTCATCGGTGGCTCCGACTACGGGCATTCCATCGGTAGCCAGGACTGGACGACCTATGAGCGCTCGTCGCGGAATTTCGCCTGGTATCTCGGCGGCACATTCAACACCGGGGAACTCAACGCGGGCGGCGGCACCCGGGTGATGACACTGACCGGCGGCGGTCTCAATGTGAACCAAGGCGCACTGACGATGGAAACCGGCCCGATCAACTTCGGCAGCCGCCTCGGGCAGCACATCAATCTTTACGGCAACTCCTTCGGGCTTGGGGTCCAGAACGCCGCTACCTACTTTCGAACAGGAAGCGGTGGTTCGTTCAACTGGTTCGTCGCGGGAGCGCATTCGGATACCACGAACGACGCCGGTGGCGGAGTTCAAATCGCGAATTGGAACGGTGACCGGTTCGATTTTTACCGGCGCGTTTCCCTCTCGGATCGTTTGGACGTGGGGACCACGGTCAGGTCAAACAGTTATCTGTTTAATAACACGGATTGGTCCATCGCTTCCGGCGCGGACCTGGATATCTACAAGGGTAACACGCGGCGGGCGTGGTTGTTTGGCGGTGCGGGCGGGAACTGGAATGTGCCCTCGGATCGCAATCTTAAGAAAGACATTCATCCCATGGAGGATGGCCTGAGCAATCTCAAGAAACTTAAACCTTCGACTTACCACTTCAAAGAAGAGCAGGGAGATGGGCCGCCTTCGTTGGGATTCATTGCCCAGGAAGTCCGGGACATTTTCCCCCAGCTCGTCAGTCAGAAGGATGGCATCCTCGGGATGAACTACGATGGGCTGATCCCGGTGACCGTCGCCGCCGTGCAGGAGCAGCAGCAGCAGATCGAAACGCTGGGCAAGGAGAACGGCCAGCTCAAGACGCGCCTCGCGGAGTTGGAAGCGAAGTTTGAGAAGCTCTCCGGCCAACTGCCGCCGACTGCCGCTACCCCTGCCGGGAAAATCGGCGGCGAGTAAGCTGCGGCCCCTCGCGTCACCGCCCATCGCCACGCCCTTCGAGAATCCTCTTTTGCCATGACTTCGATCCCTGCCAGTGAGCCCCGCCAAGGTGCGGATGCCCCGGGAAGGTTAGGCGTTCTTCTGGGTCTTATGTCCCTCCTCGCCGCGCTGGTGTGCGCCGGAGTCGCCCGCGCGGATGATGTCGCGCCGACGGTCGAGAACCGGCTGTGGACCACGCCGCCCACAGCGGCCGGTTTCCCCACGGCTGGACAGTTCGGGGGCTTTGCGCCGGTCACCTCCAGCGCGCCCGCGACGGACGCGGTGGCGCGGCCGGCCAGCGGTGCGTTGCGCTTGCAGTTTTCCTACGTCGGCGCATCCGTCGCCGGGGCCGTGCCGGAATTTGCCTTGGGCGATATCATCGGCACGCCACTGGCAACTTTTACCGACACGCAAAATCGTCTCGTGCGCCTGCGCCGCGAGCCGTTGCGCAAGACGAGTGCGCCTTTCAAATATCGCGTCCCAAACAGCGCGGTCGTGGCCGATTTTAACCCCGCCACCACCATCCTCGGAGAGCGCTTTTTCTGGAGCCAGGATGCGCGGTTCATGACCGTGCCGGACCTTTCTGGAGTGTATGAACGCGTGGCGGTGGCCGGCGAAACCGGCATTTCCTACGACGGCTTCGTTTACGCGAGCCAGGGCGGCAGCAGCCGCATCTACTGGCGCACCGAGGCGCCGATCGACGCCGTGCCCGGCACGCAGGAGCCTATCTACGGCTTGGTCGATCGCGTCGCGGTCGTCTCCACGGCAGCGCGACTGCCGGTGCGACGTATTTTCTGGACGGAGCAGGGTTTTCAGGGCCCGCCGGTCTCCGTGCCCAAGGGCGAGATCCAGCAGGTGCGCGTCGCGTATTCGGATACCTTCCCGGACCTCGTGCCGGATGGCAGTCAATTTGTGCCGCCGGGCGCGGCCAATTCCCCCACGCCGATCACGCGGCGCACGCTCTGGTATGAGAACGACGCGCTTCGCGCTTACAATCTCGAGGGGCGGGTGATCCTGGAATTCCTCGGCGAGGTCCGAACGTCGGCGGGGCTGCGCCGCCAAGTAGGCATCGAGGTGGTGGATGTCATTCAGGAAGCATTCCCAGGGCTCGTGGACGTGCCAATCGGCGAGCGCCTCTATCCGCTGCCGATCGAACAGATCGCCGAGCAGAATTACCCGCTCCCGACCGCCGCTGCGGGCCGGACGGCGGCGCTGGCGAATATCGACGCGAACCTCGCGCTCTACAATCCGTCGCTGGTCGTGAACCCGCTGGTGGTGGCGCAGCCCTTCACCCTTCAGTTCGAGGTCGCCGGTCAAGTGGCGTACTACGCCACGCGAACGACGAGTTCCGCATCGGACGTGCAGATCTTCTGGCGCGAGCCGGGTCTCGCACAAATCCAGTGGCCGAAATTCCTCAACCGCTACCGCCAAGCCTGGCCGGACGTGTTGACCGACTACGCGGTGAATGTGCGCCCGAGCGACCAGACCCTCGTCACCACGACGGTGCCGATCTTCGGCGACAACGCGGCTTTTGAACTCATCTATCAGGACGACCTTGCCAGCGCTCAGGCCCGACTCGGGGAGGGTGTGGCCTTCGAGGTGGGTCTCGATTCCTCCGATCCCACGAACCGCAGCTTGCTGCTCTTCCGCTCGGGGAACGACTTCTGGTTCGTCCGCGTGGAATCCGTGCTCGATAAGAAGCTCACCGATCCGCGGTATGCGGACTACTACGCCACGGGCATCTCGGCACCGGTGGGGACGCGACTGGCCCCGCCGGCGCAGGCCGCGACGCGCGCCGGCTACGTGGATCTGACCAAGGGCGACGCGATCGATCCGACGGCTTACATCAATCCCTTCGCCAGCGGCATCCCCGCAGCGGAAGCCGGCGCGATCATCCCGGTAAATGCGGCCCCGGCCAAGGGAGCGAAGGCCAACGACAAGCTCGGCGTGTGGTGGTTCAGCAAAGTCAACCCACCGGCGCGGCTCGCAGGGAAAATCGCGCCGCTTTACTGGCCGTCCTACTACCGCAGCTACGACCTGACTTGGCCGGCAAATGCACGGCAAATCGTGCTGGCCTCGAATGCGGGTTCCGGCGACCTCGACCCAGACGCGGCGGCGGGTTCGATCTACTTTGAAAACGATCCGTCGAAGATCGGCTACAACCCGAACGAAGAGCACGCGCAGATGATCGCGGGCCGCGCCTATGCGCTGCGCGATGACCTGAACAATCCGCAGACGACTTCCGACGACTACGTGCTGGTCCGCTACACCAGCGCCGCCGATCTGCGCCCGGCCATGCTCACCTTCCGCGTGCTCCGCGAGAATGAGCGATACACCTTCACCTACAACGCGAAGGCCGGCACAGTCCTTCAAGGCCCGCTGCCGCTGGCGATCATGCCGCCGCCGCTGCTCGCCGATGGCAAGTCGCGCAATACCGAGGTAACCCCGGCGAACATCGATCCGCCCGGCGTCATCCCGGCCGGAGGACTCGGCGGGCTGGATTACTACCGCGCTTTCACCTTTGAAGATCGCAAGGGGCTCAAGTGGGTCTATCGCGGGCAGCATGATCCAAACGGCTCGGCGCCGAGTCTCGGGATGAAATTCTATTACCCCACGCAGGAAGGCTTCGCTTATCCGAATCCAGTCACAGGTTTGAACGAGGCTCCGGCGGTGGGCACGATTACGCCTTTCCTGCGTCCGGCGGATGGCCAGGGCGGGTTTGTGGGCAATGCGCTCAGTGGTGATTCGATCACGGTGGGCTACCGGCCCTACTGGCCCGACCTCGGCCCGGCGGCGGGCCTCAAGGCGGAATACTTTGCCGGCACCGACCTGAGCGGACGCCCGGTCGCCACGCGGGTGGAGCAAGTGGTTGATTTCACTCTGGGCAGCACCGCCGGTCCGATCCCCGAAGTCGGGGGGACGAATTATTCCATTCGCTACACGGGCACGATCGTCATCCCGACGACCGGTGCCTACACCTTCTCTGTAAATAGCGACGACGGCGGCCGCCTTTGGGTGAGCGCCCTGGACGGTGCGCCCGCGGTGGACATCTGGAGCGATCACTCGCCCTTTGAAGCGCAGTCGCGAAGCTTTACCTTCAGCGCCGGTGCGCGGGTGCCAGTGCGGCTAGAATATTACCAGCGCGGGGGTGGGGCGGTGTTGCAGTTCCGCTGGAGCGGGCCCGGCATCGCGAAGGCGCTGGTGCCGGCAAGCGTGATGGTGCCTGCGGATGGCAACGCCGACGAGGTGGCCTCGCTGCAATTTGCCGAGACCCTGGTGAAGCCGAAGAACGGCCTGCCTGGCTTGAGCGGCGCGAGCAGCGTGGAGATCCTTTACCAGCAATCCATCGCGAAGAACGTGACGAACAGCCAGAAGAGCGCCGTGTTGCACGACGCCACCCGGCGCAAGATAACGCTGCTCGCCCTCAATGGGTTGCCGAACATTCCCTCGAGCATTGCCACGACGGTGGCCAGCGGCCGGACCTACTTTCAGCGGTTGCCCGCGCATCTGCAGCAGCGGGTGTATGTGGACCCGAACCTCGGGACCGGCAATCCCCGCCGGGGCGGACTGGTGCTTGAGGGACAGTTCAAGGACGAAGTAGTCGGCGACGACTATCTGCTGCCGAACATCCTGAGCGCCGAGGATCGTGCAGCGCTAAAAGGACTGGTGACCAGCAACGATGCGCTGCGCGCCAAGTGGGAAACCGCGATCGATCAACTGACGACCAAGGTCGAGACCTTCGTCGAAGATCCCGCCGTGCCTGGCACCTACATCGCCGATCCGGGCAGCGACAAGGACTTCACGCAAGCGGAGCTCGTCGAGATCACGAATGACGATCAGGCTGTGGACTCTTACGCTCTCACTGGCGTCGGCGGCGGTAGCGGCTATGTCACGCTTCTGCTCGGGAACGGGAGTGCCTTCACCGACGAGAGTGAACCCGTACAAATGGCGATCCTGCGCGTCGGGCCGGCCGACCTGTATCGCGGCCAGGTGAAGCCCGTGACAACGGCCAACCCGCTCGCGGAAGACCTCACGCTCCAGCACACCGGGGACTTCGCGGGGCGCACGGAAGACTTCGAGTTCCAATGGTATTATACTCCGCCCGTGGACGGGCAGCCGCCGGCGAATCTCCCGGATCAGCCGGGCACCTCCTGGTTTGCCAAACCCAGCGATCTACCGCGCATCACCATCGATGGGACGCAGCCGTTGCTCACACTCACGGACAACTATTACGTGATGCGTTACAGGCCAAAGGTCGGCCATGTTCTCCGCCCCGACGCCAACACTTGGGACGACACGCAAGGATGGTCGCAATGGACCGCGCCCGCGCTCGCCGAGGGTTGGATCAAACGGGTGCTGGCCGGGATCAATCCCTTTAACCAGCGTCTCGGCGACTTCTTCAACAACGCGGTGAACACCGACGTGAGCCTGATCACCCAGGCCGGCACGCGCTGGGAGGGCAATCTCCCGCTCACCCTCGGCAGCGTGCAGGACGCCGGCTTGATCGAGATCTACGAAACCGTGCTCCGGCGCGGAATCGACCTCTCGATCGGTGGCACGCCCTCGGTCGATTACGGCCCGGCCAATGACGCGCTTTTACTCGCCGCCGGTTACCTCAATGACCTCTACATGGCGCTGGGTAATGAAGCTTACGCCGACGCGGCCAATCCGCTCATCTCGCTGGATGTGGATCCCAGCCGGTTACTCCTCGCGCAGGGTCTGCCCGCTTCGATCGGCACCACCATCCAAAACACTGCGACCTCTCGCTTCGCGTTCGAGGGACAAGTGCCGAGCCTGCTTGATGAAGATCTCACCCTGCTCCGTGGTCGCGACGACTTCCTCGTACCCGGCGACCGTCTTGCGCCGGTTTACAATCGCTTCTTCTGGAACTACACCCGCGGCATCAACGCTGGTGAAGTCATCTACGCGCTGAACTACAATATCAGCGAAAAGAGCGGCCCCGGTGCCGATGGGAAAATCGACGCGACCGACGCCGCTCGGCAGTATCCGCAGGGTCACGGTGATGCCTATGGCCACTATCTTACCGCGCTGACCAACTACTACCGGCTGCTCAGCAATCCGCAGTTCACTTGGACCCCGCGCGTCGAGGCCGTGAACATCCTCGGCGTGCCAGTGACGGTGGACTACCAGGACGAGCGCAAACTCGCCACGGCGGCGGTCGCGCTCGGGCGCACAGCTTCCCGCGTCATCGACCTCGAGCGGCGCAAGCTTCCAGTCGGCACCGACAGCGGCTGGAGCGACCTGCGCGAAAGCAAGGCCAACGCCTCCACCAGCATCACTCGCGCGTGGGGCGTGGAGCAGTGGGCCGTGCGAGGTGGACAGGGGAATTTCATCCACTGGGCGGTGGTGAACTCCCTCCTTCCTGAGAGCGACCTCGCGCATGAAGGCATCCAGAAGATCGACCGCCAGAACGTGCCGGAACTCAACGAACTCGCGGCGCTCGGCGCCGAGATCCAGAGCCATCTCGACGGCGCGAACCGCCACGCGAATGCGCTGAATCTGAGCGACGACAGCGTCCTCTTCGATCTCTCGCCGAGCCAGCTTGCGGCGGGCAGTTCGCACTTCGATCAGATCTTAGCTCGCGCCAAGGCCGCCCTTGCCAATGTGGCGACCGCGCATGCGCGGACGATCGAGCAAAACGCCTTGCTGCGCACGGTGGAGAATCAGTCTGCAGACTACAGCTTCACGGTCGATCAGCAGGAGACGGCCTTCAACAATCGACTCATCGACATCTACGGGCAGGCCTACTCCGGCGACATCGGGCCCGGGAAGTTTTATCCGCAGGGTTATAGCGGTCCAGACTACCTCCGGTTCATGTATATCGACCGGCCGTACATTTACGACCGGACTGTCCTGTTCGGTAATACGGTCGGAGGCACGAACAAACGCAGCGACCTCTTCCTGCCCATCTCGCGGAAAGATTACATCGACAAGATTTACGGTTTCGATGGCACCACCGCGTCCGCCGCGGAGCTGGAGAGCCTTTACGTGCCCAATTATTCGCCACCCATTTCGAACGGCACAGTCACACCACCGGCGACGGGCTATGCAATCCGGTACACGATCGACTTTGCCGACGGTCCCTACCAGGTCGCCGACGTATCGCTCGGCAGCCGCAACTCGACCGGCGCGGTGCAGCAGGCGCTCGCCGCCGTCCTCAATGCGCGGGAGCAGATTTACTACAAGGCGCGTTCGCTGAACTCCGCACGCATCGACTTCGGTGTCGCCGTCAAAGCCTTCCGAGAGGATGTGGAGGCGGAAAATCAGATCTACAAGAATGACGTCGCTTTCAAGGCGACCGAGCTGGCGATTCAGAAGGCGCAGGGCGGTTACGAGATCATCGATGCGATCCTGAATAACACGAAGAAGACCAATACCGAGGTCGCTTACGCGGCCATCGAGTCCTTCCCGAAGATCGTCGGTTTCGCCAACGACGTCACCTCAGCCGCCCGCGGCGCGCTCGCGGCACAAGCCGTTTTGACCAACACCGTCCTCTCGACCAAGGAGATCGCAACCCGAGTCACGAACTACCTGCTCGAACTCGGCCTGAGCATCGGCGAACTGAACAAGGAGGCTGCCAATCACAAGCTGGAGTTCGGGATCAATACCCGCGCTCGCATCACCGACCTCCAGGACAAATACGGCGAAGTCTTCTCCGGGGTGAAGGGGATCGATGCGGCGAACAAGGAGTTCTACGCCACCTTGCAAAACTATCAGAATATCCTGGTCAACGGACAGACGATCCAGGAAGAGCGCGAGACCTTCCGCAAACGGGCGGCTGCAGTAGTCCAGGGAGTGCGGACGCGCGACGTGGCGTTCCGGGCCTTCCGCACTGAGTCGCTCGAGCAATACAAACTGCTCTATGATCAGGCCGCGCGTTACACCTTCCTCGCCGCGAAAGCCTACGACTACGAAACCGCTCAGCTCGGCACCACCGCCGGCCGCGACTTCCTCTCGAAGATCGTCTCGACCCGCTCGCTCGGACTGGTGGGTGCGAATGGCGAACCGCAGATCGTCGGATCGAACAGTGGCGACGCCGGACTCTCCAGCCTTCTGGCCAAGCTCCAGGCCGACTGGTCCGTGGCCAAGGGCCGGCTCGGGATCAACAATCCCGACGCCTACGGCACGCTCCTCAGCCTGCGACGCGAACTCTTCAACCTGCCCTACAAGGAAGATGGCAGCGTAGAAGATGACATCGCCTGGCAGGACAAACTGCGCTCCTGCCTCGTGGCCGACCTGCGCTCCGATCCCACCGTGGCCGCGCACGCGCTGCCGACCTCGAATCCGAGCGGCCTCGCGCAACCCGGCTTCATCATCAGCTTCCCGACCACGATCGAGACGGGGCAGAACTTCTTCGCGAAAGCGCTCGGCGCCGGCGACAGCGCCTTCTCCAGCGCGAGCTACAGCACGAAGATCAACTCCGTGGGCGTGGCCTTCAAAGGCTACCTCGGCATGAATCCCTACGCCACGGGCAGCTCCGGCGTGCCCGGCACTCCCACGCAGAATGCACCCGACGCGCTCGCCGCTACGCCGTATGTTTATCTGATTCCGGCTGGCGCAGACTCGATGCGCACACCGCCGCTGAATGGTGCCCCGATCACCGTGCGCAACTGGCTGGTGCTCGATCATGCCATGCCGCTACCCTTCGATATCGGCAGCAGCGGCTTTGGCCAAAACACCTCCTGGACCGGCAGCACTTCGCTCAGCGAGCCGTTCTTCCTGCCGCGCAAACATCAGCCGTTCCGCGCCGTCGCGGATCCGACGCTCTTCTATAGTACGATTCCGGCGGAATTCACCAACCGGCGTCTGATCGGCCGCAGCGTGTGGAACACAGAATGGAAGCTGGTCATCCCCGCGCAGACCCTGCTCGCCGATCCGCAGGACGGCATTGAGCGCTTCATCCGCAGCGTGAAGGACATCAAGCTCTTCATGCGCACCTATTCCAACGCCGGGAACTGACGTGAAACGCCTCCTCCTCATCACCGCGGCGCTCACCGTCCTCGCCATCGCGGGTTTTCTCCTCGCGCCCACGCCGCATCCCACCGCCCAGATGGAATCCGTCGTACCGGCAATCGCTGTGCCCCAGGAAAACCTCGCCCTCCGGACCAGCGACGACGCCGTCGAAGTCTTCCGCCGCGCCTTCTGGCGGGACCCGACGCAAGAAGATCAGATCCTCCACGCCGAGCGCCGCGAATGGGCTAGCGAGGAAAATGGGGTGCGCCGCTGGCAGTGGTTTCTCGCCGTCCAGCCCAGCGCCGCTTTCTCCACGTGGCTGCGCGAAAGCAACCCGTTCCACCTGGCCAAAGTCGATCGCTCCGCGCTCGCCGTCATTCGCTCGTCACCCACCTGGTTTCCGGCCACGACGGATCTGGCGCGTTGCGAGATCCAGCAAACGGCCACCGGCGGAATGACGGTCCTCTTCGACCCGACGACGAACACCCTCTACGCCACCGACGCTGGCCGCGGCTTTGCCGCCAGCAGGCAGGCGCAAGTCGCCGCCCAGCCCGCTCCCGTCCTCCCAGCCGATGCCAAATTGCCGGATTGGCAGCCCCGCCGCTGATCTTTTCCACGGTCTCCGACGGGCGGTGCCTTTCGTGGCTTGACTCTGATCCCACCGCCTGAATTCTCCGCGGCGTGGATTACCACGCGCGCACGGCCGGCGAGCCGGACCTCAATCCCGGTATTTTCCTGACCACTCGCTGGAGTCGCGTCATCCTCGCGGGCGAGGTCACCTCGGAGGAAGCCCACGAAGCGCTTTCCGACCTATGCCGCGATTATTGGCGGCCGCTGTATCATTTCGCGCGGCGGAAAGGGCACGCGCCCGAGGATGCGCAGGATTTCACGCAGGGTTTTATTCAAGGATTGCTGGAAAAAAATGGGATCGCGCTGGCGGATCGACAGCGCGGGCGATTCCGCACCTTTCTCCTCTCGTCGTTTTGCAATTTCCTCGCGGGTCAACATCGCGGTGCGACTGCGCTGAAGCGGGGTGGCGGCCTGAAGTTCGTATCGCTGGATGCGGAAGCGACCGAATTCTTTTCGCCTTCTGCGGTCGAGGTGATGACGCCGGAGCTTCACTTCGAGCGGAGCTGGGCGCTGGCACTGCTTGAGCGCGTGATGACGCGGCTGCGCGGGGAATACGCGCAGGCCGGCCGGCTGCCGTTGTTTGAGACACTCCACCCACACCTCTCGGGCGCAGCGGGCCGGCCGGGCTACGACCAATTGAGCGCCGCGCTGGGCCTGAGCCCGAGCACCGTCGCCGTGACGATGCATCGCATGCGGCGGCGCTACGGCGAGCTGTTGCGCGAAGAAATTGCCGCGACAGTAATGACCAGCGACGAGGTGGAGGACGAGCTGCGTTACTTGATGCGCGTGATCGCGGCGCCGCAAGGTGGGTGACTTTTCCGGTAAGGAATAGCGCCCATCCGGTAACAGCCAGGTGAGTCTTTTCATGTCGTCGCCCATTTCGCCCCCTCCGCCGCCCGTCTGCCAGATCTGCAGCACCCCGCTGGCGGGGCGAGCCCTGAGCGCACAATGTCCGCGCTGTCTGCTGTGTCTCGGGAGCAGTTTCGGGCTGGGAGGCTATCACGAGGAGGAGTTGGACGGGCTGCTCGATGCGCTCCAAGTGCGCGGCTTCGGCGACTACGAATTGCTGGAAGAGATCGCGCGCGGCGGGATGGGCGTGGTCTATCGCGCGCGGCAGCTCAGCCTCGGGCGCGAGGTAGCGGTGAAGATGATCCTTGCGGGCGAACTCGCGACGACGGAATCGGTGCAGCGTTTTCGCAATGAAGCGGCGGCCGCGGCGCGGCTGGATCATCCGCACATCGTCTCGGTGTATGAAATCGGCGAGCACGAGACGCAGCATTTTTTCTCCATGCGGTTGGTGCTCGGGCGGCGGAATGTCGCGACGTGGGCAAGCAGTCGCTCGCGCCTCCAGCGGCGGGCCGCATCGCGACGATGATGGCGAAGGTGGCGCGCGCGGTTGCGTTCGCGCATGAGCGCGGCGTGCTGCATCGCGACCTCAAGCCGTCGAATATTTTGGTGGATGAAAAAGGCGAGCCGCAGGTCACGGACTTCGGTCTGGCTAAGCTGGTCAGCGAGCACGACAGCGCGCTCACGCTGTCGGCGGCGATGCTCGGCAGCCCCAGCTACATGGCGCCCGAGCAGGCGGATGGGCGGCACCACGATGTGACGACGGCGACCGATGTGTATGGACTCGGCGCGGTGCTCTACGAGTTGCTCGCGGGCCGTCCGCCGTTTCTTGGCACGACGCCGCTCGCGACGGCGCGGGCGGTCCTCGAGGAAATGCCCGCGCCGCTGGTCGGCGTGCCGCGCGATCTCGCGACGGTGTGCCTGAAGTGCCTCGCGAAAGAGCCCGCGCAACGCTACGCGACGGCGCTCGCGCTGGCGGAAGACCTGGAGCATTTCGCCCGCGGCGAACCCGTGCGCGCGCGGCCGGTGACGACGCCCGAGGCGCTCTGGCGCTGGGCGCGGCGGCGTCCGAAGATCGCGGCGCTGCTCGGTGCGCTGCTGCTCGCCTTCGTGCTCGGGTTTGCCGGCGTGACCTGGCAGTGGCGAGAAGCTGAAGCGGCTCGCCAGCATACCGAGGAGGCGCGCCAAAACACCGAGTCGGCGAGGCGTGGCGAGACGAGCGCGCTCGCCCGGGCCACGGCGACGGTCATCGACCTTTACACAAATACCGGGCTCGCCGCGGCCAAGGAGAACGATCCGACCCGCGCGGCGCTTTGGTTCGCACGAGCTGCGACGACGCCCGGCGCGGACGCGGCCAGCCGCGAGGCGAGTCTCGCGCGCTGGGCGGCGTGGCGCGGCGACAGCACGACGCCGATGCGCGCTTTTCCCTGCGAAAGCGGGACGCCCGAAGGCTTCGAGTGGCATCCGACGCAGCAGGCGATCATCGTCTCCACGCGCGGCGGCACCGCTTCGGAGGCGTGGGATTTGAAGGCGGAAGTGCGCTGGCGGAAAGAAATGCCGATGCGGCAGGCGGCATGGATCGGGAAGGGCACGCGGATCGTGATGGCTGACCGGCATGCCGTGCGGGTGATCGAGTATCCGTCCGGCCGCGAGATTGCTCAGGTTTCCTGCCGCGAACCGCGCTGCCTGGCGGTGAGCGCCGACCAGCGCTGGGTGGCCGTGGGCGGAGCGGCGCCGCTGCTCTGGGAGCCGGGCACGGGGCGGACGGCGCCGCTGCCCGTGGAGGCCGGCGAGGTGCTGGGGCTCGAATTCAGCCGCGATGGGAAGCGGCTGCTCATCACCGGTCCACGCCTGCGCGGAGTGTGCGCGCTGGAGACGCCGACGACGTTTCTTTTCCCGTCGGTGAAATGGCGCGGCGACTCGAAGAGCGGGTTTCTCGGCAGTGGCGCGAAATTCATCACGCACGCTGCGGGTGGCCAGATGCTGGTGCTCGATTCCGCGACCGGCGCGCTCTTGGACACCCTGCCTGGGCGACGAGGCGCCCAAGATCGTGAGCCCTGATGGAACGCTGATCGCGCGGCTCAATGGCACGGTGCAAGGGCGCGATGGCCGGGCGCGAAATTTCCCGGTACATCGGAATGTCTTTGCCGCGCTCGATTTCAGCCGCGACGGCACCTTGCTCGCGAGCGGCAGCACCGACGACACCGTGCGGCTCTGGCGACTGCCGGAGGGCGGCGAAGGCCGCTTGGTCGGCTGGCATCAGGAAGGCGTGAACGCGGTGGGGATTTCGCCGGACAACCATTTCGTCGCGACGGGTCAGCTCGGAGGCAGCCTCGTGCGCATCTGGCGCGTCGCCGAGCCGCCGGCGGGTCGCCGGATCACCGGCTTTCGAGATTCGCGGATTCGCCTCTCGCGCGATGGACGCCTGCTCGCACCGTCCGGCCGCACCGATTTCGGCTCGCACATTCCGCGCACGCGGGTTTACGCGGTGGAGACCGGAGAGCCGGTCGGGCCGGAACTGACGCCAGGCGGCGCAATCTTGGATGCTGACTTCGCCGCCGACACCGCATGGCTGGCTCTGGTCTGCGGCACTACGAAGGAACTGCAACGGGAGCTTCCCGATACGCCGAGGTCCGGCACCTTGGAGTTATGGGATTTCCGGGCGGGCACGCGGCTCGGCGAGTCGATCATTTTCCCGACGGAGCCGCGCGCTGTATGTGTGCATCCGGACGGGAAAAAGCTCGCCGTGTATGGCGCGATGGGCGGGCTCTACGAAGTCGATGTCGCGACGCGCGAAATCCGGCACCTGAGCGCGCCGGACCTGCAAACTCCCGGAGACGCTCACGCCGCCTGCCGCTACAGCCCGGACGGGCGAGTCCTCGTGGCCTGGGGCCTCGGACGGCCGCCGATCGTGTGGGAAGAGGCAGCGCAGAAACTTTCCAACCCGCCAGAGTGGGCGCAGTCCGGAGTGATGGATTTGGATTTCCACGGCGATGTCGCCGGCAGCGGTTCAATGGAATCGTCGATGAGATTTCTCACGCTGCCCGGCGACCATCCCGCCGCGCCGCGCATCCAGGATACGAACTGGATTTTCGTGACGCGCTTCAGCTCGGAAGGCGACCTCTTCCTCACCGGCGGACGCGGCCGGATCGGGCATGTGTGGGACTGGCGAAAGGGCACACTGAATTGCCCCGCACTTCCGCACGACGGCGAAATTTTCGGCGGGCGCCTTTCTGCCCGGCACGGAATATGTCGCCACCAGCGGGCTGGATCAGGTCATCCGTTTTTGGGACCGCCGCACGGTCGTGCCTATGCGCCCGCCGATCCGCCAGGACGGCGTCATCCTCAACCTCACCGTCACCGCGAACGGCCGCACCCTCGTTTCCGATGGCAAAGGAGGCAGCGGCATCCGCTCTCTACGACGTGGCGACGATCCTGCCGCGTCCCTCCCTCCCGCCAGAAGACGCGCTGCTCCTCGCCGAGATCGACGCCGCCGCCGAGATCCAACGCGGATCCCTCGAGCCGCTGAGCCCGGCCGGTTGGCTGACAAAGTGGAAGGAATTTCGTGCGAAGCATCCACACTTTCACCGTTGGTAAGCGGCACCTAAACGCGCAGGAACTCGCCTTATACAAGAACTTGCCGGCCGCAAGAATCCCGGCTTTCGCTCTGTCGCGAGTTTCCTGCGGCAGCGGACTTCCCATTTTCTGCCGGACTTGCGATGGTCGTCGCCGTGCTCGCCAAGGTTTATTCCGCCGCCGTTTACGGCGTCGATGCCTACGAAGTGGAGATCGAAGTCAATGCGGGCGCTGGTAGTCCCGTCATCGTCGTCGTCGGCCTGCCCGATGTTGCGGTGAAGGAAAGCAAGGATCGCGTGACGACGGCCATCGGCAACAGCGGCTACCGCTGGGCGCGCGGGCGGACGACGATCAATCTCGCGCCGGCGGACGTGAAAAAAGAAGGACCGAGCTTTGACCTGCCGATCGCTCTCGGGATGATCGCGGTCAGTGAGGAGGTGGAGCTTCCCGATGCCGATAAATACTGCTTTGTCGGCGAGTTGGCGCTCACCGGCGCGGTGCGCCCGGTGAAGGGCGTGCTGCCGATTGCCATCGAAGCGCGGCGGCGCGGAAAGCGCGCGGTGGTCGTGCCGGAGCAGAACGCGCGTGAGGCCGCGATGGTCGAGGGAATCGACGTTTTTGGCGTGCGGAATTTGCGGGAGACGTTCGAGTTTCTACTCGGGAAAACGAAGCTCACCCCGACGCGCGAAGATCTCACAGAGTTCTTCGCGCGCCACCAAAACTACGAGATCGATTTTGCGGACGTGCGTGGACAGCACCATGTAAAACGCGCCATCGAAGTCGCAGTGGCCGGCGCTCACAACCTCCTGATGCTCGGACCGCCGGGCTCCGGCAAATCAATGATCGCCAAGCGCATTCCGACGATGATGCCACCGATGACGCTCGAGGAGGCGATCGAGAGCACGAAAATTCACAGCATCTGCGGACTGCTCACCGCCGAGAATGCGTTTGTCGCCGTGCGGCCCTTTCGCGCGCCGCATCACACGATTTCCGATGTCGGCTTGCTCGGCGGTGGTGCCACGCCGAGCCCCGGCGAAATCACCGTGGCGCACAACGGCGTGCTTTTTCTCGATGAGCTTCCGGAGTTCAAACGCTCCACCCTCGAGGTTTTGCGACAGCCGCTCGAAGACTCGCCGGGTGAACATTTCGCGCGCGTCCGGCTCGATGACTTTCCCCGCCGACTTCATCTTGGTGGCTGCGCTTAATCCCTGTCCCTGCGGCTATTTCGGCGATCCCGAAACGCGAGTGCCGATGCAGTCCGCAGCAGGTCGAGCGTTACCGGCAGCGGATCTCCGGACCATTGCTCGACCGCATCGACCTTCATCTCGAAGTGCCCGCGGTCCAGTTTCGCGAACTCACGAGCAGCGAGCCGGGTGAATCCTCCGCCGCCATTCGCGAGCGCGTGATCGCTGCGCGCGCGAGTGCAGACCGCGTCGTTTCGGCAACGGCAAGACCCGGTGCAATGCGCGCATGACCGCGAAGATGATCAAGACCCATTGCGCGCTCGGCGAGGAAGCCGCGGGGCTGATCCAGATGGCGATGTCGGAGCTGAATTTCAGCGCGCGCGCCTACGACCGCATCCTCAAAGTCGCGCGCACGATCGCGGACCTCGACGGCCAGGAAAACGTCCTGGCGCCCCACGTCGGCGAGGCGATCCAATATCGGACGCTCGACCGGAATCTGTGGGCCTGAAGGACGGTCCGACCTTGAAGGCGATGTAGAAGCTTGAGCACCGCTCGAGTCTCCGGTGTGCACGTCCCGCGCGTGAGGGCGAAGCAATCACTGTCTGCTTCCCGCTCCCACGCGGACCATTGAGCCGCGCCTTCGTTCCGCTTCACCCGGCCGTATGAGTCAACTGGTGCGCTGCCCCCCTGGCAGACGCACGGATAGGAGTTTGGAAGTTGAAGCCACCCATCAACTCAATCCCTCGAAGCGGAAGCGTTCCCAAAGACCCCACCCACCCTCCACCCTCCCCACCGCCCACCGTGTAACCCACCCACCAAAAAACAACTCAGCTCAAAAGTCTCACTTGCAATCTTCCATCGGGGTTAGGCGTTGCGGTTCTCATGCGGACGCGACAATAAATATGGAAATGATAGACGTAACCGCAATACATCCGAACCACCAGCCCGGCTCTCGGCGGATTAAAGAAATAAGGGTAAATAGAATCGAGACGCCAATAGCGAGAAGGCCTGCTGCAAGACAACGAGAAATTGCTGCACCGGGAAACCAATTGCTCTGGTCTGGTGGAGTGTGACCAAGCGCATACCAACCGTAGACGATCGCAGGGATCGGCGCTAGCCAAGCTAGAATCGCAAAGGTCGGAGTCGGTTGATTAGAGGTGTCTTGGGACATCGGAGCAAGGTGCGACTCTACTTGAAACAGGATTCGGAGCGAAGAAACGTCTGGCAGAGCATTTGCGGAGTGCGCGTAGCATCGCCTAACGACCCCAAGCTCAGCGACTGCGGAGCAGTTCGTTGCAGCGCATGGCGGCTTCGGCTTCGGGCTCTGCCGGGCACTGATCAAAGCCGGCGCGGCCTGCCACGTCATCGCCCCACGTAAGCTCGATGAGCAGCGGACGGGCGTAAAGACCGACGCCCGCGATGCGGCGACACTCTGCCAGCGCCTGAGCCGTTACGTCGATGGCAACACCCGCGAACTCGCCGTCGTCCGCGTGCCCACCGAGGAAGAGGAACAACTCCGGCACATCCACCGGCAGCGTGAGTCGCTCGTGCGCGCCCGCACCAAGCTCCAGGCCCAGGGCCGCGGGCTCCTCGTTAGCCACAGCCAACCCGCACCGCCGCACTGGTGGCGCACCCAGACCTGGACCCGACTTGGAAAAGTGCTCCCCGGCTGGCTCCTCGAGCGGCTCGAAGTCCTGCGCCCCGTGCTGGCCGTGCTCGACACCCAGATCGCTGCTCTCAGCGCCCAGCTCGAAGCCGCCGCGCCGCCCGATCTTCCCCGCGGTCTGGGCAAGCTCACCACCGTCACCCTGAGTCGCGAAGTGTGCGACTGGCATCGCTTCCACAACCGCCGCCAAGTGGCCAGCTACACCGGCCTATGCCCCGGCGAACACAGCTCCGGGGCCAAACGCGTCCAAGGCAGCGTCACCAAACACGGCAACCCCCGGCTGCGCGCCTGCCTCGTCGAACTAGCCTGGCGGCTCGTCCGCTTCCAACCCACCTACCCACCCGTGCGCGAGCGGCTCCCGGTCCTGGCCAAAGGCACCCGCGCCACCGGCGCCCAGCGCAAGAAAGCCATCGTCGCCGTCGCCCGGCACCTCGCCGTCGACCTCTGGCGGGTCCACACCGGCCAGTGCCCCGCGGCCCAGCTCGGCCTCCACTGACCCTTCCACCCATCCCACCAAAACCGGCCCTCCTCACGCCACCACCCATTACCGCCCATCGTTTAGCAAAACCCCTTTCGTCTATCCCCGCTTTGGAACGTGGCGCGTGTTCGCAGCCTAACCTGGGGAGCTCAGCCCGAGCCCCCGTCGCTATAGATTGAACCGCGCCCCGTTCCGCTTCACCCGACCGCATAAGTCAACTGGTGCTCTGCCCCTTGGTCAGACGCACGGATAGGAGTTTGGAAGTTGAAGCCACCACTCAACTCAATCCCTCGAAGCGGAAGCGTTCCCAAAGACCCCACCCACCCTCTCACCCTCCCCACCCATGTAGCCCCACCCCCAAAAACAACACCAAAGCTCAAAGTTTCCCTTGCCAACTTCCATAGGGGTTCGGCGTTGCGGTCATTTGGGCGGGAGAATGGGCTGCTCCCAAATCTTGTCGTCATACAGGTCTCGCGTAGTAGAGAAGATGATGACGCCATCGCGGACTGTGAAGCTCGACAAACCTCCGAGGGAGATAAGCTCCCGAAGGCGAGAGACAAAGTTGTCCTCTGAATAGCCGAAGGTAACCATCCCGAGAGGCTCCACAGGAAGTGCTGGCTGCTGTGGTTGTTCGATGCGGTAAGGAAGAGGCTTGGGGCTGTGCCACTCAGTGGCGAGTAACTCAAGATAACGAGCGATGGCGCGCTCGATGGGAACCTCGCGCATGGTGAGCGCGGGAACAGGAGTGTAGATGAGTCGGCGGAGTAGCTCACGGTCGCCTTTGCGGTTGGGTTCGCCCGCCGCGTGTCCGGGGAAAAGTCCGAATGCGATTGCGGTAGTGAGTAACAGTAGAGCTTTCATGGCGCTCGTTCTCAGGATGCGCGTAGCACCGCCTAACACGAAGTAGGCGAAAGGGGGGTTCGCTTTGTTTTGCGAATAGGGGAGGGGGAGGTTCGCCTAATCCGGGTGCTTTCACGGGGGCGGGCGTGAGGGAGCGAAGGCATGAGGTGCAGTCTGCCGGGGGAAAAGCGAAACTGGCAAGGTCAAGCGGGTTCGGCGGAGGAGTGATCGGAGGGTGGCGGAGGGTGGCGGGATGGGGGAGGCGAGGGGAAAGAAAGGGCTGGACAGGCGGGTGGGGTTTGCGGTGGGGTCGGCGCGCTCTTCGGAGCGGTATGGCGATGCCTCCCCAGCATTTCAACCCACGATTTGGGCCTTCCCCTTTGGAAATGGGACGCATCCCGCGCCCCATGGGATCGGTCCCATCGGCGATGGGACGCGTCCCGAACGGAATGGGACGGGTCCCGCGGCCCAGGGGATGGCTCCCCGGACGAAAAGGGATTGATCCCGCGGCGAATGGGACGCTGACCATTCCGCGCGGGATCGGTCCCATGCGGTGCGGGATCGGTCCCATTCCGCGCGGGACGCGTCCCATTTCGCGCGGGATCGGTCCCATTTCGCGCGGGACGGTCCCATTTCGCGGACGGACGGGCGATTTTCGCCCGCGGGCCGGCCTCCCGGACAGCCGAACGCGGAGCTTTTCAGAGTCACCTCCCCCCGGCGGGCGTCCCGCTGCCCCCGCTGCCCCGTCGAGGAGCCCAGCCCTAGATGGCGCAGTGGGACTCGGCGAACTGGGACGAGTTCTTCTGGGATGAACCCCAGCGTCCCCTTACCCGAGGGTGGAGGCACGCGCAGCTTGTCAGTGCATCTCCACCGCGCAGGAGCCGAGGCCGCCGCGGTAGTAGTTGAATTGCACGTTCGGATGATCGGCGAGGAGCGACATCGGCACGCACGCGGTCGGCAGCCGCTTCGAAATCAGGAACGCCGTGAGCCGCTGGCCGAAGGGGTTGTCGTGCGTGCCGGCCTGCCAGATGGAGACCTTCTCCGCCTTCCACGTCTCGACCGGCCCGACGGTGATCGCCTTCGTCGGCACCATCGAGATGTTTCCGCCGCCGCTGGTGCGCGCGTTCTGCGCGATGGTCAGCGGGTGCAGATCGACGACGCGCGTGGCGAGCTTGCGATACTCCGCGGGCGTCGGCGGCGCGGCCTTGTATTTGCCTCTGCGCGGCGAGCGGGTCGTTGAAGGCCCAGTGCTTCACGTCGCCCTGCCCGCCCTGCATCACGGCGCAGCGCACGCCGGCGTCCCACGATTGCGCGGTAGGCAGTCGGTGTCGGCTTTGGGGAAATGCAGATGCGCGTCGGGCATGCGCAGCTTTTTCGCGATGCGATTGAAGCACATCTCGCGGTCGGCCTTCTCAAAGCTCAGCGGATGCGTGACGGGCACCTCTTGCCCGGTCGCGACATCGAACCACTCGTCCATGCCCCAGAAATGTCCGCTGCGCACGTCGAGCCCGAGTTCATTGACGAGCCGCGCGACGAGCGGGAGCTGCTCGGTCGGGCCGATCGGTCCGCAGATGCCGACCGGATTGTCGGCCGGTGCTCTGCTTCCACGCGGTGATGTATTCGAGCGCCTCGGCGAGGTAGAAATCCTCGAGCGTGTCGTAGAAGACGACGCGGAATCCGGGGCGGCGAGAGCTTCGCGAGATCGCGCGGCGTGAGGCGCGCGACTTCGTCGACGAGGTCGAGCGGCAGGCAGGTGTAGTCCCACCAATCGGGGGCTGATGCTGGATGGTGCGGAGGTTCATGGGCGTGGTGCGGTTGCGGAGATATTTTCGGCCGAGGACGTCGCGGAGCGGATCGTCGTTTTCAGCGCCGAAGCCGTAGTGCAGATGGCGCGTCCAGCCTTCGGCGTGCTGGAAGCTTCTGCGTCTGCTTGCCGAGCGCGCGGGAGAAGTCGTCCATCGTCTCGAGGTAGCTGTCCTGCCCTTGCGTCGCGTCGAGCCACTCCTTCTGCGAGGCATGGCAGGCGAGCGCGGCGCGCTTGGTCGCGTGAACGCTGCGTCGTATCGACGAAGATCTCCGGCGTGCACCGGTTCGCGCAGCGGCGTGCACTGGCCGTGCGGCATCGCGTGGTAGATCGCGCACGGCTCGAGCGTCGGGCGTGCGCTGCGGGCTGCGAGCGGTAGTTCGGGATGCCGCGGGCGAAGGTCGCCGTGACCGCGAGCCGCGCGGTGATCATGTGATCTTCCATGTAATCCGCGAGCGCATGCGTGAGCACGACCGTGGGCTGCGCCGCGCGCACCACCGCGCAGAGACGGCGAATGTTTTCCTCGGTGTAGAAGATCGCGAGGTCGTCGCAAAACGGCGCATGCCACTTCGCGCCGAGCAGTCTTCGCCGCGGCCTGCGCCTCCGTCGCGCCGGACGCGCGCGGTCTGCGCGGCGGTCATCACGGTGCTGCCGATGTTGCCGCGTGGAGACGTTCAGGTAGTGAATCTCCCAGCCCGCCTCGCGCAGCAGCAGCAGCGTGCCGGCCATGACGAACTCGATGTCGTCCGGATGCGCGGCGATGGCGAGGGCGGAGGGCATGGCGGATCAGGCGAGCGGCGATTTCGCTGAGCTTCACCGGCCGCCTTTCGGCCGCCGATTTGTCCGCCGCGGCGATGACGCGATGCGTCGCGAACGCATCGGCGAAGCTGGTGAGCGGCATGTCCTTCCCGGCCTCGAGCGCGTCGAAGAACGCCTGGAACTGCGTCTGGTAGGGTGATCGCTCACGTCGCCGCTATCGAGCATCTTCATGCGAGAGCTGGCTCCACGCGTGCTTGTTCAGGCCGCCGAGCTTCTGGCGAGTGAAATTTGTTGTCGAGGATCGAGCCTTCGCTGCCGACGAGATGCGTGTGGAAGTAGTAAGGCTGGAAGCAATCGACGACCGCCGCGCACTTGCCGATCGCGCCGCCCTTGAAGCGCAGGAGCGTGGTCGCAGCTCGTCGGGTATTCGTAGGCCGCGAAAATCGGATTGGCGCTCTGCGTGGCGTAGCTGGTCACTTCCTCGACCTCGCCGCCCATGCAGAGCAGCAGCGCATCGAGCGCGTGGCAGCCGGCGGTGAGCAGCGCGCTGCCGCCGAGTTCGCGTCTTCGTGTTCCAGCGATACTGCCCATACCACGGCCCGATGCCGTGGTAGTAATCGACCTCGCCGTAGTGCAGCGCGCCGACAAGCCCCTGCGTCGATGCACCGCCTTGGTGGCGAGAAACTGCGACGACCAGCGGCACTCGAAGCACACGCAGACCTTCACGCCCGTCTCATCCGCCGCCTGCTTCATCGCGAGGATGTCGCTCCATTCGATGGCCAGCGGCTTCTCGACGATGATGTGCTTTGCCCGCTCTTCGCCGCGGCGATGAACTGCGCCGCGTGCTGGTTCGGATAGCTGGTGATATCCACGACGTGAATGTCCGGGCTCGGCGAGCATCGCGGCGAGATCGCGTGAAGCGCGTGATCGGCGCGCCGTGCGTGCGCGCTCAGCTCCGCGGAATCCAGCGGGCGCGAAGACCAGACGGCGGTGACCTGCGCGTGCGGTGGTGGCGTTGATGGCGGCGATGTGCGCGGTCGCGGCCCAGCCGTAACCGATGACGGCGACGTTGTATTTTTTGCTCATGGGAATGTGGAGGAATGCGGTGATCCGCGTTCTACTTTTCGCCTTTCAGAAAAGCGAGCAGGTCGGCGAAATCCTGCGGCGACATCGCCGCGTCGAGCCCCGCCGGCATCAGCGAACCGGGCAGCGCGGTGAGCGATTTCACGTCCGCGCGCAGCACCGTCTCATCGATCGCCGCCCGGCTGGCGGATGCGTCACGCTGGTCGGCGTCTCGGAGGTGAGAATGCCCGCGAAGGCCCGCCCGTCCTTGGTCTCGCAGGTGTAGGCGGTGAAGGCGGGCGCGATCTTCCGCGTCGGGCGCGACGATGTGGAAGACGATGTTTTCCTTCGGCTGTCGGCGGATATCGAAGAGGTCCGGGCCGACGGTGACGCCTTCGCGATCGAGCCGATGGCAGGTGGCGCAGAGCTGCTTGAAAACCTGGCGCGTCCGTGCTCCGCGTGCGGCGTCGAGCGCCAGCGCGGCCTTGGCTTTCGCGAGCGCGGCGGCGCGGTCTGGATTCGATGCGCGCGAAGACCTTCGCGGCGCGGTCGCGGATCGCCGGATCCGCGTGCTTCGCGGAAAAAGCTGCCGCCGCGCGGGCGTGAGTGCGGCGGCCGGCAGGGTGCCCGCTTCGATCGCCGCCAGCACTGCTGGCGATCAATGCGGGACGCGCCAGGCACACTCCGAGCACTGCTTCGCGGACCTGCGGCGAGAAGCGCGCCCAGTTCGGTCCGAGCAGCGCGCGCGGATCGCGGGCTCGTCCAACGAGCCAGCGCCTTGATGGCATCGCGCTCGCCCGCGCCGGCCAATTGCAGCAACTGCGCACCGCCCCAATTCCACGGAGCGTGCGCGAGGACTGGGATCGCGACGGTTGGATCGAGCTCCCGGATCGCAAGGTGCGCTGCGTTTCGCGCAGCAGTTCCGCGACCTCCGGGATTGCGGGATCGAGCAAGGCGCCGCGCCCGCCGGCGTATGCGCCAGCCATCCTGGCGCGGCTGGCAAAATCATGGCTCGTGAGCAACGTGAGAATTTCCGAGATCGAATCTGCCCGCGGGCTGCATCCGCGCGGCCAAGAGTGTCGACGCGGAGAACAGCAAGCGGCTCCAACGCGACGAGCGAGCGGCGGCTTTCATCGAGGCGGAGCAGCTCTCGGAGCAGCGGCATCTCACGGCCAGCGGCGGAACTCACGACGGCAGCATTTCGCCACCGATCCCAGACCCACGGCTTCGCGGCTCTCGCGAGAAGCGGGATGGCAATGGCATCGTCGCGCACGTAGCCCAGCGCGATGGCGTATCGGGTGAGGTCGAACGACCACTGGCGGCACGCGTGCCTCGCCGAGTTTCACGAGCATCTCCGGTCCGCGCCGACCCGCCGCAAGGTCCTCGATCAGAATGTCGAGAATCGCGTCTTCGGTTCCTGTAAATTTCACCGCGAGCGCGGCTACGAGTTCGCCATCCGACATCGGTGACCAGAGATGCCGCACGCGGAACCAATGCGGATTTGCCGCGAGCTGTTTCCGACGCAGGCTCCGCGAGTCGGAGGGCCTCCCGCGAGCGCGTTTTCGAGGAGCAATCGACGCACGGTCTCCCGCCTCCACGCACTCCGGTCGACATGCCGCCGCGGAAACCGCCACGGCTTCCGCCTTGGTGAGGCGCCCGGCGGAGCGCTGCCTTCGCGCGTCACCCGCCAGATGCGGCCCTGCGTCTTTCCCGTTTCGAAGTCCGTCTGCTTGCGCACTTCCTCGGGCAGATAGTCCGGATGCTCGATCACCTTGCGATACATGTCGGCGACGTAGAGCGCGCCGTCCGGGCCGCGCGCGAGGAAGACCGGGCGAAACCAATCGTCGCGCGACGCCAGGAACTCGCGACCGGCGAGCAGCGGCATCGCGGCGAAAGTCGCGCCGCGCGGTTCGAGCCGGTCGACGTGGATGAGATTGCCGGTCGGGTCGCACGAAAACGCGCAGCCGTCGTAGCGATCGCCGGCAGCGCGTCGCCGCGCCAGATGTGGATGCCGCACGCCGCGCTGAACGAGCCGGCATGCGAGTCGGCGGTCGTGATGATTCGCGCTGATCGGGAAAAGCTGCACGCCGTCGCCGCCGCCCTTGCAGTCCGGTCGCACGCTGCGCTCGTTGCAGTCCTGCACCGTCTCGCTGAAGGCGAGGCGCGGATTGCGCGCGAGCCACTTCGACGAGAGCACGACGTGCTGCACGGGCAGCCGGTTCATGCAGATGAAGCGGCGGCCGAAGTCGTCGAACGACAGGCCGAACTGCGACTGGCCATCGACGTTCTCGACCACCAGCGTGTCGGGATGAAAGCGCACGTCGGCGGTCATCTTCAGCGGCGCGCGATCGGGATGCTCGGGACAGGTGATCGTCGCCGCCCGCGAGCCCGGCGGCGAGGTAAATCCAGCCGTCCGGACCGAGCGTCGGCGCGTTGACGCGGAGCTGCGTGCTCTTGGTCGACGTCGAAGCCGGTGAGCAGCACGCGCCGCTCATCGGCGCGACCGTCGCCGTCGGTGTCGCGGAGAAAGAGGACGTCCGGCGCGCAGGTGACGATCACGCCGCCGTTCCACGGCATCACGCCGTTGGGAAAGGTGAGGCCGTCGGCGAAGACCGTGCGCTTGTCCATGCGGCCGTCGCCGTCGGTGTCTTCGAGCATCGCGATCACGCCCTGCGGCGGCTCGGCGGTGTTCGGATAGCCGCGATTTTCGGCGACGAACAGCCGACCCGTCTCGTCGAAGGCCAGCGCGCACGGCGAGGCCACGAGCGGCTCCGCGGCGACGAGTTCGACGCGCACGTCGTCGGCGATGCTGGAACGCGCGCAGCGCCTCGTCGGGCGAGAGCTGGCGGCGCCGCGACGTGCATCGCCGCAGCGACGCCACCGCCAGTCGGCGAGCAACGAACTGCCGGCGCGTTCACTTCAACTGCGGCGGCTGATTGCCGTAGAGTCCAGCCGCTGCCCTTGAATGGCGGCGCGAGCGGCGCGCTCCGGGAGTGGCGCCGGAGTGAGTTGCCGCGCGAGTTCGAGGCCGACGTCGCGGAATTGCCGGCCGGCGGTGATCTCCAGATTGCTGTAGCTGGTGAGCCGCGTTTCGTAGCCGCCGCCGTGCGGTCCGAAGGCTTCCTCGGTCGGCACGTAGCCGACGCAGCCGTTCGCGAGCTCGACGGGGAAGGTGATCGGGAAGCCGCTGCCTGCCTTGATCTCGAGCCCATACTGGCAGAAATACTCCGCCGGATTCGAGAGGCACACGACCGGCCCGATCTGGATCGCCTGCACCTCCACCTCCACCTTCGGCTCCTTCGCGATCAGCGCATCGAGCAGCACCGTTTCCTTCGCCCAGACCCAGTCCGGCCCGCCGTCTTTCGGCGTCCTTTTCCGCCAGCTCCAGCGCGGCCGTCGACGCGCTCCGGCGCAGGCACGCGGCGCGGGATGCTCCACGTCTTTTGCCTGCGCCGCGACCGGCACGTCGGTCACGCGCGTCTGCGACATGCCGAGCAGCACCTTCACCGCCTCCGCGCCGACGCGCCCGCCGACGAATTGCGCCCACGCGTCGCCGTCCGGGATTCGCGTGCGGATCGAGATTGTCCACCTGCGTCACGTCGCCGCACGCGCCTTGCAGGAAGACGACCTTCGCGTCCGCGCCGAAGTAGCCCTGGATCGCGCGCTCCATGTAGTAGATCCAGTTCGCGCCGAAACCCACGGGCCGCTCGTCGTGGCGTGGCAGGCGAAGTTGACCACGCAGCCGAGCAGCTTGCCGTCCGGCATTCCACACGCCGATCACGCCGACCTGCGGGTCGATCGGCCCGGCGTAGTCGACGTTGTCCGGGTTGCCTTTGCCGGGGTGCGAAAAGCTCGAGTCCGTTCTTCATGCGGATGCGGCGGTTGAAGGCGACCGTCTCCTCGCGGCCGGTGCCGAAGCCCGCGGTCGCCTCCGCGCGCGCGCGCATCCGCCGCGACCACCGCCTCGACGATCGCGTCGCGCACCGTCGCGTCATGTAGGCCGCGTCGGCGCACGACGACTTGTTGTAGGCGAGATCCTTCACCAGATCCGACGCGTGATCGAAATCGCCCGGCATGACCATTCCGATCGGCCCGGAGGAATGCGAATGCGACGCGCCGATCATCACCCCGGTGCCCGGCAATGCCGCAGCGCTTCGCGATCTGCGCGCGCGCCTCGAGCACCATGTGCCGCGGCACGACGAGCGCATCGAGCCCGACGAGCGCGACGCGCTTTTCCCATCGTCGAAGACCGCCGCGCGCACCTTGCACGGATCGTGGATCCTCTTGGAAAAGGCCTTCCCGTAGCCGCCCGGCACTTCCATCCCGACCTCCGGCGTGATGTCGCGCTCGGCGAAGCCTGCTTTCAAGCCTGCCATCGCCAGCACAGGCGACAGGCAGAGGAGAATGATGGGGGAGAGGATTTTCATGGGCTCGGTGACTGCTCGTAAAACGCTGCCGTTCAGGACGACTTAGACTCAAACTTGCGCGCCATTTGCAGCCCGAACACGTCATGTGGCGGCAGGGTGAGAGGCGCTTGCTTCGCGCAGGGATGCGTGGATTCTGTCGGACCCCCCATGTTCTCCCGACTGCTCGTTGCTTTGACGACGCTGCTGGTTTGCAGCACCGCATCATTTTCTCAGACCACCCTCGTGCCATCCGGCGCAAGCTGGCGGTTTCTGCGTGGGACGGCGGAGGCGTCGAATCCGACGTCGGCGTGGCGGCTCGGGAGCTTTGTGGAAAATGGCTGGTCGAATGGAGCGATGCCTTTCTGGTACGGCGACGTGCTGCCCGGCGGCACGGACCTCACCGGGATGATGAATTCGCATACCACGGTTTTCTTTCGGCAGAGTTTCTCCGTGGCCGACGCATCGTTGATCGGCGGACTCATTTTGAATGCGAAAAGTGACGACGGTTTTATCGCCTGGATCAATGGCGTGGAGGTCTTGCGCTACAACGTTTCGGTGGCGAGCCCGCTCTTCAACAGCGTCGCGGCAAGCTCCGTGGCGGAGCCTCCCCCGGTGGTCGCGTATTCGCTGCCGGACCCGGCCACTTACCTGCTGCCGGGGATAAATACGCTGGCGATCATGGGCTTCAATCAGGGGCTCGGGAGCAGCGATTTCGGACTCGATGTGAACCTCGTCACGACCGCGTCCGACGGCGACACGCCGGTGGTCGCGAGCGTCTCGCCGGCGCCCGGAAGCACGGTCGGATCGCTCGACCAAATCACCGTGGTTTTCTCCGAGCCGGTGCGGGGCGTAACGGCCGACGATCTTTTCATCGGGCAGACTGCAGCGGCGAGCGTCACCGGCTCGGGCACGACATGGATCTTCACTCCCGCGGCAACGCCGAACGGACCAGTGAATGTGGCCTTCAATCCAGCGCACGGGATCAGCGATTCAGCCACACCGGCGCATGCGTTTGACCATCAGTGCGTTGAATGCGACGTGGTCGTACACGCTGCTCGATGCGCAGCCGCCGGTCGTCGCCCAGCTCAATCCCCCCGCGGGTGCGACAGTGGTCAGCCTCACGCAAATCGAGGTCACTTTTTCTGAGCCGGTGCTCGGCGTAAATGCGGCGGATTTGCTAGTGGATGGAGCCGCGCCGAGCGGCATGACAAATCCGGTCACAGGAAAATACATCTTCACTTTCCCCGCAAAGGCGGCGGGCGCGGTGAGCGTTCAATGGGTCGGCGGTCACGGCATCGCGGACTCCGCTGGCAATGCCTTCGCCGGAGGCGCGTGGAGTTACACCGTGGATCCCGCAGCGCTAAGCGGCGGGATCCGAATCAATGAATTCGTCTCGGGAAATCAGAACGGGCTGCGCGATGAGGATGGCGAAACTCAGGATTGGATCGAGCTCTATAACCCGACGGCAACCCCGGTCGACCTCACCGGCTGGACGCTGTCGGACAACGAGAGCAATGCCGAGCAGTGGGTTTTCCCCGCGCGCACGCTCGGCGCGGGGCAGTATCTAGTGGTCTTCTGCTCGGGCAAAGATCGGCGTCCGGCGACCGGAAATCTGCACACGAATTTCGGGCTCAGCAGCCCGTCTGGCGAATTCCTCGCGCTCTACAACAGCCAGTCGCCGCGGGTCGCCGTGTCGCTGTTCTCACCAGCCTTTCCCGAGCAGCGCAATGACACGAGTTTCGGCGTCGATGCGCAGGGCGTCTGGCGTTATTACACGACGCCGACGCCTGGCGCGGCGAACGGTGCGAGCACGATTTCGGGCGTCACGAAGGAAGTCGATTTCAGCGTGAAGCGCGGCTTCTTCAGCGCGCCGTTTTCGCTCCACCTCTCGTGCCCGACGGTCGGTGCGAGCATCCGCTACACGACCGACGGCAGCGCGCCGACGGCGACCAACGGCCTCTTTACACTGCGCCCGATCGCGATCAACTACGACGACCTGCGTGCGCGCCGCGGCGTTCACCGCCGGCAGCATTTCGTCGCGAGTGCGCACGCGCACCTACCTTTTCCCGGCGAACGTGCGGAATCAATCGATCGCCCCGGCGGGCTTTCCGACCACGTGGGGCACCGGCGGGAATCAGGTGCTCGCCGACTACGAAGTCGATCCGAACGTGACCGGCAACCCGCTCTACAGCGCGACCTTCGAGAACGATCTGCTGGCGATTCCCGTCGATGTCGATCGTGATGAAGCAGCGACGACATGTTCGGCACGAGCGGCATCAATTCCAACCCGGGCGGCTCCGGCACTCGCGTGGGAGCGCGCGGCTTCGCTGGAACTGATTTTCCCCGACGGCAGCGACGGATTTCAGCAGGATTGCGGGATGCGAATCCAAGGCGGCTACGGGCGCACGCCGGCGATTTTGAAGCACAGCTTCCGACCGCTTTTCAAAGGCGACTACGGCGAGTCGAAGTTGAAGTTCCCGCTATTCCCCGGCTCACCCGTGCAGGAGTTCGACACCTTCACGCTGCGCGCGGGGATGAATAACTCCTACGTGCTCAGCACAGGCGAGGCGGTGCGCGCGCAACCTTCACCGAGGACGAATGGATGCGGCAAACGCAGCGCGCGATGGGGCGACGTGAGCGGCTACGGCGGATTCTTTCACCTCTACATCAATGGGCTCTATTGGGGTCTCTACAACGCGACGGAGCGTCCGAGTGCGCCCTTCACCGCCGACCATTTCGGCGGGGAGAAAAGCGAGTGGGACGCGCTCAATTCCAGCGAGGCCGTGGACGGCGTCAAAGACCGCGTGGACCACGCTGCAAACCCTGTGCTCATCAGGCGCGAGCGTTCGTTACATCACCGACCAGGCCGATTGGAACGCGGTGATGCAATATCTCGATGTCGATAATCTCATCGACTACTGCATGCTCAATTTTTACGGCGGGAACTCCGGATTGGGATGATCACAACTGGTATGCCGCGCGGCGGCGAGTGGCGGGCGCGGGCTACAAATTTTTTGCGTGGGATGGCGAGCGCACGCTCGAGTCGGGCAACGCCGACAAGAACTGGCGTCAATCAAGCGGACAAGCCCTCGCGCATTTACGCGGCGTTGCGCGGCTCGACGGTGACGACGACCGCACCACTGAATGCGGCGAACGTGGAGTTTCGCGTCCGCTTTGCCGACCGTGTGCAGAAGTTTTTCTTCAACAACGGTCCACTCACCGCGACCGAAGCGCTCAACCGCTGGAACACGATTGAGGCCGTGGTCGATCGCGCAGTCGTCGGCGAATCGGCGCGGTGGGGTGACAAGCTCAAGGAGCCGCCCTACACGCGGAACGGCGAGTTTTTGACCGAGGTCAATCGCAAGCGCACCTCGCAATTCCCGAACCGAACTTCGAGTGCGCTCACCCAGCTTCGCAACGCGAAGCTGTATCCACCGACGCTCGTTGCGCCGAGCTTCGGGCAGTTCGGCGGGAAGGTCGCTCCCGGCTTCGGGCTCACGATGTCGAGCACTTCGGCAGGAACGATTTACTACACGATGAACGGCGTCGATCCGCGGCTTGCATGGAGTTCCACGACTGGCGGCGACGGCAGCGCGGTCGATTGGTCGGGCAGCGTCGCGCCGGGTGCAGTCGCGTATCTCGGGACTGCGGTCGCGATGAATGCGAGCGCCACGGTGAAGGCGAGATTGCGCGATGCGAACGGGCTGTGGAGCGCGCTGACGGAGGCGACTTTTCAGGTCGGCGAAGCGGGAATTCCGCTGCGCTTCACCGAGGTGATGTTCAATCCCAACGGTGGCGACGCGTATGAATTCCTCGAAATCCAAAACGTCGGCGCGACGCCCGTGGACCTCTCGCTCATGACTCTCGACGGCGCGGTGTTCACCTTTCTGCGCGGCACCACACTCGCCGCTGGAGCAAGGCTGGTGCTTGCTTCCGACCTCTCACCGAGCCTGTGGTCGGCGCGTTATCCCGGCGTCTACGCCGCTCGGATATTTCAACGGGAAGCTCGCGAACACTGGCGAGGTGATTGCGCTGAAAGATGCGAGCGGGAATGTCATCACGTCCTTCAGCTTCGGCATCGCCGACCCGTGGCCGGCGCTGGCCAACGGCGGTGGGCGTTCGCTCGAGCTCGTCGATTTCAACGGCAACGCCAGCAACCCCGCGAGCTGGCGCGCGAGCACCGTGGCGAACGGCACCCCCGGCGCGGCCAATCAAACGCTCGCAGCGCCAACCGTGCGTTTCAGCGAAGTGCTCGCGCGCAACGGCGGCGTGGTGAACAACGGCGGCGTCGCTGCGGATTACGTGGAACTCTTCAACTCCGGCGCGAGCGTCGTGGACCTCGGCGGCTGGACCGTTCGCGTGCAATCCCCGGTCGCGGGATCGTGCGTTCTTCCCGAGAACACAATGCTGGCCGCCGGCGGCTACCTCGTGGTCTGGGCGGGTGCGGTTCCGGGCGGATTTCAGGTGCCGGTTGCGCTCGCGGACGACGCCGGGCTGGTGACGCTGAGCGATTCCGCGGGCGTGATCGTCGATTCGATTTCTTTCGGCGCGCAGGTCTTGAATAAATCGGTCGGACGCGTCGGCACGGCGTGGGTGCTCACCACGGCGTCGCCGGGCAGCGCGAATGTCGCATCGCCGGTGGCGGCGGCGACGCAACTCGCAGTGAATGAAATTTACCCGCAGACCAGTGGCTTTCCGTATCGCTTCATCGAACTGATGAACCGCGACGCCGCGCTGCCGGTCGCGTTGAACGGCTTGTACTTGCAAGCCGGCGGGGCAGTGCAGCGCATTCGTGCGCTGAGTTTCATCGCGCCCTCGAGTCAGCTCGCGATCCTGCCGGACAGCGCTGACTTCTCGCTCACGCTGCCGACCGCGATCAGCACAGTCACGCTGCTCGACACCGCCGGACAGGCGATCAACGCACTCGCCTTCGGCACGACCACGCCCGGCGCGTCCGTCGGCCGCCTGCCGAACGGCACGGGTGGGCTGACGACTTTCATGAACAACCCGACGCCCGGCGCGGCGAATGCGCAGATCAGTTACAACGGTCCGCTGCTCCATGAAGTGCTGGCGCGCAACGAAGGCGCGGTGCTCGACCCCGCCGGCAACTGGCCGGACTGGATCGAGTTTTTCAACACGGGCACGAGCGCCTTCGATATGAGCGGAATGAGTCTGGCGCTTGATGCGCCGGCCGCGGGGCACTGGTTTTTCCCCACGGGTTCGACTGTCCCGCCGGGCAGCTATCTTCGCATCTGGTGCGATCCCTCGCGCGCTGCCGACCCGACGAATACCGGCCTCGCGCTCAGCGACCGCGGCGGCGGCGTGTGGCTTTTCAATGCGGCTGGTCAGCAGGTCGACGCGATCGACTACGGCCCGCAGGCGGCGAATCTTTCGTTCGGGAAAATCGGCGCGACATGGCAATTGCTCGCGACGCCGACGCCCGGGCGCGGCCAACTCCGGCGCCGCCACTTTTGCGAATCCCGCAAGCTTGCGCATCAACGAATGGATGGCCGCGCCGCTGGTCGGCGAGGATTGGGTGGAACTCTACAACACGTCCGCGCAACCCGTGGATCTCAGCGGGCTGTATCTCACCGACGACCCGACACTTGCGGGACGAACCAACACCGCGATCCGCTCTCGGAGCTTCATCGCGGGCCGCAGCACCGCGCTCTTTTCCGCGAGCGGCTCCGCCTCGGATGCGCCGAACGCGACGAATTTCAAACTGGCGACCGAGGGCGAATCAATTCGGCTTTACGCAACCGCGCTGGCCCTGCTCGACGGAGTCGATTTCGGCCTCGTGAACGGCGGCGTGTCGCGGGGTCGCTACCCGGACGGCGCGGCGAACGTGATCGAGTTCACCTCGACCGCATCGCCCGACGCGCCGAACTATCTCGACTCCGACAGCGACGGTTTGCCCGATGCCTGGGAGCTGGACAAACGGCCTCCATCCTTATTTCCAAGACGCCGACGATGATTCCGACGGGGATGGTCGCAGCAACCGGCAGGAATACCTCGCGGGCACCGACCCTCGCAGCGCCTCAAGCGCGATGGCGTCCAGCGTCGAACCCACCGCGGGCGGTGGGTTCGCGGTTCGCTTCACCGCGCAGATCGGTAAGACCTACACCATCCAGTGGAAGGATTCATTGCACGATCCCATCTGGCAAAAGCTCGTGGACATCCCTGCCGGGGCGCTGCGCAGCGTTGAGGCGGTCGATCCGACCGCGACCGCGACCGCACGTTTCTACCGCGTCGTCACGCCGCGGGAGCCGTGATTTTTCGCGGCTGATCATCCGGAGCTTCGCCGTTTACGCCGGGGACTTCGCGGCCGGCACGGCCGGGTAGCGTTTCGAGCGAAGTGGAGTCGGGGAAGCCGCGATCGCTTCCTGCCCGTGGAGTTGCGCCCAAGAGAGCGCGCGGCGCTCGAGCAAGCCGCCGCCAGCCTGCCAAATCTCGTAAGCGATGGCCGGCTCGGGTCCCGTCGTGTCGAGGTCGAGCACCACCCAGAGGTTGCCCTCGTCGTGCCCGGTGAAGCGCTCTTTGTTTGGCCGCAGGCCCGCATTTGTGCTGCCGAGCGGTCCGCTCGAGAGCTCCACGAAACGCCCGAGAACGTGATATCCTGCGCTGAAATGCCGGTCGCCGCTGAGGAGGATCACGCCTTCGATTTTCTGCTCATCGATCCACGCAAACAACGCGTCGCGCTCCGTTCGGTAGAGGGAATACGAGTCGTTCGAGCCGAAGGTCTGCCACTCACTGCCGTTCGCGAGGATCTTGATCGCGGCTTTGGATGCGAGCAGTCCGCGCTTCAGCCACGCGAGCTGTGCCGCGCCGAACATCGTCTTCTCCGGCCCATCCGGAGCCTTGTCCGGCGAGCGATGATAGCGGCCATCGAGCATGAAAAATTGCACGTCACCGCGCTGGAAAGTGCAGTAGCAGCCCGGGTTTTCCGGCTCGCCGAAATCGGGGTTCGGCCAGAATTCGCGGAACGCTTCGAGCGACCGTTCCTTGCCCGGTTGCGTGCCGTCGGAGTTGTCGGGGCCGAAATCGTGGTCGTCCCAGATCGCGTAGGTCGGCACATGCGCCGTGAGCTCGCGCCAGCCCGCGCTGAGGCGATGCGCGGTGTAATAAGTCCGCAGTTTCGCGAGCTCGGTGGTGTTGCCGTAGTGGTTGTCGCCAAGCATCAGCAGCAAGTCGAAGCCGCCTGCTTTTGCGCCCAGATCACGCCGCGCCGCGAGTTCGGCCCAAGCAGCGGTCGCAGCCACGGCGGTCTCGCCCACGCAAGAGCCGAACGCGAAACGAAGGCGTCCTTTTTCACCGGTTTCCGGTGCCGTCACAAAGCTGGGCAGCGGGGCGGTTTGTTGCGGCCTGTCTTCGAGGAGGACGCGATAAAAGTAGCGCGTCGCGGGCTTCAAACCGTCGATGATGACGATGCCCGTGGCCGCTGCGGGCAGCGCAGGTCCGGCGATTTCACGCGCGCCTTCGAGGGTCGCCGACTCGCTGATTTGCACCGACCATTTCGTCGCGACGGTCGCGTGAATCCACATCCGCGCTTCGTTCGGCCCGACGTGTCCGACCAGCGGGCCAGCTTGCAAATAGGCGGGACCGGCCTGGACCGGCGGCAGACTCAGCGGCGCGGCTGGAGCTCTTTTGATGGGCGTTGGCGGCGCGACTGGAGGCGCGACGTCGCTGGGCGATGCAGTTTGGGCGAAGCTCCGGCTGGAAGCACCAGCCGCGATCAAGGCGAGGAATTCTTTGCGAGTCATGGGGGGCGTGAGGGGAGGCGAGTCGTGAGGTCAGCGCAAGCGATCGAGCGGGAATTTCTCGCCAGCGAGCGCGTGTTTGGCCGGCTCGCCCCACTCTGGTGTGGGCGTGTAATCCCAGCCCGTGAGCAGGTGCGGCCCGGCTTTCGGATGAAAACAAAAAGCCGTCCAGTGCAGCTTGTATTTCTGGATGAAGCCGAGCATCGCCGGCACCCAGGTCGCGGCGTCCTCCTGCGAGTCGGCAGGCAGCCACGACATTTTCGCGGTGTTCGCGCCGACTTCGCCGACGAGGAGCGGATACTTGTCCGCGACGACGAGCACCTTCTCCTGCCAGCCCCGTTTCCAAGGATAAATGTGCGTCGAATAGACGATCCCGTGTCCGCCTTTTTGCTCCTCCAGCGCGAAGCCGTTCGCGATGCCGGAGAGGTCGTAGGCGTAGTCGAGTCCGCCCACGAGGACGACATTCTTCGCGCCGGTTCCGCGCACCGCGGTCGAGCAGCGCCTGCATGCCGATCGCCTGAAACCCAAGCTTCGCCTTCGCCTTTTCCTCGGCCGTCGTGAAGTTCGTCCTCATCGCCGGGCTTCCCCTTTTCCTCGACGAATCCGCCGTTGCGCCACACCTCCCACGTCGTGCCGTGCGGCTCATTGAAAAGGTCGAAGATGACCGCTGGATGGTCCTTGTAGCGCGCCGCCGCATCTTTCCAAAAGTCCGCGTGCACCTGCTGCGGCGCCTTGAAGCGATGCAGGTCGAGCAGCAGATAAGCGCCGCGATTTGCCGTCGCTGCGACCACGGCATCGACCAGCGCGCGATACCCGCCGCCGCCGTCTCCCGCGCCCTTGCCCGCCCAATATTCCTCGTTCACCGGCAGGCGGATGATGTTCGATTTCCAATCCTCGATCGCGACCTTCACCGACTTCAGCACCTGCTCGCCTTTGATTGCTCCACTCGAGGCTCACGACGTTGACGCCTTGCAGCCAGATTTCCTTCCCGTCCTTCGTCAAAATCTGCCGTCCCTCGACGTGCAATTCCTGTGGCCATTTGTCGCGCTGCGGCGCTTCCGCGACCGCCCAGGTCTTCCGCGCCGCTTCGGCTTTGGCAGCCGCCGCGGCTTGCAGCGGAGTAGGATCAATCGGTTTCAGCACCACGTCATCGAAATCGAAAGTCCCGCTCTCGACTTGAAAAAGCGTCGGCATGAAATCGAGGGTCCGCGCATTTTCCGGTACGAGAAAACTCACGCTTTTCTCGACCCATCCGTCCGTGCTTTTGCCGGTATTCGGTGCCGGCGCGCCGCCCAGCTTTGCGCCGCTCGCATCCTTGAAATCCATCATGATTCGCGCGTCGAACCACGACTGCTTCCCGCGCTTCAGGTCGCTGACGCGCATCCGAAAGCTCAGCTCGAGCGCGCGCACGTTCTCTGGAATCCGCGCCTGCTGAAACAGCAGCACCATCTTCCCCGGCTCGGTCGAAGTCAGGCGCAGAAAGTGATTTCCGCTTTCCTCAATCCAGCCCGAGTTGTCCTTCAACCGCGGCCAGTTGTCCGGCCACTGATCGTGGTCCGCGTCTTTCTCGAAGCCGCCGTTGGGCAGTAGCGAGACTGCGGGTGCATCGGCCGCAAGGCCTGTCGCCATCAGCATCGCGAGCGTGCCGGCTCCCGCGCAAAGGTGGCGGATGGATCGGAAAAGGCGGGGTGAGTTCATCGATGGGTTGGGTGATTTCATGGTGCGGTTTTCAGGTCAACGCGGCCCCAGAGTTGCGGCGTCAGTTGCGCTTCGCTCGGCACGTCGGCGGTGATGCCGCTCGCCTTGTTGCTCCAATAAACGCGCGCCGTCGTATTCGTCCCGTCGCCGCGCAATACGCCAATGTCGCCGCGCAGGGATTGCCCGGCTTGCGGCTTGAGGCCGAGCGTCGCGAGCGGGATCGATAGCTCGTAGTTTCCACCCGCCCCCGCGACTTGTACCTGCCCGCTCACGTCTTCCGCGCGGTCCAGCGTGATCGTCCGCCATGGCGATGAAAACGGCACGGGGGTCTTCGTTCCCGGGACCACCGCCTGATACAAGACCGCCAGCGGTTGACCCTTCACCAACGTCACCACGAGCCGCACGTCGCCTGCAACCGGCGCGGTGCGTTTCGGGTCGGCGGCAGCGTTCACGCCGAGCATGAGGTCCAGCGCGCCGCCGGTCTTGAACGGCGCATTCGGCACCTCGCCCGAGTTCCGGAGCAGCTTCTCATCCCCGGTGCGGAAAGCCGCGAACAGGCGATCCCCGGCGATGCTTACCGCCGCGGTCACATCGTAAGGCTTCGAGTTCGAGTTGAAGTTCGCGGCCACCCCACTCTTGTCGATGTCCACCCACGCGGCGCCGCTCCAGTCGTCCAGCTTTCCATCCACCGTCGGGGCGCTCCCGCGCAGGGCGATTTCCAGCACCCCGCGTCCCTCGCTCCGCTGCCGTTGTGCTTCCGCCGCGACGAGGTACCCCTGCGCTTTTTGCAGGTCGTTCGCCGTGACCCGGAGCGTCGTTGCGGGCAGCCGCCGAATGCTTTCCAGCCCGTCCAGTCGCACCAACGCCGCGCGGCCGCCATTCATCAGGTAGACCTTTCCGTCGGGCGTCTGCGACATCGTCGGCCAGAAGTTCTCCTCGTGCATCGTCACTCCATCGAGGCTCATCCCACGCTGCGCCACGGGCATCGTCCACGACTTCCCCGCGCGTTTGTCTGTGAAAAGCGTGGCCACGAACAGCCCGTCGGACGTGAACAAATACGCCGTCCCCATGTTCGCATTGATCCCCCACACCTCTCCCGCGTCGGAGTTCTTCGGCGTGATGAAGCCTCCCATCAGACGCGTCGGTCCGATGAGCTCGCCCGGCTGCTCCGGCATCGGCGCTTCGTGGGAAGCGTGGAGGCCCGGCCACACATTGGGATAGCTCCATTTCGGCACGCCGTTCTTCGTCCCGGAGATCGAATGCCGCTCAAAAGGCGCGACCCCCAGCGTGATCACCGACCACCCTCCAGCGCCCGCCAGTGCCTGATCCCCGCCCGACGATGCCGGCGAGAGCACGCCCTCGGCCAGCGTCTCCGCCTTTGCCAAATCATACAGCGGCGACCCCGCCGCCGTGAACCCCGTCGGCGCGAACCGCAACGCCTTCTCCCCGACCCGAGTCACGCAGAAAGCCAGGTCCGGCATCACCGTCACCCCACCGGCCGACCCGCTTTGAAAGGTCACCTCTTCCGGCTGCACTTGCGCATCGGCGTTCCCATCCACCCACAGGAAGAGCGGCGCTTTCTCCTTCCAATCCGCGCCCGCCGGCAGCCGCGATGCGAACGCCTCGCCCTGCATCAGCGGCCAATCCTTCGCCCGACCCATCCCCGCCACCGGCACCGCGATGCCCTCCTTCTCGATGAATAGAAACCCCGTGCTATGACCGCCGGTCGGGTTCGAATTGTAGCAGTTCGCATAGTAGCGGTGCCCCTCGCGCGCCAGCGGCAATTCCGGCGCGGCGCTGCGGAAAGGGAGTCGCAAATCCCCCGGCTGCGGCCGGTAAAGCACCCGCACCAGCTCCGACGTCCCCGCCTCCCAATCCAGCTTGAACTCCATCGAGCCCCGGCCCTCGTCGGCATAGATAAAGCGCGTCTTGTCCCGGTCATCGAGCGTCCCGCCCCCGCCGTATTTCGCGGGTCCGTAAAAGGCTCGCCACAGGCTCCCATCGGCATTCCACACCGACACCCTCTTCGGCAGATAATCCCGCTCCGTCACCCAGATGCGCCCGTTGGGATCGACCGCCACCCCCGCCGGGTGGTTCATGTGAAGTGGGTCATACGGCCCCGCTTTCGGCGCGCCAGCCTTGCCGATCGCCCGCACCAGCTTCCCGTCCGCCGCGAACACCTTCACCTGATGCGATGCTCCCCCGTCGCTGATCAAAATGTTCCCCTTTCCATCCACCGTGATCCCCCGGGGATCGTCCAGCCCGCTCGCGATCAGCGTCTTCTTCGACGTGAATTTCCCCGGCTCGCTCCCGCCCAGTTCGCACCGCAGCAGCTCCTTCCCGCTCAACACCAGCAGCCGCCCCTCCGCGTCGAACGCCACGCCCCGCGGATCCTCCACCTTCGCCTCGCCGAGCACCTTCCCCGCTGTCGCGTCGATGAAAAGAAGCACCCCCAGCTTGTTCATACTCGCCACCACCACCCCATCCCGCGCTGCGATCCCGCCCAGTTGATCGACCCAGAAATCGTCTCCTTCCGCGGTCTGCGCCGGGGGGGTAAAGGGGTGCTTGATCACCGCGCGATCCCCCTTCGCCGTCAGAGCCGTGATCCGCAGTTCCCCGCGCGTCTTGTCCTCATTGCGCTCACTCGCCGTCCAGGTGGCGCCCACATACGCATACGCCTCCGGCAGCCGCTTCGGCCCCTCATCGCGAGCGAGATAGGGCGCCGCCGTCCAGTTCCCGCCGATCCAGCCGCGGCCCCCGATCTTCTTCCCCTCGAGATCCACCCACGCCAGCCCCGCGCCCCCCTCACTCACCGCGCTGCCCAGATACACCATCGCCGCACCGGTCGGCGATTGCTCCCCCGGCACGAAAATCACCGACTGCGGGGGCGTGTGATTGGTCAGCCATCCGCCCGCCTTGTCCGCCGTCTCCCATGCGGGATCTCCCGCACTGTAAATGGAGAACTCGTAACGAGGCTCGATCGCCCCGCGCACCAGCCCCCGCACGCGGTATTCCCCCGGCTCCACGAACTGCGCCGGGATCTTATACACCCCGTGCTTCGACGCCTCCACATCGCGGCCCAGATCATCCGTCCCGTCCCACCACGCCACGTTCTCCCCCGCGGGGAAGGGCGTTTCCGACACCAGATTACGCACCCGCATCCCGTCCGGCTTCTCGATCACCAGCGTCACCAGGCCCGGCTCCTTCAGCGTAAAGCGCACCGCGATCGGCGGATGCGGCACGTCCTTCGCCGCGGGAAAAGCTACCGCCGCCACCGGTCCATCGCCCAGCGGCGCCAGCGCCATCAGTTCCCCGAGCCACACCCGCCGCCCCTCCACCGTATTCCCCTTCAGATGCGGATGCCCCTCCTCGCTCGGCCCCGTCATCCGCAAGCGAATCGCCCGCGTCGTCACTGGCTGAGCGAACTTCAGCACATTCGGCCAGAGCTGCACCGGATAGCCATTCTTCATCCCGGTAAAAGTGCCCACGCCCTGCCAATCCCCCGCCATCGCATCGCGCGGATGCCGATCCTTCGGACCCACGTAAGCCTCCACCTCCGCCGCGCCAAAGCCCGTCGCCAGCGCATTCAAGCCCCCCAACTTCACCGCCACGGGCCAGCTCAGCATCACCCACTCCGCGTGCTCCGGCGACACCACCGCCCCTGCCGTCCCCTCGGCAGGACGGGTGCCCATATTGGCCCACGGCGACCCCGTATTGTCCTCCGCGTTATTGATCTTCCCCGCATCCTGCGCCCGCGCCCCCGCACCCGCCTGCGCCAGCGGCGCCAGATTTTCCCACCGCTCCGGCAGCACGATCGCCCCGCCCAGAAACCCCGCATAATCCGGGTCCGAA
This sequence comes from uncultured Verrucomicrobiae bacterium, assembly GCA_963767975.1. Lineage (GTDB taxonomy): Bacteria > Verrucomicrobiota > Verrucomicrobiia > Chthoniobacterales > Chthoniobacteraceae > CAIURC01. Next base: position 343,498 of record CAVYGI010000006.1, on the reverse strand, counting down.
GGAGCCGCCACATGCGTAAAACGGAGCGCCCGCGTCGCCGTCCCCGGCGGAAACGTCCAGACCGCCAGACCATCCCGCGCCACGTCCCCCATCGATACCGCACCCTTCTCCAGCCGCTGCGCCGGCACCCAATCCCCCTCCTTGCTCAAATCCCCCGGATACGACGCCCCCGGCTTCAAGGCACTCAACTGCCCCCCGCCGCGCACCACCACACTCCCCAGCGCCACCGGACTCTTGAAGCCGATCCGCAGATGCCGCGCCCCCGGAGCCTTCGCGTCCCCGAACTTCACGCCCGAATGCCCCGGCTCCGTCTGACCCGTCCAGAGCACCCACTCCGGCAGCGCCTCCCGCTTCGAGCCCTCCACCGCGCGCTCCTTTCCATCCACCCACTCCGCATACACCGCCGCATCCACCTCATCCGCCCTCACCGCCGTCGCCATCGAAGGCTTCCCCACCGCCACCGCCGGGCTTTGGGCAAAGAGCGAACAACCAGTGAGACCAGCGACCAAAACAACAGCACGAGCGAGGGAGATATTCATCGGGAAAGGGCAGGGTATGGTTGGGAAAAAGAGAGGATCTTCTGAGGTCAGTGAAATGGTCCCGTTCTAACCCCGCCACGCTCAATCCCGCAGCCTTTTTCCACCATCCTCCCCTGCACCAGCTAATTTCAAAAGGCCCTCCGGGCCACGGGGGCGGCAGCCCGCATGGCGGGTACGGCGGATTTTGGGTCTCGGCGGGAAGCTCTCCCTTGGAGGGCGAGAGGCGCTCCGGTTCACGGGCGGGTTGTTTCACCCGGAGGGCGATCGGATATCAGCCGGTGGCAATAACCACCGGATAGCCATCGCACGAGGGTGCGCCCTGAAGGGACGTCGGAGAGGGGTTACTCGCCGGAGGTAAGGGGGACGCGGAGGTAGAGTTCGCCGGTGCGATCGGGGAAGGTGAGGGTGAACTCGGCTTCGCGAGGAAGCAGGCTGGCGGGGGGCGTGGCGGTAAAGGAGCGCGGGGCGCCGGGAGCACCCGGGTGGGCGGCGGCGGCGGGGGGCACGGTCCAGAGGGGCGGTGCCTGCAAGGTGAGGCTACCGCTCTCGGCGTCGCGCACCTTCACCGCGAAGCTCACGGGCGAGCCTGCGGGAACGGTGCGCGGTCGCTCGACCAACTCCGCGGCGGCCGGGAGCAGAGTCTCGGGCAGGCCGGTGGCGGGGCTGTCGTAAAGGAGGAGCAGGGGATCTTCCGTGATGCTCAAGGTAAGGGCCCCGCGGGTGCCGCTCAGGGCACGTCGGGTGCCATCGATGCGGATGAGTTCCACGCCTTTCACGCCGGTCAAGGGGATGGCCACGTCGGCGCGGCCTTGGTCCTTCCACAAGACCTGGAGGCTATGTCCGGCCTGATCGCGGAAGAGGAACGCGTGGAGGTCTCCTTGATAGGTCTTCTCGGCGATGAACTTCTTCACGGCGATGCCATTGACGGCGTTGTAGTAGGCAATGGCATCAAGCCGGGGAGCATAGCGGTTATAGCGGCAGTCGAAGACGTTGTGGGAGTCCCCAGAGGTGCCCTGGTTCTTCCCCTCGGTGTCGGGATACATGATCCCAAACCACGACATATTCTCCCCACCGGCCGCGAAGAAGGTGGCGGTCTTCTTGAGAAGCTCGGTGGCTACGACCTGGCGGGTCTGTCCCTGACTGTTCAGCCCGAGTTCGGTGGACCAGATCGGTTTGACGACATGGTATTTCTCCATGAGCCCCTGGTATTCCGCGATGCTGTGACGAACGTCGGCGGCGGTCTCGTAGATGTGGAAATCAAAGGCGTCACACCATTGCCCGTAGCCGGCCTGGAAGTATTCCTCGTTGGGCTCCACGGCGGTGGCGAGGATCTTGATCGTAGGGTCAACCTTCTTGGCTTCCTCATAGACCGCGCGATAGGCCGCGACATTGGCCAGCACCCGCGCCCCCGTGCCGTGCGGTTCATTGCCGAGGCTGATGATCATGGGTCTGACGTGCCCGAACTTCTCAATGAGATGGCGGACTCCCTGCCTCAAGGCGGTTTCGTCATAGGTGTATTTTCCCAACTCGATGGAGCCACCAATCGGCGTGCCGCTGACCCATCCCATGCCCAGCTGCTTCGCTAAGTCGAGCGTCGGAGCTTCAGGGGTGTAAGGGGGCTGGTTCGACCAAGTCCCCCAGATGCCGCATAGGCGCAGCCCGATGCGATCGCTGAGGCGGATGTATTCGCCGATGCGGTTATCCCAGCTCCTCGCCGTGAAAGGGATCTCCTCGGGCTGATAGCTGCGGGTGATGGCTTCCGGCAGGATGGCGAAGGAGGTGTAGTTGCGAAAAGGCTCACTCCCTTCCTGCGGTAGCTCGGCGTGGATCTCATAGTAGCGTCCCACTTCCAGCGGAGCGCCGGCAAGGTCGATGGAGGCTTCGTAGCTCAAGCGCTTGTCCTTCTGCCTGGCAGGGAGCAGGTCCACGGTCTGAGGCTGAGTCTGCGGCGCACCCCAGTAATCGCGGACGGTATAGGTCAGGTGCCGCTGGGTATCCCGCAGGGGCTTGTGCGCCTCGACGGTGATGCCAATGCTCCGGGAGTCTGCCGGGAAGAGCAGGTTACCCACTTGCGCGGTGGAGAAGAGGAGGCGCGCGATGCGGTCGTCCTTTCGCGGAGAGGGCGCCAGGTAGGAGGCGGAAAGGTCATCGAGCCAGAACTGCCCGTAGCTCTTGTTGAGCTGCGTTTGAAAGCGAGCGGCGGCGACGCCTTTGGGAAGCTCCACGCGTTTGGTGCTGATCTTCCATGCGCTCTCGCGATAGAACTCAAACAAAGGAAGGCGGTCGATGACCTTGCCTGTGGCATCAAGGCATTCGAGGTGCACGGTGGCGTTGTAGGAGTTATCGGGGGAGTGAAGGCTGGCCTTGGCGGCAAGGCGGAGATCCCACAGCCCCGGAGCTGCCGGGAACTTGGGTCCAGCGGCTGAGCAAGGCTGCTCGGTGTTCTCCAAGGTGCGGGATAAGCGAAGCGAGCCATTGCCTTGATACGCGGCCTGTGGGTCGATGGTCACTTCTCCTTGAGTCACCCATCCGCCGGAGAGCTTGGCGCCTTGCTCGAAGTCACCCTTGAAAGCCGGAGGCTGAACAAAGACGGGAAGGAGGGCTTCGGCTCGAATCTCGGTCAGATCGAGGGCAGGCTGCTTTCCTTTGGCGTCGGAGGCATTGGTGAGGGAGAGCGCGAGCTGGGTGGGAGGACCGTGCCATTGGCCATCATTGGCACCGCCCCAATGTTCTCCCCCGGCGATCTTCATCGGGTCGATGAGCAGCTCATGCCATTGGCCATCGGGGATGATAGGGACACCTTTGCGTTGATGGGTTTGTCCCGAGCTATCGACTAGAGCGATGGTGATAGAGCTGGTATTGCTGGAACGTGCCTGCAAGCGGAAGGAAGTGACGTCTTTGACATCGAGCTCCTTGAGTTCCTTGATCGCTGCGACATAGGCGCCTCCCACAATGAAGTCGCCAGCCAGTCGAAGGGAGGTCTGCCCTGGCTTGGGGGTATCTTTGACGACGGTGAGGGAGCCTTTCGCGCCGGCAAACTCTTCGCCGCGCGAGAACCTCCAGTCGTGGCTGCCATCGGTGATTTCATCGAGCGGGAGAGTAACCCTGGTCTCCGCTCCCGGGACGGCCATGGCGCGCGGGGTGATGGCTACTTCGCCGAGCCAAAGGTTCCTCTCGCGCTGCTCTTTGGTCGGGGAAAGGAGGATGTAGATGGCCGTGGCGGGGCCGTGCCATTTCCCATCCTTCGCGCCGCCCCACGACTCGTATTTCGCGATCCCTTTTACTGCGTCCGCCTGCCCGAGCCGGGAGAAGAAGCGCTCGAGCGGAAGGACGATGTGCTGCCAGTCGGTGCCGGGTTCGGTGGTGAGGACGATCTGGTGGGTCTGGCCGGAGGCGTCATTGAGGCGCATGGAGAAGTGGTCGGCGCCGGGGTTGCGGACCCAGAGTGAGAGCTCGCGGATATCCACCGGTTTGAACTTTCGCCCGGCGCTGACGTAGTTGCCGCCCTTGGTGAAGTTACCGGTGACCTTGAGCGTCGGGTGGCCATCGCGCGGCAGGTTAGGGTCGGCGGTGAGGGCTCCCGTGGCGCCGGGGAACTCCTGGCCGTTGTTGAATTCCCAGCCGGTGGTGGGGCTCCTGGCGTCGAGCAGGCTGATTGTTTCCTGCGCGCCGGCAGGGAGTGCGAAAAGGGCGAGCAGCGCGAAGACGCGGAGGATTGAGCGAAGGAGGGTGGGGACGGGTTTCATGGCGCGACGGAAGGGCGTGATCTTGAGGGGCGGGACAGTTGGCGCAAAGGGATTTGCGCGAGGGAGGAGGCAGGGTGGAGGGATCCATCACGTGGCTGGATGATTTTCGTGATCTCGGCGCGCAGGCGAAAAGCACGAGGGGCGCTCCCCAGCATGCGCGGCTGCCCGCGCGGCGACCCTGTCATTACCCCGTTAGGTTTGCTCCATCATCCTGCTCATGGGCTGGGTCAGTAGGGCCCGCGCTTGCCGATGAGCCGCGAAGAGGTTTGATAAAGAATTGCTGCCCACGTTCGGTGCCCTCTTCGTGGGAAAATGAACAACAGGAGCGGGAGCGCCGCTCCAAACTTCCTCGGAGACAAGGGCGCCTTCAAGCACGGCAAAAACAGAATTTGAACGACCGAGCCAAGGGCGTGTCAGAAGCCGATACTTAATGCAGTTGACTACCTACGTTGGGCGATAATAGATTTTTTCGAGCCCCGAAAGCAATTCCATCGTTTCGCAAGCGAAATTTCTCAAAATAATTCACAACTTCTCCCGACCTAGGATCGTATCACCCTTGCACAGCAGTTGCTAGATCACCAGTTGAGAGGCATCCAAATGAACTACAAGTCCGGCGAAGATTCCGACACGGGAATCAAAATATACCTCCGAGAAATCGGTCAAATCCCTCTTCTCACCGTGGAGCAGGAGATCGAACTCGCGGCTAAAATCAAGCTCGGCGACAAGGAAGCGCGATCGCTGATGATCCGTTCCAATCTGCGTCTCGTGGTTAAAATTGCGCACGATTACGCCAATCTTGGTCTGCCTCTGCTTGACCTGATTTCCGAGGGGAACATCGGGCTGATGAAAGCCGTAGAGCGCTTCGATCCGGCGAAGGGCGGCAAGCTGAGCACCTACGCCGCGTGGTGGATTAAGCAGTCGATCAAACGTTCACTGGCCAACCAGAGCAAAACGATCCGCCTGCCCGTGCACCTCGTGGACAAAATCTCGAAGATGCGGCGCGTCGCGACGCAGATGAGCGAGGATCTCGGACGCGAACCGACCGACGACGAACTCGCCGAAGAAGTCGGCTTGTCCGCGAGCAAAGTGTCGCAACTCAAAGCGGTCTCGAATCGCCCCGCCTCGCTCGACGCGCCGCTGAGCGATGAAGATACAACGGCTTTTGGCGAAATCGTCGGCGACATGGACGCGCGGACTCCCTTTGAAAATCTGCGTGATCAAAATCTCCGCGATGAAGTCGGGGACCTGCTCAGCGTGCTCGATGACCGCGAGAAAAAGATCATCTACTCGCGCTTCGGCCTCGATGGCGGCAAAGCCAAAACCCTCGAAGAGGTCGGCAAAAAATTTGGCGTTACGCGCGAGCGGATCCGGCAGTTGCAAAACATCGCGCTGATGAAATTGCGCCGCGCGCTGCAGAAAAAGGAGCAACCGATCAGCCATCTTCTGCCGGTATTTGCTGGCCTCGCCGAAGACGCGTGAGCGTCAGGGCACGATGCGCAGTTGCACGGTGTCGACGCGTTCTTCGCCGGCAAAAATGTAGCTGACAATGACGAGGTGGTCGCCTGAAGCGACGAGCCCTTTTTCGACGAGAAAATCCTGCGCCGCTCCGATGGTGCGCAGCGGATTCGGGTCGAAGGGCATCGCGTGCGCAAACGTGCCCCAATTCAAGGCGATGCGTCGGCACATCTCGTATGTCGGGGCGAAGCAGTAAATCGGCGCATGCAGCGGGCGCATGTTCGACACGAAATCGGGCATCACTCCGCGCCGCGTGAAGACCACGAGCTTCGAGCCCGGCAGGGAATTGGCGAGCACGACGGCCGCTTTGACCGTCTTTTCGCGATCATTCTCAAGGATGGCATGTTCCGCAAAACCGGCCCCGCCACTGCGCTCGATCCGGCGCGCGACGCGGTCAAAAACGCGGACGCACTCGACCGGGTATTTTCCGACCGTCGTCTCACCGCTGAGCATGATCGCGTCCGCTTGCTCGTAAACCGCGTTCGCCACATCGGTGATCTCCGCGCGGGTCGGCATCGGATTGGTGATCATCGATTCGAGCATGTGCGTGGCGACGATGACCGGACGGCCCATCTCTAGGCAGCGCTTGACGATTTTGCGCTGGATGATCGGCAGCTCTTCCATCGGGCATTCGATGCCGAGATCGCCGCGCGCGACCATGATGATGTCCGTCTTTTCGATGATCGAACTGATGTTTCGCACCGCGAGCTGATCCTCGATCTTCGCGACGATGCGCGCGCTGCTGTCGTGGCTGCGGAGCACTTCGCGCAGCGCGACGACGTCGCTCGCTTCGCGGCAGAAGCTGAGCGCGACGAAATCGACGCCGACTTCGCAACCGACCGCGACATCAGCGAGGTCTTTTTCGGTCAGCGGCGGCAGGTTCACCCGGACGCCGGGCAGATTGATGTGTCGCCGCGAACCCATCACCCCGGCGGTGAGCACCTCGCAGCGGATGCGCACGCCGGACTTCGCGAGGACCTTCATGTGGATCATGCCGTTGTCCACGAGCACCGTGTCGCCGACGGAGATGTCATCGACGAGCCCGTCGTAGTTCACATCGACGGAGTAGGTCTCCTCACTTGCTTCGCCGCGGACGGTGAATTCGAAGATATCGCCGGTTTTGAGGTCGAGCTTCGTCGGAAGATCCCCGGTGCGAATGGCGGGACCCTGTGTGTCCATGAGAATGCCGACGAGGGTGTCGAGTTCCTTGGAAATGGCCCGGATGCGCGGCACGATCTTCCGCACCCACTCGTGGGTGGCGTGGCTCATGTTCAGCCGGAAGACGTTCGCGCCTGCCGCGATCATCTCGTGCAAAACTTCCGCTGATTCCGTCGCGGGCCCCAGCGTGCAGATGATTTTCGTTTTGCGCATGTCCAGCCGAAGCAAGCCTGACGCGGAAACGCAAGACTAATGCTTCGGATTCAACGGTGGCTTGGGTTTTTCCGCAGTCGTGGTCTCGACTTTGGTATGAATGCTCGGCTCCTCCGGCATGGGTGGAGAAGTGGGGCGGGAGCGTTGCCGGCGGTTCCACGACGCAGCGCGCGCCTGCTCCTGAGAGCCCTTGGCCAGCCGCAACACCGACATCGAGCGCGGCGTCAATTCCAGTTCATCGCCGGAGGCATGCGTGGTTGGCTGATCCAGAAAACCGGTCTCGATTTGCGTGTCGATCTGAAGCTGCCAGTCGACGTCTTTCTGCCCAGCGAGGACAAACTTCATCGGCTCGTGGTACGCGTTGAAGAGCAGCAGGAACGTGTCGTCCTTGATCAACTCGCCGTGGTAGTCCCGCACGTCTGCTGTGTCGCCGCTCAGCATCATCCCGAGGCACTTCACGTGGCTCGAATTCCAGTCGTCGTCGATCATCTCCGTGCCGTAGGTATCGATCCACATCACGTCCTTGATCTCGGTGCCGCGAATCTTGCGTCCCACAAAAAATTTGGGCCGCCGAAAGACGGGATGATCGTGCCGGAATTGGATGAGACGCGCCGTGAAATCCTTTTGCTGGCGCTGTTCTTCGGTCCACTGCCAGTTGAACCAACTGATCTCGTTGTCCTGGCAGTAGGCGTTGTTGTTGCCGTTCTGCGTCCGGGCAAACTCGTCGCCGCCGCAGAGCATTGGTACGCCTTGCGAGAGGAAAATCGTGGTCAGGAAATTGCGCATCTGCCGGCGGCGCACGCGATTAATCTCCTCGTCGTCGGTCGGACCTTCCGCACCGCAGTTCCACGAGCGGTTGTCGTTCGCTCCGTCCTGGCTGTTCTCACCGTTGTCCTCGTTGTGCTTGTCGTTGTAGCTGACGAGATCGTGAAGCGTGAAGCCGTCGTGCGCGGTCAGTAAATTGATGCTGGCGTAGGGTCGCTTGCCATCGCGCTGATATAAGTCCGAGCTGCCGGTGAGACGGAACGCGAACTCGCCGACGCCGCTGTCGTCCCCCTTCCAATAGCTCCGCACGCAGTCACGATATTTCCCATTCCACTCGGTCCAGAGCACTGGGAAATTGCCGACCTGATACCCGCCTTCGCCGACGTCCCACGGCTCTGCGATGAGCTTCACGCGCGAGATGATCGGGTCCTGATGGATGATGTCAAAGAAGGCGGAGAGTCGGCTGACCTCGTGCAGTTCGCGCGCGAGCGTCGCCGCGAGGTCGAAGCGAAAGCCATCGACGTGCATCTCCAGTACCCAGTAACGCAGCGAGTCCATGATGAGCTGAAGCACGCGCGGGTGCATCATATTCAACGTGTTCCCGGTGCCCGTGTAATCCATGTAAAAGCGCTTGTCGTCGGCGAGCACGCGGTAATAAGCGACGTTGTCGACCCCTCGAAAACAGAGCGTCGGCCCTAGGTGATTTCCTTCGCCGGTGTGGTTGTAGACCACGTCGAGAATCACCTCGATGCCCGCCGCGTGCAGGCTTTTCACCATTTGCTTGAACTCCGTGACCTGGCCTCCGGTGTGGCCGGTGCTCGAGTACGCGGAGTGCGGAGCGAAGTAGCCGATCGAGTTGTAGCCCCAGTAGTTCGTCAGGCCTTTGTTGATCAAAAACTCGTCGTTTACGAAATGCTGCGCAGGCAAAATCTCCACCGCCGTGACCCCGAGTTTTTTGAAGTAATCGACCGCGAAATCACTGCCCAAGCCTGCGTAGCTCCCGCGAATTTCCTCGGGGATGTCCGGACACAGCTTGGAAAACCCTTTGACGTGCGCCTCGTAAATCACCGACGCGGCTAGCGGGGTGCCCGGCGGGCGATCGTCTCCCCAATCAAACTGATCATCGACCACCACACATTTCGGCATGCACCAAGCGTTGTCGCGATAGTCGCGAAAAAGGTCCGATTTATCGCCCGCTCCACCCATCTCGTAGCCAAACATCTCCGGACCCCACGAAACGAGTCCCGTGATCGCCTTCGCGTACGGATCGAGCAAAAGTTTTGCGTCGTTGAAGCGATGTCCCTGATCCGGATCGTACGCTCCGTAGACGCGAAAGCCGTAGAGTTGCCCGCCCTTCATCTCCGGGACAAAGCAGTGCCAGACTTGATCCGTCTGCTCTGTCATGCGGAAGCGCACCGTTTCCTGCGTCGCGTCCGCATCGTCGAAGAGGCACAGGTCCACGCCGGTCGCATTCTCCGAAAAAATGGCAAAATTCACGCCGTCTTTGTGGACTGTCGCTCCGAGCGGATACGGTTCGCCCTGCCAAATTTTATACGTGTTCATGTGTAGACGAGGTTTCGCGGGCGAGGTTCGAAATGGCGACACCTTTTGCCCGGAGAATTTGGCCCGCGGATATTTCCTCTCAAATACTCGAGCACCGAAGAACTTCTCACGGAGCCTGACCACGTCCATCTTTCCGCATGCCCTACAAGATCGATCTGCACTGCCACTCCTGGTTTTCGGGGGATGGTGTCAGCAGCCCTGAAGCGATGATCGCCTCGGCGAAAAGCAAAGGCCTCAATGGCCTCGCGCTGACCGATCATAACACCTGCGATGCCCACCGTTACTTGCGCGAGCAAGGTCTGGCGCGGGAAGACGGGCAACCCGTGGATGGCTTTCTGGTCATCCCCGGAGTCGAAGTAACGACGGCCGAGGGCCACTTGCTTTGCCTCGGCGTGATGCTGCCCGATCTCAAGCGGACACCTGCCGCCGAGGTCTGCAAAATCGTGCATGACCTCGGCGGGATCGCCATTCCGCCGCATCCCTACGATCTTTTCCGTGCGGGCATTCGGCAGTCCGTTCTGGAAACACTCGAGATCGACGGACTCGAAGTCTTCAACGCCGCGACCACCTTCAAACGCTACAATCGGCGCGCGTTCGAGTTCGCGCAGGCGCACCATTTGCCGATGACCGCCGGCAGCGACGCGCACCACGAAGCCGCGGTCGGCACGGCCTACACCATCCTCCACGCGGACGAATTTTCAGTGAACGGTATCCTTGGGCAGATCAAAAAAGGGACCGAACTCAACCAGCAATACCTCACGCCGAAAGACGCGATCCGTAAGACTTGGAACAATTGGATGCGCCTGCGTCGCAAGCGTGTGCTGCGGCCGCGCGGCGAGAGCTGATTTCACATCGGCCTTCCGAGGTTCGGATTAATGCGCCGGGGCGACTACTGTCGGGACCGCAGGCGGCGGCGCGGCAGGTGGATGCGGGCTCAGCCGTCCTGAGAAAATCAGCAGTCCAAAGGCGAAAAAATGGAACGTGATGACGATATTCGCCGCGCGCCAAAATTTGCCGTCGGGCCAAAACTTGCGCTGCTTGTTCCAGCGCGCAAACCAGTCGTAAGCGGACAGAATCGTCGCGTGGTAGAGCCCGTAAATGAGATAGCGCAACTCGAGATCCTTCCCCATGTGCCAGATTCCCATCAGCCCGAAAGTCAGGAAAAGGCCGAGGTAGGAGGACGTGTGGCGGCCTTTGAACCACTTGCCTTTCCCTGCCGCGAGGAGGAATCGCATGTACACGTGGTCGCGAAACCAAAAGGACAGGGAAATGTGCCAGCGATTCCAGAAATCGCGGATGTTTCGCGAGAGGAACGGCAGGTTGAAATTCTCCGGCGTGTGAATGCCGCACAAGTAGCTGAGCCCGACCGCGAACGCACTGTAGCCCGCAAAATCGAAGAACAGATAGAGTGTGTAGGCATAGCCGTAGCTCGCGATCCGGAACGGTTGATCGCCAAAGGCGAACCGATCCATCCAGTAGGTTTTGATCAGAGCCGCGAGGATGAATTTGTAGAAGAATCCGCGGAAAATCCGCTCCACCGCGATATCGAGATCGCTAAGAAACTCAGCGCGGTTGCGCCGCCGATTCCAGTCGAGTCCGAACCGACGATAGCGGTCGATGGGTCCTGAGGAAAAGGTCGGGAAGAGCAGCAAGTAGGCACCGTACTGCGGGAGCGAGAGGGTTTTGATTACCCCATCCTTGATGCTGAAAATAACATCCAGTGCGCGGAAAGTGACGTAGGAGATACCCGCAAATCCCAAGGCGCTCGTGGGCGAAATCGCTGGCAGGAATTTGGCGACAGCCAGCGGCAGCAACGCCAGCGCCACCGCCATGTAAAAAAAGGGGCGCGATTTCCAGCGCAGAAACGCGGTCGCGAGCACCCCCTCGAAAACCACAAAGCCGAGCGCGATCCACACCTCCCGGATGTTCCAGCCCGGACGGACCGTCAGCTCTCCGCTCAAATGCGCGAAAATCGCGATCGCACTCGCGAGCAAGACCCAACAGGCATTGGCGCGTCCAAAAAGCCCCAGCGCAATCGTCGGGACCACCAGATAAAGGAGCAGTCCGAAATACGTGAAATCGGCGTAGGGAGTCATCGGGGGGCGCCTTTGCTATCGCAAATTCCACGGCAACGCGCGGGTAATTTTCCAAGGGATTCCCGACAAAAAAAGCCCGCGCGCTCGTGGGAGCGCGCGGGCTGAAGCGAGGCGGATGGATCCTTAGCTCACGGTGATCTTGCGCGGCTTCACGCTTTCCGCTTTCGGCAGGTGCAGCGTCAGAACGCCTTGATCGAGCTTTGCCTGAATCCGTGCGGAATCGATGGAAGGGTCGACTTCGAATACCCGGCGATAGTCGAGTCGGCGCGATTCACGGAACAGTTCGCGCCCTTTGGTTTCCGAGGCGCGGCGATGACCCACGATCACGAGTTCACCGTTGTCGAGAGTCACTTCCAAGCCGTCTTTCGCCACACCGGGCATCTCAGCTTCGAGGACATACCCGTCTCTCGTTTCAAGGATATTCGCGAGAGGTGTAAGATAGCTCACGCGGTGTGGGGCCGATAACGGCGCTTTATCTTCAGTTTTGGTTAGTGTCTTCATGAGGTAAAGGAAGGGTTAGGCGGGCGCACGCGCCCGCCGGGTGCTGTTTTCAGTTTAAGAGACTCCGATCTGGATCTGCTTCGGTTTTGCTTCTTCGGTTTTCGGCAGCTTGATCAGGAGCACGCCGTCCTCATAAGACGCCGACACTTTCTCGGCGTCGATGCTCGTCGGCAGGGTCACGCTGCGTTGGAAGCGGCCAAAGTAGCGTTCGCTGCGGAAGCTCTCGCCTTCCTTCGCTTCACGCTCATTCTTGCGCTCGCCAGAGACCGTCAGCGTGCCGTCGTGCCAGGTAATGTCGATGGCTTCCTTCTTCATCCCGGGCAGCTCGCAGCTCACGTGGAAGTGATCGCTGTCTTCAAAGACATCGAGTGCCGGAGACCAGCCACCGACCAAGCCAGTGTCGCGGGTCGGCCAGGCGAAGTCGAACAACCGATCCATGTCGTCACGCAAGGAAGCCAAGCGGTCCAGCGGAGTCCATGGTGTGAGTTCAGTAGGTTGATAACGTAGTAGGTTCATTGGTTTAGGGTTAGTGAAGGTTGGACTAACAATCGCACTAATCAGCTTGCAGAGTGCCACCCCACTGACACAACCTGACTGGGTTGTATTTATTTGGGAATGAACCACTTGTGCACAAAGGCAACTGGCCGTCCCGCTGATGAGAGAGTCGTCGTGACACACCAAGATCACGAGGATGGGTCAGCCTGACGCTTAGTTATTCCGCGAAGCCGAAGGACTTTATCAAGCTATATTGAACCGGCCCCCTTGCTGCCCTACTCGTCGAGGAGTTTTCTTACCTCAGAGGTATAACCTTGATAAGTCCCAACTATCCTCCAACCAATATAGATTACGACGCTCAAGTAGATGAGTTTCGTGAACCATTCCGCCGCCGTCTCAAGTCGAACCAGCGCATCGGCTTGATAGTCCGTGGCCAGGCGACGAAGCTCACTGTCGAGTTCGCCGGATTCTTCACCGACGAGGATTGAGCGGCTCACGTCTTCGGGAAATGCATGGCTGCCTGCCAGCAAGGGGCCGACTTGCGCACCGTTCCGAATGTCCGGAAGCGCGCTCTCGACCGCCGCATGGACCAAGCCGCTGCGGCTGGCACGCCCGGCGGCGGTGAGGGCATCGAGCACATTCACGCCGGCATCCAACTCAATCTGGTAAATCATGCAAAAACGGGCCATCGCGAAGCTGCGGCGGAGCTTTCCGAGCACGGGGAGAAGCTGCAGCACGCGGTCGACAGCGGCATTCGTCGTGCCCGCTTCACGGAGCGACGGCAGGAGGAGATATGCGGCAACCGCGAGACCGTAACCGATTGCAAAAATGGTGCCTGTCTGGCGGATGAAACCTATTCCGCCGTCGGCCTTGAACAGCTCCGGGAGACCAAGCGACAGGATACCGAAATGCAGCACAAAAATCGGGTAGGCCGACTTGCGAATGATCGTTTCGCGCGCAAATGCCAGTGCGGCGTAATATGTGGAAAGTTGCTCGAGTCCGTGCTCGAGGCGTCCGCTGCTTTCGACGGCGGAGATCACGCTGGCCTCGGTTTGTGAGATGACACCGCGCTGCTGGGCACAGGCTTCGCCGACGGTCGCGCCGGAATCGAGCGCTGCGCGCAGCCGGTGGATCGTGCGCCGCAGCGGGCCACGCGAAGTGTGCGAAAGCTTCTCGAGCGCCGCGGGGAACGTGACGCCGGCGCGTAGCAGTTGCGCGAGGCTGTGGTAAAAACTCTGCTTCGCGCGAAGGGGGAGCGACACGAGCCAGAGTTCGGAGTTTCACCGCCGCGGATCAAGGTTTAATCAGGAGCGGATGAACTTCGATCGATTCATGTCCGCCGCTCTACGCGAGGCCGAGCAGGGCCTTGGGCAGACGAGCCCGAACCCCGCGGTGGGTGCGGTGATCGTCCGCGGTGGACGGATCATTGCGCGGGGCTTTCATCATCGGGCGGGAGCGCCGCATGCGGAGATTGAAGCAATCGGAGCTTTAAAAAAGCGGGGGCTGGCTGGCGGCGCGACAATCTTCGTGACGCTGGAGCCGTGCTCCACGCACGGGCGCACCCCACCGTGTGTCGAGGCAATCATCCGCGCGGGATTTTCGCATGTCGTGATTGGCACGATCGATCCGAATCCGGCGCACGCGGGGCGTGGGGTCGAAATGCTGCGAGCGGCGGGGATTCAAGTAACCACGGGAGTCCGCGAGGACGAGTGCCGTGAGATGAACGCGGCTTTCAACCATTGGATCGTGACCAAAATGCCGTTCGTGATCGCGAAGGCTGGCATGTCGCTGGATGGCCGGCTGACGCGTCCGCCGGGCGAAAGTCAGTGGCTCACGAGCGAGGCGTCGCGGGCGGACGCGATGCAATTGCGCGCGCGAGTCGATGCGATCCTGATCGGCGCGAACACGATGCGGCACGACAATCCGCGCCTGACGGTGCGCGAGATTCCGGGCGCGCGGCAGCCGTTGCGCGTGGTGCTCACGCGGAGTGGTGAATTGCCGCGCGACGCGCATTTGTTCACTGACGAGCATCGGGAACGGACGCTCGTTTTTCGCGGCAAAACGCTTCGTGCCGTGCTGCGCGAATTGGGTCGGAAGCACGTCACGAGCGTGCTTATCGAAGGCGGGATGAAGGTGCTCGGCGAGGCCTTCGATCGTCGCTTGGTGAACGAGGTGCGCTTTTACATCGCGCCGATTTTGTGCGGCGGACCGGTGCTGGCGATCGGCGGGCGCGGCGTCGGTGCGAGCGCGGACGCACCTCCGCTCGGCGAAGTTTCGTATCGCAAAATCGGCGACGATCTTTGTCTCGCCGGGCTGGTCGCACGCTGACTCCGAACCCGGCCGTGCGCATTGGCGCAGGAAAATTCGGTGCATTGGCGGTCGTGCGAAAAGTTGAATTCGAAGTCGGCTGTAACTTCCATCACCGCGCGCTCGTCTGTGCTTCCGAAACCATCAACCAGCTCCCTCCATGAACCTCGCCGACGTCTTCACCGTACTCTTTGTCATCCTCGGATTTCTCATCGTTTTCGTCGGCTACTGGCTGATGGCGGCTGGCTTGTTTCCGCGGTTTGTGGAGCGCTGCTCCAATCAAATCGGCGGCGCGCCGGTAAAGACCGTGCTGATTGGCTTGATCACGCTCGGGCCGCTTGTAGGGATCGGCCTCGCGATCAGCAGCAAGGCGCCGAACGCGGCCGGGAAAGTCGCGGGGCTCGCGATCGCTTTGCTGGCCTTGCTTGCCGGGCTGTTCGGTTCGTCGGGATTGGCGCAGCGGATCGGCACCGGGCTGGCCACGGCGCGCGATGAGCAGGAGCCGTGGCGTCGGAATTTGCGCGGCGGAATCGTCCTCGCGCTGACCTTCGTCCTGCCGTTCATCGGGACGTTCGTCGTGCTGCCGTTCGCGCTCATCGCAGGCTTTGGCGCGTTCATCATCGGCGTGTTCAAACGCCGCTCGGTCGCCGCGCCCGCGCCAGTTGCCGTTCCACTTTCCTCCCCTGCCGCGTGAACTTTTCGCGTCGCAATTTCCTCGCACTCGGCGCGGGAGCGCTGGCGGGAATCGGCACGGGCTGTGACAGGGCGAAGCATGCCGTCACGGATGTACGCCGCTGGATCGGCAAGCCGACGGCAGCGCCGCTGGAGGGTTCGCTCGCGGCTCCCGCAGGCCCGGAAATCGACGAGATTTCACACGTCATTTCACGGCTCACTTTCGGCACGCGCGCGGGCGAATATGCCCGCGTCTCAGCGATCGGAACGTCCGCCTTTTTGGAGGAGCAACTCAACCCGGAGCAGATCGACGACTGGCAATGCGAACGGGTAATCCGACACGAATTCGACGAACTCAATGAGCCGGAGAGCCGCTTCTTTTCGCGGAAAGCAAACCTCGCGGATCCGCTCCAGCAGATGTTTCCCGGGCTGCGAACCGGCGGCGCACGGGTCGGGGATTTGTATGAATTCAAGGAAAAGGTGCTGCTCAGCGATCTGACGCGCGCGACCATTTTGCGCGCAGTCCTGAGCAAGCGGCAGCTCTTCGAGGTGATGGTCGGTTTCTGGAGTGACCATTTGAATATCGATCCCTCGAAGGCCGAGTGTAAGTGGCTCAAAGCAGCTGACGATCGCGACGTGATTCGCGCCCACGCGCTGGGGAATTTCCGTGAGATGGTGCGCGCGAGCGCGCTTAGTCCAGCGATGCTTTGGTACCTGGACGGGCGCGTGAATCAGCGCAAAAGCGCGGATGAAAAGCCGAACGAAAATTACGCGCGCGAGCTGATGGAATTGCATACCCTGGGCGTGCACGGCGGCTATTCGCAGCAGGATGTGATGGAGGTCGCGCGTTGCCTCACGGGCTGGACCGTCCGCGACCAGAAAAGGTTTTTCAAAGGGCGCGTGGAATTTCACGCCGATCTGCATGACGACGGCTCGAAACGCGTGCTCGGCGTGGACATCCCGGCGGGCGGGGGGGCGCGAGACCTCGACCGGTTGCTCGACATCGTGACGCTGCACCCGAGCACCGCGAAACACATCGCGTGGAAGCTGTGCCGGCGCTTCATCGCGGACGAACCGCCAAACGCCGCGGTGGACGCGACAGCGCGGGCGTTCAGCGAATCCAAGGGAGACATTCGCACGACGCTGCGCGCGCTTTTTGCGACCGCGGATTTTCGCTCGCCGGAGTTTCATGGCGTGAAATTCAAGCGTCCGCTCCATTTCGTCGTGTCAGCTTTACGGGCGGCCAACGCGGAGACGAATGCCTCCACCGATCTCGTGCAGATGCTGTTGCGACTCGGGCACGCGCCCTTTCGCTATCCGACGCCGGACGGCTATCCCGAGGAAGCGGCGCACTGGCAGAGCACACTCCTGTGGCGCTGGAATTTCGCGGCGGCGCTGGCGGAAAACGGGATCAAGGGAACGCGGATCAATTTCGACGAGCTCCGGGAGAAGATCGGCAGTGACGAGGCGGTGATGGCGACTTTTCTCGGCCGGCGTCCCAACGATGCGGAGCGCAGGGCTTTTCACGACTCCGGCTCGGGACTCGCGCTGTTGGTGGCATCGCCCGCGTTTCAGCGCTGCTAAAAAATGAACTCTCCCCAAGCACTCATCACCGGCAATGGCGACGCGCGGCAGACCTTGATCGTCGTGTTTTTGCGCGGCGCAGCGGACGGACTTTCCCTCGTGCCGCCGATCGAGGACGACGCGTATTACAAAGCTCGCCCGCGCATCGGCATCGCAAAAGAAGAGGCGGCGAAGCTCGACGGATTTTTCGGACTGCATCCAAGTCTCGCACCGCTGTCCCCGGCCTTTGCGGAAGGGGACCTCGCGATCATTCACAGCGCGGGCTCCGAAGATCAGTCGCGGTCGCACTTTGAAGCGCAGGATTTGATGGAGCACGGCGGCGTCGCGGCGGGCGGCTGGCTCGGGAGATTTCTCCGGGCGCGGCCCGCGCCAGCGAGCGGCGCACTGGCGTGCGTGGCGGTCGGCAAGGCGCTGCCGGAGTGTTTGCTCGGAGCGCCGACGGTCACCGTGATGCAGACGCTGAATGACTTCACGCTTGGCGCAAAATCACCCGCGCTGCGGCCCGAACTCGAGCGGCTCTACGCGCTGGAGACTGGCCCGCTGCGCCTCGCGGCCCAGGACACTTTCGACGCGCTCCTCCGCATCGATGCGATGCGCACGACGCCCTACGACCCGGCCAATGGCGCGGCGTACGGTACCGACGATTTTTCCGACGGGCTGCGCCAACTCGCGCGTCTGATCAAAGCCGACGTCGGCCTCGAAGCTGCGTCGATAGACATCGACGGCTGGGACTCGCATTTCACACAGCAGACGCTGCTCACGCCGCTTATCTCGAAGCTCGCGACGGGTCTCGCGGCGTTCCGGAAAGATCTCGGCGCGCGGATGGCCACCACATCAGTGGTCGTGATGACGGAGTTTGGCCGCACGGTGCAGGAAAATTCCGCGTTCGGCACCGATCACGGCCGCGGTGGTGCCATGTTCGTGATGGGCGGCGGCGTGCAGCGGGGGAAAGTCCACGGCGAATGGCGCGGCCTCGGCGAACTCGAGCAGCGCGGGCTCAGCGACAGCTACGCCGATCTCCCGGTGCGCAACAACTACCGTGACATCCTCGCCCCGATCCTCCAGCGCCACGGCGCCGCGCCCGACCAACTCGCCTCGATCTTCCCAAATTTCGCGCTGAACCCACTCGGCATCTACGCGTAGCCGCGACCGCCGCCGGACTTTCCGTTTGCGCGCCTCGGCGCGGAAACCGATAGTCCCGGCCCTTATGACTCTGACTGAAAAAATCCTCGCGCGCGCCAGCGGAAAATCGCGCGTCGAGGCCGGCGACAACGTGTGGGTAAATGTGGACGTCCTCATGACGCACGACGTGTGCGGGCCGGGCACCATCGGGGTCTTCAAGCGGGAATTCGGCAACGACGCAAAAGTCTGGGACGCGCAGAAAGTCGTCATCATCCCCGACCACTACATTTTCACCGCCGACAGCATGTCGAACCGCAACGTGGACATCCTCCGCGACTTCGTGCGCGAGCAGCAATTGCCCTATTTTTACGACGTCATCGACGACCCGAATGGCCACTGGCAATTCGACGCCAGCAAGGGCCTGCACGACCGCCAGCACGGCTCAAAATACACCGGCGTCTGCCACACCACGCTCCCGTGGAAAGGCCACCTGCGGCCCGGCGAAATCCTCTTCGGCACCGACTCGCACACCTGCATGGCCGGCGCGTTCAATCAATTCGCCACCGGCATCGGCAACACCGACGCCGGCTTCATCCTCGGGACAGGCAAGCTGCTCATCAAAGTTCCGGAATCGATGCGCTTTTTCCTCGAGGGAAAAATGCAGCCCGGCGTCATGGCGAAAGACGTGATCCTGCACGTCATCGGCGACATCGGCTTCGACGGCGCGACCTACCGCGCCATGCAGTGGGAAGGCCCCGGCGTCAACGCGATGAACATGGACGACCGCATGACCATCGCGAACATGGCGATCGAGGCGGGGGGTAAAAATGCGATGTTTCCGTGCGACGAAAAGACCATCGAATACGTCAACGCGCGCACCGCCGAGAATGGCACGAAGAGCGACTTCGAGCCCGTCGATCTCGATGCCGAGCAGGCGTTCATTTACGACAAAAAGTTCGACCTCTCCGCGCTCGAACCGACCGTCGCCTGCCACCCCGACCCCGGCAATCGGCGAGCTGGCAAAAGAGATGAGCGACGTCACTCTCGACCGCGCCTACATCGGCTCCTGCACGGGTGGAAAAACGAGCGACTTTCTCGCCTTCGCGGAGGTCGTGAAGGGCAAGACGGTGAAGATCGACACCTTCGGGGTCCCCGCCACGACGAAGGTCGTGCAGGAGCTCAAAGACACGCACGTCGATGGCAAAAGCGTCTGGTCTATCCTCGAAAGTGCTGGCGTCCGCATGACCGAAAACGCCTCCTGCGCGGCCTGCCTTGGCGGGCCGGTCGATACCTTCGGACGGCTGAACACGCCGATGAAATGCATCAGCGCGACGAACCGGAATTTCCCCGGTCGCATGGGCAACAAAGAGTCGCAGGTCTTCCTGGCGAGTCCGTATACCGTCGCCGCCAGCGCCCTCACCGGCCACGTCACCGACCCGCGGGAATTCATCAGCTAACGCTAGGTCGGGCTTGTGAAAGCCGGTCCGATGTTCCTGCCGATCGGGTCGGGAACGCCCCGCGGCCTACTCACTTCGTGATGCGAAAGTCCTGCCTCCTGCTTTTCTGTTGCGCCGCCTTTACGGGCTGCGTGACGAAATCGTCGGTCCTGCCAGGCACGAAATACATGGTCATCGCAGCGAAAACTCCGTTCTACAAATACGGTCCGGCACAGACCTTCGGCGCGGATTTTTCCCTCAGCAAAGATCAACGCGTGACGATGATTCAGCGCTCGTTCGGCTACAGCCGAGTGATGACTGCCGACGGGATCACGGGTTTCGTTCCGAGCGACGATCTCGGTCTCGCACCGCCGGATCCCATCGTCCGAGCGACACCCGCGCCAAAATTCGGCGGGCTGTTCTCCGGCAAGCCGAAGCGCAGCAATGTGGAGCCGATACCGGGCTCCCCGCTTTTCGATACAAGCGATCTCCCACAAGCACCGTTGCCCGACAAACTCGAACCCAAACCCGCTCCACGATTCCGTTTTTAACGCTGCCGCCTGCACCGTTTTCGCCGCAGAATCTCCACTCAACCCACGCCGCATATGTCCCACACCATCACCAGCCCCGTTTATGTTTGCGCCGACAACATCGACACGGACCAAATTATTCCCGCGCAATATCTGACCCTCGTTCCGACGATTGCTGAGGAATACGAAAAGCTCGGCAGCTATGCGTTGATTGGCCTTCCAGACCATCTCTACCCGACGCGCTTCGTGCCGGAAGGCGGGCTGAAGACTCCCTACAAAATCGTGATCGCCGGCCGGAATTTCGGCTGCGGCAGCTCGCGCGAGCACGCGCCGATTGCGATGGGCGCCGCAGGGGTCGAGGCCGTCGTGGCTGATTCGTTCGCGCGCATCTTTTTCCGCAACTGCGTCGCGACCGGCGAACTTTACCCATACGACACGCCCGAGCGTCTCTGCGACATCCTGAAAACCGGCGACGAAGCCACGCTCGACTTCGACCACGACACACTCACCGCTCACGGCAAGACCTATTCGCTCAAGCCGCTCGGCGAAGTGCGCCCAGTCATCGACGCCGGCGGCATCTTCAACTACGCTCGCAAGTCCGGCATGATCGCCGCGAAGGCCTAGCGGCCGCGCGCCGCGCTTTTCTTTTCCGGATCGATCGCGCATCCTGTGCGGTCTATGGCTATGAAAAAGGCGTCGGTGAAGGCGGGGTCGGAGGCGGCTGCAAAGCGTCCAACAAAAGCTCCCGCAAAGAAATCAGGGAAATCAACGAACGGCCCCGTGGCCGCTTCGTCATCGAAAGGGAGTGCCGCCGAAGAAGCGCGCATTGCCAAAGCACAAAATCTCGAGGCGCTCGACGCTGGGAAACCGGTGAAGCAAGAGGGCGCGAGAGCTTCGGCGACGGCGCAAGTCGTCGCGCCGATGCGCAACGGCGACTTTCCGCGCACTTACATCAAGCAAGTCAAAGTGTCGCTCAATGATCCCGATCACTCCGTCGTGCTGACGTGGGCGGGGCCCGACGCCTCTGGTCAGGAGACGGGACCGTTTCGCTCGTCGCCGGGTGCGGGCTTGCGCGGATTCAATTGCAACGACGTCGCGACGAGTCGCCGCTCGGGCAGCCTCTGCACCCCGAAGGGCACCTTCACGGTCGAAGGGTTCGCGCCGCGTTTGAATAGCGATTCCCGCGCGACTTTCGTGACTTGGTTCGTCCGCGCGCGCGGCATTGCCGTGCATTATTTTCCGAGTGTCCCGGCCTATGCCGCCTCGCATGGCTGCGTCCGGATTGAGCTACGCCGCATCGCGCAACTGATCCAAAGCAACTCCCGAATCGGCGTGACGAAAATCGTCGTGGACGGCACTTGGACGAAGCCCGCGAAGCAATATTGAAGTCACCGGGAGCGCGGCCCGCAAACCGCGCTCCCGCGATTGACACACCGACGCGGCCCGCTACTCTGCGCGCCCCTTTATGCCCGCAAAAATCTACACCGACAAAGACGCCGACCTCAAAACTCTCCAAGGCAAAACCTGCGCCGTCATCGGCTTCGGCTCGCAAGGACACGCTCACGCGCTCAATTTAAAAGAGTCCGGCGTGAAGGTGATCATCGGCCTTTATCCGACGAGCAAGTCTCGGAAAGTTGCGGAGGAAAAGGGCTTCGAGGTCGTCGACACAGCGGAGGCAGTGAAGCGCGGCGATGTGATTTTTGTTGCGGTGCCGGACACGAAAATCCCGGCCGTTTATAACAAGGACATCGCGCCCAATCTAACGAAGGGGAAGACGTTGCTCTTCAGCCATGGCTTCGCAATCCATTTCAAAACGATCACGGTGCCGAAAGATGTGGACGTGATCATGGTCGCGCCGAAAGGCCCTGGCCACATCGTGCGTCGCCAATACACCGAGGGCAAAGGCGTGCCGGCGCTGATCGCGGTCTATCAGAATCCGAGCAAGCAGGCCAAAAAGGTCGCGCTTGCGTGGGCAAAAGGTGTCGGCGGAACGCGCGGCGGCGTGATCGAGACGAGCTTCAAGGAAGAAACCGAGACCGACCTCTTCGGCGAACAAACGGTGCTCTGCGGCGGCGTGAGCGCGCTGGTGCAGGCGGGCTTCGAGACCCTGATCGAAGCGGGTTACTCACCGGAGATGGCCTATTTCGAGTGCCTGCACGAGCTGAAACTCATCGTCGATCTAATGAACGAATCCGGCATCGCCGGGATGCGCTTCTCGATCTCTGAGACGGCGAAGTGGGGCGATGTCTCCGTCGGCCCGAAGATCGTCGATGCGAGCGTGAAAAAGCGCATGAAAGCGGCGCTGAAAGACATTCAGACCGGCAAGTTTGCCAAGGGCTGGGTCGCCGAGTACCAGGGCGGCTACAAGAATTACAAGAAGCTCCTAGCCGACGGTGAAAAGCACCCGATTGAGAAGACCGGCGCACGGCTCCGCGGACTCATGCCTTGGATCCAGAAGAAGAATATCAAGGGCGCGCAAGCCGCTTACTAGCAGCCTCCGCGGCCGATCGACTCGGCGCGCGCGATCTTCCTGCATGTCTCAACTCCTGACGCTCGGCCACTCGCCCGATCCCGACGACGCGTTCATGTTTTACGCGCTCGCGGAGCACAAAATCGAGACCGGCTGCTGGAGGTTCGAGCACATCCTGCAGGACATCCAGACGCTGAACGAGCGCGCGACGCGCGGCGAACTGCACATCTCCGCGATCTCGATCCACGCCTACGCCTACGTGCTCGACAAGTACGCGCTGCTGCCCTGCGGCGCGAGCATGGGCGACGGCTACGGGCCGATGGTCATCGCGCGCGCCGGCGACGGCGCTGCCCGATATCTGCGACGACGACGCGGTGTCGCGCGTGGCTGCGCGGCGCAAACGCATCGCGGTGCCCGGGAAAATGACGAGCGCCTTTCTCGCGCTGCAACTCTTCGTGGGCGAGGTCGAATCGACGTCGTCGTGCCGTTCGATGAAATTTTCGAGCATCGTCGCGGCCGGAGAAGCCGACGCCGGCCTCATCATTCACGAAGGTCAGCTCACCTATGCGCGCGAAGGATTTCGGAAGATTCTCGACTCTCGGCGAATGGTGGAAAGCGAAGACCGGCCTGCCGCTGCCGCTCGGCGGCAACGTCATTCGCAAGGACATCGCTCCCGCCGACCGCAGCGCGATCAATGTGATCCTGCGCGAGAGCATCCGCTACGGCCTGGAACATCGCGCGCCGGGGTCGCGCACGCGATGCCGCTGGCGCGCGGCATGGACACGCAGCTCGCGGACCAATTCATCGGGATGTACGTGAACGACTACACGCTCGACTACGGCGACTCCGGCCGTCGCGCGATCCGCGAATTCCTCGGCCGCGCGCACGCGGCGGGCTGATTCCCGCGCCGGTCGAGTTGGAGTTTGTGAGCTAAAAGCGCGGGCGAGATTACAGCCGCATTTCCCTGCGACAGCGATTTGGAGGCATGAAGAAATCATGTCTCTTTGGGCTGTTGGCAGTGTTCGTCGTCGCTTTCGAGACCGGCTGCCGGACGGCGGAACATGTCGCGCGAAAAGGCGTGCACGTTGCAGGTCATGGCGTGGAAAAAGCCGGCCATGTGGTGACGAATACGGGTGAGGCGATTAAGTCGCACGGGAACTGACGCCATTTTCGCGGGAAGGCGAGCGTTACGCCTGACCGGCCATTTTCGACAGGCGAGACGCCGGTCTTCCGACCCTCACGGAGCAGGAGCCACCGCGCCGGCCGACGTCACCTTCTGCTTGGCGCCTTCGATCTTCTCCGCGACCTTTTTGTTCGTCCTGATCGAGGGCGAGCGCCTTTTGCCAGTAGGTCAGCGCTTCCGCGTTCTTGCCGAGCTGCGAGATAGGTGTCGCCGATGTGGTCGAGGACGACGGCGTCGTCTGGTTTGTCGTCGCGGACTTGCCGCGCGGAGCAGTTCCTTCAGCGCTCTGGTAGTCGCCCTTTTTGAAATAGAACCAGCCGAGGCTGTCGAGGTATTCGCGCCATTCTCCGGCTCCATCGAGACGCTTTCTTGATCAGCTCGCCGGCTTCGTCGAGCTGTTCGCCGCGATCGACCCACATGTAGCCGAGGTAGTTGTAAGCCTGTGCGCGTTGTTCGGATCGAGTTCGATGCTTCTGCTTGAGCAGTTCGGCGGCCTTGTCGAAAAGCCCCGCCTGCTCGGCGGCGGCGCCGTAGCTGAAATAAAATGCGGCATTGAGCATCTCCTCGTGGCTGCTCTCGCGCCTCGGCCTGCGCGTCGGCGAAAGCTGTCATCGCCTCGGGTGTGCTGCTTCGCCTGGCTGAGCGCGATGCGCGAGGCTGTAGGTGATGTACGGGACGATCGGGAAATTTCTTGCGCGCGCGCTCTGCATGATCTCGACCGCGCGGTCGTAGCGTTTGGCGCGGAGGAGCAGCTCGGCGAGGCGCAGATGGTTGCGCGGCTCGCTGGCGTCGAGCAGCAGGCTGTGCTCGTAGTTGGTCGAGCGCTTTGTCGAGTGTCGCCCTTTTGCTCGTAGAGTTCGCCGAGCAATTCGTAGGTCTCGAAGCGCAGCGGGCTGTCCTTGATGATCTCCTCGAGCATGGTGGATCGCCTCGTCGCGCTGGCCGGTGACGAGCAGGCTGCGGGCGAGCTTGTCGCGGACGTTGTTGAGCGGAGCGTCGCTCGGCCGCGGCGGCAGACTGAGCGATCGCGAGGTAATAGCGGGATCGCCTCCTTCACCTGCTTCGAGAGGACGAAGTAATCGCCGACCTTGCGTGAGCACGATGGCGTCCTTCGTGCCCAAGTTCCGCCGCCTTGCGATAGACGGCGTTCATCTTCTCCAACTGCGCCGGTTCGGCGCGCGCCGTCCTCCTTCAGATAGAGCCGCGTGTAGAGATCGCCGAGCTGCACCCAGTAACTTGGCGTCGGTGGCTCGTCGACTTTGCCGGCGCGTTCGAGGACTTGCTCGGCTTTCTTGCGTCTGCCCGCTGGCGATGTAGAGCTCGTAACGCGCGAGATGCGCCGCGAAATTGTCCGGCGCGAGCGCGAGCGCCTGCTCGGCGTATTTCAGCGCGAGATCGGGCTTGTTGAGATTCTTGGCGTAAAGCTGCGAGAGGTAGATGTAGGGCAGCGGCTCCTTGGGCGCGGCCTTGATCGTATCCTTGAGCACCTGGATGCCGGCCGACGACGTCGTTCCGGCGGGCCAGTTCGTAGGCGACCTTGACCGCGAGTTCGGCGTAGCTCGGATCGAGCTCGAGCGCCTTCCGATAGGCCGCGAGCATCTTCGTCCTGATCGGCGTTGTCCTCGGCGACGAGGCCTTGCGCAAATGCGACGAAGGCGTCGGCCTTCTGTCTCGTCCTCCGTCGTGAGCAGCAGGTCGGGCGGCGACGGGCGGCGCTCGGAGGGGAAAGCGTCCGCAAACTCCGGCGGCGTCGGGACGCGGCGGCACCTTGTCGGCGGCAGGCTTGTCCAGGGCCAGACTGGCGGGAGCCGGCTTTGGCCGGCGCTTGGCGAAATTCGGCGACGCTGCCACGAGCGGCTGCGCGACCGAGCGCAGCGCGGTGGACAGGGCGAGACTCGCGGCGGTGAAAAGACTGCCGAGGGAATGCTCGGTGCCAGATGACAAGCCAGTCGGAGCGGGTTCATGCCGCGCAATCTAGCGGCTAGCTCTTGTAGCGCAAACGCTTCTTGTGGCGGTTTTCCTTCATCCGCTTCCGGCGTTTGTGTTTGGCGATTTTTGCCTTCCGGCGCTTTTTGAGTGAACCCATGTAGTCTTGATGTTTTCGTTGAGGGGTGGCGAGGAAATCACGGTTGCCCGAGAGCGGCGACGAAATTCCGCGAATCTTCCTCAATAAACCACTTTGTTCAGCGGGTATTCGATGATCCCCTCCGCGCCGAGCGCCTTGAGCTGCGGGATGATCTCGCGGACGACGCTGTTCGTCGATGATCGTCTCGACCGCGATCCAGTCCGCGGTCGCGAGCTGCGAGATCGGTCGGATTGCGCAGCGCGGGCAGCGCCTTGAGCAGATCGGCGAGCCGCGCCTCGGGCAGGTTCATCTTCAGGCCCACCTTGTCCCGCGCGGCGTAGGCGCCTTGCAGCAGCAGCACCAGCTTTTCGATCTTCGCCTTTTTCCACGGGTCTTCGAGCGCCGTCTTGTTGGCGATGAACTGCGGCGACGACTCCATGATCGTCTCCAGGATGCGCAGCTTGTTCGCGCGCAGCGACGAACCGGTCTCGGTCACATCCACGATCGCATCCACGAGGTCGGGCACCTTCACCTCGGTCGCGCCCCAGGAAAATTCCACCTCCGCCGTCACGCCATGCTGCGCGAGAAAGCGCCGCGTCAATTCCACCGCCTCGGTCGCGATCACCTTGCCCTGCAAGTCCTTCACCGTGCGGATCGGCGAATCCTCCGGCACCGCGATCACCCAGCGCGTCGGCTTGTTGCTCGACCTTGGAAAAAGTCATCTCCGCGCAGCACGCGCCACATCGGAGTCGTTGTTCGCGATCCAGTCCTTGCCCGTGAGCCCGCAATCGAGAAAGCCGTGCTCGACGTAGCGCGAAATCTCCTGCGCCCGCAGCAGGCGGATGATCAGCTCGGGGTCATCCACCGCCGGTTTGTAGGAGCGGCTCGCGCCGGAAATATTGAAGCCGGCTTTGGCAAACAGGGCGAAGGTCGGCTCCTGCAGGCTGCCCGAAGGCAGGCCCACGCGGAGCACGCGAGGTGCGGTGTCCATGGAAAAAAAGGACGCCGTTTTTAGCCCCCCTTTAGACGCGCGGCGAGGAATTTCACCGCGGCGATTCGCGGAGCTTCTGCTCAGAACAGCGTCATCTGCGGCTTCATCCCGGCGAGAGCTTCCTCGGTTTTCTTGCCGCGGGGTTTGCCGTGCTTGGGCGGCGGCGGGGCTTCGGCGAGCGTCGGTTTGCCGTCGGCGTTGAGTTCGTGCTGCTCGAGATTGGTGAGGATTTCCTTGGCCCGCGCGATGATCGTCGGCGGCAAGCCGGCGAGGCGCGCGACCTGGATGCCGTAGCTCTTGTCCGCGCCGCCCTTGCACGATCTTGCGCAGGAAGATGATCTGATCGTTCCACTCGCGGACGGCGACGTTGTAATTGCGCACGCCGGCTGCGGGTCAGTTCGAGTTCGGTCAGCTCGTGGTAATGCGTGGCGAAAAGCGTGCGCGCCTTCACTTCGTCGTGCAGAAACTCGGCGACGCTCCAGGCGATCGAGAGACCGTCGAAGGTCGAAGTGCCGCGGCCGATTTCGTCGAGGATGATCAGCGAACGCGCGGTGGCGTTGTTGGTGATGTTCGCGGTCTCGTTCATCTCGACCATGAAGGTCGATTGGCCGCGCGAGAGGTCGTCATTCGCGCCGACGCGGGTGAAGATGCGGTCGGCCAGGCCGATCTCCGCTTGCGCGCGGGCACCCACGAGCCGATCTGCGCCAGCAGGACGAGCAGCGCGACCTGGCGGATGTAGGTCGATTTGCCGGCCATGTTCGGGCCGGTGAGGATGAGCAGGCGGTTCCGGTCGCCGTCGAGCAGCGACGTCGTTCGGGACGAATTTCTCCTCGACCAGCGACTGGTCGAGCACCGGGTGGCGGCCGTCGGTGATGACGAGGCGCAGGTCCTCGCGTGAGCATCGGGCCGGCAGTAGCCGAAGAGGCGCGCGGTCTCCGCGAGCGCGCCGAGCACATCGAGCGTGGCGATGGCCGCGGCGGTGCCTGGAGCGGCGGCGAGTTCCGCAGCACCTCGTCGCGGAGCTGGGTGAAAAGCTCCATGCTCCAGCGCCTTCGCGCGCTCGTCCGCGCCGAGGATTTTGCCTTCCACTTCCTTCAGCTCCGGCGTGATGAAGCGCTCGCCGGTGGCCACGGTTTGCTTGCGATGCCAGTGCGGCGGCACCGCGCCGAGATTCGATTTCGTGACCTCGATGAAATAGCCGAAGACCGAGGTGTAGCGGACCTTGAGCGACTTGATGCCGGTCTCCTCGATCGCGCGCTGCTGGAGCTGCGCGATCCAGTCCTTGCCCTCGCGCCCGGCGTTGCGCAGTTCATCGAGCGCGGCGTAGTAGCCGTCGCGAAACATGCCGCCGTCGCGGGTCAGCGCGGGCGGTTCATCGACGATCGCGTCGCGCGAGGAGATCGACGAGATGCGGCAGGGGATCGGCAGATCGGCGAGGATCTGCACGGCCAGCTCAGCGGGATGCGTTCCGCGTCGCGTTCGGCCTCGTCCGGCGAGAGTGGACGAGCGAACGCGCGTCCCGCCGAGCGCTTCGAGATCGGTCTTGAGCTGCGGGATTTGCTCGAGGCGGTGCGCAGGACCTGCAGGTCGCGCGCGTTGCCGCCGGTCTGCGTGAGGCGGCCGACGGTGCGCTCCATGTCGCGGATCGACTTGAGCGTTTCGCGCAGGTTCCCGAGCAGGAACGGCTCGGCGAGCAGGTCGCCGATCATCTGCTGGCGCGGCGTTCAGCGGCGCGAGCTCGCAGAGCGGATGCAGAATCCAGTCGCGCAGCTTCCGCGCGCCCATCGGCGTGACGGTGCGGTCGAGCGCGCCGAGCAGCGGGTGTCGCGCCCGCCGCCGCGCGCCTGCACGAGCTCGAGATTCGCCTGCGTGGCGGCGTCGACGACCATGAACTGCGAATTGCGATAGACCGCGAGCCGCGTGATGTGGCCGAGCGAGCGGCGCAGCTCGGTCTTCAGATAGTGCAGGATCGCGCCCGCCGCGCCGACCGCCGCGGGCATCGCGTCGCAGCCGAAGCCGTCGAGCGACTGCACTTTGAAATGCTCGCGCAGGGTGAAATACGCCTGGTCGAGCAGAAAGGTGTAGCCATCGCGCGCGACCAGCGCCGCGCACCTCGCGGAACTGCGCGGCCTGCTCCTCGCTCACGAGCACCTCGGCGGGCTGCACGCGGGCGAGTTCGTCGGCGAGTTCCTTGTCGTCGGCGAGTTCGGTGAGGCGGAAATCGCCGGTGGTGAGATCGACGAAGGCGAAGCCGAAGCCGCCTTTCGCGCCCGGCGTAGATCGCGGCGAGGAAGTTGTTCCGTTTCGCGTCGAGCATCTGCAGGTCGGCGACGGTGCCGGGGCTGACGATGTGCGTGACCTCGCGCTGCACGATCTGCCCTTTCTGCGGCTCGCTCGACCTGATCGCAGATGGCCACGCGCCGCCCGGCCTTGATCAGCCGGCGGATGTAGTTCTCCGCCGCGTGATGCGGGATGCCGCACATCGGCACGAGGTTCCGCTTGGTCAGCGCGACGTTGAGGATGGCGCGACGCCTCCTTCGCGTCCTCGAAGAACATCTCGTAGAAATCGCCGAGCCGGAAAAGCAGCAGCGTATCCGCCGGCAGCGACCGCCGGATGCCTTGGTACTGCTGCATCATCGGGGTGAGGGCGTCGGGCACGGCGCGGACGCTATCTGCGGCAGAGAACGGCTTCAAGCGCGCCGGACCACGGGGCGATCTAGTAGGGAAACCGCTTGAGAATCGTTTTATCAACCCTACGATTCGCTTGATGCACTTCCGGTTTCCCTCCTTTTTCTTTGTCCTTTTTGCCTTGCTCGGTTGTCTGCGGGCGTTGGGGCAGAACGATTTGCCGCCCTTTGCCGTGAGCCCGGTAGCGACGTTTCACTTTTCCGAAATCGTCAACGAGACGCTGAACTCAGACGGCGATTCCGTTTACAAGGGTGGCCTGCACGTCAGAGGACGCGTGTCCATGGCGGGGATCGATCTGAACGCGATCGATGAGGACACGATCTTTCTCATCTCGGTGGAAACTTCACAGCTCGACCGGCCCGATCTTTATCTCGAGACGCCGCTGTCCGGCGGGTCGGAGATCGATGATGTCGGGGAGGTCATCGCCGGTTCGATCGAGTCGCGGACGCTGACGTTTCAGATCAACAGTCAGGATTCCGACCGCGAGAACGGCGACGGGACCTTGAAAATCACCTGGGATGCGACCGAATTAAATTACTCGCTCGATCTCACGGACGCCTCGGAGGATTTCTCGATTCTCGCGCAAGCACTGGCCGACGAACTGGCGGAAGAGGACGAATTCGAAGACATTGCCACGCTCGACGTGGTCTTCGCCGATCGCGAACTGAGTTTCCGGACCATTTACGTGACCGGCTCGGCGAAGGTCATCTACGACCGCGACGACAATCCGCTGGCGCGGGTGAACATCAGCGGCGATATCGATTCGACTGCCCCAAAGGTCGCGATCACCAGCCCAAAGGCCCGCGAGTCGATCAATGAAAAGCCGTTTACCGTCCGGGGCACGGCGTCGGACGAGCACCTTTCCAGCGTCACCGTGAAAGTGAACGACAGTGCGCCTGAGGAGGCGACGATCAGTGGCGGGACGTGGAGTCTCCCCGGCGTGATCCTCAAGGTCGGCGCGAATACCCTTGTCGCCACCGCTTCGGACAGTGAGGGCAACGAGGTCAGCACCGCCGTCCGGAACTTCACTTATCTTCCCGTGAGTGACCTCACGGTCGGCGCTGCGGGCTCAGGTTCTGGAGAAGTGACGGCCAGCTATTTCACTCCGCTCTTTTACGTTGGGATGGGCTCACCCGAGACGCGCACTGCCGGTTCGCGCAAAGAAGACGAAAAAATCACTCTGACCGCCACGGCGAAACTCGGCTCGATCTTCGACGGGTGGACATCGGTGCCACCTTTTTTCCCGGGCGAGGACCCCACCGCGGCGAAGCTCGTTTTCAAGATGCAGCCGCATCAGGTCGTGACCGCGCATTTCGCGGCAGTGCCATTTCTTGGCAAACGCGGATCATTCGCCGGTCTCGTTCTGCCTAATGCGGCGGGTGATCTCCGCGGCTTCGCCGCGTTGAAATTGACGAATAGCGGGACTTTCACCGGGAGCATCAAGGTCGGTTCGCTTACCATTCCCGTGAAGGGCACGCTCTCGAACGGGCTGAAATTCTCCGGCACGTTTACTGTCGCGCGCGTGCCCTACGCCGTGACACTCATGCTCTCCTCGCTGCCCGACGGCACTAAGCGGCTCACCGGGACCGTCAAGGGCGGGGCAATCGACTCCACGATTTCCGCCGACCTCGCGACCTTCGTGAAAAACACGCACCCTTCGCCGCAAGTCGGCACATACAACGTCCTTCTTCCTGCGGTAACGCCGGCACCGGCCAACTATCCGGTGGGCATCGGCTACGGTCGCATCACCGTCAGCGTCACGGGTCTCGCGAAGTTCGTTGGCAAACTCGGAGATGGCACCGCGGTGAGTTGCGGCGCGGTGATTTCCGAAGGCGGCGCGTGGCCCTTTTTCGCGGCGGTTTATGGGAAGAAGGGCTCGATTTCCGGTGAAGTGACGTTCGACCTTACGAACCCGGATCACGATCTCGCGGGCACGCTCGATTGGTTCCGGCCGACCCCGGCGCGCCCGTCGGGCGTCCACGGCGATGGCTTCGGTTTCGGGCAAAGCCAGATCGTCGGCGCGTTGTATCCGAAGCCGGCTGTGGGCCGCACTTTTCTGAATCCCACCGACGGCGCGGGAATCCTGACGCTCGAGGCACCGGTCGCGCACCTGCGGAATCACCCCGACCTTCCCGCCTTCATCAGCGATCCGATCAACGTCAGCGTCGATGCCGCGAACAAAGTGACCTTCCCCGATGCGCCCGCGCCGGCACCCGCGCCGCTCGGCTTGAAAGTGACGATCTCGCGCGCGACCGGCTTATTCACTGGAAGCTTCAAGGATCCGGCACAGAACAACAAATCGATCAGCTTCTCCGGCGCAATCGTCGCCGGGAAAGAGCCCGTGAATGCGCCGAAGATCAACGCAGCCGGCGGGTTGTTCGTCCGCGGGGACCGGACGGGGGCGGTGCAGATTACCGCAGCCGCGCCGGCCGACAATTAAGGCTGCGCGAGGCTGGCGCGTGCGGTGTCCCGCGGAAGATACCGCGTGCCCCAGAGCCAAAACGCGCTCGCGACGACCATCATTGCCGAGACCGTGAGGAACCCGGCGTTCATGCTCCAGCGCCCGGCGATCCAACCGATCAGCGGCGGTGAAATCGCGTCGCCGAGCGCGTGGATCGTAAAGATATTCAGCGCAAAAGCCGTCGCGCGCGTCGAGGCCGGCGTCACGTTGGCCAGCGCGGTGTTGGAGGGGCCGGTATTGAAAAAGAGGAAAAAGACCGCGAGGAAAATTAGCCCCCACGCGGTTGGAAACGGCACAAAAAGCATCGCCACCGTCGGCGGAAACGCGCACAGGATTCCGAGCCCCGAGACGAGGAAGTAGGAGCTGGGAAAGCGCTTCCGCAAACGATCCCCGGCCCATCCGCCGAGCAGCGTGCCGAACAAACCCGCCGCCACCGTGAGGATGCCGAACGTCAAGTTCGACTCCGCCAGCAACTGGCTTCCCGCAGTCGCTCCTGCCGCCAGTTCCGCTGCCGAGGCGGTCGGCAACTTCGCCGCCGCGATCGCCGCTGCGTACTTTGGAAAATCCGCGGAGCGCACATCCGAGATGTAGCCTGGAATCCAGAACGCCATCCCGCCGATCGCGAAGGTCATCGCCGCCATCGCGGCGGTGTTCAGCACGTAACTCGGGATGCGGAAAAGCGCGAGATAGTCCTCGAGCCCCGCGCGCTTCACCGGCTGCGCATCCTGTGCCCGAGCCGTTTTGCGCGGATCGCGCATGAAAAAGCAGATCGCCGCGAGCAACAGCCCCGGCGGCACCACGAGGTAAAAGGCCATCCGCCATCCCCATTGCGCCGCCACCGCACCGCCGAGCACGTAGCCCAGCGCGCTGCCCACCGGGATCGCCAGATAAAAGAGCGACAGCATCCGCCCGCGCCGCTCCACTGGATACAAATCCGCGATGATCGTCGGCGCCGCCGGGCCGTAGCCCGCCTCGCCGATGCCCACAAACATCCGCGTCACCACCAGCACGCCGAACCCCGCCGCCAGTCCCGTCCAACCGCTCGCCAGACTCCACAGCGCCACGCTCGCGCCGATCAGCATCCAGCGCGACGACCGGTCTGCCAACCAGCCGAAGACCGGCGCCATCACCATGTAGCTCAGCAGAAACGCCGTCGCCAGCAGCCCCGTCTTGCCGCGCGCCGTCACATCGTCCGCCGCGAAGAAATGCGCGCCGCAGATCCGGCTCCACTGCCGCGAGGATTTGCCGGTCGATGTAATTGAAAAGATTGATCGCCAGCAGCAGCGCGACCGCGCGCCCGGCTCCTGGTGCGGCGGCGATCTTCGAGAGCGGCGAATCCTTCATGCGCCGGAGAAGTAGCCGCCAACCGGGCTCGCGGGAAATCGATTTTCCCAATGTTCCCCGCACAATTTTCAATTTCGGATTCCCGCTCCCCGCTTCTAACCTCCGCTCCGTGCCCGCCCATCCTCCACTCTCGCTCGCCGAGCGCCTCCTCCGCGGTCTCGCCGCCGTCCTCGTCCGCCTCATCTACCGCGTCACCACGCGCCATGCGGAGCGCCTCCCGAGCGGCGGCTTCCTCCTCCTCCCGAATCACCTCACCTACGTCGATGCCCTCGTCCTGCAACTCGCCTGCCCGCGGCCCATTCGCTTCGTCATCTGGGATGAAATCTACCGCCTTCCGCTGCTCCACCCCATCTTCCGCGCCGTCGGCGCCATCCCCATCTCCAGCCGGCATGCCAAAGACGCCGTCCGCGCCGCCGTCGAGCTCATCGAGCAGGGCGAAATCGTCTGCATCTTCCCCGAGGGCGAGCTTTCGCGCAGCGGCATCCTCCTCCGGCTGAAGCGCGGCTACGAACTCATCGCGCGCGGCGCGAAATGTCCCGTCGTCCCCGTCTGGCTCGACCAGCTCTGGGGCAGCATCTTCTCCTTTGCCGGCGGCAAATTCTTCTTCAAATGGCCGCGGCGCCTCCGCTACCCCGTCGTCATCGAATTCGGCGCCCCCATCCCCGCCGAGGAGGCCAATATCGCCACCCTCCGCGCCCGCTTCCTCGAGCTCGGCGAATCCTGCTTTCAACAGCGCACCGCCCTCCGCGGACACGTCGCCGAGGCCTGCCTGCGCGGATTGAAAAAGGGCCAGTTTCGCACCGCCGTCATCGATGGCATGGATGGCAGCACCCTCAGCCGCGGCACCCTCCTCGCCGCCGGCATCGCCCTCAGCCGCGTCATCGCCCGCGACTGCCCGCGCCACCGCATCGGCATCGTCCTCCCGCCCGGGCGAGGCGCCATCATCGCGAATCTCGCCGTCATGCTCGCCGGCAAAGTCCCCGTGAACCTCAACTTCACCGCCGGGCGCAGCTCCCTCGAAGCTGCGATCCGCATCGGCGACCTCCGCCACTGCCTCACCGCCGGCCCCGTCGTCAAGCGCCTCCCCGACTTCCCCTGGCCCGAGCACCGCCTTCTCTTGGAGGAAATCCTCCCCCCCTTGAAAGCGCGCATCGCCGCTCTGGCGCGCCATCGTCGCCCTCACCCCCGCCGGACTCCTCGCCCGCGCCCTCGGCCTCCCCCGCATGGGCGACCACGACGAAGCCGTCATCCTCTTCACCAGCGGCAGCAGCGGCGAGCCGAAAGGCGTCGTCCTCAGCCATCGCAACCTCCTCGGCAACGTCACCCAGTTCGCCCTCATGCTGAACCTCACCCGGCGCGACTCCCTCCTCGCCTGCCTCCCCTTCTTCCACAGCTTCGGCTCCACCGTCACCCTCTGGTATCCCCTCCTCGAAGGCGTCCGCGTCGTCACCTTCCCCAATGCCCTCGACATCGCGAAATGCTCCGAGCTCATCGAAAAGCACCGCATCACCCTCTTCCTCTCCACCCCCACCTTCCTCCGCGGCTTCCTGCGCAAAACCGAGCCCGCCCAGTTCGCCTCCCTCGACCTCATCGTCACCGGCGCCGAAAAGCTCCCCAGCGAACTCGCCGACGCCTTCCACCAGCGCTTTGGCAAACCCATCATGCAAGGCTACGGCCTCACCGAGACCGCCCCCGTCGCCAGCGTCAACCTCCCCGAGCCCCGCGCCTCCCGCGGCGAGCCCGTCCAGCCCAGCGCCCGCGCCGGCTCCGTCGGCAAGCTCGCCCCCGGCATCGCCGCCCGCATCTGCGACCCCGACACCGACGCCCCCCTTTCCCTCCACGACACCGGCATGCTCTGGCTGCGCGGCGCCAACATCTTCGAAGGCTACCTCGACGACCCCCAGCGCACCGGCGAAGTCCTCCGCGACGGCTGGTTCAAGACCGGCGACCTCGGCCGCTTCGACGAAGACGGCTTCCTCTTCATCGAAGGCCGCCTCTCCCGCTTCTCCAAGATCGGCGGCGAAATGGTCCCCCACGAAACCATCGAATCCAAAATCTACGAACTCCTCGAACTCCCCCGACGACGAGCGCCTCATCGCCATCACCGGCATCCCCGATCCCGCCAAAGGCGAAGCCCTCGTCCTCCTCACCGCGTGCGACCTCGACCTCGGCACCCTCCGTGAAAAGCTCACCGCCGCCGGCCTCGCCAATCTCTGGATCCCCAAAAAGCTCCAGCGCGTCGACGCCATCCCCGTCCTCGCCAGCGGCAAACTCGACTTCAAAGCCTGCCAGCACCTCGCCCTCGGCAGCGCGGCTCCTACGCACGGTGCTTAAGCTCCCGCATTCTATTCGTCTGCTTTCATTTCCATTGAATCGTCTTAGGCCGCCATCATCACACCTCTAGAAAGCTAAATATGGGAATCATCAACGCCTTATTCGGAGTCGCATCACAGATCGATCCGGCAGAGCTACAAGCGGAGTTCGCACCCGTCTTAATCGACGGCGAAGAAATCACCGGCGCATTTAGAGATCGTCCGTGATCTACTGATCTTCACGCAATACCGGCTTATTCTAGCGAACAAGCAAGGCCTTACGGGAAAAAGGTCGAATACCACTCCATCCCTTACAAAACCATCAGCCAGTTCTCGGTGGAAACAGCCGGCCACTTTGACATGGATTCAGAGCTGAAAATCTGGATCTCCAGCAATCCCGTGCCCTTAAAGAAAGAATTCCGCCATGGCACCGACATCGTTGCGATTCAGAAGCTCCTGGCCAGCTACCTTCTGAATTGACCCATGGCACGGGCCAGCCAGCCCTAATACTGCAAACCGCCCACTGTTCCCCCCTCGTTCCCACTTCCCCCCTCGTTCCGAAGTCCCTACTTCGGAATGCCTCTAAGGGCGAAGCTGCGTTTCCCGCGCGGGTGGTAGGGGAGGGGACCGACGCCGCAGCCTCCCAGACAAGCGCACTCTGGCGTGGAACTGCGGAACAAGGGTGGAACCGCCCCGCGCAGACTGCGCACGGCATCCGGCAAAGTGCCAACCGCGCCGCGCAGACTGCGCACGGCATCCGGCAAAGTGCGCAACCGCCCCGCGCAGCACTGCGCACGGCATCCGGCAAAGTGCCAACCGCGCCGCGCAGACTGCGCACGGCATCCGGCAAACTGCCAACCGCCCCGCGCAGACTGCGCACGGCATCCGGCAAAGTGCCAACCGCGCCGCGCAGACTGCGCACGGCATCCGGCAAAGTGCCAACCGCGCCGCGCAGACTGCGCACGGCATCCGGCAAAGTGCCAACCGCGCCGCGCAGACTGCGCACGGCATCCGGCAAAGTGCCAACCGCCCCGCGCAGACTGCGCACGGCGTCCGGCAAAGTGCCAACCGCGCCGCGCAGACTGCGCACGGCGACCGGCAAAGTGGCAACCGCCCCGCGCAGACTGCGCACAGTGATCGGGAGCCGGCGGAAGCACCCGTGCAGACTGCGAGCCGGGATTTCCGGAGGCCGACCGATCGCGTGAGAATGTTCCTTAGGGGGTGATTCCTCCCTTCCCCCGCCGCGCACACTCTCCTCCACACCCTCGTTCCGAAGTAGAACTTCGGAGCGAGGCGGAAGCCAGCCGGTCCGAGGGGGAACCTTCAACCCAAGGGGGATCGCCCAAGGCAGGAACCAGCGTGACCTTGCCATCTCCGCCCATTCCCGCCACCCTCCGGCCACTCCCGCACCGCTCTCATCTACGACCGCAGCCACAGCCGATACGACCGCTCCGTCCCTTGCGAAAAATGCCGCAACCGCACCGCATCCGTCAGCTTCTGCAAGGCATCCGTCTCCGTCATTGACCCAATACCAAACCCGCTACCCCTCCGCAATATGCGACCCCAAAAATCTCCCCAGTCGTATAATCACATGTTAGATGTATCAGCGTGATGGACGCACTTTGGGGACCGGTAGATATGGCACGGTGGTGCGAGACACCATGCCTTCGTGGACGAGTTGCCGTAGAGCGGGACGTCAAAGACGGTCGGAGCCGTTTTCTTCCTGCAAGACGCCGACCAGATTGGAGCGGTTCACGTAGATCTCGCGCTCCCGCGGTGCGCCGTCCCACGACTGCGGGCGAGAGCACACCTGTTATTCTCATCCAGTCGGAGCGCGCCGCTGAGAAGCATTACATCGGATATCGGCCGATCCGTGGCGGCAACGGTATTTGCGTGCTATCGGAATTGGACCTACTGCCCGAACCGGATGCGAGATTCAACGAATACATCTAACCAGGCGATGCAGCGAACCGCGGGCCGCTCCGCGTTCACACTTTCCATGACTCCAACCCCATCACTGTTAGCGACGCGCTCTTTCGCCCGCGGTCGCTGATCTTGTTCTCGTTAGGTGCATAGCCACGCTCCATATTTCGCCGGACTGTTCGTCCTCTTACTTGGAGGTTGCGATTACGGGCCGCCGCGGTCCCTTCACGTGCGAGTCACAGACGATCGGAGCGCTCCCGTATCGACCGCTGCGCTTACGTTTTCATATTCGACTGGCGGTGACCTCAGCGGCAAGAAATCCGGCAAGCAGCACAGCGTTTCCCAAGTTACGGACGCCAGAGGCAACGGCGTGTTTTCTCTTCAGCCGTCCGCAGGTATGTGGGGGTCGCTGTTGAGGCCCACGGCTTTTACCGCACTCATCTTTACGGCGACGCATTCTCCAAGTTCTCAACCGGCATTGGCACTTGCTGCCACTCCATTCCCATCGTGCTTAAGCGAGTCTTGCAGCCGACGCCAATGCTCGGAAAGCGAGCATTCATTCGCGTAGGTATGCCCGAGGGGCGCTTCTCCTACGACCTGATCGTCGGCGATCTCTTGCCGCCGCTGGGCCGGGGCGAGCACGCCGATCTAGATTTCGTTTGGACACGCCCAACCCGCAATGACGTCACTGAGCGTCGAGCGCTCTTCGATGTCGAGGCTCCCGGCGACGGTAATGGATTCGTAGCCTTCCTCAGGGCGGGAGGCGATTTAGCCTCGCAGTCTGAATTGATCTCAGATTTTCACGCGCCGGCGGACGGCTACGCCGCCTCCACTCGCATTGCTCATGATCGCCTCTTGTCCGCTCGTGCAGATTCCCGCGCTGACAACGCCATCAGAAGCGCTTTCAACGATGACCTCTGTTATTACATTCGCATCCACTCACTGGAGCGCCCACTCTACGGCAAGATCTACGGAACCATTACTCAAACCGACAGACCCGAGGTTACCGAATTCAAGTTTCTTTACTACCTTAACACCTCTGGCGACACGAACATTGAATGCGACCCGAAGACCAGCCGCTTACCGAACCGAAAAGGAGAATTGGAGTATCCCATTGCGCGACCGTAATGCACCTAACCATGCGCTGCAGGCATGTGGTTAAGTCAATGGGTTAGTTGGTCATTTTAGTTTGGTGGGTTCTTCGGGGGGGTTGGTGGGGCGGAGCCTGCTGTTCCCCTGAGAGGAGGGGTTTGGGGAACCGTGGTTCCCCATCCTTTAGGGATAGGTGCGCAGCACCGCTAACTTCTGCTCCTGGAACGCCACCTTGCTGGCGTAGCCGAGTTCCTTCAGTGTCGGCACGCCGAGGTCGGTCGCCAGCTTGGTGAGCTTGGTCAGCAGCGTGGTGGTTTCCTCCAGCGCTTTGTTCCAGTGCCCTTGCAGGACGTGCCAGACGGAGACCGTGAGCTTCCGGGCGACGGCCACCGCCGCTTTGTTGTGGCCGCGCCGCAGGGCGACGGAGAGGCCCCACTTTTGCAGGGGGTTGACGGTGGTGAGCAGGCGTTTGCTGGCCTGGATGAGCAGGGCCCGCAGGCTGCCCCGGCCGTGCCCGTGCAAAGCGCCGCTGCCTTCGCCCATCCTGCCCCTGCCGCCTTTCCGCAGTGCGGAGGCTACATGGGTGGGGGTAGTGAGAGGGTGGGTGGGGTCTTTGGGGACGTTTCCGCTTCGAGAGATTGAGTGGCGAAATGGGGCCCGCCCGGGAAGGCGGGAAGCCGGCCCTGGCGCGAGGTGGGAAAAGCCGCGCGGCTCTGCTATGATTCCGGGGTCATGAGATTTCAGCTCCTCCTCGCTGCGCTCGCCGCGTGCGCGGTTTTTGCGACTACGGCCCGCGCCGATACGATCATCGTGGGCGTCGGCCTTTTACTGGGGATGAAGGAGCCGGGCCATGTGGTGAAGGTGATGAGTGTGGTGCCGAACTCTCCGGCGGGGCGGGCGGGCATCCCGGAGGGGACGCTGATCACGAAGATCGATGGGGTGCCGACGGCGGGGAAGGGACTGGAGGAGTGTGTGCGGAAGATTCGCGGGCCCTTTGGAACCAGCGTGCGGCTGGAGATCACGCTGCCGGGGAAGACGGAGACGATGCCGATCGAGTTGTTCCGGGAGGCAATCACTTCGCCGTGAGGAACGGGCCTGCTTGCCGGGACGGGACTGCGGGCGGCTAGAGGGCGCTTTTGAGCAGGTCGAAGATGGCGGTGCTGGGGAGGAAGCCGTGGAGTTTCTCCGAGCCGGGCCCGCGGCCGATGGCGACGACGTCTTCGACGGTGTCGAGCGCGGAGCTGGTCTCGAAGGCGGAGGGCTCGGTCTTGGAGCCGGGGCCATTCGGGCCGCTGGCCCAGCTGATGGAGGGGTGCCCG
This sequence comes from uncultured Verrucomicrobiae bacterium, assembly GCA_963767975.1. Classification (GTDB taxonomy): domain Bacteria; phylum Verrucomicrobiota; class Verrucomicrobiia; order Chthoniobacterales; family Chthoniobacteraceae; genus CAIURC01. The sequence continues at coordinate 303,408 of CAVYGI010000006.1, read as the reverse complement.
GAGGAGCCGATGCCGAGGAGGGCGACGCCGTGGTCGGGCCGCAGGGGGTAGCCGTTGAGGGCGAAGCCGCCGATGGAGTGCTTGCCGACGGCGACGAGGAGGGATTTGGAGCCGGCGTATTTGGTGGCGGTGGCGAGGGCGCGGTCGAGGGAAAGGGTTTCGTTGAGGGTGCGCTCGCCCTGGTTGCGCTGGGCGGCGCGGGAGGTGAGGGCGGCTTCGACGATGAGGAGGTAGCCGCGGCGGTTGCCTTGCAGGAATTCGATGGAGCGGCGGACCATGTCGGTGAGGGAGGGCTGCTGGCTGCCGCTTTCGATCTGATCGCTGAAGGCGAGGGTGCCGGGGGCAAAGGCGCCGACGAGGCGCGCGGAGCGGTAGGTGGAGGTGTTCTCGAGGTCGGCCTTGGTCCAGACGAGTTCGCGCCCATTTTTCTGCATCTCGGCGAGAAGATCGCGCCCGTCCTGACGCCGCCCGCCCTGCGCCACCGGCCGGAAGTCCGCCGCGCCGCCGCCGAGGGCGACGTCGAGCCGGGCGTTCTCGGCGAATTGCAGGGCGATTTGATCGACATCGCGCGCATCGGCGACGTGGGCGTAAAAGGCCGCGGGCGCGGCGTCCGCGAACTGCCCGGTGGTGACGAGCCCGACGGAGCGGCCGCTCTCTTTCGCCAGCTCGAGGATGGTCGGGAGCGGGGACTGATCGAAGGAGACGTTGCGGTGATTGACGCGCTGTCCGGTGGCGAGGGCGGTCGCGGCGGCGGCGTCGTCCGGCACGGCGAAATCGCGCGCAGAATTGGAGATCAGAGCGAGGTGCGGGAAGGATTCGAGCGCGAGGCGATGGTCGGCGCCGCCTTCAAAAAGCCGCGCCGCGGCGAGGTGCCGGGCGATCATGCCGTCGCTGACGAAAAGGATGATGCCGAAGGGCTTCTGCACGACCCAAAGCCGGACGTAGAAGACGCCGAAGGCGACGAAGAGGAGCAGGCAAAAGAGCGCGAGCAGTTGGTTGCGGAGCTTCATGCGAGGGCGGCGGATTGAATGGACGAGTCTCCGGATTGGCAATGCCGTTCTCGTTCCGCGAGCCGCTTCAATGCAGCATCGCGCGGGGATTCGGCTCGCGGATGAGCTGGGCGTCGAGATCGAGAAAGTAATCGAGCCGGCGCTCGGTTTCCGCGAGGTCGATGTGCCGCGCCATGATCAGATAGGTCGCGTAATGATTCCCCTCGCTCTCGACGAGGCTCGCGTAGAAATCAGCGAGGCCCGGGTCGAGATCGCGGACGTCTTCCGCGAGGATTTGGAACTTCTCGCAACTGCGCCCTTCGATCAGCGCGCAGACCACGAGGTGATCGATCGCCTGCTGCGCCCGCCCGCGGCGCACCTGCGCCATCATCCCGGAAATCCACGGGCTGCGGTGCGGTCCGCCGAACGGGATTCCGCGCTCCCGCAACAACTCGAGCACGAGCCCGAAGTGCTGCAGTTCCTCGATGGCGATGGCATTGAGCTCGGAGAGGTAGTCACGCAGTTCGTCGTATTTCTCCAGATTCAGCGCTGCGTTGGCCGCCTTGCGTTCGAGATACGCGTGATCGATGAGCACCGCCGGCAAGTTCGCGCGGACCTGCGGCAGCCACGTCCCGGGAATTTTCTCGCGCCAGAGGAGCATCGTTTAAAGCGGGACGCGCAGGCCTTTTGCGAGCGTGGAATCGAGGTGCGCGAGGCACGCAGCTTCGACTTGTCCGGCGGGTTGCGCAGCGTCGATGCGGCGGATGAAGGGACGGTCGATCGAGAGGAAGATGCGGCGCACTTTGGCGAGCGCTTCGGCATGCTCGAAATCATCCGGCGTCTCGCCGCGCGCGACGATCCGCGCGCGACCGGCGTGCGGGTCGAGGTCGAGCAGCAGGACGAGATCGGGCGCGGGCGCAAACGCCTCATTGGCCGCGAGAATCGCCGCCGGGTCGGCGCCGCGCGCGCCTTGGTAGGCTGCGGTGGAAAAGTAGTAGCGGTCGAGGAGGACGACCTTCCCCTCGGCGAGCGCAGGCGCGATCAACGTCTCGACGTGCTCGGCGCGATCTTTGAGGAAAAGCTCAAGCTCCTGCTCGAGGTCGAGCCGACCGGTGCGCGCGGATTCACGCAACAGCGCGCCCCACTTTCCGGGCGTCGGTTCGCGGCTCAGCACGCACGGCAATTCCCGCTCCCGGCAATGCTCCGCGAGTCGCCGGACGACGGTGCTTTTGCCCGCGCCGTCGATCCCTTCGACGACGATGAGTCGGCCTGCGGAAGATGACATGCGGCGGGATATTGCACGCCGTCGCGGGCCGGAGTCGCGTTCAAAACGATCCGGCATTTTCCGCGAAACGCGGACGATCAAGCCGCCGCGGCAAGTCCGCACTGGATTTGCGGTCGCCGGTTCGTTTAGGAACGCGCCCCCGTTTATGAATACACCCGCGCGCGCCGCCCGACCCGCCACTCCGAGCAAGCCGAGAAAGTTGCTCGTCGCCAACCGCTCCGAAATCGCCATCCGCGTCATGCGCGCGGCGACGGAACTCGGCCTGCGCACGGTCGCGATTTACGCGCAGGAGGATCGCTTTTCGATGCACCGCTTCAAGGCGGACGAGGCCTATCGGGTGGGCGAGGGGAAGGGGCCGGTCGGCGCGTATCTCGACATCGAGGGCATCATCGCGATGGCGAAGGAGCACGGCGTGGATCTGATTCATCCGGGCTACGGATTTCTGTCGGAGAATGCGAAGTTTGCGCGGGCCTGCGCGGAGGCGGGAATTACTTTCGTCGGGCCGAAGCCGGAGCTGCTCGAGCTGATGGGCGACAAGGTGGCGGCGCGCGCGCTGACGCAGAAGCTGAAGGTGCCGACGCTGCCGGGCACGGAGGATCCGGTGAGCGATCGCGGCGAGGCGCTGAAGGTCGGCGGCGAATATTGGCTTTCCGCTGATCATCAAGGCGGCCTTCGGCGGCGGCGGACGCGGGATGCGCGTGGTGCAAAAGGCGGGCGATCTCGATGCGCTGCTCGACGAGGCGCAGGGCGAAGCGGAGCGCGCGTTTGGCAATCCGGCGGTGTTTCTGGAGAAGTACATTCCCGCGCGAAGCACATCGAGGTGCAGATGCTCGGCGATCAGCACGGCAATGTGCTGCATCTGCACGAGCGCGATTGCTCGGTGCAGCGGCGGCATCAGAAAGTGGTCGAGATCGCGCCGAGCGTTGGGCTCGAGCGACAAGGTGCGGCGCGAGCTGTGCGACGCGTCGGTGCGGATCGCGAAGGAGATCGGCTACGACAACGCGGGGACGATCGAGTTCCTCTACGATCTCGACACCGAAGGACTGGTTTTTCATCGAGATGAATCCGCGCATCCAGGTGGAGCACACGGTGACCGAGCAGATCACCGGCATCGACCTCGTGCGCTCGCAAATCCTCATCGCGCAAGGCGACGAGCTGCACGGACCGGAGCTCGCGCTGCCGGCGCAGGACGAGATTCCGCGCAATGGCTTCGCGGTGCAGTGCCGCGTGACGACGGAGGATCCGGAGAACAAGTTCACGCCGAACTACGGCAAGATTCTCACCTTCCGCCCGCGCGGAAGGCTTCGGCATCCGGCTCGATGCGGGCATGGGCGACGCGGGCGCGGTGATCACGCCGTTTTACGATTCGCTGCTGGTGAAGATCACGGCGAGCGGCGCAGACCTTCGAGATGGCGCTGGATCGCATGGATCGCGCGCTGCGCGAGTTCCGCATCCGCGGGGTGAAGACGAACATTCCGTTCCTGGAAAACGTCATTCACTTCCCGAGCTTCCGCAGCGGGCGGGCGACGACGACGATGATCGACACGTCGCCGCAGCTCTTCGAATTCAAGCCGCGGCGCGACCGCGCGACGAAGCTGCTCGGCTTTCTCGGCAACGTGATCGTCAACGGCAATCCGCACGCGAAGGGCTACAAGCCGAGCGTCGCCGCTGACCGCCGCGCCGCTGCCCGACTGGGATCGGAAGGCAGCGCCGCAGCCGGGCACGCGGCAGCTTTTGCTCGAGACTGGGGCCGAAGAAATTTGCCGAGTGGACGCTGCAAGCAGAAGCGGCTGCTCATCACCGACACGACGTTCCGCGACGCGCATCAATCGCTGATGGCGACGCGCGTGCGGACCTTCGACATGGCGGCGATTGCGGGCGCGGTGGCGCGGCGCACGCCGGAGCTGTTCTCGCTCGAGATGTGGGGCGGCGCGACGTTCGACACGGCGATGCGTTTCCTGCAACGAAGACCCGTGGCAGCGCCTGCGGCTGCTGCGCGAGAGCGTGCCGAACATCTGTTTCCAGATGCTGCTGCGCGGCGCGAACGCGGTCGGCTACACGAGCTATCCGGCCGAATGTCGTCGCGGGATTTCGTGAAGCACGCGGCGGAGAGCGGCATGGATATTTTCCGCGTCTTCGATTCGCTGAACGATCTCGCCAAACATGAAGGCCGCGATGGAGGCGGTGCAGGAGACGCACGCGATCTGCGAGGCGGCGATCTGCTACACCGGCGATATCCTCGATCCGAAGCGCACGAAGTATTCGCTGAAGTACTACGTCGGGCTGGCGAAGGAGCTGGAGAAGATGGGCGCGCACTTTCTTGCGATCAAGGACATGGCGGGGCTGTGCCGGCCGTACGCCGCGCAGGCGCTGGTGAAGGCGCTGAAGGAGGAGATCGGGATCCCGGTGCATTTTCACACGCACGACACCAGCGGGATCAATGCCGGTTCGGTCCTGCGCGCGAGCGATGCGGGCGTGGATGTGGTCGATCTGGCGATCGCCTCGATGAGCGGTTCGACCTCGCAGCCGAATCTGAACTCGATCGTCGCCGCGCTCGCAGCACACGCCGCGCGACACCGGGCTCGACCTCGATACGCTCAACGAGTTCTCCGACTACTGGGAGCAGGTGCGCAATTTCTACGCGCCGTTCGACACCGCGCCGAAGAGCGGCAGCGCGGAGGTCTATCTGCACGAGATGCCCGGCGGGCAGATACACGAATCTCAAGGAGCAGGCGGCGTCGATGGGACTCGGTCACCGCTGGCCGGAGATCGCGCGGACCTACCGCGAGGTGAACGATCTTTTCGGCGACATCGTGAAGGTGACGCCGTCGAGCAAGGTCGTCGGCGACATGGCGCTGTTCCTTTTCACCCGCGGCATCAAGCCCGCCGACGTGGTGAATCTGCCGCCCGGCACGAGCTGGCCGGAGAGCGTGATCGACATGCTCAGCGGCGGACTCGGCGAGCCGATGGGCGGCTGGCCGCCGGCGGTCGTGAAGGCGGTGCTCGGCACCGCGAAGACCGAAGCGCGTCAAGCCCGCGCCGGTGAAGCTCAAGGAGATGAAGGCGGAGGTCGCGGCGAAGACGCAAACGCGAGCCGAGCGAGGACGACCTCTACTCGCATCTCATGTATCCGAGCGTCTTCGCGGACTTCGCGAAATTTCAGCGCGAGTTCGGCGACGTGAGCGCGCTGCCGACGCCCGCGTTTTTCTACGGGCTGAAGCCGGGCGAGGAAATCAGCGTCTCGATCGAGGAAGGCAAGGTGCTCTTCATCAAGCTCATCAACGTCGGCGCGCCGGACAAGGAAGGCCGCCGCGTGATCAGCTACGAACTGAACGGCATGCCGCGCGAGGCGGTCGTGCGTCGACAAATCGATCGCGCCGAAAACGAAGGCGCGCGTGAAGGCCGATGCGGCCGACCCGCTGCAACTCGGCGCGCCGATCCCCGGGATGGTGACCGCGCTTCGAGTGCGACCGTCGGCGGCAAGGTGGCGAAGGGCGACAAGCTCGTGACGCTCGAAGCGATGAAGATGCAGACCACGATCTACGCGCACGCCGGACGGCGTGATCGCGGAAGTGCACGTCGCAGTCGGCGACTCCGTGGAAGCCGGCGACCTGCTCGTGAAGCTGCGCGCGTAGCCGGAATCAGGCGACCCACTTGTCGCCCTGAATCCCACAAGGCCGGGACCGTCCGCCTTTCTTCATGAACCGCCTCCGCGCTCTTCTCATTGCCGCTGTCCTGTGGGCGGTGATCTATTTGCCGGGCCTTGGCTCGACGGAGATCAAGGGCGAGGAAGGGCGGCGCATTTTACCCGCCGTGACGATGCTCGACGGCGGGAGTTGGCTCGTGCCGCAGGTCGGCGGCAAGCCCTTTTTGCGCAAGCCGCCGCTCGTCAATTGGCTGATTGCCGCGTCGTTCAAAATCAGCGGTGTGCGCAACGAATGGAGCGCGCGGATGCCCTCGGCGCTATGTGTCCTGGCTCTCGCCGCGACGATCATCGCAACCAGCACCGGCGGCGCGTGGATGAAGCCGGAAACGGGTCTCGTGGCAGCGATTTTTGCGATGACGCAATTCGGCTTGCTGGCGAAGGCGCGTTTTGCCGGCGCGGAAATCGAGGGAGTTTACGCGCCGATTTCCGGTATCGCGATCGTGCTTTGGCTGGCGTGGTGGGTGCAGGGCAGGTCGCCGTGGCTCACGTGGACGATTCCGTTCATTTTTCTCGGAATCGCGTCGCTGGCGAAAGGGCCGTCGCTGCATCTCGTTTTTTTCTACTCAGTTGTCGGCGCGGCGCTTTGGTCGGTGCGCGGGTGGCGTGGGCTATCGCACCCGGCACACTTCCTCGGGGTGGCCATTGGGGCTGCGATTTTTGCTGCCTGGGCAGTCCCGTTTTTCCAGTCCCCGGAGGCGCTGGAGGCGGCGGCAGTCTGGAAACGACAAGGGATCGACCGATTCACGGAGAGTGATTTTAACGCCGGAAATTATTTGCTGAATTTCCCACGGGGACTCGCGGATCAGCTCCCGTGGCTGATCTTCGCGCCGTTCGTCATCTCGGCGGCGCGTCGCCGGTCAGAGGATTTTCCGGCGGAGATTTCAGGCGAATATCTCCCGCCGCGGCTTCTCAAAACTCTCGCAATTTCCATCGCCGGAGTGGGCATGGTCGTCCTGCTTATTCCCGGCACGCTGCCGCGCTACGTGTTGCCGCTCGGGACACCCGTGGCAATTTTGCTTGCGGTTGCTTTGCATGCGCAGCCTCACGAGCGGTTGCTGCAAAACTGGTGGCGGGTGAACGTTGCGCTCGGTTGGTTGGTGATCGTTGCGGCACTGGCGATTCCCTTTTTCAGCGCGGGCGATATCAGCACGGCGATTTTCTCCGCGCTTTGCTTCACGCCGGTGCTCGGCGCTTGCGTGTTTATCGTGGCACGACGCGGGGTTTCCTTGAGCCCCGCGCAGCTCAGTATCGGGAGCGCGACGCTGATGGGCGCGGCCTCAATTGTTTACGCCGTCGCCATCGTGCCGCGGATCAATCGCAACGACGAACTGCGTCCGATGGCGGCCGGGATCGACGCGGCGATTCCAGCAGGGCGGGAGCTGTTGATATACGAGCCGGGTTACCTGCCGGTTATTTTCTACTTGCGCACGCCCTATCGCTACGGCAGCGGGATGGAGCAGGTGCCGGCGGACGTTGAGTTCGTGCTGCTGCGGGCGCAGTCGCGCAAGAAATTTGCTGAGCGCCGACCGGACTTGCGCGTGCTACGGAGCTTCCCACAAAAGAACCGGGAGGACGTTTTGTTGTTGCAGCGCCGCCCGCTGATTCCGAATGATCCGCCCCTCTGAACGCGGCGCAAGCCGAGTTTGGTGAAGTGGAATACGTCGTTGAAAAAGTGGAAAGCTCGGACGCTTGTGAAATTTTTCACAAACTTTCCTTGCCAACGTTTTTTCGACGCGGCAAAGTCGCTTCCCCTTTTCGATCCTCTGCCGATGCCGACCGCCGATTTTTCGATTTTCCGACGCTTCGATCAACCCTGACGCATGGCGAACATTTTTCCGCGGTCGAGTAATTACCTGCCCCTCAAGATCGTCCTGTGCGCGGTCATCTTGGGCGGCGCGTTGACCGCCGCCTTCGGGTATTACTTCACGAATAAATACACGAACGTCGGCTACCAACCTGTTCAGCCTGCGCCGTTCCCGCATGACATCCATGTCGCGCAGGTCGGCATGGATTGCCGTTATTGCCACAGCTTTGTGGAGGTCGCGGCGCACTCGAATGTGCCGACGACCCAAGTCTGCATGAATTGCCATGGGCAAATTCAGAAGGACAATCCGAAGCTCCAGGCGGTGCGCGAATCATGGCAGACGGGCAAGCCCATTGAGTGGGTGCAGGTTCACAAGACGCCCGACTACGTTTACTTCAACCATTCGGCGCACGTGAATCGCGGCGTTTCCTGTGTGGAATGTCACAGCCGTGTCGATCAGATGTCGGTCGTTTACCATGCAAAGCCGCTGTCGATGGATTTCTGTCTCGACTGCCATCGCCACCCGGAATCGGCTCTGCGTCCGCTCGACCAAATCACCAATCTGGGGTGGGAACCGCCGACCAAGCCCGGCCAATCGGTCAAGGAGGCGCAGGAAGAACTCGGCACGCAGCTCAAAAAAGCGTGGCACGTCAAACCGCCGGACGGGAATTGCTTCGGCTGCCACCGCTAACCCACTTCGATGAGCAAACGCGTTTTCACTCACCCGCCTGAAGCCACGACTGGCAAGAAATACTGGCGCAGTCTCGGGCAGCTTTCCGATACGCCGGAATTCCGTGGCTGGCTCGAACGGGAGTTCCCGCAAGGCGCGGCGGAGTTTGAAGGTGGTGACGTTTCGCGGCGCAGCTTTTTGCAGTTGATGGGGGCGTCGATGGCTCTGGCGGGGCTGAGCTTCGCGGGTTGCCGCCGACCGGAGAAGCACTTGGTGCCGTTCACGCGTGGGGTGGAATGGTCGATTCCAGGCAAGGCGCTGTTTTTCGCCACTGCGTTCCCGACAAGCCTCGGCGCAATTCCGCTTGTGGTGACTACTTACGACGGACGTCCGACAAAAATCGAAGGCAATCCCTTCCATCCGACGAGCAAAGGCGCGACCGATCTTTTCGCGCAGGCATCGATCCTCGATCTCTATGACCCGGATCGATCCAAGGTCTTCCTGAAAGGTGGCGAGAAGTCGGACGAGGCGACTTTTGAGAAGGAGCTTGGCGGACTGATTGGAGCCGCGGGAGACGGCGCGGGGTTGGCCTTTCTGCTAGAGCCGAACAGCTCGCCAACGCGCGAGCGGCTGCGTGGCGAGATTGAGAAAAAATTTCCGAAAGCCATTTGGGCGAGTTACGACCCGCTGGCTGGCGGAAGTGGAAATGCACCTTTCGGCGACGGCATCTCCGGCATTCCGCAGATTGGGAAGGCCGACGTGATCATGTCGCTCGACTGCGATTTCCTCGGCACGGAATCGACAATCGACCAGACGCGGCAGTTCACCGCGCGGCGCAAGCCTGATGGTGCGGAGAAGATGAATCGGCTCTACGCCGTGGAGAATCGCTACACCGTCACGGGTGGGATGGCGGATCACCGCTTGCGTGCACCGGCGAGCCAGATTGGATCGTTTGCCCAGGCGCTGGCTCAGGAAATCGGAACGAAGACGAACGATGCCGCGCTTCTTGGGATGGTGAAGGATTTGCCTCCGAGCGCCGCGAAGTTCACAGCGGAATGGGTGAAGGAAGCAGCCGCGGACTTGCTCGCGAATAAGGGGAAGAGCCTCGTCGTCGCCGGGGCGCGTCAACCGGAAGCTGTCCACGCCATCGTGGCTTCCATCAACAGCGCGCTCGGAAACCTCGACAAGACGATCGTTGGACGCCGCGGAACCGTGAAGCCGACCGTTGGCATCGCTGAACTGGCGAAAGCCGTCAATGACGGGTCGACCCGCACGATCATTATCGTCAGCGGAAATCCGGTTTACAATGCCCCGGCTGACCTCGAATTCGGGAAGGTGTTGAAGGCTTTTCGTGACGAGAAGAAAGGCGTGGTTATCCGCCTTGGTCATCACGAAGACGAGACAACGAAGCTCGCTTCGTGGCACGTCCCGCTGGCGCATTACCTCGAGTCATGGGGCGACGCTCTGGCGACTGATGGCAGTTATCTTTCGGTCCAGCCGATGATCCTCCCGCTCTACCAAGGGTGGTCAGAGTTGGATGTGCTGGCAAAGTTTGCCGGACTGCCGAAGCCGATCGGCCCGGAGTTGGTTCAGGAAACCTTCCGACAGGTGGCCAACCCGGCTGACTTCACGACTGCCTGGGCAAAGCACCTTCACGACGGATTCCTCGCGAACAGCGCCGCCGGCGGTGAGTCGCTGGCGGTATCCGCGAGCTCTGCGGCTTACATTAAGGAGAATTTCCGGGCGCCGATTTTCGACGAAAACACGTTTGAGGTGGTCCTCGTCGCCGACATGAAGGTGGGTGATGGTCGATATGCAAACAACGGATGGTTGCAGGAACTGCCCGATCCGGTCACGAAAGTAACTTGGGATAACGCAGCCCTTATCAGTCCCGCAAGTGCAAGCCGACTTGATGTCAAATCCGGAGAAGTCCTTGAGCTGACCTTCCAGAATCGCTCGCTTAAAATCCCGGCCTTCATTGCTCCGGGTCACGCCGACAACTCGCTCTCGATCTCATTGGGCTACGGTCGCGATTTCGTCGGCCGCGTCGGAGGACCGGACGCCAAAGGCAAAAGCCCAGGCTTCAACGCCTACCCTCTTCGCACAACTGCGCAGCCTTACTTTGTCGTCGGAGTGAAGGTCCAGAAGACGGGCGATTTTTACCCGCTTTCCGTCACTCAGGAGCACGGCACTTTGGAGGGCCGCGGCGCCGACCTGGTACGCGAAGGAACGCTGGAGCAATACAAAGCGGATCCTGACTTTGCCAAAACGCTCGGTATGGATGCCGAAGCCAAATGGAAACTTGTCAACGGCAGGAAGACTGAGGTGGTGACGAGTTCGCTATACTCGCATCCGCCGTTAACAAACGAACATCAGTGGGGGATGACCGTCGATCTCACGAGCTGCACCGGATGCTCTGCATGCATGATCGCTTGCCAGTCGGAGAATAACATTCCGATCGTCGGCAAGGAGCAGGTTAATAATGGCCGGGAGATGCACTGGATTCGTACCGACCGTTATTTCGCCGGCGTGGAAGACGAAACTGCCGATCCGGAAATGGTCTACGAGCCAATGCTCTGCCAGCACTGCGAAAATGCTCCCTGTGAAACGGTTTGCCCGGTTAACGCGACGGTTCACAGCGACGACGGCCTCAATGTGATGGCTTACAACCGCTGCATCGGCACCCGCTATTGCGCGAACAATTGCCCGTTCAAGGTCAGGCGCTTCAACTTTTTCGACTACAATCAGCGCAAGATCGAAGACCGGGGGCTTTACAAGTGGAACCTCACCGCGCCGAAGGGCACCGAGGATTCCATCAAGCTGCAAAAGAACCCGAACGTCACGGTTCGGATGCGTGGTGTCATGGAAAAATGCACCTTCTGTGTTCAGCGCATTCAGGAAGCGAAGATTGCCGCTAAGGTGAGTGCCCGCGACTCGGATGACATTCGTGTTCCGGCGGATGCCTTCACGGTAGCTTGCGCGCAAGCCTGCCCAAATGATGCGATCACTTTCGGCGACATTGCCAATCCGGAAAGCAGCGTTTCCAAAATTCGCGCCAGCGAACGCGGCTACCGCTTGCTCGAGTATCTCAACGTCAGCGCCCGGGTGGTCTACCTCGCGCGCATCCGTAATCCTAACATGAAGATGCCCGGGGCGGAGAAGATCGGGGCCTACTCGAAACCCCACCACCACGGCGGTCACGAAAGCAAAGTCGAACACCATGGAGGTGAAGCGTAATGGCTGAAGCAACTCCAACCACAGTTTCCCTCTCCACGCCGCCTGAGTTGGCGCGGGTCCCACTCGTCCAGAACGATCGCTCGCTGGCGTGGATCTCGGATCGCGTCTCTCGGATTGTCGAGGAACGAACGCCTTTGTGGTGGTGGATTTCGATCTTCATAACCGCTCCGATCGCCTTGTTCGGGCTTTATTGTATTGGCCTGCAAATTTCCAACGGCGTTGGAATGTGGGGAGAAAACAAGACCGTGGGTTGGGCGTGGGACATCACCAATTTCGTCTTCTGGATCGGCATTGGCCACGCCGGAACGCTGATTTCAGCAATCTTGTTCCTCACCCGGCAGAAATGGCGCACTTCGATCAACCGCGCCTCTGAGGCAATGACGCTTTTCGCGGTGATCTGCGCTGGCATTTTTCCCGGCATCCATGTTGGGCGCGTCTGGATGGCTTGGTTCCTGGCCCCCGTCCCAAATGGCAACGCCATCTGGCCGAACTTCCGGTCACCGCTGCTTTGGGATGTATTCGCGGTTTCCACTTACTTCACCGTTTCGGTCCTGTTCTGGTATACCGGACTGGTCCCGGATCTTGCGACTTTACGCGACCGTGCCAAGAGTCGCGTGTCGAAGTATATTTACGGCATCTTCGCCCTCGGCTGGCGCGGCTCGAACCGCCAATGGCGGCACTACGAGATGGCCTATCTGATCCTCGCCGGCATCTAGCACGCCGCTCGTGTTATCGGTTCATTCAGTCGTCTCTTTCGACTTCGCGACATCCATCATTCCCGGTTGGCATACCACGATTTTCCCGCCTTACTTCGTGGCCGGAGCCATCTTTGGTGGCTTCGCAATGGTGCTGACGATTCTGTTCCCGGCGCGTCTGCTTTATCCGCAGCTGGATGACCTCATTACTCGCCAGCACGTCGATAAGATGGCGAAGATCATCCTGCTGACCGGCACCATCGTTGGCTACGCCTACCTGATGGAGCTCTTTATCGCATGGTATAGCGCGAACCAGTTCGAGATGTTCACCTTCTTCCGGGCCCGCATTGGCATCAATAACTCCGGCTGGTATGCCTGGGCTTACTATTGCATGATGAGCTGCAACGTCCTCTCGCCGCAGATCTTCTGGTTCAAATGGGCGCGATCCAACTACATTGTTGTCTTCATCGTCTGCATGGCCGTGAACGCGGGGATGTGGTTCGAGCGCTTCGTGATCATCGTCACCTCGCTTGCTCAGGATTTCCTCCCGTCGTCCTGGCGGCACTATTCTCCGTCCTGGGTAGAAATCTGGACCTTTGTGGGAACGTTCGGGATTTTCCTGACGCTATTTCTCTTGTTCGTTCGCTTCCTGCCAATGGTGGCGATGTCGGAAGTCAAAATCGTCACTCCCGCCGCTGACCCTCACCAACTGAAGCCCGGTTCGCACGTCGGCACAGACGCGCACCATTGAGTCACGCACATGGCTGAATACCGCAAAGTTTACGGATTGGGAGCTGAGTTTGAAAGTGCTGCGGAGTTGATGTCCGCGGCCGAAAAAGTGCGCGATGCCGGCTTCAAGCGCTGGGACGTGCACACACCATTTCCCGTTCATGGGATGGATCTGGCGATGGGTCTGGGTAAGTCTTGGTTGTCTACCGCAGTGCTCTGCGGTGGCATCACGGGACTGCTCACTGCTGTGTGCCTCACCTTCATCCCATCTTGGGGAATCTACCCGCTCATCGTGCATGGGAAGCCTTTCAATTGGGCCACGGTTCCGGCCTTTTTCCCGATTTTCTTCGAACTCACCATTCTCTTTTCGGCCTTCGCTACAGTGTTCGCACTGTTGATCATGAATCAGCTGCCGAAGTGGTACCATCCCGTCTTTAATTGGGAGCGTTTCAAGAAAGCAACGGACGATGGCTTCTTTGTGGTCATTGAAGCGCGGGATCCGAAATTTTCCGAGTCCAAGACCCGGGAGTTGCTGGAAAACATCGGCGGCAAGCACGTGACGCTCATTCACGACTAAAAACGGCTCCATGCTTCGCTACTTCTTCGCCTCATTCATCCTGATCACCGTGGCGGTCATTGCTTTGGCTGGTTTCCGCGGCCAAAAGAGCAACCTCCCGCCGATTGAGATCTTTTCAGACATGGATCACCAGCCCAAGTATCAGGCGCAGCATCCGAGTAGCTTCTTTGCGGACGGCAGCGCTGCTCGCAAGCCAGTGGTGGGGACCGTTCCGATGGGCTACACCTTGGCGGGCAGATACCTTCAGACCGGAGCCAAAAACGGAACGCTGGCTTCTGAAGGATTTAGCAATCAGCCGGACTACCTCAATACCGGGAAATTTGGCGACGTCTACGGTGACGGATTTCCCCTCGAAGTCACCGAAAAGCTGATCGCCCGCGGCGAGGAGCGCTACAATATCAACTGCGCCGTCTGCCACGGACGCACGGGAGTGGGCAATGGAATCGTTCAGCAGATCGGGAACTGGGCCACGGTCGCCAATCTTCAGGACGAGCGCATCCGTGTCATGCCGGATGGTCAGCTTTTCAACACGATCACCAACGGGAAAAACACGATGGGCGCCTACGGGCCTCAGATCGCCGTCGAGGACCGGTGGGCCATTGTGAGCTATCTCCGGACACTCCAACGCAGCCAAAACGCCAAAGTCGCGGATCTTTCCGAGGCGCAGCAAAAGCAACTGCAGCAGGAAAAGAAGTAATGAGCGACGACCATCATTTGCCGCCGCCGGAGGCGGAGAAATACGATCTCAAACGCGCGGGAGGTCTTCCAACGATCCTTCTAGGCGTCGGCGTGGTCGCGACGTTGCTAAGCCTCATCGGTTTGGCCGTTCCGGCGTGGAGAACTCAGTTCGCTTTTTCCTGGCTCTTCGGCTTTACCTATTTCTTCACGATCTGCGTTGGAGCACTTTTCTGGACCTGCCTTCACCATGCAACGGATGCGGATTGGTCGGTTGTGGTGCGGCGGCAGTTGGAGAACGTCGCTTCGCTGATTCCTTATCTGGTAATCTTTTTTGTCCCTGTGCTCATCTGTGCCGGACACCTCTTCAAGTGGTGGAACCTCGGCCCAGGCATTGACCCCTTGCTCGATGCCAAGCAACCCTTTCTCTCAAAGGGCTTCTTTCTCATCCGGGCAGCTTCCTACTTCCTTATCCTTGGTATCATTGCGCTTGCCTTGCGGCGGCGCTCACTCACTCAGGATCGTGATGGTTCCGCGAGGCATAGCTTCGTGATGCGGAAACTCGGAGTCGGCGGCATCCCGGCGGTCGGACTTGGTATCACCTTTGCGGGCGTCGATTGGCTTATGAGCCTGGACTATCATTGGTTCTCCACCATGTGGGGAGTGTACCTCTTTGCGGGAGCGGCAGGAAGTTCCATGTCTCTTTTGGTCCTCATTATCACCGTGTTGAAAAGCCAGGGCTACCTAAAGGTCGTCTCAATCGAGCATTACCACATCATGGGTAAGTTCATGTTGGCTTTCTCAATCTTCTGGGCCTACATCGGCTTTAGTCAATACATGCTCATCTGGTATGCGAACATCCCGGAAGAGACCATCTACTTTCAGATCCGGAACACGGGTTCCTGGTGGTATTTCAGCACGTTCCTTGTTGTTGGCCGATTTTTTCTGCCCTTTCCGGTCTTGCTGCTTCAGTGGACAAAGAAGAAGCCAAAGTGCCTTTGCATGGTTGCTGGCTGGATTCTCCTCATGCAATTGGTGGATCTCTATGTCATTATTTTGGCCGCGTTGCATGGTACTGGAGCTTCGCTGAGCATCTTCGATCCTCTCTCCGTTTTGGGGATTGGCGGCATCGTAGGATGGTTGTTCTTCCAGAAGCTCGGCGGCAGCAATTTGTTCCCGATCAGGGATCCGCGATTGGCTGCGTCGATCAAACTTACGAACTGACATGCCGATCGAAGAATCACCACACGCCAAACCGAGCGGCTTCCTGACCTTTGTCTGGGCTCTCTTTTTCTTCTTCGTCTTCGCCTTAGTGGTTTACATTTGGGTCCAACAAACCGGCCGGAATCACGAAGTCGAAGACAAGCGCGCGGCCGCGCGCGTCGAGAAGCGCGTGGCGCTCGAAAAGGCAGACGCGGAAAAACTTCAAACGGCTGGATGGGTGGACCAGGCGAAGGGAATGGTTCGAATCCCGGTGGCCGATGCCCGCAGGTTGATCGCCGCAGAGCTAGCCGTAAAGAAACCGGGCGCCTCGCAAGTAAAAGTCGAACCATCCTTGCCGATGCCTGCTCCGTATAACCCGAACGCAGCTGAGCCTGCGGCGCCTGCGCTGCCCTCGGCTCCGCAGGGAGCGGATACGATTAATTTTGGCGCCATCAGTGCCGCTACGGCACCTGCCACTGACGCACCTGCAACCACCGACACCAAGAAATGACCGTCGTCGCCGCACCTGAAATCAAACCGACGACGGCCGCTGCGATCGAGGCCGTGCCTGCAGTGAAACCCGACCCAAAAGTCGCGCTCGAGCGCGCCACGCTCGACACCGCGGCCGCAGGTCCAGTCCTGCTGTTTTTTACCTCCGCAATCGTCTGGCTGCTCATCTCGACGCTGCTTGGATTCATCACCTCGATGAAGCTGCATAGCCCCGCATTTCTGGCGGACTCCGCATGGCTGACCTATGGCCGCGTCGCACCAGCCTACAACCTCACCTTGACTTATGGCTGGGCGAGCCTCGCCGGCATGGGAGTTTCGATCTGGCTCATGTCGCGCCTCTGCCGGGTGGCGATCCGCTATCCTGGTGTTCTTGTTTTCGGAGCTTTTCTTTGGAACCTCGGCCTCTTGATCGGCGTCGGCTGTGTTCTCGGTGGCCAGACCTCTGGCATCGAAGGGATGGAGATTCCGCGCGGTGCGGCGGCGATCATGTTTCTTGGTTACCTGCTGATCGGATTGTGGGGTGCGGTGCTCTATCGTTTTCGACGGAAGTCCCCTGTCTACATTTCCGTGTGGTATCTACTCGGAGCCTTCTTTTGGTTTCCCTGGTTTTTCGGAGTCGCGCACCTCTTCAACGGCTTGCCGCAGGTTCACGGTGTCATGCAAAGCGTGGTGGCAGCGTGGTATTCCCAAAACCTCCTGGTCCTGTGGTTCACGGCGATCGGTTTGGCGGCGGCCTACTACCTGATTCCTAAAGTTATCAATCGCCCGATCTACAGCTACAATCTGGCGACGATTGGCTTCTGGACTTTTGCCATTTTCGGCGGGTTGACCGCGATGGTCCGGCTAAGCGGCGGACCCATCCCAGCATGGATGGCGACGGTCAGCATCGCAGCCAGCCTGATGATGTTGGTGCCCATCGCTACCGTGACGACCAATCTGATGCTGACCATGCGCGGCCATACGCAGATGGTCTATTATTCGCCGACCATCCGTTTTACCTTTTTCGGCGCGGTCGCTTTTGCCGTCGCCAGCGTCGCCGGCCTGGTCGCCTCGCTGCGCAGCGTGGATCGCATAGTACATTTCACGCAGTTCCAAGCGGCTCACCAGCACTTGGTGATCTACGCATTCTTCTCGATGGTAATGTTCGGTGCCATCTACTACATCACTCCGCGATTGGTTGGATGTGAGTGGCTTTCTTCCACGTTGATCAAACTTCATTTCTGGGGCTCCGCATATGGAGGAGGAGTCATGATTTCGATGCTGGCGTTTTCCGGCATCGCTGCGGGACTTTCGATGGTTGATCCCGAGGCGACCTTCACACAGGTGATCCAAATCGGACAGGTCTACCTTGCCGGACACAGTCTTGCCTTCGGGATCGTGGCCCTGGCCCATGTTATTTTCGCTCTACACTTTCTCCTCATGCTGCTCCGGATCGGCCAACCCGGAGGAGCGCCGACCTTGTTTGCCGCTCAAGGGGATCACCAACACTAAATGAGCCGCTCATCTTACCTTTTCGCGGGAATTTTCGGATCGTTCGCGATCTCGTGCTTCGCGCTGGTTTTGGTGCCTCAAGTCCAACTGGGTAACCTTCAGCCCCAAGTGGATGAGGAGGGCACAGACATCTATCCCGTGAACAATCCTCGGAAAGGGCGCGAAGTGTATGCCTCCGAAGGGTGTTACTACTGCCATTCGCAGCAGATTCGCGATCCGCAGAACGGTCTGGATACCGAGCGGGGTTGGGGGACGCGGAGGACTGTTGCCCGGGATTACCTTTATAATCCGAGGGCCTATTTAGGGAACATGCGGCTCGGCCCGGACTTGACGAATGTTGGAACCAAAGAGTGGCGGAACGAGGACAAGGACGACCCGCGTCGCCCCGCCCGCCGCGATGCGGCATGGCATTACCAGCACCTTTACCAACCGACTTCCATTGTCCGCGAGTCGAACATGCCGCCCTACCGCTACTTGTTCGAGACCAGAAAGATTAGTGGCCAGCGCTCCGTCGATGCCTTGAACGTTCCGACCGCGGACGGCTACGAGGTCGTGCCAAAGCCGGATGCCAAACATCTCGTAGCTTATCTCTTATCCCTCGATTCCACCCACCCGGTGAAGGAAGTCAAAGGCGCTGCGGCTCCTGCGAAGTAACTTTATAGCGCGAATGAACGAAGGCCCTGAACGCATCGATTACCGCGAAACGTCCGACGTTACGGAAGTTCACGCCGCGATTAAGCGCGAACACCGTGATCCTAGCGCGGAAGTCACCCCGATTCCTCTTTGGCTGACTGCAATCTGTGGAGTGGCTGTTTGCTGGGCTGGCGCCTACCTCGGCGTGTTTCACGGTGGGTTTTCGTCAAGTATCTATAACGAGTACGATAGCTCACCGAGCGCTCTCTTTCCGCTACCCACCAAGACCGGTGCCACTACGACGGCGGCGGCGACGCTGACCTTGGCGCAGCAAGGAAAAGCGGTGTACGCCAACTGCGTAACCTGCCATCAGGCAAACGGGCTTGGTTTGCCAGGACAATTTCCGCCACTCGTCAAATCGGAGTGGGTCGTGGGAGGAGAGAAGCGGCTGATTGCCATCCTGCTCAAGGGTTTGCAGGGACCGTTGAACGTCGAAGGCAAAGTCTACAACGGCGTGATGCCGCCGTGGGAAAAGACTTTGAGCGACAGAAAAATCGCGGCGATCGCGAGTTACATACGTTCGGAATGGGGAAATGCCGCGCCGGAGATTGGAGAAGGCAAGGTCGCCGCCGCGCGGAAAGAATTCGAAGGACAATCTGCGGCATGGACGGAGGCGCAACTGCTGCAAATTCCAGCGGACGCCAATTTCCCGGAGGTAGCAGGAACTTCGGGACCGGCACCAGCCACGGGCAAAGCGGAGGCCAACTCCCCTGCGCCTGCGCCGATTGCACCCGCTTCAAGCGCTGCTGCACCCATGCCCGCTGATGCATCTACCCCAGCGAATCCAGCACCAACCGCCGCTCCAGCGACCAGCGCAGTCCCTGACCCCGCGGTCTTGGCGCAAGGCAAGCAGGTGTATATGACGGTGTGTTTCGCCTGCCATCAGCCGACGGGTCTCGGTTTGCCACCAGTCTTTCCGCCTTTGACGAAGTCGGAATACATCAATGGCTCCGAAGAGCGTTTGGCTGCGATGATTTTGAAAGGCAATGCTGGGCCGATGACGGTTGATGGGAAGGCTTACAACAACATCATGCCGGGTCAGGAGGCGACTTTAAGCGACGAAAAAATCGCCGCCGTCATGACCTATGTCCGCTCGAGCTTCGGCAACAGTGCACCGATGGTGTCACCACAAACCGTCGCGGCCGTGCGCCAGAAATACCAGGATCGCAAGATGCCTTGGACCGAGCCGGAGTTGAAAGCTTTTGAGGGTAACGGAGGTGCGCCTACCGTCCCGGAAACACCAGTTTCCACCCCCGCGACACCCATGCCGGTTCAGCCGCCTGTTGGCGCGCCTGCGCCGCCTGCTCCATCGCCGGCTGCGCCAGTCACGCCGCCCGCTGACCCCCCGGCATCTGCACCGGCAACGCCTGCCGCTCCGGCTCCGATGCCGCCTACGCCGCCGACCCCAGTTCCGCCCCCTGCTACTCCTGTCCCTGCTCCACCAGCGCTAGGTCCGGTGCCGCCGACCCCTGAGTCGAAAGAGCCGGGTCCGTTACCCCCAACTGCGCCGCAGCCAGCGGCCCCAGCTCCAGGAGCAGTTCCGCTTCCGCCTCCTCCAGCCAATCCAGCCCCCGCAACGCCACCAATTCCTGCACCCGCACCCTAGTTCTCCAGTTATGAAGACATTTGCTGCCATTTTTGCCTCGATCCTCTTTTGCGGAGGCCTCGCCTCGGCTCAAGATGCTCCGCCCGATCAGATCGCGATGGGTAAAACCGTCTACATGACTGTCTGCTTCGCCTGCCATCAGCCGACTGGCCTTGGCCTTCCGCCGGTCTTTCCGCCGTTGACGAAATCGGAGTATGTAGGTGGCTCCGCCGAGCGTTTTGCTGCGATGATTTTGAAGGGAAACGCGGGTCCGATGACCATCGACGGCAAGCCTTACAACAACATCATGCCCGGCCAGGAGGCGATGCTCACAGATGAGAAAATCGCGGCGGTGATGACCTATGTGCGCTCGACTTTCGGGAATTCTGCACCTGCCGTTGCTGCCGACGTCGTCGCTGCGGCTCGAAAGAAATTTGCCGACCGAAAGACTCCTTGGACTGAGGCGGAACTCAAGGCTTGGAAGGAAGACCCAGCACCGGCCAAGTGATTAGCTCACGGACGAACCTCCCGACTCGGTAGTTTCTGTTTTCGTGACATTCAATCCATTGCGCATCGACGGTCACTCGTTAGATTTCCGTCCCTTTTAAATTTCACTGCCGTATGTCAACCCACGCCCACGCTGACGCACATCACGTGCCTCATGACGACCACCACGAAGAACTGAGCTTCTGGCGGAAATACATCTTTTCCACCGATCACAAAACGATCGGAATTCAGTATGGGATCACGGGGTTGGCCTTCCTGTTTTTCGGCTTCTGCCTAATGCTCATCATGCGCTGGCAGTTGGCGCATCCAAATACACCAGTGCCGGGCATTGGCGGACTCTTTATCTCTGCGCAAAACTTCCTCGCGGCGCATCCGGTCACGCCCGGGAGTTTTGACGGTTGGTTCTGGTTGCGTTCGATCAGTAATCAATTCCCGGGCGGGGTGTTGTCTCCCGATGGCTATAACACGATGGGCGCGATGCACGGGACAATCATGGTGTTCTTTGGGATCGTGCCGATTGCTTTCGCAGCCTTCGGAAATTACGTCGTGCCTCTGCAAATCGGCGCGCCTGACATGACCTTCCCGCGCATCAACATGGCAAGCTACTGGTGCTTTTTCATCAGTTGCATCTTCATGCTGGTAAGTTTCTTTGTGCCCGGCGGAGCTGCGAAGTCAGGCTGGACTTCCTATCCGCCGTTGGCCGGTATTGCGGACCTCGGACCAAATTTCCATCCGTTTTTCAACGGTCAGTCACTGTGGCTGGCCGGCATGATTTTCAACATCACGGCATCGCTGCTTGGTTCAGTGAATTTCATTGCCACGATTATCCAACTCCGCGCCCCTGGGATGACTTGGATGCGACTGCCCTTCTTCGTCTGGGCGCAATTCATCACCGCGTTCCTGTTGCTGCTGGCCTTCCCCCCGTTGGAAGCTGCCGGCATTTTCCAGTTCATGGACCGGATGTTCGGCACGAGTTTCTTCATGCCAACGGGGTTGGTGGTGAACCAGCAACTGACGGACTGGTCCGGCGGCGGTAGCCCTTTGCTGTGGCAACACCTCTTCTGGTTCCTGGCCCACCCCGAGGTCTACGTGCTAATCCTGCCAGGCATCGGAATCATCGCCGAGGTGGTTGCAAATAACACTCGCAAGCCACTTTACGGCTACAAGGCGATGGTTGGTGCAATCTTCGT
This sequence comes from uncultured Verrucomicrobiae bacterium, assembly GCA_963767975.1. Classification (GTDB taxonomy): domain Bacteria; phylum Verrucomicrobiota; class Verrucomicrobiia; order Chthoniobacterales; family Chthoniobacteraceae; genus CAIURC01. The sequence goes on along the minus strand of CAVYGI010000006.1, from coordinate 281,862 downwards.
GCTCGCTTTCCTTTCGTTCATCGTCTGGGCGCATCACATGTATATGACGGGCATGGGTGCAACGGTGGCTGGCTTCTTTCAGACCACGACCATCCTGATCTCCATTCCTTCGGTCATCCTTATCACTGCACTCATGCTCTCGCTGTGGGGTGGTTCGATTCGGTTCACCCTGCCGATGCTTTTCGCGACCGCTTTCATGCCGATGTTTGGGATCGGAGGTTTGACGGGCATTCCGTTAGCATTCAACGCAGTCGATCTTTACCTCCACGATACTTACTACATTATTGGTCACTTCCACTACATTGTGGCTCCAGGAACCATCTTCGCCATCTTTGCGGGGGTGTATCATTGGTTTCCGAAGGCGACTGGACGGATGATGAACGACTTCCTGGGCCGGATGCATTTCTGGGGCTCGCTGATCTTCCTCAACGGCATTTTCTTCCCCATGTTCATTCAAGGAATGGCCGGAGTTCATCGTCGTTGGTATGACGGTGGGGGCATCGATTTGGAGCACTTGACCTATCAGCTGGCCGCTCCTGTGTTGCATTGGAATAAGTTCATGAGCACCTCGGCTTTCCTGCTCGCCGTGGCTCAACTCCCATTCATTTTCAATTTCTTCTGGAGCATGCGGAACGGAGCCAAAGTGGGACGGAATCCATGGGAGGCTACCACCGTTGAATGGGATGCACCTTCACCTCCTGGACATGGAAACTTCGACACGGAAATTGCCGTCTACCGCGGCCCCTACGAGTACAGCGTTCCCGGCGCTAGCAAGGACTTTACTCCTCAAACTGAAGAGCCTGCGGGGAAAAAGACCGTGTCTCCCGCAACCGCGACGCCGGCTCTAGCTCACTAGCTCATGCAAATTCCGCACGAAGTTACGGCACGTCCCGACACGGGACTTTATAACGCCAAGCTCGGCATCTGGTTGTTCCTCGCCTCAGAGGTGATGCTATTCGGAGGACTCTTCTCCGGTTACATCTTTCTCCGGCTTGGATCCGATCCGGGCTACTGGCCTCATGGATTGTTAAACGTTCCCGTAGGAACATTCAACACCGCGGTGCTAATCCTCTCTTCGGTCACCGTTGTATTGGCATGGGCGGCGTTAAAGATGCGGAAGTTCTCGCAATACCGTCTTTACATGGGGATTACCATCCTCTGCGGCCTGCTGTTTCTCGTCGTGAAGCTCGCCTATGAGTATCCGCAGAAATTCACTCATTTCGGGGTTTACATCAAAAAAGATGCGCTCTCGAAGTATGAAGATTATCTCGGGAATGATCTCCTGAAATCGAAAAACCTCGAGCCTCGGTTGGAAATCACGGGGCATCTGCTGGATGCACCAGCAGGGTCCATTTACGAGGAGGTTGCGAAGAAGAACGCCGAGCATTTCGAGCATTTGTTGCATGAAAAAGGAGAGAAGGCAGAGCACGGTCACGCGACGATCATCCGAACGGATGATCCCAAGGACTATGTGATTCAGCTTGATTCGGTTAATGCGGATCCGACGAACGAGGAAAACGAGAAGCCGCACTTCCTGCCAAAGCCTTTGAGCATGAAGACCGCCGTGGTTCAGCAAGCGGACTTGGAGATTGCGAATCCGAGCATGTTTGTCCCGCGCCACAGTCCGTATTTCGCGGTTTACTTTACCATCACCGGCCTGCACGGATTGCACGTCTTGGCAGGCGTGCTGGTGTTCATCTACTTCTGGGGACCAGGAGCGAAGCTCTATAAAAAGAATCCTGAGCATCTGGCCAACCGAGTCGAAGTGGCTGGTCTCTTCTGGCACTTCGTCGACCTCGTTTGGATCTTTGTCTTCCCCCTCTTCTACCTCCTCTGATCTGACTATCCATGAGTGATCCGCATCTTCATCCGCCCGCAGCATCTGCTGGGGAGGCCCATGCCGTTGAGCATGGGCACCACGAAATGCATCTGAAGCTCTACTGGGGCATCGGTGCGGTTTTGATTTTCCTCACGGCTTTCACCGTTTTTCTATCGTACGTCGACTTCGGATCGTCCACGCGCAATATCGTCGTTGCGATGCTAGTTGCCGGGTTTAAAGTCAGTCTTGTGGGTGCCATTTTCATGCATTTGAAAGGCGAAAAGCCGACGATTACCCGGTTCCTCTATTTCACCGCGTTCTTCGTCGCGGGGCTTTTTCTGCTCACCCTTTTGGCTTGGGTTGATCCGATCTTCGGCACATCCCATAACGTTCACTGAACGATGTCGCTGAAGGTCTTCCATCTCGTTTTCATCGTGCTCGCCATCCTGATGGCGATCGGTTGTGCCTTGTGGGCGTTTCTGAATGAGACGGCCTTCGTCTTCGGGATTGGGTCTTCAGTTACAGCGGTCGCGCTGATGGTCTACGGAATCTGGTTCCTCAAGAAATCGCAAAAGATCATTACATGAGACGTTCTTTGGACTCATGGTTTGCCGCTTTGGTCGGAATGGCGTTTTTGCAGCTGCCGGCGACTGCCTCCGCATGTTCGGTTTGCATGGGGGACCCGAACTCGAAGACCGCTGGCGCGATCAACGCCGCAATCTTTCTCATGCTCGCGTTTATCATGGGTGTGCTTGGATTGCTTGGCGCCTTGGGCGTCAGCCTCATGCGGCGCGCCAACTCTCCCCTCCCGCCTCATATGCAAGTCGCCGATGGTCAATTCCCAGCGGATGACTCAGAAGAAAACTAATTTCACATGCTCAACAAATGGATGGGGATCGTCCCCAACGCTTCTGAACACGGCTACTTGATCGATCACACGCTGGAGTTCTGTCACTGGTTCATGCTCCTGCTGTTCGTCGGATGGTTCATCTTTTTCCTCTACACGATCTGCCGGTTCCATCGGTCGCGGAATCCCGTGGCGAATTACCACGGCGTGAAAAGCAAGGTCTCGACCCATTTGGAGTTCACCGTCGTGCTGGTGGAAGCGGTGCTTTTGCTCGGGTTCGGTCTGCCCCTGTGGGCCAAGCGAGTGACGGAGGAGTCGTTTCCGGACAAGGACAACGCCTTGCGCGTCCATGCGGTCGGGGAGCAGTTCGCATGGAATTTTCACTATCCTGGCCCTGATGGAGTCTTCGGCCGACAGGATGTTCACCTCGTAAATGGCAACAATCCACTGGGTTTGGATTCGACTGACCCGGCCGGCAACGACGACGTTGTTTCAAAGAACGAACTTCATTTGGTCAATCACAAGCCCACAGTTATCGAGATCTCCTCCAAAGACGTGATCCACAGTCTTTCTCTGCACCACATGCGGATTACCCAAGACGCGATTCCGGGATCGCGGATCCCGGTCTGGTTTCGGCCGATCAAGACGGGGAATTTTGAGATCGTTTGCGCTCAGCTCTGTGGGGCAGGCCATTATGCGATGCGAGCGACGATGGCAGTCGAGCCGCAGGCGGAGTGGGATGGGTGGTATAAAGAGATGGCGTCCCTGCAGCACCCGGCTGTTTCGGCAGCACCCGCTCCGGGGGTGGAAGCCGTGCCGAAGCCAGCGCCTGCGCCAGGTGTTGCGCAGTAGCTGAGTGGCTGGCTTCCCGCGCTGCGCCGGGAGGGCGGCAGCGAAAATTTCGTGAACGACAACGGCCTTACCTCTCCCGACCTTTGGCTGGCGCGCTTTGCCAAGCTCGTCGTCGCGGCGGCCTTTGCGCTGCTATTTACTGGTGGTCATACCACGACCTCCGGGGCCGGGATGGCATTCCCCGACTGGCCGCTGAGCAACGGATCATTGTATCCCGCCGGCTGGATGCAAAATCCGCAGATGCTGCTCGAGCATGGGCACCGAGGGAGCGCCGGGTTGATCGCAACGCTGGTGACGGCCCTTTTCGTTTGGGTCTGGGCACGGCGAAAGAGCGTGACGGATGGGGCTTTGATGCTCGCCAGCGCGGCACTCGCGGGAGTGTTGGCGCAGGCAGTCTTGGGAGGCTTGCGCGTGATCCTCGATCCGCAGGGCGTGTGGCCGATGGATGGGACGATCGCGACAACTTTCCGGGTCTTGCACGGCTGTTTTGCGCAGGTTGAGCTTTGTTTGCTTGTGGCGGTGGCGGCGCTACTCTCGCCAGTGTGGCGCACGCTGCAGCCGACGAAGGCATGGCCCGGCATCGGCAGGCTCGCCTGGTTCACTTCGGCGCTCATTTTCATCCAGCTCATCGTGGGGGCGACGATGCGGCATCTCGGTGCGGGACTGGCTATTCCGACCTTTCCCGCGGCCGCGGCCAGCGGCGCACTGCTTCCATCGGAGCACAATATTTTCACCGACCTTAATTTCGCGCACACCCGCGTGGGATCGGTGATCGTCGCGCTTTTCGTATTGGCGCTTTTTCTCCGCGTAGTCGGAAGCGCTGCTGGCAATCTCCGACTCGTCCGGCCCGCCGCCTTGCTCGTGGCCCTCACCACGGCGCAGGCGGTCATGGGCATCCTGATCATTTTGCAGCAGCGCCCACTGGTCCTCACCACCTTCCATGTTGTGAATGGAGCGGCCGTCCTTGCGACCGCGGTGCTGCTCGGCATTCGCGCGACTTGGACGCCTCCACCCATTCCGCTGGCCCCAACGGTACGGACGGAGGTGCTCGCGTGAGTCGGGCGACCGACGAGCTTTTGGTGCTCGGCGAAGTGAGTGAAGCTCCGGAGATCGGGCTCGTCAGCGACCTGCTCACGCTGACCAAAGCGCGACTGAGCCTGCTTGTGATCATTACGACGTTCGTCGGTTTCTGCATGGCGAGCGGCCCGCAGCTCGACTGGCTCCGCTTGGTCAGCGCCACGCTCGGTACAGCCCTCGCGGCGGCGGCCGCGGCGGTGCTCAATCAATTCATGGAGAGCCACGTCGACCGGCTCATGGAGCGGACGAAATTCCGCCCGCTTCCCGCGGGCCGGATGCGCCCCGCCTCCGCGCTCTTTCTGGGCGTCGCCTTGACCGCCGGCGGCGTCGGGTGGTTGTGGCTGGCGGCAAATGCGCTCAGCGCCGGTCTCGCCGCAGCGACAGTGGCGATCTATCTTTTCATCTACACTCCGCTCAAACGCCGGACCGCCCTCTGTACTATCGTCGGGGCGGTCTCTGGCGCCATCCCGCCGGTCATTGGTTGGACGGCAGCACAGGGGGCGCATCCGACGCTTGGGCTCGGCGCGTGGGTGCTTTTCGGCGTTCTTTTCACGTGGCAAATGCCGCACTTCCTCGCCATTGCGTGGATGTATCGCGACGAATACGCGCAGGCCGGATTCATCATGTTGAAGCGCGACGACGTGAGCGGCGCGGGGACCGCTTTCACCAGTTTCGCCTTCGCTCTCGGACTGGCCGGCATCTGCATGGTTCCGTTTGTGATGGGCATGAATAGCGCGGTTTATCTCGCCGGCGCTATTGTGTTGAACGGGATTCTCGTCTTTCTCGCCGGGCAGTTTCTTCGGGACCGGACTCGCGCCGTGGCCCGGCGTCTCTTTTTCGCCTCGATCTTTTACCTGCCGCTGATCCTCGGCCTGATGGTTTTCACCAAGCTTTGAGCACCTCGCCCGGTGTCGGCGGCAAGGGTCTTCGGCGCGCGCAACGGACGGATAGTCGGGCTCGCCGCGGCCGATTGGTTCATCCTGCACCTCCGCCTGCACCCAATCAAAAAATGAGAATCGCTCTGTTCTTAACGGCCTTGACGCTCGCCGCGTTGCTCACTGCGGGGTGCGGGAAGAAGGATGAAGCCTTTGAAATGCTGGGCAATCCCGCACCGAGGGCGGCGCTCCCGCGCCACTGGCAGCTGCCCGATTTCGCCCTCACGGAACGCGATGGCCGGACCATTACTGCGGCCGATTTGCGCGGCAAGGTATGGATCGCTGATTTCTTCTACACCAGCTGTCCGGGGCCGTGTCCAATGATGTCGAGCCGGCTGAGCGATGTGCAGAAGGTCACCGCCGGTCTGCCCGATGTTGCGCTCGTTTCCATCTCAGCGGACCCGACCAAGGACACGCCGGAGGTGCTCAAAGAGTATGCGACGCGTTTTCATGCCGGCCCGGGCTGGCTTTTCCTGACTGGCGACAAGGTGGCGATCTACGACCTTGCAAACCATGGGTTCAAGCTCGGCGTCTCCGAGAACGGCGCTACGGCAAAAGAGCCGGTGACTCATGGAACCAAGCTGATCCTCGTGGATAAAAATGGATTTGTGCGCGGCTTTTACGATGCCCTCGATCCGAACTCCAACGGCCCGCTGCTGACCGATTTGCAAATCTTGCGCAAAGAAACCCGATGAACGTTCACGAACTTCCACTCCTCAACGCTTCGCTCAATGGGAGCGCTTTCGTCCTCATCTGCGCCGGACTCGTCGCGATCAAAAGAGACCGCAAAACTTTGCACATCGTTTTGATGGCTTGCGCGCTGGTCACGAGCACGGCCTTTCTGGCGAGCTATCTGACCTACCATTGGCTCACGGAGGGAGTGGTGACAAAATTCACGACACTCGGCTGGCCGCGGACGCTCTACTTTTTCATCCTGGGCACCCACGTTCCGTTAGCCGCGATCACCGTCCCGCTCGTCCTGCTCACCGTGGTTCCGGCGCTGCGTGCTCGTTACGATCGGCATCGGCGCTGGGCGAAAATCACCGTCCCGGTGTGGCTCTACGTATCGATCACCGGCGTCCTTGTTTACCTGATGCTCTACGTTTGGTTCCCACCGGTGAGGGTGGCGACGTAGTTAGGCCCTGCCCGCTCTCACCGATAGGCCCGGATGCGAAGGAAGCGCTGAGGCTCTGTGGATGTGGGGGGATCGACGGCGTAGGTGACGGTCTCGGTTCCTTCGGGGTTATAAGCAACGCCGAGGTAGGTGAAAGCCGCGGGGTCAGCGCTCCAAACAGCGGGCGCCAAGGCCGAGGACGTCTGCGGCTCGAAGGTCAGCTCGTCGGCACCGAGGCGTCTGCTAAACGAAATGGTGAGGCGCCCGGCGGCGTCGAGGCCGCTCAGAACGCGGGCTCCGTTGGGCACGTCCGGGTCGGTGCCGTGGACAAACTCGAGGTAATTGGTGATGCCATCGTGATCGGGGTCGCCGAGGTCATCGGTGATGGCATAGGTGGTCTTCCAAGCCGGGTAGGTGATGGTATCAGCCAGGCCGGGGGTAGCGAGCGGAGCCGTGTGACGCCAGTTCTTCGCCAAGGAGTAGTCGGGATTGGCCTCGGGCTTGATCAGCGCGATGCCGGGCCCGTTGCCGTCCGCGGCACTGGGCCAGGGGGCGACGGTAAGATAGTTGAAGCTGCGGATCGTGGCGCCCCCGGCTCCGGTGAGGGTGACCACCTCACCACTATCGGCGAATTTTCCGCTGGTGAAGGGTCCGACGCGAGTGCCGCTGGGCACGTTGGGGTAGCGGACGGCGAAGGCAGAGAGGTTCCGCGCGACGACGAGACGCTCACCGGGGGCGAGAATCCGGCTGGGAAAGGTGTATTCGATGCCGGCGGTGAAATGTGTGCCGGTCAAATCGACGGAAACAGCGGAAATGTTCAGCACTTCAACCCACTCAAACTCGTCTTCGGCGTTGGCGAAATTGTAGCCGGCGCTTTGCTCGGAGGCGCTCGGAGGTGCCGGATGATACATGAGCTTCGAGATAGTGAGATTCGCGGCGGATGCAGGCTGAGTGGAGCCCGTGTTCACGACGGTCACGGTCGAGGTGCCGTTGGGGAGGACATTCCCATCAAATCCGATGGCTTGGAGGGTGATGGTGTTGCTGTTCGGTCCGACCGGAACGGAGACCCGGAACTTTTTGTTGTCGAGCCAGGTGACAGCGAGCGACTCGGTGCTGCCGGCGAGGCGAATTTCCCGCACGTTTACCCAGCCATTCCCCTCAATGGTTGCGAAAGGACCGCTGACCATCTCGTTGTTGGGCGTGGTGATGGCGAAAGCGACGCTGGGGATCGCACTGTTAATCTGGTTTTGGACATCCAGAACCCGTGCATCGACATAGGAGGCGGTGCCGGAGGTGAGATCCTCACCGGAGAGGTAGGTATTGTAATGTTGCGCCCAAGGAATGAGGTAGCTGGAGTTGTAGCTGCGCTGGATCAGGTCGAGGAGGTGCCCGAAGTAGGCGCGCAGATTCGGTGGGTCGCTGACGAGCTTGGTAAGGTCGCCACCGGTTTTGATATCGGTCGTGGTGGCGTTCGAGAAAATGAAATCGAGGTCGTGCGGAAGGAAGAGAGTCTTACCGTCGGCGGGGCGCGTGTAAAAAAAGGCGTTGTGCTGCCCGCCGGTGCCGTAGCTGTCGCCGATGCCAAAAAGATGGTGGAGGGCGAAAGTGCGGAGCCATTGGTCGATGTCGAGACGAAGCCGAGTATCGGCGCGATACTGCGGCCCGTTGCTCTGCCCGAGCGCGGCGGCGGTAGCCATAATGCCGGAATAGTCGTCGGCGACGCGGTTGTTCTTCGTAAGGTAATGCCAGCGATAGAGCTCCTTGTTCGTGCCAAAAGCGTTAGTCGGAAAGCTGGTCACGTTCACCCCCGAGGTGCCGTCGGGCTGCGGGACCTTCAAACCCTCCTGCCACCCGGTGGTGGTGTTCGGAATATTGGTCGTCGTCGGAAAATAGATCAGTTCATACTCGAACATCGGACCGCTGGCGCCGTCGATCCATTGGTTGTCAAGGTTCTCATCGGAAAAGCGGGCCTTCTGCAAAGTGGCGGGGCCGGTGTGGACAGAGCGGGGGGCGATGATCCGGATGAGGTCGTCGTAACTCCCGGGAATGTTCCCGGCGTGCATCATGACAGCCCCGACGAGGATTTCCTTTTGGCTGACGCTGCCCCCTCCCCCGGACCGATCGATGGCGACGGTCTGGTGTGCGCCCAAAAAGGGCTGATGCGGCGGAAAACGGACGTGCCAGCCGACGCGGCCATCGGACGAACGACCTCGCTCGCTGCTTTTGAGCCGGATGCCGCAGTCGTAATAGATCTCGGTTTCCCGATAGATCACCGTGGCACCCACCTCGTCGTCGCTCATCACTTCGGTGAGGCTGTGCATCGTATCCGCCTCGGCGGTGAGCATCGCGATCCGGAAATTTGCGGCGGGTCCGTTGGTGGACTGTCCATCGGACCACGGAATGATGGCGCGGGAGGCGGCGCCAGCGGCGGGGAAGAATGAAGTGGCGCCGAGGGAATCGGCGGCCTGCACGTAAAACTGAAGTTTCGTCCCCGCAGCTTGGCCCGGGATGACGCCTGTAAAGACCCCGTCGCCGTCGGGGTCAGTCATTGCGGTGGTGGCAAAGGTGCCCGCATTCACCGCGTACCGAAGGGTCAGGGTGCCGAGGCCGTCGGGGTCCGATGGCGTCACGGAGACCGTCGCGGTTTGATTGACTCCGGGGACGGCAGGAAAATGCGTCAGGCCGCGGTAGGTGGGTCCGGCATTGGCGATAAAGCGCGAATTGGCCACCCCGGGGGTGCCGCCGGAAACTGGGACCGGGAGGAGCGTCGTGCGGGCGAGGCGATTGAAGTAAAGGCGGGTGTTCAGCGCGTTATTTCCGCTCAGCCAGCGCGCGCGAAACGAAATTTCATAGTTCTTGGCGCTACTGATGGAGACGTAGCCGGAAGTGCTTTTCAGCGTCGTTTCCACGTGATTGTGCATGTGCTCGGTGTAGGAGGTGGCATCGACGCGGAGGACGTTGTTGCCGGGAGCGGAGGGGTCGGGGGCGACCGAGTAGTGCTTGTGCGTGCCGAGGAGACGCCAAGTGGCAGCGTCGGTGTTGAAGTTCTGATTCTGGATGAGTTGGATCGGGGCGCCTGTGGGGTCTTCCTTCACGCTGATGTCGTCGATGAGGAAGGAGCCTTTCGAGAGAAGGCCAAAGACGAACTCATTCCACTGTGTCGGGTCGCTGCCGATGTTCGCCCCCGAACCAGAATAAGTGACGGTTTGCCACTGCCCCCGCGCGGATTCGTCACTCGCAGCCCAAGTCTCCGGAGCGGAGGAATCGCCGCGGAGATCGCGCCGTTCGAGGCTTGAGCCACCGCCCTTGGCGGTGTCGGGCCAGCGTCCATCGTCGTAGTAACGCAATTCATCGACGGGGTTGCCCGTGGTGTCAGTGAGCCGGACGCGCTCCCCCTTGCTCGCCAGCGTGCCGCTGAACGGACCCAGCGCTGTAAATCCCGCGTGGTGCGCGGCAAATGCCGCGGTGTCGCTGGTGATGACCAAATACGCGCCGGGGGCGAGGGTAGTGCCCGGTGGGAAGGTGTAGCTGATGCCGTCATCGAACTGCCAACCCGCGAGATTTGCCGTCGAGGTGCCACGGTTGAAGAGCTCAATCCACTCCTCCTGTGCGGCGGCGGAGGGATGCGGACGATACATCAGCTCGTTGATCACCACGTCGTTGTTTAAGGCAAACGTGTTCGTTGCCCCGAAGCTTGCGGTGCTCGGGTAAAGCCATGCGCCGCCTTTCGCCGCAGAGCGTCCGCGCAGCTTGCCGGTGACCTGCTGCGCATCTTCGAACACTGTGCCGCCTGGTTGGAAGACGAAGAGCTTGTCGCCGCTCACCGGGGTGAAACCGAGCTGCGCCTCCGTGATCACGGCGAGCCCGCCCGCGGGAACATTCTGCGAGGTCAGCGTGGCCGACGCACCGCTGGAACTGGTGATTTTGTAGCCCGCGAGATCGATCGCCGTCGTCCCGTTGTTCCGAAGCTCAATCTTGAACTGAGGGTCGCTGCTTGCGGAAATCTCGTTGAGCACGAGTCCGCTTCCGGGGTAGCGGGCTGGTCCCGGAGCTTCAGTGGCGACAAGTGATGCCCCGAAAACCATGTCGTTGTTTGGGGCGCTCGCGGCAAATTGATGCACCTCGACGGCGAGGACATTCGTCCCCGAGACGAGACTGGTGGCTGGAATGGTCACTACCGTGGAAAGTCCGGAACTCGTCGCGTTGCTGGTTGCGAGGGTCGTGTGCGTGGCGGTGCCTCCAGGCATGTTCACCCGAAGAACCTCCACGCCGTTCAGATAGAAAATCGCGCCGTCGTCGAGGATGTGCTGCAGCGTGAGTGTGGTGCGCGAAGGCGTGCCGGTGAAGCTGAAGGAGCGCCGGAAATAGTGGGTCGTCGGACCGACTGAGAGCTGAGTGGTCAGCGGCACGCTACTGCTGCCGGTCGCCGCCGTGAGGGGGGTGGCTGTGCCGGCCGCAAGTGCGTTGATCGAGGAGGAAGGGAGCGCTTTCGTCCAAGTCGCGATGTCATCGAGACGTCCGCTCCAGTTCTCACCCTGCTTGTCGCCGCCAAAATAAAACGGCTGCGGGTTGTTGAGCCCGAGGGTGATGGCGTGGGTGCCGGTGAGGGTGCCGTTGCGATAGTAGCTGAGATTCGACCCCTGCTTCACCACGGCGTGATGGACCCATGTCCCTGTCGGCATGCCGGAGTAGAGACCACCGTCCTGCGAGTTGTTGCGGTAAAACTCGAATGAGTTCGGGGTGAATTTGATGAACTCCAGCGGATTGAAATCGCCGGTCGGCGCGTGGCGGTTTCCCAGGATGACCGAGGTGCCGCTGCCCGCATCGGAGTTGGCCCAAAACGACCAGGTGAAGTCGTTGCTCATCGTCATCTGCGGGATCGAACCGGCATCCACGTAGGCGCCACCTGCGCCAGGGAGATTGAGCACTTTCCCGCGCGTCCCGTCGGTGACCCATGTCACGCTGCCGTTTAATGTCCCGACCGTGCCGCCGTTCGCTAGATTCGGCGCGCTCGTCCCCGTCGTCTCCTCCAGCGGCCAGTAGCCCAGCAAGCCCTCGCCGGCTCCGTTGAGATTTGGGTTGCCCGCGTAAAGCAATGCGCTCCCGCTGAGCCAGGCGCTGTCGTCAAAGCCGGCAGTGGTCCAACCGGCCGGCTGAGCGACGTTGTTGTCCCGGTATTTCCATGTGCCCGCCATCGGCACGAGGTTCGTCACGACCGGCGGATCGGTCGGTTGGGAGAAATTTCGCCCGCCCGGCGTGCCGCCGATGGACGGACTGCTGGTCCAATGTGCTGGGCCCGAATCGCTCGATTCTTCGTCACGTTTCACCAGCGTCGCGCCTGAGCCATCCGGGCCGACCGGCCAGTCATTGTTGTCGCCGTAGGTCACTTCATCCATCACGCGACCGCTGTTGTTAACGATGCGAATGGTGTCGCCACTGTTATTCAGCGCTCCGGTGAATGGCCCAACCGCGCCTTTCCCTGCGAGCGACGCGTCGCCCGGATTCGCTGCGACAATGAGGTAACCGTGGCCGGCGAGGGTGGTGTTTGCCGGGAAAGTATATCCGATTCCGCCGCTGATTTTCCACCCGGAGATGTCCACGTTTACCCCATGCAGACTGTGTAATTCCACCCACTCGGTGCCGCCGGAGTCTGCCGGGTGGTAGTGGATTTCGTTGACGACGAGGACGCTATCCGCCGCGGCGAGGGCGCGATTATTGGCCCAATGCAAAAGCGCGGCGACGATGAAAGGGACCAGGGTATATCGACAGAGAAAACGGTTCATGGGGGCCAGTCTGAGACTTGGTGCCAACATCTTCGCGCCGAGTCGGCTGGGTGCAAGGGGCATCCGAAATCCTCGCCGCCTACGTATGCTTCAGCCCACCTCACCACTATGAACACATCATCCGTTACCGGCAAAGACCTGACCAAAGAACCCGCCCGCAGCCCGCGCGTCCGCATCGGGGGGTATGCCATTCTCGCCCGCACGGCGGACAAATGCCGCGCGCTTCTCGCTGGCGACATCGGCGAATACCACTACGACTGTCCGCTCGATAACATGCTCTTCGGATTCAAAGGCGTGAACGGCGACGATTTCAAAAAGCAGATCGAGTCCGGCGCATCTGACGAGCAGATGGCGCTGTGGCTCGACAAAAGTGGCGTTCCGAAAACCCCGGAGGAGATCGAGGAATGGAGCGCATCCGTGGAAGCTACCAGCCCGTATGGGAACCCGGAAAAGCGCGAGTGGTTTTCGGAGCAATGCAAATCGGTCGGGATTGACCCGGCAAGCAGCACGCTCTTCGACTGGCTCGAGGTCGACGATCGGGTGAGCTACCAAAAGTAACTTTCCGCAGCGAGCATAGCTCCGCGCCGTCGAACACGGCGCGGCGTTGTTTTGTCGGGGGTCGAACGCATCGTCGCATCGTGATGCGTTCATTTGTCGCTTGAGAAAACTCCGACCGCGCGGATGATGGATGTGACATGCCCGCGTCCTCTTTCACCCATCCGCTCGCCGACCTTCTGCAGCAGCGCATCGTCATCATCGACGGTGCGATGGGCACGACGATCCAGCAGTACAAGCTGACCGAGGAGCAGTTTCGCGGGGAGCGGTTTCGCGGACTGGACAGGGCAAGGATCTCAAGGGCAACAACGAGCTGCTCAACCTCACGCAGCCGCAGATCATCGAGGAAATCCACCGGCGCTATTTCGAGGCGGGCGCGGACATCGTGGAGACGAACACCTTCAACGGGCAGTTCATTTCGCTCGGCGACTACGGCATGGAAGCGCTCGCCTACGAGCTTTCGCTGTGCCGGCGCGGAGTGCGCGCGGCGGGCGGCGGATGCGGTGATGGCGGCGCAGCCGGGGCGGCAGATGCTTCGTCGCCGGTGCGATCGGGCCGACCACGAAGACATCGTCGATTTCCACCGACGTGAACGACGCCTCCGCGCGCGGGACGACCTGGGACGAACTGGTGCGCGCCTACGGCGAGCAGGTGCGCGCGCTGCTCGATGGCGGCGCGGACATCCTGCTCGTCGAGACGATCTTCGACACGCTGAACGCCAAGGCGGCGTTCTTCGCGATCGAGGAGATCTTCGACGAGCGCGGGCTGACGCGCGCTGCCGTTCGGCGAAGACGCCGGAGCCGGGCAAGCGCGTCGGTGCCGCTGATGGCCTCGGTGACGTTCATCCAGAAGGGCGGCACGCGCGGCGTGACCGGCCAGACGGTCGAGGCGTTTTGGAATTCCATCTCGCATGTGCCGCTGCTCAGCGTCGGCATGAACTGCGCGCTCGGGCCGGAGGAAATGCGCCCGCTGATCGAGGAACTGTCGCGGCATCGCGCCGATCTACGTGAGCGTTTATCCGAATGCCGGGCTGCCGAATCCGCTGCTGCCGACCGGCTTTCCCGAGACGCCGGAATCGCTCGCGCCGCAGCTCGCGGAGTGGGGACGCGCGGGCATCTTCAATATCGTCGGCGGCTGCTGCGGCACGACGCCGCCGCACATCGAGAAGATCGCCGCAGGCCGTGCGCGGCATCGCGCCGCGCGTGGTGCCGACGGTCGAGCCGTATCTGCGCCTCAGCGGCATCGACGCGCTGACGCTCACGCCGGAGACGAATTTCGTCAACATCGGCGAGCGCGCGAACGTCACGGGCTCGCCGAAGTTTGCGAAGCTGATCCTCGCGGGCAACTACGAGGAAGCGGTGAGCGATCGCGCGGCAGCAGGTGGAAAACGGCGCGCAGATCATCGACGTGAACATGGACGAGGGGATGCTCGACGGCGCGGCGGCGATGACGCGCTTCCTCAACTACATCATGACCGAGCCGGAGATCGCGCGGGTGCCGGTGATGGTCGATTGCTCGAAGTGGAGCGTGATCGAGGCGGGGCTGAAGTGCATCCAGGGCAAGGGGATCGTGAACTCGATCTCGCTCAAGGAAGGCGAGGAGAAATTTCTCGCGCAGGCGCGGCTCGTGCGGCGCTACGGCGCGGCGGTCGTGGTCATGGCGTTCGACGAGCAGGGGCAGGCGGACACGCTTGAGCGGAAGTGCGAAATCTGCGAGCGCAGCTATCGGCCTGCTCGTGGAGAAGGTCGGCTTTCCGCCGCAGGACATCATCTTCGATCCGAACATCCTCACCGTCGCGACCGGCATCGAGGAGCACAACAACTACGCGGTCAATTTCATCGAGGCGACGCGCTGGATCAAAGCGAACCTGCCGCACGCGAAGGTCAGCGGCGGCGTCTCGAACATCTCGTTCTCCTTCCGCGGCAACAACGACGTGCGCGAGGCGATGCACTCCGCGTTCCTCTATCACGCGATCCGCGCCGGGCTCGACATGGGCATCGTCAATGCCGGGATGCTCGAGGTGTACGAGGAGATCCCGAAGGACCTGCTCGAGCTCGTCGAGGACGTGCTGCTGAACCGCCGGCCCGACGCCACGGAGCGGCTCGTGACCTTCGGCGAAACAGGTGAAGCAGAAGGCCGGCGGCCGCGGTCGAGAAGGCGACCGCAGGAGTGGCGCAAGCTGCCGGTCGAGGAGCGGCTCACGCACGCGCTGGTCAAAGGCATCGACGCCTTCGTCGCCGAGGACACCGAGGAAGCGCGGCAGAAATACGACAAGCCGCTCAGCGTGATCGAAGGCCCGCTGATGGACGGCATGAACGTCGTCGGCGATCTCTTCGGCGCGGGGAAAATGTTCCTGCCGCAGGTCGTGAAATCCGCGCGCGTGATGAAGAAGGCGGTCGCGTATCTGCTGCCCTTCATGGAGGCGGAAAAGGCCGCGACGCTCGCCGCGGGCGGCGACGTGCGCACGCAGGGCAAGGTGCTCATGGCCACGGTGAAAGGCGACGTGCACGACATCGGCAAGAACATCGTCGGCGTCGTGCTCGGCTGTAACAACTACGAGGTCATCGACCTCGGCGTGATGGTGCCGTGCGAGAAAATCCTCGCGACCGCGCGCGAGCAGAACGTCGATGTCATCGGCCTCTCCGGGCTGATCACGCCTTCGCTCGACGAGATGGTCCACGTCGCGCGCGAGATGGAGCGGACTGGGAATGAAGCAGCCGCTGCTCATCGGCGGCGCGACCACGAGCAAGGCGCACACGGCGGTGAAGATCGCGCCAGCATTTCTCGCAGCCCGTCGTGCATGTGCTCGACGCCAGCCGCGCCGTGCCGGTGGTCAGCAGCCTCATCAGCGAAGAGCAGCGCGCCGCTTTCGCCGTGAAGAATCGCGACGAGCAGGACGCGCCTGCGCGCCGCGCACGCCGGCACGACGCAGCAGCTCATCCCGCTCGACGACGCGCGCGCGAATCGCACGCCGATCGACTGGCGCGCGGAGGACATCGCGCAGCCCGAATTCACCGGCGTGCGGGTGCTGGACGATTTCCCGCTCGCGACACTCGCGCGAATTCATCGACTGGTCGCCGTTCTTTCACACCTGGGAACTGCGCGGCGTTTATCCGTCGATCCTCGAGCACGAAAAATACGGCGAGCAGGCGCGCAAACTCTTCGCCGACGCGCAGGCAACTGCTCGACGAAATCATCGCGAAGAAGCTGCTCACCGCCCGCGCGGTGTATGGCTTTTTCCCCGCGAACGCGGTCGGCGACGACGTGGAACTCTACACCGACGAGACGCGCACCGAGGTCGCTCACGACGTTCCATTTCCTCCGCCAGCAGATCGCCAAAAAGGAGGCGAGCCCGATCAGTCGCTGCGCCGATTTCATCGCGCCGAAGTCGACCGCATTGCCCGATCACATCGGCGCCTTCGCCGTCACGACCGGCCACGGGCTCCGAAGAGATCGTGGAGAAATTCCAAGCCGATCACGACGACTACAACGCGATCATGGCCGAGGCGCTCGCCGACCGGCTGGCCGAGGCCTTCGCCGAATGCCTGCACAAGCGCGTGCGCGACGAGTGGGGCTTTGGGCGAGGCGGAGAAGCTCACGCACGACGAGATGATCGCGGAGAAATATCGCGGCATCCGCCCCGCCGCCGGCTATCCCGCCTGCCCCGATCACACGGAGAAAGCGCACGCTCTGGGAGCTGCTCGATGTGGAGAAAAACGCCGGCATCCAGCTCACCGAGATCTTTCGCCATGTGGCCCGGCTCGCAGCGTGAGCGGCCTCTATTTTGCGCATCCGCAGTCGCGCTATTTCGGGCTCGGAAAAATCGATCGCGACCAGGTGCTCGACTACCACCTGCGCAAAGGCATGACCGCTGCAGGAGGTCGAGCGCTGGCTCGGCCCGAACCTGAACTACGATCCCGCAACGACGAGTAACTCGCAGGGCGTCACCTGCGCTTGTGGCGTGCCGCACTTCGGGTGAAAAAAGAGCGGGCGCGTCACCCCACTGGATGATCGCGCACGCCCGTTCCCCCCGGAACGAGGAGTAAGACTTCGTTTGTTCGGATTCGTTCGAGCGCCGATTGTCACAATTGTGCTTCGGGCTCCATCCGTTGCGCGAAATGCTGAGGCGCGCCACACTCTTCATTGATGTCAAGGCTGCGTCTCTTCACCTGTTTTGCCGCCATCGCGCTGCTAAGCCCGGCCGCCCCGGCTCGTCCGGCCACGCTTGAATTGCGTGACCTCGAGGGGCGATTGATTGATCCCTTCGCTGGCAAAAAAGCTGAGGCTTCCGTATTCATTTTTCTCCGCACCGACTGTCCAATTTCCAATGCTTACGCGCCGGAAATCCGGCGGCTTCAGCAGAAATATCTGAGCCACGGGATAGCGTTCTGGCTGGTCTTTCTCGATCGCGACCAACTTCCAGCCACGATCAAAAAGCACCTCGCGGAATATGATCTTTCGTGTCCGGTGCTGCGGGATTCGCGGCATGAGTTGGCGCGCGTGGCTGGGGCACGCGTAACGCCGGAAGCTGCGATCTTCAAAAGCACCGGAGAACGGTTTTTCGTCGGCCGAATCGACAATCGTTTCATCACGTTTGGAAAAGCGCGGCCCGCCGCAACGATCCACGATCTCGACGATGCCCTCGCCGCACTCCTCGCGGGACGTCAGGCTCCCCGCTCTACCGGGCCGGCGATCGGTTGTTTCATCGACGATCTGCGGTGACGCGGCAGGAGCACGCCGGCAGCGCGCGGGTTGAGTTGGAATTACTTCGCGAGCATGCCGAGTGCGCGCATCCAGTCCGCGACGCGCTGCGGCCATGAGCTCACATTTTTGTCGGATGGGCGCAGGCCGTAGCCGTGGCCGCCGTTTGGGTAGAGGTGCAGTTCGGCAGGCACTCCGGCGCGTTTCAGGGCGAGGTAATAGAAGAGAGTGCTCTCGATGAAGCCTTTGTCGTCCTGAGTCTGCACAAGGAAGGTGGGCGGCGTCTGCACGGTGAGTTTCAACTCCGGTGACGCGATCTCCGGTTGTTCCTTCGACGTGAGGTAGGCGGGGTAGACGAGCACCGCGAAATCGGGACGTGCGCTCACCTTGTCCGCATCGTCGATCGGCTCATAAGTGTGCTTTTCGTAGCTTGTGCTCAGCGCCGCGGAGAGGTGGCCACCAGCCGAAAAGCCGAGCACACCGATGCGCTCCGGATTGATCTTCCATTCTTTCGCGTGGCTGCGCACGAGACTGATCGCACGCTGCGCATCCTGCAGGGCTGGGGCAAAACGCTCGCCAGTTTTAGGTGCGGGCACGCGATATTTCAGCAGGACGCCGGTCACGCCGATCGAATTCAGCCATTCGCAAATTTCCGTCCCCTCGAGATCCCACGCGAGGATGTTGTAGCCGCCGCCGGGGCAGACGATCACCGCCGCACCCGTGGCATTTTCCGGCTTTGCCGGGAAGAGCGTAATGCTGGGCTTCGACACTTCGCCGAGTCGGATGATTGACTTGCCATGGGCGGCTTTTGGGTCCGGTTTGGTCGTATCGTGCTCATCACCGGTGGCCGCGATGACACCGGGCGCGCCATTTGGCCAGAGCAGGATGGGATCGTTGGCGAGCGAAGTGGCGATCGAAAAGAGCGCGGCAGCGAGGAGGACGGGGATGAACTTCATGACGCGAAACGGAAGCGGCTTTCGCGAATGAAGGCAATGCCGACGGGGCAACCGGGAGCTACGGCGTCAGCGCGAGGTCGAAAAGGTCGCCCCAATCGCCGGACGCGATCAGCCGCGCTTCCTGTTCCCACGGACGTTTGGACTCAGCGAAATCCTGCCGCTCTGTCGGTCCCCAGAAGATATAACGCACGCCGAGCCGGTTGGCGATTTCGCGCCAGCCTTCGACGCCGTTCATCAGAGCGAGGACGTCCGCCTTTCGCTGGGCCCAATCCGCGTAGCCGTGACTCCAGACGTGGCCCTCGTAGCCCATCGCCATCGGGCGCCCATTCAGCAGCACTGGATGATCAAAAGTCGGCGAACCGGCGAAGCAAGCGCCGAGAGGGACAGACTTCAGGGCACCTGCGACACCGTCGATTTCCGAGCGAAGCGCCAGGTCGTGCCCGCGGTGAGCGGGGCCGATTCCGCCGAGGAGCGAGACGAAGCCCGAGAAAAAAAGGAGCACGCACGCCGCGGCTCGCGCGGGGAGCGGCCAGCGCGCCAGCAGTTCCTTCCAGAGAATTGGCAGGATCGCGAGATACGACCAGATCATCAGCTTCGTGTTATCCCATTCCCAAGGCGCAAAACGGACAAAGCAGCAGAGAAAAAACAGGAGCAGCGAGGGAACGAAAATCGCCGTCGGCCAGCGCAATTCCGGGCGGCGATACAGCGCCACGCCGAGTGCGCCGACGAGAAAGGGGAGCACGCCGAAATTGCTCAGCCAGAAAACAAAAAAATTCTGATCTTCTTGCATCCAGCCCGGTTTCCAGCCGAGGGCCGACGTGCCTTTGAACATTCCCGTGACCAGCAACACGAGTGCAGTCGCTGGCACGAAAGACGTGCCGATCAAGGCGGCAAGCTGCTTCCGGGCCGGTGCGTGAACAATAAACCAGGTGCCGAGCAGAAACGACAGAAACAGAAAGGTGTGCAAGTGGAAGAGCGGCATCGACGCGTAAAGCAACACCTCACCCCACCGCGGCAGCCGCCACGCGCGTTCATCATTTTCAAAAAACCGGACCCGCCAACTGCTCAGTAGCGCGAGCCCCGCGGGCAAAGCGAAGAGCAATCCGCGCTGCGTAACGAACAGCGCGAGCGGGATGCTTTTCCACGCGGCATCGGCCTGAAAATCGACCAATTCCGGTCTCCAGAAAATCGCGAAGCCGAGCAGCCCGCCGTTGCACAAAAAACCGGCGAGCACAAACCCGCGACCCCAGTGCCAGAGCGCCACGCCGGTCAGCAGGGCACCCGCGAGCGCGACCCAAACGAAGCCCCGAATGAGGTCCACGCCAGCAAGCAAAAGGAGGCTGTTGAAGAGATCGATGCCGACCGGATACGTGAGCTTAGCGCCGGCATAAATCGGATTGTCCGGCCAGAAATGAGCGCCGCTCGCGAGTTCTCGGATGTAGGTGATGTGCAGCGCCATGTCGCCGAGATTGTTTGGCGAAAGGACGCGAATGGCGTCTTGATCGCGGAAGATCAGCCACAGAAATGCGCGCAGCGAAAAGAGCGTGAACAACACAATCGCCGCCCAGCCCCACGCGCCTGGGTTCTTCCATGTCCATCGCCAGCCGCGCCTTTGCCACACAGCGATGGCGGCCACCAGTGCACCGATCGCAAGGGCCGAGTACGCGCTCGACCGGTCGAGTCCGCCGTGCGCAAAGCCGAGCAAGACCGCGGCTACCGCGGAACTGCTGACGCCATACAAAAGGGCGGCGACAAAGTTCATCAGTCGAAATTCAGCGCGGGTCGAAACTCCGCGGCGCGGGTGGTGAAAAACGGCCGAAATGTCGTCTCCCGGAAATAGAGGACCGATATTTCTGCCGAGCTTCCCCGCAGCCTCACGGTCTCCTTGAAATACGTGTCACTCAGCTTTGGTTCGATTTGCTCCACGGAGCTCTGATCGATGATGAGAAATTCGGCATCGTCCACTTTGGTGGGAAGGTGCTCTTCGTCTCCGACAGCGACGCTCGTGAAGTCGCCGAGCAACCAGTTCATCGGGTGGGTGTCGAGCGTCAGCAGGTAACCCTTGAGGTGATAATTTACCGGATCGCGCGCCGCGAGAAAGAGCAGCGGATCCGCCAGTTTGTTCACATCCGTCGTCGTCTGGACGTAAACGTATGGTTCCGTTTCATCGGCATAATCGTTAAAATTCAGGAGGCATGTCGCGGCGAGCGAGTAGCCGGCGACGACCAGCGCCAGAGCTCCGACGATCCATCGATCAAACCGTGAAAAAGCCTGGTCGAGCGCGAGGCCGAAGAGGAACAGAAACGGCCACATCAGCACGATGAGGCACCAGGGAGTCTTGTAAGCCACGAGGCTGTAGGCGATCAGCGCGCCGAGTCCATAAATCGCAAAAAAGCGCACCATGCGCTGCGTGCCGGGCATCACGATGAACGGTGCGGCGATGAGTCCGAGCAGCGCCGGCCACTCGTAGCGGGCGAGCAGCGCGAGCCAGTAGGACCATTCCTTTTCATGCCCTGTTTCGCCTCGGGTTCCGGTGGCGATCCAGGTCGAAAACGTCTCCCAAATTCCGGGCAGCGCCGACCAATCGAGAAGCCCACCCGAGTAGAAAAAGAAGATCAGGGACGCGCCAACCAGTGCTGCCGTCTTGAGATCGCCACGGGCCCAGCGCTGCCCTGCGATGAAAGCTGGCGCTGACCTCGACACCTGCTCGAGGGCGAAAAGCGCCGGCACAGCGAGCAGCATCGCAACGACGTGGATGACGTAGGTCTCCTTCGTCAGCATCATTCCCGTCACGCCGAGCACCGCGGCCCAGAGATGTTGACGCTCGCCGAATTGCCAGAGCCCCGCGAAGCCCCAAGCCGTGAGCAGCAGGAAGAAGAGCAGCCACGATTCGTGGATCGCGTAGCGGCCGTAGAAAACCATCCCGGGCGAGACCGCCATGGCCAGCGCCGCGATCTGGCAGGACGCGCTGCCGAAGTAGCGGCGGAACGCGAGCACCAGCGCGACGCACGCTCGTGCTCACGAGCGCGAGCGGCAGGCGCAGCGCCCACACGTGCCGCCCGAAGAGCGTCTGCGCGACGAAAAGCACGTAGAAATGCAGCGGCCCGTGGAAGTTCGTCGGGTCGTAGTGGTAGAAGCCCTGCCGCGTCATCTGATCGACGAACCAGCCGTTCACGCCCTTCGTCGAAATGCGGCGGGCTTCACGTTCAACCAGAGCAGCGCGGAGCACGAGGGCGAGCAGGACGATCGCGGGGAAATCCAGCGACTCGATGGATCCGCACGGGCGCATTGGCTACGGTTTCGCAAGGGTTTCGCACGGAGGCTAGGCACGCGCGCGAAGCAGGTATCAGGCGATCCGCCGCGGCTCAACCCGAACCGAGCGCTTTGACCCGCGCGTCCGTCGCTGCTACATCTCGGTGCCATGCCGCCCATCTTTCCATCGTCGTGCCCGCCTACAACGAGGCGCGCGCCTGCCGCCGACGCTGGCGGAAATGGCGGATTCTTGCGCGGCCGAGCTTTCGGGACCGTATGAAGTGCTGATCGTCGTCGAGCGGAGCAGCGGACGGGACGCTCGACATAGCCGCCCGCGATCTGCCGCGCAAGCAAGCTCATTTTCAGGCTGATCGACAACTGCCGCGCAGCGCGGCAAAGGCTTCGCCGTCCGCTCCGGCATGCTGCGCGCGCGGGGCGAGTTCATCTTCTACATGGACGCCGATCTGAGCGTGCCGCTGCGCGAAGTGCACAGCGTTTCTCGAGTGCTTCGACGAGCATCCCGAGGCGGCCGTGCTTGTGGGCAATCGCCAGCACGCCAAGAGCCGCATCACGCGCCGACAGTCGTGGCTGCGCCAGCGCATGGGCCAGGCCTTCAACCGCATCCTGCAATCGTTCGGCCTCGCTTCGCTGCACGACACGCAATGCGGCTTCAAAGCCTTCCGCCGCGAGGCGCGCGCGAGATTTTCTCCCGGCAGACGCTCGATGGATTCGCCTTCGACGTGGAGGTGCTGCTGCTCGCCGAGCGGCTCGGTTACAAGATCGCCGACCTGCCCGTGGAGTGGATCAACTCCCCGGAAGCAAAGGTCCGAATCGTCCGCGACAGCCTCGCGCATGCTGCGCGACACGCTGCGTGTGCGGCGCTTGGTGGAGGAAAGTCGACGGAGTCCGGCTCGCGCGAAATAGCTGCAGCGCGGCCTTTCCAGCAACCGCTGCTAAAGAACGCGTCCTCTATGCGACTTCTCGTCACCGGCGGCTGCGGCTTCATCGGCAGCAATTTCATCCGGTACGTCCTCGCAGCACTACGGCCCGGCGATGATCACGCAATGTGGATGCGCTGACCTATGCCGGGAATCTCGCGAATCTCGCGGGCGTCGCGGAGGACTACGGCGAGCGCTACGAATTCTACCAGGCCGACATCGCCAACCGCGCGCCAGATCGATGCGCTGATGCGCGAAGCATCAGTTCTTCGCGGTCATCAATTTCGCCGCGGAATCGCACGTCGATCGCTCGATCGATTCGCCGGGAGAACTTCATCCACACCAATGTCGTCGGCACCTCCGTGCTGCTCGACTGCGCGCGCGGCGGCACGGCGTGCGCCGCTTTCTGCAAGTCTCGACGGACGAAGTCTATGGCTCGCTCGGGCCAGAGGGGAAATTCACGCGAAACCTCGCCGCTCGAGCCGAGTTCGCCCTACTCCGCGAGCAAGGCCGGCGCCGATCTGCTCGCGCTCGCGCATCATCACACCTACGGGCAGGAAGTCGTCGTCACGCGCTGCTCGAACAACTACGGGCCGTATCAATTTCCCGAAAAGCTCATCCCGCTGATGATCCTCAACGCGCTGCGCGATCTAGCCGCTGCCGGTCTATGGCGACGGGCTGAATGTGCGCGACTGGATTCATGTCGAGGACCACTGCGCGGCCATCGTCGCCGCGCTGCTCGAGGGCAAGCCGGGCGAGGTTTACAACGTCGGCGCGCGATGGCGAGATGCGGAACATCGACGTGGTGAAGATGATCCTCGAAGCATCTCGGCAAGCCGGAGAGCTCTGATCAAGTACGTGCCGGACCGGCTCGGCCACGACCGGCGTTACGCGATCGATTCGTCGAAGGCGCACACGCGAACTCGGCTGGAAACCGCTGCATCAGCCACGAGCAGGGGATTCGCGAGACGATCGATTGGTATCTGCAGAACCGCGCGTGGTGGGAGCCGCTGCTGAAGTCGCTAGAGGCGCTGATGGCGCTAGGATCGTCATCGTCGGCAGCGGCGGGCGACTCGGCGCGGCGCTGGCGCGCGAGTGGCGCGCGGCGGGCGATGACGTGGTCGGGTTTCAGCCGCGCGATGCTCGACCTCGCAGATGCCGCAGCGAGCCCGTGTGGCGTTCGAGCGGACGGAGTTCGACGTGCTCGTGAATTGCGCCGCGCAGACCAATGTCGATCGCTGCGAGACGCACGCGGACGAGGCGTTGCGCGTCAACGGCGCGGCGGTGGCGACGATCTCGCGGAAATCTGCCGCGACAAGAAGGCGCGCTGCATTCACATCAGCACGGACTACGTCTTCGATGGCGAGAAGCGCACCCCCTACACCGAAGAGGACGAGGCGCGTCCGATCAGCGTCTACGGCGCGTCGAAGCTCGCGGGCGAAACGGCTTGCTCGAGGTTTCCGACGGGACATCTGGTCGTGCGCGTGTCGTGGGTCTTCGGGCCGGATCGCCCGAGCTTCGTCGATCAGAATTTTCAAGCGCGCGCTCGAGCACGAGACGGCGCAGGCGATCGGCGACAAGATGGCCGTGCCGACCTACACGCTCGACGCCGCGCGGCTGCTGCGTCCGCTGCTCGCGGACGCGCCGGTCGGCGGGATCCTGCATCTTTGCAACACCGGCGAATGCACCTGGCAGGAATACGGGCAGTACGCGCTCGACTGCGCGCTCGCCGCGGGCGTACCGCTGAAGGCGCAGAGCGTCGCGCCGCTGAAGATGGCCGATCTCAAGGCGTTCATCGCGAAGCGCCCGTCTACACCGCGATGTCCACGGACAAGCTCGACGCGGCTCACGGGGCAGACGCCGCGCGCCTGGCAGGAGGCGGTAGAGGAATACGTCCGGGACGTTTGGGTGCCGGGATTGACGCGCTGATTTTAGCGCGAATGTAAGGCGGTGGCCGCAAGGTGGCCGAGCCAGACGGCGGCGAGGCAAACGAACACCGAGCCAACGACGTTGAGCACCGCGTGCGGCCAATCGCCGGCGTGGATGAGGTTCAGCGTTTGCAGGCTGAACGACGAGAACGTGGTGAAGCCGCCAAGCACGCCGACCATCACGAACTGCCGCGTAAGTGACGCGGCGACCAGCCCGCCACCAGGTTCGGTGAACGCGGCGAAAAAGCCGATGAGCAGGCTGCCGAGGACATTCACCACGAACGTCCCGAGCGGCAGTGTGTCGTTAAAGCGCGCCGCCACCACGCTCGCCATCCACATGCGCAGACCGGTGCCGAGCGCGCCGCCGAACATCACCGCGAGGTAAGCTTTCAGCATCCACTCACACTGCCACGATGATCACTTCAGCGGAATCTCGTTCAGCGTGTAGTAGGCGACGGGGTGCAGCACCGGGAGCCCGGCGGCGGACTTTACGCCGTCGAGATGCAACTCGTGGATGTGGCCTTTTGTGAGCGGTGTGATCGTAAGTCGGACGGACTTTTTGTCCGGCGCCAACACCACGCTCGTGATCGTCGGCAGCACGTCATCGACCTCCGGTCCGCCGTATTCCGAGCGGTAGAGATAAGTAAATTCGCGCATCGAATAGCTCGCAGGGTCGGCGGCGGTTTTGGGGTCGACCGGTTCGGTGAAGGTGACTTCGAACCCGTCGGGCTTGGCGCGCATTTCGTGAATCTCAAACGGCACCTTTCCGGTCCAGTTCACCCGCTCGAAGTCAAAGGGCTTTCCGCCTTTCGAGCCCCAGCCCCGATCGGTACCGCCGGCGAAAATCTGCCCGTGGGCGTCGTCCATTCGCCCGCCAATGAGCCCGGACTTGAAGCCCTTGAGAAACGGAATGACGACGCCCTGCTTGATCCCGTTCACATCTTCGAGAAAGACACGCGACAAATTCGAGTGGCTCTGGTCGGCGACGAAGAGCTGCTTCTCGAACGGGCCGAATTTCCCGCCGCTCATGTCGCACACGATGAAGGACGACGAATTGCCGATCTTTCCGTGCACGAGATAAACCGCCGGCGGAACGAGCTCCTTCATCCGGGCGCGCTCTTTCACCATGTAGCTGTTGTCGTTCGGTTCGACGGGGCGCGGACCCATGTTCGGCGCTTTGTCATACCATTTGAAACCGCCGGGGTGGCCCTGAAACGTGCCGGGAACGAAGTGCTGGAGCGTACACGAGCCGTGCCAGGGACCCTGGTTGTCGGTGTAGTAGACTTCGCCATCGGCGTCGAAGCCGATGCCGCCCGGCGAACGGATGCCGCTGCACGTCGGGACCATGGTGCCGTCCGGTTTCACGCGCACGGCCCAGCCGCGGAAGTCAGTGTTGCTGCTGAATGAACCGGTGAGGCAGAGCGTTACCCAGAGGTCGCCGTTCTTGTCGAAGCGCGAGCCGAAGGCGTATTCGTGGTAGTCGCCGCTGACGCCCCATTTGTCGCAAATGGTCTGGAATGTGTCGGCCCGACCGTCACCGTCCTCGTCCTTGAGCCGGGCGACTTCGTAGCGATTCGTGGCGTAGAGCGAGTCGTCCTTTTTCGAGTAGGCGAGGCCGAGGACCTCGTGCTGACCGGATGCGAAGAGTTGATATTTCAACGTCGACGGCTCGGTGGCTTGCGCGCCTGAGACGGTCCAGATTTCGCCGCGCCGCGTGCCGAGGGCGATTCGGTCGCCGGGAAGTAGTTCGATCGAACCGACTTCCATTGCCGTCTCCTGCGGCGTGTCGAAAGTAGTGATTTTGTAAAAATCGGACTCCTGCGAATCAGCGGCGCGAAGCAGTGCCGACGTGAGGACGAGTCCGCAGAGAATGGTGACGGTTTTCATTTCGAGATGGGGTGAAAAGTGAAGGCTTAATTGGCGGCGGTGCCGGGCGCGGTCGGCCACGAATAAGTGACTTTGATTTCCGCGCGCGCTGGGACCACGAGGTTCGAACCGGCGACGGCGCCGCCTTCGACCTCGACGATCATTTTCGTGCCGCTCTCGATGATGAACGTGTTGGCGCCGGCCGGCTGCACAGCTCCAGCAGCGGCTCGGAAGGTGGCGCCGGGCGGAATCGTGCCAGTGACTTTTACCGTGCGGATGAGCTTGCCCGTTCCAGCCAGGCCCTGGCCCTGAGCTTCGAAGCGCTCGCTCACTTTCAAGCCGTTCCATTCGTATGAGAAGGTCGGGACGCGTTTCGCGTCGAGCGTGTAGCCTTTCCAATCGTAGCCCGCCGGGCGCTCGCCCTTTGGCACTTTCGGCCAATCCACCGCGCCCGCCGCGAGGATGGCAAACGACGGTGCCGATTCGCCGCCGACGTCGAAGACATCGTAGCCGAGCGGCGGCTGATGTCCGCCGCCGCGATCATTCCAGTGCCGCGCTGCATCGATGAACGCGCCGCGCCAGACTTCCGCCAGATTCATCGTCTCCGCGTTCCACGCGAGATTCACCGCGCCGGGGAAGCCGACGCCGATGCCGCGATTGCCCGCGCCGCGGATGAAATTCCGGTAGATGACCGGCTCGTCCTTCACGGCCAGCGGCATGCCGACGGTGTTGTCTTTTTTCGGAGCGAGCGCGCCTTCCTTCCAGTTGGGCGGCACCCATTTCGAGAGCGGCGTCATCGAAAAATCCGGGCCGCGCCACGCGGCGAAAAGCTGCGCGTTGGCTGCGGCTTGGAAATACTCGAGCCGGAAATCGTGGTCGCCGGCCTTTAATTTCACCGCAGCTTCGCGGATGTCCGCCGGATGAATGCCGTCGTGCTCCACGACCTTTTTACCGTCGATGAGCAGCCGCACGCCGTCATCACCAGCGATGGCGAAAGTGTATTCGCCGTTGCTCGGCGCTTTCAGTTTGCCGGTGTAGACGACGCCGAATTCGTTTTTGTAATCGTCGAGTTTGATCTCCACGAGATTGTCCGCGAGCGCGCCCTCGCGGTGCGGCGTGAGCGTCGAAAAGTCGGGCAGTTTCTTCCACGCGCCGAGGAAAAGCTGGAACTTCAAGTCGGCAAGCCGTGGCCCCGGCGAGAAGACTTTCATCCGACCATTCATGATCGCGGCATGACCCGGCATTGAGCAGACGTACGGGTAGATTCCCAGCGCTTCCGGCGCGCGAAATGTGATCTCCTCTTTTCCTTTGGGCTGCACGAGATTCGAGTGCGCCCAGAGCCGCGGGTCCTCCGGCAGCCAATTGCGCTTCAAGGCTTCCTCAGGCTTTTCGAGCTGTTTGTTGCAAACGGCAACGACGTCAGTGCCGGGCTGAAAAAACAGGATGTTGTGCGGCATGTCGTCCGGATTTTCGAAGATGATTTTCACCTCCGCGCCTGGCTTCACCAGAAACTCCGTGATGTCGTACCGCATCTGCGCCGGGAGCGTCTTGATCGTGAAAGTAACCGGTTCCGCGGCGACGGCGGCAGCGGTGAGGAGAGCGGCGGATAGGAACGGAAGGAGTCGGCGCATGGAATGTGGGAGTGGGAGCGTGAACATGGACAAACCTCCGCGGCGGAGAAGTCTTTGAGTCCGGGTGCCAGTTCTATTTTTTGGCTGCGGACTGTTCGTCTGGCGGCGGTTCGAGGCTGAACAAAATCTTGGCGGTTGGCAGATTCCAAATTCGCAAAATGCTGTCCTGCCCTCCAGCGAGCACGACCTGTCCGTCGGGCGTCACAGCGGTGGAAAAGAGGAAGCCTTGGTTGCCGTTGAAGTCCCGGACCGTGCCGCCGTCTTCTTTCAAAAGCCGCACGCGATTGTCGCCGGAAGCGACCAGCATTTCGCCGCCGAGACCGACGAAACGCACGGAAGTCACCTCCAGTTTGAAACCCTCGACGGTCTTGAGCACCTCGCCGCCGGGGAAGCTCCAGAGTTTCACCACCTTGTCCCCGCCGGAACTCGCGATGGTCCGCCCGTCCGCCTTCCAGCTTACTCCGAGGACGTAGTGGGTGTGGCCGGAAAGAGTCTTCACCAGCTTTCCCGTGGCGGCTTCAAAGACTCGCACGAACTTGTCCGCGCTCGCGGTCGCCAGCAGTTTTCCCTCGGGCGAAAAATCCACGCTGAAGACTGTGTCGCTGTGCGACGGCAGGATTTCGCGCTCCATTCCGCCGTCGGAGGTGCGCCAGATTTTGACCTCGCCGCTCCGCGAAGGGACGCCGCCTCCGGTCGCCAGCAGCTTTCCGTCGGGCGCGAAATCGAGCGCGAGCACGCGGTTGACGAGCGGCGACTTTTCGTCGCCGGTGCCGATGGTCCGCGCGAGTGTCCAGACCGGCGCGGTGCGCCAGACGACGGCGCCGTTTTCCGCCGCGCGTGAGACGAGCCGCCCGCCTTCGCCATCGGCGAGATAGGTCAGCGCCCGCACCGCGCCGAGCTGTCCGGGATACGTTTCGAAACCCGCGCCGTTCTCGCTGCTCCAAGTGCGAATCGACTGATCGTCGCCCGCCGTCGCGACGGTGAGCCCGCTCGGGACAAACGCGACCGCGCGCACCGGCTTCTCGCTTTCCGCCAGTGCTCTCTTCGCTTGCTCGAGGTCGGCTTCGGCCGATTTCAACACCTCCGCCGCTTTCTCCGTGCCGGCTTTCGCGTCTACCACAGCTTGCTCTGCCGATTTCGCCGCGAGCTGCGTGGTTGCCACATTTGCGTCGGCGGAAACTTTCGCGCGCTCGGCACTTCTCAGCGCTTCCTCGGCAGCGGGCTTCGCTTTTTCATCGGTCACTTTCTCGAGCGCATCCTTCTTTTCGTTGACCGCTTTCTCGGCGGCCGGGATCGCCTCCGTCGCCTTCTTAACCGCCTCCGCTCGCGCCGTTTGCGCATTTGCGGCAGCCTCAGTGGTCGTCTTCCAATATTCGATTTCCGTCTTCGCGAAAGTGACGGCCTGCTCGGCCTGCGCCACCCTGGCCTTCGCACGATGATCGCCGCGCAACTCCGCGAGGCGCTCGCCTTTGTCGGCGTTCCAGATGCTCGCGGCAGTGCCGCCCGCCGCCGCGAATTTCTTGAAGTCGGGGGCGACGGCGCCCGCTTCGACTGGCGCGCCGTGGTCCATTTTGCGCAGCTCTTTTTGCGACTCCACATTCCACTGCCGCAACGAGCAGTCGGTGCTGCCGGAGAGCAGCGATTTGCCATCCGCCGACGCCGCCTTGAGCATGGTGACGGGCTTTGCGTGGCCGGCAATTTCCTTTCCGGGAATCAAGGCAACATCCGCCTGCGCGGGCAATTCCCACAGATGGATGAGGTTGTCGCCGCCGCCAGACGCAAGCTGTTTTCCACCGAGAATCCAAGCCACGGCCGCGATCTCATTCGGTGTCTCGACCTGCGAGAAAACGGAGCCGGCGGCGACGTCCCACACGCGGATGGATTTGTCCGCGGACGCCGACGCGAGCTTCGTGGAATCCGGCGAGAACTCGAGGCTGTTGATCACGCCCGAATGGCCGGAGAATTCCCTGGTCTGCTGCCCGTCCGCCGCGTTCCAAATCCGCACGGCGTTATCTTTCGCTGCGGTCGCGAAAAGTTTGCCGTCGGGGCTCGTGGCGACTGCCGTCGCGGGCTCCGCGCCGAGCGTGAAGAGCGGCAGATTCGGCTCACGCTGCCACAGTTTCACCGCTCGATATTCGCCCGAGGCAAGCAGCCGCCCGTCCGGGCTGAAGGCGAGCGACTGCACGAAATCGCGCTGTGCGGAACTCAGGTAGCCGCTGCGATTTGGGGAGGTCGCGAGTTGCGGGTCGGTGAGACGCGCGACGACGTGCCCGGTCGGGACGTGGTAGATGAAAATTTGGTTGGCGCGTCCGCAAGCGGCGTATTGCCCATCGCCATCCACCGCGACCGCGAGGATGGGATGCAGCCCCGGCGGCAGGGGCTGCCACTCGAGCGGTTTGGCTTTCGCGTTGACCGTGCCGGTCGCGCCTTGATCGATCCACGCTTTGACCAGCGCGAGTTCATCCGGCTTCAAAATCTCCGCGCCGACTTTGTTGTTCTTCGGCGGCATGTATGGCTTGGTCTCCCGCATCGCGCTCTTGAGCAGAGGGCTCTCCGCACCGTTGCGCGGGATCGACCACCGCGCCGTTTTCGCCACCTTTCGCAATGGTCGCGGGAGTCTCCATCACGAGGTCCCCTTGAGCGTCGGTAGCGTTGTGGCAGGCGAGGCAATTGCGTTTGAAAATGGGCAGCACCTGCCTTTCGAAATCCACTTTGGCCGCAGGCTCGTCGGCGCGCGAGAGGGCGGGGAAGGCTGCGAGCAGAGGCGCGAGCGTCGCGGCGCGGAGGAGCGCGCCTAATTTTTCAGGGATCATCGAGATTTCAGGGGTGCGCTTGCCAAACGGCTGGCGCGTGCAATCCCTCTCAATCCGTTTCTTTCGTTCATGCTTAGACAGTCAATCCAACTGGCGCTCCTCGCCGCGACGCTCTCCGCCACTTGCGCGGCCGAGGAGCCGCGGATCGCGGATGTGCTCGTCGAACCCACGGAAATGACGCTGACGGATGCGGACCAGTCAGTGCAGTTTCTCGTCACGCTCAAAATGAGCGACGGGACGCTGCGCGATGCGACGCGGCAGGCGGAGTACGCGGTGCAGGGAGACGCAACAGGTGGTGACGGTCGGAGCGCGGTCGGCTGGACGCCGAAAGGCGACGGCACAGTGACGGTGATCTGCGACCGTGACCGATCCCATCTCCCACGAGAAAAAGAGCGCGACTGCGAAGGCCACGGTACAAGGGCTTCGCCGTCGAGCGTCGATCTGCATTTCATCAACGACATCGAGCCGATCCTGACCAAGACCGGCTGCAACTCTGGCGGCTGCCACGGCAAGGCCTCGCGGCCAGAATGGTTTCCGGCTCTCGCTCTTCGGGTTCGAGCCGAAGTTCGACTACGACGCGCTGGTCAACGAAGCGCACGGACGCCGCGTCTTCCCCGCCTCGCCCGAGGAGTCGCTCCTGCTGAAAAAGGCCACCGGCGCGACGGTGCACGGCGGCGGCGCGCGCTTCGATGAGAAACTCGGACGCTTATAAGCTGCTCGCCCGCTGGATCGCGCAGGGCGTGCCGTACGGCGACGAAAAGGCGCCGAAGGTCGAGCGCATCGAGGTGTTGCCGCGCGAGCGTCTGCTGGCCGGCGTCGGCGAGCAGCAACTGCGCGTCGTCGCCCACTATCACCGATGGCGCCGCTCTACGACGTGACGCGGCAGGCCGAATACAAGGCGCAGCAGCCGGACATTTTGAAAGTCGAGCCGACCGGGCTCGTGACCACGCTCGGCCACACCGGCGAAGGCGCGGTGATGGTGCGCTACATGGGCCTGGTCGATGTCGCGCGCGTCGCCGTGCCGTTCAGCGCGGCGACTGCCGGCGGAGGCCTACGCGCACTTTCAAGCCGAAGAGCTTCGTCGACGAATTGGTCGCCGCGAAGTGGCGCAAGCTCGGCATCGCGCCGAGCGCGCTTTGCACCGACGAAGAGTTTCTGCGCCGCGCGAGCATCGATGCGATCGGCACGCTGCCGACGCCGGAGGAGGTGCAGGCTTTCCTCGCCGACACGGCGTCCGGACAAGCGCGACCAGCTCGTCGATCGCCTGCTCGACGCGGAGCGAATACGCCAGCTTTTGGGCGCAGCAGTGGGGCGATCTGCTGCGCGTCAAGCGCGGTGGCGACGAGGGCTTGAAGGCGGGCACGTTTGCCTTCACGCGGCTGGCTGCGCGACCGCGTTCGCGCAGAACATGCCGTACGATCAGTTCGTCCGCGCCATTCTCACGGCGCAGGGCGAATCGGCGGAGAATCCGCCGGTCAACTGGTATCGCCACGTCCGCAACACGGTCGCGCAGGTCAACGACACGCAGCCAGCTCTTCCTCGGCACGCGCATCTCGTGCGCCAACTGCCACAATCATCCGTACGAGCGGATCACGCAGGACGACTACTGGGGCTTACGGCGCATTCTTCTCGCGGATCAGTTTCAAGCGCGGGCATCGGCAACGAGCAGTCGGTCGTCGTGAAAAAAGACGGCACGCGTGAACCAGCCGCGCACCGGCCAGGTCGATGAAGCCCAAGGGTCTCGGCGGACCGGAATACGAGTACGTGCGCGGCGAAGATCCGCGCGAGAAGCTGGCCGATTGGCTGACCGAACCGGGCGAATCCGTTCTTCGCGAAGGCGATCGTCAATCGCATCTGGGCGCACTTCATGGGCGTCGGCCTCGTCGAAGCGGTCGACGACATGCGCGTGACGAATCCGCCGAGCAACCCCGAGCTGCTCGACGCGCTGGCGAAGGACTTCGTCGAGCACCAGTTCGACCTCAAGCACCTGATGGCCACGATCATGAAGTCGCGCACCTACAGCCTCAGCTCCGACGCCGACCGAGCAGAACAAAACCGACCGGCAAAACTACGCCCGCTACACGCCGAAGCGGCTCTCCGCCGAGGCGCTGCTCGACGCGATCGACGCGGTCACGGGCACGCCGGAAAAATTCGACGGCCTGCCGCTGGGCACCCGCGCCATCGAACTGCCCGATGAATCGGTGCCGAGCTATTTCCTGAAAGTCTTCGGCCGCTCCATGCGCGAGAGCGCGTGCGAATGCGAGAAGAGCTACGCGCCGAACCTCTCGCAGATCCTGCACCTGATGAACTCGCCCGAGCTGCAGCAACAAGATCGCGAACGACAAAGGCCGCCTCGCCGGATGCTCAAGGCGCAGAAGACCGACGACCAGATCCTCACGGAATTCTACCTGCGCGCCTTCGGCCGCAGACCCGCGAGCGAAGAACTCAAGGACGCCACAGCCATGGTAGCCGCAGCCAAGGATCGCAAAGCCGCGCTCGAAGACTTCGCGTGGATGTTCCTGAACTCCAAAGAATTCCTGTTTAACCACTGACTTCAACCAGCCGTCGCAAGCGACCGGGTAAGAATCGGAAAGTCCGCATCTTCTCGCGACATCCGCGATTTCCCAAAAGTCTCCCAATCCAACTCCATGATCATTGACGTCCAAGGTTCGAACTACCGTTGCTGCGATGGCTTGAACCGCCGCAGTTTTCTCAAAACCGGAGCGCTGATGCTCGGCGGACTGTCGCTGAGCGGCTTGCTGCGCCGCGAGGCGATGGCGGCGGCAGCGGGCGATGGCGCGCAAGGATTTGAGCGTCATCCTCTTCTGGCAAGGCGGCGGACCGAGCCAGCTCGACATGTGGGACATGAAGCCCGATGCGCCGTCGGAATTCCGCGGCGTGTTCAACCCGATCAACACGAAGCTCGACGGCCTGCAGATCTGCGAGCACATGCCGCGCATCGCGAAGATCGCCGACAAGATCACGCTGCATCCGCTCGGTCACGCACGGCGACTCCGGTCACGAATCCGCCACGCACACGCTGCTCACCGGCTACAAGCCGACGAACGACATTCCGGCGAACGAAGCGCCGGCTACGGCAGCATCGTCGCGAAGGAAATGGGACCGCGCGCCGATGGCTTCCCGGCCTACGTCTCCGTGCCGACCGCGCCGAAGAGCTCCGCCGCCGCGTATCTCGGCGTCGCCTACAATCCCTTCGAAACGCAGGGCGATCCGAACTCGGACAACTTCAACGTGCAGCAACCTGAAGATCCCCGGCGGCCTGACGCTGGAGCGTCTGCGAAAATCGCCGCGCACTCCTCGAGCATTTCGACACGCTGCGCCGCGACATCGATGCCTCCGGCCTGATCAGCGGCATGGATACCTTCGCACAGCAGGCCTACGACATCGTCACCTCGCCGAAGGTGCAGGCCGCTTTCGACATCAGCAAGGAAGACGCGAAAACGCGCGACCTCTACGGCCGCACGCACGTGGGGCCAGAACACGCTGCTCGCGCGGCGGCTCATCGAGTCCGGCGTGCGTTTCGTGACCGTGAATGTCGGCGGCTGGGACACGCACGCGAACAATTTCGAGGGGATGAAAAAGGCAAGCTGCCGCGACTTCGATCAGGCTTTCGCGGCGCTCATCGAAGACCTCGATCAGCGCGGTCAACTCGACAAAACGCTGGTGCTGAGCTGGGGCGAATTTGGTCGCACGCCGCGCATCAACAAGGACGCCGGACGCGATCACTGGCCGAACGTCTTCTCGGTCGCCATGGCCGGCGGCGGGCTCAAGCGCGGCTTCGTGCTCGGTGAAAGCGACGCGCGCGCCGAGTTCCCGAAAGAGCGACCCGTCTCGCCGCAGGACGTCCTCGCGACGATGTATCACCAACTCGGCATCGACCAGACGAAGAACTTACATCAACGAAGCCGACCGTCCGGTGGAGATCCTGAAGTACGGCGAACCGATCCGCGAAATCATCGCCTGACCCCGCTGCGGAAAGCGGTTTTCTTCAAGCCTCGGGTGAATAAGATATCGACCGGGGGGCAGAAAAAGGAACCGACGATCCATGTTTCATTCCTGTTCCGTGGTTAAAAAATCGGCGTCCCACCTCGGGAGAATTCTGTCCGGCGTGCTGCTGGTTTGCGGCATGACGGGGCAGGCGCAGCAGCTTCCCATTCCTCAACTTAAGAATGTGTTTCCGTGCGGCACGCGGCAAGGGACTTCCGTGGAAGTCGAAATCGGCGGCGCGAATCTCGATGAGACCAGAAAGCTCTATTTCACCCATCCCGGCATTACGGCAGAGATGGTCTCCGACCCTGCTAAGCCGCCGGCGCGCTTCAAGGTCAACGTCGCGGGCAATGTGCCGGTCGGGGATTACGACATCCGTTCCATCGGCAAGCTCGGCATCAGCAATCCGCGTGTTTTCAGCGTCAGCGACCTGGAGGAGGTAAGCGAAAACGAACCAAACAACCTCCGCACCGCAGCCAATAAAGTTCCGTTCCAGTGCGTCATCAATGGGCGCGTCAATCCGACGGAGGACATCGACTGGTATGTTTTCCCAGCGAAAAAAGGGCAGCGCGTGATCATCGAATGTCGCGCCTGGCGGATCGACTCTCGACTCGATGGGGCGATGACCCTTTCGTCCTCCGACGGCAAGGAACTGGCCACCAGCCAGGACGAAAACGTGCGCGATCAAAAGCGCGATCCGATGATCGATTTCGACGTGCCGGAGGACGGTGACTACTTCCTGAAGTTCAGCGACTTCATGTTCAACGGGAGCATGGACGAGTTTCTATCGGCTGAGCATCAGCACGAAGCCGTACGTCGATTTCATCAGTCCGACGGGAGCCAAGCCCGGCACCAAGGCTGCCATCACTTTCTACGGGCGTAATCTTCCGGGCGGCGAAAAGACGGATCAGCTGGTCAACGGACGCCCGCTCGAGAAAGTCGTGCGCGAAATCGAGATTCCATCGGATGCCGAACAGGTCACCAGCCTGACGGCGGCGGAGTTGCTCCGGCCGCTTTCATCACGGAACGACGGAATGGAGGTGCGACTTGATCACTCGAATGGCCGCATTCTCATGTTCAGCGACGCACCTGAGGCGATGGAGGCAGAACCGAACAACTCACTCGCGGAAGCGCAGCGCGTCACCATTCCGTGCGCAGTGACCGGGCAGTTCAGCGCGCCGAAAGACATCGATCACTTCACCTTCACCGCGAAGAAGGACGAGAAGTTCACGATCTCCGTTTCTGCCGAACGCCTAGGCTCTCCTGCGGATGCCGACATGGAAATTGTCGCTGCTGATGGCAAGATCGTTAACGCCGTGCAGGACACGGGCGAGAACATCGGGCAGCTTCGATTTCCGACCAGCACGCGCGACATCGTCTACAACTTCAACGCGCCGAAGGATGGAGATTTCACCGTGCGGCTCGAGCACGTGTATCAACAGGTGCAGGGCGGCGCGCAGTATCAGTATCGGCTCGAAATCCAAAAGGATACGCCGCCGGATTTCCGGCTGGTCTGCACGCCCGACGCATGACATTCACATCGATACCCACGCGGTCTATCAAGGAGGTCGTCAGCGTCTCGATATTCTCGTCTGGCGGATGAATGGACACGACGATCCGATCGTCGTGGAAGCGAGGAATCTACCGCCCGGGGTGACGGCAGAGCCGATTACTCTCGGGCGTGGTGTGAAGTGGGGGACCTTGGTGGTCACTGCGGCGGCAGATGCACCGATCGGCGAGGGTGAGATAGAAGTAATAGGCACAGCTGAGCGAGGCTCGGAGAAGTTGGTCCGAAAGGCGCGCGGTGGCGTGATCGTTTGGGATACCGTCAACACTCCGGCGATTTGTCGGATGACCCGCAGCATTGTGCTGGCGGTGCGTGAGACGACGCCCTTCACCGTCACAGCGTAGCCCGACGGAAGCCACGGTCAAGCAAGGCGAACCTCTGAATGTAACGGTTTCGGCAGCACGCCGTGCTGATATGCCGAGCGCCATTCAACTCAGCGGCGCAGGCATTGAGCTGCCATCGGGCTTAACCATTCCCACGACAACGATCAACGCTGGGGAGGCGGAGACAAAGGTCGCGCTGGCTACCGACAAGATGAAGGAGGGAGTGTATAGCTTCATCCTGAATGCGGAAGCCCAGGTGCCGAGCGGTGATAAGAAGATTCGCGTCATCTACCCCAGCAACCCTATCAAGATTACAGTTGAGGCAAAGGCTAAGTGATGGCCTTCGCTGCCACCCGATGGCCAACGAGCATCTTTTGTTGTTATGAAAAGGACTCTTCAGTTTCTCACGCTTCTCGCATTGAGCCTTCACGGTCTTGAGGCTGCCGAAGGACCTCTGCCGGCGAAGCCGGTCCTCAAGATTTCACCTGGGCAAGTAATTGTCCCGACGGACGCCATGCGTCGCATCTGGGGTGAGTTGATCAGTTTGGACCTGACGACTCGCACGGGCAGCTTTCGCAAGGAAGGCACCGATGAGGTGATGAAGTTCACGGTGCTGCCTTACGCGGAGTTGCTGCACCACGCGGCTTTCGGTGACTTGGAAGACTTCCGTGTCGGAGAACGTGCCATCTTTCGGCTCCATGAAAACGAAGCCGGCGAGTGGGTGTGGCTGACTTACATCCAGGACGAAATGAACATGATGAATGGCCACAAGGAATACTTCCATGTGGATCAGGTCGATGCGGGCAAAGGACAGCTCACCTGCACGCAGGCAAATTCCGATCAAAGCTATATTCGCGAAGAAGGCATCTTGCTGGAGACCGACGCACAGACCCGCTTTTGGCGGCAGGGCCAATCCTCAAAGTTTTCCGACATCAAGGTTGGCGACAAACTCCGGACCAAAACCCATGGCGTTGGAAAAGGAAAAACCCGGATGTGTTGGGAGGTTTTTCTCGATGATGAAAGCTTGTTGAGATTTCAGTCAGAGCAGAAAGCCGCGCACGCCGCGCGGATGGTGACTGAAGGCGCACCGGGCTATGTGGACAAAGCTGAGGGGCGGGAGCTTCAAGTCACATTGTTCCAAGAAGCTGGAGAACAGGCGAGGCTGCTCAAACCAGGAGTAAAGATTCAAATCGGGCCCGCCGGCATGGACCGGAAGCCGATCGCTACCGCGGTTTCCGGCTTGGTGACCTCAGCGCAGATGAAAGGCAATCTGTGCATCGTGAGCTTGAGTCTGGAGAAAAGTTCCAGCGGCTTGAGTCCGAAGAGATTGGTGCGCTTATGGAGTGGCCAGTGACTCTGGGAACTGGTTCTGGGTTGAAAAGGCGGCAACCGCTGCCGATAGACTAAGCCATGCCGCTGATTACCCCCTCCAAGACGCAGCCGAATTATGACGTGATCATTGTGGGCTCCGGTGCGGCGGGAGGCATGTCGGCCTACGTTCTAGCGGGGCAGGGCGTGAAGGTGCTGATGCTCGAGGCGGGGCGGAATTACGATCCCATCTCGGAGACGCCAATGTTCGAGACGCCGACGGACGCGCCGTTGCGCGGGGCAGCGAATCCTGACAAACATTTTGGCTACTTCGACGCGACCGTAGATGGAGGGTGGTCGGTGCCGGGCGAGCCCTACGTCGTAAAAAAGGAGGGTGCGTGGATGGAGGCGACCGATTGGGGCGCGCGGACGACAAAGCAGAACTTCATGTGGTGGCGTCCCGCGGATGTTGGGGGGCCGGACGAATCACTGGGGACGCATCTCGCTGCGGATGGGGCCATACGATTTCAAGCCGAAGTCGCGCGATGGTCTCGGGCTGGACTGGCCGATTGGATACGACGACCTCGCGCCTTTCTACGACAAAACGGAGGCGGTCGTCGGCGTTTGGGGTTCGAATGAAGGGCTCGAAAATACGCCAGATTCTTCGCCGGGAATTCTCCAGCCGCCGCCGCGTCCGCGCGGTTACGAGTTGCTGACGAAAAAAACCTGCAATCAGCTGGGTATTCCCGTCATCCCATCGCACCAGGCGATTCTGACGAGACCGCTCAACGGACGCGCGGCCTGTTTCTACGCGACGGATTGTGGTCGCGGCTGCTCGATCAAGGCCAACTTTCAATCGACCACCGTGCTCCTGCCGCCGGCCGTGGCGACGGGTAATCTCGACATCATCACCGACGCGATGGTGCGCGAAGTGACCATCGACAAAAGCGGCAAGGCGACCGGCGTTTCCTACATCGACAAGGAATCGGGCCGTGAGGTTTCGCGTGAAAGCGCGGGTCGTCATCCTTGCGGCGAGCGGCTGCGAATCCGCGCGCATCCTGCTCAACTCGAAGAGTGCGCTTTTTCCCGACGGCCTCGCGAACGGCAGCGGGAAGGTCGGCAAATACCTGATGGACACAGTCGGCAGTAATTTGAGCGGTCAGATTCCC
Source organism: uncultured Verrucomicrobiae bacterium (assembly GCA_963767975.1). Classification (GTDB taxonomy): domain Bacteria; phylum Verrucomicrobiota; class Verrucomicrobiia; order Chthoniobacterales; family Chthoniobacteraceae; genus CAIURC01. Next base: position 242,420 of record CAVYGI010000006.1, on the reverse strand, counting down.
GCGCTCGAAAACTGCCCGCCGCACAACGAGGACGGCGGCTCGGCGATGCACATGTACATGCCATGGTGGCAGTATCAGCCAGCAACTCGCCGGCAAGCTCGGGTTCGCGCGCGGCTACCACATCGAGTTCAGCGGTGGGCGCCGCATGCCGCAGATGACGAATCCCGCGCCGGACGAACTCACCGGCGGCAGCTACGGCCGGAAATTCAAGGAAGACGCGCGGCGCTACTACGGCTCATTCATTGGCTTCGCCGGCCGCGGCGAGATGATTCCGAACGACGACAGCTACTGCGAGCTCGACCCGGACAAAAAGGACAAGTGGGGGATCCCGGTGCTGCGTTTTCATTGGAAATGGACTGACCACGAAAAGCGGCAGGCGGCGCACATGCAGCAGACCTTCGCCAGCATCATCGAAGGCATGGGTGGCAAAGTGGTCGGCAAGGTGGAGACCGATGGCGAGAAGGCGATCATGGCGGGCGGCACAATCATTCACGAAGTCGGCACCACATGCATGGGCAGCAGCGCCAAAGACTCGGTGCTGAATCAGTGGTGTCAGTCGTGGGAGGTGAAAAATCTATTCGTCACCGACGGCGGACCTTTCGCCTCGAACGCCGACAAGAATCCCACGCTCTCGATCATGGCGCTCGCCATGCGCTCCTGCGAATACCTCGCGGACGAGCTCAAAAAGGGCAACGTGTGAGCGGGCAGAATCCGCCCCGCGCTTCATCCGATTTCTCAACCCTCAACTCCCAACTCCCCATGAATCCTCGAAATGTAAGCCGCCGTGATGCGGTCCGTTGGATGCTCGGTGCGGCGGCGACCATCTCCGCCTTGGACTTTGACGCCTACGGCGTGCCGGGGCTCCCGACGGGCATCGGAACAGATCCGAATCTTCACAAGAAAATCATTCCTTGGGAGCGCGTGCTGGATGAGGCCGAAATGAAAACGGTAACGGCGCTCTGCGACGTGATCATCCCCGCCGATGACAAATCGCCGAGCGCGAGCGCCGTGGGCGTGCCGGACTTCATCAACGAATGGGTGAGCGCTCCGTATCCACAGCAGGTAGGGGACCGCGAGGAAGTCCGTGCGGGAATCGTCTGGATCGACGCTGAGTCGCGGAAGCGCTTCAACAAGGGATTCGCCGACCTCGGCGACGAACAGAAGACGCAAATCTGCGACGACATTTGCAGCGGTTCGAAGGCGAAGCCGGAATTCAAGAAGGGCGCGGCGTTTTTCTCGAAAATGCGCAATCTGACCGCCGGTGGATTTTATACGACGCCCGAGGGTTGGAAGGACATCGGCTACGTCGGCAACGTCCCGATGGCGGAGTTTCCCGGGCCGCCGCCGGAAGTGCTAAAGCATCTCGGTCTCGCGTGAGGGAGGAAGAGTCGTTGCCACGGCGGCTTCCCTATTTGCCGCCCTGATCCCTCGCTGAATCCGCCATCCCGGTGCGGCAGAAGCGGTTTGGCAACGCCGGCACTGCTCGTTAGCTTCCGCCATTCATGAAAAAATTTCTCGCCGTTTTCGGGCTCGCGGTCGCATCGCTCGCGCAGGCTGCGGAGGTGCCGACGATCACCATTTCCAAGAGCGACAAGCTGAGCATCGCAATCAGCGGGCTCAGTGGCGAGGTGGCAAAAGTGCTCGAGAACGATCTCGCGATGTCGGGCTATTTTAAGATCACGCCGCCGGCGGCAGCGGGGTTTCTGGTGAGTGGCAGCGGCGGAGGTGGTGGACTGAACGGGAAGGTCGAGGATCGCGGGGGAAAGACGGTTTTGAGCAAGTCGTTCAGCGGTTCGACGCGGAGTCAGGCGCATCAATTTGCGGATGAAATCGTCGAGACACTGACGGGGGCGCGCGGCATTGCGAATTCGCGCGTGGCGTTCGTCGCGACAAAGACCGGGAAGAAGGAGATTTACGTCGCGGATGTCGACGGCGCAAACGTGACGCAACTTACGCACGACGGAAATATCAGCGTCGCGCCGAGCCTCAGTCCGGACGGGCGCTCGCTCGCTTACACCGGCTACAAAAGCGGCTACCCCGACGTCTACGAGATCAACCTCGCGAGCGGCGCGCGCAATCGGATCATCAAGTTTCCCGGCACAAACTCCGGCGCGGCCTACTCGCCAGATGGCGGGCGAATCGCGCTCACTTTGAGCAAGGACGGCAACCCGGAACTCTACGTCACGAGCGCCGGTGGCGGCGGCGCCCGGCGGCTCACACGGACGCCCGGAGTCGAGTCCTCGCCGACGTGGTCACCGGATGGAAACGAGATCATTTATTCCAGCGACGACCGCGGCACGCCGCAGCTTTACCGGATCTCCTCAGGCGGCGGCAGCGGGCAGCCGATCTCGACCGGACACAGCTACAACACCGAACCGAATTGGTCGCCCGACGGGAAAAAAGTCGCCTTCAACGTACGCGAGGGCGGCGGATTCGGAGTGGCCGTTCTCGAGCTCGGCAGCGGACAGACGCGGCTTGTCGGTGAGGGGCAGGATCCGGCGTGGGGCGCCGATTCGCGGCATTTGATTTTCGCGAGCGGCGGTGCGCTGATTTTGCTCGACGCGCAGACCGGTCAAAAGACAACTCTCGTCGGCGGCTTGGGCAAAATTTCCGAGCCGACGTGGTCTCGCTAAGCCTTTAAAATATGCACCTCTCCAGCTTCCTCCGCCTCGCCTGTGTCGCCGCGCTTTCGCTCTCGCTGAGTTCCTGCGCGAACAAAAAAGGGACCGGTGATCGCTACGGCGCGACTGACAGCGATTCAGTCAATGGCACCGCGCTGCCGGATCGTCAGGAGGGCGTTTCATTTCTCGGCGACAACGTCGATCGCAACAAATTCAGCCCGGTCCATTTTGCGTATGACAGCTTTTCCGTAGGCGGCGAGGAGCGCGGTAAGATCCAGGAGGTGGCGGAGTTCATGCGCAGCAGCTCGAAGTCGATCATCATCGCGGGATTCACCGATGAGCGCGGCACCCCGGAATACAACCGTGGGCTCGGCGAACGCCGCGCGCAGGCGGTGCGATCGGCGCTCATTTCCGCGGGCGCGGATGGCAGTCGCTTGCAGACCGTGAGCTTCGGCGCGGAGATGCCGGCAGACCCGGGGTCGGGTGAGTCCGCTTGGGCGAGAAACCGGCGCGCCGAGTTCGGCGTCGTGCGGTGATTCGTGGCTGAAGTTATTCCCGCGCGATGACGTGGGATTACCTCATCGTCGGCGCGGGCTTCGCCGGCGCGGTGCTCGCGGAGCGGCTCGCGAGCCAGTGCGGCGCGACGCTGCCTCGTCATCGATCGACGCGACCACATCGGCGGGAACGCCTTCGATCAATTCGACGCCGCCGGCGTGCTCATGCACCCGTACGGCCCGCACTATTTCCGCACGAACTCCGACCGCATCGTCGCCTACCTCAGCCAGTTCACCGAATGGCGACCGGTCGATTACAAGATCCTCTCGTGGACGCGACGGGCGCTACTGGCAGTTCCCGATCAATCTCAACACCTTCGAGCAACTCCTCGGCCGCCCGTCGCACGAGCGAGGAAATGGAGGCGACGCTCGCGGAATGGCGGGTGCCGATCGCAGCGCCGCACAACTCCGAGGAGGTCATCCTCTCGCAGGTCGGCGAGCGGCTCTACGAGATGTTTTTCAAGAACTACACGCGCAAGCAGTGGCAGCGCGACCCGCGCGAGCTCGACGCCAGCGTGTGCGGGCGCATCCCGATCCGCACGAATCGCGACGACCGCTATCTTGACCGAGAAATTCCAGGCGCTCCCGGCGCGAGGGCTACACCGCGATGTTCGAGAAAATGCTCGCGCATCCGAAGATCGAAGTGCGGCTGAGTACCGACTACCGCGAAGCGCGCGCGCAGGTCCACTTTCGCCACCTCATCTTCACCGGGCCGATCGACGAATATTTCGACCACTGCTTCGGCCCGCTGCCCTATCGCTCGCTGCGCTTCGAGCCGGAGACGCTCGCGCACGGAGTTCTTCCAGCCCGCGATGCAGGTGAACTACCCGAACGACCACGACTTCACGCGCATCGTCGAGATCAAGCACGCGACCGGCCAGCAGCATCCCCGTCGACGACGATCGTGCGCGAATATCCGCAGGATTTCGGGCCCGGCCGCGAGCCCTACTATCCGATCCCCGCGCCCGACGCCCGCGCGCTCTACGAGCGCTACGCCGAGCGCGCCGCGACCGAGCCGGGCGTCAGCTTTCGTCGGCCGGCTCGCCACCTATCGCTACTACAACATGGACCAGGTCGTCGGCATGGCGCTGGCGGAGTTCGAGAAGCTGCGCTGTGCGCGCGGGTGAACCGAGACGTCAGTTTCCCCGCAAAAAACCAGTGAGCGGACTCGTCGCCGACGCGGCGCTCAGCCGTTCCGCGAGCCCGATGTCGAATGCCTCACGCCCTGCCTCCACGGCCTTGCGAAATGCTGCCGCCATGCGCACCGGGTCGGCTGCGATCGCGATCGCGGTGTTCACGAGCACGGCGGACGCGCCCATTTCCAATGCCTCCGCCGCCTGGCTCGGCGCACCGATGCCGGCATCGACGACCACCGGGACAGTCGCCTGCTCGATGATAATCTCGATCTGCGCGCGCGTCTCGATGCCGCGGTTGCTCCCGATGGGCGAACCGAGCGGCATCACCGTTGCCGCGCCGACGTCCTGCAAGCCGTTTCGCGAGGACCGGGTCGGCGTTGATGTAAGGCAGGACGGTGAAGCCTTCCTTCACCAGAATCTCCGTCGCCTTCAGCGTCTCGATTGGATCGGGCAGGAGGTAGCGCGGGTCGGGATGAATCTCGAGCTTCACCCAATCCGAGATACCCGCCGCGCGGGCGAGTCGTGCGAGGCGGACGGCTTCCTCGGCATTCATCGCGCCGCTCGTGTTCGGCAAAAGCAGGTATTTTTTCGGATCGATGAACTCGAGGATGTTCGCAAACGCATCGCCTTTTCCCGAAAGATCCGCGCGCCGCAGCGCAACCGTGACGATTTGTGTGCCGCTGGCTTCCAGCGCGGCGGCCATAACTTCGTTCGACGAAAATTTGCCCGTCCCAAGAAGCAGCCGCGAGTGGAATTCGCGTCCGGCAATGATCAGCGGCGGCGGGGAGAATGACATGAGCGCGCGACGCTACGGACGGCAATTCAATCGCGCAAGATGCGCGTGCAGCTTGTCGGCGACGGCATGTTTGCGAAGTCCCACCTTGAGAACGCGTGCCGCCTTTCTAATCTCCACTGTGCGCGAATTCGAGTCTCCATCCCTCAATCACGCCGGGTCGCTCTTGATTGCCCAGCCCAGCCTCGGCGATCCGAATTTTCGCAAGACCGTGCTCTTCCTCTCTTCGCACAGTGCCGATGAAGGAGCGTTCGGACTCATCCTCAATCGCCCGGCAGAGCGCACGGTGGGCGACTTGCTGCCGGACAAAATCGAGGGCTCGCTTGCGCGCGTGCCCGTTTTTCTCGGTGGGCCGGTCGGCGTCGATCAGCTCGTTTTCGCGGCTTTCACCTGGCATGCCGAGACCGGGCGCATGGAATGCCGGCATCACCTCGGGATCGATGAAACGCAGCAGTCCGTGAGCAGTGAGAACACGTTCGTGCGCGCGTTCATCGGCTACGCCGGCTGGAGCAAAGGTCAGCTCGAGGCAGAGCTGCAACAGCATTCGTGGCTGCTCGCCAAGGCGACGCGGGGCGCGCTCGAAGCCCGACACAGCTCGACGCTTTGGCGCGACTTGCTCAGCGCCTTCGGCCCGCAGTTCAAGCTCGCGGCGGAGGCGCCGGACGACCTTTCGCGGAACTGAGTGGGCGCTTGGTCAAATGCGCTTGCGTCGCCATTCCGCAGCGCGCGATAGTCCGCGCCCTTTTGCGCATGCAGACTTTCGGCCATCGGACTCGCAGGAATGGGCAACGTCGGCGCAGGTGTCTTCAAGCACCTGACGCAGAATCGTGCCCTGCTCCGGGAGCGGCTCGGCTACGAGCTCGACGGTGCAAAAAAATCGCCGTGCGCGATGCCGCGCGAGCGCGCGGCGTCGACGTGCCGGCGGAACTGCTGACGACGCGCTGGCAGGATCTGCTCGACGATCCGGCGATCCAGATCGTCGTCGAGCTGATGGGGCAGAAGGACGAGAGCCTGCGAGCTCATCCTCGGCGCGATCGAGCGCGAGAAAGATCGTCGTCACCGGCAACAAGGCGCTGCTCGCCGAGCACGGGCAGGAGATTTTCGAGGCCGCGACGCAAGCACAAGGTGCCGGTCTTTTTCGAGGCGGCGGTCGGCGGGCGGCATCCCGATCATCAAGTCGATCCGCGAGGCCTTCATCGGCAATCACATCCAGTCGATCCACGGCATCATCAACGGCACGAGCAACTACATCCTCACGCGCATGACCGAGAGCGGGCTGGGCTTCGCCGAGGCGCTCGCCGAGGCGCAGGCCGCGGGCTACGCGGAGGCCGACCCGACGCTCGACGTGAACGGCTGGCGACGCCGCGCACAAGGCGATCATCCTCGCCTCGCTGGCCTACGGATTCTGGGTGCCGGCGGACAAGATCTTCGTCGAAGGCATCGAGCAGATCACCGCGAGCGACATCTGCTTCGCGCGCAAGCTCGGCTACCGCGATCAAGCTGCTCGGCATCATCAAGGCGGACGCCGACGGCGAGATCGAGGTGCGCGTGCATCCGACGCTCATCCCGGAGAAGCACGTGCTGGCGAGCGTGAACGGCGTCTTCAACGCGCTCGCCGTGCACGGCGACATCGTCGGCGACACGCTCTTCTACGGACGCGGCGCGGGGCAGGACCCGACCTCCAGCGCGGTCATCGCCGACCTCGCCGAAGCCGCCGACGCGCTGCAGTCGCCGCGGCAGCAATCTACGGCTTCATGCCGCACGGCCTCTACGGCACCTGCAAGCCGATCGACGCAGATCGTCTCCGAATACTACCTGCGCCTCACCGTGGAGGATCGCCCCGGCGTCATCGCGCAGATCGCCGGCATCCTCGGCGAGCTGAACATCGGCATCTCCTCGATCTTCCAGCCGGAGGCGCGAGGAAGGGCGAAGCCGTGCCGCTCGTGCTCGATGATCCACAAGGCGACGCAACGGCCAGATGACGGCCGCCCTGCGAACAGATCGCCGCGCTCGGCCTGCGTGAAAAAGGCGCCGCGCATGATCCGCGTGGAGAACTTTCGCATGATCGCTTCCGTCCGCTCCACGACCGCGGCGTCATCGCCCGCTGGCGCGAGTATCTGCCCGTCACCGACGCCACGCCCTTCATCTCGCTGAACGAAGGCTCCACGCCGCTCATTCACTCGCCGAAGCTGAGCGCGCGCGTCGGCCGCGGATGCGAGGTCTTCATCAAATACGAGGGGCTGAATCCGACCGGCTCGTTCAAGGATCGCGGCATGACCATGGCCCTCTCCAAGGCCGTCGAAGCCGGCGCGCAGGCCGTCATCTGCGCCAGCACCGGCAACACCAGCGCCGCCGCCGCCGCCTACGCCGCGCGCGCCGGCATCGCCTGCATCGTGCTGCTGCCGGCGGGAAAGATCGCCTTCGGCAAACTCGCGCAGGCCTTCATGTACGGCGCGAAGGTCGTGGCCATCGACGGCAACTTCGACGACGCCCTGCGCCTCGTGCGCGAGATCGGCGAGACCGAGCCGATCGCCATCGTCAACTCGATCAACCCCTACCGGCTCGCAGGGCCAGAAGACCGCGAGCTTCGAGATCATCGAGGTGCTCGGCGACGCGCCGGACATCCACGTGCTGCCGGTCGGCAACGCCGGCAACATCAGCGCCTACTGGATGGGCTACAGGAATTTCACGCGCTCGGGCAAAGCGACGAAGCGCCCGAAGATGACCGGCTTCCAGGCCGCCGGCTCCGCGCCGATTTTTCACGACAAAGTCGTCGAGAAGCCCGAGACCGTCGCCACCGCCATCCGCATCGGCAATCCCGCGAGCTGGGAGCTGGCCACCGCGGCGATTCGCGACAGCGGCGGCGCGATCGACATCGTGACCGACGCCGAAATCCTCGCCGCGCAGCAGTGGCTCGCCGCGAATGAAGGCATCTTCGTCGAGCCCGCCAGCGCGGCGAGCATCGCCGGGCTTTTCAAATGCCTCGGCTCCGAGCGCGTCGGCGACGTGCGCTTTCCCGCAGATTCGCCGAGGGCAGTCGCATCGTCTGCACCGTCACCGGCCACGGCCTGAAAGATCCCGACGTCGCCCGGGAGCAATGCGGCGCCGTCATCCCGGCAAAGGCGGAAAAGAACGAGATTCTGCGGCTGATCCGCGCCTGATTTTCACCGCCGTCATCGAGCTCTGCGCGCGGCCGGTCGAGACATTGACAGCCCTCCGCGCGGCGGGGATGCTCCGCCCCTTTCGCCATGAATTCGCCGTACCTTTGGATTGATTGCCCCTCGTGGGAACTCGACTTTTTCGGTCTCCCCCACCGCATTCCGTGGCCCGCAGATGCTGATCCGGCGGGTGCGACGAATGATCCGTTCGATGCAGAGGAACTCGTGCGCGGCATCGAACTGATGGGCGCGGACGCCACGGAGCCATGGCTCAGTTTCAAGAAAGCTTTCGTGCATTTCGCCGAGCTCGCCGAGGCGCTGGAAGACTCGGAAATCCGGCGTGCCCGCGAACTGCTCGTCAAAATCGAGGCTGTGCATCCGGGCACTTCGTTCCGCCTGTTTCACGAAGCGAACATCGCGCAGCGCGAGGGGCGTTTCGACGATGCGATCACGCTTTACCGCGAGGCGGCGGAGAAGACTCCGGGCATCACCGAGATCTGGAATAATCTCGGCGTCGTCCTCGCGATGACCGGTCAGCGCGACGAAGCCGTCGCTGCATTTCGCAAAACCGTCGCGCTTGACTCGACCAACCACGTAGCGCTCGAAGGCCTCGCGCAGGTGCGAGAGCTCGTGAAATTGATGCGCGATGCGAACGATCCGAAATCGGCGATGTACGTCGAAATTCCCGTTTTTCGCCAGATGGCGACGAAGCAAATCGAAGCGCTCGCCGCAGACCCGGATCAACTGCTGACCTACGGCGAAGAGCTCGTGCGCACCGGGATCGTGCCGGATGTCGGGCTGCTTGCGCTGGAAAAAGCGCGCGATGTTCGGCCGGAGGATCCGCGCACCCTTTTCGCCCTTGCCTCCGCGTATCGAGTGACGGGAAAAGTCGAGCAGGCGCATGCGATCGCCGTGCGAATGACGGAGCTGCTGCCGGAAAATGGCGACGCCTTTTTTCACCTCGCGCAGCTCTGCGAAGCCGTAGGCGATGCGACCGCGGAGCGCGGCGCGCTGGAGCGGGCGATCGAGCTGAACCCGAATTTGCAGCCGGCGCTCGCTGTGTGGTTTGCGCTAAAGCCCGGCGAGCACGATCCGGCGAAGGAGCAGGAGCTCGTCGAATTTGCGGAGCGCCGCCAGTCATGGATGGCTTTCATCCTCGCCAGCGCGCTTTGCCGGGAGCGCGGCGACTTCAAGCGCTCGATGAAGTGGGCGGAGCGCGCCGTGCAGATCGCGCCGGATTCCGAGGAAGCACTGCTGCACTTCACCGCCACGATCGGTGATGCAAAGGACGTGCCGACCCTCACGCGCGTGGTCAAGCCGCTGGTCGACAGCGGCAGATTTTCGAAGCGTCTCGAGTGGAATTACGCGCACGTCTTGAAGCAGCTTGGGCTCGGGCAGGACGCGATGAACGCACTGAAGCGGGCGGCGTCGGGCGACGCGCCGGAAGATTTCAAAACGGCGTGCGCAACGACGATGGAGGCGTGGAGCGGCATGCTCACCGGCACGGGAATTCCGCTGGAAGTTCATCAATCCGGCGTGCTGCTCCGCGACGTTTTGCTCACGCTCGACGACGATGACGGCGGCGTCATTCTGAACGCCGGATCCCGTCTGCCGGGGCAGGGGACCTTCCCTTGGCGCGCGGACGGAGCGGAGACGAGCGTTTTTTTGCAGCAAGGCCAGGCCGGGAGCGCGCCGGAGCCGCAGACGCTCGGCGAATTCAAGGTGCGAGGGATTCAGTCGAAGCCGGGCCAACCGGCGACGATCGAATGCCACATCGCCGCGATGCCGGATGGCGCGCTGCATTTCCGCGCGGCGCAAAATGGCAAACGCCTTCCCGTTGGCTGGGCGCCACCGCGGCAGAAAGTTTCGTAGCCGAGCCGGCGGATTTTCGACCGCAGCTCGCTGCCTTCAACTTCAGCGGTTGAAGCAGAAAAATTCGCTGGCCGCTCTTTCGGTTTGCACAGCGATTTCCTCCAGCGAGACGCCGCGGAGTTGCGCGATTCGTTCCGCCACGAGCCTGGTGTGTGCCGGCTCGCAGCGCTTTCCACGATGGGGAGTCGGCGCGAGAAAAGGGCAGTCTGTCTCGACCATGAAGCTGCCCGGCGGCAGTTCGGTGGCCGTCGCTTGCACGAGCGCGGCGTTCTTGAAGGTGACGAGCCCGGTGAAGGACACGAGGTGATTTTGCGCGAGGAGTTCGCGCGCCTGTCCGAGGCTTTTGCCGAAGCAGTGGAAGACCGCCCGCAGCTTTCCGGCATACGGCGCGAGAATGGCCAGCGTGTCCTCCCACGCATCGCGTTCGTGGATGACGACGTTCAGACCGAGTTCGATCGCGAGGTCGAGTTGCTGCTCGAAGACCGCGGCTTGAGCAGCCTTGATCGACCCGGCGTGAATGGCGCTCGGGAATTCGCCGGGCAGTTCGGTGCTGCCCCCCCCCGTTGCTCTCAACATTGAGCCAAGCGGGCTTTCGGTCGGCAGGCGGTGATAATCGAGCCCGATTTCGCCCAGCGCCACGACGCGGGGGCTCGCGGCAAGCGCGCGCAGTTCGCCGATGAAATGATCGTCCACTTCGCCCGCGGCATTCGGGTGCACGCCGATCGCCGCGAAAACATGCGCGTGCTTTTCCGCGAGCTCGACGGCGCGGCGACTGCCTCCGACCGACGTGCCGATCGTCACGATGCGCCGCACATCTGCCGTGTTCGCGCTCGCAAGGACGGCGTCCAGATCCTCCGCAAAATCCGGGAAATCGAGATGCGCGTGGGTATCGGTGAGCTGCATTAGTTGTCCCCGATAAAAGCGGCTTCGGTCTTGGTCGGAATCATACTTTTCCAAAAAAAAGCGGCGGCGCACCCAGAAGTCGGGCGGCCGCCGCTCGCATGATTCAGTTACTTTTTGCCGTAGCCAGCCTTTGGTTTGCCGCTCGCATCGAGTTTGTCGCACGCCCAGAGGACGCCGTTGGTGACGAGGTCTAGATAGCGGGAATCTTCGACCGTCGCGTTGTTGTGGCCGATCGTGGTGCTGAAAACGCGCGTCTTTTTCGCAGCGTATTCATTGGTCCACGCGACGACGGTTTCCGTGGCCTTTTCATTTCCTTCCTTGTCCTTCGTCACTTGCTTGCCCTTGGCGATGGCTTTGCCCGTCAGGATTTGCACGTTGTTGTAAAGCTCCTCGTTTACCGTCGTCCAGTCGCTCAAGCCGCTGGCGATTGGACTTCCCTTGTCGACGAAGGAAATTGCGATTGGAAGCTGCGGGCCGTGGCCGGTCGACTGGAGGCCGAGGTATTCGTACCAGTGCGCATTGTCCGCCCCGGCGGCGACTGGCTTGCCGTAGTCGCCAAAGCGGTAGCAGTGCATCGCGCAGTGCAAATTCACACCGGGGATGCCGTCCTCGCGGTGCGGTTTGAGCACGCCGGCTATGATCTGCGGATCCTTAATGTCAGCTGCGCATTCATCATGGATCACGAGGTCGTAACCCTTCGCGTAATCGGGGTTTCCGTAGATCGGCAGCGGCGGCTTCGTGCTTTTGTCGTCGGTGTGCATTTGGTCGACGACGACATTCGCGCGCGCTTCGAGTCCTTTTTTGAGAATGTCTTTCTGCTTCGCATAATCATGGCAGCAGCCACCGGTGATCAGCAGGACTTTGAGAGGTTTGGGTGCGTCTTCGGCGAAAGCAGGGCGCGCGGTGAGCGCGAGTGCAAGGCCGAGCAGGGCGGGGAACAGGAGGAGTTTTTTCATGTGTGTGAGGTAAAGACGAATGCCGCAGCGTTTGTTTGGGCGGAAGCCTCAAATTCGACGGATGGGCGGAAGCAGGACGGCACAAGGCGACGAAAAGACGCAGAGTCGTAGGCCATTTGTTTTCCGGCGCTCTGGTTTCATGCTCGAAAATCTGTAGCTCTCTGCAAAGAAACCGGTTCGCTTCGCGATTGTCCTCGTGCCGCTGCGGCGGCTTCTCTTTCCCTCCATGAAATCCCTCCAAACTCGCCGACAATTTCTCACCCATACCACCGCTGCCGGGCTGACGCTCTGGCTCGGGTCGCGGCGACTTTTCGCGCAGGGCGAATCGCCGAATGACAAGCTGAACATCGGGATCATCGGCACGGCGAACCGCGCGTCCTCGAACATCGACGGCGTCAAAGGCGAGAACATCGTGGCTGTCTGCGACATCGACGACAACTACCTCGCGAAGATCCAGCAGAAGTTCCCCGGCGCGCGGCCTTACAGCGATTATCGCAAGCTGCTCGAACAGCCCGGACTCGATGCCGTGGTCGTCAGCACCGCGGATCACGTTCATGCTTTCGCCACGGTCGCCGCGCTGAATCGCGGGCTGCACGTTTACTGCGAAAAGCCGCTCACGCATTCGGTCTTCGAGGCGCGCACGGTCGCGGCGGCGGCGAAGAAATCCGGCAAGGCAACACAGATGGGGACGCAGATTCACGCGGGCGGGAACTACCGGCGTGTCGTCGAGTTGGTGCAGAGCGGCGCGATCGGTCCGGTGCGGGAATGTCACGTCTGGGTGGGCAAAGGGTGGGGTGGTGGCGAGCGCCCGAAAGAGACGCCGGAAGTGCCGGCCAATTTGCACTGGGATTTGTGGCTTGGGCCGGCGCCGGAGCGGCCGTATCACCCGACCTACTTGCCGGCAAATTGGCGGCGTTGGTGGGACTTTGGCAACGGCACGCTGGGCGACATGGGGTGCCACTACATCGATCTTCCATTCTGGGCGCTGAAGCTCCGGCATCCGACCACCGTCGCCGCGGAAGGCCCGCCTGTGCATGAAGAGACGTGCCCGCTGCATGCGATCGTGCACTACGAATTCCCCGCGCGTGACGAGCAGCCGCCGGTGAAATTGAGCTGGTATGATGGCGGCCAACTCCCGACCGCGCTGCTTGAAGAGCACCAGCTCACGGACAAAAAAGGCGGAGGTGTTTTGTTCATCGGTGACAAGGGAGTGCTCTTCGCCGACTACGATCATCACAAGCTTTTGCCGGCGGATAAGTTCACCAATTTCCAAGCCCCTGCCCGGACCATTCCCGACTCGATCGGGCACTACGCCGAGTGGATCAAGGCGTGCAAAACCGGCTCCCCGACGACCTGCAATTTCGACTACTCCGGCGCATTGACGGAAACCGTCCTGCTCGGAAATGTCGCCTATCGCTCCGGCAAAAAACTCGAGTGGGACGCGGAGAATCTGCGCGTCACCAATGAACCCGATGCCAACCGTTTCATCCGCCGCGAGTATCGCGCCGGGTGGACGCTCGCCTAGCGTTTCAGCGCGCGGAGCGCGGCGCGGAAGAGGTGCAGTCGGTTGTAGTCGAAACGATCTCCGAGGGCTTCTTTGACCGGCGCGAGGGCGGTATCGCCGAGGCGCACGAACGTGGCCGAAAGCACCGCCTGCTCGTCGAGGGTGAACATGGAGTTGAGATCGAAGGATTCACCGGTCTCGACGGCGTCGGCGATGTGCTTCGCCACGGTCTGCTCGGAGATGCCGCGCGCGGTTGCGATTTGCGCGAACGACTTTCCAGCGGCAAACATCGTCCAACTTTCTCGCGCAGTCGGCGCGGCAAATTTCTTCGGCGGAGGCCCGCGCAACTCATCGAGATCGGCTGCAAAAACCTGGCGTGGATTCTCGGCGAGATGCTCGCGAATGGCCGCCAGGAAAGGCGCGCCGAACTCCGCGCGTTTCCGCTCGCCGACCCCGGTGATCCTGGCAAACGCGGCATCGGTGACTGGATAATCGCGCGCCATCAGCCGCAGCGAGACGTCGGAGAAAATGATGTAGGCCGGCACATCGCGCTCGTCAGCCAGTTGTTTGCGCCGCATCCGCAATTGGTCGAAGAGCGATTCGTCGCACGAAATCTCGCCGGCTCGGTGGGACTTCTCGCGGGTGCGATCGGGCGCCGGCATCGGCTTGGTCAGCGTGATGCTTTTGCGAGAACGCAGCACCTCGAGACCGGCTTCGGTCAGCTCGATTGTGCTAAATTTCTCCGCGCTCTGCCGGCAGAAGCCGAGCCGGATGAGTTCGCGGCCGATCGCCTGCCACTCGGACCGCGAGTGCTCTTTGCCGATGCCGTAGGTCGAGAGCTTGTCGTGGCCCCACTTGTGCACCTTTTCGGAAGCGCCCCCGGTGAGGACTTCGATGATGTGATTCAGGCCGACGCCGAAGCGCGAGGCCTGCCGCAGCCGATAGACGCACGAGAGGAATTTCTGCGCGGCGAGCGTGCCGTCGAAGGTCTCGCGCGGGGTTCGAGGCAATTGTCGCAGGCGCCGCAGTTTGGCTCCGGCCATGTTCTCGCCGAAATAGTCGAGCAGCTCCGCGCGCCGGCACGCCGGCGCTCTCCGCGTAGTGGACCATCTGCTGGAGCTGCTCGCGGGCGATGCGCTGCTCCTCGGGATCGGTCTTTTCGTCGATGAACGCGGTCTGCTTCACCACGTCGCCCGGAGCTGAAAAGCAGCAGGCACTCGCTCGGCAGACCGTCGCGCCCGGCGCGCCCGGTTTCCTGGTAGTAGCCCTCGATGTTCTTCGGCAGATCGTAGTGAATGACGAAGCGGACGTTCGGCTTGTTGATGCCCATGCCGAAGGCGATCGTCGCGCAGATGACGTGCACTTCGTCGCGCAGAAAGAGCTCCTGGTTCTGCGCGCGCATCTTGGCGTCGAGCCCGGCGTGATACGGCGCGAGCCGTGATGCCGTCGGCAGTCGAGCCGCTCCGCGACGCTTTCGGTCGCCTTGCGGCTCGCGCAGTAAATGATGCCGCATCTCCGCGCGCCGCTGCCGTGGATGAACGCGAGCGTCTGCTCGTAGGGCTTCGCTTTCGGCAGGACGCGATAGGTGAGGTTCGGGCGGTTGAAGCTCGCGACGTAGCAGCGCGGCTCGCGCAGCCGCAGATGCTCGACGATGTCCCCGCGCACGCGCTCGGTGGCGGTGGCGGTGAGCGCCATCACCGGCACGTCGGGGAAGTGGCTCGCGGAGCTTCGCGAGCTGGCGGTACTCCGGGCGGAAATCGTGGCCCCACTCGCTGATGCAGTGCGCCTCGTCGATGGCGAACTGCGCGACGTTCCATTGCCGCAGCATTTCCGAGGAAGCCGGCGAGCATCAGCCGCTCCGGCGCGGCGTAGAGCAGCCGGTATTCGCCGTTGATGCAGGCCGCGCAGCCGCGTGCGCGACTCGTCGGCATCGAGCGTGGAATTGAGAAACGTCGCCGCGATGCCGCTCGCCGTGAGCGCATCGACCTGGTCTTTCATCAGCGCGATGAGCGGCGAGACGACGACGGTCAGCCCTCGCGCAGCAAGGCCGGGAGCTGAAAGCAGAGCGACTTGCCGCCGCCCGTCGGCAGCAGCGCAAAGACATCGCGCCCGCCGAGCGCATCGCGGATGATCTCCTCCTGCAGCGGGCGAAAAGTGTCGTAGCCGAAGGTCTGCTTCAGCGTCGGCGTGAAGGGGAGGCATCGGCGTGATTAGTGAAAGGGAACTGGTGATCGGTCGCAAGTGGGCTCGGCTCGTTTCCCAATCACGAATCACTTATCAAGAATGGCGCTGCTGCGCACCGGTGGCGGCACTAGCACCGACTGCATTCCCGCAGCCGTCGCGGCGGCGACGCCGGTAGCGGTGTCTTCAAAGACGAGGCATTTCTCCGGAGCGATCCCGAGCCGTCGCGCCGCTTCGAGAAACGGGTCGGGCGACGGTTTGCCGCGTGGATAGTCCTCCGAGGTCACGATGGCATCGAAGAGTTCCACGATGCCGAGCGCGCCCAGCGTTTTGAGCACGATGCGGCGATGTCCGCCCGAAGCGACGGCAAGCGGTTTCTTGCCGGCGAAACTCTTCGCGAGCGCAACGACTGGCTCGATGGCAGCGACCTCCGGGCTCATCTCGAGGAAGAGCGCCTCCTTGTGGTCGACCGTGGCGTCGACCGGCAGCGCGCATCCGTGGCGGTCGTTGAGAATCTCGACGATGCGTGCCGTCGGGACGCCGCCGAGTTCGTAAAACATGGCCTCCGGGAAGCACGCGGAATGTTCGCCGAGCGCGGCGAGCCAGGCTTTGTAATGCGTGGGCATCGTGTCCGCGAGCGTGCCGTCGCAATCGAAAATGTAAGCGTCGAAAGGGCCGGGCGGGAGAACGAGCGAGGTGGGATTTTGAGCGGGCACAGCGCGCACCGTCGCCCGGGGGAGCAGGAAGGCGCAAGCCCGGGAGCGCTTTGAAATCATCCTTTTCCTGCCCCTGCGGCGGTGGTACTCGAAGAACGCTCCGGCACTCGCCGCCGCCCTGTTCCCATGCCCGACATCAAGTTTTACTGTCCCGAGTGTCAGACCAAAATCGCGGTCGACGACGAGGCTGCCGGGATGCAGACGGATTGCCCGATTTGCGCGAGCACGCTCGTAATTCCACCGAGCGGGAGCGCACCTGTGCAGGTGGTGATCCGGCGCAAAGTCGCCGAACCGGCGGCGGCGGAAGCTGGACGCGAAGAACTGCGGCGCAAACAGAAAGAACTCTCTGCGGCCGTCGAAGAAGTGAAGCGGTGGCGGACGGATGCCGAGCGGGCGACGGCGGATTTGAAAGCCGCGCAGGCGGGTTTGACGGCGGCTGATTTGGAGCGGGAGCAGCTTCGCGAAAACGTGTCGAAGGCGACGGCGGAGTTGGCGGAATTGGCCGTGACAAAATCGACGCTCGATGCGGTGCGGAAAGAACTCGCGGACGCCGCGAAGGAGCGCGACTCATGGAAGGTAAAGGCCGCCGAAATCGAGCGTCACAAGTCCGCGGAAGCGAAGGTGCGGCTGGAGCTCCAACAGGTGCGCGAGGAACTGACTGCGGCCCGTGGCGACGCAACGAACGCGGCTTCGGCGACTGCCGGTTCGGAGGAGGTCAAAGCGCAACTCGCAGCGGCCATTTCGGAGCACGATGTTTTGCGCAAACAACTCGACGACGCACAGATGGAGCGGGTTTCGGAGGTGTTGCTGGGAGCGGAGTTGGAGGAGGCTCGGGAGCAGCTTGCCAGCGCGAAAGCGGAGCGCGACGCCGCAGAGGCGGAGCAGGAAAAATTGTCGGGTGAATTGAAGTGGGTTGCGGCCGAAAAAGCACGGGTGGAGGTGGCATTGGACGAAGCGAAAGCGGCCGCGGCGGAAATGGCAAAGATGCGCGAGACGGCGGAGAAAGAGCGAGACGCAGCGCGGGCACAAAACGAAACGGCACAAGAAGCGCACTCGGTCGGGAACGCAGAGCTGGAGAAGGTTCGAGAAGAACTCGAACGCGCCATGGGTGAGGTTTCCACGGCGCGGGCTGAGGTCGCAAAAGCTCAGGCCGCGCTGGAGAAAGAGACGCGGAGAGTCGCGGAAATCACGGCGCGTTTTTCCGATTCGGAGCGTGAGTGCGTGGAGCTCCAGCGTCGTGCGGACGACCCCGCACCGGGGAAGGCGCTGGCGGCGATGGAGGCGGATTTGCAGTCGCTCCGTGGCCAGCTTTCCCGCGCGGAAAGGGAACTCGCGGCCTCACGAGAGCAGCGCGATTTGGCACGCCGGCAAGTCGAAGAAAGTGGTGCAGCAATCGACCGCATCAAGGCAGAACTCGCTTCGGCCAACGTGGCGACGAGTCGCGCGGAAAATGCCGCGACCGAAGCGCGGAAGGAGCGCGATGAGGGCGCAGCCTTGCTCGCGGGAGCATTCGACGCGGCAAAGCAGCTTCAAGATCGTCTGGCAGCGAACGACGCCGTGACCTCGAGTCTTCGCCAACAACTCGAACAAGCGACCGCGCAGGTGACCGGCGCTTGCACTGAGCGCGATGCTGCGAGCGCGCAACTCGCAGCGCTAGAGGCTGCGGCCCGCGAAACTGCCGCGAAGCTCCGGAGCGATGCTACGGCTGCAACGGACCGCGCCGCGCAACTCCAAAGGGAACTGGAAGGTGCGCAAGCGCAGGCAGAGGCCGCGCGGAAGAATGATGAGGTAATGCAGGCGGAGCGCGACACGGCCCTGAGGAAAACCGGCGCGAACGACGGAAGCGCACGGGAGCTGCAGGCTGAGCTCGAGCGGCAGAAGACCACGGAGCACACGCTCCGACTTCAGCTCGAAGCCGCGGAAAAAGCAGCCGCGAATGCGGCGGATAAGCTGCGCAAAAATGAGCTGGATCGCGACCGCGCGCTCGGCGAGGCAGCAAAGAGCGCTTTGGCCGCGGGTGCCGCTGCCGCTCAGCTCAAAGAGCAGCGCGCAGGCGGCGCAGCCGCACGGGAAAGCGTCTCCATGCTGCAAGGCGAACTCGAGAAAAGCGCCGATCAACTCCGCGCGGCGGAGGCGGAGCGCGAGGCGCTGCGACAGGAGCTCGACGCCACGAGGGAAGGGCTCGAGCGAACGAAGCAGCACGTCACTTCAATGCAGACGAAGCGCGACCAGATGCGCGCCGAAATCGCGCGCATGAAAGCGCAGCTCGGCTTGGCGCCGGATGCGGTCGCGTGATTTTTCGCTACAGCTCTTTTTTCAGCAGCGCGCCCACGAGCAGGCCGACTCCGAGCCCGACTGCGGCGCCGAATGGCCCGAAGAAAAACGCCGCTCCGAGAATCCGATAAATCTTCCCGGCGAGCGGAACCGCGCCGCCTGTGTAGTAGGGCGCGAGGACGGTGGAGAGCATGTAAAGCTCGCCGAAAATAAATCCGGCGATGGTGAACGGTTTGGTCACGTTGCGTCCGCGCATAGATGCGGGAATAGACTGGTCCGCTGGGATTCTGTCCAGTAGCGCGCAAGATTCTTGCCTCACTGGGCAAGGCTCGTGCTATTGCATCCCCGCGAATCTTTTGGCCATGTCATTCTCTCTATCACGCCTCCTCATCGTCGCTGCCGCGCTCGCATTGGGCGCTTGCGTCCACACACCTCCCGGGACATCGGTCGAGATTGCCCTGGCAAAAAAGGCCGAGCTCATTCGGTTGCCCGCGCCGCCTCCGAGTGCGGTCGTGGAGAACCGCGCCGTCGAGCCTGCCCTGCCTGATGATGGCAAAGTCGAGCAGGTGGCCGATGCGTTCACGCGCGGACAGTTTTGCATGAAAGCGGGCAAAGATGCGGAGGCGATCACCGCGTTTGAGGAGACGGTGAAGCTCGACCCGACCTTTACGGATGCGTGGCAAAATCTCGCCATTCTGTACGAACGAGTTGGCGATTCGAAAAAGGCAATCGAGGCCTTCAAGCGGTCGAAGAAGGTCGCCAAAGGCTAGCGCTCGAGGGCAGCGAGGAAAATCACCGCCCCGGCGATCGCCTGAGGGCGTCATTGATCGCGATGGGAAGCTGTCGAGCGCCATCGGAGCCGAACGCCCGGTCAATGTCCTCGAGTCGGTGGATGAGGTCGATCACCTCTCGGCGGGCGTACGGTCCGCCGGCGGCGGCGCAGAAATGCGTGCGGCAGCCAAAGGGTCGGCTTTCGTAAATGCTGCACCGCCCGGAGGCATCGAGCAGGGGACAGCCTCCTTCTGCCCGAGCAGCGACGCGAGTGCGACCAGAGGCGCGCACGGCAGTCGCAGCGACCACGGCTTCGCCCGCGGTCAGGTAGGGAGTGCGACCGGTCAGTTTGAAATGGCAGCAGTCCGTCCGAAGCTCGCACGCGCGCTCGATCGGCCTGGTCGCGAGCTCATCGTAAATCGCACGCACCGCAGTTGCGGCGGCAGCGGGAGTTTGAGTGGGGCGGCGCAGAGCGAGTTGAGCGTTGAGGGTTGAGAACGGACTGACCGAAAAAGGGCGCCTCCGAAGCTGCTCTCCTTCCCTCAACTCTCAACCTTCAACTCTACCCCACACCATCAGCACACCTGCCCGGCGGCGTGCCCGGAGGCCCAAGCCCACTGGAAATTGTAGCCGCCCAGCCAGCCCGTCACGTCCACCACTTCGCCGATGAAAAAGAGCCCCGGCACTTTTCGCGCCTCCATTGTCTTCGATGAAAGCTCTGACGTCTCCACGCCTCCGAGCGTTACCTCTGCCTTCGCGTAGCCCTCTGTCCCCGCGGGTCGAAACGGCCACGCGTGCAGCAGCGTTGCCATTTCGGTGATCTCCCGCGCCTTCAGATGGGCCAGCGGCTTCGGTGGCGCGTGCCGCGTGCACCAGCCTTCCGCAAATCGCCGCGGCCAGTGCCGACCGAGCAGCGTCGGCCAGTCCGCCTTGTCCAAGCGCACTGACGTCAGCCACCGTTCTGCCGAAAACTCCGGCAGCAGATCGACGGAAACAGTGTCGCCGGCGCGCCAGAAGGACGAAATCTGTAGCACCGCGGGCCCGCTGATCCCGCGATGCGTCAGCAGCAGGCTTTCGCGAAATTCCTTCCCGCCACAGCGCACCGCGACCGGGAGCGAGAGTCCGCTGAGATCGGCCAGCCACGCTTCTTCAGCGGAGAATGTGAGCGGCACGAGCCCCGGACGAATCTCGGTGAGTTTCAGCCCGAATTCCTTCGCTACCCGATACCCGAGGTCTGTTGCTCCCAGCTTTGGAAACGACAGCCCGCCCGTCGCCACCACGACTGATTCCGCGGTTAACGTTCCCTCGTTGGTCTCGATCGAAAACGCGCGCTCGGCGGGCGTGGCCAGCTTCCGCACCCCGGAGACCCGGCAATTCACACGCACCTCCACGCCCGCCGCAGCGGATTCGGCGAGCAGCATCTCGATGATTGCGCGGGCGCTCCCATCGCAGAATTGCTGCCCCAGCTTTTTCTCGTGAAAGGCAATTCCGTGCTTTTCCACCAGCGCGACGAAATCCCACGGCGTATAGCGCGCCAGCGCGGACTTGCAGAAATCTGGTTGCCCGGAGAGGTAATTGCCGGGTCCAGCCTCCAGATTCGTAAAATTGCATCGCCCGCCGCCGGAAATCGCGATCTTTTTGCCGACTTTTTCCTGCCCTTCGAGCAGCAGCACTCGCCGCCCGCGCTTTCCCGCTTCCATAGCGCACATCAGTCCCGCCGCGCCTCCGCCGAGAACGACGACGTCATACAGCGGTGGAGAAGTGGCGTTGGGTAGGGGAAAGACGGGCACCGGTGCGGATGGGACGGAGCTCTTTTATCAGTTGCCAGCACGCAGGGCGGTAGAGAATTCGCCTGCTACGCCGCCGGAGTCGCGGGCAGCGCGATCGTCGGACCAGTGCCCGGGCTCCAGGGATTTTGTGCGAAAGCCCGGGCTTCGATCTCCCCGCGCAACCGATCCGCGAGCGCGCAGAGTTCGGCGACATCGAGGCCGAGATGGCGGGGGAGATATGGTGCGAGATTGGCCGAGGCGAGGGCGAAGAGGCGCGCGGCAGGGCGGAGGCGGCGCCCGTCCTTCGCGTGGGTGGGCCGGAGGTATTGCTTTTGCAGGTGGACGAAGGCACCGGCGAATTGAATGAGACCTTTGTAGAAGCCGTAGTTTTCGTCGCGGCGCTGGAGCCAGAGATGCTCGAGGACGTCGTGGGCTTCGTAATATCGGCCGTCATTGAAGCATTCAAACCAACCGAGGTAGCACGGGTGCAGGTCCCCGCGGGGCGCGGCGCCGAGGCTCCCGACAAAGGTGGCGACGCGGTCGGATTTGGACATTTCCGTGAGAAACTCAGGCCGGTAACAGCGAGCGCAGCACACGGCACGGATTGCCCACGGCAACGACGTCCGCCGGGATGTCGCGGGTGACGACGCTGCCGGCGCCGATGACGGTGCGCGCGCCGATCGTGACGCCCGGGCAGACGATGGCACCTCCACCGATCCAGACGTCATCGCCGATGCTGATGGGAGCTGCGGATTCGAGCCCGCTGCGCCGGATCGCGGCATCGAGCGGATGTGTGGCGGTGTAGATTTGCACGCCCGGCCCGAAGAGGACGTGATTGCCGATGGCGACGGCGCACACATCGAGGATGACGCAGTTGAAGTTGAAGAAGACCTTGCGCCCGAGCGTGATATTGGAGCCATAGTCGCAAAAGAAGGGCGGCTGAATGAAGGCGTCGGTCGGTGTGCCGAGCAGGCGCGTGACGATCGCGGCACGGCCCGCGGGATCGTCTTCACGCGAGGCGTTGAGGAGCAGGCAGAGTTCGCGAGCGAGTTCACGTTCGGCCACGAGAGCCGGGTCGAAGGGATCGTAAAGTTCCCCGGCGAGCATTTTGTCCTTTTCAGTGCGCATGATGAGGAAACTAGCAGGAATCCGGGGCCGCTGAAATGCCCCGAGTGCCTGGAGCGACAGCCGCTTCCCGCGAGCGGCAAAAGTGGGCAGAGAAGGATTCGAACCTTCGAAGGCGTAAGCCAGTGGATTTACAGTCCACCCCGTTTGGCCACTTCGGTATCTACCCTTTGAAATTTGCGGGACGGTCTTTTACGTGCGCTCGTCCGCTGGCGCAAGGGTTTGCTAAAAAATCTGCCACCAGCGTTTGGCTTTCGCCTTGGCTCCGGGCGCGACAGGCGCCGGAGGCGGCGGAAGTTCCTCGCGAGGCATGATTTTTACGGACTTAATCTCAATCCGCTCGATCGGATTGTCGTTGGAATCAACAGTCTGCTGGCTGAGCAGGTCGAGGATTTCGAGGCCGTAAATAACGTGTCCGAAGACCGTGTATTGGCCATCGAAGGACGGCATTGGCGCAAGGCAGATGTAGAATTGGCTGCCATTGTCCACCCGCGACGGATTGATCTGATCGGGCAGACGCGCGGAAGCCACGGCGCCTTTGACGTGTTTGCGGCGAATCTCCGGCGGGAGGGTGTAGCCAGGTCCACCGGTGCCGACACGGGCGCGGCTTTTGCCTCGGCTGAGCGGGTCGCCGACTTGCATGAGCAGGTGTGGGAACGAGCGGTGAAAAGCGGTGCCTTTGTAGAAACCTTTTTTGGCGAGTTTCTTGAAATTGGCCACGTGTGCGGGGGCGTCAGCGTCATAAAACTCGAGCGCCACGCGCTGCGGGTCGGCCTTTCCTGCGCGCAGGGTGATCAGCGCCACGTCTTCGGCATGAATCGAGACAGCAGCAGCGAGGAGCGCGGCGAAAGTGAGAGCGAGCTTTTTCATGAGACGAGGAAGGGGACTTCTTGCGCGGAGATGGAGACGGCGGCGGAGTCAGAACGGGCGGTGAGACCGTGCATCGAAATGCCGCGTCTGAGGTAGCCGAGCGCGAGGGGTTTCTCCAAGGCGAAACTCCACGCGGCACTGGTGACCGTGCCGACGGATTTCTCTGGGGCGTCTTCGGCAAAGACCTGCATGCCCGGAACGAGCGACTCCTTCTCCGAGGTGAATCCAACGAGCTGGCGATTGACGTGGCCGACGCTTTTGAGCCGCGAGATGACTTCCTGCCCGATATAGCAGCCCTTGTGGTAATCGACGTGCGTGCGGTCGAGTCCGGCCTCGGGAGGCAGGGTGTTTTCGTCCAGCTCGCGGCCCCAGCGCGGGACACCGCGTTCGATGCGAAAGGCTTCGAGCGCCGCCTCATCGAGGAACGAAAATGTGCCGGTGATTTTCTCGAAAAGTCCCGTCTCGAGCGCCTCGGCTGTGGTCCACAAGTCGAGCCCCTCAATGCCAAATCTGCACGCGGGAATGAGTGGCAGCCCGAGGTCGGGCGGTTCGCTGCCGAGAAAATGCATCAGACGGGTTGAGTCGGGAAGTTCAGCCAGCGCGACATCATCCGCCACGATGTAGCGTTCCAGCCGCGCCGGGAGAGAGTCGCGAAGGGAAGCGTCGGCATCGACGAGCAGGGCGTCATCCTGAGCGGTGATGAAAACTTCCGCGCAGAGCCGACCCTTGGCGGTCGTCACGCATGCAGGCTGAGTCCGTCCGGGGCGCAGCCGCGTGACGTTGCTTGTGACCTGACCGTTCAGGTAGCGGACGCGGTCCCCGCCGGTGAGCGTGAGGAAAAGGCGGTCACTGAGGTTCGCGACGGCACGACGCTCGGAAAAATTGGACGAGTCGGGCACTGGCTTTTTTTTGACTTCTCGCGAAGTCACTGCTGGTCCGCACTGAAAAACCGCTTCACCCGATTGAAGGGCTTTCCCGGTTGCTCATCGCTCGTCTCGGGAATCGCGGGAGCCCCACCGGCCTCGCCAGCCGGCATCTCGGTCGCGGCTTTCGCCTCCCGCGGGACAGAGGAGACAACCTCCAGTGCGCCGGGCGCTGGTAAATTCGCCACCGGCGGAGCGGCTTCGAGACGAGTGCTGCGATCATCGAGCGCGGTGTCGTAGGCTTTGAAAAGTGCCGCGAAATCGAGCTCGGCCCAGCCCCGATTCATCCCACCGTAAAGGACGCCGGCGGTCACGGTCGCGGCGGGACTTTCGACGCCCGCCTCCGTGGCCATCTGGACGCCGAGTTGGACGTCCTTAAACATGTGCTTGAGCGAAAAATGCGGCTCATAGTCGCCGTTGATCATCTTCGGCAGCTTCATTTCCATCGTGCCGGAGCGGCACGCGTTATGTTCGAGGGCAGCTGCCAGCACTTCCGGTTCGAGACCGGATTTGCGCACGATGGCGAGCGCTTCGCTGAGGGCCTGCGTGCTCACGGCAGCGATCATGTTCGTGACGACTTTGATCACAGCGGCATCGCAGATCTTCCCGACCGGCACGATCGCTTTGCTGGTCGCTTCGAGCATCGGTTTCGCGCGCAAAAAGTCCGCTTCCGCTCCGCCGATGTAATAGACAAGCTGACGCTTTTCCGCCGCACCTTTGCTGCCAGTGAATGGCGCATCGAGGAAATGCGCGCCGGTCTTCTCGACCATCTTCGCGGCGGTGGCTGTCGCCTCGCGGCCAATGGTCGCGCTGCAGATGATGAGATGCGCCGGCGTTAGCGCTTCGCTCATCGCCTCGATGACCGAGAAGACGGCGCGCGCGTCTGCAACGAAGATCTGGATGATGTCAGAGGCGCGTGCCACCTCGGCGGGCGAGCCGAGGAAGTTGGGCGCGGGCTGCGGACTGCGGTTCCAGACGAAGACCGAGAAGCCGGCGGCGCGCAGCCCCGCGGCGGCGCGCGAGCCGATGATCCCGAGCCCGATAATGCCGACGTTCTTGCGGTTCTTGCGCGTCATGAACGTGCGGGCGTCCGGCGGCGGAATTATTTCGCTGGCGCGGGAGCGGGAGCCGGTGCGGCGGCAGGTGTGGCAGGTGCGGAAACCGGGGCGGTCACCGCCTCGGAGGCGGCGCTTGGAATGACCGGTGCGGGCGCAGGCAAATTGATTTTGACGTCCGCTTTTTCCCGGATGTCCTTCACGAGCTTCTCCACTTCGCTCTGCTTTTTCTGCTGCTTGAGATATGCCATGAGCTGCGGCTTGGCCTTCTCGAGCGTCACGGTCTCGGCGTCTTTGCGATCGGTGACTTTGATGATGTGGTAGCCGAACTGGCTGCGCACCGGCTCGCTCACTTCGCCCTTTTTCATGCCGAAAGCCGCGGCGGAAAACTCCGGCACCATCTGTTCTTTCGCAAAGAAATCGAGGTCGCCGCCGTTTGCCTTGCCGCTGGGGTCTTCCGACAATTCCTTGGCGAGAGCCGCAAAATCCTCACCTTTTTTGACGCGCGCGAGTATCGCCTCCGCAGCCTTTTGTTTTTGCGTCACCGTCTCGGGCGTCGCATCGGCTTTCACTGCGACGAGGATGTGACTGGCGCGAACGCGCTCCGGCGCTTTGAACTGCTCGGGATTCTTTTTGTAGAATTCCTCAGCGTCGGCATCGGTGACCGCGTCCTTGTCCTTGATTTGATCTTCGACCCAGCGCTGCTGGCGGAGGTTTGTGCGGATGTTTTCGCGCACTTTCTCCATCGTCTGGCCGCTCTTCTCGAGCTGCTTTTTGATCTCCTCGTCCGACCCGAAATTGGCGGTCATTTTTTTGAAAGTCGCATCGACTTCTTCGTCCGTGATCTTGATGTCGGCGGAGCGTTTGCCGATCAGCTTGTCGACGACGATGTCGTCGAGGATCATCCGGTAAGCGCCGGCTTTCTGCTCCGGGGGGATGTCGGCGAGCGTGCGTCCGCTCTGCGCGAGGACGCCGGTGAGCGCTTCGTCGAGGTCGGCTTTTTTGATTTCTGCTCCCTCGACGACGGCCACGGGATCTTTGATTTCAAGCGGCTTCGCAGCCGGCGGAGCCGTCGGTGTCGGTTCTGCCGCTGCTTCCTTGGCCGCTGGCGCAGCGGGCTTTTTGGCTGCCGGCTTTTTGGCGGGATCAGCCGCGAGGAGAGCCTGCGCGGCGAGGAGAGAAAGGGCGATCGAGACGGTGAGAGGACGCTGGGATTTCATGAAATGGGCGGGGACGGTGCCACGCACCCAGGCTTTAGGGAAGTGGTATTTCCAAGTGGCAGCCGCTAGTCAGCCCGCTGGGTGGGCGGTTGTTTTTCAGGGAAATCAGCGGCGTTGAAATGCGGCTGCCTCCTCCGGAGAAAGACCTCGTTTGCCCTTGCCCTGCGGCTGCGCGCCCTGGCCGGAGGGCGCCGCGGGGGGAGCTTGGCGCTGAATTTGAGGGGGACGCTGCGCGGGCATTTGACGGGGTGCCTGTTGCTGCTGGATTTGCTGGCGCTGCATCGTGGCGGCGCGCTGCCGGTCAGCGGACTGCTGGGCTTGCGCGGCCTGCTGAGCGCGTGATGCCTGCTGGGCCTGTGCGGCTTGCTGAGCTTGGGCCGCGCGCTGTTGTTGAAGCTGCGCTGCGCGTTGCTGCTGCGCCGGGTCCGGGCCGCGGGGTGCCTGCACGCGAGGAGCTTGGACCGGGCGCTCCTGCGGAATTTGCGGCGCACGCGAAGGTCGGTTTGCGCGCTCGGGAACGGCTTGGGGGGCTTGCTCCCGCTGTTGCCGAGCTGCCTCCTGGCGCATTTCAGCTTGCTGCGCGGCTCGGACGGCGGTGGCGTTCCGGCTTTCGCGAGCCTCGGCTTGAGCCGCCTGGCGGCTGGCCGCGGCCTGTGCAGCCTGCGCGGCGCGCTCCGTCTGCCGGTTTTGCTGATCGGCCTGCTCGCGCTGCTTGGCGGCGGCCTTGGCCTGCGCCCGCTCCACCTCTTGAGTGCCGGCTGGCTCGCGACGAGGCTCAGGTGCGGTCGGCTTGTCTTTGCCTCGGGGTGTCATTTTTTCGCGAGCGGAATCCGCGTTGTCCGCGGTTCGCGGCTCGACAGCTCTTGGCAGCTCGGCGCTCGGTTGCCGCTCAGCAGGCTGCGGGAGCGCCACGGCGTCGGCGGTGGTTTTGCGTTTGTTTTTCTCGCCGGCAGCGACGTTGGCGCTGGGAGGGGTGGCTGGTTTGCTGGTCTCCGCAGTCGCGGGAGGCACCACGGCGACAGCGGGTTCATCTTTCACTTTTTCATTTTTGCCGCCCGCCGCTTTCGGCTTACCGGGCCTCATCTCCCCCGCCGTCGCCGGTGGTGTAGCTCCCGAGTCCGGCACGCTCGGTGCAGCAATTTCACTGCCCCGTTTCCCGTTTCCGCGAGCTGCAGTTGCGGGCACCTTCACGGCTGGGTCAGCCGACGCCCCGGCGTCAGGATCACCTTTTTTCCCGGGGCGGACCTTTGCCGTCGAGGTCGGAGGGACCGCAGTCAGATCCACCTTCGCTGGCACGGCTTGCAATTCGGCTTCCTGCATTTTTTTAGCCGGCGCAGTTTGCGGAGTGAGACCCTTCGTCTGAGCGACCATCTTCTCTCGGACCGCACTGCGCGCTGCCGGATCTTTGACGCCCGACCAGCCACGATTTACGCGATCTTTCCCAACGACTTTCGCGATCTTTTCGGGACGGGCGTTGCCGCCCTCGGGCCGTTGAGCGATGGCCGGGGCGAAGACTTCGAGCGCATTCCCGCGCTGCTTCGCCCGTGGGAGCGGGTTGGCGGCGCGCCGCGCGGCACGGTCTCCGCCAAGCGCATTTCGCGAAATATTCACATTCGTGTTTTGCACGAGTTTCAGCGTTGGCACGCGGCGCGCGCTTCGCTCGGAGATGAAGTCGTAGCGAGGTCCGCCGTTGTAGATCACCTGGTTGCGATCGTTGTAGGTGATGTTCGTGATGTTGACGGTGTTCTGGATGATCGTGACGTTCCGGGTCCGCGGAAAAATCACCTCACGAATCACTGGCGCGCCGAAGTCGCGGTAGTGGCAAAAATTGTAATACGACGGGCCGATGTCGTAGCTCGTATCGACCCACACGCTCAGTCCCACCTCGCGGGTAAAGCGCGCTTCCGGAGGGAGCGGTGCCCAGCCGATGTTCTCATCGTTGTGCCGCCAGGAGACCCACGCCGGACCCCACTGATAGTCCGGAACCCAGCACCAGCCTTCGTCCTCGATCCGCAGCCACCGTCCGTAGTGATAGGTGATCCCGCCCCAATCCTCGTAGCTCACCCAAGTCCAACCCGCGTCGGTGAAGCTCCAATATCCGTCCGTGTAGGGCGCCCAATCCTCGCTCACGCCATCCGGATGCCAGCAGTAGCCGTAGTCTCCGACCTCGATCCAATCGCCGTAGGGGTCGAGCGAATCGTAAAAGTAACTGAACGAAAGTTCGGCCTGCGCGGCTCGGGGAGCGAGTCCGGCGCAAGCCGCGAAGAGGACGAGCACGAGGGTAAGAAGGCGGGGCGTTTTCATACGGGTTGAAGGTTGAGACTGTTTCCGGCGGAATTCATTCACGCCACTTTGGCCGGTCGATCCGATTCAGGCGGCGGGGTTTTGCAGCTTCGCCCCACGACTACTTTGTTCAACCATTAGCTTCGATCATGAAAAAACGCGTCCTCATCATCTCGACCAGCGCCGGCACCGGCCACGTGCGCGCGGCGGAGGCTCTGGAAAAGGCTTTCGCCGGCCGATCCGCGCGTCGAAAAAGTGGTGCACGAGGATGCGCTCGAATTACACGAACAAGCTCTTCCGCGAATTCTACTCGACGCTTTACACCAAGCTCGTCCGCAACGCGCCGCGACGTGCTCGGCTGCGTCTACCGCAGCAGCGACGAGCCGTGGAAAAACGAGGCGGTGCGGCAGCAGTTCGACCGGCTGAACACGCGGCCACTGGTGAAGTTCATCCGCGAATTCGACCCGCACATCACCGTCTGCACGCACTTCATGCCGGCGGGGATCATCTCGCACCTCATCGAGAAGGGAGAGCTCGAGACGCAGCTTTCGATCGTCGTGACCGATTTCGACTGCCACGCGATGTGGCTCTCGCGGCATCTTTCACCGCTACTTCGTGGCGATCGATGAAACGAAGGCGCACCTCGAAGCGCTCGGCCTGCCGGCCGAGCGCATCACCGTCTCCGGCATCCCGATCGATCCGGTCTTCGCGGAGCCGATCGACCGCGCCGCCGCGCGCGCCGCGCTACGGACTTGACCCGCAAAGCACGACGCTGCTGCTCTCCGCCGGCGCGCTCGGCGTCGGGCCCGACGGAAGCTGATCGTCGAGCGGCTGCAAGACATCTGCGGCACGACGTCGCAGACGATCGTGATCTGCGGAAAGAGCGATGAGCTGCGCGAAACGCGCATCGAGGAGATCGTCGGCGCGAACAATCCCGCGCTTCCGCATCCTCGGCTACACCGACCGCATGCATGAGCTGATGCAGATCAGCGATCTTTTCATCGGCAAACCCGGCGGACTCACGACCTCCGAAGCGCTCGCCTGCGGGCTGCCGATGGCGATCGTCTCGCCGATCCCCGGGCAGGAAGAGCGCAACAGCGATCACCTGCTGGAAGAAGGCATCGCGATCAAATGCAACGAGCTGACGACGCTGCCCTTCAAGATCGACCGCCTGCTCGACGACCCGCCCCGCCTTGCGCGGATGGCGAAAATGCCCGCGCGATGGGCCGGCCGGACGCCGCGCGACGGTCGTCGAGACGCTGCTCGACGACGATCTCGACGCCGCTCGTCCTCGGCGAGGAAAAGCGAGAAGCCATCGCCCACGCGGCGGCGGGAGAATGAGCCGCGAGCCGTTTACCGCCTTGATTCCAAAGCGTCGGTAGTCCACGGGCAGCAATGAAAATGACCAGCGCTGACACGTTCTTCTGGGGCGTCGCCACCTCCGCCTACCAAGCGGAAGGCGGCTACAACGGCGTCGGCGAGCCGCGGACCAATTGGGCGGACGCGAGAAGAGCGCGGTGATGTCGCGGTGACCGGGAGCGGCTGCCGATTTCTGGCATCGCTACGAAGAGGATTTCGCGCGGTGCCGCGAGCTGGGGCTGAACGCGTTTCGCCTCGGCATCGAGTGGAGCCGCGTGCAGCCGGGCGCGCTCGGTGCCGACGAAAACGGCCCGCCGCCGTTCGACTTCGCGGCGCTCGATCATTACGTCGCGATGTTCGCCGCCTGCCAGCGGCACGGACTCGAACCGGTGGTGACGCTGCATCACTTCGTGCATCCCGCGTGGCTCGGCACCGACCCGTGGCTCGAGGAACCGCCGCCCTGTTTGCCGCTACGTGCCGAAGCCGTTGGCTACGTCAACGAGCGGCTCGCCGTCCGCTCGCGTGGTTCATCACGATCAACGAGCCGAACATGCTCGTGCTGAATTCCTATCTCGGACGGCAATTTCCCGCGCGAGCCCGCGGTGGATTTCGCACGATGACGCGCGCCTACAATCAGCTCCTGCGCGCGCATGTCCTCGCCTACAACGCGCTCCACGATCTCTACGCCGAGCGCGGCTGGCCAGCGCCGCGGTGTCACGCTGAACAACTACTGCAGCGACCTCTACTGGTCCGACAAACTGCTGCTCGATCTCGCTCTGCGTCCGCGAGCGCGGCGTGGCGCGCGAGCAAGTCACCACGGACATCCGCCGCCGGGCGCGCGCTTTCGAAAAAGCGTTTGCCGCCGCGCGCATCCCGCTGCATCGCGACCTCGCCTTTTACTTTGGCGCGGCGCTGAAGCGGCTCAGCAACTGGATCGGCTATCGCACGTTCGACGCGTCGGATTTCGCGCCGCTGCTCGACGAGATCTACGCTGCTCCGAGGGAGCGCACCTTCGATTATCTCGGGCTCGATTACTACGATCCATTCGCCGCGCACGCCTTCCGGCTGCCGGTGCTGTGGGATCATGAATTCAAGAACCGCTCGCTGCGCACCTGGATGCTCGCGACCGTGACGAGCAAGTGGTGGGACTGGCGCGTGCTGCCGCGCGGGCTGCACTTTTTCTGCCAACACTACGCGGAGGATTTTGGGCGACCGGTGCTGATCGCCGAGAACGGCATGGCGCTGCGCCGGCGCGTCGGCGAGCACGATCGCCGGCGCCGCGATCGGATGACGCGCAGCCAGTTCCTGCGCCTGCACGTGCACGAAGTGGCGAAGATCGTGAACGACGGCGTGCCGCTGATCGGCTACCTGCATTGGTCGCTTTTCGATAACTACGAGTGGGGCACCTACACGCCGCGCTTCGGCCTTTTTTCGATCGATTTTTCGCAAGGCACCGAACGTTTATCCTCCGATCCTTCCGGCGACGTCGCGAGTGAAACTTACGCCTCGCTCATTCGCGAGGCGCGGCATAAAATGCGCCTGCATGCACCGTGAGATCTGCGGTGTTGAGCGCGCGCAACGTCCGCCGTTTTGCCGCGCTGCGATTCAGCAGCGAACCTCCCTTCCACCATGAAACTCCCAATCCCGCTTTGCTCCGTCGCGCTCTGTGGCGCTCTCACCCTCACTTCCTGCGAAACCCCGGGGCGGAGCGCCCTGGCTGGCGCGGCGACCGGTGCGGCGGTCGGCGGATTGCTGCATGGCCGAGGCAGTGACGCGCTCACTGGTGCGGCGATCGGAGCGGGCGCAGGCTACCTGCTCGGCAAGATCGCTCAGGTGGACCGGCGTTCTTCGGGCTACGATGACGGATATGACTACGACTCGCGCAGCCGTTATCCGGTCGGCAGCCGCACGGGTCGCTACGGCTTCGTGACGAGCCCGTATGAGCCGTACAACCTGATTGATGTTCGCGGCATTCCGCATGGGGCAAAGGTGGTTGATCCCTCGCGCGACCGCATTTTCATCAATCCCTGACCGGCCGGAGCGCGCGGAGCATTCCTTCGTTCAGAGCGTTCCGCAGTTGGCCTTTCCTGCGGGCGTGAGCTCATGATGGTGGGGATTCCATAATTCCCATAGCGCGGCACACCCGCTGCTAATTGAGATTCCCATGATGACTCTCACCAGCCTCGAAACCGATCGGCACGTCGATTCCGATGACCACGCCTCCGGTGCCAGCGCTGCCTCCGCCCCGAATTGCTACTCCGTCACGATCTTCACCCAAAACTGGAAGGACGTGCGCGATTTCTACGTCGACCTGCTCAGTGCCCGCGTCGTCAGCGAACGCTCGGAGCGTTACTGCGAGATGGAACTCGGCGGTCTTCCGCTCACGATCCGCCGGTGCGAACACGGCGAAATGGTCAGTTACTTTCACCTCTACGTTTCGATGAAGGACCGCGAAGCCGTGCTGGCCGAGTTGCGCCGCCGCGGCATCATCGTCACCACGGTGGGGCCTTACACCAATTTCCGTGATCCAGAAGGCCGCGTGATCAAGCTCTCCGAGCAGCGCATGGTCGTGAATTGACGCGAATTCCCGGCGCAGAGCCCCCGAGCGCATGCGTTCCGCGCACCCTTTTCTGCCGGGCTTCAGACAAGCGCGTTGAGCACCGCGGGCACGTCGGAAAGGTCGTCAAAGAGAAAGTCAGGCGCGTGCGCCACGAGTTGTGCCCGCGTAAAGCCGCCGGTCGCGATCGCCACGGCTTTCGCGCCGATTTCCCGCGCGCATGAGATGTCGTGCGGCGTGTCGCCGAGGACGTAAATCTGCTCTGCCGTGAATTCCCGACCGTGCCGCTCCAACGCTCGTTTTTGGGCGAAATGCCCGAGTTGATTGCGGTCGTGGTGATCGTCGGCATAGGCGCCGAACGCGAAGAATTTCCAGACGCCGTAATGCACGAGTTTCAACTCGGCCCCGCGCGCGAGATTGCCGGTGAGCAGGCCCAGCAAAATGTCCGGACGCGCGACGAGCGCCTCGAGCAGCGCGACTATTCCCGGCAGCAGCCGGCCATTCATCTGCGGCAAGAGCAGCGCGAGGTAGTGCAGGTAGCCGTCGAAAAACGCCGTCAGGTTTTCCGGCGTCGGTTCGATGCCGTGCTTCTCAAAAATCCTGCGCGCAATTCCCGAGTCGGTGCGTCCGGCAATTTCGATGGTTTTGAAATCGTCATCGATCCCAAAGCGATCTCGAAACCCAAGACGCAACGCTTTCTCGCCCGCGCCGCCGCTGGTCAGCAAGGTGCCATCGATATCGAAAAGGAAAAGTTTGGCGGTCATTTTGAATTGCATCGGGTCAAAATGCGAACGGCCTCCAGATTTCTGGAGGCCGCGAGCAAATTTGGGGACGTGGAACGCCTATTTTGCGTCGGCTTTTGCCTCGGTTTGGGCACCGTCAGTTTTGCTGGCGTCCGCGGGAGGAACCGGCCGCTGGATGCCCCACTTTTCCACGATCTTCTTGGCATCGTCGTCGGTTTTCGCGAGGTCGAGCACGTCGGTGAGCAGCGAAGTATATTGCGCCTGCACCGCGGTGGATTGTTTCACGAGGTCCGCGCGTTTGGTGATCAGATCGTCGTACTGCTTTTTCGCCTCTTTCAGATTCGTAATCTGCTTGTCCATGTTCGCGAGTTGCCACTTGATCGTCGTTCCGCCGCGGTTGACGGCTCCGATCTGCGCGCCGAAAAAGACGGCGGCCGCTAGGGCGAGGAGGGTGATGGGAAGATGGATGTTCATTGAGGATGGGGGGTCAAATTCGTCGCTCATTTTTGGAGGAAATTCAGGGGTTGGCGGGGGCGGGTTTTGGAGCCGCGTCGGGAGCTTTTTCGCTGACGGTCACGCCATACTTGGCGAGGACTTTCTTGATCGCCTCGTTCTTGTTTTGCACCGCGGCGCTGCCGAGGTCGCGAAGGACTGCCGGTCCGACTTCCTGGGCGAGCTTCGTTCCGGAGTTGATCTGCTCCTGCTGCGACTGCAACTGTTGCTGCGCGAGTTGCACGGTCTGCTGTTGCGTCGCGAGTTCGTCCTGCTGCTTTTGCATCTCCGCTTGCAGGCTCTGATTCGAACTGCCGACGAAAAAGAGCCAGATGCTCAGAAGCAGACAAAGGCCGGTAGCTACGGTGGAGATGATGGCTGGAGGTTTCATTTGGGGTCGGAGGTTTTCGTCTCGTGTCTGAGTATCGTCAAGGGCTGATCCGGCGGACGTCCCGCCCTAGAGCCCGCTGGCCGGCGCGCACGACTGCCGCTCAACGAGCCGCACGCCAAAGATTTCCTTTTTCGCCTGCTCGGAAACGCCTTCGCGCACGAGGCGATCGACTTCGCGCACAGCGTGCTCCGCAAGTTCTTCAGCGGGAATGTGGACCGTGGTGAGCGCGGGTGAAGTGAAATGCGTCGGCGCGCCGTCTCCGCAACCGACTACGCTGAGGTCTTCAGGCACTTTGCAGCCGCGGGCGTGCGCCTCGGCAACGACTCCCGCCGCGGCGGCATCGCTCATGCAAAAGACGGCCGTCGGAGGTGATTTGCGCTCTTTCAAGGCGGTGAACGCGTCGATGCCAGCCTGAAAACTGAGGTCGCCGTAAATCACGTTTTGCGCGACCATCGTCAGGTCGAATTGCTCAAAGGCAAGGCGCACGCCGCGGTTCAGCTCGATGGTCTGAGGCTCGGTCGCGCCGAACGGTCCCGAGACGATGCCGATGTTGCGATGCCCGAGGTGGAGCAGGTGCTCGACGCCAAGTTTTGAGGCGAGCTGGTAATCGGGCACGAGGCTCAGGACGCCCGGGAGCGGCACGTCGTAGCCAAGCGAGACGAGCGGCCATCCGCGCCGCACCAGCACTTGAATCAACGAGACATTGGGTGCGCCGAAAAGGACGAATTTCGACGCGACTCCGGTGCGCACGGCATGCGGCAAAAGCTCCGGATCCCCCGAATAATCCGCCTCTTCATCGTAGCAGCCGACGGTAAGGCTGCGGCGGTGGTCGCCGGAGGTATCCATGGCCGCGCCGGCGATGCGCGCGATGAGCGGATCGGCGAGGCCGCCCTCGCGTTTGCTCGAGATGAGCAAGCAAAATTCGCCAAGCTCCGGATACATGCGGACAACCGCGCGTAAGTCGTTGGGGATGTAGCCCATCTCGCGACAGACACGGAAGACCCGCTCGCGTGTTTTTTCGCTCACGCGAATGCCGTAATCACGGTCGTTCAGCAGCGAGGAAATGGCACCCTGCGAGACGCCCGCAGCCTTCGCGATCTGCGCCATCGTGATGGTTTTGTGCAATTCGCCGATCTTCCGGGGCGCGCGGCCTTCGCCGCCCGTGTGGTCGTCGCTCTCAGACGACGCTCCCTCGTTGGGCAAATTCATTTCCCGACAATTAGTGAGCGCGAAGAAATCTCACAAGACTGAAAAGCCGCGGCATTCTCGCCGGGGTCAGTTTTCTGGCAAAATGATCTTTTTAAGCCGGTCGATCCCGTCGCGGGCGAAGTCGCTCGCCGGATACATTTTCTGCGCCTTCAAAAACCACGCGAGGCTCGAGCCGATCTGGTCCTTTTTCTCGAGCTCCTGCGCGCCGCGGACGGTGTGGACGAAATCCGCCGCCTGCGTGGTGAGGTCGGCGCGCACCTGGCTGAGTTTGCTGTCCGCGGGAAACTGTGCCGCGACTTTTTCCACGCTCTCCCACGCGCCGGGGAAGTTGTTTTGCCGCGACATCTCATCGGCGCGCATGATGGAGCCTTCGATGACCTTCATTTCCTCCATCACTTTTTGAAGCTGCGCGGCGCGGTCGGGATACATCGAAGTCGCGGCCATGAAACGCCCCGCATTGTCATAGATCTGCCGGTAATTTTTTTGGCCGAGGAGTTGATCGAAATCGCTGACCGAACGCTGCTGCACGTCGCCTTGGTCGAAGATTTTCTGCGAAATATCGGCGAGTTCCGGATTTCGTGGCCATAGCTCGGTGGCGGCAGCGAGTTCCTTTTCGAGCGTCGCCTTGTCGCCGCTGAGCGCAGCATTGCGCGCCGCAGAAAGATGCAGCCGCGCGCCGGTGCGGGAGGTTTCGATCAGCGCGGTCGGCTTTGAGCTGTCAAAGTCCTTGGCGATGGGCGTGAGCTCTTTCACGAGCTTTTCCGCGAGGGTGAAATCCTTCACTTCGAGCGCGGACACCAGCTGGTTGGATTTCTGCGCGAATTCCAGCGTCTGCCGCTTTTTCGCCCGCGGCATGGTGCGAATTTCGGGCATGAACTCGCCGACCGCGAAGGCCTCCGCGAGTCGTTTCGTGCCGCTTTCGAGCTCATTGTTTTGCAAGAGAAACTCAAAGGCGCGGATGCCCTCGCGCACGTCCCGCGCGGCTTCATTTGCCAGCGAATCAAGCGTGGTGACGGTCGGTGCCATGCCGGCGGTTTTGGTGAAGAGGTCCTTCGATTCTTTGCCAAGGTTGAGCTTCGTGTCG
This sequence comes from uncultured Verrucomicrobiae bacterium, assembly GCA_963767975.1. GTDB lineage: Bacteria > Verrucomicrobiota > Verrucomicrobiia > Chthoniobacterales > Chthoniobacteraceae > CAIURC01. The sequence goes on along the minus strand of CAVYGI010000006.1, from coordinate 205,901 downwards.
CCGTCGTTGAAAACCGCGCGGTAAAATCGCGTCGCCATCAGCACGTGCTGGAACCGCCGCTGCAAAAAGAACTGCACAATTAAAGCCTGGTATTCGACCTTCGCCGCGATTTCGGAGAGCTCGCGTTTTAAGTCGTTGGATTTCTGCCGCGCGATCATTTCGGTGAGCCGGCGCGTTTTCCAGTCGCTGGTTTCGAGCGCCGCTTCCTTCGTGTCGGAGGCCTGGTCTGCCAAGGGCACGACCGGGGCGGGCTGGGCCTGCTGATTCCGGCCGCCGGCGGGGCGCGGCTGCGTCTTCGCTTTTGCTTCTTTCGCGTGCTGCGCCGCAGCGCCCCGACCCCGCGTCTCTAGTTCGAGCTTTTGGATTTCGTAATCCATCGCGGTATTCGCCGAGCCGAGTCGCTGCTGCTGTCGCTGCGCGGTCCAGACGGTGTAGACCGCATCGGCGAGAGCGTCGCAGAGCCGTGCGTCGATGTCGTAATTCGAACCGCGCCGGAGCAGGCGGAAGGCGTAGTCGAGGTTCGCCGGATTGACCACGCCGGGCGAGAGGCGGTTGAGAATTTCGCTGATGATCGCCTGGTATTGCCGGTCTTCCTCGGATGTCGCCTCGGGTGCGTTCAGATACTTTTCGAACCGCATTTGGAACATCCGGTTGTTGTTCACGTTCCAGTTTTTCCCGTCCCACGTGAAAACCTCGGAGCCCGGATCGACCATCGGCAAATCCTTACCGAGAAAGCTCGTCTGCGGCTTGGCTGCGGGCGCGGAAGCCGGTGCTGGAGCGGGTTGCGGAGCCATTGGCGCATCTGGAACCTGGCCGCGAACGAAGGCTGTGGAACCAAAAACCGAACATCCGAGGAAGAGCGCGGTGAAGCCCCGCCAACCACGGGATCTGAGTTTCAAGATTCGAGTTTCGCTGTTCATTTTTTCGTCACGATTTCCGGACATCCTGCGCGCGCAGCACGCCTTTCTCGCCCACCTCGATTTTGAAAAAATAACGCTGTCCGCGTTCGATGTTCACATGATTGAACTGCGGCGGCACGAGCACCGGCACGAGGCTGTTTTCGCTCACCACATTCACCGAAAAAAGCCTCCCACCGCTGCGCGAAACTTCGATCGAACTCTCGATCGTCGCCTCCATTTTGTAGGTGTTGCCGCGCATTGAATTCGAATTTTCGAGGTAATCTCGCACGGGCAGCGGAGTCATCGTGCGATACGGATCGCTAACCCGCCCGTAGATGAAATAGCCGCCCGCCACCGCCGCCATCAGCAACACGACAGCGATGAGCATCCACGCGGGATGCGCTGGGGAACTAGCGCGGCGGGCCATGAGCGGAGAGTAGAGAACGGGGGAGGACGCGCAAGTCGGATGCCTAGCGGATGAGGCCCCAATGGCTCGTGAACGGCCAATAGACCAGCACTCCGCGACCCATGATATTCTGCTGCGGCACCGCGCTCGGGGATTCGCTAAGCCCGCCGCGCCGGCCCCAATCGCGGCTGTCTGAGCTGTGAAAACTATTGTCGCCGAGCGCGAAATAATTTTTGTCCGGCACCCGAAATGTCTCTTCCGGCGAGCCGAGCAGATTCATCCTAAAACGCATCGAGTGTCCTCCCGCATCCGGCGGCGTTTCCGATTCGTTCGAGTAACCGCGGTAGCCGTTTTTGACCGACATCACGCGCTCAAAGCCACGGCCTTTTGCGGGCGAGCCATTCACCAAGAGTTCCGGCGGACGGATTTGCAGCAGGTCCCCCGGCAGCCCGGCGAGGCGCTTGATGTAATACTGCGACGGCCCCTGCATCAGCGTCTGCTGGTTCTCCCGAGTAGGAATGTTTTGCGTATTGAAGACGAAAACGTCGCCACGATCTGGGGCGGAAAAGTGGTAGCTGAATTTGTCCACGAAGACATGATCGCCAGTGTTGTAGTAGCCACGCGCGATGATTTCGCCGGCCTTGAAAGGATGCAGCGGCGCGAGCAGGTAGCGCTCGAGCGTGTCGCGCGGGCAATCCACCATGTAGCTTTCGCGCTCTCCTCGCAGCAAGGTGCGCGTCAGGAGGCCGAACTTTTTCACCTCGCGAATCTCGATGATGACGTCATCGGTTTTTGCGACCACATCGATGTAGGTCCGGCCAAAAAGCGCAAGGTGCACAAGTCGCACGGCGAGATTCGGCGGCGGCGTCTCGGTCTTGTATCCGATCAGTCCGTTTAGCGTCGGCTGCATCGATCCAGTCGGGATCGTAAATGGCTGCAAAAAGTACGTCCGCACTCCAAGCGCGATGACGATGGCGACGAGGAAAACCTCGCAATTTTCCCGCCAGCCCGCGTCCGTGACCGGCTTCACATTTTGCCCAGCGAGCGTGTCGAGTCGATGCGCGGATTCCTCGATGCGACGGACCTCGCGACTCTTCACGGCTGCTTCTAGCGCGGAGATGCCGGACTCGAAATCGGCGACCGCGACGTCAGACCAAAGATCGCGTTTGTAAGCGAGCAGCTTGCGGGCATCCTTGAGAAAAGCGCGGCCGTGCTTCACGTGGCGCGGAGTGAGGAAAAACATGAGGGCGCGTTGCTTACCCCTCGTCCGAGGCCTTGGCAAGGCGCGCGCCGCGGCCCGAATTGGCTCGCCCATGCGGGCGATCGTCGCTACTCGCATCACATGTCCCGGGTTTTGGAGTGCCGCCGATTTTTGCAAATCTGCGGATTGTTATTTCTGACGGCGGCAGCGAACGGCGGCGATTTGGTCCCGGAAAAATTGTCCGTCGAATCCTCGCTCATCGCGAGAGCTGGCTACCAGAAAACCGCTCGCGTGCTCGAGATCGAATTCCGCCACGGCGGCACCTATCGATATCGCGAGGTGCCAGAGCGGGTCTTTTTAGAGCTCATGCGAGCGGACTCGAAAGGTCGGTATTTCGCGAAAAGTATCCGCGGCAAATTCGCCTTCGAGCGAATGGAGAGGCGCCAGCCATGAGGATGACAGCTCACGAGATCGCGCTCGTCGCCATTATCGTGATTGCGTTGCTGGCCGGCACCCTCGCCAGGCATTACCGACACGAGCGTCGCGCCCATCCGGCAGCCGCCGCCAGCCCGCCGCCCAAGATTAGCCCCACTTCCCAAGGATCCGCGTTGCGGTAGGTGCTCGACCGCTCGACAACGGACATTGCGCGAACCTGCTGGATTGCCTAAGGCAGCGCTTCTCCTCGTCCATGAACGCCCAATTTTTCGCAGCTATCCTCTTCATCAGCTTCACTCTGCCGCTCCATGCAGTGGAAAAACGGCGTAGCGAATATCGGCGACCGCAGACTTCCTTAAAAGAGGACCGAAGCCTCGCTGCTCCTCGGTCCGCTCGCGTCAAATCAGTGGAGGTCCGTTCGCACGGTCCGATCAAACCAAGTCAAGGCAAGCTGCAGCCGTACCGCTCGGAGCCGATCAAACGCGGCGGCGGTCGATCTGCATTGGATCCTATTCGGGCGTCTCGGACCTACATTCAGAGCCCGTCGTTCCAACCCCGGCGCAAGCAGTCGGTCCCTTCCAAGAAACCAGCACTCCATCGGATCCATCCGCGAGCGCCTTTCCAAACTTAATAATCGCCCTCTCGGGCAAAGGAGGAGGCAAAAAGGTGTCGGCTTCTCCCAGTGAAACCCAAGTTTCGCTGACCAACGCAAAGATTCTCACACTTTTTCGTTGACCTCCGCCGCCCAATCCCTACTTTGCGCGCCCCGCTGAAAGGTGGGGTGGCGGCGCCGAAGCTGTCAGCTAAGAATATCAAAGAAATTTGAAATTCATGGTTGACGGAAATCGATCGCCCGCTAGCTTGCCCGCCCGCTGAAAAACGCGGGTTGGAGGCCGAAAGGTTCTCCGGAGACGAAAGTAAGTTTCTTGAAAGTATTTTGAGAAAATCGCTTGACCCTCCGGAAATGACCAATAGTCTCCAAACCCCGCTGAAAAGTAGGGGCTGCTGAAAAAGCAGTTTGTTCTTCGGTTTCCGTGCCTCAAGCAACGATCGAAGTTGCGGCCGTGTGCATTGGGTTGGAGTTCGCTCCGGCTTATATGTCGCTCAGCTGAAAAGTCGATCTAGCAGTACGGAAATTCGTCGACGCGATCTTTGAAAGTTTGGTTCTGGAATTGTCGCAACGCCTGTGATCTACCGGGGAAACCGCTAGTGCACGGGGGCAAGCTCAGAACGGTCTATAAAGTAAGCAAAAATTGAATTGTGCGTTATACGTCAGGTCTTTGAATTCAAAACATTAATTGACTGGACAAACCCCACCACGCTTTCGGGCGGCGGTGGGTATGAACGGTCAGATTTAGCAGCGACCTTAGCAGTCGCTGCACAAACTTTCGGCTCTGCGGTTTACCGTATCCGATCCGTTTTTTACGGAGAGTTTGATTCTGGCTCAGAACGAACGCTGGCGGCGTGGATAAGACATGCAAGTCGAACGGATATTTCTGTGTAGCAATACATGGGAGGTTCAGTGGCGCAAGGGTGCGTAACACGTGGGCAACCTGCCCAGAAGTGGGGGATAGCCCGCCGAAAGGCGAATTAATACCGCATGTGGCTAGTGACGACATTCTGCGCGACGCTAAAGCTGGGGCAAGCTGCCGCTTCTGGATGGGCCCGCGGCCTATCAGCTAGTTGGTGGGGTAACGGCTCACCAAGGCTATGACGGGTAGCTGGTCTGAGAGGACGACCAGCCACACTGGAACTGAGACACGGTCCAGACACCTACGGGTGGCAGCAGTCGAGAATTTTTCTCAATGGGGGAAACCCTGAAGGAGCGACGCCGCGTGGAGGATGAAGGTCTTCGGATTGTAAACTCCTGTCATTGGTGAACAAGTGCATTCCGGTTAACTGCGGTGCAGTTTGATAGTAGCCGAAGAGGAAGGGACGGCTAACTCTGTGCCAGCAGCCGCGGTAATACAGAGGTCCCAAGCGTTGTTCGGATTCATTGGGCGTAAAGGGTGCGTAGGCGGCGGGGTAAGTCTGATGTGAAATCCCGGGGCTCAACCCTGGAACTGCATTGGATACTGCCTTGCTAGAGTACTGGAGAGGAGACTGGAATTTACGGTGTAGCAGTGAAATGCGTAGAGATCGTAAGGAAGACCAGTGGCGAAGGCGAGTTCTCTGGACAGTTACTGACGCTGAGGCACGAAGGCCAGGGGAGCAAACGGGATTAGATACCCCGGTAGTCCTGGCAGTAAACGGTGCACGTTTGGTGTGGGAGGATTCGACCCCTTCCGTGCCGGAGCTAACGCGTTAAACGTGCCGCCTGGGGAGTACGGTCGCAAGATTAAAACTCAAAGAAATTGACGGGGGCCCGCACAAGCGGTGGAGTATGTGGCTTAATTCGATGCAACGCGAAGAACCTTACCTGGGCTTGACATGCATCTCTAAGTCGGTGAAAGCCGGCGAGTGTAGCAATACACAATTTGCACAGGTGCTGCATGGCTGTCGTCAGCTCGTGTCGTGAGATGTTGGGTTAAGTCCCGCAACGAGCGCAACCCCTGTGATCTGTTGCCACCTGCCTTAAGGCGAGCACTCTGATCAGACTGCCCTGTGAAACGGGGAGGAAGGTGGGGATGACGTCAAGTCAGCATGGCCCTTACGGCCAGGGCTGCACACGTACTACAATGCTCAGTACAGAACGAACCGAGACCGCGAGGTGGAGGAAATCACGAAAACTGGGCCCAATTCGGATCGCAGGCTGCAACTCGCCTGCGTGAAGCCGGAATCGCTAGTAATGGCGCATCAGCTACGGCGCCGTGAATACGTTCCCGGGCCTTGTACACACCGCCCGTCACATCATGGGAGTCGTTTGTACCCGAAGTGCGTGCGCTAACCGCAAGGAGGCAGCGTCCTAAGGTATGAGCGGTAACTGGGATGAAGTCGTAACAAGGTAGCCGTAGGGGAACCTGCGGCTGGATCACCTCCTTTCTAAGGAGTAAATGCCTGCAGTCCTTCGCGATCTCGGAGTGTGCGATAGGTCGACCGCTAAGTCGGCGCTAGATCTTCGGAGCAAGACGATCATGCGTTCAAGCCCTGGCAAGCGAAAGCGGCCGGGGCTCAGAAGACTTGAAACGGTAGCGCACAATTCAGTTTTTGCTTCAATTACCCGATGCAGCCGTGGCCAGCAATGGGGAACAGTCGAATCTCGGACAGCGAACCGGGGGTATAGCTCAGTTGGTAGAGCGGTAGCTTTGCAAGCTATAGGTCTGGGGTTCGAATCCCCTTGCCTCCACCGAGGGCTGGCGAGGAAGAGAGCGAGATTCCAACTGGACCGCATCGGGCCTGTAGCTCAGTTGGTTAGAGCATGCGCTTGATAAGCGCAGGGTCACAGGTTCGAATCCTGTCACGCCCACCATCTGAGCGACAGACGAGGCGGATGTCAAAAGCAATGACGACCGTTTTGAGTTTTGGCGACTGATCCTAAGCGGAAGACAGCATTCCGAGAGCTCGAACCTGCAGCCGGCTGCGACCATTCACGGCGCAAGCTGGTTCTTTGACATCTACATACAGGGTAGTAAAAATACAACTTTTGAGAGCTGAGTCTGAAATGAGTCTGAGGCGCAGTCGCAAGATCGGTCGAGTCAGGAAGAGTTTCAGTTATCACAGAATTTCCCGACGGTCTGTAAGCAAGATCCGTCGAGGAACAGATTGATCAAGCTACAAAGAGCACATGATGGATGCCTTGGTGCCAACAGGCGATGAAGGACGTGATAAGCTGCGATAAGCCACGGAGAGCGGCAAATACGCTTTGACCCGTGCATTTCCGAATGGGGTAACCCGGCGGAGGTAATACTCCGTCACTCGCGGATGAATACATAGTGCGTGCAGAGCGATACCCGGTGAAGTGAAACATCTCAGTAACCGGAGGAAAAGAAAGCGAATGCGATTCCGTAAGTAGTGGCGAGCGAAAGCGGAACAGCCCAAACCGCCGGCTTGCCGGTGGGGTTGTAGGACCCCGATGTGGCAGTGCACGATTAGATGAAGCGAATGGAAAATCGCTCCAGAGAGGGTGAAAGGCCCGTAATCGAAAATCGAGCACGCCTAGGGAGTTCCTGAGTAACGCGATCTAAGTGAAGCTTCGCGTGAATCTGCGCCGACCACGGCGTAAGGCTAAATACTCGTTGGCGACCGATAGTGAACAAGTACCGCGAGGGAAAGGTGAAAAGAACCGCTGTGAGCGGAGTGAAATAGTCCCTGAAATCATGTGCTTACAAGGTGTCAGAGCCCGCAAGCGGTGATGGCGTGCCTTTTGCTTAATGAGTCTGCGAGTTATTGTCAGTGGCAAGCCTAAGTCCTTCTGGGGCGGAGGCGAAGCGAAAGCGAGTCCGAAATGGGCGATTATAGTTGCTGGCAGTAGACCCGAAGCCGAGGTGATCTACCCATGGTCAGGATGAAGCGTCGGTAACACGGCGTGGAGGTCCGAACAGGTGAACATTGAAAAGTCCTCTGATGAGCTGTGGGTAGGAGCGAAAGACTAATCAAACCCGGTGATAGCTGGTTCTCCCCGAAATAGCTTGAGGGCTAGCCTCGTGTGCTGATCTGCGGAGGTAGAGCACTGGATGAACTAGGGCCCATACCCGGGTACCGAATTCAATCAAACTCCGAATGCCGCGGAGTGTAACACGGGAGTCAGTGCGTGAGGGATAAGCTTCGTGCGCGAGAGGCAAACATGCCAGACCAGCAGCTAAGGTGCCCAAATACCGCGCAGTGGAAAGGATGTGGAGATACTTAGACAATGAGGATGTTGGCTTAGAGGCAGCCACCATTTAAACAGTGCGTAATAGCTGACTCATCGAGTGTTTCCGCGCCGAAAATGATTGGCGATAAGCGGTATACCGAAGCTCTGGAATGTCACACGGATTCGTCCGTGTGCGATTGGTAGGGGAGCGTTGTCAGTCGCCTTGAAGCCGGAGGGAAAGCAACCGTGGAGTGCCGACAAGTGAGAATGCAGACATGAGTAGCGATAAGACGGGTGAAATCCCCGTCCGCCGTAAACCCAAGGTTTCCTGGGGAAGGTTCGTCCTCCCAGGGTTAGTCGGGACCTAAGTCGAGGCCGAAGGGCGTAGGCGATGGACAAGCAGGTTTAATATTCCTGCACCGGCTGTGGTTAAGCCGAAGAGAGACGTGTGCGTGGAGAGGGGCTGGCGATTGAAAGTGCCAGTCCCGCAAGGGGACGGGGAGGCTTCGGCCGAAGCGGATTGTTTAAATCGTGCGCCAAGAAAACCTTCTTAGTGTTCCCACGGTTGCCCGTACCGTAAACCGACACAGGTGGGTGAGTAGAGTATACCAAGGCGCGTGAGTGAAACCTCGTTAAGGAACTCGGCAATCTAGCCCCGTAACTTCGGAAGAAGGGGTGCCCTCGCAATGACGGGTCGCAGTGAAATGGGTCAACCGACTGTTTAACAAAAACACAGCACTCTGCTAAGTCGTAAGACGACGTATAGGGTGTGACACGTGACCAATGCGGAAAGATTACGGTAAGAGGTTAGCCGCAAGGCGAAGCTTTGAGCCCAAGTCCCCGTGAATGTCGGCCGTAACTATAACGGTCCTAAGGTAGCGAAATTCCTTGTCGGGTAAGTTCCGACCTGCACGAATCGTGTAACGAGTTGACCGCTGTCTCAACGAGGAGCTCAGCGAAGTTGTAATGGCGGTGAAGATGCCGCCTACCCGCAGCAGGACGGAAAGACCCTATGCACCTTTACTGTACGCTGTTACTGTGTTTTCGGTTTTAATGCTTAGCGTAAGTGGGAGACTTTGAATTCGGCCTTTCGGGGTCGAGTGAGTCGCCAATGAAACACCACCCTTTGAAACTGGAAACTCTAACCTCGAGCCCATTATCTGGGCGAGGGACACTGGCAGCCGGTCAGTTTTACTGGGGCGGTATCCTCCCAAAGAGTAACGGAGGAGTACGAAGGTTGGCTCAGCCCGGTTGGTAATCGGGTGACGAGTACATGGATATAAGCCAGCCTAACTGTGAGACCTACAAGTCGAGCAGATGCGAAAGCAGGTCCAAGTGATCCGGTGGTTGAATGTGGAATTGCCATCGCTCAACGGACAAAAGGTACGCTAGGGATAACAGGCTGATCGAGTCCAAGAGCTCATATCGACGACTCGGTTTGGCACCTCGATGTCGGCTCATCACATCCTGGGGCTGGAGAAGGTCCCAAGGGTCCGGCTGTTCGCCGGTTAAAGTGGTACGCGAGCTGGGTTCAGAACGTCGCGAGACAGTTCGGTCCTTATCCGCTGTGGGCGCAGGAGAATTGAGGGGTTCAGACCTTAGTACGAGAGGACCGGGTCTGACGAACCGCTGGTGTTCCAGTTGTCGTGTCAACGGCATTGCTGGGTAGCTATGTTCGGAAAGGATAAGCGCTGAAAGCATCTAAGCGCCAAGCCTCTCCCAAGATGAATTCTCCCTGAAGGGTCGTGGTAGACCACCACGTTGATAGGCTCACGGGTGCAAGCGCAGTAATGTGTTCAGCTCAGTGGTACTAATAACCCGTTCGGCTTGGTCATTTTCCTTCTCTTCTGCTTCACCTCTGGCAGGTGGCGAAGTTAAGTAATGACTTTTAAAACTCAGTCGTACAAGTTGTATAGCTATTCCTGTATGTAGATGTCAGAGAATCAGCATGTTCTTTGAGAATTCTGATGAGTCGTCGAATCCTGCAACGACTACCGTAATCAGTGAGTCGCTAGAAGTCTGGTGAATTTGAGGTCAGACCTGCCCCAGAATGCACGTATCCCCCCACAGTCCTATCGTGATCTCAAATTCGCCAGCCTTCTGGTGATCCTAGCGCAGTGGTCCCACCCGTTCCCATTCCGAACACGGAAGTGAAACGCTGCAGCCCCGATGATAGTGCATCTATAGGTTGTGCGAAAGTAGGACGTCGCCAGAGTTATGCCCCGCTCTCTTGGAAACAAGGAGCGGGGCTTTTTCATTTCGGCTGTTGCGAGAGCACTCGCATTCATGGTCCGAAGTCCCCACAGTATCCGAATGAAAATTTTACGCTTTCAGTCGTTGGATGGCTCTACCGCTTTTGCAGAGATGGACGCGGACGGCGTGGCACGACACTTGGAGGGTGATTTTTTTACGGGTTTTGCCCGAACGGGCGACGTAGTCGAGGTCGTGAAGATTTTGGCTCCGGTGGAGCCGGTTGCTCTTTTATGTGTCGGTCTGAATTACCGGCAGCATGCTATTGAAACGAACGCGGCTATTCCTGAGTGGCCGGTTCTTTTTATGAAGGCGATTAGTTCAGTCCAGAACCCGGGTGATCCGATTGTGCTCCCACGATGGATGGATAGCCGAAAGGTTGATTTCGAGTGTGAGTTGGCGGTGGTGATTGGCCGCGAATGCAAGAATGTCCGCCGGGAGGATGCGCTTGACTACGTGCTTGGCTATACCTGCGCCAATGACGTGAGCGCTCGCGATTGGCAAAAGGAGGGTGGCGGCTCGCAGTGGTCTCGGGGAAAAAGTTTCGACACTTTTTGTCCTTTGGGACCGTGTCTGGTGACGGCCGACGAGATCCCAAACCCCGGAGCACTGACGATCCGCACGATTGTCAGTGGGGAATTGATGCAGGAGAGCTCGACGGCAGATATGATTTTCGACGTGCCTACGTTGATCGAGTTTCTCAGTGGCAGCACGACGCTGCTGCCAGGAACGGTGATTCTGACCGGTACGCCGAGCGGCGTGGGAATGGCGCGGACGCCGCCGAGATTTTTACAGGATGGGGACCGGGTGACAGTGAAGATCAGTTCGATCGGTTCATTGGAAAATCCCGTCGTCGAGGAAACACTGCCGGCAGGCGGTGGCTCGCGGTTTAAGCTCCCGGGCTGACCTTCCAAACGACCGATTTCAAGGGGATGCGGTGTTGCCCTCAGGTGGTGGGACGCGGAGTGAACAGATGAGGGAGTGCATCTCTTCCGCCGAGGTGAGGATGGTTTCGCCGAGTTCCGCGATTTCGGCGGAGGCAGCGGGACAGGTTTCCGCGTATTTTCGGGTAATCACAACCGCCATGAGGTGCATGCCGCTGAGATTCTGGCTGACTGTATCGTGCAATTTTTGCGCTAAGCGCTCTTGTTCGCGACCGGCTGCAACGCGGATGCCGGATTCGAGCCGAATGCAGCGGGCTTCTTGCTCGGCGAGAGCTGCGCTCAGGGCATGAATTTGCTCCTGGAGCGTCTCGATATTTTCTTCGGCGACAGGATGGGGAAGCGGCATGGATGGGGCCGCGGGATTTCGCAGCGGGGAGAGCTTCGAGAAATCAGTGGGCGTCGGCAAGTTCCCTCGCCGCCTCGGCGAGCATTGCGTCGAGCTGTTCAGGGGGAAACGGCTTGAGCATGTGGTGCCGGTAACCCGCGGCTTCACTCTTCACGCGGTCGGCGCTCATGCCAAAGCCACTCATCGCAATCGCGTAAATGGGGTGCGGCAAGCTAAGACGCCGGAGAAGATCCCACCCGTCTCCATCGGGCAATCCGATGTCACTGATCAGTACATCGCAGTCGGCTTTTGGGATGACAGCGAGCGCGTCGTTGAGAGTGCGGGCGGACTGGACGTTGTGACCCAACTGCTCGAGATAAAGCGAGAGCCACTTCAGGGTGTCGGCGTGATTTTCGACGACGAAGACGCGAAGCGGAGGCGGATTGATGGTGAGCGAGCTCATGCTCGGAGAATGTCGCATGCGCTGATCCCGCGCGCTGTCAGTGCTTCGCATGAAAGGCCGGTAAGGCAACTTCTCCGAGGACATCGCAAGATCAGGTCTCGACCGGAAGCGTGACGGTAAAAGTGGCACCTTTTCCACGTCCCAGGCTCTTTGCGGTGAGCTCCCCGCCGTGTGCGTCCACGGTCGCCTTCGAGATCGCGAGTCCAAGGCCGAGCCCGCCAAATTCGCGCGCGACCATTTCGTCAGCCTGCTCGAACGCATCGAAGATTTTCGCCGCGGCTTCGCCTTCGAAGCCGATGCCGTTGTCGGTGACTTCGACGATGATTCGCCCGTCCTCGCTGCGGGTGACGAGTTCGATGTCGCCATCCTGCGGGGTGAATTTCGAGGCATTCTTGAGCAAGTTCCAAAATACCTGCTGGAGCCGCATCGAGTCGCCGGTGAGATGGTGAGGTCGCGCGGTGAGATCGAGCCGGAGATGCTGGCCTTTTTCCTCGATGTCTGGCGTGCTGATTTCCACTGCGCGGCGAACGGCTTCGTGCAGATCGACGGGCTCGCGGACGATTTCGAATTTTCCTTTGGCCAGGCGCGTGAGATCGAGCATGTCGTCGATGAAATGCGCCTCGATTTCGACGTTGCGCTGGATCATTTCGAGGGCGCTGCGGACGGGTTCAGGTAAATCGGTTCGGCGGCTCAATGTTTGCACCGCCATGAGCACCGGCGTGAGTGGCGTGCGCAGTTCGTGGGAAAGAACGGCAAGAAAATGATCCTTGGCGAGTCCCGCCGCTTCGGCCTCGGCGCGGGCGGCTTCGTTTTCCTGGAGCGCAGTCCAGAGCTGCGCCCGGCTTTCCTCAAGCGCCTCGCTGGCAGCGCGTTCCTTTGATTGGTCGCGGAAAATTTTCACGAGCCCGACGGCCTGTCCGGCGGCATCGTGCATCGACATCATTACGCCGCTGCCCCAGAAACGCGTTCGATCTTTGCGCAGGTGCCAGCGTTCGTCGGTGGCGCGCCCGTGGGCGATGGCGGTGCTGGCTTCGGCTTCGCAGGCGCCGTTCGCGCGATCTTCAGCCGTGAAAATAATGTCGGCGGTCTGGCCGAGGATTTCTGTTTCGCTGAAGCCGAGGAGCCGCTCGGCGCCGGAATTCCAGCTCGTGATCCGTCGATGGAGATCGGTGGAAAAGATCGCGTATTCGCGAGCGTTTTCGACGATGAGCCGCATGCGCTCTTCGCTCATCCGGAGCGCGTTCTGCGCGGCATTGCGGTCGGTCATGTCGCGCGTGACGCCGGTCACGCCGCTGATGGTGCCGTCCGATTCAAAGAGCGGAGCGAAAATGTACTCATACTCGCGCGTCCCTTCTGCCGTCGTGAAGGGAGTGATGCCGCGGACCCGTTCACCGGTTTCAATGACCTGCTGGATTTCGCGCTGAAGCCGCGCGGCGAGGTCGGGCGGATAGTCGAGTTGGTGGAAACTTTTCCCGATGATCTCGTCGGAGCGCCGGCGTAGCAGGTTGAGGAGCGGGCGATTGGCCGAGGTGAAGCGCCCGGATAGATCGAACGCGTAGATAAAATCCGAAACGGATTCGATCAGGGCATTGAAACGGCGCTCCTGTCTTTCGATTTGGCTCGAAAGTTTGCGCTGCTCCGCTTCCGCTTCTTTGCGCCTGCTGACATCAATGAATGTGAGCACCACACCGGCGATCCGGTCCTCGGTCGTGCGATACGGCAGGAGCCGCGCGAGGAACCAGCGGCCGGCGTCGTCGTGGACCTCGCGCTCGATCGGTACGAGCGTATCGAGGACGTGCTGCGCATCCTCCGTGAGCTCGGATAGTCGAGCCGGTGCTTCAGGTCGGTGAGCGGACGGCCGAGGTCGCTGGGGATGAGATTGAAGAGCGCGACGGCGGACGGCGTGTAGCGCGTGATGCGCAGCTCGCGGTCGAGGAAGACGGTGGCGATGGCGGTCGCGGCCATCAGGTTGTGCAGGTCGCTGTTGGCGTGCGCCGAGCTCGTCCACCTTGCTCTTCAGCTCCTGGTTGACCGTCGTCAGCTCCTCGTTGATCGACTGCAGCTCCTCGCGACTCGTCTCCAGCTCCTCGGTCGCGGAGCGCAGCTCCTCGTTCATCGCCTGCAGCTCCTCGTTGCTCGCCTTCAGCTCCTCGGTCGAGGCCTCGTACTGCTCCACCGTGTCGCGCAGCCGCGCTTTCATCTGCTCGATCTCGCGCTCCAGATGGCGCACCGCCGGCTCGGCTTCCGCGCGCGGTTGCGTCGTCCGCGGTCGAGCGCCGCGTCTTCGCGCAGCGAAAAGACGACCAGCAGATAATCGGGCGCGATCTCCTGCGCCGGCGCCACGCGGATGTCCACGGCTGCAGCGCTTCCGTTCGTATCGACCGGCACGCGGAAGACCTCGACGGGCGCGTTGGTCTGCGCGGCGCGGAAGAGCGCCGCGCGCAGCTCGACGCGCAGCATCGGGTTGCACGACCTGGAGCAGGTTGACGCTCGGCTCGCCGCCGCCGAAGTGCAGGAAGCGCCCGGCATTCTCCGAGACGTGCACGATGTCGTAGTCTCGCGATCGACGATCAGCGACGGCGGGGCGAAGCGCTCGATCAGCTTGAAGTGCAGCTCCTCCCACGAGACGCGCCGCGCCTCGCTCCACTCGCCCGCCCTGCGCATCGTGCGTCGGAGTGCTGTCGCGAAAGCCGGCCCGTGGACGAACGGGTCCGCCTTGCGCGTGGTCGCTGCGCCTCGAGCGCCCGCAGCAGCGTGCTCGGCCCGATGGGCACCGGCAGCGCGGACGCGCACGGCTGGCGCGCTTGGCATAGATGCGGTGCTTCTTGTCGAGCAGGTCGAAAAGCGGGCTGCTCCTCATCCACCGTCTCGGACGTGCCGAGGAAGAGCAGCCCTTCGCCGCGCAGCGCGAAGTGGAAGATCTCGAACGCACGCGGCTGCGCCTCGCGGGTCAGGTAGATGAGCAGATTGCGGCAGGTGACGAGATCGAGCCGCGAAAACGGCGCATCCTTCAGCAGATCGTGCACGGCGAAGAGCACCATCTCGCGCAGCTCGCGCCGCGACGCGGTAGCCGCGGTGCTCCTTGACGAAGAAACGCCGCAGCCGCTCCTCCGAGACGTCCGCCGTGATCGTGATCGGGATAGAGCGCCGTCGCGCGCCGCGGCGATCACCTCCTCGTCGAGATCGGTGCGCGAAGACCTGGATCGCGGGCGGCGTCATCGAGCGTGCCGGCGTGTTCGCAGCAGCAGCATGGCGATCGAATAGGCCTCCTCGCCGGTGGCGCAGGCGGCGATCCAGACGCGCACCGACGTCGCCGGGGCCCTTGCCGGCGAAGAGCTCCGGGATGCGCGCCTCCAGCGCCTCGAAGGCGTCGCGGTCGCGAAAGAAATTCGTGACGGAGATCAGCAGATCCTGCGAGCAGCGCGCCCGCCTCGCCGGGGTGCGTGCGCAGGAAAGCGAGATACGCCGGCAGGTCGTGACGCCGTTCACCTGCATGCGGCGCGAGATGCGCCGCAGGATCGTGGCCCGCTTGTAGTAGGAAAAGTCGCGGCCGGTCGCGTGCGCAGAAATGACAGCACATCGCGCAGCGCTGCCTCGCCATCGCTCGCGGGAGTCGGCGGCGCCTCGGCGGCTGCGGGCCCTCCTCCGGCGGCAGCTGCAGGCGCCCGGCTTGTCGATGATATTCGACGAGCCGCGCGGGCATCTGCGCGACGCGCAGCACCCAGTCGACCATGCCGGTGTCGATCGCCGATGCGCGGCATGCCGGCGTGCTCGGCCTCGTCCGGATCCTGCGCGATCGTCAGCCCGCCGCGCTCCTTGATCCGCTTGATGCCGAGCGCGCCGTCGCCATCCGCCCCGGAGAGGACGATCGCCGCGGCGTGCGGCCCGTGCGTATCGGCCAGCGTGCGAAAGAACAGGTCCACCGGCACGCGCTTGCCCGAGCCCGGCTCCATTTCCGTCAGCCGCAGTGGCCATTGACCGTCGAGAGCAATTGCCCGGCGGGATGACGTAGACGTAATTGGGCTGCACCTTCTGGCCGTCCTTCGCCTGCATCACCGGCATCGAGGTCGAGCGGCTCGAGCATCTCGGCCATCGTGCTCTCGTGCTCCGGCGACAGATGCAGGATCACGACGAAGACCATCCCGTCTCCGCCGGCATCGCCTTGAAAAACTCTTGCAACGCCGGGATGCTGCCGGCCGATCCGCCGAGCCCGACCATCGGCAGCATCTGGTAGCCGTGCGTCGGCACGATATTGTCCATTTCGTCGGCGAGCTCCTCCTCCATCACGTCCGGCGCGATGGACGGCAGCCCGCGATGGTCAGGCGGAACGGCCGGAGCATCTGGTGATTCAGGCGAAGACATCGTCCACCAATATCGCGCCGCGCCCAGCGACGCGAGCGTGTCGTTTGTCGCGACAGGGAGGATTCAGCAAGAAGCCAGGAAACACAGCGCGATCTCCATTCACCAAAGGAGCACACGACCCGCCGGTTGCAGGTTGAGGAGGAATGCGCAGCGCGCGGAAGTGAGGTAGATTCGGGCATGATTGTTTCCGTCCCGAAAGAGATCAAAGCCCAGGAATCCCGCGTCGCGCTCACCCCGGCTGCCACGTATCAGTTTACGAAGCGGGGCCATCAAGTTCTGGTGGAAACCGGTGCGGGCGCGGGCGCGGGCTTTCCCGATGCCGACTACGCGAAGGCAGGCGCCGAGGTAGTTGCCGACCACGCCGAGCTTTTTGCCCGCGGCGAGCTTGTCGTGAAAGTGAAGGAGCCGTTGCCCGACGAATATCCGCTGCTTCGCCCCGGCCAGATCCTTTTCACCTATCTCCACCTCGCCGCGAACCGCCAACTGACCGAGGCGCTCATGGCCTCCGGCGTCACCGCCCTCGCTTACGAGACCGTCGAGGTCAATCACCGCCTGCCGCTCCTCGAGCCGATGAGTGAAATCGCGGGCCGGATGTCTGTCCTCGTCGGCGGCTATTTTCTCGCGAAACACACGGGCGGCAGCGGCACTCTGCTCGGCGGCGTGCCCGGCGTCTTGCCGGGAAAAGTGGTCGTCCTCGGCGGGGGTGTCGCCGGCGTGAATGCCGCGCGGATGGCCAGCGGTTGCGGCGCCGACGTCACGATTCTCGAGATCGACCTCGAGCGGATGCGTCACCTCGACCTTCTACTGCATGGCGTCCGCACGCTGTATTCCGACGAACTGCATCTCGAGGAGTTGCTCCCCGGCGTCGACCTGCTCATCGGCGCGGTGCTCGTGCCGGGAGCGAAAGCGCCGAAGCTCATCACGCGCGAAATGCTCCGACTGATGCGGCCCGGCAGCGTGCTCGTGGACATCGCCGTCGATCAAGGCGGCTGCGCCGAGACAACGCGCCCGACGACTCACCACGATCCCGTTTTCGTCGAGGAAGGGATCACGCATTACTGCGTCGCGAACATGCCCGGCGCGTATTCGCGGACTGCCACGCAGGCGCTCGTCAATGTGACGCACCGTTACATCGGTCTGCTCGCCGATCACGGTCTCGCCGAGGCCTGTCACCGCCAGCCTTCGCTCGTGGGCGGCATCAATATCATGGCGGGAAAAGTGACCTGTCGCGCGGTCGCCGCCGCGCACAGCTTTCCCTTCAGCGCGCCGATGCCCTAGCGCGCGGCGGATGTCAGAGCCCCTGTTCTGACGGTTGATTCACTCCACGCGAACGCCGGGAAATTCGACCGAGCACACCGTTCTCACCCGCGCGCAGACAGCTACTTCGTCGGTTTTGCCTGCGTTCGTAGGTATTGGCGGATCGCCTCAAACTGCGCGTGCGCATCTCCGTTGAGGATGTCGGTCAGTGGTGTCTTGCCTTCGTCATCGGCGAATTTTGGCATCTTGGTGTCGGGATCGATCCGCAACGGGTTCAGCACCCAGCGGTGGAAATATTCGGTGCGAATCCGCTCCGGCGTGAACGCGAGATTGATGCCCGGGGCCTCGAAAACCGCAGTCGGCATCCGCTCGCCGATGCCGTGACAGGTCGTGCAATTGAAGCCGCCATTTTCGCCGACCAACTTCTCGCCGAAGTCCGCCATCGTTTTATCCACGGGCTTCTCCGGGTCGCCTGTAGCGGCGAATCCGTGCTCGAGCGAGAGCCCATCGGCGATCCCGTGCGCCACCGTGGCGAAACCCGGCATCCGAGCGATGAGCCACGGACGCGGCTTGTATTTCTGGTGTCCCGCGATGAATTCCGCCGAGTAGGCTGGTTGCATCTTTTCGCCGAACCAGGTCGCGATGGGAGCCACCGCGCCCGCGGCCGGCACGCCCTCACCCTCCGGCGCCGGAGCACCCGCCTGCAGCCCGGCCATTTCGCTTTCCACGTCCGACCAAGTGCTGACGACTCCATCGCGGGCGTGGCATGACGTGCAGCGCATGTTTTTCATCTGCCGTTCCGCGAACTCCACCGGCGCATCCTGTTTCAATGAACCGAAACCGGTTGCAGCAAACGCCACCAGCGCCGCGCGTTGTTCTGCGGAAAGATTGAAATCAGGTGCAGTGCCGCGCGCCGAGGCGTCAGGCGCGAGACAGCCTTTCGTCCAGCCGGATTTCAGAGTCGCCGTGAGGGTCGGCTGTGTGGTCGGTGGCAGGCCAGCGTGGCAATTCAGGCATCCGCTCGACACCAGACTCTGCGCGCCGCGAGTCGCATCGCCTTTCGGTCCGGGCGCGAAATCCTGCGTCGCGCTGGCGAGCAAATAGGCGGTGAGGCTCGTGGCTTCGACATCGGTCAGCCGGAAATTCGGCATGTGCGTCCACGCGTAATTCTTCGCCGGATCTTTCAAATAATTGACCAGCGCAGTCGGCTGCCACTTTGCTTTCACATGCGCGAGCGGCGTGCGATCGTGCTCATCTTTCCCGGAAAAATCGGGCGTCGTGTGGCAGGTGATGCAGCCGAGATTCGCAAAAAGCGCGCCGCCCGCCGGCGCTGTCGTCCGCGGGCTTGCAGCATCGTTGCGGGTTCGCCGAGCGAGACGAGATATGCCGCGAGATCCGCCGCGCGCTGATCGACCTCGCCGGGCTTCGCCGCGAAGACGTGCGGCATCAGCGAGTGCGGTCGGATTGCGTGCGGATCGTTGATCCAATGCGCGAGCCACGGCTCGTTGAATTTCGCGCCGAGTTCATCGAAGACCGGCGCATCCTGCGCCAGCTCCGGCATGCCCTCGCCGCGCGGTGGAATGAGCGTGGCATCCGCGTGACACGCTGAGCAGCGGAGCTGCGCGAAAAGCATCCGACCCTCGCGCAGTCCGCTCGCCTTCGCGCAAGTCATTCTCGGCGAGTGCGTGCGAGAAAACGGTCGGCGGCATCGGCTCGGGAGCGAATTCCTTCGACGACCATTTGAGCTGCAAACTTGCATCGGATTTTCCGTCGCTCGTGAATTCGATCTCGAAGGCATTCGCCCCTTTTTGAAGCTGCACCGGCTTGCTGATGGCTTGCGCCGTGGCCGTGCCCGCGCCTTCCAAAAGCGGGGCGCCGTTCAACGACATTTTCACGCTCCCGCGGACTTCGACGAGCAGCGTGCAATCGGCGCGCAGCGGCGAGTTGATCTCGCCCGTCCACTTCGCAGTGAACGCGCCCGGTGGCAGGAATGGCGTGACCGGTTGACCCGCGGGAACATAGAGAGAGACCAGTCTCGCAGGTCGCGTGTCGGTTTTTCCACCCGCGGAAAAGGTGAGCGTCAATCCTTGCCCGGAGGCTGCCGCGAGGACCGGCAGAGGCGGATTTTTGACGATGTTTTCTTCGGCGAAAAGCGGGAGGGAAAACGCGAGGAGAACGGGGAGCAGGAAGCGCATAATTCGAGTGAGATATTTCCGCTTCTCGGGGGCGCGCGCAAGCGCGGGTGTTCTCTCGCGATGCATCGGCATCCGAATATCCGTGGCGGGGGCGTGGATCGAGTTTGGAGCCGTGAACTCCCACAAAAAAAGGGCTGCGTCCTCGCGGACGCAGCCCTCGGATTTTCTGGCGGCTCGGAGGCTACTTCGAGGCGGTGTAAGTGACGCCGGGTTTGGATTCCGGTGCGACGACGTTGATCGTGTCGCCGACGTCGGTCGGCACTTCGCTGCCATCGGCGGCCTTGATGTTCATTTTGATCCGGAACTGATCGACCGGCTTGAGGTCCGGCACTTCGATCAGGACGCTCTTTTTGTCGTCACTGACTTTGACGCCGGTGATCGTCAGATCGGGTCGCGGCCTTTCTGCGTCGGGTCGCTCACTTTGTATTCCGCCGAACCGTAATCGGAGCTCCAGCGGTAGTTGTGAACCTGCAGCGAGTAATTCTGCACATCGCCCGCGGATGCTGCATCCGAGCGGGTTCGTGAAGCCGATGTGGATGCCTTTGTCGGTGACGTGCAGTGCAGTTCTGCATGGTCAGCCGGCTTGCCGGTGTAGCGCACGCGCTGGAGCGCGCCGTCCTTCGCGCCGTTGGTCTGCCAGCCTTTGCAGGCCGGCGACGTAGAGCTGGCCGTCGATCGGGCTGAAGCGCGCGCGCAGATGCCGCTGTCGAACTTCAGCGGGAACTTCACGACGCCGCCCTGCAGCACGTCGCCGACGTGCTCCTGCAGCACGTTGAAGAGCGAGCATTTGCCGTAGGAGAGGTAGAGCAGCTGGCCTTTGAGCGGGCCCCATTTGTCGCTCGTGACCCAGACCTGCGCGCCGTTCGAGTTGTCCACGTCGTAAGGAATCCAGCAGAGATGCGGCGGGTAGGAGGTCGGCGGCGGGTCGTGATGGGAGAGGTCGGGCACCCGATGAACTCGCCCTGCTTCGACGTAGTGAATGTAGTCGGCGGGCACCCAGGTGCCCTGGTTGTCGCCGACGGTGACCTCGCCGTTCGGGCCCACGCCGATGCCGTTCGGGGCGCGGACGCCGGTGGCGAAGACCTCGAATTTCTGAGCCGTCCTTCGAGACTTTGAACATGCAGCCGTTGTGATCGCTGAGCGGTCCCCAGCCGCGGCCGCCGGGGTTCACCGGGCCGCCTTTGGTGAAGTAGAAGTTGCCCTGCGGGTCGGTCTGGAGGTCGAAGGTGAACTCGTGGAAGCCCGGCGTGACCTGCACGTCGTTGTTGAAGTTCTCGTAGAAGTCGGCCTCGCCGTCGTTGTTCAGGTCGTGCAGGCGCGTGATCTGATCGCGGCCGAGGACGTAGATCTTGTCGTCCACGATCTTCAGGCCGAGCGCCTGGAAAAGGCCCGTCGCGTAGCGCTTCCACTCGATCTTTTCGAGCTTGTCGTCGATGCCCGTGACGATCCACACGTCGCCGCTCCAGGTGCAGAAGGCGATGCGTCCGTCCTTGAAGAAGTCGAGGCCGGCGATGCGGATCCTGGACTTTGTAGGGATTGTCGAGCGGCGCCGTCAGGTGATCGACGACGTAGGGAAACGCGCCGTCCTCGTTGCCGAGCGTGCCCTTCGGCTTTCACCGTCTCCGGCCAGTGCGGCGCGCCGCCTTTGGTGAGCGGCTGCGAGGTCGACCGGCTTGGCCGCGCCTTTCATCGGCGTCGGCGAGCTTCGCGGCGTCGGCCGTCGCTGCCTTTGGCATAGACGACCTTGAAGGTCTGCCCGCTGCGAAAGCCGGGAGCTTGAGCGTCGACGCGCGTGCCGTTCGCGTCGAGCTTCGCACCGGCGGGTGCGCCGATCACGCCGATGACCACGCGCGAGTTCGGCGTTCTTCGCGTCATCGCTGGCGCGATCGCGTTGTCCGCCTTCGACGATGCGGCGTGAGCCTTCCGCCGCCGTCGGCCACGACGAGCCTGAGGCGGCGCCGGGCGCGAGGACGTTGAATGTCCGCGTGAGCAGCACGTTGCCTCGCCGGCCTTCTCGAGCGCCGGCAATTTCGAGCAGCGCCGCGGCGCCGACGGTGTAGGCGAAGACGACGTTGTCGCCGCTCAGATAGAGCCCGTGATATTTCGCCCACTCCTTCGGCAGCGGGCCGAAGGGCACCTTCGCCGCGCCGGGGCCCGTCGGGCAGTTTGCGCGGGTCTTTGAGGTCGTCGCCTTTGCTCCAGCCGGGGCCGGGATTGGTCTGGAAGTAGATGTTCGCGCCGTCCGCGGGCTCGGAGTTCGGGCCGTGGCCGCCGTCGAAGACGACGCCTTTCAGCTTGAGCCAACCGCCCGTCCAGCCGCCCGCCATGCGCAGCAGCTCGGTGTCGAAAAGCAGCGTCGCTTCCGCGTCCTGTTTGCCGAGCTTCACGGCGATGCCTTTGTTCGGCGAGCAGCCCTTGTCATCGAGCGTGCTCTTGCCCTCGGCATTCAGATAAGTCGCTGAAAGGAAGCGTCCGTAATCCATATCCTCCCACTTGTTCGCCGCGACCGCCGCGGCGGCAGAGAGGCTGTAGATGGCGGTGAGCAGGAGCGGTGTTCGAAGATTCATGCAGTTTGTTTAGGGAAAAAAGGATCCGTGTCGGAGTAACCTGGGTTCGGAATGTAGCGGATTCAATCGGAGAGCGAGCGGTAAATTAGATGCCGTTTTGAGACCGGTTGCGGGTTCTCCAAGCAAGCACGTCGATGTGATCGTTCCGGGGCTGATTCGTTCAAAAAAAAGTTCGTTCGCTGAGCGCGTTCAGCTTTTGGACAAGCACGTCGAGAAGAACGCTGATCGCCCGCAAAGCTTGTACTGATCAGCCCTCCCGGACGATGGCTGTTTTAGCCGGAAACAATAGCGCCAAATAAAAGCCGGTCGCCCGGATTGTCCCCGCAACATGAAATTCCACACGCTCGTTGCCGTAACGATGTTCCCCCTCGGAACCGTCGCTGTGCATGCAGACGTGATCCGACTGGCGGATGGCCGCGTGCTTGAGGGGCAGATCGCGGAGCCCACGGAAGTCACCATTCACACCACCACCGGGGAGCAAAAAGTCGCCTTCGGGTTACTGCCGGCGGAGGTGCAAAAAGCTTACTGGCCGAAATTCGCGGCGATCCGCGCGGCTGCTGAAGCGAAGGCTTTGGCCGAGGCCAGGGCGATCCCGACAGTAAGTGACGAAGATCTCGCTGCGCTTGCCAGCGAAGTGAGCCTCGACATCTGGCAGCAGGTCGCGGCGATCGGCTCGTTTCGCGACAAGCCGGAGAAGCGTGGTAGCGGCGGGCTCGTCGTCACGAAAGCTTTCAACGCGCTCGATGAAAATTGGGTGACCGTTTACTCGCCGAAGGATCCCGTCGGCGAGGCGTGGAATTGGAGCGGCCAAGTGGCCAAGGCGAAGGGACTGCTGGAGCGCTCGCCGCAGTTCATGCAGCGCCGCTGGCTCGAGTTCGTTCGTCAAGGCCGGAGAAGCCGTCGCGGAACGCAATTCGAATGAGTTCGCGCTGGCCGTTCGAGCAATGAAGCGCAACCCGCTCGCCAGCGCCGGAACGCCCTCGGATTCGACCCGCATTTTTTTCTCAGCAAAATAGCACGACCTGGGTTATCTACGGCGCGATTCAAAACCCCTAGACACATCATGTTCGGAAAACAAAAACGCAAAGCCGCCTGGGTCCAAACCGCTCTCGAGCGCTACGAACGCCCGCTCTTGCAGTATGCGATGAGCATCGTCGGCGAAATCGAGCGCGCCCGCGACATCGTCCAGGAGACCTTCATGCGGCTGCACAATCAGGAGCAGGAGGCCATCGAGGGGCATCTTTCGCAGTGGCTTTTCACCGTTTGCCGCAACTGCGCGCTGAAGTCGCTGAAGAAGGAAGACCGGTACATCTACGTCGAGGCCACGGAATTCGAGCAGAAGCGCTGCGAAGGACTCACGCCTGCGATGGAACTGGAGCGCAAAGAGCGCATCGACGCGCCTGATGGAGCTCGTCAAGGAGCTCCCCAAGAATCAGCACGAGGTCGTGCGCCTCCGCTTTCACCATCACCATTCGTATCAGGAAATCAGCGACATCACCGGCCTGAGCGTCGGCAACGTCGGTTTCCTGCTCAACGCCGCCATGCGCAACCTGCGCACGAAAGATGGAGCGCGACGAGAAGGACGAGAAAATCATCTATTTGAAAAAGGAGTTGCATGAATGAGAGGGAAAATCAGCGATCAAGATCTCACGGATTACGCGCTCAACGAGCTTCAGCCGGAGAGCGGCTCTATCGTGGAGTCGATGCTCGCGGTCTCGGAAGAATGCCGGCACGACATCTATCGAGATGATCGAAATCGGGCAGATGCTCGAGGAGGGCTTTGAAGCCGCAGGAGGAGCAGACCGAGGTCGTCTGCGCTTGACCGACGAGCAGCGGCAGAGTCGTGCAATCACCGCCGCGGTGCCGCTGTCTGGCATCGCGCGGCAATCGGGGTCGACTCGCTGCGCGGCCTGCGCGGCCTTTGCTGCTGACGCATCCGCATCGTTCTGGCAGCGCGGACAGGCTCCCGGGATTTCACGGCTTTGCGCCGATCAAACGCGGACTCCGGGCGCAGGCGGTGGACGTGGCGCCGGTGAAGTCTCGCACTCCTGATCGCCAATTTCGGCGGCCTTCCGAGACACAGCTCGAGCTGGATCCGGCCGCCGCCGAAGTGGTCGATCCGACGGTTTGCACGCCTCCGTCCTGGCTGCGAATCGTCCATTGCGACCATGTCGGACTCGCGTCCGTAAACCGTTCCGGTGCAGGTTCGTCTGATCTTGACGCCGTTCGAGGCTCGATACCGAACGGCGTTTCTGTTTCTGTGGCGCCACCGTCACCGCGCCACGCGTCTCACCGTCGCCCCGCCAGCACCTTTCCAGCCTCGCACTCCATGCCCACCGACACATCCTCCGAACTCCCGTCCGAAACCGCCGCCCCGACCCCGCGCCGATCGACGACAAAGCCGCCGCCGCGCTGCTCGTCGAATACTTTCAACCGCATCGCCGCGGAGATGGGCAAATTCATCGTCGGCCAGCAGCGACGTCATCGAGCAGCTCCTCATCGCCGTCCTCGCGGGCGGCCACTGCCTGCTCGAAGGCGTGCCCGGCCTGGCGAAAACGGCGATGATCCGCTCGCTTTCGCGCTGCATGGATCTTGTCGTTCCGGCGCATCCAATTCACGCCCGACCTCATGCCGGCGGACATCACCGGCACCGACATCATTCAGGAAGATCCCGACGACCGGTCATCGGCGCTTCGTTTTCCAAAAGGGCCCGATCTTCGCGCAAATGATTCTCGCGGACGAAATCAACCGCACCCCGCCGAAAACGCAGGCCGCGCTGCTCGAGGCGATGCAGGAACACTCGGTCACCATCGGCGGCCACACGCTGAAACTCGAGGAGCCGTTCTTCGTTCTCGCGACGCAAAATCCGATCGAGCAGGAAGGCACGTACCCGCTGCCCGAGGCGCAGCGCGACCGCTTCATCTTCCTCGTGAAAGTCGAGTATCCCGAGCCGCGAGGAAGAGCGCCAGATCATCGCGCGCACCACCGGGACGCTTCGACGCGGATCTCCAGCCGGTCATTCACGGCGACCAGATCATCGAGCTCCAGCAGGTCGTTCGCAAAGTGCCGGTGCCGGAGCACGTCATGGATTTCGTCCTCGATCTCGTGCGCTTCACGCGGCCGAACGAGCAGCGACGCGCCGGCCTTCGTCAAAGAACTCGTCGAATGGGGCGCCGGTCCGCGCGCCTGTCAGAACCTCGTCCTCGCGGGCAAAGTGCCGCGCGGTCTTGCAAGGCCGTTTCCACGTCACCATCGACGACATCGAAGCGCTTGCCGCTCCCGGTCCTGCGGCACCGCATTGTCGCCGACCTTCAACGCCGAGGCCGAGGGCATCAACGTGGACGACATCATCGCGCGGATGGAAGCGGTGCCGCGAGGAGAAGCCAAGGCGCTGTGATGACGGGCGAGAACGTCGAACGTCGGACCGTTGTCCCGCTTCAGCCTGAGGACCGTGGCTCACGTCTCCGATTTTCTCACGCCGGCTGATCTGCAGAAGATCAGCAATCTCCAGCTCTTCGCGCGGCAGGTGGTCGAGGGCTTTTGCTCGGGGCTGCACCGCTCGCCGCACAAGGGGTTCAGCGTCGAATTCAAGCAGCACCGGCAATACGTCCCGGGCGACGAAATCCGGCACATCGACTGGCGCGTTTTCGGTCGAAGCGATCGCTTTTACATCCGCGAGTACGAGGAGGAGACGAATCTCCGAGCCACGCTGCTGCTCGATCTCAGCGGATCGATGAAGTACGGCGGGGCCGAAAACGGCGGCCCGAGCAAATACGAATACGCTACCCGGTTGGCTGCCTGTCTCACGTATCTGATGCTTCAGCAGCAGGACAGCGTCGGGCTGGTGACCTTCGACACGAAGATCCGCAAATACATCCCGCCGCGTTCGCGCGTGAGTCATCTGCACGTGCTCATCGACGAGCTGCAGCGGGCGCAAACCTGGCGGCGAAACGGAGATCGGCGACGTCTTCCACGATCTCGTGCCGAAGCTTCATCGGCGCGGCTTGCTCATCGTGATCTCCGACTGCTTCGGCGATGTGGCTGCGCTGCTGAAAGCGCTCGCGCATTTCCGTCACGCGCATCACGAGATCCTCATCTTCCAGATCTGGGATCGAGACGAACTCGAGTTTCCCTTCAAGAGCTGGACGCAATTCGACTGCCTCGAACGAGACGGCGTGAAGCACCTGCTCGACCCGGTGCTGCTCCGCGAGGCCTATCTCGCGAACCTGGCAAAATTTCGCGACGATCTCACCCGCGGCTGCCGCCGACACAAGATCGATCTCGTCCCGTTCACGACCGACCAGCCGTATGCCGAAGCGCTTGCGGCCTATCTCAGCCGAAGGATGGCCCGCGCATGAATTTCCTCAATCTTGCGCTCCTCGGCGGCGTCGCTGCGCTGGCGATTCCGATCATCATCCATCTCTTCCACAAGAGCCGCTTTCGAGGTGGTGCAAGTGGGGCGCGATGCACTTGCTGGAGTCGGTCATTCGCACCAATCAGCGGCGCATCCGCATCGAGCAACTCATCCTGCTCATGATCCGCGCGGCGATCCCGCTGCTGCTCGCACTGGCGATGGCGCGGCCGATCTGGCAGGGCGCGCAGAAGCTGCTCGGCGACGCGAAAACCTCCACGGTCCTGCTGCTCGACAACAGCTACTCGATGGAGGCCGGGCGGCCGGCACCTCGAATTTTTCCCTCGCCCGCGACGAAGCCGACGCGACTCATCAACGACCTCAAACGCGGCTCGGACGTGCAGGTCGTTCTGATGGGCGAAGGCGGTGCGTCACTGCTCGATCGAGCCGACCTACGACACCGGCGCGCATCACGCAGGCGCTCACGAAGTCTGAGCGCCGGCTACGGCGCCGCGACGGTCCCGGCTGCGCTCGATTATCGCCGCCGGCATCTTCGGGCAAATGCACGAGTCCGCGCGGCAAGCTCGTCGTGCTCACCGACTTCCAGCGCGTCAGTTTCGAGGCGACGGACGACGCGGCTGCTCGGCCAGATCGCTCGACCGCTTGAAGAAGCTCCCGATCGCGCCGCACATCACGTTTTTCGACGTCGGCCAGGAGGTCAAAGACAACGTCGCCGATCGAGTCGCTCGACTTCTCGCGGCTCATGGTCGGGGTCGGGCAGAAGATCCAAATTCGCGCGAACCTGCGCAATTTCGGCGACGCGACATTACCCGGATCTGCGCGTCTATTTCAAAGCCGACGGAAAGGAAAAGTCGTGTCGCAGGTGAAGCTCGCGCCGCACGAAAAAGGGCAGGTGCTTTTCACGCACGCCTTCGACACGCCGGGCTCGCACGTCGTCGAAGTCTTCGCCGATGCCGACCCGCTCAAGGCCGACAACAGCTTCCTCGCGAGCATCCCGGTGCGCGACAAAGTGCCGGTGCTGCTCGTCAACGGCGACCCGAGCGTCGAGCCGATGAAGGGCGAAACGGACTTCGCGGAGATCGCGCTCGCAGCCGTACAGCGCGGCGCGTGTCGAACTGGCCGATCTGCTTTCGACGAAAGTCGATGCGCGCCGAGGAACTGGATCGCGAAGCGGCTCTCCGAGTCAGCGGTCGTGATCATGGCAAATGTCCGCAAGCTTACCGATGACCAGCTTCGCGGGCTGGAAGATTTCGTGAAAAACGGCGGCGGCCTGCTCATTTTTGCCGGCAATCGCGTCGACTCGGGCTGGTATAATACCGCGCTGTTCAAGGACGGCAAAGGGCCTGCTCCCGCTGAGCCTCGGAGCGATCGCCGGTGATCTGAAGGAGAGTGCACCGTCGCTTGCCGTCGTCTCGCAGCGCTTCGAGAATCCGGCGCTCGAGCTCTTCAACGACCCGCGCAACGGCAACCTCTCGGACTCGGCGATCAAGCTCTGGTTCAAGTTCAAGGAAACCGGCAGCGACGGATGCGCGACGATCCTCGCGCGACTCGAGAATGGCGATCCGTTTCTCGTCGAGACAGCCTTCGGCGAAGGCCGCGTGATTCAGTGCGCGACCGCGCTCGATGCGGACTGGAGCAACCTGCCGATGCGCCCGACTTACCTGCCGCTGCTCCAGCGGCTGTCGCGTCTATCTCGCGTCGACGATTTATCCCTCCGCGCAACCTCGATGTCGGGCAAACCGATCGTCGCGCTTCTTCCCGCGGCGGATGCCGGGAAAAAAGCGTCGATCATCGCAATCCTGACGGTGCCGCGATTGAGGTGACCGTCGTAAAAAAAGGCGAGCGCGGCGTGGTCGAGTTTGGCAAGACGCAGCGTCCCGGACTTTACACGCTCACGCCGCCGGGCGGACCGCCCCTGCATTACGTGGTGAACGCTTCGCGCCGCGAGTCGGACCTGCAAAAACTGAGCCCGTCGGAGATAGCGGACTTCGCCAAAGCGCACGGTGTCGCCGTGGTGCACAACGGTGCGGAATACAAGGCGCTCGATCAGCACGCGGCGCTTCGGCAAGGAGCTGTGGAAGCCGCTTTTGTGGGCGCTCCTTGCGTTCGTTTTTGTGGAGCTGATTCTTGAGCAGAAATTCGCCGGCGCGAGGAGGAAGTCGTGAGTTCCGAGCGGGTCGAAACCACGTTGCGATTCGTCGGCGACTGGCCGTGGTGGGCTGGTTGCCTCGGAGCGGTTGTGCTCGGCGGAAGCGCGTGGCTGCTCTATCGGCGCGAGACGTTCGCCTCATGACTTGGGGGATGCGGCTGCTGCTGCCGACCCTGCGCGCGCTGGCAGTCGTGATGATCGTTCTGATGCTGAGCGGACCGGTGCTGCATCACCGCAAAATCATCGGCGCAGCTCTCGAAACTTCTGCTCTTCGTCGATAGCTCGCGCAGCATGGATCTCACCGATCCCTCGATGAGCGTCGGGCGCAAAGTCCTGATCCTCCAACGCTCGGGTCTGCTTTCACCCGACGCGCTGAAAATGGATTTGCCGAAAGCCGGCGAGGCGCTTGCGGAAGCGCAGGCGCTCGTCGGACAAAACGAAGCTCGCCGACAATGCGGACGACGCAGCTGTTGGAAGAAGATCGCGGCAGGATTTCGCCGCAAAAATCGTCCGACGCGCGCGACCTGATCACCAGCGGCGACAGCAGCGGGGACCGCCTGCCGACGCTCTCGCCAAAGAACTCGGCGACCCGGCGCGCGAAATCGCGGCACGCGAGTTCAAGAAGATCGATGATCGCACGCGTGCGGCGCAGGATCTGGCGCGGCTCAGCGAGGTCGCGCGGCGCTGGCAGGACGAGCTGGAAAACGCATTTCAAAAGACGGCGAACGAAGCTGGCGGCGGGCGACCTATCGCCGCTGCGCGCGGCATTGCAGAAGTTCGACGCGATGCCGCGGACGCAGCGCATCCAGTCGCTGCTGCTCGAAGGCGGCTCGCCTCACACTGCTCGGAACAGCTCGCGGAAACCTACGACGTGCAACTGCTTTCCCTCGACGTCGGTGAGGCCAAGAAAATCTGGCAACCGACCGCGAGAAACTCCTCGCTGCCGACCGACCCTGCCGAAGCCGACGGGCGAGGTGACCAATCTCGCGACGGGCGTGAAAGCACGGCACCGGCGAGCAGGAAAAAGAGCAGCGCGGCGCGGTCGTCCTCTTCAGCGATGGCCAGCACAACGACGGCGACTCGCCGATCGAAGTCGCGAAGCTTCTCGGCGCGCGCGGCGATGCCCGTCTTCACCGTCGGCTTTGGCAGCCAGACGCGCCCGCGCGATCTCGCCGTCGTGAAGGTCGAGGCGCCCGACGCCGTCTTTTATCGAGGATCGCGTGCGCGGCCAGATCACGCTGAAGGACGACATGCCGGCGGGCAGCCTTTCAACGTCACGATCCAGGACGGCGACAAAGATGCTGTGGGAGCAGCAGCTGATCACGCGAGGGCACGCAGCTGCGGCAGGTGCCGTTCGATTTCCCGGTGAAAGAGCTCGTCGAAGGCAAGCGGCTGCAAGCGCAGCGCGAGCGGCGTGCAGGTTTCCGGCGTTCCGCTCGAGCTGAAGGTCGCGATTTCGCAGCGTCGAAGGCGACCGCGAGCCGAGCAACAACTACGGGCAGTCTGCGCGTGCGCGCCGTCACGCAGAAGCGCCGCATCCTGCTCCTCGATGGGCGCCCGCGCTGGGAGTCGCGCTACCTGCGCAATCTCTTCGAGCGCGACGAGCAGTGGGAAGTGAACGCCGGTGATCGCCGGCGCGAGGCCGGCGAGACCGGCTTCGCGCGCGGCGACAAGCCCGGCAATTTCCCGACCGATCCGGCGCTGCTCGACAGCCTACGACCTGATCATCTTCGGCGAAGTCGCCGCGCGCGCTCTGGAAGGGCGAGGAGCTGCAGTGGATCCGCGATTTCGTCGCGCAAGCGCGGCGGCGCGATCGTCTTCATCGACGGCGCGCGCGGCGCGCTGCAAGGAATACGCCGACACGCCGCTCGCCCCGCTCTTTCCCGTCGAGTGGAAAGGCGCCGGCGTGCGCGACGGCATCACGAAGCTCGCGCTCACCGAGCGCGCGCCGCGCTCGCCCC
The DNA here is from genome assembly GCA_963767975.1 of uncultured Verrucomicrobiae bacterium. GTDB lineage: Bacteria > Verrucomicrobiota > Verrucomicrobiia > Chthoniobacterales > Chthoniobacteraceae > CAIURC01. The sequence continues at coordinate 175,383 of CAVYGI010000006.1, read as the reverse complement.
CTTCGCGCTCGCTGCCGGACCGCGCGCAGAACGCCGAGCTCTGGAGCACGCTCCTGCCGCCGCACTGGCTCTCCGGCGCGACGCCGCTGCCGGGCGCCGAGATGCTGGTCGAAGCGGAGGTCGCCGGGCAGAAGAGTGCCCGCGGTCGTGTTATCGGCCCTTCGGCGCGGGCCAGGTGCTTTATCACGCCTTCGACGATTCGTGGCGCTGGCGCTACGAAGTCGCCGACCTGCATCACGTCCGAATACTGGAATCAGATCGCCAACTGGATCGCCGAGCTGCCCTTCGCCGTGCGCGACAAATTCGTCTCGCTCGACGCCGGGTGCGATCACCTATCGGCCCGGCGAATCCGCCGACCTCCGCGTGCGCCTGCGCGACGGCGAAGGCAAGCCCGGTCACGAACGCCGCGTCGATGCCGTGCTCTACCGCGACGGTGCGAAAGTCGCGACGCATCCGCCTCGCGCGCCGACGACAATGCCGGCGGACTTTTCCGCGGCAAGACCGCCGCGCTCGAGCCCGGCGACTACGAAGTCGGCATCGAGTCGGCGGCCATTCCCGAGCGCGACTCAAGGCGCGCACGAGCTTCAAAGTCGAGCCGCGCGAGACCGGCGAGCTGACGCTGCTCAACCTGAACGAAGACCTGCTCCGCCAAATGTCCGCCGCGAGCGGCGGCCAATATCTGCGCGAGGAGAACGCTCGACCAGCTCGCCGATCTGCTCGCGCCGCTGAGCCAGGGCAAAGTGATCGAAAGCGACACGCCGTTGTGGCAGAGCTACTGGTGGTTCCTGCCGATCATCGCGCTGCTGACCGTCGAGTGGATCATTCGGAAGCGCGTGGGAATGTTATGATCACGCTGTCGAATTCTCAGATGCCAGTGACCCACCCGGGTCCCACCAAACCCCGCAAGCCATGAGCTACAAACTCGACCCGCTGATCCTCTCGAAGCTCCGCGCCTTTGCGCAGCGACGGCGCAAGCTCATCATCATCCGTGGCGTCTGCACCGCGATCGCGATGCTGCTCGCGACGATGATGATGGTCGCGCTCGTCGATCTCATTTTTGTCCTGCCCGATGGCTGTCCGCTGGGCGCTGAGCGCCGCGGCGTACCTCGCGGTGATCGTCGCGGAATGGCGCTCCTGTATCACGTTGCTGGTGCACGCGCCGGGTCCGCGCCGGCTCGCGCGCCTGCTCGAGCACGCTGAACCGAAGCTGCGCGAGGATCTGCTTTCCGCCGTCGAACTCGGCACGAGCAAAGGCGAGATCGTCGATTCCGAGCAATTCCGCGCGCTCGTGCAGAGCGATGTCGCGGCGCGCATGGAGAACGTCGATGTCGATCGGTTGCTGCCCGTCGGCTTGGTGCGGCGCTACCTCGGTGTCGCGGCGGTGATTTTCGTGGCGATGATCGTGGCGTTTATGATGACCGGCACGCAGTTCGGCACGCTGCTCATGCGCGCCTTGCTGCCGATGGCGAACTTCGCGCGCGTCTCGAAATTCAAAGTCGCAATCGTCGAGCCGAAGCCGGCGGAAATGACGGTGCCGTTCGGCGACGCGGTGCCGTTGTTGATCGAGTTTCCGGCGGACGGACGAGCAAGGCCGTGCTTGAAATCTTCACGAAAACGGGCGGGCGCGAAGTTGTGCAGATGACGCCCGCGGACGGCGATCGCTTTTCCTCCACCATCCAGGTGGCGCGCGAAAACGTCGAATATCGCATCCGCGCCGGTGATGCGATCACGCGCAAGTATCGCCTCGATGCCAAGGCGCGGCCGCACATCGCGCAGTTTGAGAAGAACTTTACCTTCCCGGAATATTCGCGGCGTCGCGCCGAAAAAAGTGACCGAGGAAAACGGCGATCTCGCCGCGCTCGAGGGCAGCGAAGTCGAACTGCGACTCGAGACGAATCAGAAGATCAAGCAGGGCGAACTTCGCATCGATCAAGGACGAGCGCAGACGGTCGTGCCGCTGACGGCGGGCGAAGGGCAATCGGCTCGTCGGCAAGATCCCGCTGAAAACCTCGGGCACGTATCGCGTGCATCTGGTCGCGGCAGATAGCGGCTTCGAGAACAAGTTCAGCCCGGAATACGAAATCCGCGCGGAGCCGGATCTAGTGCCGCAGGTGGAGCTCGAACTGCCGAAACAGGATCTCATCTTACCGGCGAACGAGATCGTCGATCTGGAAGGCACCGCGACCGACGATCAGTCGCTCGCGAAAGTCGCGCAGTTGGTCCGGGTGAATGAAGGCCCGTGGCGCGAAGTCGTGCTGGCCACGGATCCGGGGGCGAAAACCGAAGTCGAGCGGCGCTGGGATTTGTTCGAGCAGGGCGTGAAGCCCGGCGATTTGCTGACGACGAAACTGCTGGCGGTCGATTTGAAGGGCAACAAATCGGAATCGCGCTCGCTCCAGATCACGATCACGGCCTCGGGCTTCGAGTCGCGACGCATGACGAGCATCGAGACGCAGCGGGAGCTGCTGCGGGCGGTCGGCGAGATGCGCACCGCGGCGGAAGCGCTGGAGAAGCAGGGCAACGAAACGCGCGATCAGTTCGCGCGGCTGCCGGAAAGCGATCCACAGCGGAAGTCTGCGACGCTGACGGCCACAGCCGCGCTCGCGAGCTACGACGCCAAAGCCGCGGCTGCTTGGGGCCAACTCATCACTACCCTGCGAGCGGCGGAGCCCGGCCATGAAAGCGCGGATCTCGTCCTGCTCGGGCGATTGCTTTCCCGGGCCGATGCGGGCGCCGCGGACTTCGGCCGTGATGCCCTGGATCTGGTTGCCGCTGACCCGACCGCTCCCATGGCTCGCGATCAAGCGCGGGAGTTTGCGGAGCAAACCTCGCGGGCCTCGCAACGGGTGCGCGCGCTCCACGATTCCTACAGAATGCTCGTCGGCACCGAGGAACTCGACGTGCTCGCGGAAAACATGTCGGCGGTGTCGAAAGAGCAGGAACGTCTGACCGCGCTCGCGCAAAACAGCGGCACGGACGCGAAGAAATGGGCGCAGATTTCCAACCGAATTCGCGTGATCATCGCCGAGACGCGCAGCCTTGAGGAATTGATGAGTTCGACCGGCGAACATCTCGGAAGCAACTTTCCGGACCGGATCAAACGGCTGGCAAAGGAGATCGAGAAACCGCGCGCTATCATCGACAAGGCAATTGCCGCAGGTGTGCCGGACCAGAAGCTGAACGAGCCCACCAAACAGCTCGCGCAAGCCTGTGCCAACGCCTCGCGCAGCCTCTTCGATTTCAAGCGCGAAACGGCAGGCCGGGCGGTGCAAAAGGTCGCGGAGATGGCGAAAGAAGTCGGCCCGACTTACGCCAATTTTGATCGGCTGCGCGATGATCTTCAGCAGTTAAAGCCGAGCGACAAACTGCCCGCGGATGTCGCCGCACGCTTGAGCGCCCGGCGCTGGGACGAGCGAGGCGAGGCTTTCAAGACTCACGGCGACGCCGAAGAAGCGCGGCTCGATTCAGACACCTATTTCGTCAATGATGTGCGCACCATTTCGCTGGCCTTGAAAGCGACGCACGACGCGGCGACCGACGATGCCGCGGCCTTGAAAGAGAAGCTGGCAACTCTTGAGAAGAACTTTCGCGTGCTGGAGAGCGGGCACAACTTATTCGAGGTCGCGGACGGCCTGAAGCAGCTCGCGAATGCCGAGCGCTGGGAGATTTACAGCGCCCGCTCGCGCACCACTTCGCCGCGCGATTGGAGTTGGCTCGAGATGCGAATCCGCGCGCTCCCGGAGGAACTGGGCAAGGCTGCACTCGATGACGAATCGCGAAAATTAACCGGCGAAGCGCAGAAGATTTTGTGGCAGGTGCAGCAGCAGCCTTTCACGCAGCAGGTCGCGCAGGAGATGCCGCAGCGGCTCAATCAGCAGCGTGAACCAGTGGCGGTCCGCGCGCAGACTGAGAAGATCGCGGCGATGGTGAATCAAGCGTTGGCGGTCTTCCGCAAGCCGATCAACGAGGCGAGGGAGCAACTAGCGCAGATGGTGCCGAAGCTCTCGGAACTCGCGGCGCAGCTCGCGAAAGAGACGGAGGAGCTGAAGAAAGAGACGCAGGAGGAGGCGCAGAAAGTCGCGGAAAAGCAGCCCGCTGAAGCGCAGGCGGACGCGCAAAAAACCCTCGCGAAACAGGAGAAACTCAACAGCGAAGTAGGCGCGCTCAAAGACGCCTTGCGTGCCGACGCCAACCAACAGGACGTCGCCAAAAAGGAGGGACGCGAACGGGCGCGCGATGCGGACGATGCGCTGGCGATGTTGAAAGAACCGCCAGTTCGCGCGGAGCAGGCGCTGCTCGAAGCGGCGCAGGCACCCGACCCGACCGCGCGCAAAGAAGCGCTCACCGGCGCAACCGAGCATCAGCAGAAGCTCGCCGACGCGCTGAATCAATTGGCCGAGCACTACGCGAACGTGGAGCAGGGCAAGCCCGAGGAGAGCCGCGTGGCCTTGCGCGAGACGGAGGAAAAGAACGGGGTGAAGGAGCAACTCGACGCGCAATTTGCGAAAGCAGAGCAGATGGCGGAACTCGCGCAGAAGTCGCCCGAAGAGATGTTGGCGCAGTTGGAAAAGGCGCTGACGAACAACCCGGCGATGCAAAAAGAACTCAGCGAGATTTCCAAAAATGCGCTGACCGATGCGCAGAAGCAGCTCGATCAGGCGAGTCGTCAGGAGAATCAAGTCGCGCAGGATTTGGCCAAGCTGGCCGCGCAGGCGCAGCCGAATGCGGCCCCGCAGCCACAGGCCGCGCAACAGGCGGTGGCGAAAGCGCAAGAGGCAGCGAAGCAATCTGTCGAGGCAGCGAAGAACGCCCAGAAAGCCGCGGATGAAGCAGTGCAATCAGCGAAAGCAGCCAATAATCAACCAGCCGTGGAGCAGGCGCGGCAGGCCCGGGCTGAGGCTACCGCTGCCGCACAAAACGCCGAGCAGGCGATGCAAGCGGCGAACCAAACCGCGCAGCAAATGGCGAAGCCGAACGAGGCAGCAAACGCAGCGAAGACGGCGGCGGAAAAGTCGGCTGAAGCAGCTCAAGATGCGAACCAATCCGCCGGAGAGGCGGCGAAGGCTCAGGCCACGGCGCAGCAAACAGCCGCTCAACAGAACGGCGACGCCCAGGCGAAGAATCAACAGACTTCGAAAGAAGCCGGTGAAGCAGCGGAGGCTGCGAAAACGGCTGCGCAAGCCGCAAAAGCCGCGGAGGCTGCAGCGCAACAAGCCGTGGCCGCGATCACGCAGCCGGCGAACACGCCGACCCCGCAAATGGCGCAGCAAACATCGCCGAACACGCCTCCGAACTCCCCGGATGGAGCGATGCCAGCGTCGGCGCAGAATCCGCAGCTCGCACCTGCCGCGAATCAGCAGTCGGAGATCGCAAAGGCCGCGAATCAAGCCGGCGAGCAGGTCGCGCGGGCTGGTCGTCACGAGGAGCGGCTGCAGAATGATGCCGTCGGCGAGATGCTCCAGCAGCTCGGCACCGAAGTGCAGGCGACGGCCGCGCAGCAAGTGCCACAAGCGCAGCAGGCGCTCGCCAAAGCCGCGCAGCCGGCGCAGGCACAGCAAGCGGTGAATGCGGCTGACTCGCAGCTCGCGGCCCAGGCGGCGCAATTGAAGTCGGCGGCCAACGCCCCTGCCGCCGACTCCGCTGCACCTGCCGCGAGCCCGCAAACGCCCGCGGATGGTGCCGCGCCGGACGCCCCCGCGCAGACTGCCGGGACCCCGACTTCGCAGTCACCGCAATCTCCAGCTGGGCAACCGCCAGGATCGCAGAGCCCGCCGATGGAGGCGCCGGGAGGTTCCCCGCAGACCGCACCGCCGGGCACGCCGACCGCGCCCCCGGGGTTGTTCGCCGACATTCCGACGACGCCGCCGACCCCGCAGGAGCAAGTCTGGATGGCGCGGACGCTCGACGCACTCGACCAAGCGCTGCACGCCGGTGAAGGAGCGAACGCGCCCAAAGTCGACCAGGGAAACGCGCAATCTCCAGCGCAAGGCCAAGCCCAAAGTGAGCAGGCCGGGCAAAATCAGGACGCCGCCGCACAGGCCATGGCTCAGGCTCAGGCCGCGATGGCCGCAGCGGCGCAAGCCGCGGCGCAGGCGATGCGTTCCGAGCGGAGCGAAAGCTCCGAGGACCCGGCGGGAATGGTCGGCAAAAGTGAGATGATGGTGAAGTCCAAGGGCGGCGTGAAAGCCGACGGGACGGCGCAGGCCTACGGCCAGACCGCGGAACTCAAAGGCGCGATCAAGCCCGGCGAGTGGGGTAAATTGCCGAAGCAGGTCGCCGAAGAATTGAGCCAGGGGCAGCGCGAAAATATTGCCGGCGAATACCGGAACCAGATCGAGACCTACTATCGGGTCATCGCGGAGAAATCGAAAAAGTGATGAGCTTCCTGAGCAGCTGGAATCACACACGAGGGAGAGCGCTGGCGGGAGGGTTTGGTCACGAATGCCCGGAGGTCTCTTCGGGGTTTTCTCCGGGCCGGATTTATGCGCGGGCGCGCGGCATTGCCGGTGCGCTTTTGCTCGCGGGCGCAAGTCTTTTGCCCAATAAGATGAGCGCGGCGGAAAAGGTGGACGAGGCACTCCTCCGGGCGGGGCAATTTCTGCTTTTGCAGCAAGACGCGGCGACGGGGGCGATCTCGTTGAAGGGACGCAATGAAACCGCGATGACCTCGCTCTCGGTGCTCGCGCTCGCGGCGCTGGGCCATCAGCCCGGCGATCCAACTCCGGAGGGGAGAGCGATGAAGCGGGGAATCGCGTTTATCGCGCGGCCGGAGACGCAACAGCCGGATGGGTATTTCGGGCAGAAGGATAACTCGCGGATGTACGGACATGGGATCACGACGCTGATGCTCGCAGAGATGCTCGGGATGGGCGCGGATACTGAGCAGGACGACTTGATTCGCGACAAATGTCGGAAAGCGATCCAGCTCATCTTGCGCGCGCAAAAAGTGCCGAAAGGCGAGCACGCGCGCGGCGGTTGGCGCTACACGCCCGACGACACGCAGTCGGACATGTCGGTCACGGTCTGGCAGGTGATGGCCCTGCGCGCGGCGAAAAACGCCGGGATTGACGTGCCGAAAGAATCGATCGACGACGCGGTGAAATACATCAAGCGCCTCTACGATTCCGAAGGCGAAAAGCGCGGCAAAGTCGTGCCCGGCGGCTTCGGCTACCAGAACAAGGGACGCGAACTTTCCACGACTGCGGAAGGACTGCTCGCCCTGCAAGTCTGCGGTGAATACGAGGCGCCGGAGACGCTCGGCGCCGCGGAACGCCTCTCAAAGGAAAAGCTCCGCACGGACGAGCGCTGGTTCTATTACACCACTTATTACTACGCTCAGGGGATGTATCAGCGCGGCGGGAAATACGCGGAGGACGGCGGGAAAATGGTCGCGGAAACGCTCCTGCCGCTCCAATCCCGCGACGGCTCTTGGGAGCAGGGCGGCGGCGATGGCCGCGAGGCGGGCAAAGTTTACGCCACCTCGATGGCGATTCTCAGCCTCGCGGTGAAAAACCACTTCCTGCCGATCTACCAGCGGTAGTGACGTTTAGAGAAGAAACGCGGAGCGGCAAACCGCTGGTTGCTCCATGGTTCACTCCCCTGCGAAGCCCCGGGTTCGCGATTTAAATCAAAGAACTCGAGGCGCGGGGGAATTAACCGGCAACCCCGCAGAAGAGCCCCCGTAGCGGCGCGCCAGCGCACCCATTTCCTTTTTTTAGCATTTTCAGAATCGACCCCACATGAAACCAGTCATCCTCACTTCCGTCATCTGCGCTGCCGCGCTTTCCGTGCAACTTTGGGCTGCCGCGCCGGAGAAGGTCGCGCTGCAAAAGGGCGAGCACATCGCGATCATTGGCAACACGCTGGCGGACCGGATGCAGCACGACGGGACGCTGGAGGCGTTTATCTACAAGGCTTTCCCGCAGGGCGATCTCACGATTCGCAATCTCGGTTTTTCGGCGGATGAGGTCGCCGCGCGGATGCGTTCGGACGATGTGCCGAAGCCGGAGGAGTGGCTGACGAAGGCGCAGGCGGACGTGGTGTTCGCGTTCTGGGGGTTCAACGAGTCGTTTGGCGGCTACGACGGGATCACGAAGTTCAAGACGGAGATGGAGAAGTTCATCAAGGAGACACTGGCGGCGAAATACAACGGGAAGTCGGCGCCGCGGCTGGTGCTCTTTTCGCCGATCGCGCAGGAAAAGATGGCCGATCCGAACATGCCGGACCCAGAGAAGAACAATACGAATCTGCAGAACTACACCGCGGCAATGGCCGAGGTGGCGAAAGCGAATGATGTGCAGTTCGTCGATCTTTTCACGCCCTCGCTGGAGCTTTACAAAAACGCGAAGAAGCCGCTGACGCACAACAGCATTCACCTGACGATGGAGGGCTATCAGGCGCTCGCGCCGGTGATTTACAAGGCGGTGTTCGGCGCGAACCCGCCGGCGCTCGACGAGAAGCTGCGCGCGGCGGTGCAGGAGAAGAACGAGATGTGGTTCAGCCGCTATCGGACGGTGGATCAATACAACATTTTCGGCGGCCGCTCCACGATCGGCTACGAGTCCGGGAAAGGTGGCCCGAAGATCGATAACCGCGCGGTGCTCTGGCCGGAGTTGGCGGTGCGGGATGTGATGACCGAGAACCGGGAAAAGCGGGTGTGGGCGATTGCGAAGGGCGGGGACTTGAAGATCGACGACTCGAACATCCCTGAAGTGCCGAAGATTAAATCCAACAAACCGGGGCCGAATCCTGATGGCTCCTACACGTTCCTCGGCGCGGAGGAGGCGATCAAACACATGACGGTGCCTAAAGGGGTGAAGGTCGAATTGGTGGCGAGCGAGGAGCAATTCCCCGAACTCGTCAGCCCGGTGCAAATGGCGTTTGACACGAAAGGGCGGCTCTGGATTTCCGCGTGGAAAAACTATCCGGAGCGGACGCCGACGAGCAAAGACGGCGACAAGTTGCTGGTGCTCGACCTCGGGCCGGACGGCAAGGCGACAAAGTGCACGACGTTCTTCGATGATCTCAACTGCCCCACCGGGTTCCAATTTTACAAGGATGGCGTGGTGGTGATGCGGTCGCCCGATTTGCTTTTCCTGCGCGACAAGGATGGTGACGGGAAAGGCGAAATCGAGGAGCGCTTGCTCAATGGCCTCGATGCGGCGGACTCGCATCACGAGACAAACTCCATGGCGATCGAGCCCGGCGGCGCGATTTACCTGAGCGATGGAGTCTTTCATCGCACCCAAGTCGAGACGGCTGCGGGACCGGTTCGGAATGTGAATGGCGCGCTGTATCGTTGGGAAGGGCGCACGGGAAAGTTCGAGCGCTACGTGGCCTACGGCTTCGCGAATCCGCACGGCAAAGTGTTCGATTACTGGGGCAACGATCTGATGACCGATGCGACCGGCAATTCGAACTACTTCGGGCCGGCGTTCAGCGGACACATTGATTTCCCGGGCACGCACCCGAGCATGAATCAGTTCTGGAACCGTCCGTCGCGCCCCAGCCCCGGCACGAATATTTTGTCGAGTCGCGCGTGGCCGGCGGAATACCAGGAGAATTTCCTGAACTGCAATGTCATCAGCATCCAGGGCATTTTTCGCGCGAAGTTGAGCGATGAAGGTTCCGCGCTGAAGGGCGAGACGCTCGAGCATTTGATCACTTCGGACGACCCGAACTTTCGCCCCTCCGGCATCTCGGTGGCGCCTGATGGTTCGCTCTATTTCATGGACTGGCACAAGCCGCTCATCGGCCATCTCCAGCATCATCTGCGCGACCCGAATCGGGAGCAGGATCACGGCCGCATCTATCGGCTGAGCTTTGAGGGAATGCCCCTCCTGAAGCCCGCGAAGATTGACGGGCAGCCGGTTTCAGCGCTGCTCGATCTTCTGAAAGAGCCCGAGAACAACGTGCGCGAGCGCGCGAAAATCGAGCTCGGAAAGCACACCGCGGGGGAGGTAATCCCGGCGACCAAGCAATGGGTAGCGGGGCTCGACAAGGCGGATAAGAGCTACGAGCACCATCGTCTCGAAGGGCTCTGGGTTCATCAATATCACAATGTCGTCGACCTCAATCTCCTCGGCGCAGTGCTGAAATCGCCGGAGCCGCGCGCCCGTGCGCAAGCCGTGCGGGTGCTGACCTACTGGCGCGATCGCGTTCCAAATGCGATCGAGCTCGTCAAAACGGCAGCCGCTGACGAGCACATGCGCGTGCGCCTCGAGGCCGTGCGCGCTGCGAGTTTCTTCAACGACAAGGACGTGCCTGCGGCGATCGACGCGGCCTACACGGTGCTGAAACAGCCGACCGATTACTACATCGATTACACGCTGAAAGAGACGCTCAAGCAGTTGCAGGGGCTTTCGAAAAACACGACGGCACTGCCGACCGATCCGCAAATCCTCGCAGCCTTGATCGAGCGGATGTCGGACTCGGAGTTGAGCCGCTCGCCGGCCAGCGAGCCCATCTTCATCGCCCGTCTCGAGCGCAAAAGCACCGACGCGGCGACGCGTGAAAAGATGGTGAATGAACTCGCGAAGCTGCGCAAAACAGACGCCGTTAGCGAGATTGTCGCGGCGCTCCAGCGGCTGGACGCGAAAGGCGGCGGATCGCAGGTCGATGATCTCGGTAAAATGCTCGGCGCCACGCCGTCGGCCGCGCTCGCGAAGAGTCGCGCCGCGCTCTCCACCCTCGCGCAAGGTGCCGCGCAGGAGAGCGTGCGCCGCGCCGCTTGGGCGTCGCTGATCATCGCCGATGCCAACGCGCAGACGACGTGGACCGCCGCAGCGGCCGAACCTGCGAAGCAGGCGCTCATCGCCGCCATCGGACTCGTGCCCGACCCCGCCGCACGCGCGAAATTCCAGCCGCTCCTCGCCGGGCTGCTTACCGACCCGAAGACGCCCGGCGGCATCCGCAGCGCGGCGCTTCACGCGCTTCCTCTGATGGGCGCGGAGAATGCGAAAGCGAATGCGGTCACGCTCGCCGGCTTCCTCCAGAAAGGCATCGATCGGCCCGCCGCGGCCCGCGCACTCATGCAGTTGCCGCGCGATCAATGGGACAAAGCCGCCGCGGGCGCGCTTGCAGACAGCGTGCTGACGTGGGCCAAGAGCGTGCCCGCCGACCAACGCACGAAGCAGGATTTCGTCGAGACGCTGCAGACCGGCATCGAAGTCGCCGCACTGCTTCCTGCCGCCGATGCGGCGCGCATCCGCAAAGAACTGCGCAGCCTCGGCGTCAATGTCTACGTCATCAAAACCGTCCGCGAACAAATGCGCTACGACACGCCACGCCTCGTCGTGGAAGCGGGCAAGCCCTTCGAGGTCATCTTCGAAAATGTGGACCTGATGCCGCACAACATCGTCTTCACCGAACCCGGCACGCGCCAGGCCATCTCAGAAGCCGTCCAGACACAGAAGCCCGACCAACTCGACAAACAGGGCCGGCCGTATGTCCCGCTCAAAGGCGACAAGCGCGTCATCGACGCGTCGCATCTCCTGGAGCCCGGACAAAAGGAAACGATGAAGCTCACCGCGCCGAAGAAGGAGGGTGAATACGAGTATGTCTGCACCTTCCCCGGACACTGGGTCATCATGTTCGGCAAGCTCGTCGTGACCAAAGACGTCGAAGCCTATCTTCAGGCGCATCCTGACGCCACGCCGACACCGACTGCACCTGCCGCCGCTGCCGCCCACGACCACGCCGCACACCTCGCGGGCGCGGAGAAGAAGTAGCGGCTTGGAGCGACGCAGTTCAGACTGCGCGATGCGCTTCCGCTGCTGTCGGGAGCGCCTCGGCTGGTACCGTTTGCGCGGTGCCGAGCTGGGTTGTGAAGAGACCCGTACAGCCGGCATCAGTCCCTTTGCGGCAGGGTTGGAGGCTGCGGGAGCTGAGCCGAACGGACGTTGATAACCGTCGCGTTTCGCGAGGGGCGCCGGAACCAGAACGCTGTCCCCTCTCTTGGGCTGATGGACTCTCCACGAGCAAACCCGTGACTGACGCCACCGGCTACTTTCCACCAGCCCTCCGGGCTCCGAGGAGTGAGCATCTGGGCGGCGAGCGATACAGGACACACGTCCGACAGAGGGCCGCGGCTTTGCGCCAGCGCGCGATCAGCGTCGCTACTTCGTCAACAGATGCGCGTCGAACCAGTCGGCGAGCAGCGCGGTTTCGACTTCCTGATGCGGCCAACCGTGGGCCGCTCCAGCTTTCGGAATCAGCTTCGCCTTCGCCCCCGCAACGGTCGCCTTCTCGACAAACGTCTGCGCCTGCTGGATCGGCACGAGTTTGTCGGCATCGCCGTGGATGATCAGCGTCGGCGGCAGATGCGCGGTGATGGAATAGATCGGCGACACTTCACGCCCGAGCTTCTGCCGACCTTCGGGCGTATCGGCGCGTGTGCCAAAGGCGGGCTTGAATTTCTCGAGCGTGCCAACGCCCACGGCGTCCTCGCCGGGTGCGCCATAGTTCAGGAAATCAGTCGGCGGATAAAAGCACGCGACTGCCTGCACCGCGCTGCTTTCGCGGTCAATTGGGTCTTTCGCGTTCGGGTCGCCGGGTCCGCCCTGCGTGCCGATCGTGATCGAAAGGTGCCCGCCCGCGCTGCCGCCGGCGATGCCGAGATGATCGGGAGTCACGCCCCACTTCCGGGCGTTGAAACGGATGAAACGGATCGCTCGGTGAATGTCCGGCACAATCTCGGAAATCGTGAACTTCGGCTGCGACCCATGCACGACGGCGAAGACCGTGTAGCCGCGCTCGAGAAACGGCGCGTAGCCTCCGGGATTCACCGAGTCGTGACTCGAATACCAGCCGCCGCTGACCATCCAGACGATCCCGTGACCGTTGCTCTTCCCTGTGGGCTGGAGCACGTCGAGCGTGAGCGCCACACCGTATTTGCGACCATAAATCACATCCTCGGTGCGCGTGAAATCGCTGGGCGAAAGCGCCCGCGCCTCCAGGGAAAGCAGCGGCAGCAGGAACGCGAGGAGCAGGGGAAGTTTCATGTTTTGGCGACGGGACCGGCGGTCGGGATCTCGGTGCGCAGCGGACGGCGTTTGACGAGAATCCCGGTGTCGCCGTCAAAGGCCACGCTGGCATAGCCGTGCTCACCGTTCGAGGCGCCGCGCGGCTGGAACTGCCGGGCATATTCCCCGCGGAAGGCGCGCAGATTTTCCAGCGCGATGAATTCCCGCTCCTCCACCAGCACATCGTAAGGTCCCGGGCGCGAGAAGATCTTCGCCAGGATCGGCACCAGATCGAGCGTGAAGAGCGTCCCAAAAATCACCACGAACGGGAACAGCCCGGCCATCCACCGATACTCGTATTCGCGCTTCTCGACGTCGTCGGCATCCGGCCCGATCAGGAAAATCACTTTGTAGAGCCCGATCGTCTCCTCCATCGGGTCGAGCACGCCTTCCATCTTCCGCTCGTAGAGCGCGATCCGCGGCAGGTAGCGCGACGCATGCAGCTTGCGCGCGTCCGCGTGATCCGCCTCCACCTGCGCGATATCTGCGTTCAGGCGCTCCAGCCGCTCGATGCGAATGCGCTCCTTCTCCTTTGCCTCCTGCACGTAGGCATCGCGGCGCGCCACCGTCGCATCCAGGTAATTGTTCCGGTCCGTCAGCCGCGCCGTCGCCAACGTCTTGTCGAGCGAAAGCAGCGCCTCCGTCTGCGCGGCGGCGGCCGCTTCGAGCCGCCGGATATCCGCCAAGGTCGTCCGATCCCGCGCCTGTAAATCCTTCACCCGCGGCCCGTCGCCCGCCTTTTTCACCTCCGGATAAAACTCATTTGGCTGCCCCAGCGACTCCCGCGCCGTTGCCTCCACCAGCCGCCGGTGCAAATCCTGGCGCTCCTCCAGATCCGTCTTCGTCTTCGCCAGCGTCTCCTTCGCCGCCTCCATCTGTGCGATCACCGTCCGCGTCGAGCCACTCGCCGGCGCCACGAAATCCGGCTCGCTCACCCGCTTCTTCTCATCCTCGATCTTCTGATCCGCGTACACCTCCGGGTTCGTGATCGCCTCCTGCAGCGCCGGGAGCTGCGCATCCAGCGCCGCCCGCTGCGTGCGATAGTCCCCCTCGATCTGCTTCCGCACCGTACTCTCCTCCTCCCGCAGCGTCCCCAGCAGTTGCTGGAATTCCGTCTGATACCGATGCCGGATCGCCGGGCGGAATTGATCCAGACAAAAGGGAAACGCGATCGCCACGCTCACCACCATCGCCAGCACAAAGCGAAACACCACCTGCAGAAACTTCCGATGAAACGGCTGAAACGGCCGATACGTCGCCAGCAGGATCCGGTCGGTATTCAAAATCACAAACGCCCACGCCCCTGCGATCCCCACACACGACAGCCACGGCGGATCGGCAAAGCGGCTCTTCGCGTAAAAGAGCATCCCTAGAAAAGCCATCACCGTCGGAATCAGCACCGTCGAGCCGATCACCGCCACCCGCTCCCGCTCCGTCGGGTGACACTCCCGCAGCGTCTCCCAGCGCGCCCCGGCGAGCCAGTAGAGCGGCAGCATGCATTTATCCCAGCGGCTGGGCTGCTCTGGAGAAAGGGGAATCTGGATGGACATGGGGAAAAACGGCCAGACTCTGGCGGGAGCTGGGAGCGGGGGCGATGTTTTTCGCCGAGCTTCATTGCGCCGGGGGCGGGGTGGGGATAGCGTCGCCGACTTTTTTCCGCGCTATGAAACACGAGATCCGACACGTTCATTTCCTGGGCATTTGCGGGACCGCGATGGGGGCGGTGGCGGCCGCGATGCGGGCGCAAGGGTATGTGGTGAGCGGTTCCGACGAGAAGGTGTATCCGCCGATGTCCACGTTTCTCGAGGAGCAGGGGATCTCGCTGACGGAAGGTTACGCGGCGGAGAACCTGCCGGCGACGGCGGACCTGATCGTCGTGGGGAATGCGATTTCGCGCGGGAATCCGGAGGTGGAGGCGGTGCTGAATCGGAAGCTCTATTATCTCTCGCTGCCGGAAGTCTTGAAGATGTTCTTCCTCCGCGGGCGGCACAATCTGGTGGTCACGGGCACGCATGGGAAAACGACGACGACCTCCATGCTGGCGTGGATATTGAAAAGCGCGGGGCTGGATCCAGCTTACATGATCGGGGGAATCGCGCGGAATCTGGGGCAGGGGAGTTCGCTGCACGAATCGCGTCATTTCGTAATCGAGGGCGATGAGTATGACACGGCGTTTTTCGACAAGCGCTCGAAGTTCGTCCACTACCTGCCAGAACTGGTGATCGTGAATAATATCGAGTTCGACCACGCGGATATTTTCGACGATCTGGACGCGATCAAACTAAGCTTCCGCCGGCTGTTAAATATCGTGCCGAGCGAGGGGATGGTGCTGGTCAACGGCGATGATCCGAACTCGATCGAGGTCGCGCGCGACTGCCGCGCGGCGCTGGTGGAGGTCGGATTTTCCGAGAATGCGGCGCGGCAGATTCGCGAGGTGAGCTACAGCGCGACGGGCTCGGAATTCACGCTGTTGGAAACGCGGTTTTCGCTGCCGTTGGTGGGCGAATACAATGTGCGGAACGCTGCGATGGCGATCTCGGCGGCGCATTTCTACGGCGTGCCGCTGGGGGCGATTCAGTCAGCAGTGGCGGCGTTTGAGGGTGTGATGCGGCGCCAGGAAGTGCGCGGAGAAGTCCGCGGGATCACCATCATCGACGACTTTGGTCACCATCCGACAGCGATCGGGCAGACGCTGCGCGGGATGCGGCATCAGTATGCCGGGCGGCGTTTGTGGGCTTTGTTCGAGCCGCGATCGAACACCACGCGGCGCGCGTGTTTTCAGGATTCGCTGCCTGCGGCGCTCGGCGAAGCGGACGGCGTGATCCTCGCGCAGGTCGCGCGACTCGATCAGCTTCCCGAGGAAAATCGGCTCGATCCGCAGCGCGTCGTCGATGACATCGCGGCGAACGGCAAGCCGGCGTTTTACGAGCCCGGCGTGAGCGAAATCATCGCGCGGCTACGAGGGCTGGCGGAGCCGGGGGATGTGGTCGTGATCTTCAGCAACGGCGGCTTTGGAAATATCCACGAGCGGTTGCTCGCGGAGCTCTAGAACGCAGACGACGCAGACAGCGCGGATGGGATTTTGTCGATCCGCGGCATTCGCGGTTTCAGCTCAAGGAGTTACGTTGAGCCGGTAAAAGCGCTGCGTGCCCGTCGCCGCGGTGTCGGTGAAATCGAGCTTCCCTCCAGTGCCGGCCTGCGGGCCGCCGACGTCGGACCAGGCGCCGGAGGCGAGATTAGAGGCGCGTTGCAGTTGATACATGTGCCCGACGATCGTGTGCGCGTTCACGGTCACCGTCGTGCCGACTTTCGTCGCGGAGGTGATCGAGAGGCTGCTCGAGTCGATGACGATGCCGTTGTTCACGAAGTTCGCGGGCAAACCCTGTGCGCCGGTGAGGAGGTCGAGGGTGCCATTGTTGATGAGCGAGCCGCTCGCGGACACGACGAGCGCGGTGCCGTTCGCGAGCCGCATCATGCCGCTGTTCACGACATCGCCGGTGATGGTGAGCGTTCCGCCGGTGCGACAATCGATGAGCCCGCGATTGGTGACATCGCCGTTCAGCGTGCCTCGGCCCGTCAGCTTTCCGCTCGTGGAAATCTGCACGTCATTCGTGGTGATGGAGCCGTTCACGAGGTCGAGCGTCGCGCCGTCGAGCACCTCGAAGGTCGAGCCCCCAGTGAGCGAGCCGCTGACGCGCAGCGTTCCCTGATCGACGGTGGTGCCTCCATTCCACGCGCACGTGCCGCTCAGCGTCCAAATGCCCGCGCCCGTTTTGATGAAACTCGTCGAGGTGGTGCTATTTTGCTCCGAGATGGTGCCAGCGAAAATGACCTCGATGGCCGCCGGGGTTTTCGCGCCAATGGTGTAGGTGAAATTGCGTCCGCCGATTGCGCCGCCTTGCAGCCCGGAGAGTGAAGTGCCAGAAAGTTCGCCGATCGAAATCGCGGTGCCCGCGCCGCTGTTCAGGTTGCCGATGTCGTAGAACCAAACGCGATTGCCGAGGTTCACGCTCGCGAGCGGCAAGCCGGGCCACGAGTAGTCGCGGCCGATGCGGAAGTCGCCGTTCAACGTGCGCGCACCGTCCCCCGGCTCCGCGCTCTCGTCGGTCGTGATATTGAGCTGCCCGCTGAAGCCCGACCAGTCACCGAAGACGGCTGTGCGCACCCACGGGATACGGAGATTCAAGGTGCCTGCGCCGGAGACGCTGCCCGAGAGATCACAGCGCGCGTCAGTGTTGAAAGTGCCCGTCTGCCCCGGCGGGATGTAAAGATCGAACGTGGCAGAGGTGTAACTCGACAGGTTCGAATACATCGTGAGCGTCCCGCCATTCAGCGAAATCGTCCCACTCCCCAGCCCACCGATATTCGCGTCGTCATTGGCGAGGGTGATCGTCGCGCCGGGGCCGATGGTGGTGCCGCCGGTGAAAGTGTTCGTGCCTGTCAAAGTCAACGCGCCCGCGTTGTTTTTCGTGAGTGAGCCGGCGCCAATCATCGCGGCTGAAATCTGGTCCGTGCCGCCGAGAGAATAGGCGCGGGTTGTGTTGTTAAAAGTCACGCTGCGGGGCGCGACGCTGCCCGAAATGGTGACCGCATTGACCGCGCTATTGTCGTCGAAAACGACGGCATCATTGGCGACGAAAGTATTTGGCGCAGTCGCGCCGGACCAATTGTTCGAGGTGGTGTTCCAGCTCGCATTTGTCCCGCCGGTCCACGTGAGCGTCGCGGGGTTTCCGCCCACCGTCAGGCGGACGACGGGTGGACTTCCGACGAGCGCGAGATCGAAGGTCTGGCGCGTGCCGACTGGGAGATTGTGCGTGAAAACCGGAGTGCCGGTGGTGCTCGCAGCGCCGGTGATCAGGTCGTAAGTGCCCGCAGCCAGCGTCTGCTGGAGGAGCAGAAATTGAAAATATTGGGAGCCGCTGAAGGCGAGGGTGCCACCGCGCAAGACGATCTTGTCGTTCACGCCCGTAGGCGAGTTGGACATGTCCATGTAGAGCGTGTTGCCGTTGAGCGAGAGAGCGTTCCCGAGCGTGAGCGTTGCGCCTGTGAACGGGGCTGTGCCCGGCGAAATGATCGCTCCTGCATTCGCCACCACTGCACCGCCCGTGGTGCTGCCGATGCTGCCGCCGCCGATGAGAATGGTGCCACCGGCGAGCGTCACCGGTGAGTTGCCGAGCGTGCCGGAGACCACGAGCGCGCCGGCATTCACCTGCGTCGCGCCAGTGTAGCTGGTGGTGCCGCCAAGTGTCAGGATGCCAGAGCCGGTTTTAGTGATGTTCACGACCGAGCCGGTTTGCTCGGCGATGGTGCCGAGGAAGGTCGAGTCGGTGTTCAGCCCGCCGATTTCAAAAGTCGTTGGACGGCCGCTGGTCGGTCCGCCCCGGAGGTTTGCCGTCGTTGGTCCGTTGAGCTCGCCGATCGGCACGGTCAGCCCGCCGGCCGCGCCTGTGCTGGCATAATACATCCACACTTTGTCGCCCAGATTCAGGCGCGCGAGCGCCCACGTGGTCGCGTTGTTGTTCACGCGAAAGTCGCCGCCGTCCGCGTCGCCGAAGACGTTCAAGGTCCCGGCAAACGCCGACCAATTTCCGCTCAAATCGAGCCGCACCCACGGCACAACGAGATTGAGCGTGCCCGCGCCGGTGCCGTTGCCTCCGAGGCTGCCGCGCTGCGCGGTCTTGATCGTCGCAGTGCCGACGACCTCGAGGTCATTCGGCAGCGTGGTGTGGTTCGTCGTCGCCTGCCCGTTGTCGAACATGTTCAAAGTGCCGCCGACGAGCATGACTTTTCCCGCGCCGAGCCCGGTGGCATTCGCGGTCGTGCTCGCCAGCGTAATCGTCCCTTCATTCAAACTCGTCCCTCCGTTAAAGCTGCTCGCGCCCGTGTTGTTGATCGTCAGCGTGCCGCCGCCGGACTTGGTCAGCGCCATCGCGCCACTGAGGCTGCCGGCGCCGCTGAGCCCGTAGTTTTTCCCCGCATTCACCGCGATGGCGCCGGGCGAGAGTGCGCCGGTGAGGCTGATGTCGGTTGCGTTCGAGCCGTTGTCATCGAGCAGCGCGCTGTCGCCGGCGCTGAAGAAGAGGTTGCCGGGAAGCGCTGGGTCGTCGGCATTTTTCCGCCAGTTCGACGTCGAGTTGTCCCAGAGGTGATTCGGGTTCGCGCCTTTCCAGCGCAGCTCGCGCGGTACTCCTGCATTCGAGACGAGCACGGCGCACGTCTGTGTCCAAGCCGAGGGGCCGTCGACGACTTTGAAGTCGAATTTTCCGCGTCCCGGCGTGTTCACCGTGGGCACGAAACGCGCCGTGAATCCATCGGGCCGAATGGACGCCGTGCCTCCCGCGGGCGTGCCGAGGATCGAGAAAACCGGGGCACCGCTGAAGCCTTTGGTGAATTTCCGCAGATCGACATCGAGGAATGTGTCGCCCGAACTTCCGTCGGTCGCGGTGCGCTTGGCGACAGTACCGTGCGGGATCGCGAGGAAGTGCAGATATTCCTCGAGCCGCGTGTAGCCGGCCACGGTGTTCGCGGGAAAAAAGGTCGTCCCGGTGATAAAACCGTTGCTGCTCGGCATCGGGGTGGTGTGGTCGTCGAGCGTCTTGTTGAAGCCCAGCGCCTCTTCGAAAAAATCGGGCATCCCATCGCGGTCGGTATCGAGCGGCGCGGGAGAGCTGGCGAGTGTGCCGAATCCGCCATTGCCCAAGCCAGTGCCGGCCACGCTGCTGACGTGGTGGTGCGTTTGCGCGACGAGTTCGGTGATTAAGAGGGCCGCAATTTCGTCGCGCAGCGGCTTCGCGGGATCGACGTCCAGCCGCAGCGGCCCGACGGACGAGACGATCTTTTTGTAGGCCGTCAACGGATCGTCTTGCGTCACGGGAATGCCCGTGTTTACCAGCCCGGCGGTCAGATGCTCCACCGTTCCGGAGACGATACCCCAGCCTTTGTTCGTGCCGTTGAGCACGTGGTCGGCGTTGCCGTCGAAGAGATTGTGAAACGGGGCGGAGGTTGCCGTGTTCGGATTGAGAAAGACGTGGAAATTGACCGCTCCATTTCGGTCGAGCCCGCCTTTTTCCAACGCCACGGATTTGGGCGTACCGGAGATGAAATAGTTGCCGGAAACATTGGCGTTCCAGTTCGCGGGGGTCTCGGAATCGCCGAGGATGAAGCCGATGTCCCAATCGAAAGTCACGTTATTGACCCAGTCGAGCAGCAGCGGGCGCGCTTTTGGATTCCGCGTGTGGTTGTGCGCCCAGAGCGAGTGGTGCGAGGTCGCGTGATTTTGATCCCACAATCCGCCGCACGAGTGCGACTCGAGGCCCCACGCATTCATGCTCCACTGGAATGTCAGATTTTCCGGCGGGCTCTTGAACGACGACATGTTTTCGTCGTTGGAAAACATGGCGTCGCAGTGGTCGAAAATGGAATTGAGCGAGCCGCTGTCGAGGTTGATCGAGTCGGCGCTGTTCCCATTTCGAAAGCGCAGATGCCGAATGACGATGTCGTCCCCTGAGACCAGAAATGTCCCATCCTTCAGCCCGAAGCCGTCGCCCGGCGCGGTCTGCCCGGCGATGGTAATTTTCGAGGCGGTGACCCGCAGGGTGACGCTGATGTGCGCGTAGCCGCTGACATCGAAAACGATAGTGCGCCCGGCGCTTGGGACGCCGGTGGTCAAGCCGTAGGCGAGCGAACCCGCGCCGCTCGGATTGGTATTGGTGACGTGATAGACATCGCCGTTGCGTCCGCCTTTGGCATACGCGCCCGCGCCCTCCGCGCCGGGAAACGCGGGGATGGTCTGCGCTTCCGCGGTGCACGGGAGCGCGCATGCGAGTGCACAGAGAAGGCGGGCACGAAGACTGGCAATGCGGCGGGGGAGGTCAGGCACGATTTCGGAGGGGTTCGTCCGCGCGCCCGGCGGCGGCGGTGCGCGTTAACGCATCGACGAGTCCATCGCGTTTCCAAACAAACCGTGATAACCCGTTCGGGGTAATTGCCGCCGCCCAGTTCCAACGTTGCGGTCAGCAGAGTTGCGTCGTCGGCGCTTCCAGAAAATCCCCTCCAAAATGTCCGCCCCGCTGCTGCCACGCTTCATCTTGCTGTGGGCCGTCGCATTTTTTGCCGTGGCAAATTTTTGCGCCCAAGCCGCGCCGGATCGGTTCCTCGTGCGTACCTGGCAGTCGGAGGACGGTCTCCCGGGCAATACCGTCCGGGCAGTTTTGCAGGGCATCGACGGGTATCTTTTGGTTGGCACAGCGGAAGGCTTGGTGCGCTTCGACGGCGTGCGTTTCACCGGCTTCGACGGGGAGCCGGATGCGACACTCGCGCGGCTTGCGGTGCGCGGGCTCTATGCGCTACCGGACGGGACGGTGTGGATTTCCACGAGCGGCAATGGCCTGTTGAGATGGGATGGCTGGCACCTCACCACTGTCATCGCCGAAGGCGGGGCGCCGGGAAAACCCGCGCAGCCCGTGCTGCATGTGGTGAGCGACGAGCGCGGCGGCGCCTTCATCGCGCGGCAGCCGGACCTCTGGCACGCGGCGCGCGGTGCGGCGGCGCAGCCGGGCACGTGGACGCCGCAGATCGAGGCGCTGGTGCAGGCGGACGTGCAGCGTCTCGCCGAGCGCGGTAGTTTTGCGCAGGGCTCGCCGCTGCATTTGCGCGATCGCCGAGGGCGTTTGTGGAGCGTGTCAGAGAATGGCGATCTCGTTGTGACGGACGAACCAGGCGCGCCGTCGCGCGTCGTGCCCGTGCCGAAATTTGCACGACGATTCAGCGGGCTGACGGAGGATCACGAGGGAAGCGTGTGGGCTGCCACCGGCGGCGGACTCGTCCAGATTTTAGATCGCCGCGTGGACGTCGTGACCTCGGAAGATGGCCTGCACGAGCGAACCGCGCTCGCGCTTTTGCAGGATCGCGCGGGAGTCTGGTGGATCGGTTCGCGCAGCGGCGGGATCGATCGGATCGAGGGGAAAAGCAGCACTCATTTGGACCTCGGCGACGCGAAATCCGCGCGACCGGTTTCCGCGCTCTGCCAGGATCGCACCGGCGCGCTGTGGGCCGCAACTTCCGGCGGGAGCGTTTTCCGTTTCGACGACGGCGCCTTCGCGTCGACCTTCACCGCTGCGGATGGCGTGAGTAAGGTGCGCGCGATCGTCGAGGATGCGCACGGGCGAATGTGGTTCGGCGGTGAGACTGGTCTCTCGATGCTGGAAAGCGACCTGTTGACGCATTTCGGGGTCGCCGATGGACTGACGACGCCCGAGATCACCGCGCTGGCGCTGGATGCCACAGATCGGCTTTTGATCGGCACGAATATCGGAACGATTTTTCGGCAGAACGAAACGCGCTTCGAGTTGCTCGGTCCTGCCGACAGCCCACCTCGGCCTGTCTCCGCGCTGCTCCCAGAAGCTGATGGATCCCTTTGGATATCGACGCTTGGCGGAGGGCTGTTGCTTTGGCGCGAGGGGAAGTTCACGCGCTTCACGGCGGATGCGGGGCTACCGGAGTCGCGGCTCACCGCGGTTCTTGACGGTGGCGCGGGCGCTTTGTGGCTCGGGTCGCTCAGCGGGATTTTCCGCGTGGAAAAGGCGGAGCTCGATGAAGTCGCGCGCGGCCGGAAAGCGACTGCGAATTGGATCCGGCTCGACCGCTCGGACGGGATGCTCTCGCGCGAATGCACGGGCTTTTTCCAGCCCGCGGCGTGGGCTGCGCAGAACGGCGAGCTGTGGTTTCCGACACTCGATGGCGTGGCGCGGGTCACTCCCACGAATTTTGAAAGGAACCCAGAGCCGCCGCGCGTGGCGATCGAGCGGGCGAGCGCGAATGGCCGGCACCCGCCCTCCGACCGCCGCGTGTTGCAAACCGGTCCGGGGCGCTCGCGGCTGGAGTTTCACTTCACGGGGCTGAGTTTTTCGGCGCCGGACAAAGTCCGTTTTCGGGTTTGGCTCGAAGGGCTCGAGGATGGTTGGCGCGACATTGGCGGGCAGCGCGCGATGAGTTACGAAGCGGTGCCGCCGGGACAGTTCCGCTTTCACATGACGGCGGCGAACGCCGACGGCGTCTGGAACAAAACCGGCGCGGTGATCGCGGTGGAGGTGCTGCCGCATTTCTGGGAGACGGCGTGGTTCCGCACGGGTGTCGCGCTTTTCGCAATGACGCTCGCGGCGGGCATCGGCTGGTTGATCGCCCGCGCGAGGATGCGCGGACGGATGCTGCGGCTGAAGGCGCAGACCGCGCGCGAAACCGAGCGCGCGCGGATCGCGCAGGATTTGCACGATGATCTCGGCGCGAGCCTGACGGAGATTTCGCTGCTCGCCCATCTCGCGGCGGAGGATGAAACGTCGGACGCGACTTCGCTGCCGGAGATCGCGGTGAAGACGCAGGCGCTCGTCGGCGCGCTCGATGAAATCGTGTGGGCGATGAATCCGCGGCACGACACACTCGTTTCGCTCGTTGATTATCTGGCGGCTTCGGCGGCGGAATTCCTCGAGGCGGCGGGCATCACACTGCGGCTCGACATCCCGCGCGAGTTGCCGCCGCTGCCCCTCGACACGGCGGCGCGCCACAGTCTTTTCCTTGCCGTCCGCGAGGCGCTGAACAACGCCGCGAAGCACTCGGCAGCGACCGAAGTGCGGCTGTGCGTGAAGCTCGAAGGCGCGCAACTTCACCTGGCAATCGAAGACAACGGTCGCGGTTTCTCGGCGCTGCCCAAAGACCGCGACGAGGGCTTGCGCAGCTTGCGCCAACGACTCGCGGCGGTCGGCGGCCGCTGCGAAATCGAGAGCACGGAAGGCCGCGGCACGAAAGTGGAATTCACCCTGCCATTGACTCCGGCGGCGGCAACGCTCAGCGCTCAGCGATGACTTCCGTCGCGATCGTCGAAGACAATGCGGGCCTGGGCGCGAGCCTGCGGCGCATCGTCGAGAGCACGCCGGATTGTCAATGCTGCGGGGTGTGGCGCAGCGGCGAGGAGGCGCTGTTGAAGGTGCCGGCTTTTCGGCCCGATGTCGTGCTGATGGACATCAACCTTCCCGGCATTTCAGGGATCGAAACAACCGCGCGCTTGAAGGCGGAATTGCCGGAAGTGCTCGTGGTCATGGTCACGGTTTATCGCGATCACGACAAAATTTTCGACGCGCTCAAGGCCGGTGCGTGCGGCTATCTGCTGAAGCGTTCCACGCCAGCGGAGGTGCGGCAGGCGATCCTCGATGTGCGGGAAGGTGGTGCGCCGATGAGCGCAGAAATCGCGCGCCGCGTGGTCGAGGCGTTTTATCGTCCGCAGCCGGCCAGCGCCGCACCGGAGCCGGACGCCGTCCGCCTTTCCAAACGCGAAACGGAGATTCTGGAGTTGCTCACGCGCGGGCTTGCGAACAAGGAAATCGCCGATCAGCTCGGCCTCAGCATCGAGACGGTGCGCGTCCATTTGAAACGCATTTACGACAAGCTCCATGTTCACTCGCGAACAGAGGCGGCGATGAAATACCGCGCGGCCAACAGCGGGGTTCAGCCCCGGTAGCTGGGTTCGGCAGGGTGCGGGCGCGGGCGTGCCAGTGGCTGAAGACGTGGTCGTAACCCGTTTGGGGTAATTGCCGCTCTCTCCAGCCAGTTCGATTCTGCGCACGCTCCTCGAATCAACCGAGGCCTTCCCCAACTCCTCCCTTCACCATGTCCACTCGTCTCGCCGTCCCGTCCTCTCCGCAGTCGCATCGGTCCCTAGAGGCGAGCATCGCCACGCACTGTCCTCAACGCCCGTTGCTGCTGCCCGCTTCGGGATTGCTGGCGGTGCTTTCGCTTGCGGCCATTTTTTCTCTGCAACCCCAAGCGGCGCAGGCGGCGGATGCCTCGTGGGCAGTGAACGCCGACGGTGCGTGGGCGGTCGATGCGAACTGGAATCCGGCCGCCGCGCCCGGTTCCACCGTGCTGACCAATAGCGCTGACATCGCTTTCTTTAATAACGTGATCAGCGCCGGGCGTGCGATCACCGTGGATTCGAACCGAAACATTTTCGGTATCGATTTCACTGGGAATAGCAGCGCCTACACGCTTGCTGGTGGATCGCTTATTTTGTCGAACGGCGGGTTCATTCAAACAAACTTCGGTGGCAGCACGCACACCGACTCCGTCAACTCACCGATTACCCTGATCGGCAACGCGTATTTCAACACGAACGCCACCAGCACCGGACGGATCCTCTCGATCGGCGGCACGGTGACCGGAAGTGCCGCGACCGGGAATACGATCACGCTCGCGCTCACGGGCATTGGGACGAGCGCGAACAACAATGTGACTGGCCTGATCTCGGATGGAGCCAATGGCGGCAAGCTCAGTCTCACGAAAGCGGGTGCGGGCACGTGGAGTCTGACCAACGGCGGCAACTCCTACTCTGGCGGCACGCTCGTCGACGGGGGAAAACTCACGCTCGCTTCGAACGTGAGTTTCGGCACGGGCGGTATCGGCACTGGCGGCATCGTTTTTCAAAACGGAGGAATCCTGGGTGCCGCTTACTCGACAGCGAATACACTCATTTTCAACAATGCCATGTCGGTGGCGAATGGGCACTCTGGGACGATCGAAACCCCGGTTCGATTTCGCATGAACGGTGCGGTAACTGGGGCTGGCACGTTGAACTTGGCGATCACCACGACGGTCAGCCGCGCGGATTTGCAGAACGACTTCACGGGTTTTTCGGGGGCGTTGAATTTCACTGGTTCCGGGACGGTTCGCTTGGGAATCAGCTCGCTCGGCACGAGCCAACCGCTTTTTCCTGCGGCGGGATTCGGGGGGACAACTCTGGGCGTGGATGGAGCGACCATTCAACCAGTGGTGGCAGCCGGGGGCGCCACGATCTCGATCGGAGCCCTGACCAGTACGGGCGCGACGGGCGTTCTGGGTGGCGGGGCCACCAATACGGGCGCGGCTTCAGGAATGGCGACCTATTCGATCGGATCCAAAAACGTCGCGTCCACGACCTTCCAAGGCGCCATCGTCGGAAATTCGGCCCTGACCAAAATCGGAACGGGAATCCTGACCATGGCCGGCGTGAACACCTACACGGGCACTACGATCGTCAACGGCGGGACGCTCGGAGTGAGTGGCGGCACGCTCGGCACCGTCGGTGCGGACATTCAAATCGCCACGGCGACCGGGCTGAGCGGAATTTTGAACGTGAGCGGCGGGACGGTGAATGCGGCGCGGGTGATCGCAGGTGGCAACTCGGCCAACAATGTCGCCGGGAATCCGAACGGGTCCGTGACTCAGAGCGCGGGCACGATCAATTCGGCGCAGTGGTTTTCCCTGGGCTCCGGCAGTGCTGCGGCGACGACCAGTGCCAGCGGGATCTTCACGCAAACCGGCGGCATTCTGAATGTGAACAGCGCCGGCGGGGCGCAGATGGAAGTCGGCAACTTCGCCGGGACGAGCGGGCTGGTGAACATGAGCGGCTCGACTTCCGCGATCAATATCCTGAACAGCGGCAACATCGCCCTCGGCGCGAACAACGCCGCCGCCAGCGGTATATTCAATCAAAACGGCGGCACGGTGACCTTCTACAGCGACGCAGCCGGGACGATGGTCGGCGGCACGGGATCGCTCAAAATCGGCGCAGCCGCGACGAGTGCCGGGACTTTCGAATACACGCTGGGAAATGGGCCCGGGAGCAACGCGCTTTTGGTGGTGCCCTCGATTACGCACACCAGCGGCACGGGCAATTTTAACTTCAACGGCGGCACGCTCAAAGCCACCGCTTCGACCGGCACTTTCCTCGGCGGACTCACGGCGGCGAATGTGCGCGCCGGGGGCGCGATCATCAACGATGGCGGTTTTTCCGTGACGATCAGCCAGCCGCTCCTGCATGCGCCGGAACTGCCGGACGCGGATGGCGGGTTGAAAAAACTCGGCGGCGGCGAACTGCTGCTCGCGGCGGTGAACTCCTTTACAGGACCGACCGTCGTCTCTGCCGGTACTTTGAACGCGAGCATCGCCGGCTCGCTCCGTGACACGGCTGTGGTCGCCGTGAACAACGGCGGCACCCTGCTGCTGAGCGGCTCCGCGGGCGATCGAATCAACGACAACGCCGGTGTCTTTCTCGGCGAAACCTCAAGCGGCACGAGCGGACGGTTCAACACCGGCGGTCTCAGTGAAACCGTCGGCGCGCTAACTCTGGACATCTCCTCGACGATCGACTTCGGCGTCGGCGCAAGCACGCTTGTATTCGGCCTCGCCGGCGCGCCGGCGAGCACGTTTGCCAACGGCACGATCCTCACGATCAGCAACTGGTCCGGCAATCCGAGCGGCAACGGCACCGACCGGCTTATCTTCGGCTCGGACATGAGCGCATATCTCGGCCAGGTGAAATTTGATAACTTCACGCTCGGCGCCTCACAAATTCCGGTCGGGGCGAATCAATTCGAGATTGTTCCTGTGCCTGAGCCGACCACTTTGATCAGCATGCTCAGCCTGCTCGGACTCGTCGCATTCCGCGGGCGGCGCTTTGGACGCAGCCCCCGCTGCGCGGTGTGATGCGTGCTCTGCTCCTGCTGCTGACCCTGGTCCTCGCGGCTCGCGGCGAACCGCCAGCCGTGAATGTGAAGCGTCTGCCGACGCTTTTTCTGATCGGCGATTCGACGGTGAAAAACTCCACAGGCGGCTTGCAGGGCTGGGGCGCGGCACTGGCCTCGGAATTTGATGGGCAAAGGATTCGTGTCGAGAATCGCGCGCTTGGCGGACGCAGCAGCCGCTCCTTTCTGCGCGAGGGTTTGTGGGCGAAAGTCGTCGCGGAAGTTCAACCCGGCGATTTCGTGATGATGCAGTTCGGCCACAATGATGGTGGGCCGATCGATGAGGGCAAAGCTCGCGCTTCGCTCAAAGGTAGCGGGGATGAGACGCGGGAGATTGTGATGAAGGAAACCAGCTTCCCCGAGACGGTTCGCAGCTACGGGGGCTACCTGCGGGAGGTACATTCGCGACGCAAAAGCCAAGGGAGCCACGGTCATCGTCTGCTCGCCGATTCCCCGCAATATCTGGGTCGGATCGAAGGTCCCGCGTGCTGCAAACGACTACGGGAAATGGGCCCGCGAAGCTGCTAGCGCGGGCGGTGCGCATTTCATCGATCTCAATGAAATCATCGCCGCGCACTACGAGACCGATGGCATGGATCGCGTGCAAGCGGAATATTTCACCGCAGGCGATCACACGCACACCACTCCGGCGGGCGCGCGACTCAATGCTGCGTGCGTCGCAGAAGGCGTGCGTGGTTTGAAAGGCTGCCCGCTCGCGGAGTGTTTGCAAGCGAAGCCGGCACCCTGATCTGCGCTTTCAAGATGCAATTTGCTTGCATCTGAGAAATCCCGGCGCAACGTCCCGGGTATGAAAGCCGCGCTGTTTTTGCTGCTTACCTTGATGCTCGCGACGCTCTCAGCGCGCGGGGCGGAGAAGATTCGCATCTCCTCGTTTTCGACCATTCTCACCGAAATCGCCGAGCAAGTCGGCGGGGATCGCGTGGAAGTCACAGGGCATGTGAAGCCGGGTGTCGATCCGCATGAATACGAGCCCAAACCGGCGGATTTGAAGATCGTCAACGACGCGCAATTGATCCTGCTTTCCGCCAAGCATGTCGAGGGCTACGTTGGAAAACTCAAGCAGAGTATTGGCGTTAAAGCGCGCCTGGTGGAGGTCGGAAACGGCTTTGCCTTACTGTCGATGAAAGCCGAGAACGGCAGCGGCGCCGCGGTCGATGATCCCCACTGGTGGCACTCCATGGAGTGCGTGAAAAAGGCGACGGAAATCGTCCGCGATGAACTGATCAAACTCAGCCCCGAAGACCGTCCGGCATTTTCCGAGAACGGCGGGAAGTATCTGTCCAAGCTGAATGCATTGGAGAAGTGGGTAAAAAGTGCGGTCGCAAAATTGCCGCGGGATCAGCGCAAACTGGTCACCTCGCACGACGCGTTTCAATATTTCGCGCGCGAGAATGGGTTCACGATTTACGCGATCGAAGGCGTTTCGAGTGCGGACCAACCGTCGTCGAAAAAAGTCGCGAGCATCATTGCCCGGATCAAAGCGGAACACGTGAAAGCAATCTTCCCGGAGAGCATCGAAAATCCGAAAGTCCTTCAGGAGATCACGCGGGAAACCGGCGCAAAACTCGGGGGCGAACTGTATGCCGATGGACTCGGCGAAGGTGACGGCGCGACCTTCGATGGGATGATGCGGCACAATGTTTCGACCATCGTGAACGCCCTGAAATAATGCGCGGCTCACCACTCCTCCGCGCCTTGGTCGCGTTCGTCGTGTTGTTGTTTCTGGCTTGGCCGCTCTGGCGGCTCACGCACGCGGAAGCACGACTGGCCCTCCCGGAAAGTGCGCCGATTTCACCAACGCGCAGCGACATTCGTTTGCAACTGACTTTCAGCGCTCCCGCCACCGATTTGAAAGTCATGCATCTCGGCAACGAGGTCTGGATTGACCCCGCGCCGAAAGGAATGGTGGAGCGGACGCTGGCGATTCCTTATCCAAAGGAGGGCATCGATTTGGAAGTGAAATGCAAATGGCTGGCGGGAAAACCCTCAGCGGTGCGGGTGCGCCTGACCGAACCGCGGGGCGTCGAGCATGTGAAGACGATTTGGGGAACAGGCGAGATAGACGAGGTCGTGACGTTTCCGTGAAAGCCATGAGGTCAGCTTCTTCGCCGCGCATGCGCGCATGCTTCGCGGATTGAAATTGACGTCGATGCACGCCCACGAACTTTCCGTCAGCGACCTCACGGTGAGCTACAATCGCATCCCGGCGCTGCATCACATCGGCTTCGAAGTGCGCTGCGGGCAATGCGTCGCGCTGCTCGGGCCGAATGGCGCGGGCAAATCCACGCTGCTCAAGGCGCTCGCCGGCCTGCTCCCGCGCGAGACCGGCGACATCAGCTTTCACGGGCACGCGGTGCGCGGCGCGACGCGCGATTTTGCCTACCTGCCGCAGCGCGAGCAGATCGACTGGGACTTTCCCACGACGGTGCGCGGGCTCGTGGAGATGGGCCGCTTCCTGCGGCTCGGCTGGTGGCGGCGCTTTGGCGACGAGGACGACAGCGGCGGTGGATGAAGCGATCGCCGCGATGCAGCTCGAAGCCGCTCGAGCAGCGGCAGATCAGCGCGCTTTCCGGCGGGCAGCAGCAGCGCGCCTTTCTCGCCCGCGCGCTGGCGCAGCAGGCGCACGTCTTCCTGCTCGATGAGCCTTTCACCGGCCTCGACAAGCCGACGCAGGACAACCTCAAGCAGCTGCTCCGCGAGCTGCGCGATCAGGGGAAGCTGATCATCGCCTCGCACCACGACCTCGCCGACCGTGCGCGAGACTTTTCGACCACGTCGCTGCTGCTCAATGGCGAGCTCATCGCCGCGGGCGCGACCGACGAAGTCTTCACCGAAGCGAACATCCGCAAGACCTACGGCACACGCGACCTTCGCCGGACCTGAGCACTCACGCGCATCATCACGCATGAACTGGCTGACTGAACCCTTTCAGCACGAATTCATGCGCCGCGTCTTCGTCG
This sequence comes from uncultured Verrucomicrobiae bacterium, assembly GCA_963767975.1. Classification (GTDB taxonomy): domain Bacteria; phylum Verrucomicrobiota; class Verrucomicrobiia; order Chthoniobacterales; family Chthoniobacteraceae; genus CAIURC01. The sequence goes on along the minus strand of CAVYGI010000006.1, from coordinate 144,831 downwards.
GCGGCGCGCTCATCGGCTTCACCAATGGCTTCCTCGGCGCGTTCGTCGTGCTGCGCCGGCTGGCGCTGATGGCCGACTCGCTTTCGCACTCGCTGCTGCCGGGGCTGGCGGTCGGCGTGATGATTTTCGGCCTCGCGCCGGCGGGGCTTTTTCTCGGCGCGCTCGTCGCCGCGCTGTTCGTCGCGCTCGGCGCGCAACTGCTCGCGCGCAGCTCGCGGCTGAAGGAGGACACCGCGCTCGGCATTCTCTACACCGTCGCCTTTTCGGTCGGCCTGGTCCTGCTCATCAGCTTCGTGAAAGTGCGCGTCTCGCTCATGCACTATCTTTTCGGAAACATCCTCGGCCTTTCCGAACACCGACCTGTGGACTGATCTACGGCATCAGCCTCGTCGGTCGTCCCGCTGCTCGCCGCGCTGCAGCGGCCGTTGCTCCTCACGCTTTTCGATCCCACGGTCGCCGCGAGCCAGGGCGTCCGCGTGAATCTGCGTCAATTTCCTCCTCATGATCGTGCTCGTGCTCACGATGATCGCTTCGCTCCAGGCCGTCGGCGTCATCCTGCTGCTCGGCCTGCTCATCGCGCCGGCGGCGACGGTCTATCTGCTCTGCGATTCCTATCCCGCGATGCTGTGGGGCGGCGGATTCATCGGCATGTTCGGCTCCTGCGCGGGCCTGCTCCTCTCCTATCGGCTGAACCTCCCCTCCGGCGCGTGCATCGTCCTCGTGCTCGGGCGATCTTCTTCGCCGCCTACCTCTTCAGCCCGCGCTACGGCCTGCTCCGGCGCCTTGCGGCGAGCGCGGCATTTTCACGAGGAATCGCTCGCGCGCTGGGCCGGGCGGACACGGCGTTGAGGAGTTCAGTCCCGCGGTCCGCCTGCAGCTGTGCCGCGATTTCGTCTCGATGAAGCTATCCTCTACCAATCCTGAATTCTGGGCGCGCTGGCTCGGCATCGTCCTGATCGATCTCACGCTCGCCGGCGACAACGCGCTTGTCATTGCCCTGGCCGTGCGCCGGTTGCCACCGAAGCAGCAATTCTGGGGACGCATGTGGGGCACGTTCGGTGCGGTCGCCCTCCGCATCGGATTCATGATGATCGTCTCCTGGTTGCTGGAAATCCCGCTGTTGCAACTCGTCGGAGGGCTGGCGCTCATCTGGATCGCGCTGCGGCTTGTGCGGCCGCAAATCGAAGAGGTGGAAGTGAAAGCCCGGCACGTCGTTGCGCGAGGCGATCGGGATCATCATCCTCGCGGATGTGGTGATGAGTCTGGACAATGTCATCGCGATTTCCGCGGCGTCGGGCGAGGGACTTGAAGCTGGTGATCTTCGGTCTTGCCCTTTCGATCCCTCTCGTCGTCTGGGGCAGTGGGGTGCTGGCGCGATTGATGGAGCGTTTTCGCTGGATCGTGTGGCTCGGCGGCGGCGTCCTCGGTTACGTCGCCGGCGAGATGATCTTCAAGACCCGATCGTCGTGAGGCTAGCTCGGCAAGGCCGTGGAATCGCTGCATCATCCAATCTCGATCGGCCTGGCGCTGCTCATCACGCTACTCGGCTGGCTGCTCGATCGCCGCCACCGGCGGGTCAGGAATCTGATTGCGAAATGAGCAGCGAACCGGGGTTGCCGCTTGCTCGAGGTCGAGCCGCCGGTGCCGCCCCGCGCGGCTTTCCGCCGACCTCGGGGAGCTACTTGCCGAGGCCGACGGCCGTACCCTCACGCTGGGAGAACTCGAGGCCATTCTTGCAGGGTCGGGGCGTTCGCGCTTTTTCTTCTGCTCCTTTCGATCCCGTTTGTTTTTCCGCTGCCGATTCCCGGACTTTCGATGCCGTTCGGCGTCGTCATCATGCTCATCGGCATCCGCATCGCCTGCGGGCGCAAGCCGGCATTGCCGAAATTCATCCTCCGCAAGACCGTGAAGTTTTCGCACCTCGAAAAGATCGTGAACGTCGGCCTGAAGCTGTGCGCAAAGATGGAGAAAATCGTGAAGCCGCGGATGCATTTTCTGCAACGGTGGCCGGGGATGATCAATCTCATCGGCGTCGGCATCGCGCTTGCCGGACTGCTGCTCTGCCTGCCGCTGCCGATCCCGCTCTCAAACTCCATCCCTGCGATTGCGGTCATTTTGCTCACCGCGGGACTGATCGAGCGCGATGGCTTGCTTGTCTTGATCGGCCACTTGTGCAACCTGGCAGCGTGGATTTACTTTGCGTTTATGTTCGCGGCAGTGGGCGGAGGCGTCCGCCGTCTTCTGCAATACTTCGGCGAGTGGATACGTTCGCAAATTTGTCGTTTGCCTTTTCAAAACGCCGCGGTGTAGCGTTCCTCGAACGCATGAAGACTCTCCCCTCTGCCTCGCCCTTTTTTCCGCTCTCTCGGTGGCGGCTTTCGCCGACATCCAGGATCCTCCGATGAATGATCAAGGTCCGACTCGCAAGCTCGGACGCGGCATTGCCAACATCGCCTTCGGCGTGACCGAGATCACGAGTAGCGCGTGCTGAAATCAATGAGCGCGAAGGCAATTCCGCGGCTTTCAGTTACGGCGTAATCAAGGGCATCGGGCGCTTCTTTGCGCGGCTGGGCTTTGGGATCTATGAGGTGGCGACCTTCCCATTCCCGAGCTACCGCAGCTCCTATCGGCCGCCGTATCAGAGCAATATCCCGTGGATCCATGGCGGCTACGAAGAGTTCCCGCCGGAGCTCGGTTTCGAGAGCAAGTATCGCTACACTCGCAGCTACTACACCTACGGTAAGCGCGTCTCTCAGCGCCCCTTTCCAAGAGGCTTCCGTTTCGCGACGGAAGCCTCTTTTTTTCACCATGAAAGCACGCTCCGGCGCTCCGGTTCCGTTGATCGTCTCACGATGTCGCCTTCGGCGGAAAAGGAGTCGCGCGTCACGATGGCAAAGTCTTCTTCGTGCCGTTCACCATTCCCGGCGAGAGTCGTCACCGCGCGAGTCACGCGCGAGAAGAAGAAGTTCGCCGAGGCGGAGCTGGTTTCCGTCGAGACCGAATCAGCCGATCGGGTCGAGCCGCAGTGCCCCTACTTTGGGAAGTGCGGTGGCTGCGCCTACCAGCACATCGCCTACGAGCGGCAGCTCGCGATCAAAGCCGCGCAAGTCGAGCAGACTCTGCGGCGAGTCGGTCGGCTCGAAAATGTGCCGATGCAGCCGATCATCCCGTCGCCGAAAAGCCTACGGCTACCGCAACCGCATCCGCGTCCACGTCGAGGGTGGCGTCGCGGGATTCTTCGCGCACGGCTCGCATGCGCTGTCGACGTCGCGCAGTGCCCAATCGCGCGTCCGGAGGTGAATGAATCGCTGCGCCGCCTCCGCCACGCCGCGCTCCGGGATGGCGACTACTCGCTCCGCGCGCCGGGCGGTGGCGGGCCCTTTTTCGAGCAGACGAATCCAGCCGTCGCCCGCGAACTGCGTCGCGCTGGTCGAGCGCCACCGTGCGGCGCGGGCAGGCGCTGCTCATCGACGCCTATTGCGGTGCGGGCCTCTTTGCGAAGCGAGCTGGCCGCGCTCTTCGAGAAAGTCATCGGCATCGAGGAAAACATTCAGGCCATCGAAAGCGCGCGACAGACCGCCGCGCCGCATGAGCACTACATCCGCGGCGATGTCTCCGCGCATTCCTCGCCGAGATCCTCGCCGCGCACGACGCCGCCCGCACCACGCTGCTGCTCGACCCGCCGGCCACCGGCATCGACGCCGCGCGCTCGATCGACGCTGATTCTCGCCGCGCGCCCGCGCGAGATCCTCTACGTCTCGTGCAATCCCGCCACCCTCGCGCGCGACCTCGCGGCGCTCTGCCGCAGCTACGCCTGGACGCCGTCACGCCGCTCGACATGTTCCCGCAGACGGCGGAGATCGAGGCTGTCGCGCACCTGTCCCTGATGGTGTGAATCGCGGTCGCATGGACGACGACGAGCTGCCGCCCGACACGCTCTCGCTCGCCGAGGCTGGCCGCTACCCCCGCCTTTCCGAGGCACGCGAACGCGGCCTCGTCGTCTCGGCGATGGAGCGCCCGCATTGGATCCAGCGCGACGGCGCCGACTTCATCCTGCGCGTTGAAGCAACGGAATTCGAAGCTGTCCGAGCCGAACTCGAGATCTACGAAGCAGAGCGCCGCGATCGTCCGCCTTCGCCGTTGGCCGAGCCGCCGTCGGCCCGCCTCCAAACCTTGTCGCTCTACGTCGCCGCGTGGATGATGGGCTCCTTCTGGCTCGCACAAAACCTTTTCCCGCCCGGCTGGCTCGAACGCGGCGAAGCGAGCAGCGACCGTATCATCCGACACGGCGAATGGTGGCGCACGCTCACGGCGCTCACGCTCCATGGCGACATCGCGCATCTCGTCACGAACCTGGCGACGGGCCTGCTTTTCGCTGCCTTGCTCCTGCGCCCTCTTGGCGCCGGCGTCGCGTGGCTTCTGGTCGTGTTGAGCGGTGCGCTCGGCAACCTGATGAACGCCGCTTTTTATGCCCGGGAGACGCACGACTCCATCGGTGCCTCCACGGCTGTATTCGGCGCGCTCGGTCTCCTTGTCGGCGGTGATTTTTACGCGCGTCTCGCCTCCGCCCACACGCGCAACCGCTGGCAACTCGTCCTCCCCATCGGCGCCGGGCTCGCGCTTCTCGCCTACCTCGGCGTCGGCGATGGACACGAACGCATCGATTTCATGGCGCACCTTTGGGGCTTTGTTGCCGGGATCATTCTCGGCCTCGCCGCCGGATTTTTTCAGGTGAAAGCCAAGGCCCTGCCGAGCTGGCAAATCTTCGCTGCACTCACCGCACCCGCGCTGCTCGCGATCGCTTGGTGGCTCGCTCTCCGCGCCGGTTGATCTCGGAAATTTACGTGCTCCTCAGCCACTGGTTGACGCAAGCGAGGGCATGGCTGCGGGCGCACTATTCGATTGAATGGCCGGCGCTTCCCGCGAGGATGCGCGGGCGCTTTCCCGTCGCTCGCGCAATTTCACCGCCGCTTACTTTTCGCTCCCCTTGACTCGCCCGCAGCGTCTCGAATTGCTCCTGTTCACCGCCTGCTTTTTTACGTTCGCGTATTTCTATCAGGGCGGCGGGTGGAACCAGAATGGGCGCTTTGCGGAGATCCGCGCGATGGCAGAGGAGGGGAGGTTTGCGATTGATAATTTTCTGGTCTACGAGGCAGTGCCGGGGAGCCCGGTGCTGCGGCGGAACGAGGTGGATCACGCGGAATATGGGCGCGACGGGAAGCGCTTCCGCCTCTCGTGGGTGGATATGGAGTGGACGCTGTTCCCGGTGAATGAGGCGCCGGCGCCGGAGGGCACGGAGAAGGCAGCGCTGATCGAGGCGTGCGTGTCGGGGGACATCGGCTATGTCCCGTGGACGGGCCATTTTCATCCGAACAAGCCGCCGGGCACGTCGTTCGTCGGGCTGCCTACGTATTTTGTGCTCTTGCACGCGGAAAGGGCGCTGGGCCTTGATCCGGACCATTGGTGGATCCTGACCTTGAATGCCTGGCTGACGACGGTGTGCAGTGTCGGGCTGATCTCGGCGCTGGGCTGTGTGCTGTTCTTCCGACTGGCGCGGGAGCTGGGCGGCGGGGCGTTGTTGCCGGCGCTTTTGACGACGCTAACGCTGGCTTTCGGGACGACGTTTTTCCCGTTCGCGACGATTCTTTTCGATCATGCGGCGACGGCGTCGCTACTGGTGGCGGCGCTTTATTTTCTGAGGTGTCGCGACTCGAAGATGGGCTGGGTGCTGGCGGGCGGTTGCGCGGGTTTTGCGGCGGTGACGAATTACATCGCGGCAGTGGCGGTGATTTTTCTCGGGCTCTACGCGCTGCTGGCGTTGCGCTCGGCGCGGGAGCGTTTTCATTGGCGCGCGGCGCTTTTTTTCAGCTTCGGTGTGGTGGGGCCGCTGCTGCTGATTTGCTGGTATGGGTGGGTCTGTTTCGGGTCGCCGTTCAAGATCAACAACGACTTTCAGAATCCGCTCTTCAAGGAGACCCGGCCGGCGCTGCTGGGGATGTTTGTCATCCCGTCATCGATGGGAGAACTGGCGCGACTGGGTTATGTGTCGGGCTTGCTGACGGTGTCGCCGCTGCGCGGATTGTTTTATCTTTGCCCGGTGCTGGGGATGAGCGCCTACGGGATTTATGTGTGGCTGCGCGATCGGAAGAACGTGGCGGAGGTGCGGCTGTGCCTGGCGATCTTCGCATTCTTCTTTTTGGTGAATGTGACTTTCAACGGATACCACGGGGGGTTCTCGGCAGGGCCTCGCTACCTTGTCCCGGGGCTGCCTTTTCTCGCTCTGCCGCTGGTCGTGGCGTTCGCGCGGTGGCGGAAAATTACGGTCGCGCTGGCGGCGCTGTCGGTGGCTTTTCAACTACTGCTCACCGCGACGGACGCGCAGAATCCGACGGGGGTCGGCGGTCACGCGCGCGCGGAGGGTAAGCGCGAGGAGTGGGATTACGACATTCTGGCCGACTACGCGTGGCCGCTTTTCACGCAGGGTCGCGCGTGGCCGCTGTTGCGGGATCAGATCGAGATTCACCTGGAAAAGGAGGACGAGCGCCTCGCGGCGGAAACGGACGACCCCGGAAAACAGCAACGCGCTTTGGTGGCGTTGCGGCGCGAATGTCTGGATTCTATCAAGCGCGGCGAGCCATCACCGTTTTTGCTGGGCTCGGTCATCGGGCCGGTTTCTGTGGTGCCGATCGGCGTTTTCGAGGGGCTGTTCAACTACGGCTTTTATCTGCCGCGCACGCCGCAATGTGAATGGGCGTCGTTCAATGTCGGCGAGTTCATCTGGCCGCAGAGCCGCTGGAGCCTGCTGCCCATGTTGCTGATCACAGGCACTCTGGTGACTACGGCCGTGACGCTCGCGCGCCGGACAGATCGGACGCATTGAAAAAATCTGAACTTTTCGCTTGCCGAAGCAAAACTGGCCCCTAGAGTGCGCACCCCTTCGCGCTCTCCTGTGGTTCTGCCACACGCTCTCGCGGCTCCCGGATTAGTCCGGCGGGTCACCTGAGCGAGGTACCCGGGAGTCGTGGAAGGGTCCCGCAGTTCGCTGCAGGAATATAATTGAGCGCAGCACGGATTTTTCGCTTGTCACCATGAGCGAAGCCTCTACTGTCCGCGCTCCCCGCCGCCGGTAGGTTCGCTCCTCACCAGCTATGGCGGGTTTTTCATCCCTGGAAATCGGGGCTGAGATGGAGCGAAACCAAAGACACACCACCTTCGAATGCCCACGATCAACCAGCTCGTCCGGAAAGGCCGCCAGAAGATTTCCGTTAAATCGAAATCTCCGGCGCTGACCAATTGCCCGTTCCGCCGCGGGGTCTGCACGCAGGTCATGACGCGCACGCCGAAGAAGCCGAACTCCGCGCTCCGCAAAGTCGCGAAAGTCCGCCTCACGAACGGCTACGAAGTGATCGCCTACATTCCCGGCGAAGGTCACAATCTTCAGGAGCACTCGATCGTCCTCGTTCGCGGTGGCCGCGTGAAGGATTTGCCGGGTGTTCGTTATCATATCGTCCGAGGCACGCTCGACGCCCTGGGCGTGGATGGCCGTCGTCGCAGTCGCTCCAAGTATGGCGCCAAGCGTCCGAAGCCGGGTGCCGAGGCGGAAGCCAAGGGCAAGGGCGGCAAGGGCAAGAAGAAGTAGTCCGACTTTTAACCAACCTTCACATGTCACGCCGTCGTCGAGTCATTCATAAAGAAGAGAAGCTGGATAGTCGTTATGGCAGTCCTGTCGTGGCGCGTCTCATCGCAACTGTGATGAAAAGCGGCAAGAAATCGCTCGCGGAGCGCATTGTATATTCAGCCATTGAGGACACTCGTGTCGGGACTGATGCGGTTGATCCGCTTGAGACCTTGCATAAGGCAATGGATAACGTTAAGCCGCGTCTGGAGGTCAAAAGCCGCCGTGTCGGTGGTGCTACCTACCAAGTGCCGATGGAAGTTCCCGCTGGCCGTCAAGTGGCACTCGCCATGCGTTGGATTGTGGGTTTTGCGCAAAAGCGCAAGAGTGTGCCGCTCAAGAAGGCGCTCGCCAGTGAGCTCAAAGAAGCCGCCGCCGGTCAAGGCAACGCGATGAAAAAGCGCGACGACACGCACAAGATGGCGCAAGCCAATCGTGCGTTCGCCCACTTCCGCTTCTAGTTCGCCGCCACCAATTTTTATGTCTGCCGTTGCTGAAAAAGCCGTGACAACGAATCCTAATTCCCCCAATCGAGCCTACCCGCTCGAGAAGACTCGGAACATTGGCATCGCTGCACACATCGATGCCGGCAAGACCACGCTGACTGAGCGCGTCCTTTTCTACACTGGCATGATCCACAAGATCGGCGAGGTGCATGAAGGCACGACGGTTACCGACTGGATGGAACAAGAGCGCGAGCGTGGTATCACGATTACCTCGGCGGCTACGACCTGCTTTTGGACTCAGCGTCCGGAGAAGGAAATCTACAAGGCATTTGACGGGATCAAAATGCGCGTCAACATCATCGACACTCCTGGCCATGTGGATTTCACGGCCGAGGTCGAGCGCTCATTGCGCGTTCTGGACGGTGCGATCGCCGTCTTTTGTGCGGTCGCCGGCGTGCAGCCACAGTCCGAAACCGTTTGGCGTCAAGCGACGAAGTATAACGTCCCGCGCATCGCGTTCGTTAACAAGATGGACCGCACTGGTGCGAATTTCAACAACGCGATTAATGACATGCGTGTGAAGCTTGGCGCAAATGCGTGGCCGGTGCTCATTCCGCTCGGTCGCGAGGATTATCTCCGGGGCCAACTCGACGTCATCAACAAGAAGGCCGTCATTTACTCGGACAGCGATGTCATGGGTTCGGTTTACACGATTGAAGAGGTTCCAGCGGAATTCAACGACTTGGTGAACAGTGCCTACGAAGATCTCGTGACGGCGATCTCTGACCTCGACGAAGAGGTGGGTCTGGCTTTTCTGGAAGAGAAGCCGATCACACCCGAGATGTTGAAAGCTGGCATTCGCCGACAGACCATCGCGAACAAATTTGTCCCGGTAGTCGGGGGTTCGGCCTTCAAGAACAAGGGCGTTCAATACTTGGTCGATGCCGTCATTGACTACCTCCCGAGCCCAATCGACATCCCTCCGGCAAAAGGCCAGGATCCAGACTCCGGCGCGCCGATCGAGATCGCCGCGGACGATAACGCGAAGTTTTGTTCGCTGGCATTCAAGCTTTGGAGCGATCCTTTTGTTGGCAAGCTCGTCTTCTTCCGCATCTACAGCGGCAAATTGACGAAGGGCGATACGGTTTACAACCCTCGTACCAACAAGCGCGACCGAATCAGCCGCCTCATCCAGATCCAAGCCGACAAGCGTGAGGACATCGACACGATTTACTCGGGCGATATCGCCGCGATCGTTGGCATCAAGAACGTCACCACCGGTGACACTCTTTGCGACGAAGATCGCACTATTCTGCTGGAGCCTCCTTCGTTCCCTGATCCCGTCATCTCGATGGCGATCGAGCCGAAGACCAAGCTCGACCAGGAGAAAATGTCCATCGCTCTGCAGCGTCTCGCTGAAGAAGACCCAACCTTCCGGGTCTTCACGAATGAGGACACGGGTCAAACGATCATCGCAGGCATGGGTGAGCTTCACCTCGAGATCATTCGCGATCGCATGATGCGTGAGTTCAAGGTCGACGCGAACGCTGGCAAGCCGCAGATCGCCTATCGCGAAACCATTACTAAGCCTTCGCAGGGTGACGGTAAGTTGATCAAGCAATCCGGTGGTCGCGGTCAATATGGCCACGTCATTGTGAATGTCCGTCCGGCCGAGCGAGGCAAGGGTCTAACCATCGAGAACGAGGTGGTTGGTGGAACGATCCCCAAGGAATACATTCCAGCCTGTAAAAAGGGTATCGAAGAGGCCGTGCTTAACGGGGTGGTCGGCGGATACCCGGTCATCGATGTTGAAGTCGACATCATCGACGGCAGCTACCATGACGTAGATTCTAACGAACTCGCCTTCAAGATGGCTGCTATTTTCGCGGTTAAGGACGCGTTTAAGAAGGCGAACGCCATTTTGCTCGAGCCAATCATGAAGGTCGAGAACAGCACGCCTGATGAATATCAGGGTGACATCATGGGTGACCTCAATCGGCGGCGCGGCAAAATCATGAGCATCGAGTCGAAGAACAACTTGAGCATCATCACCGCGGAAGTCCCGCTGGCAGAAATGTTCGGCTACTCCACAGCAATTCGCTCTCTTTCCAAGGGTCGCTCGAGCTACTCGATGGAGCCTTCTCACTTTGAACAAGTCCCGGCGCAAGTGCTCGCGGCTGTGCTCGATCAGAAGGGCAAGTAACCAAGATATTTATGACCGGACAACGCATTCGCATCCGTCTCAAGGCTTTCGACTTTCGCATGCTCGATACCTCGGCGGCAGAAATCGTCGAGACTGCCAAGCGCACAGGCGCCCAAGTGGCTGGCCCAATCCCGCTGCCCACTCGCATCGAGAAGTTCACCGTCAACCGCTCGCCGCACGTCGACAAGAAGTCGATGGAGCAGTTTGAAATCCGCACCCACAAACGTCTGCTCGACATCATCGAGCCGACCGCGAAAACCGTCGATGAGTTGAAGAAACTCAATCTTCCGGCGGGCGTGGACATCACCATCAAGATCTGACGCACCAGCACCAGTCGCTAACATGAAAATTGGATTGCTAGGCAAAAAACTCGGGATGACCCGCGTCTATGATGACAAGGGAACGGCTACAGCTGTGACTGTCATCGAGGCTGGCGGGAATACCGCGACCCAAATCAAGACCCAAGACACCGATGGTTACACTGCGGTACAGGTTGGATTCGACGCACAGAAACCACAGCGCGTGACGCAGCCGCTTCTCGGCCACTTCAAGAAAGCCGGCAGTGAGCCGAAGAAGCTCACCAAAGAGTTCCGCCTGCCGGATGGAACGAGCCTCGGCGGCGCGATCGACCTCAATGTGACACAGTTCGCTCCCGGCGATATGGTGGACGTGATCGGTCAATCCAAGGGCAAAGGTTTTCAGGGTGTCATCAAGCGCCACAATATGGACGGACAGCCCATGTCGCATGGCTCGATGATGCATCGCCGGAACGGCGCCATTGGCAATCGCTCGACTCCCGGGCGCATTTGGAAGAATATGGGAATGCCTGGTCATATGGGTGACGAGCGCGTAACCGTGCAGAATCTGCGAGTGCTTCAAGTGCGTGAGTCTGAAGGGTTGATCCTCATTACGGGCGCGGTTCCTGGAGCGAACGGCAGCTATGTCGTCGTGCGTCCAGCTAAGAAGGCCAAGCCGACGGAGGCGACAAAATCATGAGTGCAACCGTACTTACTTTAGAAGCAGCTAAGCAGGCTAATATCACCGTTGTCGAAAACGGACGTGGCACCCAAGCGGTTCATGACGTTGTCGTGGCAATGCGGGCTGCGCGCCGGAGCGGCACAGCAAATACGAAGAGCAAAGCCGATGTCAATCTCAGCGGGGCGAAGCCTTGGCGTCAAAAAGGCACCGGTCGAGCTCGCGCAGGCTACAAATCGTCACCCGTATGGGTTGGTGGTGGCGTGGTCTTCGGGCCGAAGCCGCGTGACTATTCCAAGAAGGTTTCAAAGTCGACGCGCCGCCTGGCTTTGAGCAAAGCTCTGAGTTCTCGGATTGCGGCTGGCGATGTTTTGGTTGTCAGCGAATTTGCGGTCGCTGAGCCGAAAACGAAATTATTTCTCGCAACCGTCGCTGCACTAACACCTGAGTCGAAAGTGCTGATCATCAGTCGGGCATTCGACGACACCACCTATCTGTCTGCGCGGAACGTCCGACCTATCCTGCTGATGACATCGGCAGAGGTAAATACCGAGCACCTGCTAGGCTTCAAGACGATCATCGTCACGAACGACGCGCTCTCCCAATTTGCTGAAAGGACTGCGAAGTCATGAATAACGAAGCTTACGACATCATCGAGACGGTCCGCCTGACCGAGAAAGCAACGCTGCTTTCGGAGTCACTCAATAAGTACGTCTTCCGAGTCAGTCCGCGGGCGAACAAAGTCCAGATCAAGCAAGCCGTTGAGACCCTTTTCAAAAAGACCGTCATCGGTGTCAACACGGCGAACTACGCCGGTAAAAAGAAGCGCGAACGGACTGCAGCTTACGGGCGGAAAGCTCATTGGAAGAAAGCTATCGTCACTTTGAAAGCCGGAGACAAGATCGATCTCGCATAAAGATCCGCTACTTCCAAAAGTATGGCACTCAAGACCTTTCGTCCTCTCACTCCGACCAATCGCTTCAAAGCGTTGCCGTCGTTCGAGGAAATCACCAAATCCAAGCCCGAGAAGTCGCTTCTCGACGTCAAGAAGCGCTCGGGTGGCCGCAATAGCTACGGTCGCATCACCACTCGACACATTGGCGGCGGGCATAAGCAAAAGTATCGGATTATCGATTTTAAGCGTCGCAAGCGTGACATCGTGGCCGAGGTTCTTTCGATCGAATACGATCCGAACCGGACTTCGCGCATCGCCTTGTTGCAATATGCTGACGGCGAGAAGACGTATATCATCGCCCCCGTTGGCCTGAGTGTCGGCGCCAAAGTGGTGGCTGGTCAGAGCGTAGCCCCTGAGGTCGGAAACGCCCTGCCTTTGAAGAGCATCCCGCTTGGCACTGCGATTCATAACGTCGAATTGATTCCCGGGCGGGGCGGTCAGATCGCCCGCAGCGCTGGTCAGTTGGTCATGTTGAATAACCGTGAGGCTGGATACGCGCTCGTGCGCATGCCTTCCGGCGAAATCCGCAAGATTCATGAAGAGTGCTACGCTACGATTGGCCAAGTCGGAAATGTTGAGCACATGAACGTCTCCGCAGGCAAAGCCGGCCGCAGCCGTTGGCAGGGGGTTCGTCCCACTGTTCGCGGCATGGTGATGAATCCTGTTGATCACCCGATGGGTGGCGGGCAGGGTAAGTCCAAAGGCGGTGGCGGTCGTCAGCATCCCGAATCGCCATGGGGCCAGCTCGCGAAAGGCTTCAAGACTCGCCGCAAGCATCACACCAGCAACAATTTCATCGTGGCTCGCCGGCCGTCGAAGAAGAAATCCAGATAACCCAGTTAGACCAAGACAACTATGGGTCGTTCCCTAAAAAAAGGTCCTTTCGTCGAGCAGCATCTCTTCGAGAAAATGGACAAAATGAATGGCACGGGTGTTAAGAAGCCGATCAAGACCTGGTCGCGACGCTCCACCATCACGCCAGAGTTCGTGGGACATACGTTTCTCGTCCACAATGGCAAGATTTTCAATTCGGTGTTTGTCACGGAAAATATGGTGGGACACAAGCTTGGTGAGTTTTCGCCCACGCGAATCTTCAAAAAGCATGGATCGCACACCGCTAAGGTGACGAAGTAGCCGGCGCCGGCACGCTGAGGTTGAGCTGGGTGACTTTGAAACTCCCCATCTTAAGTCTGGCAGTGTTTGTGTCGATCAGCGGTTTGCGTTTAGTGCCGGCATTGTCGGCAGCGCAAGGGGAGAGTTCTTTGACTGAAACAGATTACGACCGCGAGCCATCGAAGGATGGCTTTCCGCAAACTAGTAGTGGTTCGGAGCTTCAGAAGCACCAAGTGGAGGCTGATGTCACCGTGGCAGCGCTCCAGAAAAGTCTGGCCATCGCTAACAGTGAAGCAGAGATTTTTCGACGTCAGTCTGGCGAATTGAAGCTACGTCTGGAAGCCTTGGGTATTGATAGTGCTAGCCCAACCTTGGGGAAACTTGAGCAGCGGCTTTTGCGAGCCGCGAGCGATTTCAAAATCGTGGACGACGAACGAAGGTCTCTCCGTGAGTCGCTCATTCTTCTTTCCGAAGCGGTGTTGACTTTCCAAAAGAGTGCTTCGTCGAGCGATGCCGATGCCAGGCTGACTTTGGAAGCTGCAATGCGAAGTGCATCCAAGTCACTTGGCGGGGAGCTCGCTGCTTCTGCTGGCAATGCAAACTTCGCTTCGACATTAGGCGATGGTAAAGTCATCAGCATCAGAGATGATCTGGCCCTAGTCGTAGCCAACTTCGGAGCAAGGCAGGGAGTCAAAGTTGGGATGCCTTTTAAGGTTCTCCGCGAGGGCACCCTAGTCGGTACAGTCCAAGTCGTCGATGTCCGCGAGAGAGTCGCTGGAGCCGTCGTTCAAAATCTGAGTTCAGAGAATGCCCGAATGAAAATCGGCGACACCCTCAAGGTGGATGCCCAGTAGTCACCCTACACCGTAGATCGTCATCTTAGCGTCTTCGTTTCTGCCACGCAGGGAGGAGGTCGCTAAGACGACGAGTGAGTGTTCTTATTAGACTCGAAACAAAAACATGCAGATTAGATCCATTTACCGTGGCGCGCGCATCTCGGCCTTCAAGGCCCGAGAGGTGACGCGTGAGATTCAAGGGTTGCCCGTCGCGGCAGCGCTGGATGTTGTCGCGTTCAGTTCCAAAAAGGCGGCAGCGATGATCGCCAAGACGCTGAAGAGCGCGATCGCAAACGCTGAGAATAACAACAATATGCGCGCCGACAAACTCGTGGTTCGAGAGGCCACGGTCGGCGAAGGTCCAACTTTCAAGCGGTTTCAGCCAAAGGCTCGTGGAAGCGCCGGTCCGATCCGGAAGCGCACGAGTCACATTCGGATCATTTTGACGGACGAGATCGAGATCAAGACGCGCGTGAAGAGTTCCGGGGGCCAGCGATCCTCCAAGCCGAAGTCGCGCAAAGCCACGCCTGCCAAGACTGAACCCGTCACCAGCACGCCTGCCTCCGAGTCAACCGATTCCGGGGCTACATCCCAAGAATAACATATGGGCCAGAAAGTTAATCCAATTGGCTACCGTTTGGCCGTGAACCGGGACTGGCGTTCGCGCTGGTATGCTTCACCGAAAGAGTTGCCGGAGTTCCTTCACTCGGACTTGAAGATTCGGTCCTATGTCAAAGAGAAGCTCCGTCTTGCCGCTGTGGCGCGGATCATCATCGAGCGTGCTTGGAACAGCATCCGTGTGACGATTCACACGGCTCGTCCGGGCATTGTGATCGGTCGCAAAGGCACCGAGATCGAAAAGATGACCGAAGAGATCGGCAAGATGTCCGGTGGGAAATCGGTGAAGATCGACATTCAAGAGATCAAAACGCCTGAGCTTGATGCTCAGTTGGTGGCTGAGAACGTCGCTCTGCAAATGGAGCGTCGCATTTCTTTCCGCCGTGCTATGAAGAAGTCTCTGCAAACGACGATGGATTTTGGAGCAGATGGGATCAAGATCCGTTGTGCCGGCCGACTCGGTGGGGCGGAGATCAGCCGCGCCGAATGGTATCGAGAGGGCAAGATTCCGCTGCACACCCTCCGCACACCAATCGATTACGGATTTGCCGAAGCTCGGACCACTTACGGCGTCATTGGGGTCAAATGTTGGATTTGTAAAAAGCCCGAACTCGCTGAAGCCGAGAAGCAAGACAAGCCCGCTCCGGTCGGGGCACCCGCTTAGTCGCCAAGACTACACTCTTAAAGAGGACCTTTTATGCCTTTGATGCCAAAACGTGTGAAGTATCGCAAGACCCAGCGGGGAAGCCGCTCGGGGACCGCGACACGGAACATCAATATCGATTTCGGGGCGTATGCCTTGCAGACCTTGGAACGGGCGTGGCTCACCAACACGCAGATCGAAGCTGCTCGTGTGGCACTGACTCGCAACATGAAGCGCAAGGGCAAGCTTTGGATCCGAATTTTCCCCGATAAATCGGTAACCGCACGTCCGCCAGAAACGCGAATGGGCAAGGGTAAGGGTGCGCCGGAATACTGGGTGGCCACGGTCCGTCCGGGCAACATCCTTTTTGAACTCGACGGCATTCCCGAATCGGTGGCACGCGAATCGCTCCGCCTCGCAGCAGATAAGCTCCCGGTCCGCACTAAATTTCTGACCCGGCACCGCGCCGCCGCCTAGCCATGACCATCAAAGAAATTCGAGACCTCAGTGTCGATGAGTTGGGGAGTCGCAAACGCGAGCTCCGCGACGAGATTTTTCATCTCCGCATTCAGCAACAGAGCGGACAGCTCGAGAAGCCGAGCCAGCTTCGGGCACTAAGCCGTGAGATCGCTCGACTTGAAACCGTCCTGACCCAAAAATCCCAGCCGGCTGCGGCTTCTACAAAGTAACCATGAGCGAGGAATCCAACACAGTCGCCGCCAGAGAGACCCGCCCGCTCCGCAAAGAGCGTGTTGGCCAAGTTGTCTCTAACAAGATGGCCAAGACGCTTGTCGTCGAAACCGTCTCCCGCGTGCCGCACCCGAAGTTCGGGAAAATCATCAAGCAAGTGAAGCGGTTCTATGCTCACGACGAAGAGAATGTGGGTCAGGTCGGCGACACCGTTCGCATCATGGAGACCCGACCACTTAGCAAATTAAAACGTTGGAGATTGGTTGAAGTCCTCAAGCACTAGCGTATAATTCGCGCCCTTTTTTATGCTCCAGATCCGATCCAGACTCGATGTCGCCGACAACACAGGCGCCCGCATGGCCAAAATGATTGGCGTGATCGGGAAGAAGAATTCTCCCGAAGCCTACGTGGGCGACGTCATCACGGCCCACGTGCGTGAGGCTTCCACGGGAGGAACAGTGAAGAAGGGTGATGTCGTCCGTGCGGTTATCGTGCGAACCAAGCAACCGATTCGCCGCGACGACGGCAGCTATCTACGCTTCGACAACAACGCGATCGTGATTATCGACAAAGATCTGAATCCGCGTGGGACGCGCATTTTTGGTCCGGTCGCCCGTGAGCTTCGCGAGAAAAACTTCATGAAGATTGTCTCCCTTGCCCCGGAGGTCCTGTAAATGAATCGTCCTCATTTCCACGTCAAAAAAGGTGACCAAGTCACCGTTATCACTGGCAATCATCGCGGTGCCTCGGGGAAGGTTCTCCAGGTCGTCGCGAAAAAGCAGCAAGTCTTCGTCGAGGGCGTTCGGATGATCAAGAAGCATCTCCGCAAATCTCAAGACAACCCGCAGGGATGCAATCGTCGAGCGCGAAGGTCCGATTCACATTTCCAACGTCAAGCTGATCGAAAGGAAGCTGACAAAGCAACGAAGTAAGGACTGAAAGCCATGGCTGTTGAACTACATACATTTTTACAAGGATCGTGTCATCCCGACGCTGAAAGAGAAGCACGGATACAAAAACGCGCATCAGGTCCCCCACATTCAAAAAGTCGTAGTTAATACCTGCGTGGGATCGAGCCAGACGGGAAACAGGGCCTTGGAGGACGCGAAGGCAGAGTTGGCCTTGTCACTGGCCAGAAGCCCGCGGAGACGCGGTCGAAGAAGAGCATCGCAAACTTTAAGCTGCGCCAGGATCAGGCGATTGGAGCGAAGGTGACATTGCGCGGCGCGCGCATGTATGAGTTCCTCGAGCGTTTGATTAAGACCGCGCTTCCTCGCATTCGTGATTTCCGTGGAGTTTCGACGCGCGCGTTCGACGGCAACGGCAACTACACTCTGGGAGTCACGGATCAGTCGATTTTTCCGGAGGTAGAACTGGACAAGATTAAGCGCAACATCGGGTTCGACGTTACGATCGTTACTTCCACCCGCAGCGACTCCGAAGCCAAATCACTTTTGACCGAACTGGGGATGCCGTTCACCGACAAGGCTAAGCGCCCGCAACCGGCCAAGGCCGCCTAATTGTTATGAGTCAATTTGTCTGATCCAATCGCTGATTTCCTGACTCGGATTCGCAACGCGAATACCGCCAAGAAAGGGGATTTGCTCGTGCCTTACTCGAAGATCAAAGCGGAGATCGCACGTATCCTGAAACAGGAAGGTTACATCTCCGACTACGAGGTGGACACCAACGGGCAGTTTCCACAGATCAAAGTGACCAACAAGCTCGAGAACCGCACGTCGGCCATCACTGGTTTGAAGCGGATCAGCAAGCCCGGGCTCCGCCGCTATGTGGGCGCCGACTGAGATTCCCCGGGTGCTCGGCGGGATGGGCATTTCCATCCTTTCGACTCCTCGCGGAGTCGTGACCGGCCGGGAGGCCAAGAAGCAGAACGTCGGCGGCGAATTGCTCGCCTACGTTTGGTAACGATCAGGAGTTTCTATGTCTCGTATCGGAAAAAAAATCATTGAGCTGCCCGCGAAGGTAAAGCTCGACTTCACTAAAGAAGGTGCGGTCAGTGTCGAAGGCCCGAAGGGCAAGTTGTCATGGACAGTTGCCACAGCGGATTCAAGGGCGGGTTGACGGGAACAAAGTGCAGATCGAGCGCAGCAGCGAAGATCGCAAAGTGCGCGCACTGCACGGTCTTTCCCGCGCTTTGATTAACAACATGGTCGTCGGAGTGAGCAGTGGCTTCACTCGGGATCTTGAGATCCAAGGTGTCGGCTTCAAGGCGGCAGTGCAGGGCAAGGTGCTCAAGCTGAACCTCGGTTTTTCGCACGATATTCTCTTCCCGATTCCTGAAGGCTTGAAGGTCACGGTCACCGATAACACGAAAGTGAAGATCGAAGGCATCGACAAGCATCTCGTGGGTCAGGTCGCAGCTGACATTCGCGGCTATTATCCGCCTGAGCCTTATAAGGGCAAGGGAGTTCGGTATGCCGGCGAGCAGATCAGCCGCAAGGAAGGCAAAACCGTCCAGTAACCTATGCCTCGTCCAAATTCACTCACAGTTCGTCACACGCGGCTCCGGAAGAAAGTCGCTGGCACCCCGGCGCGTCCTCGTCTCGCCGTCCATTTTTCGGGTCAGCACATCTACGCTCAAGTCATCGATGACGAAGCGGGCAAGAACCATCGCTGCCGTGAGTACGACAGAGGCTGATTTTCGCGGAGATAAGACAACCCGACCGAATGTGGTTACCGCTACGAAGGTCGGAAAGCTCGTCGCCGAGCGCGCGCGAGTCAAAGACGTCAGCGCGGTCGTTTTTGATCGCGGTGGATTCATTTATCACGGCAAAGTCAAGGCGCTCGCCGACGCCGCCCGGGAAGCCGGACTCGAATTTTAAACTGACTTATATGGCAGAACCCAGACAAGGCGGCAATCGCGGACGCCGCCCGGAGCGCCAGGACAACCCGAAAGACGATCCTCCGACCTCACCGAAAAAGTCGTGTTCATCAATCGATGCGCGAAAGTGGTGAAAGGCGGTCGGCGCTTTAGCTTCAGCGCCCTCATCGTGGCGGGCGACAAGCTGGGCAAGGTGGGCTGTGGCTTTGGCAAGGCGAATGAAGTCTCGCGAGGCGATTCGCAAGGCGTCGGAGTCCGCGAAGAAGGCGATGGTCAAGATTTCGATTCGCGACAACACGATCCCGCATGAAGTAATTGGTGAGCATGGTGGTGGCCGGGTTCTTCTGCGTCCTGCCTCGCCTGGCACTGGCGTCATCGCCGGCGGCGGGGTCCGTGCAGTCGTGGAAGCAGCGGGCATCCGCGATGTCCTGGCCAAGTCGCTCGGATCGAGCAACCACGCGAATGTGGTCAAGGCGACGATTGAGGCGCTCCAGCAGTTGCGATTGAGAGGAGAAATTTTCAAAACCCGCGGCATCGCCATGCACAAGCCTGTGCTCGCCGGTGCGGCCAGCTAAGTTCTACGTATGAATCTTCACTAATCTCAAACCCCGCCCGGGAGCTAAGCATCGAGTCAAGCGTCTCGGTTGCGGCGAAAGCAGCGGCCACGGAAAGACTCGCGGCAAGGGCCACAAGGGTCAGAAAGCCCGTTCCGGCGGCAGTGTTCGTCTCGGATTCGAAGGTGGCCAGATGCCTCTGATTCGACGGATTCCGAAGCGCGGATTCAACAACGCGCAATTCAAGACGCGCTATGCGATCGTCAATTTGGGTGACCTTGAGCATTCGAGGATGGCGCCCAGATCGACGAGTCACTCCTTCGGGAGACGGGCCTCATTCGCGGAATCGTGGACGGCCTGAAGATGCTGGGAAACGGGGAACTGACCAAGAGACTTTCGATCACGGCTAATAAGGTGAGTGCTTCAGCTCGAGAGAAGATCGAAAAGGCCGGCGGGACTGTAACCCTGAAGTAAACGCGGGCGCATCGGTAGAGCTAGGAGCTCTGATCTTTGTCGCTCTGCCTGACCTTCGTCGGCTCTTACAATGATCTCGGCTTTTACCAATACCTTCAAGATTCCCGAGTTGCGAAATCGGGTGCTTTTCACCCTGGTGATGCTGGTGGTCGTGCGCATAGGCGCGGCGATTACGTGTCCCGGCGTGAATGCTGCGGTCCTCCGGCACTGGTTCGAATCGCAGGTCAACAACCAAGCAGGTGGCAGCGTGGCCGCTCTCTTCAATATCTTCAGCGGAGGTGCGCTTGAAAATTGCGCAGTCTTCTCGCTGGGGGTGATGCCCTACATCAGTGCATCAATCATGATGCAGCTGCTGACGGCGGTCATTCCGCAACTCGGCAAACTGGCGAAGGAAGACGGTGGGCGGCAGAAGATCATGCAGTACACGCGCTATGCGACGATTGCGTCTTTGCATTTTTCAAGGGTATCTGCTGGCGATCTCGTTTCGAGAAGCCTCAGTCCAATCCCTTTCTTCCGGGCATCATCGACACCATTAACATGATGGGAGTGCCCCTGGTTGCCGATCCAGGGTGGTCCTTCCGGGTGATGGCCGTGATCACGCTGACGGCCGGCACGATGTTGCTGATGTGGCTAGGCGACCAGATCACTGACCGTGGAATTGGGAATGGAATGTCGATGATTATCACCGTCGGCATCGTTGCCCGGCTACCGGCAGCGCTGATTCAGGCTTGGCGCACCTTTGTGCCGTCGGAGGGTCAGGCGCGAGCCAGGTTAGCCCGATGGTGCTTGTGTTGATGATCGCTTTCCTAGTCCTGGTCATCGCAGCGGTCATCTGTGTCACACAAGCACAACGCCGGATTAGCGTGCAATACGCGAAGCGAGTAGTTGGTCGCAAAGTGTATGGCGGGCAGACCCAGTATATGCCGCTCAAGGTCAACTACGCGGGTGTGATGCCGATCATCTTTGCGCAGGCGCTGCTAGTGTTCCCGTCGACGATCGCGAACATGATGTTTCGAGACTCTGCAACAGCGCAGAAAGTGGCCGCGGCTCTCACCGATGGTCCGATCCATTACGCACTGTACGGCGTGATGATCTTCTTTTTCAGTTACTTCTGGGTGGCCACGCAGTTTCAGCCTCAACAGATCGCTGACGATTTGAAGAAGTACGGTGGTTACATTCCGGGTGTCCGTCCCGGCAAGCCCACGGCGGACTTTCTTGACTTTACAATGACGCGCTTGACGTTTGCGGGAGCGATCTTCCTAACGATCATCGCGATCCTGCCGCAAATGCTGTCGCATCAGCTGAACGTCCCCTATATTACGGCGCAATTCTTCGGTGGGACCAGCCTGCTGATTATCGTCGGTGTGATTCTCGACACAATGCGGCAGATTGAGACGCATTTGATTCAGCGGCACTACGATGGTTTCCTGCGCAAGGGGCGCATTCGTGGACGGTTCGACCGGACGCCAGCGGGGCGCGGCGAAGCAGTGCAGCAAAGTGCGCTTGTCTGGCTCTACGTCGGCATTGCGATTCTTATTGTCGCTGGCATGACGATCTTCCTTGCTGGGCGGTTTTGAAGGTGAAGACGTCGTGGCTGTTGAAGCGCACTGGTGCTCGGAAAAAGGCGCGTGGTAGCAGGTATCTGCTGGGTGGTAGCAGTCCCCTTTTTACATTCGCCTTGTCGAAGCCTGCCGTCATGTGGACAAATCGATGATCCCGATCAAGAGCGAGCGAGAAATCGAGAAGATGCGTGAGGCCTGCCGGACGGCGAGCGACATTCTTGACCGCGTATCCAGTCTCGATTCGGCCTGGCATCACCACCGGTGAAGTGGATCAGGCAGCCGCGGACTTCATGTCGGATGAGAGTGCAAGAGTGCCTTTCTTGGCTATCGCGGCTTTCCGGGCAACATCTGCATTTCCGTGAACGAAGAGGTCGTGCACGGGATCGGCGGACCTCGTCGCATTCAGTATGGCGACATCGTGAAGCTGGATATCGGCGTCATCAAAGATGGCTGGGTGGGCGACACCGCGACGACGGTGCCGGTCGGCGTGATCGATCCGAAAGTGCAACGCTTGCTCCAGGTCACCGAGACGACGCTCGAACTCGCGATTACCTTTGCGCAGAACGGACGGCGGCTCGGCGATCTGTGCGCGGCGATCGAGGATGAGATCGTGGCCAACGGCTACACCGTCGTGCGTGAATTCGTCGGGCACGGCGTCGGTCGTAAGCTGCACGAAGAGCCGCAGGTGCCAAACTACGGACGGCGCGGCAGCGGTCCGAAGCTGAAGCCGGGCATGACCATCGCCATCGAGCCGATGGTCAACATGGGAGGCAGTGCGGTTCGGGTTCTCGAAGACAAGTGGACGGTCGTGACCTCGGACGGCAAGCCATCCGCGCATTTTGAGCACACCGTACTGATCACCAAGGGCGAACCCGAGATCCTGACCTGGCGAAAAAAGACGCAGCTCAAATGACTGCCACTGCCTTCAACTTACATGTCTCGGTTTGGTCCCGGAGTGGGCACTCCAAGATGCTTTCCGGAGTCGCCAGAGGGGAAAAATGCGTTTGCACTTCATTCGCATCTTGCCAGGGCAAAGTTCTGTTAGAATATTCCCCTACGATTTGACCAAAGAGCGGGAAATTACCTTCCGTTGACAGAAGTGCAGCGTTGATCGCACTGGGAAGTCTCACTTTCCAGCGCGATTTTTTGTCCTCCAAACAAACCACCATTTTTAACCATCCATGAAAGTAAGAGCATCCGTCAAACGCCTTTGCGAAACCTGCCGCATCGTGAAGCGCAAAGAACGTGGTCCGCGTCATTTGCAAGAACGCGCGCCACAAGCAGCGGCAAGGCTAATCCCAACATCACGCATTATGCCCCGACTCCTAGGCGTTGAAATTCCCGGCGACAAACGCATCGAAGCGTCGCTTCCTTACATTTACGGCATTGGCCCGAGCACCGCGAAGAAGATCCTCGAGCAGGCCAACATCAATCCGGATGTGCGCGCCAAGGATCTGAGCAACGAGCAACTCAACCAGATCATCCAGGCGATCACCGCGAGCAAGCTGCCGATCGAGGGCGATCTGCGCCGCGAGCTTCAGGCGAACCTCAAGCGCCTGCAGGCGATCAACTGCTACCGCGGCATCCGCCATCGCCGCAGCCTGCCGGTGCGCGGTCAGCGCACCTCCACCAACGCCCGCACCCGCAAGGGCCCCGCAAGACCGTCGGCGTGCAGCGCGCCAAGGACGCCGAAAGCCGGCAAATAACCCGATTCACGAATCATATGCCTGATTCCAAGAAACCCAAAGCAGCTACCGAGGCAGCGCCGAGCGCCGACCGAGAAGCCCGCGACGCGACGCTGCGCTGCAGACTCCCGACGCGCCGACCGCTCCCGCAGCTGCCGCGGAAGCGGCGCCCGCCAAGGCTGCCGAAAGCCAAGGCATCCGAAGAAGAAGGAAGCCGCCGGCTGCTGCTGCTGCCGAGCCGAAGAAGGAGGAGAATCTTTCGCTCGATCCGAACGCGGTCGTCGAGCAGATCAAGATCATCAAGGCCAAGGGCAGCAAGAATGTCCACACCGGGCATCGCGCACGTGCGTCGCCTCGTTCAACAACACGATCGTCAGCATCACCGATCTGAATGGGTCACGTCATCGGCTGGTCGAGCGCCGGCAAGTGCGGCTTCAAGGGCTCGCGCAAGAGCACCGCCTACGCCGCGCAGATGGTCGCGCAGGATGCCTGCCGCCAGGCGATGGGACACGGCCTGAAGGAAGTCGAAGTCCGCGTCAAAGGTCCGGGTGCCGGTCGTGAATCCGCCGTCCGCGCGATCCAGGCGGTCGGTCTCGAAATCAGCGTCATCAAGGACGTGACGCCGGTGCCGCACAACGGCTGCCGTCCGCCGAAACAACGCCGCGTCTGATCCGTCAGCCGACGAATCACGAACAAGAACTTACTAACTGTCATGGCACGTTACACTGGCCCCAAAGACAAAATCAGCCGCCGCTTCGGCGTTGCCCTTTTCGGCCCTTCCAAGGCGCTCGAGCGCAAAAACTACGGCCCCGGCATGCACGGCCCGAAGGGCTCGCGCCGCAAGCAGTCGCGAATACTCCGTCGCGCTCGCCGAGAAGCAGAAGCTCCGCTATCAGTACGGCGTGCTCGAGCGGCAGTTCCGCCGCTACTTCCAGATCGCGCTGACACGCCGCGGCGTGACCGGCGAGATCCTTCTCCAGCTCCTCGAGACCCGTCTCGACAACGTCGTCTATCGCCTCGGCTTCGCGAATTCCCGCAGCGCCGCCCGCCAGATGGTCTCGCACGGTCACGTGCAGGTGAATGGCCGCAAGGTCGATATCTCCTCCTTCAATGTGAAGGCCGGGGACACGATCACGGTCAAGGACAAGCCGCAGTTCCCGCCGTCTCGCGGCGCAGAATCTCGGACCTGACGCAGATCACGCCGGTGCCGGATTGGCTGACGGTGGACAAGGATCAGTTCACCGGCGAAGTATCGCCGCATCCCGACGCGCGAAGAGATCGCGCCGATCGTCAACGAGCAGCTGATCGTCGAGCTTTACTCGCGCTAATCAGAGAGGCCTTTTCCGAGTCAGTTTTACCGGCGCAGATTGCCTTGTGCAGTCTGCGCCGTTTGTTTTGCTGCGAGCAAACGGAACCTTGGAGCGAGTTTACAAGATCAAAGCTCGGTCTACGCCGTTGGCATTTCGTCAAGAAAAGCGAGGGCCTTGTCGTAGCTGCAGCGGCTGAGGTAGTGGGCGAGTTGAGGATCGACTGGTGTGGGGAGCCGCGTTTGGAGGCTCGCGATTTCTTCTGACACGGCTTTGAGTCGTTCAAAATGCGCAGCCGGATCCAGAGCGTAGGATTCGCGGTCGGCGATGACAGCTAAACGGGTGCGCAAGGCTGTGGCGAGCGATTGCAAGATGGGAGACATTTAAGATATTGTTCGGTTCAGTGAACCTTCTGTCGATCGACTTCTCGATTGCAGAATTACGAGATGTCCCTCACAAAACGCGGTTGTGAGCGCACCGAAAACTATTCTCGTGGTCGATGACGATGTTTTGATCCTTCGCCTGGTTCGGGAATCACTGACCGTCTTGTTGGACTGCGCGGTCGAGACAACGACCAGCCCGGAATACGCGTTCGAACTTATTCTTAAGCGCCCATACGATCTGCTGATCGTCGACTTCGCGCTACCTCGGATCGACGGAGCAATGCTTTACTTGCTCGTTTCGAAGCTATTCGCCATCCACCCACCGGACGGGCGTATTCTCCCGCCGCTGCTGTTGATCTCGGGTCATGCCGCAGAACCCCGGGCGCAGGAACTTCTTCGGCAGCCAGGCGTGCGCGGGTTGGTGGCGAAGCCGTTCACAATCGAACTGTTGATCGATCGGGTCACAGAAGCGCTTCGAGCGTCGGATCCGGCGATCTAGATTTTGGAAGCGCCCGACTCGAAGCCGCGTTCGGAGGCAATTTGCCGCTCGGCTTCCAGCCAATCCTGGCTTTCGTCGCCGGGCAGCCCCTGCAACCGGCGCTTTTCCGCGATAAAATAGGCCCGGAGGGCAATGTCGTCGTTCGGGATGGAGTTCCCATCAGCGGCCGGCTTTGAGGTCTTTGCCTTGGCGGTCGTTTTCTTTGGAGCGGCCGGAGTCGGGGCTGGTGCCACAGGCGCAGCTGGGACGGCAGGCGCTTTCGCCGAGGATTTCGCGGCTGCGTCGGCTTTCGGAGTTACTTTTTTTGTGCCCATAGGTCTCGTATTTTAGTGTGCAGTTGCTCTGGGAAGAACTGCGAACTCAATCGGGATACGGGTGCGCATCATACAAATGCAGCCCACAGCGTAAATACCAATCGTGCTGCCCTGCTCTGAATGCAGTATCAGGGGACAACCCGGGCGTCAGAGACCGGATGCCGGCCGATGCATTTCAAATTTTCCGTGATCGTAACTCGAGGTGTAGTCAGAAAGGAAATGCTCGGGGGTGGCGCGCCCGTCAAAGACGTATTTGCCGCCATAAATGGCTGGGAGCTCGTGGGTTCCATGGAACGCGATTTCGTTCCCGCGTCGCCGCGCGACGAGGGGGACATCGTAGCTTTTCGAGAATGTGAGCCAGTATGCTTTGAAATGCGCGTTGTAGCGGCTGCTTCGTTTTGCCAAACCGCCGCCCAGCGAGACCGGGGTGAGGACGCATTGCAGTTTGCCGCCGGAGTTCGCGTGTTTTGCACTGGTCCAACGTCCCTCCCACTTTCCGGCAAAGGGATCGTTGGACATCAAGGCGCTGGCGGCGCGCTGCTGAGCAGGTGAAGTGCAGCCGGCGATTGTGGCCAGCATCGCGGCGGTGACAAAAAGTTGGAAAAGGGGCTTCATGGTTCGAGTTGCTTGATAAAATCCTGCATCTCATCTGTCTCTCCGCGAAAAGTGATGAGAGTGCAAAGGCCATGTTTCTCACGCACGGCTGCGGCCCATCCATCTTGATCGAAAATCCGCCATGCAGACTCTCCGTGCAGATCGACGCCGAAATCCGCGGCGTGGAAAACGTACAGCAGCGCGTTGCGGTGGTCGGTAGCGACTTGGGCGACAGGACGCCCGTTTTGCTTGAAGACCCGCGTGCCGGCGACGGGGAGCGCAGCGAGTTCCTTGGGTAGCGAGAAGCCTTCGAATCCCCGCATGTAAAACATGTCGCCAAGCTGCCCCGCCGCACCTCGAGCCGGGTCGAGCTCCGCACCGCTCATGTCGTGGGCGGTGGAGACCATCTTTTCCACCGAGCCTCGTCCGGGGAAATCTGAGCGGTTATCCAGTTCCGTCCAGATGAGAAACCCGATGATCAAGATCGCCCCGGCAACGACAGGAAGCATCGCCGGATGCGCGAGCTGCGAGCGTAGGCTGGGCTTCGCAGTGAGAGGGCGTCCGCCGACCACGCCCGTGCGGACGCAGGAGGTCTCTGGCGGCGCGATGGTGCGGACCGCATCCACCATCTTCTCGTCGAAATCAAGCTGCGCCTCGAGCTTCGAGCGTAACGTGGCGTCGGCCTCCGCGGTGTGCGCGGCCTTAATGATGCGCGTCTCCATCTGCTTTCCGGTGCGGTAGCAGGGGATCAGGGCCTCCGCGGTTTTGATCCTCATGTGCTGGGTGAAAGTGGGCGCAGGGAGCGCTTCAGGAGCGTGCGCGCTTGGGCGAGAGTTCCGGCCAGTTTGTCCAAATTCATCCCGAGGAGCTGGGCGATTTGTTCCGGCGTGAAGGAGTCGAGATAAAACAACGCCAGGGCGCTCCGCTCTGGCTCGGGCAATCCGTGAAAATGCCGGGCGAGAACCTCGCCGGTCAGCATCTCATCGTCCGACGAGCGAGTCGGCGACGGCGCGACTCCATTTTCACCGCACCGCTGCCGGATGCGTGTCACGAGCCAGGCTCCTCGCTTCGCTTCATCGCGAATATCGCCAATCCGCCGTTCAGCGTCGCCGAGCGATGCTTCCACGATGCGCTCGGCTGCCTCGTGGCTTCCGGCGAGGAGGAGCGCAAAGCGGTAAAATTCCGCGAGACGGACGCTGGGGAGCAGGGCGTTTTGCAACGCCAACGATCATTCAAAATTGAGCCCGCTGCTCAAGCGCGAATCCCAACGGGACAAGTTTCGGCTTCCATAGCCGGTCGCGTTGACTTGCCTTTCGACGGTCCGTATCTTCCGCGTCCGCCGAAATCTTGCCTCGTGAAACGCGTCCTTTTCATTTGCACCGGAAACATCTGCCGCAGCCCCATGGCGGAAGGGATGTTCCGCGAGATGGTGAAGGACCGCTGCGATGTGGTCGTGAAGTCCGCAGGAGTCGGCGCGATCCACGGGCAACCGCCAAGTCTTCACTCCGTGGAAGTCCTGCGCCCATGGGGTGTCCAGATTTCCAAGCAACGCAGCCAGCCGCTCACCGATGATTTGGTCGAGGAAGCGACGCACATTTTCGCGATGACGCGCGGGCACCTCGAGACGATCCGGTTGGTCTTTCCAGAAGCGGCGGAAAAGGCCTATCTCCTCAGCGAGTTCGAGCCCAAACTCCGCGGCGCGCCGGATGTGCCGGACCCCATCGGACTCGGGATCGACGCCTACTTTCAATGCCGCGATACGCTCAAAATCGCGCTGCCGAGCGTCCTCAAATTTGTCGACAAAACCATGACTACCACGCCTCAAACCGCGCCCACTACTGCCGCTTCCGCCCGAGTCCTTCGCATCGCACTCGGCGCGGATCACGGGGGCGTTGAGCTCAAAAAGACGATCCATGCGGCGCTCACGAAGAAGGGCTACATCATCTCCGATTTCGGTGTGAACACGCCGGACGTTTCGGTCGATTACCCGGACTTTGCCGAAGCGGTGAGCCGCGATGTGGTCGCGGGTGGGTCCGATTTTGGCATCCTTATTTGCAAAAGCGGTATCGGTATGAGCATCGCCGCGAATCGCCATCCGCAAATCCGCGCGTCGCTCGTGGACAACGCGGAAGACGCCAAGCTCACGCGGATGCACAACGACTCGAACGTCCTCTGCCTCGCCTCCAATCACGTCGAAGCTGTGAACGTCAACCGCATCGTCGAGGCATTTCTCGGCACGACTTTCGAGGGCGGGCGCCATCAAAAGCGCCTCGACAAGCTCGACCAAATCGGAGCCGCCGTGCGTGGCGCTGAATCGTTGGCCGAGGCTGATCCGCAGATTTTTGCCGCGATAAAGGCCGAGTCCCGGCGGCAATTTGAAAACATCGAGCTCATCGCATCGGAGAATTTCACGAGCCGGGCCGTTATGGAGGCACAGGGCTCCTGCCTCACGAATAAATATGCCGAGGGCTACCCGACGCGCCGCTGGTACGGTGGCTGCGAGAATGTCGATGTCGCCGAGCAACTCGCCATCGATCGCGCGAAACAGCTTTTCGGCGGCGACCATGTCAACGTCCAGCCGCACTCCGGCTCGCAGGCGAACATGGCGGTCTATTTTTCCGTTCTCCAGCCGGGCGACAAGATTCTCACGATGGATCTCGCGCACGGTGGCCATCTCACGCACGGGAATCGCGCCAATTTCTCCGGGCGCTTCTTCGAAATTTCGCATTACGGCGTGAGCCAGAGTGACGAGAGGATCGACTACGACGCCCTCGCCAAGCATGCCGCCGATTTTCGTCCCAAGATGATCACCGCCGGCGCGTCGGCCTACTCGCGGATCATCGATTTCAAAAGAATGCGCGAAATCGCGGACTCCGTAGGCGCACTGCTTTTCGTAGATATGGCGCACATCGCCGGGCTTGTTGCCGCGGGCGTTCATCCCAGCCCCGTTGAACTCGCCGATTTCACGACCACGACCACGCACAAAAGCCTGCGCGGGCCGCGCGGCGGCATCGTGATCTGCAAGGCGCAATACGCCAAGGGCATCGACTCCCAGGTCTTCCCCGGCATCCAGGGCGGCCCGCTCGAACACGTCATTGCGGCGAAAGCTGTCTGCTTTCACGAAGCGCTGCAGCCCGGCTTCAAAGCCTACGCGCAGCAGATCGTGAGCAACGCCAAAGCGCTCGCCGCCCGCCTTGCGCAAAACGGCTATCGCATCGTCTCCGGCGGCACCGACAACCACCTCATGCTCGTCGATTTGCGCCCTGCTGGGATCAACGGCAAAGTAGCTCAAGAGACACTCGATCACGCCGGCATCACCGTGAACAAAAACGGCATCCCCTTCGACACCGAGAAAATCACCCTCGGAGGCGGCATCCGCGTCGGCACTCCGGCGGTCACCACGCGCGGGATGAAGGAGGAATCCATGATGGAAATCGCTGACCTTCTCCACCGCGGACTGCTGTCCAAAGACAGCCCATCTGAACTCGAAAAGATCCGTCTCGAAGTCCGGGAAATGATGCGGCGGTATCCGCTGCCGGGTTAGGGTCAGCACGTCGGAGGGTCTTCCTACCGCAGGAACGGTATCGGAAGAGCGCGTTTGCGGCCGCAAACTTCATGATGGATTTCCGCCGCCGGAGCACGCGGTCCGCTGGCATCACTCGCCGCGATGAACGGACAGTTCAGGTGCTGCGCGGAGTCAGGATTACGATTTTGAAATTCAAGAGGACAAAATCCGTTTTCGGCGCATGGTTGTCGAAAATCCCTCCTTCCGATGCGCTTGTTCCCCCGGTTCGGTCTTCCTGCCCTTGCATTTCTCGGGCTTCTCGTTTCTGCCTTTGGTCAGACACCTCGAGTTTATCTGAAGTTTGACGGGAATACCGTCGATTCGTCGGGTGCCAACGTTATTAGCGCAGTCAATCCCAACGCTGGATTCGTTCCGGCATATGGTGCAGACCGCTTCGGAGTAGACGGCAAGGCCATTATTTTTACTGGTAGCCAGAGCCTGCAACTCGTGGCGTCCTCGATGGTGAATTCCAATGAGGCGCTTGGTCTGCGCAATGCGAGCGGAACCAATACGTCATTCACGCTTTCAGCTTGGGTGTTCTTGCCGACCCTCAGCGCCCTTCAAGGCTACAACACGGTTTTTGGGAATCTCGGAAGCGGCGGTGGCACTCTGCATACCGGACTCGGAACCGGAGTCGGAAGCTTCAACAAAGCACATTTCGGCTTCGACGGAAACGACGCGAATGGTGCTACCACGTTGATGGTCGTCAATCAGTGGTTCCATCTGGGCTTTGTTTACGACGCAGCGTAACTCAGACGCAAAGAATTTACATTAACGGCGTGCCGGAAACCGTCCGTAATGGCGTTACTAATACGCTGAAAGCAGCAGACTTGTATCTAGGTAACTTCGGCACCGATAATCACTCGTCCAATGACTTCCGAGGGCGGATCGATGAGTTGTCAATCTATGCTGCCGCTCTTGACTGCGGCCAAGTTCAAGCGCTTGCTAATAATGTCAGCCCAAACGCCCTCCCCGCCCCAGGCACCTATAGCGGGCCGAAACTTCCGGGTTTCTACAGCAATCTGGACGGCAAGTGGAGCGTGCGAGAGATCAAGAACTACCCCATCATCCCCCATAACTCGCTGGTGAATGCAGACCGCATTCTCCGCACCTATGTGACAGCGCCCGGTGGAGCAGTCTCCGAGTACGACTCAGCGGTGATTAATCGGATCGACCCGGACAATGGCGCTACGAACTATTTCCCGACAGACGGTCCGTTTGGAACGGATGTCGTTGGCACTGATGACGATAACTTCGTGCTGCTGGCTAGATGCGCTGTGCGGATCACGGACGAAGATGATTATACGTTTGGCTTCCGGGGAAGTGAAGGCGCGCGCCTGCGGGTTTTGGGCAAGCAATTCAAGAGTTCGTCGCACCTTTCGACCGGATACAGTCTAGACCCTGCCCACGATGGCGATGGACTATATTTCATCAACGGGACGAGCGACAACAATACGCTCGGAGTGGTTCATTTAACGCCGGGTGACTACAACCTCGAATTGACTTACTGGGAGGCCGCCGGTCCTGCGTCGATCGAGGTCTTTTCGGCGCGGGGTGCGAGGGCGGCAAACGATGGTTCCTTTCAGCTAGTCGGTGACACTGCCAACGGCGGTCTTCCGATCGTTCGTGATCCAGACACGGTGACGGTGCCGCAGATCAATTCATTCACAGCGAACGGAAGCAGCAATGCGTCGCTGTATCTCCACAATCCATTGCCGCCGAACTTCACTCTGGCCTGGCTTGTCAACGCGATTACCACTTCGCTTTCGATCAATCAAGGCGTTGGAAACGTTGCCATTCCGAATGGCTCGGTATCTGTGCCAACACCGACGGTCAATGGTACGACCTACACGATCACGGCAGCCAATGGAACAGACAGTGCGACGAAAAGTATTACCGTCTTGCTGAACACTGCGCCAAGTATTGGCAGCTTCTCGGCGGATAAGACGTCCGTTCTCGCCGGCGATAATGTGACCTTGAGCTGGATCACGAGTGGGGCGGCAACTCTGATACTGAACCCTGGCAGCATCAATGTAACCGGTCAATCGAGTCGCGTGGTGACTCCGCCCGTGGGGAATACCACGTATACTCTCACGGCAACCAATCCGAGCGGCTCTGCGCAACAATCCGTGGTAATCACCGGCGTGACCCCGCCGACGATCAATTCTTTCACCATCAGCGACGCGAATCCCCTGTTCGGTGCTGAAACCTTCCTTTCCTGGGATGTCACTCCATTTGAGGCGACCACCATCACCATCAATCAAGGGGTAGGCTCTGTTGGCACGAACGGCACGGCAGCAATTCTTCCTCACCAGACAACTACCTACACGCTCACCGTTTCGAACGCGTATGGGTCAGTCACTTCTTCGGTCACTGCGAATGTGTCAACGCCGATTGGCGTTACTCCGCCCGGCTTCACGGTTCGCCGGGTGAACTCGACCGTTCCATTTCCCTATCCTCCGCTCAGCTACCTGGACAGCGCCATCAGCTTGCTGTCGGGGAACAATGCCGGGACTCAATTTACCGGCACTTTCTCTACGATCAATTTCACCGACGGCACTGACGGCGACTTCACCTCCGGCAATGCCACCTTTCCTGGGAGCAGTGGAGATAACTACGCTGTTCAGATCACGGCGACGCTCGTCGTTAATACACCGGGGGAATACACCTTTGTCGTGAACAGCGATGATGGCGCGCGTCTGCGGATCGATGGGCAGGACGTCATTGTAGACGACGGGACGCATACCTCGTCCGCGAGTTCGGGTAAAATCACCCTCAACAAGCCGACGGTCCAATTGGAGTTGATTTACTACGATGTCACTGGCAGTTCCGAAGTAGAACTCGGTTGGATCCGGCCCAATCTCCAATGGCAGTTGCTGGGAACGGCGACCTCGCCGATGCCGACTTTCCTCGGACGGGTGATCCTGTCGGAATTTATCGCTGACAACAACAGCACGCTTTTGGACGAGGACGGAGCGGCTCCGGATTGGGTCGAGATCTGGAACTCAACCTCGGGGAGTGTCAACTTGGCAGGATATTATCTCACGGATGATCCATCGGTTCCGAATAAGTGGGCATTTCCGAGCTGGACGCTGAATTCTGGGAGTTATCTCCTCGCGTTTGCTTCGCAGAAAAACCGCCGTCCCCCCCAGGCAGTTGCCGGACAGGACAATCCAGGGACACTGGCGCAGCCTCGGCTGCACACGAATTTCAATATCAACAAGAGCGCGGGGTATCTGGCTCTGAACAAGGACAACGGTTCTGGAGGGTTCACCGCGGTGACGGTATTCAACAATTATCCACCGCAACTTCAGGATGTGAGTTATGGCACGTCGGACACAGAACAATACGTAGGCTACATGGAGACGCCAACTCCTGGTCAGCCCAACGCTACCACTGTCCAAGGCTTTGTAGCGGATACGGTCTTTGATCATCAGCGGGGGCGCTACGCTGCTCCATTCAACCTGACGATCACGTCCGCAACACCGGGCGCGATCATCCGTTACACCACCGATGGCAGCACGCCCACCCGCACCAATGGGATTATTTACTCGGGGCCGATCGCGCTTAGTAGCACAAAGGTGGTCCGCGCCTTTGCCTACAAAATCGGTTGGAAAGCGACGAACGTCGACACCAAAACTTACCTTTTTGTCGACGACATAGCGACGCAAACAGCAGCTTCCGCGAACGCGGTCGGTTTTCCTAATGGCCCGATCCCTCCGCGCAATCAGGTTTTGCGGTTTGGGATGACACTTGGAAACGTGACGGCGGCGGGAGGCAATTTGCAAAGCATCAAGGACGCGCTCGCTGCTGCGCCCACCGTGTGCATGAGCACTGACATGGCAAACCTCATGGATTCGGCGACTGGTATCTATGCCAATGCCGATCGGCATGGCCTTTTCTGGGAGCGTCCTGTTTCTCTGGAATACATTAACACCGCGGGAGGTTCGGAGTTTCAAATCAACTGCGGGACCCGGATCCGCGGAGGTTTTAGTCGCTCTGCTGGGAACCCGAAGCATGCATTCCATCTTTTCTTCCGAGGTAGCCTTTATGATGGGAACCTCAAGTATCGGCTCTTTGGCACGGAAGGAGCAAACGACTTTAATCAAATCGACATGCGGTGTGAGGAGAATTACTCGTGGAGTTTCGAGAATAGCTCTCAGAACAGTTTGATGCGGGAAGAGTGGAGTCGGATGTCCGAGCGGGATATGGGCAAGCCCTACTCTCGAACGGGATACTTCCACCTTTACATCAACGGAATTTACTGGGGGATCTACAACTGGGAGGAGCGCACGGAAGCTGCCTTTGGCGAGACTTACCTCGGTGGTCTCAAGGATAACTTCGATACCGTGAAAAGCGCGGGCTCTAGTGGCAACTACGACACCGAAATGACTGACGGCAATTTCGCGGCTTGGGATAGCCTTTACCGTCAAGCGATCGCCCTTAAAAACGATGTTAGTTCCGAAGCGAGTCGGACAGCTCGCTACATGCAGATGCGCGGGCTAAACCCGGACGGGATACGGAACACGAACTACCAAGTTCTTCTGGATGCAGATAACCTCATCGACTACATGCTCGTCATCTTTTACGATGGCAGCTTCGATGCACCGCTCTCGACCTTTCTAAACAACGGGTCGAACAATTGGTTTGGGGTGAGAGACCGACTGGGCTCGCGTGGCTTTGCCTTTTTCGCCCACGATAACGAGCACGGGATGGATAGTGTCTCCGACGGGCGGGCCTACAATCGGACCGGACCGTGGGGTGGTTCCGGAGTTAATGGATGGAACCAGCCTCAGTATAACACGCGTGAAACGCTCACGAACGGTTTTTACTCCAAGAGTAATCCGCAATACTTGCACGAGCTGTTAGCCTTTAGCGCTGAGTATCGGCAGCGGTTCGCTGATCGCGTCCAAAAGCATTTCTTCAACGGGGGTGCCCTGACCACCACAAATGCGCTCGGGCGCGTCAATGCACTGGCTGCGCAAATCGATCCGATCATTCATGCCGAAGCGGCGAGGTGGGGCTCATCGACCCTCAACAAGACGTCGTGGTTGGCCGTCAAAAACACGACCATCACCAACTTCATCAACAACGGTGGGGCCGTGCAAAACGGCTACATGAATTTCGGCGCCCAACCGGGGGGACGCACTTCCCTCGTCTTGGCTCAACTCCGCGGATATCAGGATCCGACGGGAACAGCCAAGCCGCTGGCCGGACTTTCCACCTTCTTACCTCCGACCTTCAGTGGACCGTTTGGCGGGGCCGTCAGTAATCCGTACACTTTTACCATCGCCAACCCAAACGGTGCTTCGGGCACGCTTTACTTTACGACGAATGGGATCGACCCGCGCGATGTGGGTGGGAATGTCAACCTCGGTGCTTTTACCGGCGCAAGCCCGGTGTCGGTCACCCTCACCAGCACGACCACGGTTCGCGCACGGGTTTACAATAGCACGACGCAGGCTTGGAGCCCGATGACGGAGGCGCAATTCTTGGTCGGGGCGCTGGCGTCTTCGTCCAATTTGGCAATCAGCAAGATTCACTACAACCCAGCGGGCTCTGGTAACCTGACCCAGTTCGTGGAACTCATGAACATCAGCGCCATGACTGTGGACTTGACCAACGTGCGCTTTACGCTGGGGATTCAGTTTACCTTCCCCTCTGGAACTACCCTTGCAGCAGGAGCGCGCATGTTGATCGTTCGCGACAAGGCTGAGTTCACTGCTGCATATGGAAATGTACCGCAGGCTCAGATCGCTGGCGTTTTTGGCAATGGAACTTCGCTGGCCAGCGCGGGGGAGCAACTGCAGCTTGTCGATGCGAATGGCGCCACCATTCGGGACTTCGTTTACAACAACAAATCTCCGTGGCCTGAGAGTCCCGGCAACGGGGGGCCAGCCCTTGTCCTGCTGAAGCCCGAGACGAATCCCGATCACGGCGTGGCGACGAATTGGCGGGCGAGCTATGCCATGGGTGGAAGCCCTGGAGTCTCAGATGCCTCGAGCTTCGTCTCGTGGGCATCAGGTTTCGGTGTCACCAGCGGCTTGAGCGGGGACGACGACAAGGACGGTTTGATTAACCTCGCAGAGTATTACCTCGGCACTTCTCCTTTCGATTCGAGTTCAGCGGGCCGGCCCGTGCAATCGCTTCAAGAGGTCACCGTCAACGGCGTGGCAGGCACGTATCTTACTTTGACTTTCTCAAGGCTGCTTGGTCGGGATGAAGCAAGCGCCATGGTGCAGGCTACGACCGACGTGAGTTCGACGTGGGGTAATGCGGTGCTCGTGGGAACGCCAAACTACAACGCGAATGGGACCGAGACTTATACCTACCGCTTTCCCAATCCGGTTCCTGCAGCCCCGACCGCTGGCACTCAACAGTTCCTGCGGCTCCGCATCACTCAGCCTTGATGCGTGGCCGTGCGCCCGCTGGATGAAAATGTGCTGCGGAGACCGTGACCGGCTGATAAGCCGTGCCGTATCGCATGGCTACGCGCGCTTTATCTCCATTGATCCGCAGAGGATTGCTGGCGGCGAACCTGGCTGCGCCGTTCGCGGTGGTGGCGACGGGACTTGAGAGTTGGAGTGTGATCGTGGCTGCAGCCGTGCTGCATGCCGCGCTGATTTACGCGTTGACGGCTCCCGGGTGTGAATGGCTCGGGCCGGTTGTGACGCGGTTTCGGACGACGGCAAAAGAGGTCTGGCTGACGATCGATGATGGGCCGATTGGCGCGGAGAGCGAAAGGTTAGCCGACGAACTCGCGCGCCGCGGCGTCCGAGCGACATTCTTTGTGAAAGGGAGCAACCTTGATGCGCATCAGGAGCACGCGGCAAAATGTGAGGCGGTCGGGCACACTCTCGCGAATCACACGCAGACGCACCCGTCGTTGCATTTCTGGTGGCTGCTGCCGTCCAAGTTGCGGCGGGAGTTGGATGGATGCGACGCGGCCTTGGCGCGAGCAGGCGTGACGGTGCGGCGCTGGTTTCGATCGCCGGTTGGGCTGAAGCATCCGCTGCTGCACCGAGAATTGGCGGCGCGCGGACTTCGGTTGATCGCGTGGAATGTGCGTGGCCGGGACGGTGTTACGGATGATCCTGAAGCGGTGACGCGGAGGGTTTTGCGGCAAGTGCGACCGGGGGCGATCGTGGTCTTGCACGAAGGGCGGCCCCGCAGCGTCGAGGGCGTTTTACGGGTGATCACCGCGCTTCAGCAGCTCGGGTATTCATTTGTCATTCCGACGGATGAACAGTTGATCTGAAAAGGGTGGACGGGATTTTCCAGTCGAACATGCAGGCGGACGAACCACAGACCACACTGCGCAAACATGTTGCGCAGGATGGTTCTGGACGCACCGCTGACGCGCTCGACGCTGCTCATTCTGTGACGACGCACCATTCCTGCGACGGGCTTCCGGTCACCTCATGCCGCAGGAGGCAGTCTCATTTCTCGCACCATTCAGCCGCATCCCGCGGGCCGGTGCTGAGCGCTGTCTGCTACCGCCTCGCGCAGGGTCTGATCCGCACGATTTTGTCGATGACGATGCGGATGCGCACGCGGAACACGGAGGCTCATGGTCTCACTGGCGGCTACCTTTTAGCGTGTAGCCATGTCAGCCATCTCGACCCATTTTGTCTGGGGGCGATCCTCCCGGAGCGCGTGCAGTGGATGGCGCGAATCGAGTTTTTTCGGCGGCGCTGGTTGTCGAGTTTGCTGCGGCTGGTGGGGACATTTCCAGTGAATCGGCAGGGGGTTCCGGTGAGCACAGTGCGCACGGCGCTGGCGCGGCTCGGAGCGGGGGAAAATGTCGGGCTTTTCGTCGAGGGGGAAATCAAGAGGGGGCGGGATTCGGTGCTCCGCGGTGGGCGGATCAAGCGCGGAGTCTGTCTCCTCGCGGCGCGATCTGGGCGACCAGTGGTGCCGTGCATTATCCTCGGGACAGACAAGCTGAACCACCCTGGGCCGTGGCTGCCATGGCTGCGCGGGCGGTTGTGGGTCATTTGCGGAGAAGCGATCGCGCCAGTGATTGACCCAGACAGGCGCGCGGCACGGGCGGAATTGGCTGTGCGGATCGAACAGGCGTTTGTGCGCTTGTATGCCGAGGCGCGAGAAGCGTTCGGGCTGCCTGAAGACATAGCGCCTTGAGCGAGGTCTTCTATCGAAGTGTTAAGCTGGTCGGTGGAGCGATTTTCCGGATCGCATCCGCGCCGCGCGTGCTTCATCTCGAGCGTGCCCATCGATCGGGCGCCTACCTGCTAGCGGCAAACCACGGGAGCGTTTTCGATGCGCCACTGCTCATCGCCACGACACCGCGAATAATTTATTGGCTGAGCATCGTGGAAATCTTTCGTCATCCGCTGCTGCGCCTTTTTTTCTCGGGAATGCTTGCGACGCCTCTCGATCGCGCGCGCCCGGATAGCGCGACGATGCGCACGATGCTCAGGCATCTGCAGGCGGGTCGAGTGGTCGGGATTTTTCCGGAGGGCGAACTGCGCGCCGAGACTGAATCGGTGCTGCGCGGAGGTGAGATGCGCGAAGGGATCTGCAAGCTGGCGCAGCTCGCCGGCGTGCCGGTGGTGCCGTGCGTGGTGGCGGGCACTGCTCAATTTTACCACTGGAAAAGATGGCTTCCGCTGGCGCGCACGCGCTGGACGGTGGCTTATGGTGAGGCCATTTCGCCGCGGGTTCACCTTCCGAAAAAGGCCGCGCGGGCCGCGATGATGGCGGAACTACAGCGTGCTCTTCTGGAGTTGAAAGCAGAGGTCGAGCGGACCAACTGACCATGAGCCGCGTCGCCGTTTGTCTCAATTCGTCGTTTCTCGGCTTCTACGCGCACGCCGGCTTTATGGCGGCGCTGCTGGGGCTCGGCGTGCGTCCGGTCGCGCTGAGCGGCGCTTCGGCTGGCGCGCTGGTGGCGGGTTTGCTCGCTGCCGGATTGGAGCCCGCGCGGGTCATTGAGCTCCTGCTCCACCCGGACCTGCGTCGCACGTTTTTCGAAAGAGGAGCCCCTTTCCGCAGCCTGGCCACGATGACGAACCGCGCCGGGCATCTCGGGGCGATTCGTGGACATCACGCGCTGTCGCTCCTGAAAAGCCACGTCGGCGAGCTTCGAATTGAAGAATGCGTCGCGCCGCGCCTGGCCATCGCCGTCACCAATCTCACGGCCGCACGCATGGAAGTCGTGACGACGGGACCGCTGGCGGAAATGGTTCTGGCGAGCGGCGCCTACCCGGGGATGTTTACCGCGCGGGCCATCGACGGGCAGCTTTTCTGGGACGGCGGCATCGCCAACCCACTGCCGTTCGATCACTGGATCGGCGATGCCGGCATCGACACGATCCTCGTCCACAGCGTCGACAGCCACGCGCCGCCCTCGGCGAAACATCCGCGCGGCCTGACGATCAGCGCTGCGGCCGGGCTTTCGCACGAAATCATTTGCGCTGAGCTTTTGCGCCTGAAAAGTGAGCTCGCCCGCGCCGCCGGAAAGCGCGTCATTTTCCTGCGCACTGTCGCCTCTCGTCCCAACATCCTAAACGTGCGCTCCATCGGTCCCCGCTGCGTGGAACAAGGCCGCGCCACCGTGGCGGAACATCGTGATCTGCTGGCCGGGCTGCCGCTTGACTCTACTCCCGTGCGCGGTTAAATCAGCCCGCTCGAAACAATGGCCAGCGAACTGACTCCCGCCCACGATCCGCTTGAAAAGCAACTGGTGACTTTGATCCGCGAGCGCCTGCTGGAGACGCAGCCTGACTTCGACGCGGACTCGAATTTGTATGACAACGGGCTCGACTCGATGGCGATCATGCAGCTCCTCGTGCTGGTGGAGGAGGAATATGGGGTCGCCATCCCGGAGAGCGATCTCACGCGGCACAATTTCAGCACCACCCGGCAGCTCGCGCAGCGCATCCGCGAGTGCACGGCCCGCGCCGCGTAGCGCGATGGATCGCGGGGCGAAAGGCGTCAGCCGGGTGCCGGTCCGGGTCGCCGATTGCTTCCTGCTGGCGCTCGATTCCTTCATGCGCCGGACGGGGCAGGGCGCACACATCAGCCAATCCGTGCTCGAGCTGGATCGGGTTCCCGATCTCGAAAAGCTCCGTGCGGCATCGCGGCGATTGGTCGAAAAACACCCGCTTTTTGCGGCGCGGCTGAGGCGCGACTGGCGGACGTGGCTGCCGTTTTGGGAAGTGCTCGAGCCGCCTGCGGAGGGTCTTCCGCTGAAGATTTGGGAGCTGCCTGCGGGCGAAAATTTCGCCTCCACGTGGCAGAAGATTTTCGACGAACCGCTGAGCCACGACGGCGTGGAATTCAACGCGCGCCTCGATTTGGTGAAGCTGGCCGATGGCCGTGCCGCGCTCAGTCTGTCGTGGTCGCACCTGCTCATCGACGGCAAGGGAGCGGAACTGGTTCTGGCGGAATTCGCGCGACTCTGTGACGGAATCGACGAGCCATGCGACCCACCGGAGCCGGCGAAGGCTCCGCTCACCTTCCGAGAGCGCATCCAAAAAACGAAGGGTGCGGTCATCCTTTTCGATGAACTCGTGAAGATTGGCGCGCCGTCGCTTTCGGGTCCGCGCCCGCGTGCTGGGCGATGCTTTTATCAAGTCGTGACGCTGGATCGCCCCGACACCGCTACAATTTCCACCCGCCTCGCCGCGACGAGCGGAGAGTTGTTTCCGCTCGCCTTTTCCCTTGCCTGCACCGCGCGCGCGCACGATCGCGTCTTCGCGTCGCGGGGCGTTCAGCCGCGGGGTTACGTGGCGAACGTTCCCGTGCAGATGCGCAAGCGCGGCGCACGCGGCCCTCTTTTTCACAACCGTGTGAGCGTCTTCTTTTTTAGCGCCATCCGTGCGCATCTCGGCTCGATCGAAAGTGCCGCGGCGTCGATGAAACAACAGTTCACCGAGATGTCGCGCGCGCGCCTGGACGAGTCGTTCAGCATGGTGCTCGAACTGATGATGCGTTTGCCGTCGGCGCTCTTCATGCGCGTCGTGCGCTGGCAATTCAAGGGAGAGATCGCCTCGTTTTTCCACTCGCACACGGGCTCGTTCGCGCCTGAATTGACCGGGCTTGCGGGCGCGAAGATCACAAATGCCTACCACCTCCCATGCCTCGGCGCGCCGCCTGGAACCGGCATCTTTTTCGGGGAGCGCGATGGCCGGTTGAACCTCACTTTTTCCTGGCGCGAAGGCTGCATCTCCGAGCAGGAGCGGCGTCTCATGGTGGAGCAAACGCTCGAAGATTTGCTCGGGCGCAAAACCGCGGCACTGGCTCATGCTGAACGTTGACGTCCTCGTCGTCGGTGGCGGCAGCGCCGGTCTTGCCGCGGCGATCAGCGCGGCGCGGAGAGGTGCGCGCACGCTGCTGGTCGAGCGCGGTGGATCGCTCGGCGGCATGGCTCCCGCAGCGCTCGTGCACTCGATCTGCGGGCTCTACCGCTTGCCGGAGGCTGCGCCGAAAAGCGATCTCGGAGAGGCCGCGGCGATCTTTGCAAATGACGGCTTTGCGACGGAGTTTGCGACACGACTGATCGGGGCCGGCGGCGCGCACGGGCCGGTGCGAATGGGACGCGTCGATGTGCTCCTGCAGCAGCCC
Source organism: uncultured Verrucomicrobiae bacterium (assembly GCA_963767975.1). GTDB lineage: Bacteria > Verrucomicrobiota > Verrucomicrobiia > Chthoniobacterales > Chthoniobacteraceae > CAIURC01. Next base: position 103,309 of record CAVYGI010000006.1, on the reverse strand, counting down.
ACGGCGTTTGCGCGACTCGCGGACGAGATGGCGCGCGAAACAGAAAATCTGCGGGTTCGATCCCACTCGGAACTGATTTCAGTCGGGCGCGATTTCCGCAGCGCGGTGGTTTGCTGCCGAGGGCGTGCGGAGGAAATCGAGACGAGTGTGATCATCGACACGAGTGGCGATGCGATTGCGGCCTCGCTCGGGGGCGCGGCCACTGAGGAGGAAGTGAGTGCGCGGTTGCAGCGCCCTGCGTTCATCTTCGCGCTGAACGGCGTGGCCGCTGGCGCACTCGACGACGACGGACGCCTGCGCATCGCCCGCCGGATTTCGAGCGCCGTGCAATCCGCCGCCCTGCCCGCGGGCGCGCTCGGCGCGGCGCTGCGGGCGAGCGGACGGGGAGGGGAAGCGTTTGTCACGATCGACCTCGACGTGCCGGATTACGATCCGCTCGATGCCGATTGCCTCACCGCGCTGGAGGTTTGCGGGCGCGATCTGGCAGGGCGCGTGGCCGATTTTCTGCGCGCACAAATGCCGGGTTTTTCGGACAGTTTCATCTCAGCCTTCCCCACGCGGGTCGGCGTGCGCGAGAGCCGGCGGATCGTTGGCCGCGCGCGGCTCGAAGCCGCCGACCTCGAGCAAAGCGCGACCTTCCCCGACGCGATCGCGAGTGCGGCGTGGCCGATGGAATTGCGCGAAACCAATCGTGGAGCGCGGCTGCGGTTTCCACTCGATGGGCAGCCCTGCGACATCCCGCTCGGCGCATTGCGCGCGCGCGATCATGCGAATCTTTTCGCCGCCGGTCGCTGTCTCTCGTGCAGCCACGAGGCACAGGCATCGATCCGCGTCATCGGCACCTGCCTCGCCACCGGCGAAGCTGCGGGTCTCGCTGCAGCGCTCTTCGCGCGAACGGAAGAATGCGAGGCGGGCGCGGTGCGGAGTGCTCGTGCCGAGGTGAGCCGCGGTGCAGTGGCGATCGCGGCATGAACATCGTTGAGCAAATCTTCGCTCGCGCCGATCGCGCGGCCATCGCCCTGATCGCCGACGGCGAGGAGGTCATCTACGGGCGTCTCCTCGAGATGGCGGAGACGGCGGCGCGACCGATCGCGAGCCTGCCCTGCGCGCGCGTGGGGCTCGACTGTCCCAACGGCATCGCGCACGTTGTCCTCGCGCTGGCCATCGTCCGCGCGGGAAAATGCCTCGTCCCGATCGCCAGCGAACTCGCACCGCCCGAACGCGCTCGGTTGATTTCCGAGACCGGCATCGGGGCGATTGTCGGTGCCGACGGCAGTGTTCGCGAGGTGGAGATTGCACCGGAACTGGCGTTCGACGAGGCGCAGCTTTCCGCCCTCAATCCGGCATTCATTCGATTCAGTTCCGGCACAACTGGCCGCAGTAAAGGCATCGTCCTTTCGCACGAAAGTCTGCTTGCGCGCGTGACGGCAGCCAATCGCGGGCTCGGCATCACCGCAGCAGATCGCGTCGTCTGGATTCTGCCGATGGCACATCATTTCGCCGTGTCGATCATGCTCTATCTGCTGCATGGCGCGGCCACGGTCATCGTCACTTCGCACCTTGCCGAAGACGTGCTCGCCGCGGCACGCGCGCACGGTGGGACGGTGCTTTACGGCGCGCCATTTCACCACGCCCTGCTCGCGGCGGAAGGCAGCGGTTTGCCGTGGCCAACGCTTCGGCTCGCGGTTTCGACGGCGGCAACCCTGCCGGCCGTCACTGCGCTGGCCTTTGAAAAACGCTACGGTGTTCCGCTCTCGCAGGGTCTCGGCGTGATCGAAGTGGGTCTTCCTTTGCTCAATCTCTCGGCGCCTCGCGACAAGCCGTCATCGGTCGGGAAGCCGCTTCCCGGCTACGATTGCGAGGTGCGCGATGGTGAGATTTTTCTGCGCGGGCCCGGCATGCTCGACGCGTATCTCAACCCGTGGCGCATCCGTGCGGACATTCTCGAGGACGGCTGGTTTCGCACCGGAGACCTCGGTCGCGTTGACGAAGACGGCGACATTTTTCTCGAGGGTCGTTCGCATTCCGTGATCAACGTCGCGGGTCTCAAGTGCTTCCCCGAGGAAATCGAGGCGGTGATTTGCGCGATGCCGGAGGTTCGGTTTGCCCGCGTCGTCGGCAAGCCGCATCCGCGCGTCGGAGCGGTTCCGGTGGCCGAGGTCGTGGCGCGCGACGCCGCGCATCCGCCCAAGATTTCCGAGCTCGCCGCGCACTGCCGCGCGTCGCTGTCGCGTTACAAAGTGCCGGTGGATTTCAAGCTGGTCGACAAACTGCCGCTGACGCCGAGCGGCAAAATCAAGCGCGTCTAATTCCATGAGCCAACAAGTCCGGACGATCGCAATTGTCGGCGGCGGACCCGCGGGCTCGACGCTCGCTTCGCTGCTCGCGATGCGGGGGCAAAAGGTTGTCGTATTCGATGATGGGAAGCGGCCGGATTTGATCGTCGGCGAGTCGTTGATTCCCGCGATCATTCCGGTGCTGGGGAAGCTGGGGATCGAAGAACGGGTTGCCGCGATCGGGCTCCACAAGCCCGGCGTCACATTCCTGATGCGGCCGGACGAGAAGATCGATTTTTGCTTCGAGCCGGTCGGTCGCTGCTCGCTGCCGACCTACGCCTACAATGTGCCGCGTCCGGCGTTCGATCGCGTCCTGGATGAGCGCGCGGCGGAACTCGGGGCAGTGTTCGTCAGGTCGCGTGCGAAGCTCGAACGAGACGGCGATGGAGTGAGGCTGAGCGGCGAATCGCTCGCGCTCGCGCCAGCGCTCGAGGGCAGACCACCGGATCTCCTCGTCGATGCGACTGGCCGCAGCCGGCAGTTCGCGCGTCTGCTCGAAATTCCCGCGCAGCTTGGCCCGCGGCGCGACGTCGCGTATTTCGCGCACTACGAAGGCTTCGCCGCGGAAGAACCGCGCGGGCAGGTGATCATTGAGCGACTCGCCGCGGGCGGTTGGTCCTGGCGCATCCCGCTGCGCGACTGCGTCTCTGTAGGGATCGTGATGCACAAGGACGATGCGACGAAACTCGGAGCAACGCCCGAAGAACGGCTTGAATGCTTGGTCGCAGACGATCCGATCCTTTCCCGTGCCGGGGAAAACCGACGGCGCGTGTCGGAAGTTGCCACTTATACCAACTATCAGCTCATCTCCGATCGTGGTGTCGGACCGGGTTGGGCGGCGATCGGCGACGCGTTCGGCTTTGTGGATCCGATGCTCTCGCCGGGACTTTGGCTCGCGCTGCATTCCGCAGAAATCCTCGCTGACCATCTCGAGAATCTCCCGTCGTACGAACGCCAAATGCGACGTCATCTCGCCGCGTGGATGGAACTGATCGGCTATTACTACGACGGCCGGATGTTCGCGATGTATCACACCGGCCTCGACATGGCCCGCAAGCATGACCTCGCGGTGACCCGCTTTTTGCACCGGCACATCGAGACGCACATCGCCTGCATGGCGTCGGGTGCGACGACCATCTCCGGCTACGCGCGCGGCGTGGTGAAGTTCATGGCGCAGCACATGATCAAGGGCTTCGATCCCGCGACGCTGGCCATCAAATAGATGATTCAGGAGATCGCGCGACGATACGCGGGACGCTGGCTGCGCGGTTACGTGCGGGGGAAATTGCGGAGTGACCCGGTCTTCGAAGCGGCGTTCGACATTGTGCGCGACTCGAAAGTTCCGGTGCTCGATGTCGGCTGCGGGATCGGCATCTTCCCGTTGTATTTACGCGCCCGCGGCTTCAGCCAGCCGATCCTCGGAGTCGATGTCGATCGGGGGAAAATCGACCACGCGCGATACGCCGCCGGCTCGGATGCGAGTCTGCAGTTCGTCGAGCAAGACGCGGCGGAGTTGCCGGAATTTTCCGGCCATGTCGTGCTCCTCGATGTGCTGCACTATCTCGATTCCGCGGCGCAACGGCACTTGCTTGAAAGTGTGTGTGCACGCGTGGCTCCGGGTGGTGCGTGCATCATTCGCGAGACCCCGCGCGACCGGAGTTGGCGCTTTAGAGTGACGCAATTCGAAGAACTTCTACTCCCGGCGATTACCTGGATGAAAATGCGCGCGCGGCACTATCCGACGCTGGAGGAACTGACCGCAGTTTTCCGCGACCGTGGCTTTCAGATCGAAGTGAAGCCGCTGTGGGGACGCACGCCCTTCAACAGCCACCTCCTGGTTTTCCGGCGGCAGTAGCGGACCAAAAAAATGACGTCGCAGGGCCACCGCTCAGCGTCGGGCGAGATGGAGGGTTTGGCGCGCGGCGTCGATCGTGACGAGAAATTCAGAGAGGAGGCCGTTTCCGATCAAGCCATCCTCACCGGGAAAAAGCTGGCGTCTGTGAAGCCCGGTTTTTACCGCGGAAAAATGCGCGGAACCGAGCTGCACGTCCGTCGTCGCGGAAGTCATTGAACCGGAAATTACACCGATCGACGGGCCGCCGAGTCGTTGCCCCGCGCGGGCCTTGACGACCCACTGCAACGGCGAATCGCAACCGGTGTCGATGCGCATCACGGCGTTCACGCCGTTGACGACAACCCGGGCGCACAATGCGTCGTTCCGCGCCGCGAGCCTTAGCTTTTCGCCGGGCGGGGCGACGATTTCGTCGCGTTCGAAGATGCGGATTTTCCGGGCGATGTAATCGATCTGGACGACGTGCTGGCGGAGAAAATCCAAGCCGAGCAGGCCGTCGATGCGGCGTCCACAAGCTCGCGAGACCGGGCCCAAATCAAGGGCGAGGAGGTGTTCGGGCACGGGGACGCCGGCCAGTTCGCCTGCAAACTTTCCCACCGAATAGGCGACTCCAGTTCCGAGCACTCCTCGCACGGAAGTGGGGCTTCCCAATGAAATGTGCCGGCGCCGCGCCGTGCCGAGGTCGAGCACCGAGACGCCCGCGCCGGTGTCGACGAGGAAGGTCAATTTTTCTCTTTCCGAGGAGGAGTCAATCTTCACCCACAGCAGTCCGCCCACGAATTCACACGGCACTTCCACCGCAGCCACGGCGGGAGATCGGGCGAGCAAAAAGGCGACGGATAGAACGGCAAGGAGGGCTGGCTGGCGCACGCCCGCCCTTCAGCAAATACCGTGCGCCAGCCAGTCCGACCTTTTATTCCCAAGGAGTCATCGAAACGGCCGCGAAAATCACTCGCGGGCGAGTGAATGAAATCGTCCATCCTGACGATCTCTAGCCACCCATCTCCAAAAAATCTCCGAGTGCGCTTGCGTCCTGGTCGTGCAGTTGCGCTCACCGCCGCGATCGGTGGAAAAACTTCCACGCAGGTGGGACGAGGAAAATGGAAATGAGACCATCGAGGACGAGTCCGAGCGCGCACGTCTTACCGAGGCTGGCGAGGCCGAGATTGTTCGCCCAACTGATCGAGCCGAAGCCCGCCGCGGCGGCGGTGGCGCAGAGCGCGATGACGAGCCCGAGTTGGCGCTGCGAGTCGGCGACGTCGCCTTTGTTTTCGCGCAGCGAGAGGATGAGCAGGATGCTGTAGTCGATGCCGGTGCCGAGCAGCAGGAGGATCGCGGCAAGGTTGAAAAAATTCCACTCCATCCCGAGCAGGGTCATCGCTCCAGCCAGCGCGATGAAGACGACGATCATCGTCGAGGCGAGCAGGATGACATCGCGGATGCCGCGGAATCCGATGGCGAGCAGGAACAGCACGATGCCGACGAGCGCGGCAAAGGTGCGGTAGAATTCCTGCGGGATGACGCGCTGCAATTCGCTGCCCAGAAGATTCCAGCTCACCAGATGGACGCCGGGCGAGTCGATTTCATCGATGAGTCGCGCGCCGCTGTCGCCGACGCGGATGGACAATGCCGAGCGCGAGAAACTGCCCGCCCTCGTGGCGGACTAAGCGACGGAAAATCCAGCGGCTCGTTTCGTTCTCCGGCCAGGCAGGAAGCGGCTTCGCGGCCATTTGGCCCCAGCCGGCGAGCACCTCTCCGGTGAGCGCGAACGAGTCTTCAGTGAAGCCCGCGGCCGTCATCGCCTCCTGCAAACGCGGCGCTTCGGGTGCAAGCTTGGCGAGCACCGGGAGGTTCTCTTTTTGCCGCGCGGTGTCGGGCCACAGCGGCAGCGCGGTGCGGAAATCGGAGACGAGTCCGCGCTCCTTCGCGGCGCCGAGTTTTTGCTCGGCGAGGCGCAACCGCATGAGCACTTCGTCCTCGCTGGTGCCGCTGACGATCAGGTTCACCAGGCCGCGGTCGTCGATCAATTTGGCCTGCAGAAGATCGAGCGCATTGTAAGCCTCGCTGTGCCGCGGACGGAGCGAGCGCGATGAGAAATCGAGCCCTGGCATGCCTTTGAAAATGAGCGCGCCGGCGAGCCCGAGCACGAGGGCGAGCGTGGCCCACGTTCCTGCTTTGGTGAACCTCGGCGAACTGAGCCAGCGCTCGACGATCGAGGGGCGCGTTTCGACTTTTTTGAGCCGCACGGCGATCGGGACGAAGACGGTCAGCATGACGACCGCACCGACGAAAACCCCGATGCCGACGAGATTCCCGAGCTGCGAGAGTCCCGGCAGGCTGCTCAGATTCAGCGTGAAAAACGCGGCGGCGGTGGTGCCGGCGGTCCAGACGATGTTTTGAAAGCAGATGCGCTGGAGATCGCGCACGGAGCCGGTGTGGTGCAGCGATTTCTGGTAGACGAAATAACCGTAATCGACGCTCAGCCCGATCATGATCGAGGCGAATCCGACCCCGATGACGGTGAGTTGCTTCAGGAATAAACCGGCGGCGGCGAGCGAGACGAAAAAGACCACGATGAGCACGCTCATGAGCTGGAGGAGCGGCTTGGTGCGGCGGTAGCAGAGCCAGAAAATCGCGCCGACGATGAAGAGCGTGGAGAAGCCCGACGACGACATGTCCCACTCCATGGTGCTCGAAATATCGGCCACGAATCCGGGCTCGCCGGTGAAGCCGAGTTTGACGTTCTGCCCGGCGCTCCAGTCGCGCGCCAAGCCTTTGATTTCCTTGGTCCACGCGATGGTCGCCTTGTAGTTGGTCAGGCGGTTTGCGGACTCGACGTAAACCACGCGAAATGTCCCATCTTTCGAGGAGAATTCCGACTGCTGCTCGCCGGCGAACAGCCCGCTCTGCGCCAGCGCTTCGCCGAAGCCGTAGGGGTCGTAACTGAGCATCGCGATCTCCTGCGGCGAGACGGATTCGTTCAGTTTCTCGAGCGTCGATTTGAGGGTCGCGTCCGCTCTTTCCGGCGCGAGACTGGCGACGATTTCGCGGACGCGCTCGGGCGGCTGATTGAGCAGGAGATAGCCAAGAAACTCGGAAAGCTCGGCCGGCTTTTTCTCCCAAGGCGGGCGCGAGACCGGCGTATTTCACGAGATCCGCGTCGCGCCCCCAGGTGCTCGGCGAGTCCGTCGGCGGCAGCCTCGGCGGTGTCGGCGTCGGGTGCGTCGATCGTGATGATCAGCTCGTTCGGGAGGCTGAAATATTTGAGGAAAAGCGAGAGCCCTTCGACCTGCCGGAGATTCGTCGGCAGCAGCTTGAGGATCTCGATATTGAAGCTGATGCGCGAGAGTCCCGCGAAGACAAACGCGAGGACCGCGACGCCGATCAGCCCGCGCAGCAGCAGCCGCTTACTTTGCATCGATGATCTCGTAGCCGCTGAAGTCGAAGTCGAAAACGCGGCGGTCGATCTTCGGATTTACCTGCACATCCGAGAACTCGTTGCGCATCGAGGAGCCGTCGCGCGTGACGACTTCGAACGCGCGCATCTCACCGTTGGTGGTGTTGAAGTCGACCTTGATCGCGGAGAGAAATTTGCGCGTCTGCGGATCGCGCGGGGCGATCTCGAGATGGCAGCGTGTGCCTTCGACGGAGATGGCGAGGGTCTCGAATTTGCGCTGATATTCCGCGAAGTCCTTGGCGAAGACGAAGCTCATCGTGGCCATGCTTTGGATGCCATCCTGCCGACCATTGGCCGGGTGGCGCTCGGCGCGTTTTTTGGCGGGCGTGATGACGTAGGTGTCGTTGCCTTTGCGCAGCACGATCGTCTTCACGGGGCTGCCGAGTTCCCATCGAAAGGAATCGGGCGCGACGAACCAAATGTGGCCCGGGCTTTTGAGCGGGTCGCGCAGGGATTTGAGCGCGCGGGTCTGCACGAAGTCAGCGGAGACCGCGCGGAAATCGCCCTGCTGCGAGATCCATTTCTTGACCGGCGCGAGGTTGAGCTCACCGGCGGCGTGGAGCGAAAGGGGGAGCAGGAGGGTGAGGGCGAGAAGCGGTAGGCGCATGGCTGTTTTCGGGAGGCGGAACTTCACGCGGGGCTCCGGGGAGTGGCAATGAATTTCGAGGCGCCCATCGTTTCGCGCGAATGGCTTGTGCCGCTCAGGCAGTCAGCGCATTTTGTGGGGCACCACCTCATGACTTCCACCGACTACGATGCCGTGATCATCGGCGGCTCGCTCTCCGGCGCGGCGACGGCGACTTTGCTGCGGCGCGAATGCCCGGAAATGCGCGTGCTCATCGTCGAGCGGTCGGAGAAGTTCGGGCGGCGCGTGGGTGAGGCGACGGTGGAAGTCAGCGCGTTTTTCCTCGGGCGCGTGCTCGGGCTGACGCAATTCTTCAACGAGACGCATCTGACGAAGCAGGGGATGCGTTTCTGGTTTGCCAACGACGAAACCCAGACGCTGCAGGACGCGAGCGAGATCGGTCCGCGATACCAGGTGCGGCTTCCGTCGTGGCAGCTCGACCGGTCGGTGGTCGATGAGGAAGTGCTGCGGCGCGCGCTTGAGAGCGGCGTGGAATTGCGCCGCCCGGCGCAGGTGACGGGGGTGAAATTGACGCCCGGCGGCGTGCAGGAAGTCACGCTGCGCGAGGGCGGCGAGACCAGCACGGTTCGGTGCCGCTGGGTCGTCGATGCCTCGGGCGTGGCGGCGCTGCTGGCCCGGCAGGAGGGCTGGTTGCAGGCGAATAAAGAGCATCCGACGGCGGCCGCGTGGGCGCGCTGGCGAGGGGTGAAGGATTGGGACGGGCGCGAGCTCGCGGTGAAATTTCCGGAATGGTCGGCGGCATGCTACGGCTCGCGGAACACCGCGACGAATCACATCGTCGGCGACGGCTGGTGGAGCTGGTGGATTCCGCTGAAGGGCGGCGACGTCAGCGTCGGCGTGGTCTTTGATCAGCGGCTCGTGAAGTTCCCGTCGGGCGAGGGGAAGGTCGGCGACCGGATGAAGGAGTTCCTTTCACAACATCCCGTCGCGCGTGAGATGCTGGCGGATGCGGAGTGCGTGGATGGCGACGCGCACTGGCGGCGGAACCTGCCGTACTGCACGACGACCTTTGCGGGCGACGGCTTCGCGATCGTCGGCGATGCGGCCGCTTTCCTCGATCCGCTCTACAGCCCGGGGATGGACTGGATTGCGTTCACGATGAGCGCGAGCGTCGCGCTGATCACCGCGCAGCAGCGTGGCGAGCCGCTCCGGGACTTGCTCGCAAAGCACAACCGCGATTTCACGCGGAGCTATCGGCGGTGGTTCGAGGCGATCTACAAGGACAAGTATGAATACATCGGCGAGTACGATCTGATGCGTCTGGCCTTCCGGATGGACCTCGGGCTCTACTACCTCGGCATCGTGTCGCAGCCGTTCAAGTTCGGTGCTGAGTCGCTGCGCATCCCGCCGTTTTCGGTCGATGTCTCCCGTCCGGTTTTCTCTCTCATGCGGGGCTACAATCGCCGCCTTGCCGCCATCGCTCGGGAGCGTCGGCGGCGCGGGACGTGGGGCGCGATGAACAGCTCGCGCCGGCATTTGTTCCAGAGCTTCTCCATCAGTCCGAAAGACCTCCCCCGGGTGGGCGTGGCCATCGCGGAGTGGATGTGGCTGGAAGTCACCGAAGGCTGGAGGACCTGGCTGACCCGGGCGCCAGTGCCGGTTAAAACCGAGGCGACCGAGCCGCGCCGCACTGCTGCGCCTGAAGCCGCGCTGACCTCGGAGTAGCGCGCCTTTTCCCGCCGCATCGCATGAAGCTGCTCGACCGTTACGTTGCCCGCCAGACCCTCGTCACGGCGTGCTTTGCCATCGCCATCCTCAGCGTCGTCCTCGTCCTCGGGAACGTCTTCAAGCAACTCCTCGACCTGCTGGTCAACCACAACGCCCCGATGGGCATTGTCCTCAGCTTCATCGCCTACATCCTGCCCTTCTCCCTTACCTTCACCATCCCGTGGGGCTTCCTCACGGCGGTCCTTTTGGTCTTCGGCAAAATGTCCGCCGAGAATGAACTCATCGCCCTGCGCACCGCCGGCGTCAGCATCCCGCGCGTCTGCCTCCCGGTCTTCGGCCTTTCCCTCATCGCCGTCGGCATTTGTCTCTGGATCAACGTCGACGTCGCCCCGAAGGCGCAGGTGAAGATGAAAGAAGCGCTCTACGACATCGCCACGAGCAATCCGCTCGCGATGTTCGGCAGCGACAAGGTCATCGATGAATTTCCCGGCCGCAAAATCTACGTCGAGAGCAATCGCGGCCCCGAGCTGAACAACATCCTCGTCTACGAAATGAACGACGACTATCACCCGATGAAAGTCATCTTCGCCCGGCGCGGCCTCCTTGCCACCGACCACGACAACAACCGGCTCCTTCTGCATCTCTTCGATGCCCGCTTCGAGCAGCGCGACGACGCGGAGCCGCAAAACCTGCTCAAGATCAAGCAGGGCATCACCGCGCAGGAGACGACTTTTCCCATCTCCCTCCAGGAGCTCTACGAGAAAAAGAAACGCAGCAAAGGCCTCGGCTCCATGACCGTCCTTGAGCTCCAGGACCATCTCCGGCAGGAGCGCGCCGCCGCCCTCAGCGCCAACGACAAAAAGCGGCAAGCCGCGGACCGTTCCTCCGCACGGACCGAAGTCAGCAAACGCTTCTCCTTTTCCATGGCCTCGTTTGCCTTCGCCCTCATCGGCGTTCCCCTCGCCATCACCGCGCACCGAAAGGAAACCTCCATCGGCTTCCTCTTCAGCCTGATGATCGCCTTCGTTTATTTCTTCTTCATTATCCTGGCCAATACCGCCCGCGCCAATCCGCGTGTCCATCCCGAATACCTCATCTGGTTTCCGAACGTCCTCTTCATCGGACTCGGCGCGTGGCTCTTCCTCCGGCTCAGCCGGCGCTGATTCCCTGATGCAGCGGTCAGCGTCTTCGGTCAGAATTATGCTTCCGCTGCGCGCATGAGCTTCCGTAAAACGAACGACGTATGAGCGGAGACGGTTCACCCCTGAGGTTCAAAGTGCGCGCTTTGCACGGGCTCGACGAGCTCGTGGGCCGGTTCGTCACTTTCGAACGGCCTGAGGTGCATTGGGAAGATCCCGGCGGCAATTTCCGCTTCGACTCCGTGGAGGAAGCCATGGAAGCCCTGCACGACCCGCACTTTGGCCAGCACCTCCGGCAGGGGAAAGGCGGCGCGCCCGTTCTCTTAAAGGAAGTCGAGGAATTCCCCTGCTACTCCGGCGACATCGCCACCGCTTGGGAGGCCGTCGCCCGCTTTGATCGCGCCCTCCACGTTCGCCATGCCGAGGGGAAATGGCTGGTCGCCTTCGACGGCACGGAGCCGATCGCCGCGGCTAGCGCTCCGGTCGCCATCTGCTGCGCGGCGCTCCGCGCAAAAGGGATCGAAATCGACTTCACCGACAGCTTGGCCCCGATCGACGAACCGGAGGCGGACGACGACCCCTTCGCCCCCGGCGGTTCGCGCTTTTAGGCGACCGGGGAGCGCTCGCTCGGGCCCCACGGCGAGGCGCGGGGGACTCCCCTCGTGGGCTACTCGAAATCGTAAATCAGCGCCCGCACACAGTTCGGCTTGAACACCTTCTCCACGAACTCCAGATGCAGCGGATGCACCTGGTAGTCATCCTGCGCCTCCTTGGTTTCAAACTGCAGGTTCAGCGCCACCTGATAGCTCTGGTCCACCACATCCCGGTGGCTCGGCACCATTTTGCCGACGTGGAAACTCAGCAGCCCCGGAATCGGCCTCAGATACTTCTCCGCCCCGGCGAGCAGTTCATCCGCCGCGGTTGGGCGGTCGGGCTGGGTCCAAAAGATGACGACATGGGAAAACATGGCCGCGAGCGTTGGCGAAGCCCCTCCCGCGGTCGAGCGGAAATCCATCCGGCCGCAAAATGACAGCCGGACGCCGTCGCTCCACCGACTATAAAAGCCGGCCCGCCTGACCCCGGTGCCTGCCGGAGGGAAGCGCGCGCCCGGGGTGGGCGCCACTGATCGTGCGGTGAGTGGAAAGAAATCCGCCCCGCGCCTAGCGTTCGGCGCCAGCCCCCTGCGCGGATACGCTGAACCTCCGCCGGGCCCTTTCGCGAGACGAGCGTCTTTGAGGGACGACGGCGGCAATGCGGGCCAAATTAGTGTCTCTTTTCGGAAGTGTTGACCATCCGGACGCGACGAAAGGCAACCCCTTCGGAGGCGACCTCGGAAATCGGCGCACTTTCCGTGATTCCTCCCGACGGACAGCACCTTCACGCCCGGCGCGTCTTCGCAGCTCTGGGTGCGGGGTTTGAAATGGCCGAGGTCAGGGCGCGGCCTCGCCCTCGTGAGCTTGACGGCCCCCTCCGCTTGACACCCACCTTTTCCCTGCTCCCATCCGCGGGGCTGTTCTAAGGAAACTAGTCCATCTCTCGAACTGTTTCCGATCATTGTCCCTTTACGGTCCTGACACCCCATGGAAATCACCGCCCGCCTCCTGCTCGCCCCCGCAGCCGCGTTCGCCCTTTTCTCTGCCGTCCCACCGGCTTCGGCGCAGGATTGGACTTCCGCGGTGCGCTCCGGGGGGGCGGGCACCGAAGAGGGCCGGGCGGTGGCGGTGGATGCGGCGGGGAACCGGTATGTGGCGGGGAACTTCGCGGGCAGCGCCAGCTTCGGCGCGGCGGGCACGCTCACCAGCGTCGGTAACCGAGACATATTCCTGGCCACGGAGGGCTTGCCCACGACCGCGCCGACGGTGACGACGCCGACCAGCGCGAACCTGACTCATAACAGCGGGACGCTCGGCGGGACGGTAACGACCGACGGCGGGGCGGCGATCACCGAGCGCGGGGTTAGTTTATTCCTCGACGGCGACGGATAGCGACCCGGCCATCGGGGACGCCGGGGTGGTGAAGGTAACGAAGGCGCGGCTTGCCCTGCGCTGGTACCTGGATGCGCTGTATCTCGCCCGGTTGTGGGCCGAGAGATCACGCTCGAAAAGGATCAGTTGCGGAGGCGGCCGGGGAGGGAGGCGAAGCCGTTCCCGAGCGGCCCGGCCCTGCCCGAGGGGCCGGCGGTGGGCGGCGTGGCGTTTCGCCTGGGCGGCTTTTCAACGACGCGCCGCTATGTGCACCAGATCGGGCTCCCGCCGACCGGCAGCTCGCGGGTGCTGAACTACCGGGTGCAGTACCGCTACAGGAGCGTCCCTTTCGGCCAGAAAAGTAATTGGGTGACTTTCACTTCGCGGAGTTGACGCGCGTCCGAACTGGTGTCTCCTCTGCGCCGCGCGAACGAGCGCCCCTCTTTTCCAGCCCATGAAAACCATCCACGCATCCTTCCTCGCCGTCGTCGCGGCCACGCTCGCTCTCTTCCTCTCTGCGCCACCCGCGCAGGCAGTTCCGGAGGGCTCGGCGCTGCTCTCCGAGGCCGATGTAGCGCAACTCTCGGAGTGGCTGGGCGAGGGGCCGGTGACGTTGACGAAGATTTTTTCCAGCACGCCCGGGGATGGGCAGACGTCGGCGGATTTCCACGCGGCGGCAGATGGGCAGGGGCGGACGTTGACGGTGATTGAGCTGCCGGCGCAGCGGTCCTACGGGCGCAAGGTGATCGGTGGCTACAATCCGCAGAGCTGGGAATCGGCGGGCTATTATCATGATTCCGGGGCGGACGCGGAGCGGACGGCGTTTCTCTTTAATTTGACAACCGCGACGCGGTTTGCGCAGAAGCTCGGAGCGGAGTACGACGATCCGGGGGTGTATCAGACCTACAATGTCGCCAGCTACGGTCCGACATTTGGCGGAGGGCATGATCTCCAAATTGCGAGTGATCTGCACTCCGGATATGGCTCCCAATTCAGCTACGGGCCGGGTCTATACGAGGGATTCGACGGATCCATCGCTGGCGGGGGACAGGGGTCTGAGATGGTGTTTGGCACAGTGGAGGTCTTCACCATCGGGATCCCGCCGGTGAATGCCGCGCCGGTGGTGGCGGTGGATGGGAGCGGCGGGGCCGGCGACTTCTCAGCGGCGGGGAGCCTAGCCACGGCGCGCTACTATCATACGGCGAGCGTGCTGGCCGATGGGCGGGTGCTCGTCGCGGGCGGCAACAATGGTTTTACGCTCGGCAGCGCGGAGCTTTACCAACCCGCCAGCAATACCTGGACGGCGGCTGGGAGTCTGGGCACGGCGCGCTATTACCATACGGCGAGTGTGCTGGCCGATGGACGGGTGCTCGCGACGGGAGGCGATGGGGAAAACGGTCGCGTCGGTCGTCTCGCCAGTGCAGAGATCTACGACCCGGCGAGTGATACTTGGACGCCGACGGGGAGCCTCACTACGGCGCGAGACTTCCATACGGCGACCGTGCTGGGGAACGGCAAGGTGCTCGTCGCGGGCGGCAACGACGCCGACGGCGTCCTCGCTAGCGCGGAGCTGTATGATCCGGCGAACAATACTTGGACGGTGGCAGGAAGCCTCGCCACAGCGCGCGAGTATCACACGGCAAACGTGCTGGCGGATGGCAAGGTGCTCGTCACCGGCGGCAACGACGGGAACGGCGGCCTGCTCGCCAGCGCGGAACTCTACGATCCCGTGAGCAACACCTGGACGGCAGTAGGGAACCTCCTCTCACCTCGTTCCCAACACACCGCTACCGTGCTGGCCGATGGCCGGGTGTTGGTCGTGGCGGGGTCTGCCTACGGACCCCCACGGCGCACGGCGGAGCTTTACGATCCGGCCACTCGCACTTGGACGGCGGCCGGGAGCCTGTCCGCGTCTGGCTACCGTTACCTTCACACGGCGAGCTTGCTGGCCGATGGTCGGGTGCTCGTCGCCGGCGGCTCCGGCAACAGCCTCGCCATTAGCAGCGCGGAGCTCTACGATCCCGCGACGAACGTCTGGACGGAGGCGGGCACCCTCGCTCGGGCGCGTTTCCTGCACAAGGCGAGCATGCTGGCGAATGGGAAGGTGCTCGTCACCGGGGGCTCCAGCGGCAGCGTGGCGGTCGACACCGCGGAGCTCTACGGAAGCCCCGCGGTGGTGACGACGGCTGCCGAAGGCTCGGCGGTGACGCAGACGGGGACTTTTTCGGATGCGGATGGGAATGAGACGGTGGTGCTGACGGCGTCGTCGGGGACGATGGTGCAGGACCATGAGGCGGGGACGTGGACGCTGGACGGCGACGGTGGACGACGGCCCGGCGTCGGGGACGGTGACGATCACGGCGACGGATGGGGAGAGTGCGTCGGCGACGGCGAGCTTCAGCTTCACGGTGACGAATGTGGTGCCGACGGTGGCGATCAGCGCGCCGGCGACGGCTTACGCCGGGGAGCCGGTGGAGTTCACTCTCACGGCGACGGATGCGTCGGCGGCGGATCAGGCGGCGGGGTTTACCTTCTCGGTGGACTACGACGATCAGGCGGCGAGCCCGGCGCCCTTGCCGACGGCTTCGCCTTCCACGAAGGTGCACAGCTTCGTGCCCGGCACTTACCTGGTGACGGTGACGGCCTACGACAAGGACGGCGGGGCGAGCATGACGGCGACGCACGAGATCGTGATCACGACGGAGCCGACGGTGACTTTGACGGGCGCGAACGACGTGGTGACGACGACGGGCGGGACGACGCGGATCCTGCCGCTGGCCAATGACCGATCGCCCTCGGGCCGCGAGCTCACCTTGGTGAGCGTGAGCGATCCGTCGGTCTTGATCGACGGGCGCGCGCTGATCCTGCCGGCGGGCTTCACGGGTCCGCTGACCTACACGTTCACCGATGGCACGGAGACCGGGGAGGCGACGATCAATGTCGCCGCTGGGTCCGCGGCTGCGACGACGACATGGAGCGGTTTGCTTTACCATGAAGACGGCGCGATCGCCGGCATCGCCACGGCCCGGAGCATCCGCGGGGTGACCGACATCACGATCACGCTCGGAAGCTCGAAGCAAAAAGTGCGGGTTTCGGCGACGGACCCGGTGCCGGTGAGCTCGCCCTTTGGAAGCGTGGAAGCGGTGGTGGATGAGGATGGGCGCCTCGCGCTGACGGTGACCGGTGCCAGCGACAGCTTCACCGGCCTGCTGCGGCACGCCGCGAGCAGCACGACGTCCGGGCTCTACAATGTCGCCGTCGCGGGTGCCGATCGTTCCACCGTCCCGGGTGGCGGCTACCTCCGCGCGCGCCTCACGACGAGCGGGCGGACCCGCGTGAGCGGCAAATTGCCCGACGGGCGGGCCTTCTCCACCAGCGCGACTTTGCAGGACAATGGCACCTTTGCCTTCTACACGCTGATCCCGCGGACCTCGCCGGCCGCGGTGGTCGCCGGTGAGTTCACGCTTGCCGACCTCGCCGCGACGGATGTGACAGGCGAAATCGAGTGGTCGCTGCCGCCGCAAGGCTCCGGCCTCCACGCCTCGGGCGTGAGCGCGACGCTGGTCGCCAACGGCAGCCTCTACGACAGCGCCGACGCCCTGCCGAGCGGACCGGTGGAAGTGCGCTTCAGCGGCGCGGACCTGCCCGGAGAGTCGATCGTGAGCTCCACGGCGACCAACGGCAAAGTCGAGCGCCGCACCGAGATCACCGCGTGGAGTGCCAGCGGCCGCTACGGCACCTTCACCGCGCGACTGAAACCAGCCGGCGCAACCGCTGTCGTCAAAGCCACCGGCATCTACCTGCCCAAGACCAACTCCGCCTGGGGCTTCTTCCCCGGCCTCACCGTCGGCGGCCAGGTCGAAGTAACCCCGGCAGGGCGCTGAGGGCTGGGGTCAGCTGTCGAGTTCACAGCCCGCGCGTCTTCCAAACAAGGCGCGCCGTCTTGAGTCTTGATATGGGGACGAGCCGGACGTTTAGACGCATCGACGGGAGTGGAGCGCACCCGGCGGCTCCGGCTGCAGTTGATCAGAGCGTGCGGACCTGCGGAGGCGCGATCGGGACCGGGCGCACACGGGGGAGGTGAATGCTCGGGTCGTGCTGCGAAGGCGGGAGCACTTCCGTGGTGCTTTCTTCGAGCACTTCGTTGCTGGAAAAGGATTGCTCCTGCCTCGCCTGCAACGCGGATGGCCGGAAGGGGGCAGCGGGTTCGTGCGCCGCAGGCCCACCGATTTCATCGAGCATGGCGCGCTGGTGATTGACCATCTTGGCAAGCCGCTCGCGCAGGTCGTCGCGCTGCTGGCTCATGGTCTCGAGGTCGCGGCGCAGCCGGGCGGATTCGCGGTCGAACCGGGCGGATAAATCAGCCTCCGTGCGCTGGAGCGCGGCCCGGTCACGGGCGAAGGCGCTCACTTTTTCCTCAGCGGCAGCGCGCTCTTTCTCAATCGCGGCGAGCGCTTCGTCGCGCTGACGGATCGCGGTCTTGAATTCACGCGCGAAAACGGCGCTCTGGGCTTGATGCGCCTGTTTGGAAGTGTCGAGTTCCGAAGCGGTCGCCGCAATCTGCGCAAGCATCCGCTCCTGCTCCCGGCGCAACTGCGCGATCTGCGTCTCGGCTTCGGTGGTCGCGTCGGCGAGCCTCCGTGCGGTCGTTGTGCTGTCCTGCCGGGCCTGATCGCGTTCCGTCGTCGCCGCGGCAAGCCGCGTCTCCACGCTCGCGTGATCAGCCCGCGCCCGATCGCGGTCGGCGGTGAGCGTGCTGATCGCGGCGTCGCGTTCGCGGGAGAGGTTGGCGAGGATCTCTGCCTGCTGCGCCGCCGCCGCAAGCGCCTGCTCGCCCTGTCGGCGCAAGTCCGACACCTGGTGTTCGTGGCCGCTGCGAAGCTGCGCCATTTCTTCAGTCAAACGACCGGCTTCCGCGCGGACGACGCTGAGCGCGGTCTCCACGGCGCTCAGCTTCCCGGAGATTTCGTTTTGTGTTTGCGCGGCGCCGGCCAGGGCTCTTTGCAGCTCGTCGCGCTGTGCGGCAAGGCCATCGCGTTCGCGCGCCAGCGCCGTCTGCGCCTGCTCATGCTGCGCTTTCGCGGTGTTCATTTCGGCAACGATGCGCTCGCGCTCGAGGTGACCCTGGTCGGCCTGCTGAGCAAATTCGATCGCGGTGTGCTCCTGTTCAGCCCTGGCTTCGGTGAGGGCCTGCTGCGTTCGGTGGAGCACTGCGCGGGCGGAATCGAGATCCGCCTCGGCACGCTGGCTCCTGGTGGCGTGGGCAGCGGCTTCGGCTTCGCGCTCAGCGCGCAAACGCTCGAGGTCCGCCTGCAAACGTGAAATCTCCGCGGTGCGCGCGGTGTCGGCAGCCGCGAAATCGGACGACTTTCGTTCGAGTTCGGCGCGCCACTCCTGCTGCTCCCGAGCCCGCTCGGCAGCGAGTGCATCCTGCTCTTTTTGCGCTGCTGCGAACTGTTCTGAAAATCGTGTGTTTGCCGCGCTCAGTTCCGACGAGAGGGCCGCGTGTTCCGTGGCGGAGCGCGCCTGCGCTGTCTCGTTTTCGGCTCGCACTCTCTCCAATTCACTGGTGGCGCTGTCGCGGGCGGCAAGCAAGTCCCCGAGTTGCTTCTTGCTCGCTTCCTCGGCTTCGTGCAGCTGCGCGGCGAGCGTCTGCCGCGCCTGTTCGGAGGCGTGTCGTTGCTCGTTCAAGCCCTCGATTTCCGCGGCGCGCTTTTCTAGCTCGGACTGGAGCGCGGCGAGGCGCTCATCGCTGCTGATTTTGAAGGCGGCCAATTCCTGCGCGGACGAGGCATGCTCGGCTTCCAAACGCTGAAGCTCTCCAGTGCGGTCGCGGAGCGTTACGGCGAGCTCGTCGCGATTGCTTTCCGCCGCGCGGAGTTGCTCCGCGGCGTGCGCCTGTTCAGCTTCAATTGCTTCCTTGGCGGCGCGCAAATCGGCGAGCTGGCTCGCGGCTTCTTTCTCGGCGTCTGCGAGTTCCTGCTGTGCCCGCTCGCTCTCCGCTTTTTGGACGTCGGCTTCTCTGCGAAGCGCGTCGAGTTCATGCTGCAATCCAGCGACGGCGCGGTGCGCGGAGTCGGTGATTGAAGCCTGCTCGATGGTCGCGTTTTCGCGCTCGGTCTGCAGCGTCGCGTTCAGCTTCTCGATTTCTGCGGAAAGTCGCTCGGCTTCGCGATCCATCCCCGCTCGCTGAGCGGAAAGCGCCTCGATTTCGCAAGTTAGTTTTTCGACCTGCGCGCGCAGTCCGTCACGTTCGTTGGCAACCGTGGCGAGCGCCTGCTGGTGAGCGTGCTCGGCGTCGGTGAAGCGCTCGGCGTCGGCTTCGTGCGAGGCCCGAAGGCGCTCGGCGTCGGCGCGCACCGTGTCGAGTTCGGAGCGCAGGGCGTCGCGCTCGGCCGCAGTATTCCCGCTAAGTTCCGTTGCGGTCGCGAGGGTCTGCTGGAGCCGCTCCCGGTTGGCTTCGGCGTCGGCGAGTTGCTTTTCGTGCACCGCTTTCAACTCGCTGACTTCGGACGTCAGGGCTTCGGCCCGTTGACGTGCGGTTTCGAGTTCGCTGAGCTGTGAGTCGTAGCGAGCCCGCAGGGCTTCGCGGTCGCCGGTGACGCCGTCGAGTTCGCGGCGAAGTGCGGCGTGGCCGGAGGCGCTGGTGGCTTGGGCGGTCTCGAGTTCGCGCGCCAGTTTCTGCATCCGCGCTTCGAAGTCGGCGGCGGCAGCCTGGCTGTTTTTCGTTCCTTCCTCGCGCTCGCGATGAAGTTTTTCGAGCTCGGCACGGAGGTCGCTGATTTCTTTTTCGTTGCCGGCCTGAGCGGCGCCGAGGACTTGCAGTTCGCTTGCCTGCGCCTGCTTCAAGTCTTCGAGGTGACGGATGGTCTCCGATTTCTCCCGCAAGGCAGCATCGTGTTTTTCCTGCACGCCCGCGAGGTGGAGTTGATGGTCGGCGCCGATTTGTGCCAGCAGGGATTTAACGCGCGTGATTTCGCCGGCGAGGTCGTCGCGCTCCTTTGTGAGGGCATCGAGCCGCGCGTGGGCGTGCTCGGCTTTGGCGAGGCGCTGTTCGACACCGCGCAATTTCTCGGCGAGGTGGTTGCGCTCGGTGGCCGCGGCGTCGAGGTCGGCCTTGAGTTTTTCGTTGGCCGTCTCCGTCTCGCGCAGCTTGGTGAGATCGACTTCCCGCGCGGGATGTTGCGAGATTTCCTCGGCCAATTTCTCGCGTTCCTTATCCCAGCTATCGCGCTCCTGCAGCAGCGCTTTGATCCGCATCCGGTAGTTCTCGATGTCGCTTTCGAGACTGGAAACCGCGCGCGATTCCCACGAGGTGTCCGGTGGCGCGGCAGCGGCGGCTTCGAGTTCGGCCACCTGGCTGGAAAGCTTGTCGCGCTCCGCCTTTGCGGCGGCTTGCGCCTCCTCGAGACGAGCGAGAAGTTGGTCACGCTCCAGCGCGGCTTTTTGCTGCGCCTCAAGCGCGGCATCGAGTTCCTTTTTCGATTCCTGCTGCGCTTTGGCGTGATCCGAATCGCGTTTGCGCAAGCCGGTCTCCAGCTCGCGGCGGGTCTCGGCGCGCATGTGCTCGACGAGTGCGGTGGACTCGGCGCGGGCGCGCTCGGCGGCATTGAGGGTGCGCTCCACTTTGATGCGAGCCTCACGCTCTTTGCTCAGGTCGTGCGCCGCGTTTTTCTGGTTGTTTTCAAACGCCGCGATGCGCCGCTGGAGCTCCTCGATTTGGCGCTGTAATTCCTTTTTGGAACGTTCGCCGGCTTTTGAATTTTCCGCGGCGAAACCGCTCTGCCCGTGCCGCACCTGCGTGAGCTGCTCGGATAAATTTTGGCGTTGTTGCGCGAGGATGTCGCGCTCCTGCACCAGTTCGGCGATCTTTTGCTCACCCTCGCGCCGGATGTTCTGCACCTCGGTCTGCAATGTGGCGAGTTGCGCGGATTGCGCTTCAAGCTCGGTGCGCAGGCGTTCGCGTTCGCCGCCCGTTTTTGCGGCGGAATCGCTGGTTTCGACCGTGAGCTTTTTCTGCGCCTCGATCTCGGCGATTTTGGCTTCGACCTCCTTGCGCGCGGCCTCGAGTTCAGCGACGGCGCGGTCTCGAGCTTCGGCCAGGGTCTCACGCTCCTTCTGCGCTTCGGCCAGTTGGCGCGCGTGCTCTTCCTGCGCCTTCGCGAGTTGGGCGGCGGCGGATTCGCGAAGCCGCTCCAGTTCCTCGGGAGAGGGGCCGGCCGGCACGGCGGCAGCCACAGGGATGGTCGGCGCGGACGACGGCTGCACCGGCGCGGGCGCGGCTTGCTTGGGCGTGGCGAGCAATTCCATCTGGGCCGGAATGGGAGCATCCGTGACGAGTCTCATCGGCGCGCTGGCTGGCTCGGATTCGGCGGCTGGCTTCGCGAGCGCCGTGGTCCCGGGTTTGTCAGCGGAGCCTTTGCTGTACCAGGAAGGGCGCCCGGACCCGGCACGCGTTTTCGCAGCGGCTTCGGCGGGCTTTTCGGAGGCGCCGACAGCGGGGGCGGCGGGCTTTGCCGGGGCGACGGGTTCGGGCGCAGTGGGCTTGCGCTGGCGCAACTTATCCGCGAGCAGCGAGGCTGCGCTGTTGCTCAGGGCGGGGCTTCCTTCGGGACTGGCCGCGGCTTCGACAAAGCCTTTGAGCTTCTGCCACGGGAAACGGATTTCGATGTTGTCTGACTCCCGCACTTCTCCCCGAAATATATCCGGCAGACGCTTGAAAATCTCCGCGAGCGAAATGGTCGTCTTGCCCCGGCTGATCCAATCGCCGATGTCTGCGGCGTCGAAGAAGATCTCCGTTTTCGGCTCCTGCGGCTGCGGCTTCACGAGCTGCGGCGGAATGCGGTGCAGGAAATCTCCAAGCTCGAAACGCACGGCATCGCTCGATCGCGCCGAGGCTTCCGCAGCGGCGACCTTCTCCGCGGCTTTCATTTCTCCACGTTTTTTGATTTCCGCCGCGAGGGCCACGGCGCGTTCGTCGAGCTTTGGCCCGTCGGATTTCTGGCCCTTGGGCTCCGCCGGTTCTGGCTCGTCGTCCGCGTCTTTTCGTCGGAAATGATCCAAAAATTTCATCGGTCATCACCCCTTTCGCAGCTTCTGTTCCTCCGGGCAAGCTCAGGCGTCATGCGAGAGTCGCGCCGTCCTTGCGTTTCGGTCCCGTTTCGTCCGCCGCCGTAGGGTCATGGATGAATTCCGCGAACTCTGCCGCGAGCCGCGGGGAGAGCAGCGCGACCATTCGCACTTCGTCGCCGAGGTACTCAGTTTCGAGAATTTTCGCATTTTGGTGCAGCCGCGCCATCATCGCCGAGGCAGCCGCCGGCAGCCTCAATTCGCGCACCGCCGAGCCATCGGACACGAATTCCCCGATGCGCTCGAGCAACCGGTCCATGCCGGTGCCACTTTTGATCGAGATGAATTCCGCGTCCGGAAAATGCCGGCGCAGATTCGTGAGCACCCCCGAGTCGTCGACCTTGTCGATCTTATTGAAGACCACGAGCGTCCGTTTGCCCTCTGCGCCGAGCTCATCGAGCACCTTCAGCGTGGTATTGTAAAATTTCATCACCTCGGGCTGCGATGCATCAAGCAGATGAATGAGGAAATCCGCCATCACCGCCTCCTCGAGCGTCGCATTGAAGGCCTCGATCAAACGATGCGGCAGCTTACGCACGAAGCCGACGGTGTCGGTCAACAGAAGCGGCTGCTTGTTGGCCAGAGCGATCTTCCGCGTCGTCGTGTCGAGCGTCGCGAAGAGCTTGTCCTCGATGAACACATCCGCGCCGGTGAGCCGCCGCAGGAGCGATGATTTCCCGGCATTGGTGTAGCCGACGATGGCGGCATTTGGCACCGGCGCACGCTTGCGATCCTTGCGCTGCGTGGCGCGCGAGGAGGTCACTTCCTTCAGCTCCTGCTTGCAGCGGTAGATCGCCTGCCGCACGCGCCGTTTATCCTGCTCGAGCTGCGATTCGCCCTCGCCTTTAGCACCGATGCCGCCGCCCTGTCCGCCGAGATGGCTCCACGCGCGGGTGAGTCGCGGCAGCGAATATTCGAGCTTCGCGAGTTCGACTTGCAGCCGGGCTTCGCGGGTCTGCGCGCGCTTGCCGAAGATGTCGAGAATCACCTCCTGCCGGTCGATCACGGCCACGCCGGGGGCGAGCGCTTCCCAGTTCCGCTGCTGGCTCGGCGTCAGGTCGTTGTCGAAAATGATCACGTCGAACTTCTCGTCGCGCGCCCGCGCCGCAATCTCCTCCGCCTTCCCCGAGCCGACGAGGTAACGCGCGTGCTGTTCGCGATGATGCACGAGCATTCGGTCCATAACCGGCACGCCGAGGGTGTTGACCAATTCCTGAAGCTCCTCGAGCAAGCTCTGCGTCTCATCACGCTCCGCCGCTTCCACGTAAGCCCCGACGAGCAGGGCACGCTCGACGAGCTTCGGTTGAGTCTTATTCTCGAACATGTTTCCGACTCTCACCCGAGCGGTCGCAAACTCAACCTATTCCAGACTGACGTTCACTCGAATTGACGCCGGAACGTGGCGAACTCCTCGCGCAGTTGGCGCACTTCTTCTTTCAAGGCAGCAAGTTCATTCTCGAGTATCTGAGTGCGTGACGGCGGCACATTCACGACTTCGCGCGTTCCGAGCGCATCAAGCGCCTCGGTGCGGACCGCTGCCTCGGAAAGAAGCTGCACGTAACGCCGCTCCTTCTGCCCCGGGCGCGCCGGCAGCAGCTCGATCAGGGGCGAATCTCCCGCGCTCAATCCCTCCAGGCACGCCTCCAGCGCCTGTAGACTCTCGAAAGCATGCATCCGCTCCGTTCGCGCCCGGAGCTCGCCCGGCGTCTGTGCGCCGCGGAGCAACAGCACTGTGATGATTGCGGTATCGGCCGGTGTGAGTTCGTAGTGCTCCAGCAGCTTGTGCCGATATTTCTGCACCCGCGAACCCGCTCCGAAGATCACCGTCGCGAGCTTTTTCTCGCGCAACTCATGCAAGCCATCCTCGACGGTTTTCTCATCGAAGCCGACGATCGGGTCGCGATTGGTGCTCTGGTTGCACGCAGTGGTCAGACTGTGCAGCGAGAGTGGGTAATTCTCCGGCGTCAGCCGCTCTTTCTCCAAAAGGCAGCCAAGGATTCGGGTCTCAACGGTATTCAGAGCAGCAGGCATAAAAGAGTTTCACCGTGGTATCTCACGAGTCAAAAAAGAAGCTCCCAAATCCTCCCGTACCCGTTTTTCGAAACCATCCCCTGGCCCGCCAGCCACCCGCCCTTACCTCCGCATGAAACTTGTCCGCTCCCGCTTCTTCCTCCCGCTTCTTTCCATCGGGCTAGGCCTTTCTGCCTTCGCCGGCCCGCTGCCGCCGCCCTCCGACCAGGCGGTCTCTCTTTTTGACGGCAAGTCCCTCGAGGGCTGGGAAGCGCGCCCGCCACTGCTCTGGACCATTAAGGATGGCTGCCTCACCGCAGGTGATGGTACGACGAAGATTCCTTACAATGACTTCCTCTGCACCAAGGCCTCGTATTCGAACTTCATCCTGCGATTAAAGATCAAGCTGACCGGTGACCCGAAGACGGGCTTCATCAACTCCGGCGTCCAGATTCGCACGGCCCGCAATCCCACAGGTCACGAAGTCTGCGGCTACCAGTGCGACTACGGTGCACCCGAATGGTATGGCGCGATCTACGACGAAGGTCGTCGCAACCGCCTCCTGATTAAGTCCGACATCGCGGCATTGCGCACAGTGCTCAAGCCGAATGACTGGAACGATTACGTCATCAAAGCTGACGGCCCTCGTATCCAGACGTGGATCAACGGAGTACAAGGTGTGGACTTCGAAGAGAAGGACGCCGACATCGCCAGTGACGGTGTCATCGCCATCCAAGTGCATGGCGGCGGAAACAGCACCGTGCAGGCAAAGGACATCACGATCGAGGAATTGCCGCCAACTCCCGGCGCGCCCACTTGGAAAGACCTTGGCGGAGTCGAAGGACAAAGGGCCAAACTTAAACCAGCGCCTGCTACGCCCGCCAAGGCAGCCAGCATGAACAGCGGGTTATTGAAATCCGATGTGGTCTCCATCAAGCCACTCGGAGCGGATAACAAGCCGCTCAATCTTGGTTTCGAAAATGGGACTTTGGATGGATGGAAAGCCGAAGGAAAGGCATGGGAAGGCCAGCCAGTGAAAGGAGACACGGTCCGCCAACGCAAAGGCAGCGAAGCGAGCCATCACACCGGCGACTATTGGATCGGCGGCTATGAGAGAGTCGGCGATGAAGGAACAGGACGACTCACTTCCCAAAATTTCGAAGTCACCCACCCGTGGGCGAGCTTTCTCGTCGGTGGGGGAGGAAATTCAGTGATGACTCGCGTGGAAATTGTGGACGCGTCTACTGGGTCGGTAATCAAAAGCGCCAGTGGCACGGATGTGGAAAATATGCGCCGCGAAGTCGTGGACCTCCGTCCTTTTACCGGTAAGCAAATTCTTGTCCGATTGGTTGACGAAGGCATCAGCGGTTGGGGTCACATCAACTTCGATGACTTTGTCTTTCACGATCAACAACCGGCCCTGACACCGGCACCAGCCCCAACCGCACCAGCAACCGCGGCCACCGGCGTTGCTCGTCAAAAAGAAAGCCCAGTCCTCAAGCATCTCCAGCCGAACCCCGCCAAACCAACCAACGTTGCCAATGCCGAGGCGCAAAAGTTGGTCGCTGGGTTGATGCTCACGCCGGGCTTTCAAGCGGAACTGATTGCCGCCGAGCCTGACGTGAAGCAGCCCGTGGCGTTTGCGATCGATGAACGCGGACGGCTGTGGGTGGCTGAGGCGTTCAGCTATCCCAACGGCAGCCGGAAGGACAGGGCAAGGACCGCATCTCGATCCTCGAAGACACCGATGGCGACGGCACCTTCGACAAGCGCACGGTCTTCATCGATGGATTGAATCTCGTCAGCGGCTTGGAAGTCGGCTTCGGCGGCGTCTGGGTCGGCGCCGCGCCGCAGCTACTCTTCATTCCCAAAGACGCCAGCGATCATGCGGGGAAGCCGCAAGTGCTGCTCGACGGCTTCGGATATCAAGACACGCACGAGACGCTCAACAGTTTTCTGTGGGGTCCTGACGGATGGCTTTATGGCAATCAAGGTGTTTTCAACCACTCGCTCATCGGCAAACCGAGTAATGCGGAAGCTAGCCGCATTGAATTGCGTTCCGGAGTTTGGCGTTACCATCCGGTGCGGCACGAGTTCGAAGTTTTCGCGCACGGCGGCAGCAACCAGTGGGGCCTCGATTTCAACAGCAACGGCCATCTGTTCATGACCCACTGCCGCAGCTTTTGGGGTGGCGGCGGAACTACGAACGTGATCCGCAACGGACACTTCTGGAATCAGGCGAATGGCAACTACGGTCCTTATATCTCCAACGCCGGACCGGACTTCGCGCCGAACTTAAAAAACTTTCTTCCTGCTTCCGCACAATACGACAGTGGCGCCGGCGGCGCCGGCAAGCCCGGGAGCGACGCCATCTACGGTGGGCACTCGCACGTCGGCACCATGATCTACCTCGGCGACAACTGGCCTGACACCTACCGTGACCACCTTTTTACGAATAACTTGTTTGGCCACCAGATGAACCATCAGGTCAACTTGCGGCAAGGATCAGGCTACGACACGCAGCACGCTGGCTATGACATGCTCTTTGCCCCGGACCCGCAGTATATGGCTGTGGACTTGCAAACCGGGCCCGATGGTGCGGTCTATCTCATCGATTGGTGTGACTTGCAACACTGTCACAATCCTGCGCCGGAAAAGTGGGACCGGACCAATGGCCGCGTTTACCGCATGTCGTGGGCGGAGAACTATCATCCAGTCAAGGTCGATCTTGGTGAGAAGAGTGACCTCGAACTCGCGCAACTGCACACTCACCACAACGATTGGTATTCGCGGCAGGCACGCGTTCTTTTGCAACAGCGGGCGCCGAAACAACCCATCGATGCGAAAGCTGTCGCGTTACTCAAGGAGTTGACGGCTGGGAAGGATACCGCGCAACTTCTTCGAGCGGTGTGGACGCTTCACGTCATCGGCGCACTCGATGAGAAGCAACTCAATGTGCTGGCAGCAAATCCTAGCGACGTGGTGCGTGGATGGGCCGTGCAACTGGCCACGGAGAAGGTTGGTCACCCGTTAATGAGTGCCGAGACATTGACGACGATGGCGAAAAGGGACACGTCTCCGTTGGTCAGGCTCGCACTGGCGTCCGCGCTTCCGGCGCTGGCGTCTCCTGAAATCTGGGACATAGCCACCGCGCTCGCGGCCCACGGCGAAGATAAGGATGATCGGTTCTTACCAAAGATGGTGTGGTTCGGGCTTGCAACGGTCGTTCGCGAGGACTTTGGACGAGCCTTGAAATTTGCTGATTCCACGCCGATGCCGAGCTTGTCCGATTCGATTCGTTGGTTCGCAGCGCGCCAACCCAAAAGCCGGGACTTGCTGTTGGCACAACTTGCGGATGAAGCGCCGGAAGCTGCTGCGCGCGGCCTGCGCCTGCTGGCCTTTGCCTTGAAGGATGAGGCGGCTGTGCCAATGCCTTCGGTTTGGCCAAAGATGCAGGAACGATTCGCAAACTCGACCGATGCTGCACTCGCGAGTGCAGCCGACCAGCTCTCTGTCCTATTCGGTGATCAAGCGATCCTTGCGAAGATGCGCAGTATCCTGGCGGACAAAGAAAAGTCTTTGCCACAGAGACAGATGGCGTTTGACCTGCTCAAGCGAGTCGGTGATCCGGAGGCGACGCCAATATTCGCGCAGCTTCTTGACCTAGAGGTCTTCCGGACTGCGGTTATTCCGATGCTTTCGCGCTCATCTGACCCAGCCATCGCCGAGGCGCTCATCGCGCGATTCGAAAAGTTTAATCCACAGGATCGCAGTGCTGCGTTGGCGACTTTGACAAGCCGCCCGGCTTTGGCGCTGCCGCTCCTGCAAGCGATGCAGGGCGGGAAGTTTGATCGAAACTATCTCAGCTCGCTACAAGTCCGGCAGATGCGGAACCTGCACGATGCCAAGGTCGATGCGATGCTGGATCAGGCTTGGGGCAAGGTAAACGAGTCATCGGAAGCGGCGAAAGCGACCGTCGCGCGTTTGAAGAAGTCTTACAGCGCCGCTCCGCTCTGGGCCTACAACGCCAAGTCCGGGCGCGAGACTTTCAACCAGCTCTGCGGGGTGTGCCATGCCATCGATGGCGTGGGCGGGAAGTTGGCACCTGACCTGGCCGGGTCTTGGCGCAACGGCGTTGATTACTTCCTCGAGAACATCGTGGATCCAAACGCGGTGGTTGGAGAAAACTTCCAGCTCCACGTCTTAACCAAGAAAGATGGCTCGGTGGTCTCCGGGCTCATCGATCAGGAGAATGCGAATGCGGTTACTTTGCGGACAATTGCTGGATCCGTGGTCGTGGCGAAGGCTGACTTGAAGGATCATCAGAAGCTCCCGCAGTCGCTGATGCCTCCGGGTCTGCTGGAGGCTTTGCCGGAGCAAAAGGTCTTCGAACTCGTGAAGTTTCTCACGAACAAGCCGTAGCTGCCAGACTGGCCTTGAGATAGCTGACCCAATTCACTGTTGATTTGTTTGCTTCGCGGCCGGGACTCATCAGAAAATGGGTGGCGGGCGGAGCGGGTTTGCGGCTGTTGGCTTCCCAAGTTATTGAAGATTGAACGCCACTGACTTCGGGAGACGTCACTGCCCGCGCTCGCGGAGAATGGTGACAGGCGTGCCGCGGCGGAGGAGGAGCTGTAATTCGGCGAGGTCGTCCTTGAGCAGCGCGATGCCGTGCGGCGGGATATCGGGATTCGGAGGAGGCGTGGGAGCGGCTGTGGGGGCGAACGCTTCTGAGTTGTCGGAAACCTCGACCGCGTCGGTTTCCACACCGCTTTCATCCACGCCGTAAAGCACGTAGCCAGCCCGTGAGAACTGCACCCAAGGCGTCGCGTCGCCCGCGGTATTCGCGGCCGCCGACACGACTTCCCCATCTTTCCAAAAGGTCGCTGCTGTGACGCGCGTGGAAATGCGGAGCTGTCGGGAACGCGGCAGATCTACGGATTGGATCGGATATTGTTTAAAGAAGCCGTTGCCGTGATGCACCACGACGCGCTCCTTCGAGAGGTCGATCGTCAGCGTGAAGTCGCCATCGGGCACGACTAACCGGTCGCCGGGATGAATCGTCGTCGAGTCGAGCGCATTGGCGCGGATGATCATCTCGGGGCTGGACTTGAGCTGCGCCGCGATGCGGGCGAGCGAGTCGCCGCGCTGCACCACGTAGGCGGTTTTGCCGTAGAGATTTTTGTCCGAGAAGAACTGCTCGGTATTGATTTCGCCGAGCAATTCCCGCGCAGCTCGGCCTTCGGGCGCTTGCGGATAAATGTGGAGCTGGTCCTGCAAAAGGGCCTGCGCTTCCAGCGGCTTGCCCGCGTCCTTCAGCTTCCGCGCCTTGGCCACTTCCGCGACCATCGGATGCACGTAAGTGAACTTTGGCACCACGTCCGCACCTTCCACAAAAAGCTCCGGACGCTCATGCCGCAGGGGAAAGCGATAGATGTGCGAGTAGTAGCCGCCCGCGAAACCGACGACGAGGGCGAGAAAAATGGCGATAACGGCGTGAAGGCCCTTCATGTCAGATTTGGTATGGGAGTGCGCCGCGGCGCCTGCCTGAAGGCGGGAGCTGGAGGTCGGGCGGAACTTACCCTTGCCGCGAGGGCTTCGTCTCCGTTTAATTCCGGGCCATGATCGTCACCACCGCCGACCTTTACCGCGTCGCCTACGGCAAATTTGCTGTCGGTGCCTACAATATCAACAACGCAGAACAGACGATGGGGCTGTTCCGCGGCTGCATTGACAGTCAGGCGCCGTTCATCATCCAGATTTCCAAAGGGGCGCGCAAATACACGGAGAAGCGGATGCTTGAGGCGATCATTCGTTCAGCCAGTGAGATTTTCCCTGACGCGATCTTTGCCGTTCATCTCGATCATGGTGACGAAGCGACGTGCTACGACTGCATCGACTCCGGTTTCTATTCGTCGGTCATGATCGACGCCTCACACGAGGAGTTTGACGAAAATATCGCCATCACCAAGCGCGTCGTCGATCGAGCGCATGAGAAAGGCATCAGCGTCGAAGCAGAGCTCGGCATGCTCGGCGGTGTGGAGGAAGACATCGCGGTCGATGAAGGAAATGCCTGCCTCACGAACCCGGAGGAAGCGGTGGAATTCATTGAGCGGACCGGCTGCGACGCCCTCGCTGCGGCGATTGGCACGAGCCACGGCGCTTACAAATTCAAAGGTCAGCAGTCGTTGCACTTCGAGGTCATCGAAGGCATTCGCGACCGTCTCGCGGCGGCGGGCATGCCTCCGACGCCGATCGTCATGCACGGCAGCTCCAGCGTGCCCGTCGATGAAGTGGCGCGCATCAATGCCGCCGGCGGCACGCTCGATCCGAGCGCGCGGGGTGTGAACGAAGAAGAATATCTCCCTGCGGCAAGGCTGGGTGTCACGAAGGTGAACATCGATACCGATGGGCGTCTCGTCTGGACGCGCGTCCACCGGGAATACTTTCACAACAAGCCCGGCGAATTCGATTTCCGGCCGCCCGGCATCATCTTCATGAACGAATACGCGGCCTTCATCGCGCGGAAAAATGAGAAGCTTGGCTCGGCGGGAAAACTCGCCGACGTGCGGGCGTATCTCGGCCGTCAGGCGCAGGATAAAGTTGCGGAATCCGCGATCGCCGCGCTGTGATGAGATTCGCATGCGCCGTCGTCGGAGCTGCCCTGTTGCTTGGTTCGCAGGCTTTGGCCGGTCCGCAAATGCCGATCGAGCAGGCGCTGAAAATCGCGACGAATTATTTGAACGAAAAGGGCTTCGCCAGGGAGCACGGCATCTCGTCGCTGGCCCTCGAGCAGACCAATTTGTTGAGCAAAGATTTTCGCTGGATCGCCAAATGGTCGCCCGCAATCGATCAGGGCGATCGGAAGGAGACCGGGCTGCAAATTTCGCCCGATGGTAACATGATCCGCATCGTCACGAAAAGTGCGCGCGAAGCAGCCGTGGACACGAGCAAGCGTGGCGCGCGGGCGATGCGGTGAGGGAACGTGCGGAGTTCTCATCCCGGGCACGGTTTTTTCGGGGCCGAAGTCTTGCGTCGGCGAACGGCTTGCTGAAGAGCTGACGCGAAGCTCCGCACACGATGGAAATCCTGGCCCCGGCGAAGATCAACCTTTCGCTCGTCGTTAAAAGTCGGCGCGAGGATGGCTTTCACGAAATTGAGTCGTGGATGTGCCCGGTGTCGGTGTTCGACCGGCTTACCATCGAGGCGCTCGATGAGGGCGGCTTGAGCTTCACTTGCGACGATCCGTCAATCCCTGCGAACGACGACAATCTCGTCGTGCGCGCCGCCAAACTTTTCTGCGCGGAGGTCGGACTCGAACCTCACCTGCGCATTTCGCTGGCAAAGGAAATTCCACACGGCGCGGGACTCGGCGGAGGGAGTAGCGACGCGGCGACCACGCTCCTCGCGCTGAATGCCATTTTCGAGGCGCGGTTACCGCAGAGTGCGCTCGTGGAAATGGCGGCGACGCTGGGCTCCGACATCCCGTTTTTCATCTACCAATCCGCCGCGATGTGTCGGGGACGGGGAGAATTGGTCGAGCCGAAGCCACTCCCTCGTCAACTGCCGCTGCTGCTCATCAAACCGCCGTTTGGGGTGCCGACGCCGTGGGCATATCAGCACTGGCGCGACTCCGCGGAGCTTCCCGGTGTTTCCTACGATCCGCAAATTTTCGATTGGGGAGAGCTGAGAAACGACCTCGAGCGTCCCGTCTTCCAGAAATACCTCTTCCTCGCGCAAGTGAAGCAATGGCTCCGAGCGCAGCCAGAAGTCGCCGGCGCGCTGATGTCCGGTTCGGGTTCAACCGTGTTTGCGGTGCTGCACGAAAAGCACCTCGGAACCGCGCTTGGGGAACGGCTCGCCGAAATGTTCGGAACGAATCTGTGGGTCTTTCTGTGCGAAACGATCGAGTGATCGCGCGTCAAGTAACTCAGTTTCGCGAGATCGCGACCGCGGCTGACGTCGGCGGATGCTCGAAACCAAAGTTGAGCAAAGCAGTGCTGTCGTCCCAGATGCCGGGCTTGTCGGTATGCATCACGACCGCAATCACCTCGCGCGTTTCTCGCCTCGCAGCGCTGACCAGCACTTGCTGCGCGGGGTTGGTATAGCCGGTTTTCACGCCGGTGCAGCCGGGGAATCGAGTGAGCAGCCGGTTGTGATTGAAGAGCTCGCGGACGGCAACTTCCGTGACCCACGGATGCTTCCGCGTTTGCACGAGTTCGCGGAAGAAAGGCTGCGCCATCGCCGCGCGTGCGATGAGCGCGAGATCACGCGCAGTGGTGTAGTGCAGCCGATGGTGAAGCCCGTGCGGATTCATGAATCGCGTCGAGATCGCTCCGAGTTCCGCCGCGCGCCGCGTCATTTTCTCGGCGAACGCCTCAACCGATCCCGCGTTGTCGCGGGCCAATGCGTGGGCTACATCGTTCGCACTTTTCAGCATCAATCCGTAGAGCATTTGCCGGCGGGTGAAATGTTCGCCGGGTTTGATGTCGAGCCCGCTCTCGCCGACCTTGCTGTCTTCCAAGTCGATCTCCACTTCACGATCGAGATCGCCGGATTCGATGACCAAAAGCGCGGTCATGATCTTCGTCGTGCTTGCGGGAAACTCGGCGGTGTCGGCGTTTTTTTCGTAAAGCGTCTCACCGGTGAATGCGTCGATTACAATCGCCCCTCGCGCGCGCAACGAAAGCTCGCCATCGGGCGCGAGAGCTGGTGCCGCGGGAGCTTTTGGCTTTGCGACTGCCGCGGATTTGGACGCGGGCCGGGTGATTTTCGTGACGGCCGACCGCGAGGTCGTCTTCGCCTTTTTCTTCGTCGCAGCGTCAGCGTCGCCCGGTAGCAGCAAGGCGAAGAGCAGCACGAGTTTAAGAAACGATTTGGCCATCAATCATCATCCACGAAATCGGGCGTTCCTCGGTCAGGATTTCCTCGTGGACGTGCTCCACCAGACCAGCGGTCGGCAGCGCGATCAAGTCTGCAAGCGCGTTCGCAGCGATGCGGCCGATTTGCCCGCCGCGACCGAGCGCACGCGCTGGATTGATGGTGATTGTCCGCAGAAGCTGCTCCGTGCTGAGCCACGGCTCATTTTCCCGGACCCGCCGCAGCTCGCGCAAAAGGCTCAATGAGTCGGTGCTCGCGAGGCTGTCCGTGCCCACGCAAA
Source organism: uncultured Verrucomicrobiae bacterium (assembly GCA_963767975.1). Lineage (GTDB taxonomy): Bacteria > Verrucomicrobiota > Verrucomicrobiia > Chthoniobacterales > Chthoniobacteraceae > CAIURC01. The sequence goes on along the minus strand of CAVYGI010000006.1, from coordinate 69,948 downwards.
TATTCAGGCCCATCTCGTGCAGCCGCCGAAAGGGAAAAGGCGAGTGGCCGAAATAGCGGTGGCTCCCCGGGCAATGGACGACGTGCGGACCGCCGTTCGGAGCGGCTTCCGCAAGCAGCGCGAAGTCCGTTTCGTCGAGTTCATTCATGTGGGCGAGAATCCAGTTGCGGTCGATCGCGCCGCTTCGCCACAAGATTTGGAAGGGGGTCGCGTTTCCACAGTCACCCATCGGGCGGTTCAGCGAGGACAAGAATTCGTGCAGCGGACCGGCAGCGTCGCGGAACATCGCCAGCTCCTCGCGCGACTCGGCGACGTGCGTCGTGCGTGGCATTTCCATCGTTGCAGCGCACTCGTTCGCGAGTTGGTAAAGCTGGCGCGAAGCGGTGTAAGGCGCATGCGGGCTCAGTCCGAAGCCACCGAATTTTGCGCCGCCGTGCTGAAAAAAAGTGAGCGCTCCGGCGACCACATCCTCGCTCGTGACGCGATGCCGGATGTCGATCATTTCGTAGAACCACCACGTCCGAATCGGCGTCTCGGGCATGCGCGCCATCAGCTCTGGAAATGCCTCGATGTTGCAGACGGTGGTCGTGCCCCAGCGCTTTAATTCCTCGAAACCGCGCTGGATCGCCGCGAGGTATTCGTCGTCATGCAGCTCTCGCTTGAGCGCATTCAGGCGCTTCACCCACGCCGTGAAGCTGGCCGGCGGTGAGATGGAATTGCGCAGCATCGAGTAATCGAGGTGGCAGTGCGCATTGATCAATCCCGGCAGCACCACGCGCTCGCCAAGATCGACGATTGGCCCGGCATCGAGCGCGCGCATTTCTTCATACCGGCCCACAGCGACGATGTGATCGTCGTCGATGACGATTGCGCCGTGTTCAATCGGCGGGCCGTCCATCGTGACAACGATGCGTGCTTTGACGATCATCCCTGCGCCGAGGCGCGCTTCACGAGTTCTCGCGCGGACGCGATGAGGAGGTTGCAAGCTTCGGAACACAGGAGGGGGATCGTGCGGGTGTCCGTGGACGGTTGAGTGGCGAGGGGATCAAATTTCTCCGGCGGCAGCGCGGTGATTGGCCGCTCGGTGCTGATCCTCCAAAGGATCGTTTTCAAACAGCCGCCCTCGGATGCGCAGGACGTGCCGATCATCTGATCCGCTTGATTGTCGGTGATTTTTTTTGCGACCGCATACATGCCGCTCTGACGGACGAGAGTGTCGCGCAGGGGCACCGGAGAGAGTTCACCGAGTTGGTGGCTGAGCAGCGTGCCGAGCATTGCGGGGTAAAAAAAATCGAGCGCGCGGTGCAGGCTCACGAGGTCCGGCAGCACGAGCTTCCAGCCATGCCGCAGGGTCGGCGCACTTTTGAGCGGACGGAAATTCTCGCGGTCGTCGTAGGTTCCGATAGTCCGCGCGTCCTCCGGTTGAAAGTAGGTGGTGACGGAGGCGTCCGGCGATTCCTCGAAGTGCGAGAGCTCATACGCCGCTCCCTTTTGCTCAATCGCCACCTCGCCGATTTGCCGGAAACCGTCTGCCAGCCAGCGTTCCAACGCCGAGTCGATGTCCTGACTCATGCCAGGATTTGCTGCCGGTCGAAAGCTTGGATCTGATCCAGAATCACGTCGGAAAAGAGCGGCTCGGTCCCGATCGAGCTCGCGTAAAAAAGTGTTTTCCCACGGAGCTGATAGGGATTGTTGCGGAAGAGTCCGCGCTGGCTCGCAGCGGCCGTCGGCTCAGGCTCGATCCCGAGCAGCACGGGGATGTCCTGATAGCTGTGCAGACCGTCCGCGATGAAGAATGGAACGACGATGACATTGGGCTGCGCGGCGAGTTCATCCCATCGAGAAATGAGCGGCTCTTCCTCCATGTAGGCGTTCAGCACTTGGGCGAAAATCCCGCGTTCCGCGATTGCCTGCACTTCACGTTTCGCCGCGGCGGCAGAGTTGTCGTTCAGACCCGTGCCGTGCCCGACGATGAAAAGTGTGGTCTCGCGCGCCGGCGCGCCGGGGGCGATTTCCAGCGCGCGGCGGAGGAGCAAATCGGTCATCCGCGGATGACTCCCAACCGGCTCGCAATATCGAATCGTGCGTGCGCCGCGCTGCGTCAGCGCGCCGGTGAGTTCGAGTTCGCGCGGGATGACCGTGCGCGTGAAATAGCCTTCGCTGATGAAATTGGGGACGACGTAAATGTCGTCGCGTTCGACGAGTTGGAGCATCTGTCGGAGGCTCGGCTCCTCCTTCCAAAAAACGGAGTGCACCTCACCGAAAATGCGTCGGCGCGCAATCTCATCGGCGTGGGCAAAAGTGGGGCCGCTCGAGTCGGGATTTACGGTCGAGCCGTGGCCGACGATGACGAGAGCGCTGTCTGGTTTGGCGAGCATCAGGATTTTTGGAGGTCGTGAATATGGGTGCGGATAGCTCGGAGTCTAGCGCGGGACTCCGTGGGGTGAGCGCCGCATTTGTTCAGACCGGAGCGGGATCGGCTTGATTCTCCACATCCCAAAATTACGTCGCTCCATCGCCTTCCCTCTTCACGTGCATCGAAACTCTCTGGCGACGTTCACCTCAGCCACGAACGCGGTGGTGGTCCCGGCCTTGCTGGCGGAGGAGCGGCTCGAAATCACTATGGGAAACGGCGGCCGCCGACGGTCGGCGGGACCGTCGCCGCATTTGGCGGAAATGGCGGTTCGATCACCGGACTCACGCTTTGCCAAGGCGCTCAGTTCCGTGACGGGTAGCATCCACCGTTCCTGTTCATTGGCTGATCGCCGGGCGCGTCAGTCGCTCAATGATCGCGATGCGTGCAGCCGCTTCGGTGTCGTGGACATCGAGTTCGATGGCGCGCCGAAACGCTGCGATCGCCAGCGGCATCTGGCGGGCATCGGTCAGCAAATCGCCGAGCAAGTGCCAGGTGTCGCCGCGAAAAGATTCGCGCTCGAGCACGGCGCGGACTTCGCGAATTGCCTCGTCCCGACGACCGTGCTGATTGAGCGCGACGATGTAGCGTCGGCGCGCTGGCCAGAAATTCGGCTCAAGCTCGGCGGCCTCGCGAAAGCCCTCGGTCGTTGGCTTTTTGGTCTCGAGAAATTCGAGACTCGCGCGCATCTGCCGGCACTGCGCGGCGAGAAAAGGAAAGCGTTCCGCGCGTTCCAGGAAGCTCCGCGCGGTCTCGTAATGGCCGAGACGAATCTGCACCGCCGCCATGCCGAAGAGCGCAAGCGGCAACTCCGGCTCACGTGCGAGCGCTTCGCGAAAATGCTCCAGCGCGAGATCGTCGCGACCTTCGCTCGACTCCAGTTGGCCAAGATTCACCCGCATCCGCGCGCTGTCGCCGCCGGCGGCTATCGTGCTCGTGAGAAAGGTGCGCTGGTCCTTCCAATCGGCCTGCCGCCGAAAGGTGCGGAACCCGAGAAAGCCCGCCCACACAGCGATGGTGGCCGTCACGACGAGGGCGAGACGCCGATGGCGCAACGTCATTTGGCGCAGCGAAACGGCGGCGGCGATGAGCAGGAATGCGCTCGGGACGTAGAGCCAGTGCTCCGCAGCGGTGGCGTTGAGCGGGAGCAGATTGCTGATCGGCAGATATGCCGCAAGCGCGGCGAGCAGCGCAAACGCAGCGATGGGCGCGCGGTGCTGCGACCACCGCCACCATGCGACGCACCCGAGCGCGAGCGCGAGGCCGGCGAAAGTCAGGATATTGAGCCGCCAGGCGAGACGCGGAGAAGCATCCGCCGGAGTGCGAATGTCGCGCTCCATCTGGAGACTCAGCGGGGCAAAAAAGAGCCCCGTGTATTCCGCAAAAGCCCGGGCTGCGAGGATTGGACGCTCGGAGATCGGTGGCACCGGGCTCGGCGGCGGCGCAGTTTTTTCTGCGCTGAACCGAAGTCCTGCGTAGACGGCGAGAATGGCTGCAGTGAGGCAACCCCATTTCACCCAAACCGCGCGCGGCACACGTCGCCACGCGAGAAAAATCAGCCAGACGACAAGTGCGAAAATGCCACTCTCTTTTGAAAGAAACGCCGCTAAAAAACAGCTCGCGGCCCCGATGCTTGCGAGGCGGGCGCGTTTCCCGTGCTCTAGGCTGATGAGTCCGAGCGTGAGCGCGGTGAAACCAAACAATGCAGCGAGGGGATCGGCGCGGCCGGCGACGTATGTGACCGCGGAGGTGTGCAGCGGATGGATCGTCCAGAGGATCGCGATGCCGACGGCCCACCGCTTTCCCGTGACCGGAGCGAACAATTTTTCGGCAAGAAAATAGAGGGCGATCGCCGCGGCGAGATGAACGTAAATGCTGGTGAGATGGTAGCCGCGCGGCATCAAATCCCAGAGCGCGTAATCGGCGGTGAAGGTGAGGCGCTGGAGCGGCCGGTAGAAATTCGACGGCGTGGCATCGAGAAAGAGGAAGTGTTGAAAATTCTCGGGGATGAGCCGCCAACTGCGGATGAGCGGGTCGCGCAAGACGAGCGCTTGATCATCCCAGACAAAGCCGTTGCGCTGCGCGGGCCAGTAAACGAGGAAGGTCGCCGCGATGATTAAAAAGAGCGCACCGACTCGTTGGAAATTTTTCAAGGCGGCCATGATTGCGGCGCGGTCCCGAGGCATCAAGGCCGCGGTGTTCGGACTGGTCGGGCTCGCCAGCGCTTCTGCCGCCGGGCTCGATCCCAGCGTGAAACAACTCGTGGTGAGCATCGCACCGACCTGGGATTCGATGAACGGGCGGCTGCAATGCTTTCAACGCGACGGCGACGGATGGAAGCCCGTCGGCGAAGCGTGGCCCGTTTTGTACGGTAAAAACGGTTTGGCTTGGGGGCGCGGCGTGCTCGGATCCGGCGAGCCCGGGAAGGCGAAAGTCGAGCGCGACGGCCGCGCACCCGCTGGCGTTTTTCGCATCGGGAAAATCTATACCTACGATTCCGCGCTGCCCGCCGGCGTAGACTTTCCCTTCCACACCGTCGGGCGGGGTGACGCGTGGGTCGATGATGTGGATTCACCGCGTTACAATCAGCACGTCATTGTTGATCCCAGTGCGCCGCCTCCTTGGTTTGAAAAACAAAAGATGCGGCACAACGATTTCGCCTATCGCTGGCTTGTCGAGATTCGGCACAACTCCGATCCGCCAATGCGGGGCATGGGCAGCGCAATTTTCTTCCACATCCGCCGCGGGCCGCAGCGCCCCAGCGCAGGTTGCACCACGATGGCGGAAGCAAACCTGCTGAAGTTGATTCGCTGGCTGCGCGCTAAGGAGGAGCCTCACTACGCACTCCTGCCGCGCCGCATCTACGAAGCGAACTGGCAGTCGTGGAATTTGCCAAGCCCGCAGAGCGCGCGGGAGCTGTTTCCCTAGCCAGTCGGGCCCTCGCGTTCCTCGCTTCGTTGGAGAATTTTCCAAGTAAATCGGCGACGTGCGGTTACCAGAATGCCCGTTGCAACCTTCCCGCCACGGTGTTAGTTGAATCCTCTGCCTTATGAATACGCTTGCCTCCCTCTTTAACCTCGCAGGTCCGGACCTGATCGTCATTCTTGGTATCGTGCTGCTCCTTTTCGGGGCGAAGAAGCTGCCCGAACTCGCTCGCGGCATGGGTCAGGCCGTGAAGGAATTCAGCAAAGCGAAAGACGAATTCGAGCGCGAAGTAACTCGCCCGGTTCCGGAGCCGCCGCGCATCCATGAGCCGCTCACGGAGGCGCCGAAAGTGGCGATTTCATCGGAACACGCGACTCATGTCGATGATCCCGCTCATACCGAACACCGCGATCCGACAGCGCACGTCCAGCCGCATGCCTGATCGGGTGGTCTGATTCGAAGAGTTTTAGGGCTCGCCTTTGCCGGCGAGCCCTTTCTTTTTGCGCGAATGATTCGCTTTGCCGTCGCCGCCGGAGTGCTTGCCGGGTTGCTTGTTTTGAGCGCGGGAGCAGCGCCACGCGAGATCGTCGTCTGCCAGTACAACGTCCAAAATTACGTCGGTGAGGATCAAACGCTCGGGAACACGCGGCGGGCAAAGCCGAAGAGCGAAAACGAGATCGCAGCGTTGATCCGCGTAATCACGGAGATCAATCCTGACATCCTCGGCATTTGCGAAATGGGCTCGCCGGAGCGGTTTGCTGATTTTTGCGAGCGCTTGAAAGCGGCCGGTCTCGGCTATGTCGACTCCGAGTATGTGAATGGCCCCGACGCCGATCGCCATCTTGCGCTGGTCAGCCGATTTCCAATCGTCGCGCGGCAATCACGCACCGACGTGCCGTTCTCGATCGGCGGTCTCCCGGAGAAAGTAAGGCGCGGATTTCTCGACGTGACCATTCAAGTCAATCCCGGATACGCGCTCCGCCTAGTCGGCGTCCACCTCAAGAGCAAACTCGCTGCTCCTGAGGACGCGACGCTCATCCGTCGGCACGAATCGATGCTCCTCCGCGCGCACCTCGATGGGATCCTCGCGGCCGATCCCCGCACTAATCTCCTCTGCTATGGCGACTTCAATGACCTCAAAAATGAGGCTGCGTTGAATGAAGTTTCGGGAGTCCGCGGCTCACCAAACTACATGGCGGAGTTGCTCACCAAGGACCGTTTCGGCGATCGCTGGACCCACTACTGGAGCACCGCGGACCTTTACTCACGGATCGACTATCTTTTTGTCAGCCGCGCGCTCACGCGCGAGATCGTGCGTGAGAAAAGCTCGGTATATCGCTCAGATTTCTGGAACGAAGCCAGCGATCACCGGCCGATTTCCACGGCGATTATCCCCGAAGATCGCCAGTAGCGACGCGCGGACTATTCGAGGATTTTTTCGACGTCTGCCTCTTTCATCGACATTGGGTGACCTTCCCAGACGATGTCACCAGCCTTGTTCACGAGGACCGCGTGCGGGATGCCTTGGATGCCGAAAGCGGCGCTGAGTTTACCGCCCTTGTCAGTCGCCGGAGTGTAATCCATCGGCACCTGCTTCGTGAATTTGCGGATCGTTTGATTGTCCTCGTCCGTCACGCCAATGACCACGAGACCTTTGTCCTTATACTTTTTGTAGATCTCGTTCAGGTGCGGAATGCTCTGTTTGCACGGCCCGCACCAAGTCGCCCAAAATTCCACGATCATGGGCTTGCCCGTGTACTCCGGCTTGGTGCCGATGTAATCGAGTTTCAGCGCCGGGAGCTTTTGCCCAACCATCGATTTCGAGGCCGCGGCCAGAGCTGAGACCGCCGTTCCAACCGCCAGCAGTGCCGTGAGTGTGAGAAGGGAGAAGCTTTTCATGAATTCCCAAATACGCCCACGGCGTCGTCAGGTCAACCTGACGAATTTCCCGGCGTTGCGAACTTTCGCGAACCGACCAAGTCTGTCCCCACTCAATGTCACGCTTTCGTCTCTCCCTGCTCGCATGTGTGGTTCTGTTTCATCCCGGCCTGATGCCGGCAAATGGAGCGACGGCGGATGATGACTGGGCGCGCGTGGTCGCGCTCGATGCCGGACCGCAAGAGCAGCTTCTCGCTGGTGCGGATGCGCGCGGCGCAGCCATCGTCCATCTCGACAAGCAGGAGCGGGCATTGCGCGCATTTCTCGTTGAGCATGGCAGCGACGCGCACGTCTTCGAAGCTCGTCTGAGGCTCGCGCGGCTGCTGCAAATTCGCGGTGCCGTGCACGGCACCAGCAAGTCCGTGGACGAAGCGTCACGCATTCTCGATTCCTTGGGAAAAAGTGCGACGCCCGAGCAGCGGGTCGAAGTCGATTTTGCGCGCGTGACTCTGCTCATGCGCACGCTGCGCCCCGGCAGCACGCAGCAACGCGATCGACTGCTCGCGGCGGCGAGAGATTTCCAGCGCACCCACCCGGGGGACCGCCGAGTGGCTCCGCTGCTTGCCGAAGTGGCGCCGCTTTTTTTGCTTCAGCCGAAGACGATGCGCGCCTTGCTCGCCGATGCGGATGCGAGCGCGACGGAGGCGGAGTTGAAAGGACGAATCGCTGATGACCTCCGGCGTCTCGATCTGATCGGCCAAACGCTGCCGCTGGAATTTACCGACGTGGATGGGAAAAAGTTCGAGATCGAGCAGACGCGGGGGTCGGTGGTCGCGCTGGTATTTTTTGCGGTGTGGTCGCCGCCCTCCATCGCGACTCTCGAGAAAATGCAGGCCGCCGTCGCAAGCCTGGCGAAGCAACCGGTGAAGCTCGTCGGTGTCAGCCTCGACACGAAGCTCGAGCCACTGACCGCACTGATCCGCGCGAAGGGTCTCACCGGTCCGGTCGGATACGATGGAAAAGGCTGGGAGAGCCCGATCATTCGGGCGTTCGGGATCAATGCGTTGCCAACCGTCTGGCTGCTCGACCGGCAGGGTCGGGTGCGATCGCTCGATGGCTCTGAGTCACCCCTCAGCCAATTCCGCCAGCTACTTGGCGAACGCTGAGATCTCAAAGAAAGCGGGCGCGGACCCGAAAGCCCGCGCCCGAGAGAGTATCCCTGCGAGCGCTCCGCTTATCCGCCGACTTCGGCCTTCGCTTCGGCCGCGAGCGCGGTCGAGAGGTAGCGCTCGCCGGTCGAGCAGGCGATGGTCACGATCAGCTTGCCTTTGTTTTCCGGGCGTTTGGCGATCTCGATCGCGGCGCAGACGTTCGCGCCGGTGCTGATGCCCAGCGAGGATGCCTTCTTCCTTCGCGAGCCGGCGCGCCATGGCGAAGGCGTCGTCGTTGCTCACCTGGACGCACTCCACGATCTGCGCATTTCCGCTCGCGTCCTTCAGGTGCAGATTCTTCGGCACGAAGCCCGCGCCGGTGCCCTGGATTTTGTGCGGTCCCGGCTTGAGCGGCTGGCCTGCCAGCGTCTGCGAAATCACCGGCGAATCCTTCGGCTCGACCGCGATGGCCTGAAAGTTCGGCTTGCGCGGTTTGATCACTTCGACACAGCCGGTGATCGTCCCGCCGGTGCCGACCGCGGCGACGAGGATGTCCACCTTGCCGTCCGTGTCCTCCCAGATTTCCTCGGCCGTGGTGCGCCGGTGAATCTCCGGATTTGCCGGATTGTTGAACTGCTGCGGCATCCACGCGTTGGGCGTGTTTTTCACGCAGATCCTCCGCGCGGGCGATGGCGCCTTTCATGCCCTCGGTGCCGGGCGTGAGCACGAGCTTCGCGCCGAGCATCGCGAGCAGGGTGCGGCGCTCGAGCGACATCGTCTCCGGCATCGTCAGGATGAGTTTGTAGCCCTTCGCCGCCGCGACGAACGCGAGCGCGATGCCGGTGTTGCCGCTCGTCGGCTCGATGATCACGGTGTCCTTCGTCAGTTCGCCGCTCTTCTCCGCCGCCTCGATCATCGCCATGCCGATGCGGTCCTTCACGCTGCCGAGCGGATTAAAAATACTCGCACTTCAGCGCGATGGTCGCGTCGAGGCCGGCGGTGACGCGGTTGAGTTTGACCAGCGGCGTGCGGCCGACGGTTTCGACGATGTTGTTGTAAATTCTGCCCATGTTCGTGGTGGTTTGGAGTGTATTGCGGTTGAGGAAAAGGGGCAGCTTTTTTACACACGGCCATTTCACCCGGCAAGGGCGATCATGGCTGCCCGCCTCGCGAACTCCGCGTTTGCATTGGCGTTTGCGAGTGCTACGTCACACGACTCAAAAAACTATTACGACCATGGCCGATCTACTCAACGCACAAGACATCAAGGACTGGCTCAAGAGCTCCCGGAATGGGATCACGAAAAGAAGCACATCGAGCGCACTTTTGAATTCGACGAATTTTCCGAAGCGATCGACTTCGTGAACAGCGTCGCGGAGATCGCCGAAGAAGATGAGCACCATCCCGAGATCGACATCCGCTACAACAAAGTGAAGCTCACGCTTTCCACGCACAGCGAAGGCGGGTTGACCGAGGTCGATTTCGAGCTCGCAGAGAAAATCGACACGCTCGTCGAGGGCTGACCAGCACGATGTCCGCGGTCACGCTCCCGCCCCCGCCGAGCGTCGCCCGGCACGTGGTCAGCGCGCTACTCGTGCTCGCGCTGCTCGCGGGGATTTGGTGCCTCATCGAGTGGCGGAGCGCGCCGCCACCCATCGCCCGCAGTCTCTCAAAATGACCGCGAGGCCGCGGCTGAAGCTCGGCGCGGCTGCCACAGCTGAGAAACTGCTCCGCTACTTCGGCTGACCGATGCCCGAAACGCATCTTCAACAGCCGGTTACTGACTTCATGCGCGCGGATTTTCCGCTGCTGCAAGTCGGGATGACCGTCGATCAGGCGCTTGCGGTGATTCGCGAAAAAGGGGTCGGCGAGCGCATCATCTATTTCTATGTCGTCGAGCCGGATGACCGCCTCGCCGGCGTGCTCCCGACGCGGCGGCTGCTCACCGCACAGCCTGACACGCCGCTCGCCGACCTCATGCTTCGCCGCGTCGTCGCGATCCCGCGGACGGCTACGCTGCTCGATGCGTGCGATCTTTTTGTCCTGCACAAGTTCTTCGCTTTCCCGGTCATCGACGAACGGCGCCACGTCGTCGGCGTCCTCGATATCGGCGTCTTCACGGCCGAGGTGCTGGATCTCAGCGAGCCTGAAAAAGTGGACGATGTCTTCGAGGCTCGGCTTCCGCGTCTCGCAAGTTCGCGGCGCGTCGCCTGGAAAGCGTTTCGTATCGCTTTCCGTGGCTGCTCGCGACGATCGCCAGCGGCACCGCTGGCGCGCTGCTCGCGGGAGCATTCGAGGCGACGCTCGCACGCGCGGTTGTGGTCACATTTTTCCTCGCGCTCGTCCTGGCGCTCGCGGAGTCGGTGAGCATCCAGTCGATGACGCTCACCCTTCAAGCGCTTCACGCTTCGAGCCCGACCCGCGCGTGGTTCTTCAACGCGGCGCGGCGCGAATTGCTCTCCGCGCTTTTGCTTGCCGCGGGCTGCGGGAGTCTCGTTTTTTCGATCGTCTCGATCTGGCGCCAATCGCTCGCCTCGGCCGCAGTGATCGGCGCGAGCATCGCCAGCTCCGTGGTGATCGCCTGCCTGGCCGGTCTCGCCTTCCGTCGCTCCTGCACGCGCTGAAATGCGATCCGAAAATTGCCTCCGGGCCGATCACGCTCGCCCCGCCGACGTGCTCACCTTGCTGCTCTACTTTTCTCTCGCGAGTTGGCTGCTGTGATCGGGAGAGTGAGAGTTGATCGTTGAGAGTTAGAGAGCAAAGGGCCGTGCGCACGCCGCTTGCCGCTCGCTCCGTTTTCTCTTTCGCTCAATCCGCAATTCTCAAATCTCTACACTCTTCCAATGCATCCACTCGTCGTCGCTCCGTCCCTGCTCGCCTGCGATTTCGGGCGGCTGCACGACGAGGTGCGCCGCGCGGAGGCCGCCGGCGCAGACTGGCTGCACTGCGACGTCATGGACGGCCATTTCGTGGACAACATTTCCTTCGGCCCGGCGTTCGTGGACGCGCGGCGAAGGTCGCCACCATGCCGCTCGACGTGCATCTCATGATCGAGCGTCCCGATCACTTATTTTCCGCGCTTCGTGCAAAGCGCGGGGAACATCACCGTCCACGTCGAGGCGCAGCACGACGTCGCGAAAACGCTCGCCGCGATTCGCGTCGCAGGCTGCACCTGCGGCCTCGCGCTGCGTCCAGCGACGCCGTTCGAGCGATGTCGTGCCGTTCCTCGACCAGATCGATCTGCTGCTCGTGATGACCGTCGTGCCCGGCTTCGGCGGACAGCCGTTCATGCCGGAGACGATGGCGAAGGTCCGCGCAGCCGCCGTCGCGAGTCGCCGAGCCGCGCCTGGGTTCACATACCGCATCGAGGTCGATGGCGGCATCACCGTGGAAACCGCCGCCATCGCCATCGCGCACGGCGCCGACACCCTCGTCGCCGGCACCTCGGTTTTCGCCGCGTCCGACATGCCCGCCGCCGTCCGCCGCATGCGCGGCAGCGCAGCGCAGTCCGACAGGACTCCGGCAGTCCATTGACTCAGAGCGCTGGATCGGACGGCCGGATCCTTCGACTGCGTTCCCTCCCACCTTCGCCCGCGACGGAACCTCGCTCAGGATCGACTCCTGAGTCGAAAGTTCACCTGTCTTACTGCGAGCTCGTCTCCCGCAGTTCGCCCGCATGGAAATGCGCGAGTGCCTCGCCGACGAGAAAACAGCGAGCCCGTGATCAGCGTCCGCCTTTCCATCGAAGCCGCGATGCGGATCGCGGCCCGGCAGAGTCCCGCACCGCCATGCACTCCTGCCGCGGCGCGACTCGCGGCCGATGGCGTGGAAGATCTCCTGCGCTGACGCCGTGCGCGGATTTTGCACAGGCACGGCGAGGATGCGCCCGGCGATCGGGAGCAGCGCCTCGCAAATCCCGCGCACGTCCTTGTCCGCAGAATGCCGAGAACGAGCGTCGCGCGCTTCTCGCCGAACTCTCGCGCCACGTCTCGGCGAGCCGCCGCGCCGCGGCGGGATTGTGCGCGCCATCGAGGACGAAGCGCTCGCCGATCTGCTGAAACCGTCCCGGCCATTCGACGCTTGCGCAGACCCTGCGCGCAATCGCGCTTCGCCGGCAGCGCCGAGCCCGGCGAGTTCCAGCGCATGCACCGCCAGCGCGGCATTCCAGCGCTGATGGCTGCCGGCGAGGCTGATCTCCATGTCGTCGAGCGGCCGGGCACGACATGAAGCGGCGCATGCGCGCTCGCGTCGCAGTCGCGATCTCGCACGATCACGACCTCGCGCGTCATCCGGCTGCGGCCGTGACCACCGGCACGCCCGGCTTGATGATGCCCGCCTTTTCCGCCGCGATCTCCGGCAGCGAATGCGCCGAGCCACTGCTGATGATCGAGCGTCGATCGGCGTGATCACGCTACACCGCGGGCGTCACGACATTCGTCGCATCGAGCCGTCCGCCCATGCCCGGTTTCCAGCACCGACGACCTCCACGCCGCGCCGCTGAAAATCACGCCAGCGCCAGCGCCGTCGTGATTTCAAAAAACGTCGGCGCGTGCTCCCAGCCCTCCGTCAGCGTCGCGGATCTCCGTCAGCCCGGCGGCCACTTCCTCCTCGCCGATCATCTCGCCATCGACGCGGATGCGCTCGCGAAAGGTCACGAGATGCGGCGAGGTGAAGAGCCCGGTGCGCATGCCCGCCGCGCGGCAGCACGGCGTCGAGCATCGCGCAGACGGAGCCCTTGCCGTTCGTCCCGGCGACGTGGAGAAACTGCGGTGCGTCCGTCCCGCGACATCCGGATGCCGAGCGCTGTGACGAGCCGCCGGATGCTTTCCGAGCCCGAGCTTGATGCCGTGAAGCTGCGTGGCGTAGAGCCAGGCGACGGCCTCGCTCGTAGTTCACTTCGCGGGCGCGAGGTAGCCGAGCAGGTTGCTCAGCGTCTCGCGCATCTTTTTGCGATGCACGATCATGTCGACCAGGCCGTGGTCCTCGAGAAATTCCGCGGTCTGAAAATCCGGCGGCAGATCCTGGTGCGTCGTCTCCCTGATGACGCGCGGCCCGGCGAAGCCGATCATCGCTTTCGGCTCCGCGATGATTGACGTCGCCGATGGTGGCGAAGCTCGCGCTCACGCCGCCGGTCGTCGGATGCGTGAGCACGGAGATGTAGGGCAGCCGCGCCTGCGCGTGCAGCGCGAGCGCGCCGCAGGTCTTCGCCATCTGCAGCAGGCTCGAGCACGCCTTCATACATCCGCGCGCCGCCGGAGGCGGAGACGATGATCGCCGGCGATGCGTTCCTTGGTCGCCCGCTCGATGCAGCGCGTCAGCTTTTCGCCGACCACCGAGCCCATCGTCGCGGCGATGAAATTGAAATCCATGACCGCGATCGCGACGCGCTGCCCGTCGATCTTGCCGAAGCCGCGTGATCACCGCGTCCTTCAGTCCGGTCTTTTTCTGGTAGCTCTTCAGCCGGTCCGTGTAGCTCGCCATGCCGGTGAATTTCAGCGTATCGACCGAGACCATGTTCGGCGTCGTGCTCCTCGAAAGATCCCGGCATCGAGCAGCATCTCGAGCCGTTCGCGCGCGCTCTGCGTGAAGTGATGGTCGCACTTCGGGCAGACGCGGAAATTCTGCACGAGCTCGAGATTGTGGATCATCTCCGCGCAGCTCGGGCACTTCTGCCAGAGGCCCTCGGGGAATTCGCGCTTCTTGTCGGAGCTGAAGGATCGGTTTGGAGAAAATGCCCATGAGTCGGGAAGGTTGCGGAATCAGCCGCGCGCGACGGTCAGCGACGCGCACGGAGGCGGCGCCGGCTGTCGCGCAGGACGCGTGCGCATTCGTCCACGGTCGAGCCCGTGGTGAAGACGTCGTCCACGAGAAACGAGATGGCGGCTTTGCACGGCGGGAGTGTGGCGCACGCGGAAGGCGTTGCGCAAGTTTTCCATCCGCTCGTGGCGGTCGAGCCGGGTCTGCGTGGTGGTGTAACGGATGCGCTTCAGCGCACGGCAGCAGCGGGCAGCCCGCGCGTTGCGCCAGCAGTTCGGCGAGCACGTCGGCCTGGTTGAACTCGCGCTCGCGAAAGCGCGCGCTGTGCAGCGGCACGGGCACGAGGGCGTCGACCGGCTGCGCGCGGAGGCGCTCGTCGTCGAGCGCCTCGGCCAGCCAGTCGGCGAGCGGGTGGCGGAGGTAAAAGTGGCGGTCGTACTTGAAGCGATGGATGAACTCCCGCACCACGCCGCGGCTGAGATAGCGGGCGACCGCGCAGTCGAAATGGAAATCGCGATCGGCGCAATTCGAGCAGGTAAATGTCCCGTCGATCGCGCCGTCGAAAGGCTGCGAGCACCGGTGGCAAAAGGGCGGCTCAATCTGCTTCGCCTTCTCTGCGCAAGCCGCGCAGAGATGCACGCCGGCGTCCGTGTCGCAGCCGCACATCGCGCAGTGCGGCGGATAAAAGAGCGAAAGGACCGCTTCTCTAACGGCGCGTGCGGCGGTCGCGATCCTCATATTTCAAGAGCCACCAGACAACGACGCCGGCGAGGGAAAGCACGGCGACCGGGACGAGTCCAATTTGCAGTTCCTGCCCGACCCACGGGAGATATTCCGCACTGCGCTTCGTGAATTTGCTGAAGGCCATTTTCACGAAGACCACACCGGCGTGGAGGCCGATGCTCAGCCAAAGCGCGCGCGTGCTCAGAGTCGCCAGACCGAGCACCCAGCCGAGCGTGAAAATCGTGGTGAATCCTGCCAGCAACAACATCGGCTCGGCGAATTGCTCCGAACAAGTCGGGCATCAACGCGAGCCCCGAAAACCAGCGCACCTGCTCGACGGCGGCTTCGTCTTCGGGGCGAGAAAGTGGAGGATGGAAAAGATCGCGGTCGCGAAAAACAACGCGAGCAGTGGGCGCAGCGTTCTGCGCAACAGGCCGAAAATCGCCCCGCGGAAAAGCGTCTCCTCGAGCGTCGCCACGACGATCGCGCTCAACGCCAGCTTCGGCAGGTGGCCCCACGGCAGCTTTCCTTTCCACCGATAAATATCCGCGGTGACGTAGAGCAGCGCCATCGCCGCGACCGCTCCACCAGCGATGAGAAAACCAATCCCGAGATGCCGGAGCCAACGCGGGTCGGGCTCGAGGCCGAGTTCGCGTGGGCCACCGATACCGCAGCCAGCGAATTATCGGCCAGAGCAGGGCGAACGCGACGATGAGTGCCGCGCGATTGAAGAATTTCTGAAATTCGACTTCGCTCAAAAAGGTCAAGGTTCCGCTGGCGGCGAGGCCGCGCCCAGCCCAGAAGAGCGGCGGCGCAAGCAGCGCGCCGAAGACGATGACCGCCACGAAATAGGCGAGGATTTTGGCGAGGTCTTTCAAGGAAGTTGCGTATTCTCGGGAACTCTTTCGAGCTCACCAGCCAATTCAAAATGCGCAATACCCACGTTTGGAAAATGACCACCGAGGATGGCGAAAAACGCGAAGTCCGCGCGGAGAAATTCGGCAAGAAATGGCGCATTCAGGCGAAGTGCAAAGATGACTTCAACTGGACTTACTACGCTTCGCCGCTGCTCTCCGATCTGATCGATTTGCACGACGTCCTCTGGCGGAAATATCAGCGCAAACATCTCGCCTACGAAGATATCGCGACGATCGAATCGATGATCACGGACCTCGGCGGCGAGGTTCCGAAATATGACTGACCCCGCGCGCTGGATTGCCGCAGACAAGGCGCACTCGTGGCATCCGTTCACGCCGATGCGCGACTGGTGCGCGCCGGAGCACGAGCCGCTGTTGCTCGTTGGCGGTGAAGGTGCGGTGCTGCGCGACAGCGCGGGGCGCGAATATCTCGACGGGAATTCGTCGATCTGGACGAACCTGCACGGTCACCGGCATCCGAGAATCGACGACGCGATCCGCGCCCAGCTCGATCGCGTGGCGCACACCTCATTCCTCGGATTCACCAATCCGCCCGCCGCGCAGCTCGCAGAGGAGCTGGTCGCCCTCTGGCCCGCCGACACACTGACGCGCGTCTTTTTCTCCGATGATGGCTCCACGGCGATCGAGGTCGCACTGAAAATGGCGGGGCAATTCTGGCAACTCACCGGTGAGCCGCAGCGGCACCGGTTCGTGGCCTTCACCGATGCCTACCACGGCGATACGATGGGCGCGTCGAGCCTCGGCGGGATCGGCACTTTTCACGATCGATTCGCCGCGTGGCAGTTCCCGGTCACTCACGTCGCAGGACTCGCGGAACTCCAGTTGCTCGAATCAAAGGAGATGGCCGCAATCGTGATTGAGCCATTGGTGCAGGGCGCGGCGGGTATCCGATTGTGGCCGCGCGGGATGCTCAGCGGAGTTGCGCGCATGGTGTGATCGCAACGGCGTGCTGTTAATCGCGGATGAAGTGCTGACGGGCTTCGGGCGGACGGGGACGATGTTCGCCTGCGAGCAGGAAGGCGTGATTCCGGACTTCATCGCTCTGGCGAAAGGACTCACGGGTGGCTACCTGCCGCTCGCGGCGACGCTAACGACAAAGCGCATTTTCGAGGCGTTTCTCGGCGGCCCGGAACGAACGCTCTATTACGGTCACAGCTACACCGGCAATCAACTCGGTTGCGCCGCAGCGCTCGCGAACCTGGCGATTTTTCGTGAGGAATGCGTGCTGGAAAAGCTGCAATCGAAAATCTCGTTGCTGGCCGGGTTGCTGAAGCCCGTTCGTTCCCTGCGGCACGTTAGAGAAGTGCGGCAGTGTGGGTTCATCGTCGGGATTGAATTGCAGCGCGCGGACGGTGAACCATTTGCAGGAAAGGATTCGCTGGGATCACGGGTTTGCCTGGCGGCGCGGAAACACGGGCTGCTCACGCGCCCGATCCGCGATGTGATTGTGCTGATTCCGCCTTTTTGCATCACCGGGGCACAGCTTGGGGCAGCCGTCGCGGCGATCCAGTCGGCGATCGAAGAGGTGATGAGCTAGCCAGCGACGAACCGTGAAATCATCCGGCTTTGGTCGCCGTGATGAAAGCAGTGGCGGCGGCGCGGATGCTCTCGGCGATCTGGGCGCGCGGCGTGACGAACTTCGGCGTGAACCACGGGAACAGGCCGATGAGATCGTGCGAGACGAGCACCTGTCCGTCGCAGCTCGCGCCGGAGCCGATGCCGATCGTCGGGATTTTGAGCGCTGCGGAAATGCGTCTGCGCGACGTCGGGGACGACGAGTTCGAGCAGCACGGCAAAGGCGCCCGCGGCTTTTCGACCGCGAGCGCATCGGCGAGCAGCGCGTCGGCTTGCTCGGGCGTCTTGCCCTTGATCCGGTAGCCGCCTTCGAGCCGCACGCTCTGCGGCATCATGCCGATGTGCGCCATGACGGGAATGCCGGCTCGCGGCGAGCGCCTCGATCTGGCGAGATGCGAGCGAGCCGCCTTCGAGTTTCACGGCGTGCGCGCCGGCCTCGATCAGGCGCCGCGCATTTTCCACCGCCTTTCCGGGCGTGTCGTAGCTGGCGATAGGGCAGGTCGGCGAGGATCGGCGCGCGCTGCGCGCCGCGCGCGACGGCGCGCGTGTGGTGGAGCATCTCGTCCATCGTCACGTGCGTCGTGTCGGGATAGCCGAGCACGACCATGCCGAGCGAATCGCCGACGAGCAGCACATCGACGCCGCCTTCATCGAGCAGCCGCGCGGTCGGGTAATCGTAGGCGGTGAGCACGGCGATCTTTTCGCCGCGCTGCTTCATGGTCGCGCAAGCTGTTCGAGGTTCGGGAGTCATCGCGTCGCATGATTCGGCGAAGAGATTCGACCGCCGGCGGGATCATTCAAGCGCGCGAGCAGCTCGGCGACGCGTCCGCTGCTGGCCCGGCAGAATCAGTTCGGGGCGGATGTCGGCGAGCGGCGTGAGGACGAAGCGCCGCAGGTGCAGGCGCGGGTGGGGGATGACGACCTCCTCGTTCGCGAGCACGAGATTGCCGACGTAGAGGATGTCGAGGTCGATGGTGCGCGGGGCGTTGCGCGGGCGCTTCGAAGGGCGGCCGAGTGCGGCTTCGATCGCCTGCAGGCCGTCGAGCAGCGCGATCGGCTGGCCGTCGTATTCGACCTCGATCACGGCATTGAGAAACGCGCCGGCGTCCGGCGCCGGAGCCGACCGGTTCGGTTTCGTAAACGCGCGAGGCTCGCACCGGCGCGGAGCACGCCCGGCAGGCGCGAGCACGCGAGCGCCGGCGCGGCGCGAAGATGCGCGAGGCGGTCGCCGAGATTCGAGCCGAGCGCGATGCCGGCGCGCATCGAGCGTTACTTCAGCCCCAGCACGTCCTGCATGTCGTAGAGACCGGCGGCTTTGCCGTGCGCCCAGAGCGGCGGCGCGCAGGGCGCCGCGGGCGAAGGTCTCGCGGCTGGAGGCCTTGTGCGTGAGTTCCACGCGCTCGCCCTGCGCGGCAAAGATGACGGTGTGATCGCCGACGACATCGCCGCCGCGGATCGCGTGCACGCCGATCTCGCGCGTCGGTGCGCTCGCCGACGATGCCGTGCCGGCCGTGGCGCGCGTCGTCGTTGTATTCGAGCTCGCGCACTTCCGCGAGAATCTCGGCGAGCCGCTTGGCCGTGCCGCTCGGCGCGTCCTTTTTCAGGCGGTGATGCATCTCGACGACTTCGAGATCGAAGCCGGGCCGAGGATCTCCGCGGCCTTGCGCGTGAGCCAGAAGAGCGTGTTCACGCCGACGCTGTAGTTCGGCGCGAAGACGATCGGGATGTGCGCGGCGGCGTGCCGGATCGCGGCGACCTGCGCATCGGTGTGGCCGGTGGTGCCGATGACGAGCGTCTTCTGCTGCTCCACGCAGCGCGCGAGCACGGGCTCGATGGTGGAGTGATGGCTGAAGTCGATGACGGCATCGCACTCCGGCACCGCGGCGGCGAAGTCGTCGCCGACATCGATCTGCGCGGCGATCTGCGAGCGCCGGGTCGGCTCTCGGCGCAGGCGATGAGCGTCTGGCCCATGCGGCCGTTGGCGCCATTGATGAGGAGTTGGAGCGGATGTCATTTACGGAGATGAGGTTGAGGTTGCGCAGGGTGGCTTCGAGCTTGCGCGGCGCTCGCCGGAGCCATCTCGCAGAGCGGCAGGCGCACATCGGCTGCATCGTGCCCGCGCGAGCGAGAGCGCGTGTTTCGATCGGGCACGGGATTCGGCTCGATGAAGAGATCCTTGAAGAGCGGGTAGAGCTGGAAATGCAGTTCGCGCGCTTTGGCGAAATCGTCCGGCGAGCGCGGCGCTGACGAGCGCGCCGACTTCGCGGGGATGAGATTCGACGCGACGCTGATCACGCCGACGGCGCCCGCGGACATGAAGGGCAGCGTGAGCGAATCGTCGCCCGAGAGAATCGTGAAAGCTCGCGGCAGCGCCGCGCGCAGCGCGCTCACGCGCTCGACCGAGCCGCCGGCTTCCTTGATCGCGACGATGTTCGGGAACTCCTGCGCGAGCCGCACGGTCGTCTCGACGCCGATCTCGATGCCGCAGCGGCCGGGGATGGTGTAGAGGATGAGCGGCAGCTTCGTCGCCTCGGCGATCTTCGCGAAGTGGCGGAAGAGCCCCTCCTGCGAAGGCTTGTTGTAATAAGGCGCGACGAGCAGCGCGCGCGTCGCAGCCGAGCTTTCTCCGCCTCGACGGTGAGTGCGATCGGCTTCGCTCGGTGGAATTCGAGCCGGTGCCGCCGATGACCTTGCAGCGCCCGCGCGGCAACTTCACGCGCGAGCTCGATGACGCGCATGTGCTCGGCGTGGTCGAGCGTGGGCGATTCGCCGGTCGTGCCGACGGGCACGATGCCGGTGATGCCGCCCGCGATCTGCGCCTCGATCAGCCGCGCGAACGCGGCTTCGTCGACTTCGTCGTTGTGAAACGGCGTGACGAGCGCCGTGAAAGTGCCTGCAAACATAGGGCGGCGTTTTTAGGTCACGCGTCCGGTGTTGGACAGGAAAGTTTTCGCGCGCTCAGTCGATGCTGACCACCGCTTTGATCACGCTGCTCGCCGGATCGAGCCAGCCGGGGAAGGCGTCGATCATCTCGTCGAATTTCGCACGATGCGTGATCCACGGCTGCGTGTTGATCTTCCCGTCCTCGATCAATTTCACAATGCGCGTGAAATCCGGCGGATGCGCGTTGCGACTGGCGAGAAGGGTCATTTCACGGCGGTGCATGAGCGGATGCGCGAAGTTGATTTCCTGGGTTGTGATGCCGACGTAAACGAGGCGCCCGGTGAAGCCGACGTAGTTGAGCGCGTTACCCATCGATTTGTTGCTGCCCGTCGCATCGATGACGACTTGCGCGAGATGACCGTCGGTTAGGGATTTCAGCGCCTCGAGCTCCGCGCCGTCGTTGCTGGAAAAGATTGTGTCCGGCGACGCCCATTTTCGTTCTCACGAAGTCGAGCCGCTGTTCGTTCACATCCATGACGATCGTCTTGCGCGCCGCTGAGTTTCGCGAATTCGATCACCGACAAACCGATGGGACCCGCGCCAATGACAAGGACGTTTTCGCCGGCGAGGGGGTTGCCGCGATTCACGGCGTGGCAGCCGATCGCGAGGGTCTCGACGAGCGCGCATTGTTCGACGGTCAAGCCGTTGGCGGGATGCAATTTGCGGGCAGGCAGGACGATGCGTTCGCGCATGCCGCCATCGATCATCACGCCGATGACTTTCATGTTTTCGCAGCAATTTCCGTTGCCCGCGCCGGCAGGAGTAGCACTGTCCGCAATTCATGTAGGGCTCGACCGAGCAGCGATCGCCGGGCTTGCACATTCGTGACGCCTGCGCCGACTTCGAGCACTTCGACGCCGAGTTCGTGGCCGGGGATGCGCGGGTAGCTGAAGAAGGGCATTTTGCCGAGGAAACCCGCAGTAGTCCGTGCCGCAGATGCCGATGCGATGGACCGCAACCAGCGCTTCGCCCGCGCGCGGTGCGGCGGGCTCGGGAACTTCGATGCGGACGGAACGACTGCGGGCTCTCGAGTTGGATCGCTTTCATGAATGGGACGACTCAGTTGTTTTCCGGCAGCCCTTCAGCGTGCCCGATGTTTTTGACGGGTGCGAAAATCGCCGCGACTTCGGCGAGCAACTCGCGGTCGATCGGTTCGGCGGCCCAGTCGCGCCCATTTGCGGATGTTGTCGGGATTGGCGCTGCCGGCGACGGTCGTGGTGATGTCGGGATTTGCGATGGAGAACTGCAGCGCGAGTTGCGCGATATCGACGCCTTTGCTGGCGCAGTGTGCCGCGGCGGCGCGCGCAGCGGCTTTCACTTCCTCGGGTTCTTTCAGCCACGCGGGGAGCGGCGCGTTCGTGAGCAGACGGGCGCGAAAGGCCCGGCATTCATCACCCCGACACCTTTCGCTTTCAGCTAGGGAACCAAGTCGTCGGCGAAGCGCGTATTTTGCAGCGTGTATTGGTTGTAGCTGAGCACGCAGTCGACATCCGTCTGCTCGAGGACGAAGCGGAATGTCTTCATCGGGTAACCGGAGATGCCGATGAAACGGACCTTCCCGGACTGCTGAATCTTGCGCAGCGCGGGCAACGTCTCGTCGACGATCTGCTGCATCGGCACGAATTCGATGTCGTGGCAGAGCACGATGTCGAGATGGTCAGTCCCGAGCCGGTGCAGGCTGACGTCGACGCTTTCGGCCACCCGTTTCGCGGAGAAATCGAAGTGTGCAAGGTCGTAGCGGCCAAGTTTGGTGCAGAGCATGTAACTCTCGCGCGGCACACTCGCGCAGCGCGATGCCCGAGCAGCACTTCGCTCATCCCGCGTCCGTAAAACGGCGAGGTGTCGATGAAGTTCAGCCCGCACTCGAGCGCGACGCGGACGCTGCTCGAGCGCCTCGTCGAGGGTGACATTGCGAAACTCCTGGCCGAGCGAACGCGCACCAAAGCTGAGAATGGGTAGCTGAAGGCCGGTTCGGCCGAGGGGACGGGTTTGCATGCGTGCGAGATCGACGAGAAGCGATGGCTGAAGGCTTTGGGAAGTCGAATTTCACCGAAAGTCAGGTGCTCGCCTCTCCGGCGACGCGGGCGCGCGCATGAAAGGGGGCGGTGGCATGGATACTGTTCTTCATCCACGGAACTTTCATCTCCCTCATGTCTACTGGCTTCAATCTCGATACGGTCCTCACCACAATGCTGCAGGCGGCAGAGGCGATTTCTGATTGTCTCTTTGTCGTTGGGCGCGCGCCCCAAGTGGAGGTTTTCGGCAAACTGCGCAGTGTCGAAATCGCCAGCTTCGGCGCGACGTTGCAGCCCGAGCAAACGAAGGCGGTCGCTTTAAAACTGATCGGTGACAACGAGCGGCTGATGAATGAACTCAAGACGCAGGGCTCGTGCGATACGAGCTACGCGCTGCCGAATCTGGCGCGTTTCCGCGTGAATGTGTTCATGCAAAACGGGCATTACGCCGTGGTAATGCGCAAGCTGCCGACGCAGATTCCGTCGATCGACGGATTAAAGCTGCCGCCGGTTTTCAAGCAGATCGTGAAGGAGAGAAACGGACTGGTTTTTGTCACGGGTGCAACCGGCAACGGCAAGACGACGACGCTCGCGGCGATGCTGAATGAACTCAACATTACTGAGGATCAGCACATCGTGACATTGGAGGATCCGATCGAGTTTTTGCATCCGCACCGGCGCTGCACCTTCAGCCAACGGGAACTCGGCAAGGATTTCTCCGACTTTTCGACCGGTCTCCGCGCTGCCCTGCGGCAGGCTCCAAAAGTCATTTTCGTCGGTGAAATTCGCGACCGCGAGACGATGGAGATCGCGCTCCTCGCGGCAGAAACCGGGCACGTGGTTTACGCCACCCTGCACACGATCAGTGCGTCGCTTTCGGTGAACCGCATCCTCGGTTTTTTCGGCCAGGAAGAAGAGGAGCAGACGCGCCAGCGACTCGCCGATGTCCTCCGCTACATCGTCAGCCAGCGCCTCGTGCCGCGCGTGCATGGCGGGCGTCATCTCGTGACCGAAGTAATGGGCAGCAACCTGCGCTCCCGGGAAGCCATCCTGCTGGGCGAATCGGAAATTCGCGACATTCACGAGATCATGGAAGTAAACTCGCCTGCGGGCTGGCACAGCTTCGAACAGTCGTTACTCACCGCTTTCAAAGAGAACAAAGTGACTGAGGAAACGGCGATGCTTTACAGCGTGAACAAGAACGCGATGAGGGCGGATCTCGATCTGGCTAAGAAAGAAATGTTCCCCGTGGAGGACTTGGACACCGGTCTGAAGCTCGACCGGCAGGCGCTGCACATGGCGCAGGGCGTCACGCCGCGGCTGATCTGAAGAATCTCAGGCGGCGGTTGCGATCGATCGTCTCGCGGTGAGTTTCATCGCGATGAAATAGAGGACGCAAAAGAGCGCGACGAAGGCGATAAACCAGTGAGATTGCGCCTTCATCGCCGAGACCATTTTTGACGGATCTTCCATCATCTCCGAAGTGATCGCGTGAGTGCCAAACCACGCCAAAATCCAGCACCAGATGAACGACCCGATAACCGTCATCACGCTGAAAACCGTGAAGTCCATCCGCACGATCCCGGCGGGAATCGAGATAAGATGGCGCACGACCGGCAGCAGGCGCGCGAAGAAAATGCCGCCCGCGGCGTAGCGCTGAACGAAGATTTCCGCGCGCTCAAGCTTGGCCTCGCTCACGAAAAAGTAGCGGCCGAACTTGACGATGATCAACCGCCCGACCCACCGCGAAATCAGGTAGGTAATCGCCGAACCAAGGTAGGAACCGACCGTCCCCGCGAGCACCACTCCCCAAAAGCTCATCCGCCCCTGCGCTGCCCAATACGCTGCCGGTGGGATCACGACCTCACTCGGGACTGGGAAAATGGAGCTCTCCATCGCCATCAAGACGACGACTCCGAGGTAACCAAATTTTTCGACAAGACCGAACCAAAAGACGACGAGCGTGTGCATGAGGCCGCGTTGTCTAGCCGTGAGGAGGGAGGGCGGCAACTGGTTCCGTCAGGTGTGGCGGCGGATGCCGCTGGAGTCACATCCCGATCCAGCGCAGCAACATGGCGGTCGCGAGACCACCGGCGGCAAGCTCGAGTCCCGTCTGGAATCCGAGCGAGTGCAGATCGACTTTTAGCAGAGGCAGGTGGGGGCGTTTCATGGCGCTACCCAGAGTTAGCATCGGCCATGCCTCCTGCCCGTTGGGCGCGGAACTAAAAGATTTCGGCGTCGTCGGGAAATCCGGAGTCGGTCCGAATCGAATCGAGCCGCCGCCGTTCGCCGCGGGCGGAGCCCGGTCCTAGCACGACCCGGCTGATCAAGCCCACGAGAGCTGGAATCGCCAGGAGCATCCCGACGCCCAGCAGCGAAGCGGCCGTCACCTTCTGCGAACGGCGCTCGATTTTCCCTGCCAGCAGAAGGCCGACTGCGCAACCGATGGCAGTTTGCGTGACGGCGAGCAGGCTCGATTGCACGAGCTCAGGGGGCTTGGAGCGGGACATGGGAGTGCCGATGAATTGACCGTGCGGCTCCGGAAATTGCAAGAAACGGGATGCTTTAAATCGACTCATCACTTCCCAACGCCCGGCGTATCCACTACTTCATCCGCCACTCGCGATGGCCCATCCTCTCTACGTCCTGATCCTCGCCGGCGGCAGCGGCGAACGCTTTTGGCCGCTCAGCCGCAAGGCGCGCCCAAAGCAATTGCTCGCGCTATTTTCCGACGAAACGCTGCTCGAAGCGACCCTCCGCCGGCTCGAAGGACTCGTGCCGCCCGAGCACGTCCTGATTCTCACGAACACCGACCAGGAAGCCGCGGTCCGCGCGCTTTTACCGCAGCTTTCGGCGGAAAATATCGTTGCCGAGCCGGCCAAACGCGACACCGCCGCGGCCATCGCGCTCGGCGTCAGTTGGGTCTCCGCGCGCGCCGTGGACGCCACGATGATTGTCCTTCCCGCCGACCATCTCATCAACGACGTCGCCGCATTCCAGCAGACCCTGCGCGCTGCGGTCGCCGCCGCGGAGCAGACCGGCAACATCGCCGTGATCGGCATCAAGCCGACTTGGGCCTGCCCCGGCTTTGGCTACATCGAGCAAGGCGCGGTGTTCGGCAGCAGCACGCCGCCAACTTCGGAGGTCGTGCGTTTTCGCGAAAAACCGAGCGCGGAACTCGCCGAGACATTTTTGCAGTCCGGCACTTTCTGGTGGAATGCCGGCATGTTCATCTGGTCCGTGGCGACCATTCGCGCTGCGCTGGAAAAGCACGCACCGGCGCTGGGCGATTTCGTCGCCAAGGCGCGGAAGGCTGAGGACTTCCCGGCGTTCCTGTCATCGGCTTTTCCAGCGCTGCCGAAAATTTCGATCGATTACGCGGTCATGGAACAAGCCGAGCGGGTCCTCATGGTCGAGGCCGCGTTCGATTGGGACGACGTCGGAAGCTGGACCGCCATCGCGAAATATCTCGCGGACCGCGGCGCGGGAAACGTGGCGAACAGTGAGACGAAGACCCTCGACGCCACCGGCAATATTGTCTTCTCCGAGCAGAAATCGCTCGTCGCGCTGATCGGAGTCAGCGACCTCATCGTCGTGCAAACCGCTGACGCGCTCCTCATCTGTCACCGGCACGAAGCCGAGAAGATCAAACAACTCGTCGCCGCGGTTTCTCCCGAAATGCAATGAACAGAGCCCTCGGCATTGACCTCGGCGACGCCCGCATCGGCCTCGCGATTTCCGACGAACTCGGGATGCTCGCGCACCCATTGGAAACCATCCGCGTGAAAGATGTGCGCGATCCGCTCGCGCGTATCTCTGAGATCGTGACGCGCGACAATATTGGCACGATCATCCTCGGCATGCCGCGAAACATGGACGGCACCTACGGCCCGGCCGCGGAGAAAACGCGCGCCTTCGCCGAGCAACTCAAGACCCGACTGCCGGACTGCCCGGTTAAATTCTGGGACGAACGGCTGACCTCCGTCGCCGCGCAGCGAGTGCTTCACGACAACGGCCGCAATGTGAAGCAAGGCCGGGCCGTCATCGATCAAGTCGCTGCGCAGATGATCCTGCAAGGCTGGCTCGATGCGCAGGCCATGCTGGGCTGATTGTGCGCCTCAAACTGCTGATCGCCTACGACGGGCGGCCTTTCCGCGGTTGGCAAAGTCAGGCCACGGGCGACGCCGTGCAGGACTTCGTGGAACAAGCATTCATGCGGCTTGGCGGCGAACGTATCGTCGTGCACGGCGCGGGGCGCACCGATGCCGGAGTGCATGCGACGGGCCAGGTCGCGCACGTCGAAGTGGACGCGCAAACGCTCGCTTTTGAAAAGTGGCGGCCCGCGCTCAACGCCAATTTGCCGCGCGAAATCCGCGTCATGCGCATTACGCGCCCACGCTCCGATTTCCACGCCCGCTTCGATGCGCGCGGGAAAATTTACACGTATCGAATTTGGAACGCCGACGTCCTCCCGCCGCTCGAGCTGGGCCGCTCATGGCATTTCCCGAGCCACGTGGAATTGCGCGTTCTCACCGACTGCGCGCGCATGGTCGAAGGGAGGCACGACTTTGCCGGCTTCGCCGCCAACCTCGGCAAATCCGCGCGCGACACCACGCGCACGATTCACGAAATCCAAGTCCGCAAATCCGCCGCGCTGCTCACGCTCCGATTTCACGGCGAGGGTTTTCTCTACAAAATGGTGCGGCTGCTCACCGGTACGCTTATCCGCTGCGCACAGGGTCGTGCCGAGCCTGCGTGGATCGCGGAATTGCTCGCCGAAAAAGGCCGCCTCAAGACGAGTTTCGCGGCGCCGGCCGACGGCCTCTACCTCACGCGAGTCCTTTACTGAACGGGCGCGGGCGTCGTCGTCCCAACGGAAGTGGTCGCTGCCGGTGCGCCTTTCGGCTTCACGACCACCGCGTATGGCTCGTAAGAAAACGTCACATTCGCCAGTCCGCCGAGGTAGCGCAGGACTTCGGTGAGCGGCGTATTGCTGAGGCTCAAAGTGACCGGCGTCGACTTCGCAACTTCGTCGGGAATTTGCAGCACGAAGCTCAGCGGGACTTTGCCGTCCGTGCCTTTTGCGACCTGTTGTTTCAGAAATTCAAGCGCCGCGCCGAGCGTCGCCTCTTTGAAATCGACCTTCGGAATGATGACCGCTGCGAGTTGGTTTTCCCTTTCCCTGCCCGTGCCGGTTTTCGAGGCCTGTGCCTTGATGCGTCGGAGAAAGGTGATCGCCGTTTGGTTACGCGCGTCGAGCTGGTAGACGAGGCTGAAAGCTTCGCGCGCCGCTACCATGTCGCCGCGCTGAAATGCCGCCTGACCTTCCGCGAGCAGCTCCGCGACGGAAGCGCCAAACGCTGGCACGGCAAGCACGAAGGCGATGCCGCAGGCGAGCATCAATCTGGGGAGTGATTTCATGGCGGCAATCTCGCGCTGCTCGCGCGGAATGTCACGCAGGCGCCGGGCGAGCTTTGGGTCGCGCGGCTTGCGACTGTTCAACTCTCGCGACAGCCTCTCGCGACGATGCTTTTCACGCCGCCGATTCTGGTCCCGCTGGCCGCTGCGCTCCTCTACGCGATCGCCGCGCTTTTGCTGAAACGTGCGACGCAGCGCGGCATCGGTCCGTGGCGGGTCATGTTCGTTACGAATTGGATCGAGGCACTTTTATTTGCTCCGTTTTGGCTGCTCGGCGGAGCGCCATTTTTGTGGGTGAACCTCCTTCACGCAGTGCTGTGCGGTGCTGCCTTTTTTGCGGGGCAGGTTTTCACGTTCCTCGCTCTCAGTCGCGGCGATGTGTCCGTGGCTACGCCGGTGCTCGGGACCAAGGTGATCTTTGTCGCGCTTTTCGCCGTGCTGCTCGGCTCCGAACATCTCACCGCGGGGCTTTGGTTTGCCGCGCTGCTCACGGCGATCGCTACCGCGCTGCTCGGGACGGGCGGCCCACGCCCGCAGCATTCCATCGGCGTCAGTTTATTCTACGGTTTTAGCGCCGCCGCGTCGTTTGCGCTCACCGATGTGCTCGCTCAGAAATGGGCGGCAGCGTGGGGCTTCGGTCATTTCGCGCCGGCGATGTTTGCCACGGTGGCGCTGCTGTCCTTTGGGCTCATCCCATTTTTCCGCGGAAAGATGCGCGATCTTCCGTGGCCGTGGCTCGGTCCGGGCGCCGTGTTGCTTGGCCTGCAAGCCAGCGGAATCGCCTACGCCGTCATGTCCTTTGGCTCCGCGACGACCACGAATGTCGTCTACAATTCCCGCGGCATCTGGACCGTGCTGCTCGTCTGGACCGTCGGTGGTTGGTTCGCCAACACCGAGCGCGCGCAAGGCCACCGGATCATGCTCCGCCGGCTTTTCGCCTCCTTGCTGCTCCTCGCTGCCATCGCGCTTGTAGCGCACTCCCACTGACCCCATTTTAAAACGGTCACCGGAGGCGTTTAGCAGCCGCACGTTTTCCGCTCTCCTGCTCCAGTGCTCGCTGCTGCGGAATCCATTCGCTTCCCAGCCCGTGCTTCCGACAATCGATGCTCACCGTCATCCTGATGCCCATGTTCTTTTCCCGACTTTTGCCAAAGTGCGCGCTCGTTCTGCCGCTGATCTTCATCTCGATCGCGCACGCCGCCGAGCGCCCGAAACTCACCGCCGAAAAATGGTCCGCGGAGCTCAATGTGCCCGACCCCGTCGCAGTTTCGGTCGATGACCATGGACGCGTTTTTGTCTCGGCCACCACGCGGCGAAAAGTCGGCGATCTTGACATTCGCGAATGGCTACCATGGGTGCCGAACGATCAGTCGTTGCAATCAGTCGAAGACAAGCAGGCCTTCTATCATCGCATGCTGCCGCCCGGCGGGCCGAAGCTCGCGGGGCCGCTCAAAGATGCGAACGGTGACGGCTCGATCGACTGGAAAGATCTCACCGTTGCGAGTGAGCGAATCTTCCGACTCGTCGATTCAAACGGCGACGGCAAGGCCGATCAGATCTCGAGCTTCGCTGATAATTTCAACACCGAAGTGACCGGCATCGCTGCCGGGGTGCTCGCTTTTGGCGGCAGCGTCTACACCACGATCGCGCCGGATGTGTGGCGGCTCGTCGATCAAGATGGCGATGGAAAAAGCGACACGCGCGAGAGCGTCGCGCACGGTTTCGGGGTGCACATCGCCTACGCCGGGCACGACATGCACGGCCTGCGTGTCGGTCCGGACGGCCGCATTTACTGGAGCATCGGCGACAAGGGCGTGAACGTGACCTCACGTGAGGGGCGCAAGTTTTTCTTCCCGAACGAAGGCTGCGTGCTTCGTTGCGAGCCCGACGGCTCGCGCTTCGAAGTCTTCGCGCACGGGCTGCGCAACGTGCAGGAGACGGACTTCAATGAACTCGGCGATCTCTTCGGCGTGGACAACGACGCCGACAAGCCAGGCGAAAAGGAGCGGCTCGTGTTCATCGCGGAGGGGAGCGATTCGGGCTGGCGTTGCGGATATCAGTTTATGGAAGGCGCGTGGTCGCCTTGGACCGGCGAGGGTCGCTGGCAGCCCGCGCATCCGCTCCAGCCTCTCTTCCTCACGCCACCGCTCGCGAGTTCGCACGACGGTCCGGCGGGCTTCGTCTACAACCCCGGCACGGCGCTCTCGGCGGAATGGCGCGGCTGGTTTTTCCTCGATCAATTCCCGTCGGGGAAAATGAACGCGCTCCGGCTCGAACCCTCGGGCGCGACCTGGACGCTGGCCGAGGACGTCGAGATTTCGAGCGGAATCATGGGTATCGGGATGAGCTGGGGACCGGAGGGAAAACTCTATTTCGCCGACTGGGCGGGCGGCTATCCGCTCAACCAAAAAGGCGCGATTTGGACGCTCGATGCCGACCCCGCGGAGCGGGATCCGCTGCGCGCGGAGGTCCGTCAGCGCTTGCACGACGGCTTTTCGACGCTCACGCCGGCAGCGCTCGGTGAGCTGCTCGGGCATGCCGATGTACGATTGAGAAAAGGCGCGCAATTCGAGCTGGTGCGGCGCGGTGAGTGGCCCGAATTGCTGACCGTCGCGCATGATCTGCAAGCGCCGCAGCTCGCGAGATTGCACGCGATTTGGGGCTTGGGGCAGGGCCTGCGGGGAGAAAAATGGGCCGACATTCCGGCACTGGTTGCGCTTTGCGCGGACGGCGATCCTGAGGTGCGCGCGCAGACCGCGAAGATCGCCGGCGAAGGGCCGGCGGACCCGGCCCTGGCGCGCGCTGTCATCGCGATGATCAGGGATGACGGCCCTCGGGCGCGCTTTCATGCGGCGCTCGCGAGCGCACGATTGAAGCTGCCCGGCGCAGTTGCGCCGCTGCTCGAAGCCGTGCGCGAACCGGTCGATGCGTGGTCGCGG
This sequence comes from uncultured Verrucomicrobiae bacterium, assembly GCA_963767975.1. Lineage (GTDB taxonomy): Bacteria > Verrucomicrobiota > Verrucomicrobiia > Chthoniobacterales > Chthoniobacteraceae > CAIURC01. The sequence goes on along the minus strand of CAVYGI010000006.1, from coordinate 39,273 downwards.
CATGCGTTGGTGACCGGACTCGCGGCGTGTGCGAACAGCGACGTGCTCGTCTCATCCGTGCGTTCGCCGGACCGTGAAGTCCGCCTCGCCTGCCTGCTCGCGCTCGCCCGGAAGCGCGACGAGGCCGTCGCCGATTTTCTCGATGACCCAGACCCCGCGCTCGCGGCGGAAGCGGCGATGGCAATTCATGATGACCTCAGCATTCCCGAAGCACTGCCGCGTCTGGCGGAGTGGCTGGAGCGCGCCCCCGACACGGGCACCGAGCCGGCGCTGCGTCGCGCGGTGAATGCCAACTTCCGCCTTGGCACGCCCGAAGCCGCAGCGCGCGTCGCTGCCTTCGCGCTGCATCCCGCGGCGGCGGCACCGGTGCGCGAGCGTGCCCTCGCTCAGCTCGTGCTCTGGCCGGAGCCACCGCTGCTCGACCTCGCAGACGGCCACCACCGCGAACTGCCGGCGCGCCCACTCGAGCCGCTGCGGGCGGCGCTCCAGCCACAAGTCGCTGCGCTGCTCGCGCTCGAGGAATCGGAGCTTCGTGCGCGCGGGCTCGAGGTTCTTTTGAGATATCAACTCGAAGCCCCAACCGCGCCGATGCTCGCGTTGATTGCCGATGCGAAAATCGCCGCACCGGTCCGCGTGCAAGCTCTGAAGCTCCTCGCCGCGCAAGACCCCGCTTCCGCCGAACTTACCGGCACGCTGGAGAAATGGCTCGCATTACCGAAAGGAAAGCAGCCAGCGCCGCTCCGCGCGGAATCGCTGCGCATCCTCGCGCGGCAGGCCGTCAGTCCGCCTGTCGGTGCGGGCACCAACGAACGGGCGGGACGCCTGGTTTCATTCGCTCGCGGGCTGATTTCCAGCGGGGAAATCGAGGAACAGCAAGTCGCATGGGCTGTCCTCGGATCGCTGGCGCAACCCGCTGCGGACGCGCTGATTGCTGAAGCCTTAACCGAGATCGTTGCGAGTTCCGCGACGCAACTGGACATTCTCGAAGCCGCTGCGGCGCGCGCTCCCAATGCACCTGCAATCGCCGCCATGCTTGCGTCGTTCCAGAATGATCGCGACGCGCAAACTGCCGACTGGCTCGCTGCATTTTCCGAGTGTGTCGACGGCGGCGACGCCGCACTCGGCCGCGAGATCGCGCTGACCAGCGTTGCGGCAAATTGCGTCGCCTGCCATCGCTTCGCGCCGGGCGCGGGGAGCGAAGTCGGACCGTCGCTGGAGAGCATCGCCTCGCGCCACGACCGCCGTTATCTCCTCGAATCGCTGGTCGCCCCGAGCGCGCAAATCGCCGCCGGGTTCGAGCTCATCACCGTCACGAAAAAGGACGGCGAAACGGTGGCCGGCACGCTGCTCAGCGAGGAGGCCGCAGCGGTCCAGTTGCGTCTGCCGGATGGCCGGGAAGTGCGGATCCCGCGGACGGAAATCACCGCGTCCACGCCCGCCGTTTCATTGATGCCGCCGATGAGTGGCATCCTCACGAAGCGCCAACTCCGCGATGTCGTAGCTTACCTCGCCACGCTGCAAACGCCCGTGAAATCAAAAAAAACGCAGCCGAAAAGTCAGAAGTAAGTCGGCTCTTTTCCGGCAAAGAAGGCGCCTATTTTCCGGCCGGTGCGGAGCGCGATTCGGTGAAGGCGTTGACGAAACGGTCGAGCATGGAAAAAAAAATCTCGACGCCGAATCCCGCGAGAAAAGCCAGCGCCAGCGGGCCGAGATTGGTGATCGACTCCGCCGTGGTCGTGGTCGTCGTGGGATGATAAAACCAGCCGATGGCGAGTCCGGCGATGCAGCCGAGCCACGCGCGCACCGCGAGATTTCCTGGAAGGAAAGTGAGGCTGCTCATTTCACCGGTGAGGCGCCTGACGATGTAAACCATGGCGCCCGCCCAGCCGTAGAGCAGCGGCAGCAGATAGTTGCTCAGGAAGTCGAGCAGCAGCGTCGCCTGCGTGCGCGTTTCCGCTGCGTCGGACGGGAAAACCGGTTCGTTGTTCGGGCGCTCCAGGATGGCGGGCGGCATTTTTACCTTCGACGCCTCGGTGGCGTCGCGGCGGAATCCCACACCCACCAATCCGTCAGAAACGGGCCTCACCCATGCCTTGAGCGAAGCGTAGGCTTCCGTCATCTCCTCGCGGGCGATGCGGATTTTCGATTCGGCTTTGAGCGTGAAATCATCCGGCGCCGGCGGTTTTGCATCCACGGCGGGAGCCAACGGTTCGGCAGCGCCGAAAAGGGAGAGATAAGTTCGATGCTTGGTCTCGACTTGATTGTGCAGCTTCAAGCCGATGGCGGTGTACGCTTGAAACACAACGAGCAGGAACACCGAGGCGAGCATGAAGCGCCCGTTCGTGTCGAGTTCCAGCGCGACCCGCGACCGGCGTTTGCCCCCGGCTTTCTGACAGTGCGCGATGCTTTCGACACTGACCGGCCGCGCCTTGGCGATGAGCGTGCCGAGCGCGAGATAAAAGTCGGCTTCCTGCTCTGTGCTGATCGGGAGCGGAGGGACGGCTTTCGCCGCCTCTTCCACCTCACGCACTTTTTTTACAATGCCATCGAGCTCCGCTTTCCCGAGTCGGTCCGGCGTGGCGGTGTCGGAGATGCGTCCCTGGCTTTCGAAATAAGCGATGAGAATTCGGGCGCGCCGCGCGTCATCGAGCAGCCCCTCATCGTCGCACGAAAGCTCGCTACCGCGGTGTTCGTTGAAATCCGCGGGGAGAAACAAGACCCACGCGCCGGCGAGGACACCTGCGGTGCTGAGGAGACCGACCGCCGACCAGATGGGCGTGCCTGTATCGAAGACCAGCCACGAGACGGCCATGAGAGCCGCGAGAAAAGTGAACCCGGCGAAGACAAGATCGCTCAAGTTCTTTGGCCGATTCGCAGGCTCCTGTTGCAGCCATCGGCCGACCAAAAGCATGGTGATGATGAGACTCGCCCCGAGCAGCAGCACCGCTGCGTGACCGCTCGCCGCATTGGCAAGGGCACCAGCTTCGTCGGCCAGAAAGATTGCGGGGAACATCATGGGGAAACCTCCTCGTTTTCAACGCACCGTCGACCGGAGCGTGCTGCAACAACCCACCCGCGGCGAGCAGAAATCTCACTCCGCCCCAGCCCGCACGCCGTTCGCGGAAAGAACCGCGTGAATGGAAACGGCATCAGTGCGTCCTTTGACCTGCACAGAACCGAGCGGTTTGAACTGAAATTTATTCCGCACCGCGACCTGCGTGTAATCGCTGACGATGATGTCGTGGCTAAACTCTTTTGTCGTGCTCTCCAGCCGCGAGGCGAGGTTCACGGTGTCGCCGATCGCGGTGAATTCCATGCGCTGCTCCGAGCCAATATTTCCGACGATTGCGAGGCCGGTGTTGATGCCGATCCCGATGTGCAATTCGATCTGGCGCTCCTTCAAAATGCGCTCGCGGAAAAGCCCAATGGCGCACCGCATCTCGAGCGCGGCTTCGATCGCGTGTTCTTCTTGAAAAGGGTCGTCTTCCAGCGCGCCGAAGACCGCCATCAGCCCGTCGCCCATGAATTTGTTCAGCATGCCGTGATGCTGGGAAATCGCTTCGATCATCTTGTCGAAGTAGTCGTTGAGCAGGGTCACCACTTCCTCCGGCGAGAGGCTTTCCGATAGCGCCGTGAAGCCGCGCACGTCGGCGAAGAGCACAGTGATCTTCCGCCGGTCGCCGCGAAGCTGCGGCATCTCCCCGGAGCTCAGCACGCGCTCCGCGACTTGGCTCGACATGTAGCGCACCAGCGTGCCCTTGAAGATTTCGCGCTGCTTGAGTCCGGCGACCATTTCATTGATCGCGGCGGCCACCACGCCGAATTCGTCGCGCGATTTCACGTCGAGTTGCGTCTCCAGATTCCCGTGGCCGATCGCCGTAACGGCATCTCGCATGGCCGCAAGCGGCTGCGACATGCGGCGTGAAATGTGGAGTGCCAGTGCGAGCGCGAGGAGTAGCGAGGCACCCAGTCCCGCGATGCCGCTGAAAAGCAGCACGCGCAACTGGTGAACCACATCCGCCGCATCCAGATCGACGCCGACTGCGGCGATGGCCTGGCCTGCCGCATTGCGAATGGGCGCGTTGACCGTGAGCCAAGTGCCCCACTCGTCGGTCACAAATTCCGGCTGCACCTGAAACTCACTCATCTTCGTCACCACTGTCTCGCGGCCCTTGTAGTTATAAGGATCTCCGAGGTGCGACTTGTTCTCGCCAGCTTCCTCGGAATCGACGGCGAAGAGGTATTTTCCCGGCGCCCGTGGGTCCGCTATGAAGGTGTAAAGATACTGCACTCGCACGTCAGACCGGCGATTGGCGTCGCGCACTTTGCGGAGAATTCGCTCGAGCGATTGATAGGTCGAAGTCGTCTCGTCGCGCCGCTCCTCGAGCTGCTGATGGGCTTCGATGTCGATCATCGCAGACGCGGTCGCCGCGATCGAAAGCGCCGTCGTCCCGATCTGTTGACGGAGCGTGCGCTCGGCTTGCTGGTAGCAGATGGTGAGCAGCACCCCGTTGGTCACCGCGGCGAGACCAACGAAGAGGCAGAGAATTTTCGTGCGATAGCTCATCGCCCGTTTCTTTCAGAAAGCGCGGCCCGCGGCTTTCCAAATCTTGCATTTCGACCATCAGCGACGATTCGCCGATAGAGAGTCGCCTCGCAAAAAAGAGGCGTGTAGTATCAGGGGCATGACCTTCCTCCCTCGTCTTTCGTTTCTGCTCGGGCTCAGCTTGTGCCTAGCGCTCGGCGTCGTTCACGGTCAGGCGCCGACGACCCCGCGTCCCATGCCACCGGGTCCCATAGTCTCACCGGAAATCGCCCCGGATCGACAGGTCACTTTCCGGCTGAAGGCGGAGAAGGCGCAGGAAATCAAAGTCAACGGGCAGTGGACGCCGAATGGCACGCTGCCGATGACGCGTGGAGACGACGGGGTCTGGAGCGCGACGGTGGGGCCGGTGGAGTCGGGAATTTATGAATACAGTTTCACGGTGGATGGTCTGCCGATGATCGATCCGGGAAATCCGGCGATTAAACCTCAGCGGCAGCCGCGCGTGAGCATCCTGCAAGTGCCCGGCGAGCCGCCGCTGGTGTGGGATTTTCAAAATGTCCCGCACGGCACCCTGCACGCGCACACGTATTTTTCACCGTCGCTCGGGCATGCGCGCGAACTCGTCGTCTACACGCCGCCGGGTTACGAAACCGCCACGACGAAGTTCCCGCTGCTGGTGCTGATTCACGGCTTCGGTGACAATCAGGCGGCTTGGTCACAGCACGGCAAAGCGCACTGGATCATGGATAATCTGATCGCCCAGAAAAAGGCGGTGCCGATGATCGTCGTGATGCCGGATGGGCATCCGATTTCGCCGACAGCGGGGCCGCGGGAAGAATACGGCCGCGCAAACACGGCGGCCTTTGAGCGTGAGCTTTTGGAGGAGATTTTGCCTCTGGTGGAATCGAATTATCGCGGGAAAGAAGGCGCGGAAGCGCACGCGATCGCCGGGCTTTCGATGGGCGGCGGGCACGCGCTGAATTGCGGTCTGCGCCATCTCGATCGCTTTGCGTGGGTCGGCTCGTTCAGCGGAGGGATGATGGGCGATCGGCTCGATGAGGCGCTGAAGGATCCGGCGCAAATCAACGATCACGCGAAGCTGCTTTGGATCGCCATCGGCAAGGATGATGGCGGTCGCACGCGGAACGAACAAATGGTCGCAAACCTCGATGCCAAGGGCATTCGGCACGTTTGGCGACTGACCGAGGGCAAGCATGCGTGGCCGGTCTGGCGCAATTATTTCTCGGAGTTTGCGCCGCTGCTTTTTCGGTAAAACGGCGGCACGTTTGAGTTGGTAAAGCACCTGCCCGGGCCAATATTTCGCCATGCAACAGCTCCAGACTTTAGGATGGGCGCTCGGCCTGGCTTCACTCGCAGGGCTGAATCTCTACCTCACGGTTTTCGTGACCGGGCTCGCGATTCAGCAGCATTGGATCGATGTGGCGGCGACGCATCCCGACCTTTTGATCCTGGCGCATCCGGTGGTGCTCGTCGTTTCGGGTGTGCTCTATCTGCTCGAGTTTTTCGCCGACAAAATCCCGTGGGTCGATTCGCTGTGGGACGCCGTGCACACCGTCATTCGACCAATCGGGGGCGCGCTGCTGGCCATCCGCGTGCTCGGAAATCCCGACCCCGTGTTCGACGTAATCGTGGCCTTGCTCGGCGGCGGCGCGAGCCTGCTCGTGCATGGCGTGAAGTCAGGGACGCGGCTTGTGGTAAATCATTCACCCGAGCCGTTTTCCAATATCGGCCTGAGTGTTGCCGAGGACGTCACGGTGCTCGGCGGACTCGCGCTGATGCGCTACGATCCGGTCCTCGCGCTCGGGGTCTTTTTAGTCCTGCTCGCGGCGATCTGTTATTTCGGTCCGCTGCTCTATCGCGTAGCGAAGGTTCAACTCTGGCTGGTCTGGAAAAAAATTGGCTCGCCTGCCAGTGACAAACCTGCGGCTGAACTGGAGGCGGTTCTTCCGGCAGAGCTCGACGTGATTTTTCACGCGTCGAATTTGCTCGGCGAAAAAATCACTTGGGCAGCGCCGTGCATCAGTGGGGCCGCTCGCGGGATTCCGGGCAATCTTTTTGGGCAATTGATCGCAACCGCGGAACAGACGGGGAAAGTATGGTTCGTCGCGCGGCGGGGCTGGCGAAAGCTCGCGGTGGAACTCGACGTAACGGGCTACAAAGTCGCTCGTGAGCCGAAGTTTCTGAGCGAAAACCTCGTGCTCTACAGCCTCGCAAAGAAGCCCAAATATCTCTTCGTTTTCAGCCGCCCGCAGGCTCCGCTCGTTGAAGCGGTAGCCACTTCGCTCCGCGAGCGCATCGGGATTCCGGTTCCTGCACCGAGCGAGCCCGAAGCGGCGCCCGTGGTGCCGGTGTCCTAGGATCGCGCCCGTTTATTCAAACTCGAAAAGCGACGGGGAAGCGGTGCGGCAAAGGTCGAGAAAATCGTCCCAAGTCAGCTCGATCAGTGGGTCGGCGGCTTTGACCAAGGTAAGCGTAGCCTCTTGCAAATCACGCGCGGCAGCGTCCACTTTTCGTCGGATCGTGGCGTCGCTGCAGCAGAACATTTTCGCAAGATCTTCGTGCCGCAAGCCGTCGCGATGGATGAGCTCGAGGAGTACAAATTGTTCCGGCGGGCATTGGGCGAAAGCCTTTTGCACGGCGGTTCGAAGTATTTCCAACAGAGGCGACTCCGTCTCAAGGGCCGTGGATCGATCCGCGATGGCGTGGAGGTTTTCGTCGGAGCGCGCGTCATGCGTGCGGACGGGCATCACGCGCAACCACCGCTGCTCGGCCCGGCAGCGCGAAACGAATCGGTGCATGGCGATCGTGTTGAACCAAGTGAGCAGAGCGCACGAGCCATCGTAGCGCGCGAGCGGGGCGGAGCGGCCAAATGGGGCCGTGAGGCAATCCGCCCACAGACGATCGGCGATCTCGTGTGCGAGATCAATCCGCGCGCCGATGCGGATTAAATACGCAACGATCGAGGGTGCAAAATTTTCCCGCAAACGGAGGAGAGCCGATTCCTCTCCGGCGAGGCATTTTTGGGCAAATTGAAAGTCCGCGGCGTGCGGGAGGGGGTCTTTCACTGCCGACATCGTGTGGAGATCACAGCGGTTGTTTCAACGGTAAACCTCATACCTTGGCCTGAATCAGACGTCAGGGTCGAGGAAGCCTCGGCAGGCCACCCGCAGATGAGCGTCAAGAACCGCCAACCCACTCCCGCATGCCTCCACATTCCCTTTGCCGCCTCCGCCGCCACTCCCGAGTCCACTCTCACTTGACGCTCATCTGCTGAAGCCACCCGCAACTTCACTGTTCCAATGGTTAAGCGCCTGAGATTTTCGTTTTTGCAAGAAAAGTGAATTTACTCTGAAAAAAAGCTCGGATCTGCGGCACCCGGAAGTTTTTTTGCAAAGATCTCAAACTCGAGCGCTTAACCATTATGAACCACGACGATCCCAAAGTTCTTCTCGAGTTCCTCGATCGAGTGGGGCCGGAAGTTACCGGGCATCATCTGGCGCAACCTGGTGCAGCCGCGGCACGCCGGTTGGAGAAGTTCGCCCTCGGAAAGTGCGACGAAGCTGAAAGGAATCAGGTGTGCGAACTTCTCCGGCAACGTCCGTCGTGGCTGCGGTGGCTGGCGCAGCGGGTAAAGGCGGAGAAAGTCAGAGCGGCTGAAGCAGGCCGGTAGGGCTGGGGCTCGGCAGGGAGAGAGGCAGGATAAGCTTCCGGCAGGAGGTGGCCGCTGGGCTCCCCGAGTTTCTCCGCAAAATCAGTGCCATCAGCGCTGACGGCCGTGGGCTACGGTGCCGCGCTGAGTTGCTTCGGGAGGCCGACGATCTCGGTTGGGAAGTAGTATTCGACGTAGCCGAGCATCATTTCGTCAGTCGTCTGCGGACCCCATTTGACGGTCTTGTTCGGGTCGGGATTCGCCGGGTTGTTCGCGCTGTTGTCGAACCAGCCAATCGCCCGCATCGTGCTGCCCGCGGGGATGGTCGGCGGCTCGGCATAGCGGTAGGCGAGTTGCCAGTTGAAGTCGTAGCGCGGCACCTCAAGCAGGGTGCGCGTCGTGCCGTCGGGCAGGATCGCCTCGTAGCGGAAAGCCTTCCCGCGGACGTGCATGTGCGGCATGAAGCCGAGTAATTTCACGTCTTTCGGCACCGGGATGGTGGCACTTTCGGGATGGTTGGCGTCGTTCGGCGGAATGCTCAACCGATGCGCGCCAATGCCGATCGTGCGGACGATGTGTTGCGGCGGTTCTTTGGCGAAAAGCAGGCCGATTTTGATCTGGTCGCGGGTCGCGGTGCCGTTTGGCGTGTAGTGGATTTGGAAGAGCAGCTTCGAGCCGGCGGGTAGCGGTTTCGCAAAGCCGTCGGGATAAACGATCGAATTGTTCCCTGGCACATAGGCGGCGAAGAATCCGCTGACTTGGTCTAGTTTTTCGGCGATCCCGGCGTTGGGATTCTGCGCGAAAACGAGGACGTGATGCACCACCTCGCGCGCTGTCGGCTGGATCTCGAATCCGCGAACCCATTTGTCTTCCGTGAAGTGTGGGTCGGCGACCACGTTCTGATAAGGCATCGTTCCCGTCGCCTTGATTTCAATTGCCCGCGGGATCTCCACCACGGCGTCGGGCGTGCCAATCTGCCAGTCGGCAGGCCAGTGGCGTGGGAGCGGCGCATCCTTCGAGTCGCCCAGCGGTTTGCCGGCGTCGAGCCACGCGAGGAGGTCTGCCTTGTCGCGCCCGGCGAGGGTGCGATCGTTCATCCACGGCGAGTGCTGTCCCGCCCCGGGCGGCTTCGCAAACCACGGCGGCATCAGATCGCGGCTGACCATTTTCCGAATCATCGCGGACTTGGCTTCGATCTGCTCCGCCGTTTCGAGCGCGAACGGTGCGACGCCACCCGTGCGGTGGCACTGCTGGCAATTCGCCTGCACGAGGCGCGAGATGCGATTGTGATAAGTCGGAGCGTTCGTGGTGGGTGGAGCGGCCTTCAAAGCGAGCAGGCAACCAGGCGCTTCCGTCGCCGCGATGTCCGGCGCACGACCGGCGGTGAGTGCGGCGATGGCGTCTGCGAGATAGTGTTTGCGCGGGGCGTCGAGCGAGTAGCCGAGACCGTATTGGTCGTCGATTGCGCCGCGATAGATCAGCGTCCGCGCTCCATCGAGGAGAAATGCATCCGTCGTCGACAACGCGCCCAGCACACCAGCCAGCTCGCCTTTCGGATCAAAAGCGCACGGCCCCACGAGACCGGCGGATTTCAAGGCTGCGCGGAGCTCGGCGGGTGTGTCGGTGCCGACGGGAGCCACGAGCAGAAGCCTGGCTTTTTGTGCCTGAATTTTCTCCGAAAGCTGAGCGAGCGTCGGGCCGTATTTTTTGCTCACCGGGCAGCTCGAGCTGTACATCGCGACGATCAGCGGCTGACCGCCGGCGACATCGCTCAGACGAAGTCTCTTGCCGTCGAGATCAGTGAAAACGACGTCGTCAATCAGACTGCCGACGCGATGATCCGCGGCCTTCAGCAGCTTAGCCTCTTCGCGCGGTGAATCAGCGGGCGTGAAAGGCGGCGGCGCGATCTCCGATGCCGGTTCGGGCTTCTTGCCGCCGCCGGTGAGCATCGCGATGACCCGCTGCGCTTCCTCGAGCGTGATCTCGCCATTCCCGTTGGCATCGAGATTTTTCAACATCGGAAACGCCGCGACTTCGCCCGTGCTCAGCTTCCCGTCGCCGTTCGTATCGAGTTGTTTGAACTTCGTTGCGATTCCCCCGCCGAGGTCAGCCGCAGAGCCCAGCGAAGCAGCGAGCGCGAGGGTGGCGCAAAAGATGAGGGAGGTTTTCATGTGCGAGAAAAGACGGCGATGAGAGGGGACTGGTTACGAGACCGGCAGCGAGCAATACACGCAGGCGGACGGCCCGCAACCGGCGAGACGGCGTATCGAACCCGGGACGTCGGTCCTAAGTTGCGCCCTTTTCGCCGGGGCGCGGCCACGCGGGATGGCGGACGATCAGGTCGAGGCCCTGATGGAGCAGCGTTACACCCGGCTCCATCCGATGCCACGGCGACGCGCCGGAGGGGTGGGGGAGCGGGACGAGATCAAAGGTGTGCGCTCCGCGGGTGAGCGTGAATTTCCTCCCGATCAATTCAGTCAGCATCGCGGGGGGGAGAAATTTTTGAATCGCGAGTTTGCCGATCGGAATCACGAGCTGCGGGCGAAGAATCTCGAACTCGGCCGCGAGCCAGCGATCGCACGTGGCGATCTCCGTGGGGTCCGGGACCCGGTCGCCGCCGGCGTTCGTCTTGCCGGGGAAACAACGGCAGACCGCCGCCATGTAAATCGTCGCGCGGAATTCCTCCTCCGAAATGCCGCACGCTCGCTGGAACCAGCCGAAAAGCGTTTTGCCCGCAGTCCAAGCAAACGGTTTTCCGAGGATCGGTTCCTTCGTCCCGGGCGCCTGCCCGACGCTGATGACTTTGCTCAGCACCGCGCCGCCGGAGACGCCGGGGCGGTGCATTTTTGGGCAAAGCGTGCAGCCGCGAATCTGCGCGACGATCGTTTCGAGCCGCGCGCGACGCGGCGCGAGCGCGGTCATTCCGGCAGCAGCGGGGTGGGCGCGGGTGCCTCCTCGTGAGCGCCGAGAGGCGTCCCGGCCGCAATGGGATTTCCGAGCAGAAAATCGCGCGCGCTCATCCGCTTTTTGCCCTCAAGCTGAATCTCGGTCAACAGCACGCCACCCTTGGCGGCGGAAACGAGAATGCCGCTTTTGTCGGCGCGGATCACATGGCCGGGCTCGCCAAGATCACGCGTGTGCGGCGAGCAACCGAAGATCTTGAGTTTGCGCGCGCCTTCCTCGGTCGGAAGAAATGTATGCGCTGCCGGCCACGGGTTCATCGCACGAATTTTGCGGTCGATTTCCTCGCCGGTCGCCGACCAGGAAATCTCGCCGTTGTCGCGCGATAATTTCGCGGCGTAAGTCGCGCGTGATTCGTCCTGCGGAGCGCGCGGCGCGCGGCCTTGCTTCAGCAGCGTGAGCGCCTCGAGGAGCGCGGTCGGTGCGAGTTCGGCAAGGCGATCGTGCAGCGTGCCAGTCGTCTCGTGGCGGGAAATCGAGAGCGATTTCGTGAGCAGGATATCGCCGGTGTCGAGCCCTTCAGCCATGTACATCACCGTGATTCCCGTCTCGCGATCGCCCGCCTCAATCGCCGCATGGATGGGCGATGCACCGCGATGCCGGGGCAGCAGAGACGCGTGCAGATTCAGGCACGCCACGGTGGGTATGCGCAGGATTTCACCCGGCAAAATCTGCCCGTAAGCCATTACGACGATCACGTCAGGCCGCAGGTAGCGAAGCTGTTCGATCGCGGTTTGGTCGCGAATTTTCTGGGGCTGAAAGATGGGGACGTGCCGCGCGTAGGCAGTCTGTTTGATCGCCGATTCCTGCAACTCCTGCCGCCGGCCGACCGGCTTGTCGGGCTGCGTCACGCACGCGAGGACGTGATGTTCAGTGGACGTGAGGAGCAACCGCAGGGTCGGGACGCCGATTTCGCCCGTGCCGAGAAAAACGATCCGCATCCGCTCAGAGAATCCGCACTTGCCGCCGCCCGCTGCGCCGAGCGACGAGGGCGTCGTTCATCAGTTTGTCGGTCGCCGTGACTTCGCGCTGACCCGCTACGCTCCCGCAGACACCGCAGAGGTAGTCAAAAAGTTCCTTGTCCGGCAGCACGAGCAGCAGCTTCTCGCGCACTGGTTGCGCTTTGCCGCACGTGGTGCAGAAAAGCGAGGAAGCGCGGAATTGATCGAATTGGCGCGCGCTCATCCCTTGCTGTTGATCGTCTGCAGAATCTCGAAAATGACCTTCACCGGCGGCTGCGTGGCGTCGATCTCTGTCAGCAAATCGGGACCGTAAAATTCCAGCACCGGCTTGGATTCTTCCTCGTACGTCGCGAGCCGGCGGCGAATGACTTCTTCATTTGCATCATCGAAACGGTTCTCCTTCAACGCCCGCTTTTTCAGGCGGGTGACCAGCGCCGCACGGTCGGGGCATGAAAGATGGAAGACGCGTTTCACATCGATGATGTCCTGCATGATGCGCGCCTGCCCGATGTTGCGCGGGATGCCGTCGAGCACGAGCGCATCGATATCCGGCTTGAAGTGGTGCGAGCGCACCACATCGGCAATGCGCGCCTGCCAGAGCTTCACCGTGAGGTCGTCGGGCACGAGTTCGCCGCGGCTTGAGTATTCGAGGAAAGCCTGACCCAGCGGCGTGCGCGTATCGAGCGCGCGGAAAACATCGCCGCAGGCGAAATGAAAGAAGCGGGGGATGTTCCCGAGGATTTTCCCCTGCGTCCCTTTGCCACTGCCGGGAGCGCCGAAAATCAGGTAGGTGCGGTACTTCATCATGGCCGGAAGAGGGGGCGTGAATAAAAAGGGGCGCACCCGGCTCACGCAAGCGCTCATTGAAGAAGTTGAGAGTTCCGGGATGAGACCTGCGAGACGGATCGGAACTTCCCAAATCCGCGATCCGCGCTTAAGTTCGCCGCCCTTTTTCGCCGCGCGCGTTGCTTCCTTCGCTCCACTTCAACGATCATTTCTCAACTTCCTGATGGACCCGCTCATTACTCTTTTGCGTCGCGACGCCCGCACCTCCGTGGCCGATCTCGCGCGCGAGCTCGATCTCAGCGAAGGCGCTGTTACTGACAAAATTGCCCGCCTTGAAAGCGAGGGAGTGATCGTCGGTTACCAGGCGATGCTCGCGCCGGAGTGCGGACACGGCTGCGCGGTCACCGCGGTCGTCGAGGTGAAGATCACGCCGGAGCGCGGCGGCGGCTTCGACCGGCTCGCGGCGCGCATCGCGAACTTTGCCGAAGTGCAAAGCTGCTACCTGATGAGCGGCGGCTACGACCTGCTCGTCATCGTCGAAGGCGACACGCCTGCAGGAGGTCGCCACCTTCATCTCGGAGAAGCTCAGCACCATCAAAGGCGTGATCTCCACGGCCACGCGCTTCCGGCTGAAGGCCTACAAGGAAAACGGCGTCTCGCTCACCCGCGAAGCGAAGCCCGCAGCGGCTCGCCGTCACGCCATGAGGATTTGAGCATTCAGCATTTGGCAATTGGCATTTGCGGCCGCGCGAGCTCGGTAGCCGCGCTGCTCGCGGCACGGCCGTCTCCGGCTCGCGGAGACATGCGCGGCGCTTCCGCTCTCCCACCAATCCTAAATCCTAAATCCTAAATCCTAAATTCTTCATGACTCTCAAAAAACACATCGCGGACCACGTCCGCGACATTCCCGAAATCCGGCATCCGCGAGTTCTTCGACATCGTGGCGCAGGAAAAGGAAGTCATCTCGCTCGGCGTCGGCGAGCCCGACTTCGACACGCCCGTGGCACATCCGCGAGGCGGCGATCTACTCGCTCGAGCACGGGCGCACCCACTACACCTCCAATCTCGGCCTGCCCGAGCTGCGCAGCTCGATCTGCCGCTACGTCCACAAGCACTTCGGCGTCGCCTACGATCCGCGCACCGAGGTCATCATCACCGTCGGCGTCAGCGAGGCGATCGACCTCGCCCTGCGCGCGCTGCTCAATCCCGGCGACGAGGTGCTCTACCACGAGCCCTGCTACGTCAGCTACGCGCCGAGCGTGACCATGGCGCACGGCGTCCCCGTCGCCATCGCCACGCGCGCGGAGGACAACTTCCGCCTCACCGCCGAGGCGCTCGCGGCGAAGATCACGCCGCGCTCGAAAGTGCTGATGCTCAACTTCCCGTGCAATCCGACCGGCGCGACGCAGACGCCGCGCCGAGCTGGAGAAGATCGCGCGCCTTTGCATCGACCACGATCTCATCGTCCTCACCGACGAAATCTACAGCGAGCTGACCTACGACGGCGCGGAGCACGTCTGCATCGCGTCGCTCCCCGGCATGCGCGAGCGCTGCGTCTTCCTGCACGGTTTTTCCAAGGCGTTTGCGATGACCGGCTTGCGCATCGGCTACGCCTGCGCGCCCGCCATCCTCACCGACGCGATGATGAAGATCCATCAATACGCGATCCTCTGCGCCAACACGATGGCGCAGGACGCCGCCATCGAGGCGCTCGAACACGGCGCACGCGGCGTCGAGGCGATGCGGCGCGAATACGAGCACGCGGCGCAACTACATCGTCGCGCGCGTTCAACGATCTCGGCCTCGAGTGCTTCAAGCCCGTCGGCGCGTTCTACATCTTCCCGAAGATCACCAGCACCGGCCTGACCAGCCGCGAGTTTTCGCTCGGCCTGCTGGAGAAAAAAAAAGTCGCCTGCGTCCCCGGGCCGGCCTTCGGCCCGAGCGGCGAAGGCTTCGTCCGCTGCTGCTACGCCACGAGCCTCGAGCAGATCAAAGTCGCCATGGAGCGCATCGCGCGAATTCGTCACGGAGGTGAAGAAATGAGCGCACGTCAGACCGAAAGCCGTCCTCCTCGCCGCCGGCAAAGGCACGCGGATGCGCGAGCTGACCAACGATCTGCCCAAGCCGATGATCGCGGTGCGCGGGCAGCCGATCCTGCGACACATCGTCGAAGGACTGCGCGGCCGCGGGCGTGACGCATTTCCTGATCGTCGTCGGCTACCGCGCCGATGTGGTGCGCGATTATTTCGGCGACGGTCGCGAGCTTTGGCGTCGCCAGTCGAATACGCGACGCAGGTCGTGCAGGACGGCACCGGCCGCGTGGTCGAGCTGGCGAAGGAGTTCGCCGGCGCCGATCCGTTCGTCCTCAGCTACGGCGACATCCTCATCGATCCGGCGAACTACCATCGGCTCGTCGCGCTCGGCGACGCCGAGGCGCTCGATCAGCGTGAAGCACAATCCCGGCGAAATCGCCAAGGGCGGCGCGGTGTTCGTCAACGAGCGCTTTGAGATGACCGACCTGCGCGAGAAGCCGCAGCCCGGCGAGCCGACCAGCCCGTGGTACAACGCCGGGCGTTTACACGTTTCGTCCGAGCATTTTCGAGTTCACCGCGCAGCTGGAGAAATCGCCGCGCGGCGAATACGAACTGACCGACGCCATCCGCGCGCTGGCGCTGAGCGGGCAGAAGGTGCAGGTGCTCGAACTGGCCGGCGACTGGGCCGACGTGCGCGATCCCGAGGTGCTCGCGGAGTTGAATGCGCCGCGCTGAGTGCGTTCGACCGGTCTACCGATCGTCGAGCAGCAGCTCTTCTTCCGACTTTGCGCCGCGCCGGAAGTTCGGCCCGGCGTCAAGAGGCGGTGATCAGCTCGACTGGGGTCTGCAACTGCACCGCGCCGTCGTTGATGCGCTGCACGCGGACCCGGACCGGCGCGGCGGGAGCGCGTCGCCGTTCCCGCGGAGCGCTGCCCTTTGGCATCCGGAGAAATTCGCCCTCGCTGTAGGCGCGGCCATTGATGACGGCGAGCGAAGGATTCCCGAGCGAGGATGCTCGTCACGTTGAAAGCTTTTCTCATCGAGCTTTGGCGTGGTCGACTAGCTGGGATGCAGGCGCCGCTCCCGGCTTCGTCGCGTTTGACCCAGCCGATCGGCCAGAATGGCGGACGCGCTGGTCGCTCGGCAAGGTGAAGGCGGACCGCTTTTGCAGTTCGTAGGTGCCGACGCGGCCTGCAGCATCGCGTCGGCGGGACGCTGATGTCCCCGGCGTGGAGACGGCCGAAGACGGCGAGGAGAAGGCGCGGGCAAGATGCGCAGATGCGAGGCTCATTGTTTGACGAGGTTGTTGAGAGTGATCAGGGCGTGCTGGGATTCGACGTCTTCGCGGCTGGCGTCGATCTGCGAGGCTGGCGATTTCGACCAGCGGTTCTTCGTTTTCGAACTGCGCGAGCGCGGAGGCAAAGGAGACGAAATCCACCTTCGGAAGATCCACGCCCCAGACAGTTCGCGGAAGCCGGGCAGATCCTTGTCCGGCAGCTTCGCTATTCATGCGGGTCACGGCTTTGTCGATGCCCTGCTTCTTGAAGAACTCGCCAACCTTCGGCGGAAACCAGGCGACGGGCGAGCCTTCGGGAATCATCGCGTGACCTGGCCGAGCCGTGCGATTGGCCTGCGGCGCGGCGCGCTTCGACGTTGGCCGCGGTTTTGATCTGCGCCTTGGCCGTGGCGATCTGCGGCTCGAGAGCGACGATGCTCTGTCTTGGACGGCGTCCTGGTCGCTGGTGAGCGGGCCCGAGCAGCATGGTGAAATAGCTGTAAACCACGCCGCGACGAGCAGCAGCGCCCCGAGGACGAGTTTTTGGATTTCTTCTTTTCCGAGTTTCATTTCTTTTTGCGTGACGGGTGTGCGGGTGTTGCGACTTCGCCGCCGTCGAGAGTTGGACATTGATGGCGAAGGTGGCGGTCGGCATCTGCGTGCCATCGAGTCTGCACCATCTCGTGCCGTCCTCGAGCGTCTTGAAAGTCGAGGTGACGTTCTTGTAATTGCTGCGAGAATTTCTCCGCGATCGCGGTGCGCAGATCCTCGGCCACCCGGCGCGGATCGGTTCCGGCGGAAAGCCCGTCGATGGTGATGCATGCACTGCTTGAAGCCTTCGCCCTGGACATCGCCGCCGAAGCGGCGTGATCTGCACTTCGCGCGGGACGAGCTCTGCGAGCTCCTCGAGCATCGGCGCCCAGTAGAAGCGGTCTTCGATGCGCTTCACGATCATGGTCGCTCGATTTGATCGTGGCCGAGAGTTCCTCCTCGCGCTTCTTGGCCGCCTTCGCTTTGGCTCGAGTGCCTTGAACTCCTCGGTCTTCTCGCGCCAGACTCGTGCGTTGATGCAGTGCGTCGTGCCGAGTTGGAGAACGTAGTAGCCGGCGAAGAGTCGCGGCGATGCCGAAGAGGCCGTAGATCGAGAGCTTGAGCGGATCGCGGCGCTGCGCGCCTTCCGCCTTGATCGACTTCGTGATAGAGATTGAGATGAAGGGCCATGGCTTAGTGCGCTTTCAGAAGTTCGGCGGCGGCGCCGCAGGCGACATTGAGATCGAGCGCGTCGCGGCGAAACTGCGCGGCTTTTCCCGGTGGAAGAGCGACTTCGCAGCGTCGCGACGGCGCTCCATGATTCGCAGGGGAGACGCAGTTCCTCGCTCAGGACCTTGAGCAGGTCTGGGACTTCGCGGAGCCGCCGGAGACGAAGATCTGGCTGATCGTTTCCTCGTGGCGATGCTTCGAAGAAATCCGATCGAACTGTCGATTTCGCGGACAGCGTCATCAGCGCGATGCGCGTGTTTTCGACCATCACCTCGTCCTCCTGCTCCAGCGCCTGGAGGACCGCGCTCGCGGCCTCGCCGCTCAGCGCCATCAGCGTCTCGACGAGCGGCTGTCCGCCAAAATCGATCGTGCGCACGAGAATGAGTTCGCGCTTCACTCCGACCATCACCGTCGAGCTGGTGTGGCCGATATCGACGAGGAAAAACGAGCCGATTGTTGAAGATGTCGGCGTAGGCGAATTCGAAGGCGTTGAACGCGCAGATCGGCGCGATTTGCAGCGCGCCGATGCCGAGTGCCCGTCTTTTGCATCATCGTCGGACACCGGAGTGACCTGCGTCCGCGGCAGCGCCGCCGACCAGGTATTTGTGACGCGCTCGGCGTCCCTTGCTCGGCAGGCTGTCTCGAGTCCGTCGATGGGATCAGGTCGCAATCGAGGACGAAGCTCCTTGCAGTCCTGATTGAGCAGCGCCATGCCGTTCAGCCGCAGTGCGTCGCGCAGAATGATCCGGCGGGGTCTCCGGCTGCTCGATGATGCGGATGAGCGCGTCCGGGCTGGAGACGCCGACGCGCGCAGGCCTTGGCGGTGCCGCCCATTTCCTTGAAGAGCGCCTTGAGTTCGCGGCCGAGCGCTTCCGCGCTCTTCGGACCGGTTCCGGCAGGATCCGTGACGCGTAATGCGTGACGAGCGAAGCGATTCGCTGCCCTTGCGTTGGAGCAGCACCGACTTTGAGCGAGTATCGCCCGAGGTCGACGCCGATGACGGATGTTGGGAGCTTTAGCCATTTCAACTTGCAATTAGCAGCCGATGTGCCGCGGTCGCTGCGCGTTCTCAAAAATTTCTCGAAGCGTCTGTGTCGAATCTCCGTGGAGGCTCGCCGTTCGCTGCCGGTCAGCGGTCACGCATTGCGCACAGCATCTGGCAGCAGCAGACGCCAGCGCGACGCGATCACGGCAACGATGAAGCCGAAGATGACCCGCCGACGAGCATCGGTCCGCGTTTCGTGATGTGCGCCTGCTGCGTCTGCTGCGGGCGATTGCCCGATCCAGCAATGCGAGGAGTTCCGCTGGCAGTTGGTTCTGGACGTTCTGAGTTTCGTTCGCGGTTCGTGTTGCTTGATTGCCATGTTTGGCTCTCCCCGAGCAGAAAAAGCTTATTTCGCGCCGTTCGTCGTTTTCCTGCGGCTGATGGTGCTCGGCCAGATGGTCGCGACATTCTTCGATGGCCGCGCCTTCTGGGTCGTCGCCACGCCGCGGTACTGGGTCTTCCCGCTGCAGACTGTTGGTCTGCGGCGCGCTCCTCTGGCGCTGGTGGCGCTATTATCGAATGGCGCTCCCCGGCGCGCGTGGCTTCACCGCTCGGCGGTCGGCCGTCGCTGGTCGCTGCTGCTCTGGATCGCTCCCGCAGCGTGGCTCGGCATTCGCCAGCCGCGCGCTCGACGGGTTTCGATCCCGCCTTTTTTGGCGCCGACGGCTGGTCCTACACTGCGAATCTCGGCGCTGCGCTTTCTGCGCCTCGTCGTCATCGTGCCGCTGGTCGAGGAGATCTTCTGGCGCGGCTTTCTGCTGCGCTGGCTCATCCGCGACGATTTCACGCAAGTGCCGTTCGGCACGTTCCCCTGGATTTCCTTTCCGCATCGTCGACGCTCCTTTTCTGCGCTCGAACACTTCGCCGGCCGACTGGCCCGCCGCGCTGCTTACCGGCGTGCTCTTACAATCTCGTCGCCATCCGCACGCGCAGCCTCAGCGCCTGCGTGCTCGCGCACGCCGTCACGAATCTCCTGCTCGGCGTCTACGTCCTGCGCACCGGGCAGTGGGGCTTTTGGTGAGACTATTTAAGCCGCAAAATTCTGGGAATCTTCGCCCGGCAAGCAATCTGCTTGTGATCGAGGCATGGCAACACCTTCACGCAAAAATTTCTGATGATGATCTTCGCCGGTTTCGCCGCCGCGTGCCTCTTCTGGGCGTTCCGACACTATCGTCCAGCAAGCGCTTTCGGAAAGTCTCCGACGACGGTTGGAAGCAAAGCCTGCGCGGAAAGACCATGCAGTCGCGGTGATCCAGCGCCGGGCACGTGCTATCGACAGACGGCTGCCCGTTGTAGACTTGCCGGCCGCATGAAAATCGGCCTCGCCCAGCTCAATACCACCGTCGGCGACCTTCGCGGCAATCAGCCGCAAAATCCTCGCCGCCTACCGCGAACTCGTGGCGCGCGGCGCGGAACTCGTCCTCACGCCGGAACTCGCGATCACCGGCTACCCGCCGCAGGATCTCGTCTTCAAGTCGCGCTTCGTTCCGCTGAATCTCGAGACGCTCGACGCACTGCACCGCGAGGTCGGCGACGTGCCGCTGCTCGTCGGCTTCGTCGACGTGAACGCCGGCGCCGGGCCAGCCCTTTCACAACGCCGCCGCGCTGCTCCAGCGCGGCCAGCCGCGTCCGCAAATTTCACAAGTCGCTGCTCCCGACCTACGACGTCTTCGACGAAGACCGCTACTTCGAGCCGGCGACGTCGCGTCGCGCCGGTCGAGATCGCCGGCGAGAAGTTCGGCGTCACCATTTGCGAGGACATCTGGACGGACGAATATCTGCCGCGCCACCTCTACGGCGGCTTCCCCGGTCGATGTCGCTCGTCGCGCAGGGCGCGGAGATCATCGTGAATCTCAGCGCCTCGCCCTTCACGCTCGGCAAAGCCGCGCGCCGCGTGCGAGATGCTCGGCGCGCTCGCCGCGCGGCACCGCGTGCCGATCGTCTACTGCAACGCCGTCGGCGGCAACGACCAGCTCATCTTCGACGGCAACTCGCTCGCCATCGGCGCCGATGGCGCCGCTGCAAGCGAAGCTCGCAGCCTTTCGCCGAAGACCTCGCCGTCATCGATACGGAACGCGCCGCGCGCCGGTCGCACTCGGAATTCCAATCCGAGCCCGAGGAACTCTTCCACGCGCTCGTGCCTCGGCATGCGCGACTACCTGCACAAGTGCGGCTTCAAATCCGCCGTGCTCGGCCTCAGCGGCGGCATCGACAGCGCGGTCACCGCGGTGCTCGCCGCGCACGCGCTCGGCGCGGAAAACGTCCTCGGCGTCACCATGCCCACGCGATATTCCTCGCAGGGCAGCATCGACGATTCGCGCGCCGCTCGCCGCGAACCTCGGCATCCGCTGTCTCGCAGATCCCCATCCAGCGCAGTCTTCGAGTCGTTCCGCGAACAATTCCGCGAGATCTTCGCCGGCGCTGCCGGAAGACACGACCGAGGAAAACATGCAGCCCCGCCTGCGCGGCATGACGCTCATGGCGCTCTCGAACAAATTCGGCCACCTCGCTCCTCACCACCGGCAACAAGAGCGAACTCGCCGTCGGCTATTGCACGCTCTACGGCGACATGTGCGGCGGCCTCGCCGTCATCAGCGACGTGCCGAAGACGATGGTCTATCGCCTCGCCGAATGGATCAATCGCGACCGCGAAATCATCCCGCGCGCCACCATCGAGAAGCCGCCGAGCGCCGAGCTGAAGCCGGACCAGCGCGATCAGGACACGCTCCCGCCGTACGAAATCCTCGATCCGATCCTCGCAGCTCTACGTCGAGGAGCAGCTCAGCGTCGCCGAGATCATCGCGCGCGGCTTCGACGAAAAAACCGTCCGCTGGGTCGCGCGCCGCGTCGATCTCAACGAATACAAGCGCGCGCAAGCCGTGCCCGGCCTGAAAGTCACCAGCCGCGCCTTCGGCCTCGGCCGGAGGATGCCCGTCGCGCAGCGATTCGTGGAGTGATCTGAAGGTGAGCTTCCCATCCCCGCGCAGTCCAAAATCCTTGCGCTGCTCCCGCCGCTTCCCCTTAATCCCCGCCCTTCATTTCCGCCCGTGCGGCTTCGTCTCGCTTTACAACTTCCCACCACCAAGTCACTCACATGGATCTCTGCATCATTGGTTCCGGCTACGTCGGCCTTGTCTCGGGCGCTTGCTTCGCCGAAGTCGGTCACCACGTCGTTTGCGTCGATAACGACCAGCGCAAAGTGGACATGCTGCAGGCGGGAAAAATCCCGATCTACGAGCCGGGACTGGAAGATCTCGTGCACCGCAATGTGGCCGCGAAGCGCCTCCGCTTCACGAATTCCATCGAAGACGGCGTCGATCATTCGCAGGTCATTTTCATTGCGGTGCCGACTCCGCCGCAGGTCGATGGCAGCGTCGATCTGACCTACATCGAGCGCGTTGCGCGGGAAATCGCGGGCGTCTTGAAGAAAGGCGAATACCGCGTCGTCGTCGATAAAAGCACGGTGCCGGTGAAGACCGGCGAAAAAGTCGAAGCTACAATCAAGCGCTACAACAAGAACGCGGAGATCGATGTCGTCAGCAATCCGGAGTTCCTGCGCGAAGGCTGTGCGGTGCCTGATTTGATGAACCCCGATCGCATCGTCATCGGCTCCGCAAGCGACCGCGCGACAGATCTGATGAAGCGCGTCTACGAGCCGTTCAAGGCACCGATCCTCGTCACGGATGTGAACTCTGCGGAGCTGATCAAACACGCGGCCAACTCGTTTCTTTCACTCAAAATAAGCTACATCAACGCCGTCTCCGCAATCTGCGAAGCCAGCGGCGCGGACGTGGAAATGGTGGCCGACGGCATCGGCATGGACAAGCGGATCGGGCGCAATTTTCTCAACGCCGGGCTCGGCTACGGGGGCTCCTGTTTCCCGAAAGACGTGAAGGCGTTCATCGCGATTGCGCGGCAACTTGGCACGCCGTTCACGCTGCTCGAGGAGGTGGAGCGGATCAACGCCGACCAGCTCAAACGCTTCGTCGATAAGCTCCGCGAGGCGCTCTGGGTCTTGAAGGACAAGAAGATCGCGGTGTGGGGGATGACCTTCAAACCCGACACCGATGACGTCCGCAACTCCGTCGCGATCGAACTGATCAACCTCCTCGCCTCGGAGGGCGCGCACGTCACCGCCTACGATCCGAAAGGCGCGGAAAAAGCCGTGGAGTGGAAGCTCATCGATTCCGAGAAAGTGAAGCTCGCGCCAACTCCTCTGGAGGCGTGCACCGACGCGGAAGCCTTGATCATTGCGACCGAGTGGAAAGAGTTTGCGAACCAGGATTTCGAGGCGGTGAAGGCAGCAATGCACACGCCGCTCATGTTCGATGGCCGCAACCTCTTCAGCCCGGCGACGATGCGCGAATTCGGTTTCACCTACCACGCCATCGGCCGACCCGAGCCGAAGGGCTGATCGTCCGACTCATCTTCGGCGACACCCCGCCGACCTTTCTTCCCATGCTCGCCAACGCCCGTCAGGCCTGCATCCACGCGCTCCTCGAGTGGGAAAAGGGTCGCGTATTTTCCGACGAAATCCTGCACGACACGCTCGATGCCGCGCGGCTGTTACCGCTCGATCGTGCGTTTTTGATGGAGACTTTTTTCGGTGTCCTCCGAAACCTGAGCCAGCTCGATTTCCTCATCTCCCGGCTGCGCGAGGGAAACCTCGACGCCAACACCCGCGCGGTTCTGCGGCTCGGACTTTACCAAATCTTCCGCATGCGCACGCCGCCGCACGCTGCGGTGAACGAAACCGTCGACCTCGGTGGACGCGCGCGCGGTCTCGTCAATGCCCTGCTGCGCCGCGCCCTGCGCGAAAAAGCCACGCTGGAAGACGACCTCGCTCGCGCTCCCGAAACCGTCCGCACGTCGCATCCGAAGTTCCTGCTCGATCGTTGGGAAAAGACCTTCGGCGCCGATGCCACGAGCGCGCTTTGCGCCTGGAATAATCAGCCCGCCGAAGTCCACGCGCGCGCCAACGGGATCAAGGTCACTGTCGGCGAACTTCTTCGCAGCGAGCCCTCCGCTGAACCGTCACTGACGCATCCGCATTCGGTCAAAGTGCGGCAGCTTCCTTTCACCTGGATCATGCACGGGCTCTGTTACGTTCAGGATCCGAGCACGCTGCTCGCCTGCGATCTCCTCGCGCCTCAGCCGGGCGAAACCGTCCTCGATGCTTGCGCGGCGCCCGGTGGCAAGACGACATACCTCGCCGAGTTGATGAAAAACGAAGGCCGCATCGTTGCGTGCGACCTTTACGAATCGCGTGTTGCGCGCTTGCGTGAGAATCTGGAGCGACTCGGCGTCCAGAACGCCGAAGCTCTTCAGCACGACTGCATGGAGGAGAGCGAAAAACTCGCGCCCGCGAGTTTCGACCGCATCCTCGTCGATGCGCCTTGCAGCAATACCGGCGTCATCCGCCGACGCGTCGACGTACGTTGGCGCCTGACCGAGGAGGACTTCATCCGCATGCCAACGCAGCAGCTCGCGTTGCTGCGCCGCACCGCCGATTTGCTCAAACCGGGCGGCACGCTCGTCTACAGCACGTGCAGTCTCGAGCCCGAGGAAAACGACGAAGTCGCCGCGCAAGCATTGCTCGCAATCCCTGCACTGAGGCTGATCGAGAAGCGGCGCACTCTCCCATTTGTCGATCGCACCGACGGCGCCTTCGCCGCAAAATTCATCCGCGGAGCGTAGCGCGACACCAAAGAGTCTGCGCTTGCGCGCGCAGCGCCGCAGGTGTTCGCAAGGTCCGCCGGTTCGCCCGAGAACTTGCCTGCCCACCGCGCGGTTGACATGGTGAATCATGCGTCGTCCCCCCGTTGATGAAAGCGTCTCGATTAATTCCCCCGCTGTGGGAAATCACCGCACCAAGCAAAGCTCCTTGCTGAAATGCACAACCAGCAGGCGTGCGAGATTTTTCGTGCAAATCGTGGCGCTCACCGCACTCATCGCTCCGGCGCTCGGCGCAGAATCTGACTCGCGCCTCGGGGAATTGAAGACGCTCGACGGCTACTTTCCGTTCACGCCGGCGGAGTCGCGCGGGGATTGGGAAAAGCGCGCGGAGCAAGTGCGGACGCGGATTCGGGTGGCAGAAGGGATTTGGCCCGAGCCGACGCGGACGCCGCTCAATGCGAGCGTGCATGGCCGCATCGAAGGCGACGATTACACCGTCGAAAAAGTCAGCTTTGAGTCGATGCCCGGGCTTTTCGTGACGGGGAATCTTTACCGTCCGCGTGGCGATGCAGCGGCGAAAAGGCCGGCGATTCTTTGCCCCCACGGACATTGGGATGAAGCGCGTTTTCGCATTCTGAACGACGCCGAGATCGCCAAGGAAATGGCGTCGGGTGGCGAGCGTCTGCCGACCGGCGGGCGCAGCATGTTGCAGTCGCTCGGTGTGCAATTGGCGCGAATGGGATGCGTCGCATTCGTCGTCGATATGCTCGGCTATTGCGACAGCACGCAGCTCGATTTCCGGCTCGTGCATAAGTTTGCCACGCAGCGCCCCGAGATGAACACGCGTGAAGATTGGGGCCTCTTCAGCCCACCCGCGGAAGCGCATGCGCAGAGCGTAATGGGCCTTCAAACTTGGAACTGCGTGCGTGCGCTCGACTTCCTTACTTCGCTGCCGGATGTGGATCCCGCGCGCCTTGGCTGCACCGGCGCGAGCGGCGGCGGCACTCAGACGATGCTTCTCGGAGCGATCGATCCGCGGCTGGCCGTCGAGTGCCCGGCGGTCATGGTTTCGACTGCGATGCAGGGGGGCTGCACCTGCGAAAATGCGTCGTTGCTGCGCGTCGGCACGGGCAACGTCGAATTCGCCGCGCTCTTCGCGCCGAAGCCGCTTGGTATGACGGCCGCCAATGACTGGACGAAGGAAATGCCGTCGAAAGGCTTCCCGGAATTGCAACGCCACTTCGCGATGATGGGCGCGCCGGAGCACGTTGCGCTGTGGCCATTGCTGCAATTCGGGCACAACTACAACGCCGTCAGCCGCGCGGAAATTTACGCCTGGTTCAACGAACATTTCGGCCTCGGCCTCGCGCCGGAGAAGCTGGTCGAGCGCGAATACCAACTCCTGCACAAGGAGAAGCTCACCGTCTGGGATGCGGCGCATCCGGCGCCCGGGGGTGGTGCGGAATTCGAGCGCAATCTCCTCCGCTGGTGGCACCGGGACGCGCAAAAGCAGCTGCGTGCCTCGCCCGAGCAATTCCGCAAAATCGCCGCACCTGCGTGGGACATCATCCTCGGTCGCACGCTCGCAGAGGTGGGCGCGGTCGAGTTCGATCTCCAGACGAAAGAGGAGCGGGGCGATCATTGGGAATTGAGCGGCGTCATCCGCAACACGACGCACCGCGAGAGTGTGCCCGCGCGCTTCTTGCATCCGAAAAAATGGAGCGGAAAGACCGTCCTCTGGCTCAACGAGAGCGAAAAAGCCGGGCTCTCCCAGGACGGGGCGATGCGTCCGGAAGTCCGGCAGTTGCTTGATTCCGGAGCGAGCGTCATTGGAATCTACTTGTTTCGTCAGCCCGAGAATCCGGCGCAGACGCGTCGCGTGGCCAATCCGCGGGAATCCGCTGCCTACACTTTTGGCTACAATGACGCGCTCTTCGCCCAGCGCGTGCACGACGTGCTGACCACCCTTGAATTCATCCGTAAAAACGACCACGCTCCGACCAGTATCGCGCTGGCTGCGCTCGACTCCGCCGGTCCGATTGCCGCCGCCGCGCGCGCCCTCGCGGGCTCGGTTATTTCCCGCGCCATGATCGCCACAAAGGGTTTTCGTTTCGGGGCACTGCTCGATTTGCGTGACCCTGCGTTTCTCCCTGCCGCCGCCAAATATGGGGACCTGCCCGGTCTCCTCGCAGTTGCGACGCACGCTCCCGTCCGCGTCATCGGTCCGGACCCCGCGCTGGCTGAAGAACTTCGCCTACTCTCATCGTCCGATTCGCTCATCCATTTCTCCGCGGAGAACTCGGACGTTCTCGACGACCTCCGCTGGCTCGTCGGAAATTGAACCGGCGATTTGGCGCGCTCACGTCAGCCGATCGAATTTTTAAAATGCTCTGCAAACTCACTCTGCTCCTGACGATTGCCGCACTCGCGTCCGGGTGCGCGCTGTTTAAGAAGCACCCGAAGCCGCGCGCTGCTTCAGCCGTCCCGCGACTGGTCGGCACGGTCGCGATCGTCGATGAAAACCAGCATTTTGTCCTCATCGATACTGACTACAGCCGCATCCTCGAGAGCGGCCTCGTGCTGACCACTTATACGGGGGAAATCGTGTCCGGCACGCTTCGCCTTAGCCCGGAGCGGCGCCGTCCTTTTTTCGCGGCGGACATCGTTTCGGGCGATCCGAAGAAAGGGGACCGTGTTGTCCAGCCTGCACCGGTCGCCAACGACTCGGCACCTTCATCGTCGGTCTCGTCGGCCTTGACCCCTGCGCCTTCCGGTTAACTGAGGTGGCCGGTAGCATGGTGAAGGATATTTTCGCCGGACCCATCCGGTCGATTGGGACCGAGAAAACTACTCGCCTCACCCGTGCCAACTCCTATTTTTCCCCGGCCATGATCTTTCGTTCCGTTTTCTGTCTACTCCTCGCGCTGGGTCTGGCGGGTTGCGAAACGCCGTATAAAAAGTCGGACAAGAAGAAGGAGGAGGTGGCGCGGGACTCGAACAAGGACACCTCGTTTCAAGCCTTCACCGGCCGCTTGAAAATCGCGGTGGCCAACCGCGACGCGCAGGTCTTGGCTTCGATGATGGCGCCGAATTTCGGGTTCCGCTGGGATCGTCCGGAGTCTGCGCAGACCGATCCGGCAGAGGTTTTTGCTTATTGGACGGAGCAAAAGTTGTGGCCCGAATTAACCGCTGTTTTGCAGCAGGGCTTCGTGCCGAACGACACCAATATGACCGCCCCGGCGGCGGCGGTTCGCGATGCCGGCTATCGGGGCTACCGCGCCGGGGTGCGGATTTACCAGGGCAGTTGGCGTTTCGCGTATTTCCTCTCCGCGCCACCCGCTGACGAGGTGCTGCCGCCGCCCGTGCTTCAGCAGTGACTCCGGTCGATCCGATTGCGCTTGGGTTGCCGCACCGCGAGCCGTTCATTTTCATCGATGCCGTGCTCGAACTCGTGCCTGGCGAATCCGCCGCGTGCCGCAAAACTTTCCCGCCCGACGAGCCGTTTTTTCGCGGACATTTTCCGGGTGATCCGCTGGTGCCGGGGGTGATTCTCGCCGAGGCGCTGGCGCAGACTGCCGGGCTTGCGGCGGGTCAGCCGGGGCGCGGATTTCGCCTCACGGCGATCAAAGGCATGAAGTTTCCCGGCGCAGCGCGACCAGCCGAAGCGATCGATCTCTCGGCGCGAAAAGTAGCCGTTATCGGTGGGCTCTGGCAGTTCGACGTGAGCGCGCGCGTCGGCGAGCGGCGAGTGGCCGAGGGGATCATTGTGCTCTCCGAAGCGAGATGAGCGCGGAGATTTTTTACCAATGCCAGCGCTGCACGAATTGTTGTCGCTGGCCGGGAATGGTGAAAGTAGGCGCGGCGGAAATCGCCTCCATCGCCGCATTCATCGGACTCGGCGAGGATGAGTTCATTCAGCGCTACACGAAACTCCGCCCACAGCGCGACGGCCTCGCGCTGACTGAACGGCCCAACGGCGAGTGCATTTTCCTGGAAGGTCGCGACTGCGCGATCCAAGAGGTGAAGCCGGTGCAGTGCGCGGGGTTCCCGAACACGTGGAACTATCCCGGCTGGCGCAATGACTGCGAAGCAGTGCCGACGCTTCGATTTCCTCCCGAAAGTTCCAACTCCCGCATGTCATGAAATTTGCCTCACTCTTCACCGCGATTCTCTCGCTGCTCGTGATTCAAGCGCCCGCCGCCGATGTCGTTCCGGTCGGCGCCGGAAGCTACACAACCAAACCGCCCGACGGTGCGAAACTGCCGCCGCCGACCACCTACCGGACCGCGAATGTAGCCGGGCCGATGCCGACGAATGACTGGTGGAGTTCGCTCGCGTGGAAGCCGCTTTCGGACGCGATGTATCCGCATCCGCTGGCTGTCCGCGCCATGTCGAGCGGTCTGCGCGTGGCGTATCCGGGCGCAAATCTCACGGCAAACAAGTCGGCGATTTTCGGCTTCATGGGTGGCGACGGGCCGGACGATTTCGTCATCGGTCATTCAGCCGTGGAGACCTTTGCGGAGGCCCGCGTGGACGGGTTCAACGACTGGTTTGTCAGCGCGCTTTTTGAGGATCACGGGAAGACATTGCGCACCACATTCGGTCACGGTTCACCTTTTGTTTTCGTCGAAATCGCGGGCGGAAATCCGACGCTTTATTTCGGCAAGGAAGCGCCCAAGGTTTGGGCAGGGACGGCAAAGGATGCGGAGCTTGGATTTAGCGTGAAAGGCCGGCATTACGGCATCTTCGCGCCGACCGGTTCGACGTGGACTGATCTTCCGACCACGAGGTGGACTGCGGACGCGAAGGGCCAAGGTTATTTCACGGTCGCGGTGCTGCCAGATGCCTCACCAGAGACGCTGAAGATGTTCGCGAAATTCGCGCACCATCACGTGATCGACACACGGGCGAGCGGCGCTTTCGATGCGAAAACGGGGATGGTTCGGACGACCTTTACCTTCACCACCAAGAGTCGTGAAGGTGCGGGCGAGGGGACGCTTTTTGCGCTGTATCCGCACCAATGGACCAACACGACTACGAAGCTCGGAGAACAAGGTTACGAAAGCGTTCGCGGGCGGATGAAGCTCGCGAGCGGCACCACTTTTTCGACGGCCATGAAATATCCCGGCGTGCTGCCGGCGCTGCCCCTCGTGGTTGGCGAGGACAAGGCGAGACTCGATGCGGGGCTCGCGGATTTGGTGAGCGCCAAAGTGAAGCTGACGGGCGATACCTACTGGCTCGGAAAGGAGATGGGCAAATGGGCGACGGCGCTGCCGATCGCGGAACAGACCGGCAATGCGACCGCCGTCGAAACGCTTACGAAGCGGATTAAAGCCGCGCTGGAGAATTACTTCACCGCGACGACGGCGAGCGGCGCGGCAAAGACCAAGGCGGACGGCGTTTTCGTCTACGACCCGAACTGGGGCACGCTCATCGGCTACCCTGCGAGCTATGGCTCGGACACGGAGCTAAACGACCATCATTTTCACTACGGCTACTTCATCCGTGCCGCGGGAGAACTCGCGCGGCGCGACCCCGCGTGGGCGGCGGATGCGCGGTGGGGTGGCATGGTGAAAATGCTCATCCGTGACATCGCGAGCACCGACCGCGCGGACAAAATGTTTCCGTTTTTGCGCACCTTTGATCCTTACGCCGGGCACACTTGGGCGAGCGGGCACGCGCGGTTTGCCGACGGCAATAATAACGAGTCGTCGAGCGAGGCGATGAACGCTTGGTATGGGGTGATTCTTTTCGGCGCAGCGACTGGCGACATCGCTTTGCGCGATCTCGGAATCTGGTTATTCACGACCGAACTCGAGGCGATCAACGACTATTGGTTCGACGTCACTGGTGTCTTTCACCATCAGGATTTTCCAGCGTCCGTCGTGACCATGGTCTGGGGCGGAAAAGGCGCGAATGGCACTTGGTTTTCGGGAAATCCCGAGCAGGTCCACGGGATCAATTTCCTGCCGGTGACCGGCGGCTCGCTCTACCTCGGGGGTCATCCCGATTACGTCGCGAGAAATTACGCCGCGCTCGTGGCGGAAAACAAAGAAGACGACGAGAAAAAGGCCGCCAAATCCGGGGCGCCGAACAGCAATCTCGACGGCACAAGATGGGACGTTTGGGGAGATATCGTTTGGATGTACCTCGCGCTCTCGGATCCAAAGAATGCGCTGATGCAATTCGAGGCGCGACCCGCTGGATTCAAACTTGAGGATGGAAACTCGCTTGTAAATCTCGACCACTGGCTGCAC
This sequence comes from uncultured Verrucomicrobiae bacterium, assembly GCA_963767975.1. Classification (GTDB taxonomy): domain Bacteria; phylum Verrucomicrobiota; class Verrucomicrobiia; order Chthoniobacterales; family Chthoniobacteraceae; genus CAIURC01. The sequence goes on along the minus strand of CAVYGI010000006.1, from coordinate 8,801 downwards.
GCGCTCGAGGCGCTCGGGCAGGTCGATCGCAGCGTGACCGCCGATACGCCGTTCTTTGCGGTCTTCACGAAAGCCGGCAAGAAAGCGCACGTCGCCTACAACATGGAAGCGCAGCCGCGGACTATCACTTTTTCCGACGGCGTGAGCGTGGTCTGCCCGGCAAAAAGCTACGGCGTGAAGTAGATTACCTGCGCGGAGCAGACGTTGACACCGCGGTGCGCAGTGCCAAAGTTCCGCCCCTTTTTTCATGGCCCTCATTGTCCAAAAATACGGCGGCACTTCGGTTGGGAATCCCGAGCGCATCCTCAATGTCGCGCGCCGCGTGATCGCCACGCAGGAGTGCCGGGCATCGAGTAGTGGTCGTCGTCTCCGCGATGAGTGGCGTGACCGATTCGCTGATCAAGCTGGCGAGCCAAGTCTCGGCAAGTCCCACCGAGCGCGAGATGGACGTGCTGCTCGCGACCGGGCGAGCAGACGACGATCGCGCTGACGGCGATGGCGATCAACGCCTTGGGCGCCAAGGCGGTGTCGCTGACCGGCGCGCAGGCAGGGATCATCACCGACGGCGTGCACACCAAGGCGAAGATCGCGAACATCACGCCGAATCAGGTCCACCGAGCGCTCGACGACGATCACGTCGTCATCGTCGCTGGTTTTCAGGGCGAGACGAGCGATGGGCGCATCACGACGCTCGGGCGGGGCGGCAGCGATCTCACCGCGATCGCGATCGCTTCGGCGGTCAAGGCCGATCTGTGCCAGATTTTCACCGACGTGGACGGCGTCTATTCGTGCGATCCGCGCATCGTGCCGACGGCGCAGAAGATCGACGAAATCAGCTACGACGAAATGCTCGAAATGGCGTCGAGTGGATCGAAGGTGATGCAGTCGCGCTCGGTCGAGTTCGCCAAGAAATTTGGCGTCATTTTCGAAGTGCGCAGCAGCTTCAACGAGAACCCCGGAACCATCGTCAAAGAAGAAACCATGAACATGGAAAACGTCGTCGTCCGCGGCATTAGCGTCGAAAAAAATCAGGCCAAAGTCACCGTGACGAACGTGCCGGATCGGCCGGGCACTGCGGCGAAGATTTTCACCGCGCATCGCAGGTGCCGGAATCATCATCGACATGATCGTGCAGAACGTGAGCAACGCCGGCACGACGGACATCTCTTTCACGTTGAACAAAGACGAGCTGCCCAAAGCACAAGCGGCGCTGAAGGATGTGATCGTCGACATCGGCGCGGAGTCACTGAGCGCGAAAGACGGCATCGCCAAACTGAGCGTCGTCGGCATCGGGATGCGCTCGCACAGCGGTGTCGCGGCGAAACTCTTCGAGGCGCTGAGCAACGGAGGGATCAACATTCAGATGATCTCCACCAGCGAAATCAAAACGGCCGTGATCCTCGACGAATCCAAGATCGCCGAGGCAGCGAATCTGGCGCACGAGGCCTTCGAGCTCGGGGTCAAGGCATAGCTTTTACTCCGCGTTGCGGAGAACGCCCACCTCGATGCGCGCAGGGAATTTTCCTCTCCCCCCACGAGCTAAATTTGCCCCACGGCGCGCCCGGCCACGAAGGTGTGAGTGACCTCGAATTCATCCGTGAATGAGACAAGGTCTGCGTCGGCACCAATGGAGAGCATGCCCTTTTGTGAGTCCATGCCAAGGGCGCGGGCGGGATTGAGCGTGGCCATTTGCACGGCCTCGGGAAGGGAGACGCCGACGAGTTGCGTCATGTTTTTCACGCAGCCGATCATGGTTGCAGTGCTGCCGGCGAGCGCCTTGCCGTCCGCAGTGAGGCCGACGCCGTCGCGGACGACGCACGGAATGTCGGCGAGCGAAAAGTGCGACTCCTCGGGAAGTCCGGCACCGGCGGTGGCGTCTGTGATGAGCGCGATGCCGTCGGGGCCCTTTGCGTTGTAGAGCATCCGCATCAGGGTGGGGGAGACGTGCCGGCCATCGGCGATGAGTTCGCAGAGCATGCCGGGTTCGCTCATCGCAAATTCGAGCAAACCGGCGACACGATACGGTCCGCGGCGACGCGCGGAGGACATGCAGTTGAATGTGTGCGTCGCCTGCCGCATCCCGTGGGCAAAGGCTTCGGCGGCGTCTTCGTCCCATGCGTCGCTATGCCCGCCGCTCACGCGGATGCCGGCGGCGGTGAGCGCATCGATCAATTCCAGCGCCCCGGGCAGTTCGGGCGCGAGTGTCATTTGTGTGATGCCGTGGGGCTCGGAGAGCCACTGCTCCCATTCCGATCGGTGCGGCGCGCGAATCAGCTCCAGCCGATGTGCGCCGGGTCTTTCTTTGGAAAAATACGGGCCTTCAATGTGCACGCCAAGCACCTGCGCGCCGTCCGGTGGGAGCTTGCGGAAGTTCGCCACCGCGCTTAGCACGCGCGAGATTTCCTCGGTCGTTGCGGTGATCGTGGTCAACGCCAGCGATGTCGTACCGCCGCGGGCGTGATACCGGCAGATCGTGCGGAAAGCCTCGGCGTCCGCCTCCATGGTGTCCCGATGGAGTGCGCCGTGGATGTGCAGGTCGATGAATCCTGGTGCGAGAAACTGGCCGCCGAGATCAAGCACCTCTTCCCCGGGAAGTGGTTCTGGCGCTTGATTCCCGAGCGACGCGATTTTCCCGTCGAGCACCCGCAAATGCCCGCGTGGGACGATGCGATCGGGATGAATGAGGCGGGCGTTGGTGAGGAGCACGGGAAATTTTAAGAGTTCAGATGGAGCGATGGGCAATTGTCGGCGTCGGCCAACGCGCGCGTCACTGCGCCGATGCTTATGGCCAAATTCCGAATGCTAATTGCTCACATCCGCTGCCACGCAGGTTTGTGGGCGTAGACCCAGCGGTAGTATTCGCTGCGCTTCAGCGCGACGGCAGCGGGTTCGTCGAGGATGAGCGTGCAGTTTTGATGCATCTGCAAAATGGACGCGGGGCAGTCGGCGGTGATCGGTCCCTCGGCCATCGCGGCGACAGCGGCAGCCTTGCGTTCACCGAGCGCGAGGACCAGGCAGTGGCGCGCTTCCATGATGGTGCCGACGCCCATCGTAATGACGTGGCGCGGCACTTTCTCCTCCCCGCCAAAATACTTCGCGTTGTCCGCGATGGTCCGTGGCGTCAGGGTTTTCAGCCGGGTGCGGGAATTAAGCGAGGAGCTTGGCTCGTTGAAACCAATGTGGCCGTCGGAGCCGAGACCGAGCAGTTGCAGGTCGATGCCGCCAGCGCGCGCAATGGCTTTTTCATAGGCCAGGCAATGGGCGGGGACATCGCGCGCCGTGCCGTCGGGTAAGTGCGTGCTGGCCGGTTGGATGTTCACGTGCGCAAAAAGCCGCTCCTGCATGAAGCTGAAATAGGAGCCCGGGTGGCTCGCCGGGATGCCGACGTATTCGTCGAGATTGAACGTCGTCACGCAGGAAAAATCGACGAGCCCGGCTTCGCACATCGTGATCAATTCGCGATATAATCCGAGCGGCGTGGAGCCCGTTGCGAGGCCGAGGACGCTGGCCGCTTTTCGTTCGAGCTGTTCCTCGAAGTGTCGCGCCGCCGCCTTGCTGACCGCGTGTTCGTCGGGTTGGATGATCACTTCCATGGCAAGTGCTGGAGTATGAATTCGTCGTCCGATTTCCAAACCACAAAATTGACCCGGTTGCGAAAGCTCGGCCTGGAGCTGGTGGATTTTGAGGAAAAGTTCGCACGTTCCTCCGGACCGGGAGGGCAGCACGTGAACAAAGTTTCCACCGCGGTGACGCTGCGTCATGCGCCCTCCGGTGCTGCCGTGACGGTGCAGGATACGCGCTCTCAGTCGATGAACCGGCAACTGGCGTGGGAGCGGCTGCTGGATCGGCTCGAACGTGAACGCCGCGAGGAGCGCGCGGCCCGGCGATCCGCGATGGAAAAGGAGCGCCGGCAGAAAGCGAAGCGGCCGTGGGGAGTCAAGCAACGCATGCTCGACAGCAAAAAGAAGCGCGGTGACGTAAAGCGTTTGCGGTCTAAAGATTTTTGACCGGCGAGTTTTTGAATTTCCCCGGGACGGAATTTGCGCAAAGTTCACCTCCCTCCCCAGCCATGCCCGACACCCAGACGGAGATTGTGGTCTTTGCCAGCGGAACCGAAGTGGCCCGCCACACCGTCGGCCCCGGAAGCCACACGATCGGTCGTTCTTCGAAGTGTGGGTTGCAAATCAAGGTGGACGGCGTCTCGCGGGAACACGCGCGGCTCGTCGTCGCCGACGACGGCTCGGTGATCCTGGAGGATCTCGGCAGCGTCAACGGCACATTTCTCGACGAAGAGCGGGTGGTTGGAAGCGTTACCATTCGTCCGGAACAAAGGATCCAGGCTGGGTTGAGCGAGATTGTGGTGCGGCAGACAACGACGTCATCGGAGCCTGTGGGCGAGAGCACGCCGGCGGTCGGGCGCGAGGATTTGCCCGCGGAGTTGCAGCGCGCAGAACGGTATGAAATCGGCAGCGAGGTGGCCAAAGGCGGGATGGGTGCGATCCTGAAGGCGCACGAGATCGCGACCCGACGGACGGTTGCGATGAAGGTGATCCTCGGCGAAGCCGCGGTGAGTTCGCGGCATCGGCTGCGCTTCATCGAAGAAGCGCAGATCACCGCGCAGCTCGAGCATCCCAACATCGTCCCGGTGCACGAACTCGGGATCGATGGTGTCGGACAGGTTTTTTACACCATGAAAATGGTGCAGGGGATCACGTTGAAAATGGTCGTGGATTTGCTGCAAAAAGGAACGCCGGGGACCGTCGTAAAATACTCGCTGCCCAACCTGCTGACGATTTTTCAAAAGGTCTGTGACGCCGTCGCGTTTGCGCATTCCAAGGGAGTGATCCATCGCGACCTGAAGCCGGCGAATATCATGGTCGGGAGCTTCGGCGAGGTGCTGGTCATGGATTGGGGACTCGCGAAACTGGTGACGCAGAACACGGCGCCGGCGCGTCCCAAGCCGCCGATCGCGCTCGATCCCAAAGCGCTGCCTCCCTCAGCCGCGCCGGAGCGGGCGGCCGGAGGCACGGTGGTGACGAGCGCGCGGGGCGATGAAGGCGAGGTTTTTGCCACGATGGATGGCTCGGTAATGGGGACCCCGAATTACATGGCGCCAGAGCAGGCGCGCGGTGAAATCAACCGACTCGACGCGCGCACGGACATCTTCGCGCTTGGCGCGATCCTGTATCATCTGCTCACGCTGCGGCTGCCGTTTGGAGGGAAAACGGCGCGCGAAATCATCACGAAAATTACGGCCGGCGAACCGCCCGCGGCTCCGCTTTCATTCAACAAGAGCGCCGGACCAAAGGCCCTCCCGCACTGCCCGGGCGGGTTGATCCCCGATTCACTCAGCGCGGTGTGCATGAAGGCGCTGGCGCACAATCCCGAGCATCGCTATGTCACCGTCCACGCGCTGCAGCAGGACATTCTCGCGTATCAAAATGGGTTTGCGACGAGCGCCGAGCGGGCAAGCCTCGCCCGGCAGGCCAGACTTTTTCTGCGCCGCCATCGCGCCACGGTGACGGCGGCGGGGGCGGCGTTGCTGCTGGCAGGCATGGGCTTCGGCGGCTGGCAGGTGTGGCGTTATCGAAAGGAAGTGGCGGAGCACGATGGGCTCGTTGCTGCCGCCCAGGAGGCGTCGAAATCTGAGGACTGGGACACGGCGGTCGCGGAACTGGGGCGCGCGGTTTCGGTGCATGGTGCCAGGCCGACGAGAGCCAAATTGCGCGAGGCGTTGCTCGCGGGAGCGAAGGCCGATTTGCAGCGCGAGCGCTACGGCGCGGCGGCGATCAAATTGCAGGAAATGCTGCGTCGTTCGCCAGGAGATCGCGAAGCGCAGGAGTTGATGCCGTACGCGCTGGGTGAAGGCTTCGTCAGCGTGCAGGCGAAGTTCCCGGCGGAGCTAGTCGAGATCGGGCTCGATGCGAATTCGCAGCCAATCGCGAACGGCTCGCGGAAGCTCGGTGCGCTGCCGATTAAGGAGCTGCGACTGCGGCAGGGCTTCCATCAATTTGAGATCCATCGCGACGGGCAGCGCTGGTGCTCGCTGCCGATCGAGGTGAAGCGGGCGGGTCGGGCGAACATCACAATTCCGATCACGGAAATCCCTGCTGGCTACGAATACGTTCACGAGGGCGAGTTCATTCAGGGTGACGAGGGGACGACTCAAGCGGACGGATTTCTCGGGAAACGAACGGCGCGGACGGGCGGGTTTTTTATCCGCTCCACGCTCGTGGTAGGCGGTGAATATTTTCGTTTCCGGGAAGATCCAAAATACGCCCCGCTCGTGGAGGAAGCGCTCGCCGCCGATGGGCTCACGGTCGGGGACATTCAGGCGGGCGCGAAAACTCCGACCGATTTGCAGGCATTTCGCGACACAATTTCGGACGCTGAACTGGTGCCGATCCGCGCGCTCAGTTATTACGAGGCCAAGGCTTTTGCGAAGTGGGCGGGCGCTCGTCTGCCCACCGAGGAGGAGTGGGAGAAAGCCGCTCGCGGAATCGACGGGCGCACCTTTTCCGGAGGCGCGCTGCCCACGTCGCAACCGGATAGTTACATGACCAAGCCGCACGCCCGCGCCGAGTCCGAAGTCTCGCCCTACGGCTGTTTTGCGCTGACGCAGGCGCTATGGCAGTGGACTTCTTCACTCAGCGAACCGGGCTCAATCCGCTACATCGCGAAAGGTGGCGCGGGCCGGGTCGCGATCGACATGAAGCCGGCACGCCGCAAATCGATGGACCCGAAGGCCAAGTATCACGCCATTGGTGTCATCTTTTGCCGGGATCTCGACGCAGCCGATCGAGGTGCCTGATGTTCCGCGCTCTTTTTTCCGGCAGTCTCGCGGTGCTCGGAGCGATCACGGCGACAGCGCGCGCGGCGGACCCCACCGACGACGAGGTGTGGCAGCTCGTCCGCGATGCGACGGCGCTCTACGAATCCCTGGAGGCAGTCGATTACGACATCCGCGTTGATTCGCCGGAGATCGCGGCATTCGTGACGGCCAAGTCCGGCGGGCTGGTTGGAGCGCCGGAGATGCGGCTGACCCACCGCAATTTTCAGAACGATTTCGTCGTTGCGTTCCCCGACCTGCCAGAGATCTTCCGCGCCCGCGCGGAGCAGCAGGTGGAGAAGACGGCGAAGGACATGGAGGCGATCAAGATTCTCCGCGATGTCGGCTGGACCATGTTCGGCGCTTTGCTGCGGACGATCGAGACGAGTTCGTCGTTCGACATCATCGAATGGAACGAGAATTCGGCGCTCGTAGAATTCAACGATCTCAACGAGCCGCTTTCCGGAAAGATCATTCAAGCCATTCGCTTTCGCTTCGTGCGCAAGTCCGCAGCGATCAGCGAAATGAAGCTGTGGCTCGGCGCCGATCGGCTCCTCGAATTCGATGTGGATTACAGCAGCACGGAAAATTTCCCGAACACGGAGGTGCCGCAGATGAATCGCGTCATCATCCATCAGGTAGGATTCAAAGGCCCTCCAGTCCTTACCCTTGTCGCCGCCGAGGCGAAATTCACGCGCACGAGCGGAGCCATCGCGGACGACACCTCGATGTCGTGGCGTGCGCAGCTCAAACGCGCGGGCTTCACGCGTTTCCAAATCGATGCGACGCGCGTTCTGACCCATATCACCCTGAATAAAAACATACATGAATTTATTGACCAAAGTATAAATTGCAAAATAACGGCTATTATATATATATTCTTTATTTCACCAAAACATGGTAGCATACAATTAGCACAAAAACACAAAAATATTAAACACACAAATAAAATAAAATTAATTATAATAGAGAAAATTATAATTAATTATAGTACAGATTTATTTAAAGCAGATCTAATAATATGTTTCTAACTATACCTACTGCGTACAATTACGAAAAACCAGCTATGTTACAGTAGAAAATACTGAATATTATATGCAGCGGTTAACTCTAACTTCGTCATGATCAAATACCAGATATTTATTTTGTTTGTTTCTAAACGGCACATCAGCAAAAAAAGGTTATATTACTGACATTTCCACGATCAGCGAGCTGAATTGACAGCTAGAACCAAATATACTTAAACATTACAAAGTAACTGAACTAAAGAAATATACTACGGTTGAATAATATATAATAAATTGAAATCACCTTATTAAGAAAATATAAGTAGATTAGCCGTAGATTAGCCTTTGTATCTTATATCTTAACTAATTCGACTATATGTAATTTTACATATACGCACTAAATAAAGCTTTTACTTTATGTTTTATACGTGATGTAATTGTTTTGAGATGGTATATTTTTTGCATATTAGATACAGGTGCTTTTCCAAATGTATACGCTTTATAGCCAGTTTAATGAATTACAGACATATTTTGATGGTGGCTATACTTCTGTCAACAGTGTTATAACATTTGATACATACGGTTTCAACGGCAGATAACATATGTTCATGAAACCGGGAATAATTCTACATCCTCTGATAAAAAAATAAATAATAAATGTTTATAAAACACTTTAATAGTTTAAAAAAATACAAAAAATTAAATACTGGCAGCATACTGGCAGTCAAAAACACATTCGATCTATTACAAACTTTTGCAGCGTAGAGATCAGCCAGCATAAAGTGCCCTGTAACAATATTAGATTCCACGTCCATAGCAAGAGCTGTAGCGAGTACGGCATCATCCAACTTATTGCATTTCTGTAGAATGTTAGCAAGGCTGAGCAACGCTACGTCCTGTTCAATGCAGTAGAAATATCACAAACTTAAACCAGCAATACGATCGGTCGAAGCGTACGCCAGACA